>JAHBSL010000017.1 GCA_019639135.1 Acidobacteriota bacterium
CTTCAGGACCAACACAAAACAGGAAACCTATACCAGGCTTACCTCCAAATTGTGTCAACTTTTTTCAGGACGACACACCGAGACTCAAAACTCCACGGCGTTTCACGTGTTTCACAATTTCACGTTGTTTCAGTTTTTCACTCTGTTTCATGAAACGTGCGGTCTCCGCAAGAAATGAAACAAGCCGATGGAGTTTCGGCGGCGGCTCGGCAGGCTCAGCATTTGGCACAGCGATTGTTATGATCGATGCGGGGGAGATTATGTTGAAAAGGCTTATTTTGATGGTTGCGTTTATCGCGGTTGCCGGAGCGGCCGGCGTTATTGCCCAGAACCGGCAGGTGCTGGCCGAGGCCGAGCGTGTGACGCAGGACCGATTTACGGTCGCCGTCCGAACGCGAAAAGGTGCAAACGTTTATGCCGTCCGCCAGCCGAATGCTCAGATGCTGGCGGCGATCGATAAAGGCCTTGACGACCTCTTCGCCGTCGCCCGGAAGAACGGCTACAGCCGCCGGCTGCGCCACCGCGATTACTCGGTCTTTATCGGCAAGGCGGACCGGACACGCGACTCGGCGGGCAAGTATTCGCCGGACATCGCCGTCGGTGCGGCCCAGTATGCCGGCACGGATTATGACCAAGGCGGCTTCATCTACGCGGCGGGAATGGTCATCGCCTTTAACCCGATGGCGTTCGTCATCGCCGAGCACGAACGCGACTACGCGAGGGTCTCTGACCTCGTCCGGTTCGAGGGCGAGCACCTCGTGCTTTTCCATAACGATCGCCGAAGGTATCAGCAGACCGCCGACCACAGCCAGGGCGGCGGCCACCCGATCATGCAATGACCCGACTTCCGATTTCGTATAGGCAGCAACCGAAAATGTCGAAAGGGCCGCAGCCGAGCGGCCCTTCAGTCGGATGGAAGCCCCGTAATCTGGAGCTTTATTTTGCTGCAACTCGCTGGCACACGCGTTGCATCCTAGAAAGCGAAAACTTGGCGGAGCGGTTTTTCCGCAAAGCCAAATTAGGGAAGTCCGGTGTGAAGGGGAGAGCGCACCGGGCTTTTCTATTTGGCGGCGGAGTTTCGCTTGGCGACGGCGACCAGCTCGCGAACCTCGGCGGCAAGCGTCGGCGCGTGGTACGGAATGCCGTCCATGATCGTCCACTCGATACCGCCGGTCTTCACTGCTTTGCCATCGCGGATCTCCTCGACCCCGAGCGGCGAGAGCACCTTGAAATTCTCAAGCGGGTTGCCATTGACGACGATCAGGTCCGCCTTAAAGCCAACGCGGATGCGGCCGAGCTCGCTTTCCTTGCCGAGTATCCGGGCTCCGTTGCTCGTCGCGTGCTTGACGACCGTCAGCGGATGAAAGCCCGCCTCCTGATGCAGCTCAAGCTCGCGGATCAGCCCAAAGCCGTAGATCTGATAAATGAAACCCGCGTCCTCGCCGGTGCCGATGATACCGCCGCGTTTGCCGAACTCGTGCAGGGCGTCCATCCAGATCCGGTAATTCTCTTTCCAGAAGGTCTCATCGGTCGTGGACCAGCCGATGAAATAAGAACCGTGGTTGGCCGGATTTGGCCGGAAGAAGTCCTCAAGCACCGGATGGAGATACTCGGCAAATGCCGGGTTGGTCTGGGCACGCTGAAGGTCTCGCGAAGCCTCGTAGATGACGAGCGTCGGGTTCCATGCGACGCCCGCCTCGATCATCCCGTCAAGCACCTTCATAAGGCGTTCGCGGTTAGCCTCTCGCCAGAGCCTGCCGGCATAACGAAAGCGGTCAACCTCGTCGTTGTAGTTATAGTCCGACGGGAAATTCTGCCGCCCGCCGATTATCGCCGCATCCGGAATGCCGTACCAATGCTCGATGGTCGTCGTGCCGAACTTTATGTCGTCCAAGGCGTTGGTCTCCTCGACGCCGGTGTGGTGCATCACCCGCATTCCCTGCTCCTTCGCTTCGTCCATCATCGCCGCCATCAGATCGCGGTCGATGGTGTAAAGCTTGATGCCGTCGTAGCCGGCGGCCTTCAGGTCACGGACGCGTTGGCGGGCCTGCTCGGGCGTGTTGATGTTCGGCGCCGGGAATCCGCCGTAGGGAAAGATCCGCGGGCCGACGAGGGTTCCGGCATTTATGCGTCGGCTGTACTCGAGGATCTTAGCGTTCGCCCAGGCGTCGCGAACGGTCGTTATGCCGCAGGCGAGCCAGAGCTTTGTCACGTACTCGACCGGCATCAGCACGCCTCCGCGTTCGTCATGCGTGTGACCGTGGAGGTTGATGAGCCCCGGCAGGACGTACTTGCCCGCGGCGTCGATCTCAACATCGCCCTTGGCCGGCCGCCTCGCTCGCCCTTCCTTTGCCGCAACGGGGTCAAACGCCGCGATCTGCGCGATGCGGTCGTTCTCGACCACGATGTCATACGGCCCGGCCGCCGGCTTGCCGCTGCCATCGACCATCATCGCCCCGCGGATGACGATCCGCTTGGCCCGCTTGCCGGACACACTCGGCGAAGCGTCCTGTGGAAATGCGTTGCCAACGAAAACAGAAACCGCTGCGAGGCACAAACTCGCCGCCCTAAAAGCCGCTTTTCTCATAATCTTTCTCTGACACGTTTGCGGGATGTTTTTTCACATCATAGAATAGTTTCTTTAACAAAACACGCTTAAATTCAACTATTTGGAGAAACTCGATAATGGCAGGAAGAAATAAGGTAACGGTCGTTGGAGCAGGAAATGTCGGTGCGACGGCGGCACATTGGATCGCGAGCAAGGAACTTGCGGACGTCGTTTTGGTCGATATCGTTGAGGGCACGCCGCAGGGCAAGGCCCTTGACCTGGCACAAGCCGCTCCGATCGATGGCTTTGACGTAAAGCTCGTCGGAGCAAATTCTTACGAGGAAACGGCGGATTCGGACATCGTCATCATCACCGCCGGACTTCCCCGCAAGCCCGGAATGAGCCGCGATGATCTATTGAAGACGAACTCGGACATCGTCGGGCAGGTGACCGACCAGGTGGCGAAATACAGCCCGAACGCATTCATCATCGTCGTCTCGAACCCGCTCGACGCAATGACGCAGGTCGCATTTCGCCGCTCGGGCTTCCCGAAGAACCGCGTTATGGGAATGGCCGGCGTGCTTGATGCCGCCCGTATGCGCTGCTTCCTCGCCGAGGCGCTGAACGTCTCGGTCGAAAACGTCACCGCGTTCGTCCTCGGCGGCCACGGCGACACGATGGTGCCGCTTCCGCGATATTCGACCTGTGCGGGAATCCCGATCACCGAACTTCTGCCGAAGGAACAGATCGATGCCATCGTTGACCGTACGGCAAACGGCGGTGCAGAGATCGTCGGCCTGCTCAAGACCGGCTCGGCATTCTACGCCCCGTCACTCGGTGCGGTCGAAATGGCCGAAGCGATACTCAAAGACAAGAAAAAGATCCTTCCCTGCGCGGTCTTCCTCGAGGGTGAATATGGAATATCGAACCTCTTCGTCGGCGTTCCTGTCAAGCTCGGCAAGAACGGCGTCGAACAGATCATCGAGATCAACCTGACCAATGAAGAACGTGCCGCACTTCACAAATCGGCCGCATCCGTACAAGAACTCATCGACGTTCTTCAGATTTGATACGCCGATCAAACTACTTTTTTCTAAAGGACGCCTTCGGGCGTTCTTTTTTTTCGGTCAACCTGACCGAGCAATTCATTCAAACTGCAAGAGTATATTGCATCAATCCCTCCCGCCTATCACCTTAACTCATTCTATTTCTTCATTTAGGTTGGTGGCATGCCCCTTGTTATAAGAAACGGCGGCAATAAATGCCGTGTTTTCTACAAGTCTGGGGATCGCAGGAGCTATACGAAATGAAGAACAATAACAATTTCAAAGGATCGTTCAAAGCAGTCATCGGGGCATTTTCCCTCGCTTCGCTGCTCTTCTCGAACGTCCTTGTATTGATCGCCGCACCCGCGGCGGGCAATGCCGAAAGGAATTTGACCGGCACCGAACTTACCCTCGACCTTACGCAGCTTGGCCGTCAAGGAAGCCTGCGGGAGGACCTAAGCATTGAACGTGAGACCATCGGCCTTATCAATGCGTTAGTTGGTAAGTCTGGTCGCCAGATCCTTCTTATTGACGAACTCAACACCGCCCAGCGTCCCGTTGTTGAGCAGCTTGCGATCCGCATCGCAAAAGGCAGTGTTCCAGCTTCGCTGAAGGGCAAGACGGTGAACGTGCTTGATGAAGCGAATCTCTTTTCGAATGCCAGCTCACAGGCCGATCTGGCCCGGCGATTCACCGCCGTGATCGAAGACGCCGCCGCACAGGAAGGCGAGTCGATCCTCTTCATCAACAACATCAAAGGATTTGTTCAGGAATCATCGCTCAGATCCGTGCTCTGGGAAGCCGTTTCCGAAGGTGACGTCCGGCTCATCGCCGGAGCCTCTGCTTCGGTTTACGCCGAACTTATTACCGCCCACCCGGAACTCAGCGAAGTTTTTGACGTGATCGAGATCGCCTCGACCGGTGGGGCAAACGTAGTCGATGCCTCAGCCGCCTCGCCAAATGAATATCGCGGCGACAACGTCTCGGCCGATCTTCGCGACATGATCGCTTCGCAGCCCGCGAACAAGCGGATCAACGCGATCATGCAGGCAAAAGACGCCGATTCGCCGGTGCTCCGCCAGACGTTCGAACGCCACGGGATACTTGTTCATGACCGGATCGGCAATTCGGACACGCTCGTTGTTGACCTCCCGCTCGGCTCGCTCGAAGAGCTTTCGAAGGGCGGACTCATCAACTACATCTCGCCGGACCGCAAGACCGCTCGAACCGGCCATATCGAGGATACGATCGGCGCATCCGGCAGCCGGATTCAGCAGATCGGCGGACAGTCGATGAACCTGAACGGCACCGGTATCGGCATCGCCATCGTCGATTCAGGTATTTACTCGGCCCACACAGGCTGGCGCAATGCCAACGGACAATCTCGTATCAAAGCAAACGTTGACTTTACCGGCGACGGCACGGGCGATGCCTATGGCCACGGAACTCACGTTGCCGGACTCGCCGCGGGCAACTCGTCGAGGAACAACGGCGCATATCGCGGCGTAGCTCCCGACGCGAATATCATCAGCGTTAAGGTTCTCAACAACAACGGTGTCGGGCAAACCTCGTGGCTCCTGAATGGCCTGAACTGGATCCTGCAGAACCGCACGCAGTACAACATCCGCGTGGTCAATCTCAGCCTCGGTACGGTTGCGATTGATACTTATACCAACGACCCGATCGGGCTCAAGGTAAAAGAGCTTGTGAACAACGGCATCGTCGTTGTTGCAGCTGCCGGTAATCTCGGCCGCGCGCCAATCGGCGGAAAGCTCTATGGAACGATCCACTCGCCGGGCAACAGCCCGTGGGTCATCACGGTTGGTGCAAGCAACAGCTATGGCACTGTTAGCCGCTCGGACGACCGAGTAACGACCTATAGCTCCCGCGGCCCGACCCGCAGTTTCTATACCAATTCGCTCGGCCAGCGCGTTTTCGATAACGTGATGAAGCCGGACCTTGTTGCCCCCGGCAACCAGTTGATCTCGTATCGGGCACCGAATAACCTGCGCTCCTCCTCAGCCCCCGAACTCGACGTTCCTAATGCTTCAGGTGAGACTGCCGCAGACGCTCTGATGTACCAGAGCGGAACTTCGATGTCCGCCCCCATCGTCGCCGGTGCTGCTGCTGTGCTGCTCCAGGCGAACCCGAACCTGACTCCCGGAATGGTTCGGATGATTCTGCAATACACCGCCCAGCCGTTGGCCGGTGCTGATATGTTCGAGCAAGGTGCCGGACAGCTGAACCTCGAAGGTGCACTGCGTCTCGTTGGCGGTTTCCGCAACGATCTTGACTACAATTCGGGAGTCGCCCGTGCAACCTGGGTAATGGTTTCCGGGTGGTCGATGCCAGTAACATCTTCGACCATCGGCGAAAGCAGCTTCCCTTGGTCGCAGATGATCACGACGAGTCACTCCTTCATAACCGGATCGAATCTCGTTGCGCGATTCCAGGTCGTTTACCGGCCGGGTTTTACGGTGGACAGCGGCATCACGAACTCATTGGGTTTGTTAGCCCTCAACACGACCTCGTATTACTCCGGCGGACTTTCGCTCAATACGAACGTGATGACCAGCAACGGCGGCGCTTCCGGCTCTGGAACTGTTTTGATGTCTTCCGGTGTGCTCGTCGGTGACGGTGTGCTTGTCGGAGACGGCGTGCTTATCGGAGACGGCGTTTTGATCGGAGATGGTGTCCTCATCGGAGATGGTGTTCTTATCGGAGACGGTGTGCTTATCGGCGACCGTACTCCAAGAATGGAGCCTGTGCTCATTTACTAAGAATACCTGATACCGAGAATACCTATTGGAGGAGGATTACCGTCATGCTGAACGCATATGTTGCTGCAACGCCAGAAGTGTATCCGATCATCGAACCGGCCTCGGCGAGCATTGCTTACGATCTTTCAAATCTCCGATCGTTGAACGCTGACGACCTCGAAGCGGTCACCGAATTTCTCGCGAAACGGCCGGTGCATACGGTAGTAATGAGCAGCTTCATAGCCGACAACGGAATTGAAGGCGAACTCAACCGAGGCATCTTTTATGGCTACTTTGACGAGAAATGCGAGCTTGAAGGCGTTGCCCTAATCGGCCATTCGACGCTCATCGAGGCACGGTCAGACCGTTCACTGCGAGCATTTGCTTTGAAGGCCCGCGAATCGCGGATACCGATCAATTTGATAATGTCCGATGACGACGTAGCCGAGCGGTTCTTTGAACTATACGCCATCGGGCAGATGACTCCGCGGCTGAAATGCACGGAACTTCTGTTCCAAACGGATTTCCCGTTCCCGGTCCAGAAGTGCGAATGGCATCTCCGCGAGGCTCGTCCTGAGAACCTGGACCAGGTCGCGAGGGCACAGGCCGAGGTCGCTTTTATCGAATCCGGTATCGACCCGATGAGCCGTGACCGCGAGGGCTTTCTCAAGCGGTGTGCACGTCGTATCGAGCAAGGCCGCGTTTTCGTGGTCTTCGATGGTGATCAACTCGTCTTCAAAGCGGACATCATCGCCGAAGCATCCGATGTTATATACCTCGAAGGCGTTTATGTCGCTCCGGGATTCCGGGGACGCGGCGTTGGTGCAGCCTGCCTGTCAGAGGTTTGCCGGCAGCTTTTGGGCCGAGCAATGTACGTGTGCCTGCTGAGCAACGTTGAGGCAAAACATGCACACCGCAGTTTCGCGAACGCAGGACTCCGGAACACGGGAAAATGCACCACGTTGTTCCTGTAAAAACCTGTTTATTTTTTGCTTGGGATTAGGTTATACTCTTATTTGGGTTCATCCCTTCCCGGCATTCCTCCCTCGAAGTTCAGATCTTCAAGTTGTTCCCCTGCCTGTAGAACAAGTGGTTTTTATATGCCCAACAGCGCTCGCGAGCCGATCCCTTCATCGAAAGCGATCAATTACTACTTAGGTTTAACGATCACGACGGGAGCCGTGATCTTCATCTATGCGGCCGCGACACTTCCCTTCGCCTCGCTCGATATACGTTTCCTTATACTTGCAGGCTGCACGATCCTGTTCGCTTCTCGCGTCCTGATCCGGATCCCGACCATAAAGTCGTACATCGCAGTATCGGATATCTTTGTTTACCTGACTTTGCTAATGTTCGGCGGTGAGGCCGCGATCCTCCTTTCGGCCGTAGATACGTTCTTTTCTTCATTGCGATTCTGCAATAAATACAGAACCGTTCTTTTCAATACTGCCGCCTTGACGATTTCGACCGCCGCAGTTTACGGCGTGCTCATCTTAGCGGGGCTTTACTCCGAACCCCAACTTCATGGGTACGAACCTTACTTCCGTGATTTTCTTCTTGCACTCTCGTTGATGGTGCTTACGCAGTTTGCGGCCAACACCGTTCTTGCGACACTCTACGATTCGCTCAAAGAAGGAGTGTCCTTCCGAGAAACCTGGGAATCCAAGTATCTTTGGAGTTTCCTGACCTATGTGGTTGGGGCTGCGGGGGCTGGGCTGCTTGTCCAATTGGTCGATTACGCGGGATTCGTTGTCGCTTTGCTTGCGTTCCCGATCCTGCTCTTCGTGTATTTCACCTATCGGATGTACCTACGAAACGTAGAAATGAGCGCGGAGCAGGCCGAAAAGGCGCGTGAATATGCAAAGATGATCGAAGAGCGATCGGAAGCACTTACAGAATCTGAGGAGCGCTTTCGAAGTGCTTTTGATAATGCGCCGATCGGTATTGCCCTCGTGAAGCCTGGAGGAGAGCTTTTGAAGGTCAATCGGGCTCTCTGCGAAATGCTCGGCTATAGTGAGGCAGGGCTCCGGGAATGCTCGATCCGCAATATCTTCTTCGATGAGGACCTGCCAACGGTCTTTTCCCGTGTGGGCATGGTCGCTTCCGGGGCCATCGCATCTCATCAGATGGAACAGCGGTGCCGCAATAGCCGCGGCGAAACGGTCTGGACGCTTTGGAGTATGTCGCTTGCTGCAGCCGGTACCTCGAAAAGCCGAGAGATCATCTTTCAGATGCAGAATATTACGGCACGCAAGATCGCCGAAGAAAAACTCGTCCACGACGCGACACACGACCAGTTGACCGGACTGCCGAACCGAAACTGTTTTCACCAGAAGCTGACCGAAGCTCTAGAACGGTCGCACAAGATCCGAAACCACCGGACAAGCGTTTTGTTCATCGATCTTGACCGGTTCAAATACGTTAACGACAGCCTTGGTCATATCGTGGGCGATCAACTCCTGATAGGCATCTCCAACCGCCTCAAGAACTCAATACGCCCGAGCGATCTGGTCGCGAGGCTGGGCGGCGATGAGTTCACGGTCCTGATCGAGGGGAGTTATGACGACATCGAGATCGCGGGCATGGCCGAGCGGATCCAGCGAAGCCTTGCAAACCCTTTCAACCTTCGCGGACACGTCGTTTACAGTTCGGCCAGTATCGGCATTCTCCACGCTTCGGAAAGACATGAGCGAGCCGAAGACATGATGCGCGATGCCGATACTGCGATGTACCACGCGAAAAAATCCGGAAAGGCACGGTACGAGATCTTTAACGATTCGATGCACGCAGAAGCCCGCGAAACGCTCAAGCTCGAAACCGATCTGAGGCAGGCGATCAAAGAGGGAAAGATCGAGGTGTGCTTCCAGCCGCTCTTCTCGCTCTCTGACCGCGAATTGACCGGCTTTGAAGCTCTCGCTCGCTGGCAGCATCCCGAACTCGGCGAAATATCGCCCTCCCGATTCATACCTCTTGCAGAGGAGATCGGCTGGATCGATACGCTTGGCGAGAACATACTGCGGTCGGCCTGCACGGTCATCCGAAACATCCACCGAAAGTTCCCTCGCTACGCCCATACGAAGGTGAACGTGAACCTGTCGTCGCAGCAATTTCGGAGCACCGGCCTCGTCGGCCGCATCCAATTGATTCTTTCTCAAACGGGATATTCGCCCGAAAATCTTCGGCTTGAAATTACCGAGTCGGTCTTCTTTGAACACCAGGACCGGGCAATCTCGATGCTCGCCCAACTCCGTGATCTCGGCGTCGAGATCGACATCGACGATTTCGGAACCGGGTACTCTAACCTTAGCTATCTTGTCCGGCTTCCTATTTCTCGTCTCAAGATCGATAAGTCTTTCGTCCAGATGATTCGCGAGGACGGATCGAACACTGAGATCGTTCGGACCATAATCGCCCTTGCACGTAACCTCGATCTCGGTGTTGTCGCCGAAGGAATCGAACACGAATATCAGGTCAAGGCCTTGCGAACGCTCGGCTGCGATTCGGGACAAGGGTACCTTTTCAGTACGCCGCTCAGGCCGGACAAATTAGCCGACTTCGTCGCCGATTGCGACGGCGGCCTTATAGGCAGCACCGAGGTGCCTGAGTACGCGCACATACTTACGGTTCAATAAAAACGGCCGCTTCGTTCTGAAATTACCCTAAGATTACTTCTTCAGCCAACCGAAGAGAGCGTTAACGGTGATATCCCGGTTCGTTTCGTATATGGCCTTTGTCAGCGGAACGGACATCGGGCAGACCTGGACGCAGTTCTGCGCGTTGCCGCAGTTGGTGATGCCGTCTTCGCCCATAAGCCCATTGAGCCGCTCGTCCATATCGGTCTTGCCGACCGGATGCATATTGAAGAGCCTTGCCTGTGCGATCGCCTGCGGGCCGATGTAGTTGTCGTCGCCGTACTGCGGGCAGGCCTCAAGACAGCAACCGCAGGTCATGCACCGCGAAAGTGCATACCGCTCCTGCGCAACCTCGTTCGAGATCGCCGGGCCGGGCCCGAGGCTGTGGCTGCCATCGAGTTCAACCCAAGCGTGGACCTGCTTCAAATGATCGAACATCTTCGTCCGGTCAACCTTGAGGTCGCGGACGTTCGGAAACTTCGACATCGGCTGGAGCGTGACCGTATCCGAACCAGAAGCGATCAGCAGGTCGTCGATCAGCGCCGAACAGGACTGCCGAACGCGACCGTCGATCACCATCGTACAGATGCCGCAGACCTGCTCAAGGCAGCTCATGTCCCAAACCGGCGGCGTCGTCGCCCTGCCATCGGCAGTTACCGGGTTCTTTCTCACTTCCATTAGCGCGGAAATAACATTCAAGTTTCGCCGATACGGCAATTCGAACGTGTCCCACGTAACGGGAGCACCCTCTTTCTCACGCCGTTGGATCTTCAGCTTGAACTTAGCCGGCGGCGTCTCAAGCCGCTTCTTCTCGATATGTCCGTTTGTACTCATTTTGATCTATTGCGATCGGTTAATGGAGTCGCATCAATATTGAAGAAATACTTTTGCAAGCCGCTCCGGCTGGTCGAGATAGAATTCCCATAAATAGCCGTTGTCAGCCTTCTTTTGACCCGGAACTACGCCTCCGGTCGCCAGCAAGGTTCCATCCTGGCTAAATTCCATCGGCGGGGTCGAGTTCTCGAGCACCTGAACCAATTCGCCGTTAATGTTCCACACATGAACCGGCTTCTTAAAACCATCAGCAGTTGCGATCAGTTTGTTGTTCGGATTCCATTTAACCGTGATCACTGCGTCTTGCTTTTTCTCTCTTGGTACGGTCGCAAGGAGCTTTCCGGTCGCGGTTTCCCAAACTTGAAAAAGAACTCGCTTGTTCTTGTGTGGTGTCGTGAACACAAGGCTTTGATCATCGCTAAAGATCGCCCCCTGCGAGGCAGAACCTGCAAAATCGTATAGTTTCTCGCCCGTCAACGCATCATAGGCTGCAAGGTCTCCCTTTCCCGTTGGGTTCACGAAAACCTTTTTGCTGTCGGTGCTCCAGCCAGCGATCACACCTTCGTCTTTTTTCGAACCAATGGACGTTACCAGTTCACCGTTCTCCGTTTTCCATATCCGGGTGATGCCGTCAAAATCCGACGTAGCCACCATCGTCTCATCCGGGCTGAACTTGCTGTAAAAGATCCGCGAGTCAGAGTCGAATTTCGAGACCATCGAACCGTCTTCCATTTTCCAAAGGGTCGGCTTCTTGTTCCCGCTAGCGATGAGAAGGTACCGCCCATTGGCACTGAACTGCGGATTAGAGATCGAACCAAGCATCAGATAACCCGCCGTCCCAGCCCCGGATACTCCGCCCAGTATAGCCAAAGTCAATTTGGCCGCCTCCCATCCAGAGTTGAAATTGGCATGCTTTATGTCGTAACGATGTTCGCCGCTAACAAAATCGACGATCTCGAACTCGCGGTCATTTTTGTTGACGAGCAGATACTTCCAATCCCTCGTTGCCGGTACATTTCCCATTTCGAGAACGATCACAGGAAAGATACCGTTCAGCTCATTGATGATGCCGGCACCGCCCAACAACTTGCTCATGTTGCTGACCTTTCCTAATCCGCGAATATCGCGAACATGAGCACCGGACTCGATCTCATAAACGGTCATCGAACCATCGGCCCTGTTCTGTGCGATCACGTGCTTTTCATCCGGGCTAAATGAAAAAGCGGTAAAGCCTTTTCCGTCGATCTTGGTGACAAGCTCGCCAGTAGCAGAATTGTAGATAGCCACGTCGGCCGTCTTGCCGCTCACCGCCAGAAAGGTTCCACGCGGACTGAAGCGAGCAAGTCCCGCCCTGCCCTTCCAAACGGAGATATCCCTAAACTCCGGCAACTGATGTCTTATCGCCGCTACCTGCTTTCCCGGTTCGGATTGAGCCGGCGCAAAGGAAACTAACGACAATAAAAGCAGTGGGACGACCAATCTTCGAAACATCTGGCACCTCCTACTTCGAGGCTGATTTGCCTTTACTATAATCCCGCTTTCGCGGCTCGACGAGCGAGACGTCGATCGGCTCGTAGCTGAAGACCGGCTCCTCTGCCGAGTATTCGGCGATGGTGGTCTTCATATACTCCTCGTCATTGCGGTCCGGAAATTCCGGCTTGTAATGGGCTCCGCGTGATTCGTTGCGGTTAAGAGCACCAAGCGTGATGACGCGGGCAAGCTCGAGCATATTCTTAAGCTGACGGGCGTGCGGAACTGCCTGCGTCGCCCAAAGGTTCGAGTCGTTGATAGAGATCCGCTTCAAGCGATCCTGCAGCTCGATCAATTTTTCATCCGTTGCCTTGAGCTTGTCATTGTAGCGGACAACCGTCACATTGTCCGTCATCCACTTGCCCATTTCTTCGTGCAGTTTGTACTGGTTCTCGCCGCCCTCGCTCTTGATTATCGAGTCGTTGATCTCCTGCTGCCGCTTGAGTTCTGCATCGTAGATGCCATTCGTCTCCGTCTCGCCGCGTTCGACATTCTTTGCGTATTCGATCGCCGCCGGGGCCGCGACGAAACCGCCGTATACACACGAAACGAGCGAATTTGCCCCGAGCCGGTTTGCGCCGTGAATGGAGTAATCGCACTCGCCCGCTGCCAGCAATCCGGGAACGTTTGTCCGCTGTTCGAAATCGACCCAAAGGCCGCCCATCGAGTAATGAACGCCCGGAAATATCCGCATCGGAACATACCGCGGATCGTCGCCGACGAACATCTCATAGATCTCAAGGATCGCCCCGAGCTTTCGCGTCAGCGTCTCGGCCGGCACGTGCGTCAGGTCAAGATAGACCTGATTCTCGCCCGCAACGCCGAAGCCATCCAGACACACCTGAAAGATCTCGCGGGTCGCGATGTCACGCGGCACAAGGTTGCCGTATGCCGGATATTTTTCTTCGAGGAAATACCAGCGTTCGGCCATCGGGATGTCCTGCGGCTTCCGCTTGTCGCCCGGATCTCGCGGCACCCAAACGCGGCCGCCCTCGCCGCGGGCCGACTCGGACATCAGCCGCAGCTTGTCCTCGCCCGGGATCGACGTCGGGTGAACCTGAATGAACTCGCCATTCGCGTAGCGTGCCCCTTGTTGATATGCCGCCGAAACGGCCGACCCCGTACAGGTCTGTGAGTTGGTCGATTTGCCGAAAACGAGCCCTGGCCCGCCGGTCGCCATGATCACCGCATCGGCCTTGAACGCTTTTAGTTCCAGCGTTTGGAGGTTCATTGCGATCAGGCCGCGGCAGACCTGATGGTCGTCCATCACGAGCGAGAGCATCTCCCAGCCCTCGTATTTGCGGACCTTGCCCGTCACTTCGAACTTGCGAACCTGCTCATCGAGCGCGTAAAGCAATTGCTGACCGGTCGATGCCCCGGCAAATGCCGTCCGGTGGTGAAGCGTTCCTCCGAACCGACGGAAATCGAGCAGGCCCTCCTTCGTTCGCGAGAACGGCACACCCATTCGGTCGAAGAGATAAATTATCTCCGGAGCCATGTCGCACATCCGCTGCACCGGCGGCTGATTGGCCAAAAAGTCGCCGCCATAGACCGTATCGTCAAGATGCTTGGCCGGCGAATCGCCCTCGCCCTTTGTGTTTACCGCCCCGTTGATGCCGCCCTGAGCACAGACCGAGTGTGACCGCTTGACCGGCACGACCGAAATAAGGTCGACCTCGTGGCCAGCTTCGGCGATCTTCATCGCTGCGGCCAGGCCCGCAAGGCCGCCGCCAACGATAGCTATTTTGATCCCGTTTGATGACATAACTTTCAATTTGCGTCCTAAATCGCGGACGCCATTTCATCGAATTTCGCTATACGCTTTTCGGAGCCGAGGAGCTCGCCTTTACAGGTTGCTCACACAGAGCCGCAGGCAACAATCCACAGGGCCTCAGGAACGAGAAAGCCGCGTTCGTCCCGACCGCAAACAGACCAAATGCCAGTGCCGCACAACCGTATAGGGCATACCTCTGTGCGTTCGTCCCGATCAGGATTCCCCAATCGACCGCGAACAGCCAAAAGCCATAGGCGAGATGCCAGGCGGTCGCCGCGACCCCGAGAATGTAAATGGCGAGCACCCAGGGAATAGCAAGATCATTAGCAACGATCTGGAACGAACCGACCGCATTTCCGGCAACAGCAATGTCCGTCAGGCCCGGCACCAGGCCGAATCTGTAATGCAGCAGATGGAAAATGATAAAGAAGAAAAGGAAAACACCGGTTATCCGCTGAAATAGATAGAACCAATTGCGCCCGTAATTGTAGCTCATCACATTCGGTCGAGCCTCGGACGAGATGATGATGCCGTAGATAGAGTGGAACGCGAGCGGGAGAAATATCCCGAAGATCTCAATAAAAAGCAGAAACGGCAGATCGTGGATCTCCTGTACGGCTTTTTCAAATACCTTTTCGCCGTTCATCGCCTTTGCGTTAGTGAACATATGGGCGAAAAAGAAAAGCCCTAGCGGCACGATCCCCGTAAGCTGATGGAGTTTTCGCAATAGGAAGTTCCTGCTATATGTTACAGCCATTTAGTTACCCGTTGGATTTCGACATTAAATTCTTCGACTTCAGAATTTTACGTTCATCTTCGTTTTTCGGCAATTGTGCCGCAACGGATTTAAGAATACAGGCGAATATAGCTACCATAGATATAAGCGAAGATGAATTCGCATGAACGGTTACTTAAGCATTCTTAATCAGAACCATGCATATCGAATCATTGAAGATATTTTGCGACCTGGTCGATCTGCAGAGCTTTTCTCTCGCCGCCGAACGCAATTTTGTGACGCAGTCAGCGGTCAGCCAGCAGATCAAGGCACTTGAGGAGCGTTTCAACCGCCAGTTGTTAGAACGTGTACGCGGCCGGCGTGAGGTGCGGTTGACCGGAGCAGGCGAGGTTTTCTATCGCGAGGCCCGGACCGTTCTCGATGCCTACGACCAGCTTCAGGAAAGTCTCCGCGGCGTTGTCGGCAAGATCGGCGGTACCGTTAAGGTCTCGTGTGTTTACAGCGTTGGGCTGCACGAAATGCCCTCGAAGGTCGGCGAATATATGTCAAAATTCCCGGCCGCTCGTATCGACCTCGAATATTCCCGCACTACGAAGGTCGTCCGCGATGTCCTGAATGGGAACGCCGAACTCGGCGTGATCGCATTTCCAGAGCCGAAACGCGGCCTCAAGATCGTCCAGATGCCGCCAAACAAACTCGTTGTCATCTGTCCGCCCGATCACAAATTCGCCAAACGGTCATCGCTCAAGGCCAAGGACCTAGCCGGGCAGGACTTTGTCCACTTCGAACGCGATACTCCGACCCGCAAGGCAATCGACAAGATATTGAAAGCAAAGGGCGTTGAGGTCACTAAGATAGCAGAATTCGACAACATCGAGACCATTAAACGTGCCGTCGAGGTCGGTTTCGGCATCGCAATAATGCCGCTCCCATCCGTGCTTGACGAGCAGCGGCTCGGCACGCTTGCCGTGATCGAACTCTCGGAAAAAGAATGGGTCCGACCCGTCGGCGTGCTTTACCGAACCGACCGAACGCTAAGCCTCGCCGCTAAAAAGTTCGTCCAGATACTAGAGAACAAATAGGCATTCCCGCCTTCAACACACAGACCGCTAACGATGCTGAAGGTTATCTGAAATGCAGTAAGGAGGCGAGCCGTATTCGACGAACCCAAGCGATCCAGGCTCAGCGATCTCCGCGTAAATCTCTGTGAGCTCAGCGTTTAAAGGAACCAAACGCAGAGACCGCTGAGATTTTCGCAGAGATCGGGGAGGTTTGGCATCTGCGTTTCGGAAGCCAACATTTTAATGTATTGTCGATTTTCCTACCTAGAAATTCGATTTTCGGTGTATCATACGTCCAACCACGAACCGCATAAATTCAGGGAACAGCCCAAATGGACTTTCTTACAAGTATCAATCTGATCACGCTTTTCGCGATCATCGGCGGCGTTGGGTTCGTCTTTTTGCTTGCTTCGCTCATTTTGGGCGACATCTTTGAGATGTTCGGCGGCGAGACGGACCTTGGCGGCGAAGGCACGGATTTCGGGCTTTTTGATAGCCGCGTGATCGCTGTTTTCATTACCGCTTTTGGCGGCTTCGGGACCATCGCAGCATGGAGCGGCTACGGAGCGGTCGCGAGTTCGCTTGCCGGACTTCTTGGCGGGCTCGTTTTCGGGGGTGTCGTTTCTGCCTTCGGAAGGTTTCTGGTCGGCCAGCAAGCATCTTCGACCGTGACGGACGATGCCCTTATCGGCAAAACGGCTCAGGTGACGGTCGCCATCAAGCCCGGCTCGGTCGGGCAAATAACCGCCCGTGTCGGCGATGAACGCGTCGAGCGGCTCGCCCGAGCCTCGGCCGATGCCGAGATCGCCGCCGGGTCGCTCGTAACCATTAAATCGATTGCCGGCGATTCGGTGATCGTTGCGCCGGAAGGAACAAATTAGCCAGTAGGTAAGAGGAAGCCCAATGTTCGAACTTTCAAACCTGATCATCCCTATCGTCATACTTGTCGTAGTAATTGGAATGCTGATCGCGATAATGCTGATCAGCCGAAATTACATCAAGGTCTCGCCGAACCGGGCCGCAGTTATCTCCGGCCGTAAGCGAAAACTTGCCGATGGCTCCGTCGTTGGGTATCGTCTCGTCCGCGGCGGTGCGACGCTTGTCTTCCCGTTTCTTGAAAAGGTCGAATATCTTGACCTTAATGTCATCACAGTTCCGCTCGCCACCTCGCGGGCATACACGGTTCAGGGCGTACCGGTTTCGGTAAAAGCGGTCGCGAACGTAAAGATAAAAGGCGATGACACCTCTCTCAGGGCCGCAGCCGAGCGCTTTCTCGGAATGCCGCAGGAGCAGTTTCACCGTCTCGTTTTCCAGACGCTCGAAGGCCACCTTCGAGCCATCCTCGGCACACTTACCGTTGAGGAGATCAATAACGACCGCCAGAGCTTCGCCCAAAAGTTGACGACCGAGGCCGCCGGCGACCTCGAAAAGATGGGCATCGGGCTCGATGCTCTGACAATTCAGGAAATTTCCGACGACGAAGGCTACCTCGATGCTCTCGGTAAGCGAAGAACCGCAGAAGTAAAACGCGATGCTGAGATCGGCCAGGCCGAAGCCAGCCGCGATTCGAAGATCAAGGCCTCGCTTGCCTTGCAGGAAGGCGAAAAGGTTCGGCTTGAGACCGAGGCACAGATCGCTCAGTCGCAACGCGAAACCGAGATCCAGAAAGCCCAGGTCCAGGCCGAGATCGAAGCTGAGCGGGCAAAGGCAAATCAGGCCGGGCCGCTCGCCGAAGCAAAAGCACAGCAGCAGGTTACGGCCGAAGAGGTTCGCGTCGAAAAGGTCCGGACACAGGAAATGATCTCGGTTCAGGAACAAGAGGTCCTCAGGAAGGAGAAGGAACTCGAAGCTACCGTCGTTAAACAGGCCGAAGCCGAACGAAGGGCGTCCGTCCTTCGTGCCCAGGGCTTGCAGGAATCGGCCATTCTTGAGGCCGAAGGCCGCAAGCAGGCGCAGATAGCCACCGCCGAAGCAGAGGCCCAAAAGCTCGAACGCGAAGGCCAGGGCCGTGCCGCCGCGATCTCTGCCGAAGGTAAGGCAGAGGCCGAAAAGATCCGGGCGGTCGGCCTTGCCGAGGCCGAAAAGCTTCAGGCGAAGGGCCTTGCCGAGGCCAAAGCCATCGAGGCTCAGGGACTTGCCGAGGCCGCTGCTATCAAAGAAAAGGCCGCTGCTTGGCGGGAGTTCAATGACGCCGCCCGGCTGCAGACCATTCTCGAGAAACTGCCGGCCATCATCGAATCTTCGGCGCCGGTCTTCCAGGCCGTTTCCGAGCCGCTCGGCAAGATCGACAAGATCGTTATGATCGACCAGGGCGGAAACGGCAATGGCGAGAGCGGCATCAATCGCTTCGCTCAGACCGGGCCGACCGTGATCTTCTCACTGCTCCAGCAGCTACAGGCCCTCGGGCTCAGTTGGCCGGAGATACTTGCCCAGCTTGGCATTGAGCAGAACGGCGAACCGAAAGAGAAGTCGGTGACCCCTGCGGTCAAGAATCCGGCCAAGCCACCCGAACAGCCACCGGCGGCGCAATGACCCGGCGACCGAGAGCATTCTTGCGGCCGTTCCGTTCATCCCGGAGCGGCCTTCGTTCTTTCGCGAGATTGACTTGCCCGCCGCCGAAGTCCGATAATTACGCCGTCTTATGAGATCGAGTTTTTATATCGCCATCTTTGCAGCTTTGTTCTTTACGGGTTGCGGAAGCCTGAATCTCGCTGAGAATCGCGCTCCGGCAGCGGCGAATTCCGCCGCCAACGCAGCCCCCGAAGCCACGGTCCGCTCCGAGCCTCCGGCAGAGGCCGATGCCCGAATGGCTCCGAACGCCCTCGGTTCAAAGGCTGCCCGCGAGCTATGTTTTGAGACGAATACCGGTGATACGGATATCATCCGCGAACAGACCTTTGCCATCGAGTTCGAACCCTTCAAGGGCACGTGCTTTATAACGATGCACAATCCCGAATATGACGATCCGCCGCTCGAATCCGAGTTTGCCATCTATCGCGGCAACCGCCGGATAGCTGAATTCCCCGACCAGTTCAACGGCGTCAATTTCGGCTGCTGGGTCGAAGCGGTCGGCTTTCAGGACCTCAACGAGGATCAAAAGGTCGATGCCGCGATCGTCGCCAAATGCTCGGGCAAATCGGGCGAATACTACGAGAATATGGTCTATGCCAATGACGGCCGCGGCTTTACGACAAACATCGACGCTAACTACAAGCTCGCTGAGTTCAAAACAGTAAAGCAGATCGCCGAATATACCCGCGAACATCGGTCCGCGTTTTTCAAATAACCGATGCTTCCTCTTGTCATCGTAAACCCAAAGTCTGCGGCCGGCTCGACCCGCGGGAAGTGGACTGCTATCGCCTCAGACCTCCGAGCCCACTTCGGGCCGTTCCGTGTCGCGTTTACCAAAGGCCCGGGCGATGCCATTTCACTCGCCCGCCGTCATGCAGAAGAAGGCACTCGATTCATCATCGCCTGCGGCGGCGACGGTACGATCAACGAGGTTGCCAACGGCATTCTGCTTTCCGGGAAGGATTGCGAACTCGGCATTTTTCCTTCGGGGACGGGCGGCGACTTTCGCCGGACCATTGGCCTTCCGACCGAGCCGCGTGAGATCGCCCGTGCACTCCGTGAAGGCGAAACACGGAAGATAGACGTCGGCCGCGTTTCTTTTATCGATAATGACGGAGAACCCGCCGAGCGATATTTTCTGAACGTAACAAGCTTCGGCCTTGCCGCATCGATCATCGAGCGCGTCAAAGGCTCGACATCGCTCGATTGGCTGCCGCTTGATACGGTTCGCGGACGGGCGAGTTTCGCCCTATCGACGATGCAGGAGGTCGTCGGGCTTGGAACGACACGCGTTCATATCCAGATCGACGACGGCGAGGAATCGCCGCTCTCGACCGTCAATTTCTGCATCGCGAACGCCCGCTACTTCGGCGGCGGAATGATGATCGCCCCCGATGCAAAGCTGGCCGATGGCTACCTTGACGTCGTCAACGTCGGCGACATCAACACCGCCAAGATCATTCTCAACGCCTACACTCTTTACATGGGCTCGCACCTGGAGCTTCCCGAGGTCAAAAGCAAACTCGCCCGCAGCGTCACCGCACGGCCGTTCAACGACGGCGATATCGTGCAGATCGAGGTAGATGGCGAACTACCCGGCCGCCTTCCAGCAACATACGAGGTCGTCCCCGCCGCCTTGTTGCTCCGCGTCCCAATGCATTAGCAACCTGCCTCGCAGATTGCCAATTTCGAGTTTCCTGTTATCCTAACTCAAAGTTTTTAATACTTTGTTCACACGGCTTTCTATGACAGGGTCATACCTCGAAAGGCTCGTCCGTTCATTCGAATCGCGAAGCGGTCACACGGCGATGCGGATCGTCGGCGATGATTCGCACGTCTATACTTTTGGCGAGTCGTTAAGAATGATCCGCTCGGTTGCATACCGCATCGAGCAAGAGAACGTCGAGTTTGGCGACCGCGTTGTCGTAATGGGTGAGAATCACCCTTCGTGGGCCGTTGCCTATCTCGCAACGCTTTATCGTGGTTCGGTCTGCGTTCCGGTCGATCCGCACGGCGAGGTCGAAACGGTGACGAATTTCCTCGAGAATTCCGAGGCAAAGCTCGCCTTTATCGATTCCGAACAGGTTGACCGCTTCAAGCAGATCGAGGAAAAGCTCGGGCGGCATATCCCGGCCGTCGTCTGGCAGACCAACGGCGACGGTGCCATAAGCTCGAATGGATTTCAGCCCTTTTCCGATTGGGCCGCGACCGATTTTCCCGAGAGCTTTGCCGCCGAGATGCCACGAGCCGCCGGCGACGACATCGCCCTGCTTATTTACACTAGCGGCACGACCGGAACCCCGAAAGGCGTTCCGCTCACACATGGCAACATCGTTGCCGAACTCGACGGTATCAATAACATCCTCGAGCTGACCGATAGGGAACGCATACTTAGCCTGCTGCCTCTCTTTCACGCTTACCTTCAGATAGTCAATCTTTGGGTCGCAACCACCTACGGCTGCGAGGTCGGTTACCTAAAGGAACTCTCGCCCGCCGAACTCAGCAACGCGATGAAGGAGTTCAAGCCGACGATCCTGACGACCGTCCCCCGGCTCTGGTACCTCTTTCACAAAAAGATCTTCGACGCCGTCGAGGCAAAGCCAAAGGCAGTACAGGTGCTTTTCCGCTCGATGCTTGCAGCTAACGGCTCGCTTCGCGATACGGTTGGCGTCAATCTCGGAAGGAAATTTTTCGGCAAGGTCCATGAATCATTCGGCGGAGACCTGAGGATCGCCATCTCAGCCGGTTCGCGTTTCGATGAGGACGTCGCCCGCGATTTTCACAAGCTCGGTTTCACTATTCTCCAAGGCTACGGCCTGACCGAAACGAGCGGTGCCGCGACCGGGACCTATGTTGACGACAACCGCGTCGGTTCGGTCGGAAAGCCGCTCGCAGGTGCCGAAGTTAAGATCGACAGTCCGGATGCCGACGGCGTCGGCGAGGTGCTCATCCGCGGCGGGATGGTCTTCTCCGGATACTACAGAAATCCGACCGCAACCGCCGATGCATTTACCGAGGACGGCTGGTTCCGCTCCGGCGACCTAGGAAAATTTGACCGCGACGGGCACCTCTTCATCGTCGGTCGGGCAAAGGACGTCATTGTTCTGCCCTCCGGTAAGAACGTCCACCCGGAAGACCTCGAGGTTCATTATTTGAAAGCTCCCGAAGTCGAAGAACTTGCGATAATCGGCGTTGCCGATGCCGCCGAGGGCCGAGCCGGTGCCGAAAAGCTCGTTGCGGTCGTCATTCCGGATTTCGAATACCTGAAGCAAGTAAAGCTGCCGAATTCAAAGGAGGCGATCCGCTATTCACTCGACAATCTCGGCCGCGAACTGCCCGAATATCAACGCGTCCGCGAATATATCGTCCGGGCCGAGCCGCTGCCGCGCACTGCGACACGCAAGATAAAACGCTTTCAGCTCAAGAAGGAGATCGAGTCGGGGCTGATAACCGAGGGATTACCCGAGAAAAAAGCTTGGGTCGCGACCGCCGATGACACGGCATTCCTCGCAACGCCCGCCGCAAAGATCGTCACCGGTGCCATTCGGCAAAACTCGAAGGACGCCGAGCCGACGCATCCCGACATGAACCTCGAGATCGATCTTGGGCTCGATTCGCTTGCCCGGGCCGAGGTCATCGCGGCGCTCGAAGAGGCCTTTGAAACCGAATTCACCGCCGAGCAGGCCGCGGCAACACTGACTGTCCGCGATGCTGTGAATCTGGTCAGCGCAACTGACATCGGAAAAGGACTCGGCACCGAGGGTGGCGATGCTCTTGTACCAACCGCCGAACTGAATTGGTCAAAGATAGTTCGTACAGCGGATGACCTTCCGGAAATGGATGTCGTGCTGAAGCATCGGCCGGTCTTTGAGGCATTCTCGTTTACGGTGATGAAGAGCTTTGGGCTGCTGTTTTGCAAGCCCTTTATGCTGCTCGAGGTAAGCGGGCAGGAGAACCTGAAAGCGGTCGCCTTTGCCGAGGGCGGTAATGTGCGGCCCTTTTTGATCTGCCCAAATCACCAGAGCTTCCTCGACCCGTTCGTTCTTTGCACTACCTATCCGTGGGCCGTTTTTCGCAACTTTTTCCACGTCGGAGCAAAGATGTTTTTTGAGGGCAGGGTGATGGGCTTTGTCGCGAAGATGCTCCGCGTGGTCCCGATCGACCAGGACACACAGCTTATGCGGGCGATGAAGGCCGGAGCCATTGGGCTTAAGCGCGGCAAGATCCTCAACATCTATCCCGAGGGCGAGCGTGCCTTTGACGGCAATCTTCACGAGTTCAAAAAAGGTGCGGCGATCCTTGCTGCCGAACTCGACCTGCCGATCCTCCCCGTTGCCATTGACGGGCTACACAAGGTTTGGGCACGAAGAAGTTGGCGCATTCGCCCCGGCAAGGTAAAGATCCGCTTCGGGACACCGATCTATCCGAGCACCGTCGCCACACACGGAGACGACGAAAGCACAAAATACGACCGAATTACTGAAAGGCTCCGCAGCGATATTGCCGCGATGATCGAGGAACTTCGGTCACAGGAGAGACAATGAGATCACCATATTACTTCCTGCTCGTCCTGATTCTTCTTGTCGGCGGCAGCGACGTGTTTTCGCAAGCACCGCAGCCGCAAGCGGAGCTTGCCGCTTACATCAAGGCAAATTACACGAAACGCGAGGTGATGGTGCCGGTTCGTGACGGTGTGAAGCTCTTTACGTCGATCTACGAACCGAAGGATCGCTCGCAAAAGTACCCGATACTTCTGAACCGGACCCCATATTCGGTGCGGCCGTATGGTCCGGATGAATTTCGGGCAACACTTGGCCCAAACCCGCTTTTCGCACGCGAGGGCTACATTTTCGTTTACCAAGACGTCCGCGGCCGCTGGATGAGCGAGGGCGAGTTCGAGAATGCCCGGCCCGATATCGCGAATACAAAGCCGACCGAGATCGACGAATCGACCGATACCTACGACACGATCGAGTGGCTGATCAAGAACGTTGAGGGCAATAACGGCCGCGTCGGAACTTACGGAATTTCTTATCCCGGTTTCTACGTTTCGGCCGGGATGGTCGATTCTCACCCGGCGCTCAAGGCGTGCTCGCCGCAGGCACCCGTTTCTGCCTGGTTCAATGGCGACGATATGCATCACAACGGAGCTTTGTTCCTCGCCCAAAACTTTGCATTTTTCAGCAATTTCGGCCAGCCGCGGCCGCGTCCGGTCTCGGACAACTCTTACCTGACAGAGTGGAAGGGCCCGCAGGTCGTTGATGCCTATAACTATTTTCTGCAGGTCGGCGGGCTGAAGGAAGTTGCTGATGAGTACGAAAAGAATCTAGGCTTTCGCATCAAGTTCTGGGACGAGATGATGGCCCGGCCAAATTACGATAGCTGGTGGAAGGAACGCAATATTCTCTACAAACTTAAGAACGTAAAATGTGCCGTAATGACGGTCGGCGGCTGGTACGACAACGAAAATCTTTACGGTGCTCTTAAGGTCTATGAGAATGTCGAGCGGATGAATCCGGGCATCTTTAACGTGCTCGTTGTCGGTCCGTGGGACCACGGCGGTTGGTCGCGAGCCGACGGCGATTGGCTTGGCACTGCATACTTTACCGAAAAGACCGGAGACCATTATCGGCGGAATATCGAGATCCCCTTCTTTGACCACTTTCTAAAGGGCAAGGGCAGCATCGACCAGATAAAGGAAGTGAACGCCTTCGACACGGGCGCCGACACATGGCGGAGCTTTGCCGCATATGAGCCTGAAAATGGAATGGACACATCTCTTTACCTGATGCCCAACGGCGGGCTTTCATTCGAGCAGCCAAAAAGCTCGGGCCACGATGAATACGTCTCCGACCCGATGCGTCCCGTTCCTTATACGCAAAAGATCACTCGAAACTATCCACGGGACTACATGACGGAGGATCAGCGGTTTGCCTCAACCCGGCCGGACGTTCTTGTATATCAGACCGAGCCGCTTGACCGCGACATCACGGTCGCCGGAAACATCAAGCCCTCGCTGTTCATCTCATCGAGCGGAACCGACTCGGATTTCATCGTCAAGCTGATAGACGTTCATCCGGACTATTATCGCTTCCCGGCAGACAAACGCCCGCCGGAGAACTCGGCATGGTCGGTCTTTCAACCCGGCGGCTACCAAATGCTGCTTCGCGGCGAGCCGATGCCGGCCCGCTTCCGCAACAGCTTTGAAAAGCCCGAACCGCTCGTTCCGAACCAACCGACGCGGCTATCGTTCGTGATGCCCGGCGTTACGCACACGTTTAAACAAGGCCATCGGATAATGGTCCATATCCAAAGCACGTGGTTCCCGCTCGTCGCCCGCAACCCTCAGCAATACATGGCGAACTATAAACAGGGTACGCAGTCGGATTTTCGAAAGGTCAGCAATCGTGTCTATTTTGGCGGGAGTCGAAGTTCTGCGATCATTCTACCCGTTATGAAATAGAAGACGGCCGGTTGCGTACCTGTGTTAGAGAAAAATAGAATTAAAGATATGCCAGCTACAGCGATTCTTTTCGGTAGGCTTCTGATCCTTCTCGGGATCATCGGTTACGGTTACGGTATCTATTCCGGAGCGGCGAGCTTTACGGCCCTGATCCCGGCCATCTTCGGCTTGATCCTGATGGTGCTCGGGCACATAGCAAGCTCGAAAGAGAACCTGCGAAAGCACATAATGCACGTTGCCGTGGTCGTTGGCCTTCTTGGTTTTCTACTTCCGGCGGGACGCATTCTCTCAACGCTCGGCAACTTCAAGTTCTCATTCGCCGCGGCGATGCTGATCCTGATGGCCCTTCTCTGCGGAGCATTCGTCGCCCTTTGCGTGAAGTCCTTTATTGATGCCCGCCGTTCAGGGGCAGTTTGATCTCGACCTCAAGGCCGCCGTTCACGTTCCTTGCCGCGACGCTGCCGTCGTGAGCGTGAACGGCCTGTTCCGTGATCGCAAGCCCGAGCCCCGTTCCGCCGCTGCCGCGGTCGCGCGCCTCGCCGACCCGATAGAACGGACGAAAAAGGTTCTTTAGCTGTTCTTCCGGCACTCCGCCGCCTTGGTCACGGACGACGATTCGGGCACTGCCGTTCGTTGCTTCAAGCTCGACCTCGACCGCCGTTTCGGGTTTGGTGTATTTCAAGGCGTTGCGAAGGACGTTCTCCACCGCACTCTGCAAAAGGCTCTCGCTTCCCTTCATGCTGCACTCATCGAGCTTCACGACCTTGACCGATCGCCCCTTGGCCGCGGCCTCAAATTCCGCATCGGCTGATACTTGCTCAACAAGCTTTCTCAGGTTCACATTCGCCCGCTCAAAGTCGTCCGTGCCGGATTCGAGTTTTGAGAGCGTCAACAATCGGCCGATCATCTCATTGAGCCGGTTCGACTCCGTTTCGATTCGGTCAAGGCTCGGCCGCGTCGCGTCGTTCGCCTTGCTCTTTGCGATCTCAAGTGCGACATTCAGTCGGGCGAGCGGTGATCGAAGTTCGTGTGAGATATCCCGCGAGAGCGTCTTCTGCGATGTGATGAGCGACTCGATCCGTTCTGCCATAACGTCAAAGTCACGGGCCAACCCGGAAAGCTCATCACCGCGGCGGCCGACCCGGTCGGCAACGCGCGTATCAAGTTCGCCGTCGGCAAGCCGCTGAGCCGCCTCGCGGAGTTTTCGTATCGGAGATGTGAGATACAACGCAAGCAGGTAGCAAACGATCAAAGCCGTTATGAAAAGCCCGATCCAACGGGCGTATCTCAGCCGTGTCTCGCCAAAGACCGGTATGGGCTGCGGCCGCGTCCATCGGACGATCAACGCGTATTCGGTCCCGGACGAGGTTTGAAACTTACGTGCGGCAAGCGCCGAGTCCGGCGAGTTCAGCTCCAGCTCAACATCCCCGCTCTGAAAGGTTTGTCCGACAAGCTGTTGGTAGCCCGAGAGGTCTGCCACGTCGGCAAATAGAATGCTTCCGTCTTTTCCAACGATGTCGATCTCCGTGATGGTCGTACCTGTGCGGAGCCGATCAAGAAAAGTACGCAAACCGGACATTCCCTGCTGTTCATAGATCTGCCCGGCGGTTTCGGCATAAATGCCCGTTTGGTTACGGATAGAGACCTGCCAGCGGCTGACGACCGGTTCGGTCTGGATGGTCCAGTTCAAAAACATGATGACGCCGACCATCAATGCGATCGCCGCCAGGAACCAAAGAAAGATCTTGAAAAAGAGGTTCATACCACTGTGTAAATATATCCGACGCTCCGGACCGTCTTGATCCGGTCGCTGCCGTCGGCCCGCTGGCCAAGCTTTTTTCGTATGTTGCTGATGTGCATATCAAGGCTGCGGTCATAGGGCGAGAGCTCGCGTTCGAGCACTTTTTCGCTCAGGTCCTCGCGCTTTACCACGTTTCCGGCCTCGCGCATCAATGCCACCAACAGGTCGAATTCTACCGAAGTCAACGGAAGCTCCTCGCCATCGAGCCGGGCCGAACGCGAGGCGGGCGAAAGCTCAAGATCACCGACCTTTATATTCTCCGGAAGTCCGGCGGCAGATTCTCCCGAGGTGCGGCGAAGCACTGCTTTTAGACGCGCAAGAAGCTCCCGCGGATTGAATGGTTTAGGAAGATAATCATCGGCTCCGATCTCAAGGCCGACGATGCGTTCGGTTTCTTCGCCGCGGGCCGTCAGCATCAGCACCGGGAGCTGTGATTCCTTCCGAAGATTGCGCAGCACATCAAAGCCGCCCATCTTCGGCAGCATCACATCGAGCACGACCATCTCATGCTCGTGAGAGAGAGCCCGCTTCAGGCCGCTCTCGCCGTCATGAACGCATTCGGTCTCAAAGCCCTCGGCACCGAGGTACTCGCTGACCAGCTCGCAAAGCTCGTCGTCATCGTCAATAATAAGGATCTTGCTCATCGCCAATTGCGATTCTACGCCAATTTAACCCCTTACGCATCAAGGTTTACAAATCTTTACCAAACCGGAGTGCAACCTTACATTCGTCAAGGGACGAAATTTCGTCAAAGGTTCAGTGCGGCAAAATAGGGCCGTAAGTTTTGGACAAAAAGGAAGTAGAAATGAAAAAGGTAAATTTAGCAATTCTCGGAATCGCCGTTCTCGGCATCGGCGCGATCTTCGCGTTCGCGCAGATGGGCGACGGTTCGGGCAAACACGCCGATGGTAAGAAGCGTTGGGAAAAGGACGGAATGCACAAGATGCACCGCGGCGGCAAGGGTATGGGAATTAACCTTCGCGGGCTCGACCTGACAGATGCTCAAATGGAACAGGTGAAAGCGATCCGCGAGGCTTCAAAGCCGGCAATGGAACCGCTCCGTCAGGCAATGAAGAAAAACCGGTTGAAGTTCCGCGAGGCAAAACAGAACGGTGCCGATGAGGCGACGCTGACCTCGATCAAAAATGAAATGGCCCCGATCCGCGAACAAATGAAGGCCCAGCACGAGGCCGACAAGTCGCAGATCATGGCGATCCTGACCGACGAGCAAAAGGCGAAACTCGCCGAACGCGAAGCAAAGCGTGCCGAGCGTCGTGCCGCCCGCAAGGCTGCCGGCGAAGCGAAACCGCAAGAATAGCTCTCCTTCAGCCGAAGGATAATTGCCTCGGAGCCTTCAGGTTCCGGGGCCTTTTTATTTGATCTGACGCCCGGCTATAAATGCCGCTGCGACATTCATCTCCGCATCGAGCACAACAAGATCGCCGCGTGTTCCCGCGGTGATGTGCCCGAATTGGCCGGGCAAACCAATCAATCGAGCCGGATTTCGCGAGGCCATCATCGCGATCTCCCCAGTCGAGAAACCGAGCGAAGCGGCCATCCGAACCGCATCAAGCATCGTGATGACCGAGCCGGCAATGCTTCCTCGTTCGTTCTGCGTGCGGCCGTTCGTGACCGAAATGTTCTCGCCCCAAAGCTCGAAGCTCCCGTCGCCAAGCCCGGTTGGAGCGACCGAATCTGAGATCAACGAGACCCGCTCGGGCGACTTTGCACGGCACGCAAATTCGACCATCCGCGGATCGACGTGGATGCCATCAGCGATGATGTCAAAGGTCACGTCCTCGCGGGTCAATGCCCATCCGGCGACGCCGACCTCGCGGTGGTGAATGCCCGTCATCGCGTTGAAGAAATGAGTCAGGTGGCGGCCGCCTGCCTCGAACGCGGCATCGAGCGTCGCGACATCCGCCCGAGTATGCCCGATCGAGACGACCCAACCCGCGGCCGTCAATTCCCGCACCAGTTCGATGCCGCCCTCGACCTCCGGAGCGAGCGTCGTTATATGAACGCCGTTCGCGAGCCGCGGCAATTCGGCGACCTCCGAACCTGTGAACCGCTTGAAAAACTCCGGCCGCAGGGCACCGCACATCTTTTCATTGGCGAAGACGCCTTCGTAGTGAACGCCTGCGATCTGTGCGATCGGCTCACCCGCCTGCATCCTAATGACACGATCGATCTCGCCGATGACCCTGTCATAGTTTTCGTCCGTATCCGGCACGAGCGTCGGGAGCCAAGCTGTTACGCCGTTCTTTGCGAGAAACGCGCCGACCGCGATCAGTCCATCGGCATCCGCCGCGTTCACGTCAACCCCGGCCGCCCCGTGACAATGAACATCGACAAAGCCGGGAAAAAGCGTACCCCCCGCGGCATCGAAAACGTCGATCGCCGTTTCGTCGAGTTCACCGTGGCCGACAGCGGCGATCCGCCCTTCCTCGACCAGGACCCAGCCATCGGGCCGTTCGCTGCCGCTATCTGCGATGACCGCGTTCGTGATCAGTACCGAATTCATACGTTGATTCTACAAAAGAAAAATGCCCGCGTCGCCAAAAAGCAAACGCGGGCAAGCACTGAACCGTGAATTTGGGATCAGAAGTTAAACTTCACTCCGAACTGCATTGTACGGGGGTCGCGAACGCTGCCAATTCGCCCGAACGAAGTACTGGTAACGTTGGTTGAAACGAATCCTCGGAAGTTCGTCCAATTGAATATGTTGAACACCTCTGCCCTTAACTGAAGTCGGAACCGTTCACTGAATCTAAGGTTCTTCGACATTGTGAAGTCAACTCGCTTTGTCGATGGTCCGTGAATGGTACCGCGTGCAGCCGACCCAAAGACATTCGGCGCATTAGTGGCCTCAGTAATTCCAGGGTTAAGTTGGAAACACGCAGTGTTAAACCATATCTCAAACCTTTCCGGTGAACCGGAGTTCGGATTACAAAGCTGGTTTGGACGCGCTGTCGGATTCGCATTGATGATTCCTGAACCTGCCGGGTCATAGTTCGAAGTAACTACCGTGAAAGGCAATCCGGTATTGTAGGTAATGATACCGGAAGCCTGCCACCCGCCCAGCACCTTACCAACAAACCCACGCTGAGATCTATAGAACGGAAGCTCATATACGTAGTTAATTGTAAGTACATGGCGCCGATCGAGAGCCGCCCTTGCATACTCCGACTTGGTATCGTAGGTGTTCTGCGGAGCCGCTGAACGGTCATTTTGACTATCAGTCAAGTTCTTCGCAAAGGTGTAGGCCACGTTCACCTGCGAGGCACCCGAAAAACGGTGTGTTCCAGAAACCTGCATACTATGATAATTCGAGTTGTAACGTGGTTGGACGATCGCTATCGACCGGAATCCGCGATACGGACGAATTTGATCCAGTATTAAGATGTCAGTCGTCTGTTGAGCTGGATTTGTTAAGTTACGGTTCGGGTTGTTGGGTACGTTTACAGTGTTGCTTCCGGCGTTCCGGAAAACATAACCCGGCGTCTGACACGGTACCGATTGGTTGAAGGCATTTATACAAGTCGAGTTCAGAGCAACCCCGGGGGCAATGCTGTTCAATTCGGTCAAGCCGATCAAATGAGTACCCTTCGATCCGTAGTAGCCGACCGAAACCAAGGTTTTCCTTGTCAACTGATGCTGGACGTCGAATGACCAGTGCTGTGTGTACGGGGTGTGGAAATCAGTTTGTATCGCCCGAAGGCTCTGGACAGCAGGAGCTCCAACCACGTTTCCGGCCGGAGCATCGAGTCTAGCGCTCGCACCTGAAGTGATGGTTTCCTGATAGGGCGGATTAGCTCCTATGTTTTGAAGCTGGGTACCATTCAGAACCTGCTCATGATAGATACCGTAGCCGGTTCTAATGGCAGTTTTACCCTTACCAAAAGGATCCCAGACAACGCCGAATCTTGGAGCAAAATCAGTTTTCTTCGCGTCAATGATAAATTTGCCGAAAGGCGACGCATCGGGCTGACAATTGAAACTTGTCGGACCGGTCGTAAAATTCTGTGCATTTACGATAAGTCCGTTGCAGTTATTACCCGTACCAGGAACTCTGCTCCCGTTTCCTCCAACTTGCGGAGCCTCAGCCGCTGTCCAGAGTTCAGGCATGAAGTTCGACAGCCTACCATTCTTATCCCAAGGCGACCCAAAGAATGAATAGCGAACCCCGATGTAAAGGGATAGATTTCGGAAAACCTTCCATTCATCCTGTGCGTAGGCTTCAAAAGCCTTCTGCCGTAGATCTGCAGTGTAGTCGAAACGTGACTGGGTGAAACCGCTTGCCCCAACGTTTCCTACAAGGAAATTAGCCCAACGCTGAAGATTCTGATTTAAAGTATTACTGGTTACACCAGACGCTAAGTTCGCGTTAAATACACTGAATCGACCCTCGTTGAAGCCTGCCAGTGCATTCTCATTCTTTCGATACAATGAATAAACGCTTCCAAACTTAAGCGTGTGGTTACCGGTGATCCAGGTAAGACTTCCGGTGTAGTTATGCTTATCAGAAAAGTTGTCGTACGGCCCGAAACTGGTGAAGCCGGTAAAGCCATTTCCGATCAACGTCGGAACGCGATCACGTTCGTTCGAGAAGGGGAGTGCGACGGGAATCGACGAGCGAGCGAGCGAGAGCAATCCGATATTATTACTCAAGATAGCCCCATAAGAATAGTTATACCGACCCTCTATGATCACCCTGGGGGAAATGGCCCAAGTGAGCTGAAGTGTGTGTGTTCGACCCGGCGAGTCGGTTGATGTCGTTGAGACATCCGGAAGACCAGATCCGCTCGAGAACAGGGAGTTTCCTTCAACCGTCGGTATCGAATCCCGTTGGTAACGGTAGTATCCGGAAAGAGTATCGGAGAAGGCATGATCGATCTTCACGATCTCTTGCTGGAATTTAAAGCTATTCGGAAGCGAAAAACTCGCCAAATACGGATTGGCGGCCGTCCCGGAGTTAGGGTTTGGAATGTTATTGTAAATGTCCCTAATATATGCGGCGGCGGCCGGATTGATCATGTTAGCTGGAATAGGAGTACCAGCCGGGAGGCGTCCGGGGTTGCCGACATTACAGTTCTCTGTTGGTTCATTGTTTCGATTTATACAAACGTCAATGGGAAAAATTCCCCGCTTGAGATTCGCATCGGGGACGGTTACCGAATTCGGAAGGGCGAACCGATTGTCACGCCGAAACTCCTGTGAAAAGAAGAAAAAGGTCTTGTCCCAACGTCGAAACATTCCACCGTCATTCTCACCAAAATTAAAGAAGTAAACAGGTCCGCCAAGCGTCCAACCAAAATTGTTGTAACGTACCGGTGCCCTCTTTGCTTTGCCGTCCTCATTTCTTCCAAACTGCGGATTTGTCGAAGCATTCGTCAAAAAGTTGTTTGCATTGAAAGCATCGTTGCGGATGAATTCGAACGCGCTGCCGTGGAACTTCGATGTTCCGCTCCGGGTAACGACATTCACCTGTCCGCCGCCGCTGCGGCCCGATTCTGCCGGGTAAAGCGATCGAAGCACCCGGAACTCACCGATCGAATCAACGCTCGGATAAGCCTGGATGGTCAGGTTCGAACCACGCTCAGTAATGTCGGATCCGTCAACCGTAAACGTGTTCTGGCTTGAACGCGTTCCGTTGACGGACAACTGGACAATATTCGCCTGTCCGTCGGGATTCGTCGTTCCGACATACACCTGATCCGAAAGGTCCGAAGAAACGCCCGGCGCCAATGCCACAAGCTGGGTGAAGTTGCGGTTGTTGATCGAGAGTTCGCGGACCTGGTCGCCGCTGATGACCGTACCGCTGGTCGATGACGTAAGATCTACTGCGATCGGGTCTGCTTCGACCGTTACGACCTCATCGATGTTGCCCGCTTCGAGCGTGACATCGACCGAACGTCGCTGGCCGACGTCGAGTTTGATATCGGTCTTAACGAGTTTCTTGAAATTCGGGGCCTCGACCGTCACGGCATATGTGCTGATTGTCAGGTTCGGCACCGAGAACTCGCCGCTGCTATTGGTCGAGACCGTGCGGACGACAATATTGTTCTTGCTCGGGTCCGTGATCGTCACAGTCGCCCCAGCGACGGCCGCTCCGGCCGAATCGCGAACGCTTCCGACGATCGAGCCCGTCACCTCTTGAGCCGTTGCGACCGTAGCCGCGCCAAAGAGGAGCGAAAGCGCGAACAGCATTGAACTGAGTTTATTGGCTTTCATCTTAGTCCTTCCTTTTGCTTCGAAAATAGAGAAATATGAATTGCTTGCCATAAGAATCATTTACGTTTTTGGAGTTTTATCCAAATTTTCGTTATTGCTATGGCTACACGAAATTCGACAAGTTCACGCAACTTGCTGAAAACAAATGCTTTGTTACGAAAATGTGAATCCGCCCGAAAATTCGAGCCGGGATTTACCGTCAGTAAAGCAAATACGATGCCCGACGCCGCTTGAAATCCTCAAGGCTCGCTTTCCAAGATGCCTCGATCGCTTCGGGCTTCTCGCCGGCCTTTAGGCGGTCAAGCACATCCTGATTAACAAGCAGCCGAAGGTAGCGATCGGCCTGCCACTCATTCGGGTAAAGCAGGCGGATGGCGGCCGCGAGTTCGATCCCGGTCCTTACGGAATTGAACCGTCCGCGATCGGTAATTATAAAGTTCACTCCGCCGAGCTGCTCATCTTTAAAAACGGACGCATTCGGCTTGAACCGAACCGGCACGAACCTGACACCCGGCAAACCTCGCCCGTTAAGATAATTCGCAAGCCGCTGGCCGTCAAGCCACGGTGCACCTACGTGCTCGAAGGGGGTGTCCGTGCCGCGGCCGACACTTACGTTCGTCGTTTCCATCAGCCCGATGCCGGGATAGAGCGTCGCCTGCGTCAGCGAACGCATATTCGGGCTCGGGTTGACCCATGTCTGCCCCGTCTCGTCGAACCACATCGACCGCCGCCAGCCTTCCATCTTTATCACGCGAAGGTCGGCGCCGATCTTCCGCTCGGCGTTCATCATCTGCCCGAGTTCGCCGATCGTTAGCCCATAGCGGACCGGGATCGTATGTACCGCGATGAACGAGAGCTTGTCCTCGGTCGCAAGCGGCCCTTCGATATCGACGCCGTTTATCGGGTTCGGCCGGTCGAGCACATAAACCGGGATCTTCGCCTTCGCGGCTTCTTCCATCACGTTCTTGAGCGTCGCCGTGTATGTATAAAATCTCGCCCCGATGTCTTGTATGTCGTAAACGATAGCGTCCAGCCCGGCAAGCTGCTCCGGCTTCGGCCGCCGCATTCCATCCTTATAAAGCGAATAGACGACGAGGCCCGTCTTCTCATCCTTGGTGTCGTCGATCTTCTCGGTATCAAGCTCGCCGCGAATGCCGTGCTCCGGAGCGAAGATCGAAACAAGCTCAACATTCGTTGCTTCGTGGAGTATATCGATCGTCGATTTCCCTGCGAGGTTTCGTCCGGTGTGGTTGGTCACCAGCCCGATCCGCTTGCCTTCGAGTTCCTTAAAACCGTTCTTCTCAAGAATGTCGATACCGTTCAATACTGTCGCATTTATTGGTACAGCTGACAGCTGTGAGCTATTAGCTGTCAGCTGTTCTTTAACCTTCTTGGCTGCTTCAACTTTTTCACGAAAGGCAGGGATCTGGGCTGCCACGGCTGCGTTGTATTTTGCCTCGGCCTCTTTCCATCCTTCGATCGGCAGGTCTTCGATGGCGGAAGCGGCGATGGTTGCGACGCGTGCACGTGTTGCGACAACATCGCCCTTGCCGTCGGGGTGAACTCGGTTCGAAAGGAATACGACGAACGTCTCAGACGTTGGGTCGATCCACAGCGAAGTCCCGGTAAACCCCGTATGCCCAAACGACCCAAGCGGGAAAAACTCGCCGCGGTTCGACGAGAACGACGTGTTCATATCCCAACCCAGACCACGCGTCGCCCCGTCTTCGCTGACAACATAAGGCTGCGTCATCCTCGCGACTGTCTGGGCTGATAGTGTCCGCCAAGGTCCGTACACGAGCGGTTTTCCCGATGTGCTTCGTCCGCTGGTCATCGCCGGTATCATGCCGCCATTCAACAGCATCTGACAATAACGAGCCAGATCATCAGCGGTTGAGAATAGTCCTGCATGCCCGGCAATACCACCCATTCTGAGCGCGGTCGGATCGTGTACCATCGCCCTAAGAATTCGATCCCCGTCTTCCTGCTTGCCCTCAAAGGTTGAGCCCAAATAGCCGCTTTGCCCTCGAACGTTCTCGGTTGGAGCGAAATCCGTGAGTTTCGCTTCCTCACTGCCGCGATGCGGCCGTGACCGAAGAAGAAGCATCGCTGGAGTAATACTGCCATCCATCGGCTCGATCAACAGGCTTACAAATCCTGTTGAGTTCATTCCAGTCGGTGCGAAGACCTTTTGAGGCGCGAAATTTGTAAGGCCGTAAAACAGATAGCCGGGAGTTGTATCATTTGCGACTCGAAATATGATCTCCCCCAACACAATGAACCCGATATCCGAATAAACAAACCTCGTCCCCGGCGGGTTGCGAAGCTTCTCCTTCTTCAACGCCGCGAGCATGCCGTCTCTGCCGGTCCATTTTTCGCCGAGGTCGAAATCGGGGCGATAGCCGGACGTGTGCGTTAGGAGTTGCAGGATCGTGACCTTTTTCGCTTCGGGGTCGTCGATGTCCGGAATGAACTTGCCGATGGTGTCGCTGAGCCGGAGCTTGCCCTGCTCGACGAGGATCATTATTGAGGTCGCCGTTGCGACGGGCTTGGTCAGCGAGGCGACGTCAAAGATCGTATCGATCGTCATCGGCTCGACCGTCGGCACCAGCGAGCGGTTGCCGAACGCCTTCCGATAAACGATCTTGCCCTTTCGCCCGACTATCACGACCGCACCCGGCATTTTCTTGTCGGCAATGTCGGCCAAAACGATCTGGTCGATCTGGTCGAGCTTTGCCCCGTTCATCCCGACCGAAGCCGGAGCCGCCACCGGCAACCCCTGGGCATAGACTTGAACCGCAGAGACGCAGAGAAGAAGAGAAAGAATCAAACAGGATGCACAGGATAGACAGGATAATGACAACTGATCGAACCAAGACCGCTTAACTACTTTCTCCATCATTTTCATCCTGTGTATCCTGTCTCCTTTTCCCCTCTTCTCCGTGTCTCCTCTTCTCCGCGTCGCGTCCAAACCTACCGATTCGCCTTCAGTTCCTTCTCCCGCTCGGCGAAGCTCGCCTTGCAGAGCCTTACAAATTCCTTCGCTATCGGCGAGTAGTGCCCGCCTCTCAGGCGTGCGAGCCCGAGCTCCCACTTGATCTCCGCACCCTCAATGAACCACGAGACCAGCCGCCCGTCCTTTATCTCTTTCGCGACCGATTTCACACCCGCAATCCCGACGCCCATCCCGATCTCGACCATCCGGTTTATCGCTTCCTGGCGTGAAAGCTCCATTGTGATGTTCGGCCGGACGTTCGCTGCGGCAAAGAATTCATCTATCATCCGCCGCGTGTTGCCGCCCCGTTCGCCGAGTATAAGGTTCTCGCCCGCGAGCGTTGCCGCCGAGATGTATTTCTCCTTCGCTAGCGGATGCCCCGGCCAGGCGACGGCGACTATCTCGTCCGAGAAAAGCGACTCGGTGCTGATGCTCAGGTTATCGACCGGAAGCGAAACAAAGGCCGTGTCTATCTCGCCGTGCAAAATGCGGTCGACCAGCCGCGAGCTCGTCCCGGCGGTTACGGTCAGCTCCGAGTTCGGGTACTTTTGCCTTATTTCCTGCAGGATGACCGGAAGTTGGTTCATCGCAAAAGTTCCCGAGGCCGAGCCGATCCTCAGCCGGCCGTGCTCGCTCCCGGCGATCTCTGCGATCTCGGCGACCGCAGCGTCGTGCTCGCGGAGTATCTTGCGTGCACGCTCGAGCAGATGCTCGCCCGCTTCAGTCAGGATCACTCGCCGCGGCGTTCGTGTAAAGAGCGGCAGCCCGACCTCTTCCTCAAGCTGGCGTATCTGCATTGAGATCGCTGCCTGCGTCACATTGACCCGCCGGGCACCGGCCGTAAAGGTCTTTGCCTCGGCAATTGCAAGAAATGCTTTTAATTGTCTTATCTCCATATGAAAGCTGCGGAGCTGCAGGACCTAATTTGTAGAACCGATTCGAACGGCCGAAAACGCCGTATCACACATACTTATTGATAACATAAAATCTGTTAAATTTGATTATATGTCAAGCTTCGCGGACACTGTAGGCGTTTCTGTCCGATGATTTTATTCCCCTATGGCGTCACCGGCCAAACGACGAACCGCGAAACCTCCGCCGCATGCGCTCTATCTCGGCGTTGACGGCGGCGGTACGAAGACCCACATCGCCTTGCTAAATGCCGCGGGGGAGCTTCAGTGCGAGGGGTTTTCAGGGCCTTCGAATCCGCTTCGCGTCGGTGTTGAAACAGCCGTCGGCAACATAATCAAAGCGATCAACGAGGCCTGCGACCGGAGCGGTCTTTCGCGCGGCGATATCGAAGCGGCAACGCTCGGCCTTGCCGGCGTCAGGCGTGCGGACATCCGCCAGCGGGTTCGCGAGAGCTTTCTCCAGCGGATCCGGGCGAACCGCGTCGTTGTCGTAACCGATGCCGAGATCGCCCTCTACGCAACCACCGAGGGCAAGCCAGGTTTGGTCGTCATTGCCGGAACCGGCTCGGTCTGTCTTGGGATGAACGCCAAGGGAAAAATTGCGATCGCCGGCGGTTGGGGACCGCTCGCGGGCGACGAAGGCGGCGGCGTCGGCATTGCCCGCCAGGCCCTGCAGGCAGTTGCAAAGGCCTCGGACGGCCGCGGCATCCCAACCATTTTAAGCCGTCGGGCATCGGAGTATTTCAGGGCATCGGGGCCGGAGAACCTGATAGTTGCGATATACTCTCCGCAGGTGGATAACAGCCGGATCGCCGGATTTGCAAAGCTGGTCGTCGATGCGGCCGCCGCGGGCGACACTGTTGCGGGGAACATCGTAAAGGAAGCGGGCTTCGAGCTCGGACTCGCTGCCTGTGCAGTGATCGACAAACTCGGGCTCAAGCGAAACAAGGTGCCGATCGGCTGCGTCGGCAGCATTTTTAAGGCGGGCGAACTGCTTACCGGACCAATGACCGAGGTCATCCGAACCATCGCCCCAAAGGCCTACTTGACCGAGCCCCTAATGCCCCCGGCCAACGCCGCCGCCCTGATGGCTCTCAGGAATGGCAATGGAAGCAAGGGGTAATGGTGATTGCTTTTCGACCGAAGTTTTACGATAAACTCTTTTTGGGGAACAGTTTTTCTTATTGCGATCGCGGTCGTGGCCGGTAGCGCTCAGGTGCCTGGCACTGACCGACTGGAAACAAACGAACCGGATTCGCCGCTAGTCATTCTCAGAATGCCTAAAGCTGAACATCCTGAGCACGAATCGGGACCAGCGTGCTTTCAAGGCAGCGTAGTTCTTAGGGTGGAGTTTCGATTCGATGGAACGATCGAGACGATCTCCATGATCAGTGAGCGGCCGAAAGCCGCGGTCGAGAAAGCGATTCAGGCAGCGCGAAAGATACGCTTCTTGCCCAAGGTCGAGGACGGTTACTATATAACTTCTAGCAGGACCATTTCATTTATTTTCAACGCTGATTGATACAGGAATTCTAGAGCAATGAAAATCTTTCCACATATCCTTATTCTTATTTTTGTTCTGGCTTTCGCTTTGTTCGGCCAGGTTGACCCAAATGCAGAAGTTAAGTGGTCGATCCTAGAGCCCGGCGGCGATGCGTTTTCGGTCGAGACTCCGTCAGCTATGACAGTTAACAGGATGAAGATCGACAGCAAGCGAACTACCCTGCTTTACGCGGGTGAACATGAAAGACGCTACTTTTTTGTGGCTGTCGATTTTCCAGGTCCGGAGGGATTCTTCAGTGTCGTCGAAAGGCTGATCGAGGAGTACGCGAACGCTGAGCCCAGGCCAATAGTTGAGGGCGCAACAAGCGAGTATCAATTCAAGGGCCTGGACAACTTCTACCACCACATAATCCAGACCAAAACATCGGCGAAGATCTACACCTTTCACGCCTTGAGTCCGGAACAAAACGACCTAATGGTCGCCCGGTTCGTTCACTCCGCGAAGATCGCCGGCAAAGAGCTTTTGCCTCGTCCGGAACTAGCCGCACAATTGAGACAGGAAGCGGAGGTGCCTAAGGTGGATTCCGGATCGACGAGCTCTTCTTTGGCCAAAGCGGCTCAACCAAATTCCTCTGGTAGCGGAGCGGGTTTGGGAAACACACAAACCGCCACCGGAACGAGCGCCGCGAAGGAATCGTCGGATAACAAGAGCAATGTAAACAGTGAACTGCGTTTGCGGACGAAGCCGAGGCCGGAATATACGCGGTTTGCTCGTGCGTACTTTTTGAGCGGTACGGTGGTGATTCGCGCAACCTTCCTGTTGAATGGAACCGTCGGGAACGTCGAGGTTGTTCGCGGTTTGCCGTTTGGCCTCTCCGGCGAGGCGATCAAAGCCGCAAAAGCGATCAAGTTCGATCCCGCAATACGAAGAGGAAATGCGGCCTCGGTCATTCGGACAATTGAATACAGCTTCACTCTATATTAATGCTTCCGGTAACCGAACAAGAAAATCCGCGAACGGCTAAGATCGACGAGGCCTCGACGCTTGATGCCCTGCGGCTGATCAATGATGAGGACAAGTTGGTCGCTCTTGCGGTCGAGCGTGTCCTGCCGCAGATAGCCGAAGCGGTCGATCGCATCGTCGAGCGGATGAAGGCGGGCGGGCGGCTTTTCTACATCGGCACCGGGACGAGCGGACGGCTCGGCGTGCTTGATGCCTCCGAGATACCGCCGACCTACGGCGTTTCGTATGATCTGGTCCAGGGCATTATCGCGGGCGGCTGGGACGCCCTTTACAAAGCCAGCGAGGCGAGCGAGGACGATCGCGAGGCCGGCATCCGCGATCTAAGAGCACGCGGCGTCACCGCCAAGGACGCCGTCGTCGGCATCGCCGCCTCGGGCCGGACACCATATACGATCGGTGCGGTCGAGCATGCCCGCAAGATCGGCTGCTTTACCTCCTGCATCGTATGCACGCCCGATTCGGCAATCGAAAAGGCCGCCGAGATCGCCATAGTCCCGGTCGTCGGCCCCGAGGCGATCACCGGTTCGACCCGTATGAAGGCCGGCACCGCCCAAAAGATGGTGCTAAATATGCTCTCGACCGCCGCAATGATCCAACTCGGCTACGTCCGCGGCAACCGCATGACGAACGTCAAGCCCTCGAACGAAAAACTCCGCGACCGCAGCCTGCGTATCCTTATCGGTGAGACCGGGCTCGTTGAAACCACGGCAGCAGAGCTAATAGAAACCGCGGGCGGAGACCTCCGCGTCGCTCTTGTTATGCACAAGGGCTCGGTTGATCGAGAGGTTGCCGAAGGCCTACTGAAGCGTTCCGATTACGTGGTCGAAAAGGCTTTGATGACTTTGGAACGTTCCGCTCGGGTCGAAAATGGATAAATACGATCCGAAAGTTCTCAATGCCACACTGGGGTTTACTACCGAATGGGGCGAGAATTTTCGCAAGCCGATCGCGGAGCGGATGCTTGCCCGTTTTCCTGAGTTGAGCGAGGCCGAGATCGCTGAGATCGAAGCCGTTGTGCGAAAGGCGGAGTATCGCATCTACGTGATCGCAGAAATGGAAAAGAGGGGCGAGATATCAGAAAGTGATATCACACGGATCGCCGCCGAAGAGTTTCCCTGGCTCGAAGGCCACCACATCGGCAGGCTAAAGAATATCGGTATGTACTACGCTCGGCGATAGAACCAAATGCAGACACTCGACCTTGTCATCATCTTCGGCTATCTGATCGGCATCACGGCCTTCGGCATTTGGTATGCCGGCAAGCAGGAAACGACCGAGGACTACTTCGTCGGCGACCGCAACGTTCCGTGGTGGGCGATCGCGATGTCGATCGTAGCCACCGAGACCAGCACGATAACGTTCATCTCCGTGCCGGGCATTGCCTTTGCCAAGGGCGGCAACTTCCAGTTTCTCCAGCTCGTCTTCGGATACATGCTCGGCCGCGTGGTCATCTCGCTCGTCTTCATCCCGCTCTATTTCAAAGGCGAGCTGCAAACGGTCTATCAGCTTCTCGGCGACCGCTTTGGCGGCAAGGTCAAGATGCTCGCCTCGGGCCTGTTCGTAATAATGCGCAACATCGCCGATGGAATCCGGCTACTGCTGACGGCCATCGTGCTCGCCGCGGTCTATACGGCATTTAATCCGCAGACCTCGCCGGAAGTGGTCATCATCGGCTCGATACTGATCCTTGGCATCGTAATGATCGTCTTCACGTTCTACGGCGGGATGGAAGCGGTTATTTGGATCGAGGTCGTTCAGCTTGTTATTTACATCGGCGGGGCCATCGCCGCTGCGGTCGTGCTTGTGCAGAACATCGATGGAGGCATTAGCGGAGCCATCGCCGCCGGACAGCAGTTCGATAAATTCAGCCTTTTCGACTTCACGCTCGACTTTACGAAGACCTACACATTCTGGGGCGGCGTCATCGGCGGGTGTTTCCTTACGATGTCAACCCACGGCACGGACCAGTTCCTCGTCCAGCGATATCTCTGCACCGATAAACCGCGAGCAGCGATCACCGCCTTGATGACCTCGGGCGCCGTCGTGCTCGGGCAGTTCATTGGCTTCCTTTTCATCGGCGTCCTGCTTTTCGCGTTCTACGCTCCCTACAACATGGAGGGTTACGCCACCGCAACCGGGGCATTTCCGTTCACCGGCGGAGATAAGGTCTTCCCAGATTTCATTACGCAGAAAATGCCGACCGGGCTTTCGGGCCTGGTCGTTGCTGCCATTTTTGCCGCGGCCCTATCGTCCTCGCTCAATTCGATTGCCGCCACGGCGGTTAACGACATCTACAAACCCTATGCGAAAGACAAGTCCGACCGGCATTTGATGAAGATCGCCGGCCTGCTGACCGTGATCGTCGGCATTGTGCAGATAGCCATCGCCATCAGCCTCCGCAACGCGAACAGCTCCGCGCTCGGGATGGCTCTTTCGGTCGCGTCGCTGATCAATGGCCCGATCCTCGGCGTCTTTCTGGTCGGGGCGTTTCTAAAGGGAGCCCGCGAGGTGCATGCACTTATGGGAATGCTCGCGAGCATCGCCGTGATGTTATATGTATTACTTGGGACAAAGATCGCTTGGCCGTGGTACGCGCTCATCGGAAGCACCGTAACCGTCTCGGTCGCATTTATCGCAACGTTGATCATTAGAAAGAAAGATGAAATTCCTCACTAGTTTTTGCCTGCTGCTTTCGTTCATTTTGGCCCCGGTAGCGCTTGCCGCGCCGCCGGACCGGGTCGCCGTTTCTCAGTTTGCACCCTCGAAGAAGGACTGGGACTGGGCCGATAAGACGCTCAAGAAGATGACAACGGATGAAAAGGTCGGGCAGCTCGTCCACGTAGGCATCAATGCCCGCTTTGCCCATCAGGAAAGCTCGTTCTTCAAAGAGCTTCGCCGCCACGTCGTTGAGAACAAGATCGGCGGAGTTATCTTTTTCGGCGCTCCGATCTATGAGACGACGCATCTCGCCAACCGGATGCAGGAGGCGGCAAGGATCCCGCTGCTGATGTCGCTCGACGCCGAAACCGGCATCGGCATGCGGTTCTTTGACGCGACGAATTTTCCGTGGGCGATGGCCGTTGCCGCCACCGGCGAGCCCGAATTTGCCCGGCGGATGGGCGCCATCACCGGCCGCGAGGCACGAGCCATCGGCATCCAGCACGTCTATGCACCGGTGCTCGATGTAAACAACAACGCCGCAAATCCGGTCATCAACGTCCGCAGCTTTGGCGAAGACCCCGACGACGTCGCCCGCTTTGGCATCGCCTTTGCCGAAGGCGTTCAAAGCCAAAAAGTGATCGCGACCGCCAAACATTTCCCCGGCCACGGCGATACAAATGTTGATTCGCACCGCGGCCTGCCGATCATCGATCTGCCTCGCCAGCGACTCACCTCGCTCGAGCTTGTGCCGTTCAAAAAGGCTATCGACGCCGGCATCGGTTCGATCATGATCGCCCACATCGCTTTGCCGCAGATCGATGGCGAAGAGATCCGCCCGCTCAAGGAATATCAGGGCGGCGACGCCGAACCCGGTGCCGAGATCGTCAGCGAAAAGGCGACAATTCCGGCCACGCTCTCGCACAAAGTACAGACGGAGATACTGAGAAACGAGCTGGGCTTCAAGGGCCTGATCGTCTCGGATGCGATGTCGATGAGCGGCCTGACGCTTTATTTTACACAGGAGGAAGCGGGCGTTCGGGCGTTCCTCGCCGGGACGGACATACTCGAAAAGCCCGAGGATGTTGATGCGATGGTCCGCGGCCTGAAGACCGCCGTCGCCAGCGGCCGAATCCCGATGGCTCGGCTTGATGAATCGGTCCGCCGGCAGCTTGCCTGGAAACACGCAGTCGGACTCGCCAAGCAAAAGATCACGCCGCTCGACCGGATCGACCGCATCGTCAGCGGGCCCGATTCGACAAAGCTGACCGACGAGATAGCACAGCGTGCTATCACTCTGGTCCGCCAGGGGGCGGGAGCGTTGCCGGTCAACCGGGAGAAGAAGATAGCGGTCTTTGGCGTTTCGAATGGTTTCGATGGCCCCTCGACGATGGGACCATTCGCGGGGACGCTCCGCTCGGCTGGGCTTCGGTTCGGGCAGGCATATTTACAGGAAAACTCGCTTGCCGAGCAGAACGCCGCGGCCCGCAAGACAGTTATGGAAGCGGATGTCGTGATCGTCGGGCTTTACGGCCGGGTTCGGTCAGGGGCGAAGAACAGCGTCGGAATTCCGGAGAACGGTGCCGCCATTCTCCGCGAGGCACTCGGCGCCGGGAAGAAGGTCATCGGCGTCAGCTTCGGCAACCCGTACATCCTGTCATCGTTCCCCGAGATGAAAACGTACATAGTCGCGTACGGCGATATGGCGAGCCTGCAGAGAGCATCGGCTCGAGGAATACTTGGCCAGCAGCAGTTCACCGGAAAACTGCCGATCTCGCTCCCGGGACTTCACCCGCGAGGTACCGGTATTCAGATCAATATAACAACAACGGATTAACGCTGATTTCCGCGGATATTTTTTAGAATAATCTGCGGTAATCCGTGCCAATCAGTTGTAAAAAATTTCCTATGGCTCAAAACTGGGAGATCGAAAACTTCCTGGAGATCCGAAACGGCCGTCTGCACATCGACGGCATAGATGCGGTCGAGCTCGCCCGCAAATACGGCACGCCGCTATTTGTTTACAGCGAGCCGCGGATCCGGCACAACATCGCCCGACTGAAGCAGGTCGGGGACAACGTCGGCAGCGGGTTCAAGCTTTGCTATGCGGCGAAGGCGATGTCCACGCTCGGCGTGCTTCGTGCGGTGCGGGACGCGGGCTGCGACCTTGAGGTCAATTCGGGCGGCGAGCTTTGGAAAGCGTTTAAAGCCGGCTTCCGCGGTGACCAACTGAACTTTAATGGCCTAAGCAAAGAGGTTTGGGAGATCGAGCTTGCGATCGAAAATGACGTTTATGCTATCCAGGTCGATTCGCTCTACGAGCTTTCGCTGATCGAGGAAACGGCCAAGCGGCTCGGCAAAAAGGCGAACGTCAGCCTTCGGCTTGTGCCCGGCATCGAATCGGCGACCCACTCCGGTTTGCAGACCGCGATGCTCACCTCGAAATTCGGAATGATGCCTGGAGAAGCCTTCGGAGCCTTCGCGAAGTACAAGGATTCCGCACACCTCAACCTGTGCGGCGTCCATCTCCACGTCGGTTCGCAAAACCCGTCGCCCGCGGTTTATACACAAGCGTTCAGCGAGATGTTCGGTGCCCTGCTCCGCATCTTTCGCGAGACCGGCATTCGCCTGCAGCACATAAATCTCGGCGGCGGCTTTCCCGTAAATTATCTCCGCGACCGCTCGCAGGCATATGACTTCCCCGCCGAAAAACGCGAGATGTTTGCCGCCGATTTCGAGCCCGCCGAGGCGATGAAATTCGCATGGGCAGAGGTCCGAAAGAAAGCCGAGGCCGAGAACGTTGTCGATCTGCTTGAGGGCATCACGCTCCTCCTCGAACCCGGCCGCTCCATCATTGCCGACGCCGCCATCTGTCTGACCACGGTGAGGAATCACAAGCAACGGCCTGTATCGAATGGACAACGGACGATAAAGAATGGACAACGGACAATGGACAACGGACAATGGACAACGGACGTCGAACAGCGGACAATCGACAATGACCGATCCGAAAAAGAGAAACTATCCACTGTCCACTATCAATTATCCACTGAGACTGACTCATCTACTGACCACTGGCTCCTCACCGACGCCGGCTTCAACATCCTGCTCTCGATGGAGACCTACAAGTGGTACTACCATCTGATATCAGCCGAGCGTGCCGGCGAGCCGCACGAAACACCCTACAAACTTGCCGGCCCGCTCTGCGATGGCGGCGATGTCTATTTTGATATCGAGGGAGAAGGAAGGCTACCCGACCACCGGCTCTTGCCTGAAAATGTCGAACCCGGTGAGATCCTTGCAATGCTCAATTGCGGAGCCTATTCGCTCGCCCAGGCCTCGCAATACAACGGCCGCTTCCTGCCGCCCGTCGTCCTGACAAAAGCCGACGGCACCACCGAACTCATCCGCCGCCGCGACACCTTCGAAGACCTCATCGCCAACGACCTTTAGGCCGTGCAGTAGTTTTCCGCACCGTCTTTAGCGATCTTTCGGGCGATGACGGCGAAGAAGATCGGCTCTTTCGGGACGCGGTTCGGGTCTTCATTTGCGAGTTCGTAAAGCGGCGGTGTGATCTTGGCAGCGACATCGAGCGGGAGCACGTCCGAAGCCGCTAGAACCGAACAAAGACGCGACTTTATCTCCTCATCCTGCAGTAAGCGAATCGCCCGGCGTTCGTGTTGCACGAGGTCGTAGCTCTGGCGATATTTTCGCCGCCCGATCCGTAACATTGACCCGGCAAACTCTTTGACAATGACCCCAAGGCAACCGCCCCGTTTACCTTCGTCCGCACGTATTTCCTCGAAAGGCTTGTTGAGCGATTCAAGGTAGTGAACATACTCGAAAACCTCCTTTCGAAAGTTATCCAGATCGCTAAACTCTTCTTTGGACATATGGAAGCACCTCTTTCGCTGTGGAAATACCTTCTTGTGCTAGATTACGCTGGGCGAACGGAAAAAGTTCTGTCTCAATCTAAGCGATAGCGAGCCGAAACCCCAAGTCGATATCAAACGACGGTGCGTATTCAATATGCAGAACGCGGCGCGGCCGGTCGCTTGTGCATTTTGACGAAGCGTGGACGATCAACGGACGCATCGCAATGACGCCGCCTTTTCCTAGCGTGCAGGTAACTTGCGGCCCATAAGTTACGACCCTATCGATCTCCTTGTCTGATAATCGTTCTTTGTGCGAGCCGGGGATGAGACGTAGCGGGCCGTTGTCCGGTCCCGAATCATCGATGTGAATACGAAGGGCAACTATCTCGCGAAGCACTCTTGCCGGAGCCTGGCAAAAGGTAATTCCGTCTTTCATCGCCGCAGTTCCCCAGTCATTAGAACTCGGCGGCCGGACCACGGGAAGGGCAGTGTCCTGGTGCCATGCGACAAGCCAATTTGCCTTGCCCGCTTTGTTAAAGAGCGTCGCTTTGAAGGGTATCAAACGCTTGCCGGCAATATTCTCGACAAGCTCCGTCAGCCGCGGGTCGCAAGCCAAACTGCGAACTGCGGGGTCTGCCATAAGGTGGCGATAGCCCGGCCGCTCCGGCTCGGCATTCAGCACCCCGAGCCGCTCAATAAACGAATCCATTTCGGCGGTCTCGAAGACCTTTTCTGCAATGAAATAACCATTTTCTGAGAAGTTAGTCACTAAAGCGAATCCGCGGTCATCTACATTCGGTTTTGGGCAAGGATCTGCCGTAGAGCTTCGGCGTCGCTTTCCGGAAGCGGCGTATCTGCATTTTCCTGAAGATCAGAAAGGTTTGCGAGTGCGATGGCACGGCTACTTTCGCCGCGGATATCGGCGATGAAGCCGAGTGCGGCGGAGGCGGTTTCGCTTGCCCGGGCGTCTTGCCTGAGAGCACGCAAGCGTTTCGCGGCCTCGATAACGGCGTTCGCCCGTGCGGTCAGTTGCGGCACCTCTTCGGCGAGCTCGACCGCATCATTTAGCAGCGTGATGGCAAGTTCATCGCGGCTTTCGCGTTTAGCAGCGTCGCTCATCCCGATCATGGCGATCATCCGGTCGTAAGGTTCGCCGATCGCCCGCATCGCCTGCTCGGCCTGCTCGTCGCTTCCGCGAGCGGTCAGCACCTGCGCCACCTGCGAGAGTGCGGACATCGAATAATCGTGGTCGTCTATCGCCTCGGCGATCTCTATCGCCCGCTCGCCTTTCTCAAAGCCCGCAAATTGGGCCGCGATCGAGCCGAATAGGACATACTTCGCCTTGCTGTCGCGGGTCTCGGTGTCCTTTTGCGAACGCAGCACCTCGTAAGCCTCGTCGAGCGCCTCGAGGGCTTCGTCCTTCTCGTCCCGCCGCCAATATTCGCGGGCAAAGCCAAGCAGCGTATTCGCGATCTGCGTCTTATCGGCAACCGCATCGAGCGTCCGGTCGGCGAGGTCAACGCTCCCGGCACGCATCAGCCCCTGGGCAATGGCCGCGATCAGCGCATCGCGATGGACGTTGTCGAGCTCCTCGGCAAAAACGCGGGCACGCTCAAATGTCTCGATCGCCTTGTCGCCCCGTTTGGCGTCGATGAAAGCATTGCCGATATCGGTCAGCACGCGGATCCGCTCTTCCTCATGCTCTATCTCAAGCCCGAGCGAGGCGGCGGATTCGAGATACTCGGCCGCCTTCAAATGGTCATCTTTCGCAAGCCGCATCGCCGCCATCGCCATCAGTGCCGCAGCCGACGACGACGGATAATCGATCGATGCGAGTGTCTCCGTTGCAGCATCTTCGTCGCCCGATTCGGCCTGTTTTACGGCGATGCCGGCAAGCACCTCGTCCGGGTGCAGGACCTCGGCTGCGATCTCGCGTGCCTTTTGGAGGTCGCCTTTCCCGGCCTTGATCAGAGCGATCGCCTCCCTTGCCTGCGACTGCAGCCCGTATTCCTCGATCGCATCGGCAATCTGCATCGCGTATTCGTCGTCGTCGAGCTCGGCGCACTTTGCCGCCACCGCGATGAGCAGCCGGTCGCGGACGTGCGGGTCATCGACCGTATCGGCAAGCCCGGCCGCAAGATCGACCTCGCCCCTCGCGAGAAAACGCGGCACCACCGCCGAGATCGCCTCAGAGCGGTCATCGCTCTGCGGCATCCGCTCCGCGATAAAAGCCGCCGCCGCCAATAGGTCCGCCTCAGCCGCAGCCCTTGTAACAAATCTTTCAGACATAAAGTAATTGAGAAATGATAATTGAGAAATGATAGATGAAAATTTTCGCCACGACCGCGTTCATCAAACTCAGGGTTGATTCAGCTTTGCTTTGGAGGTCTTGATGGCTGCCGTTAGCATTCGCTGAAGTTCTTCGCACTCGGCGATGAGCGGTGCAGACTGATCTGGCGATATGAGCAGGCTGTCTCGCAGCAATCGCAGCCAGTAGTTCGTTTCGAAGGCCTCTTTGTTTGCGATCGAAAGTTTATGTATAAAATCCGCAGTCGACTGACCTTGAAAAGCCTCCTCGATGTTCGCTCCGATCGATGTTCCGGAGCGCATCACCTGCCTTGAAAGCACAAACTCCTTGTGCTCGGCTACGAGGTACCTGCTTAAATTGACGATCCGCAAAGCAAACGAATACGACTTTACCTTTAAGTGGTTAACTTTCGTGCCAGCATCATTGGACATCTTTAATAAGCAACCGACATTACGATAATCGCGGGGAATCACCCCAACCCCGCCTCATCTATCATTTATCATCTCTCATCTATCAATTACCCAAACACGCGGCGGAGCGATTCGGGCATCCAGTCATCGAGCCGTTTGGCGACGGCATCTGCCCCCGCGGCACGCAGTTCATCGGCCGAGACCGTGTTCGCCACGCCGAGCACCGGAAGATCGGCGGCCTTTCCGGCCTTTACTCCTGCGGGCGAATCTTCGATCACGAGGCAATCTTCGTGAACCATCGGCAGTCCGCCCTTCGCCACGCGTGCCAGATCGATCTGCCGAAAGCCCTCGCGGTAGCAGGTCGGATCGGGCTTGTAGGTGTGAATGTCTTCGGCGGTCAGGACGACCGAGAAATACGGCCCGAGCCCGGTCAGGTCGAGAACAAGCTCGATCTCCTCTCGCTTTGCCATGCTGACGATGCCGAGGTCGAGCTCGGTTGCGGTCTTCTTGATGAAGTTCTCAACGCCCTCAAAAAGCGGCACGCTCTGCTGCACGCTCTCCCGCCAGCGGGCCGTTTTCGCTCCGGCGACCGAGTCGATCTCGTCTTCCGAGATCTCCTTCCCGGCGGCCTCAAAGACCGACCGGACAAACACGCGGTCGTTCATCCCCATCCGCGCGTAATAATCCTCGTCGGTCAGGTCGATGCCGTAAGGCTTCATCACCTCGCGATATGCCTCACACTGCACCTGCTCGTCGTCAATAACGACGCCGTTCCAATCCATCAAAACTGCTTTGATCATAAATTTGTACTATTTCGATACAATTCCGGCCGCTTTTCGGTGAAAATGCGACGAAATTCAGCCTACATTTCACGATTGTTTGCCGCGCACTCGCGAATGTTTGCCGCGCACTCGCGAATGTTTGCCGCACACTCACGAATGTTTCTCTACGCATAGCGATTGTTACGCTACGCATAGCGATTGTTACGCTACGCATCGCGATTGTTACGCTACGCATCGCGATTGTTTCACTACGCATAGCGATTGTTACGCTACGCATCGCGAATGTTTCGCTACGCCTTGCAAATGTTTCTCTTCTCCTCGCGATTGTAAGCGTACATTCGACGGTTGTAACGGCTGAATCTTCGACCGGGAATCGCCCGGATCACACGAATTTTGCGTCAAACATATTCCCGCGGCCGAAGATTCCCTTCGGATCGAAGGCCTTTTTCAGTTCGGCCATTTCGTTCAGGTACCGCTCGCCCATCGCGACGTAAAGATACTTCGATTTCAGCTTCCCGATGCCGTGCTCGGCCGAAACGCAGCCGCCGAGCATGATCGATTGGGCGACAAAACGCCCGTAAATATGCCGCGAACGCGTCGCCTCTTCGTCCGTTTTCGGCAGAAGGTTCGCGTGCAGATGGCAATCGCCGATGTGGCCGAAGATGACGTAGTCGATGCCGCTCGCGTCGAGCATTTCCTTCTGAAACTTCAGGAAACCGGCGAAATTCTCGTCCGGCACGGCCATGTCGGTCCCAATCTTTCTCTGCTTGTTGCGGACGACGTGCTCGTTGACCGCCACCGGCAATGCATGCCGAAATGCCCGCAGCTTTTCGCGGTCGGCATCGGTCGTCGTAAACCACGAGCGGTCGATGTCCGCACTGTGCCGCTCGAGCATTTCGTTCCAAGCCTCGAACAAAGCGTCCTCTGTCTCGGCCGTCGTCTCCTGCTCGAAATAGACGGCACCCGCCATCGCCTCCGGCGTTTCGGGAAACTTCTCGCGGATAAAACTCAAAGCCCGGTCATCGAAATACTCAACCAAACTTGCCGAAGCCCGCACGTCAGTAAGGGCGTTTCCGCCATTTGCAGAAGCCCGCACGTCAGTAAGGGCGTTTCCTCGACTCGCCGCCTTTACCTCATCTACAAACCCCAGCAGATCGCCGTGCTTCTCAAAGAACACAACCCCGGAGAAAAAACCCTCCGGCTTCGGCACAAGCCGCAGCTCGATCTCCGCGATCACGCCGAGCGTGCCCTCGCTGCCGATGAAAAGGTCGATCGCGTCGAGCGGCGTCTCGTTGAAATATCCGCTGACGTTCTTCCGCACATTCGGCCGCTTATACGTCGGCACTTTCGCCGATATCTTTTTGCCGCTCTCCGTCGTCAGCTCGACCCGGCCGTCGGCGTTCGAAAACACCTCGCCGCGACCGAGCTTCAACACATCTCCATCCGCCAGCACGACGGTCAACGCACTGACAAACTCACGCGTCGAGCCGTACTTAAAGCTCCTCGCACCTGATGCATTGGTCGCGACCGTCCCGCCGATCTGGCAACTCCATTCGGTCGGGTCCGGCGGATAATAGAGCCCTTCGGCCTCGACCGCCTTTTGCAGATCCGCGAGCACGACGCCCGGCTCAACGACTGCCTTCAATGCAGCTTTATCGATACTCTTGATCTTGTTCAACCGCTCAAGCGATACTACCCAACCGCCGAACGGCACCGCACCGCCGACCGTCCCGGTCCGAGCACCCGAGATCGTGACCGATGCTCCGGCCTCGTTCGCCTCGCGGAGCACGTCGGCGACCTCATCGACCGTCTCCGGCACAAACAGCCGCTCCGCATGCCCGCCGGGCATGTTGCTCGCATCGGTTAAATAATTTTGCAGGTCCTCAACCTGCGTCTTCACTTGCACAAGAAAATTCTAACGCAAAGTCGCAAAGTCGCGAAGACGCACTGGCAATACAAAATCATTGCGACCTTGCGGCTTTGCGTTAAAGATGAGCGTTCAAAAGGCGTTACCTGTACTCGAGTTCCCGTTCGCGGAGATATTTCAGCTTGTCCCGTATTTCCGCGGCCCGTTCGAACTTCATCTCCTTCGCCGCGGCGCGCATATCCGCCTCGAGTTGGCCGATCGTTTCCTTGAGTTGCTTGGGCGAATATTCCTCGATGCCTTCAATGTCGAGCGGCACCTTGAAGTAATCCGCCTCGTATGCCGTAACAAGCGTCGCCTCTATCGGCTTAACGATCGTCGTCGGCGTTATGCCGTGTTCCGTGTTGTACGCTTCCTGTATCGCCCGACGACGATTGGTTTCGCTAATCGCATAGTCCATCGACTTCGTTATCTTGTCCGCATAAAGTATCGCCTTGCCGCCCGCATTTCTTGCCGCCCGGCCGATCGTCTGGATCAGCGACCGCTCAGACCGCAGAAAACCTTCCTTATCAGCATCGAGAATCGCGACCAGCGAGACTTCCGGCAGGTCAAGCCCCTCGCGGAGCAGGTTGATGCCGACCAGCACATCGAACTCGCCCCGCCTCAGGTCGCGGAGTATCTTGATGCGGTCGAGCGTCTCGATGTCGCTGTGCAGATAGGTGACCCGCACGCCGACCTCGGCGAAATATTCGCTCAGGTTCTCGGCCATCCGCTTTGTGAGTGTGGTGACGAGAACGCGTTCGTTCCGCTCTGCCCGGACGCGGCATTCCTCAAGAAGGTCGTCGATCTGCCCCTTGACCGGCCGTACCTCTACGACCGGGTCAAGCAGTCCCGTCGGCCGGATGATCTGCTCGATCACCTCACCCTCGGTTTTCTCCAATTCAAACGGCCCGGGCGTCGCCGAGACATAGATCGTCTGCCCGCGGCGTTCTTCAAATTCGCCAAAATTGAGCGGCCGGTTGTCGCGTGCCGAGGGTAGCCGAAAGCCGTACTCGACGAGTGTCCCCTTTCGCGATTGGTCGCCTTTGAACATCGCCCCAAGCTGCGGGATCGTCTGGTGCGATTCATCGATCACCATCAACGCATCTTTCGGCAAATAGTCGAGCAGCGTCGGCGGCGGCTCGCCCGGCTTCTTGCCCGTCAGGTGCCGCGAGTAATTCTCGATGCCGCGGCAAAAGCCCATTTCCTTGATCATCTCGAGGTCATACATCGTCCGCTGATGCAGCCGCTGTGCCTCGACTATCTTGCCCGCTTCGACCAGCACCTTTTCATGCTCGTCGAGTTCGGCCCGGATCGTCTTTACGGCACGCTTGATCGTGTCTTTCGACATCACATAGTGCGTTTTCGGGTAGATCGGCAGCCGCGAATCGTGCTTGAACAGCACCTCGCCAAGCAGCGGATCGATGGTCGCGATCGAATCGATCTCATCGCCCCAAAACTCGATCCTGTAGGCCTGGTCCTGATAGCTCGGATAGACCTCGACCACGTCGCCGCGGACGCGGAAGGTGCCGCGTTCGAAATCGACGTTCACCCGCTCATACTGAAGCTCGACCAGCTTCTGCAGAAAGTCCTCGCGGCGAATCTGCTGCCCGGGCTCGATGAACATCAGCATCCCGAAATATGCATCCGGGTCGCCAAGGCCGTAAATGCACGAAACCGACGCAACAACGATCACGTCCCGCCGCTCGAACAAAGCTCGCGTTGCCGAGAGCCGCAGCCGGTCGATCTCGTCATTGATCGTCGCTTCTTTTTCAATATAAAGATCGGCCGCCGGCACGTAGGCCTCGGGCTGGTAGTAGTCGTAGTACGAAACGAAATATTCGACCGCATTCTCCGGAAAGAACGTCTTGAATTCCTGATAAAGCTGTGCCGCGAGTGTCTTGTTGTGTGCCAGCACGAGCGTCGGCCGCTGCGTCTGCTGGATCAGATTCGCGATCGTGAAGGTCTTTCCCGATCCCGTAATACCAAGCAGAACCTGGTCTTTGGCACCGCCATTTATCCCCTCGACCAGCTGCCGGATCGCCTCCGGCTGATCGCCCTTCGGCGTGTTTTCACTTATGAGACGAAATTGCATTTCTTAGATGATACCGAATTCCGGCCCCAGATGAAAAGCATTCACAACCTGGGAACTTAAGGTTATACTAAGAATGATGAATTCTATGCTTGAAAGCGTAGAGCAGGCCGCGAAGCTCCTAGCCATTCCTTACTCCCCGTTCGTGTCTTTTGCATAAGTTAAATGAAAATCCATACCTATCATTTCAGCAAACTTCTGTTGTTGTTTCTCGGCTTTTTCTTCGCCCTTTCGTCCGACGTGAGCGGGACAATACTACGGGTTACGACCCTCGAAGATACTGACGATGGTGTTTGCGATGCACACTGCAGCCTCCGCGAGGCGGTCAATACGTCATCGAACGACGACACCGTCATCTTCGATCCCTCTTTGCGCGGCGGGACGATTCACCTTAAGAATACTTTAACGTTCAAGAATCAGGTGCTGACTGTCGATGGACCTAACCGTCGGCGGATCACCCTTAAGGGAAACAATACCTTTCGAATTTTATATGTCGGCGGCACCGGTCAATTTCGTAAAGAGGTGGCGATCGATGGTTTGATCATTCGTGATGGTGCTGATCCAGGCGGTCGCGGCGGCGGTATCTACCTGGACTCCTTCGCAACACTCTTTCTTACTGACTGCCTGATCACCAACAACCGTGCTGCCTTTGGCGGCGGTATCCGTTCGTTTCTTGGCTACCTGCGAATTAAAGACTGCACTATCGCAAACAATACGAGCGACGGCCCGGGTGGCGGAGCCGGCATTGAAGCCCGAATGGATGGCGGGAATATGGAGATCGTCAACAGCACGATAACAGGCAACGTTGCAATGGACGGCACGGGTGGAATTAGACTGACTGTTCGAGAGGCGATGACCATGATAAACAGTACGGTGGTCGATAATCATTCGTTCGGTACCGGTAATGCTCGAGTCGGGGGTATTTATACCGAAGGGACTGGGGTAGGGGGAATCTTCAACTCGATCATTGCCCGCAATACCGGCGAGATACCGGACCTCAGGCTGGGTTCGGGATATCACAATTTGATCGGAAATGGTTACGGGTCGTTCTGCGAAGCAGGAACTTGCCCCGGAAGCATCGTTGGAACACCTCAGAACCCTATCGACCCGATGCTTGCACCTCTGACAGACAACGGTCGTGGGCTTCCGACCTTTTCGGCACTACCAGCCAGCCCCGCGATAAATGCTGGTAACGGCATCGTAGTTCCTGGCTTTTTTGCTGATTTCTCTACAGACCAGTTGGGGTTTACCCGGATCGCAAACAAGGTCATCGACCTCGGCTCGGTCGAGTTTGGTGCGACGCCGGTTGCGAAACTCTCCGAAGTTCGCGGGCGTGTCGTTACCGCGACCGGACGTGGAGTTTCCGGGGCCCGTCTTATCCTGACAGATGGCAAGGGAGAGTTAAGGTACGCAATGACAAACTCCTCCGGCTACTATCGCTTCGGCGGGATCGCTCCGGATGAGACGGTAACCGTTGAGGTCGCGGGAAAGCGGCATCGGTCTTCCCCGCAAACGCTTTTCGTCGAAGAGGAACGTGAATACCTCGACTTCAGAGTGGACTGATAGATAAGATTTTGATTCTTTCGAAGAACGAAAGCCCTTCACCATGCCTGGGATTACCTCACCTCGATCGCTGTACCATTAAACTGCTGCGTTTTCGCTCGGACCGCGACCCCTGATCGCGGCGACGCTGATGAATCGGTTCCAACGCTACCCTTTTCCATTTGCCTGACCTGAAGATCGAACCCGGACCGCTTTACCTCTTTTGCGAATCGTTATAAGGTAAGGACTTTGTTCTTCCCGCGCGTCTTCACATGGCTTTAGCAACTACTCTTTCCGATTCTACTTTCACCGGCTTGCCATTGCTGCACAAGGGCAAGGTCCGCGATGTTTACGACGCCGGCGACGACATGCTCCTGCTTGTCGCGACCGATCGCCTCTCGGCCTTCGACTGCGTGCTGCCGACGCCGATCAAGTACAAGGGTGCGGTCCTGACTGCTCTCTCTACCTTTTGGTTCAAGCGGCTCGAGCACATCGTCCCGAACCATTTGATCACCGCCGAACTCGACGAGATGCCCGAGGATATCCGCAATCACGAGGTGCTCCGCGGACGCTCGATGCTCGTTCGCAGAACAAAGGTCTTTCCGGTCGAGTGCGTCGTTCGCGGTTATCTGGAAGGCTCGGGCTGGAAAGACTATCTGGTGGATGGGACCGTCTGCGGCCGCGAGCTTCCGCCCGGCCTCAAGCACTGCGACAAGCTCCTCTCGCCGATCTTCACTCCGGCGACCAAGGCCGCGACCGGCCACGATGAGAACATCACTCAGGTCGAATTTATGCAGGCCGTCGGCCACGACACCGCCGCCGAATTGAAGTCGATCTCGAAGCAGCTCTACACCGAAGCAAGCGAATACGCACTCAGCCGCGGTATCATCATCGCCGACACAAAGTTCGAATTTGGCGAGGACAAGGATGGGAACATCCTCCTCATCGACGAAGTTCTCACGCCGGATTCTTCGCGATTTTGGGACGCCGAAAAGTACGAACCGGGCCACAAACAGCCTTCGTTTGACAAACAGTTCGTTCGCGAATATCTTGAAACCCTCGATTGGAACAAACAGCCCCCCGCACCGCCGCTTCCCTTTGAAGTGGCCGAGGCTACGTCCGAACGATACCTGAAGGCGTACGAACTCCTGACCGGTGAAAAGCTCAAGGTCGATTGACCTCGTACCGCCAGCCACTATCACGAACGTGCGAGCATTAATGGAAAACCTGATCGACGAATTGCTCGACGGCCGTATTCTGCTCAATGAAGCGGTCGCCGAGTTCGAGAAGATCTTTATCGAGAAAGCTCTCGAACGCAACGACGAGCACCTCTCAAACACCGCCGAGGCACTCGGAATTCATCGCAACACGCTTTCAAAAAGGGTCGCTGAATACAAGGCCGCACCGAAGCCGAAGCCGCTCAAAGCAAAAACGAAAAAGGCCAGCCGCAAAAAGCCAGCGAAGCCCCTTCCAAAGCCTAAACGACGCTGACCCCTCAGTTTGTTTCTTTCTACCCAAGCGCCGTAACACAGCCAGTTGTTGAGCGGTTTTATCGCTGAACTCCGCGTATTGTTTTGAAAGCACTCGACCCCGAAAGAAGATCACGGGGTGGCGTCCGAATAGGAGCAATATGTCACTGCCAACTGCTGTCGAAAAATTGATGTTCTTTGATCCCGAGTTCCAGAAGTACGCCTCCAATTTCCTGGCTGAGCATGGCTCTGCGGCAAAAACCCATGCTATAACGACGACCGACGACCTCATCGCGGCCGTCAAGGAATATTCCCAGGTTCCCTATCTTGAGGTCGTGATGCACGGTTCGCCCGGGATGATCTGGTTCAACTCCGGCGGCCAGATGGTCGCCAGCTACCTCGGCACGATCATTAACCAGTCCAAAATGCTTGCGCCGGACGCTCGCGTGCTATTTCTCGGCTGCAATATCGCCGAAGGCTCCGCAGGTGATGATTTCTTGAGCAATGTCGGAAGGTCAATGTTCTCCGGAACGGGCGGTGCGGTCGGCGGTACAGATGTTACCAATGTGATCCTCGGGGGGAAGTCCACACGAATGAATCCCCTTCGCTTCTTCGACGCAAAACTCAAGGTTCGGCGATTCGATGCGAACGGGAAAATGGTCGCCGGTGAAAATGTTAGCTACTGGGGAAACCGCACCAGTGTAAACGTTCCCTGAACGCGCGGAACCGTTATCGTCTGGTTTCAAGAAGTTCGACCTCGTCACCGACTCGAACGATGGCACCGGGGTTTTCCGGGATGAGGTTCTCACCGAAAAGAACGTAATTCGGCTGCAGGGCAAGTTCCTCAAGCGTTTCGGGGAAAACGTCTTTCGCCATTCGGAATGTGGCAAGTGTCTTGAGCGGTTCCTTGCCGTCAAATTCACCGCGGTCCGGATCGACGGTCGTGATCGCACACCGTGCACAGGGCCGCACCACGCGAAAAACCGCCTCGCCGACCCTCACCCTCGCCCATCGGTCCTCTTCGAACGGCTCGGAGCCGCCGATCACAAGGTTCGGCCGGAGCCGCTTCATCGGCAGCGGATCAAAATGCTCCCCTCCTTGCATAGGAGGGGTGGCCGAAGGCCGGGGTGGTGGATCCTGCTGGGAAGATGCCGCGATCCGCCGATTGAGTTCCGCAAGCGACCCTTCGCCGATCAGCAGCAGTGGATAGCCGTCCGCAAAGCTCACCAGATCATCGCCGCGGTCAAAAAGCGGATTGACGTGCCGCTCCGCCTCGGCAGGCATCGCAAAAAGAACACACTCGCTGCCGATCGCCTTCGAGAGCCATTCGTTGACGTCGGCCGGGTACTCCGCCGCTTCAACCGTGCTGTTCCAGACCGTGACCGGCCGCCGCGGGCCGTCCGCGGGCTGGTGCGGTATCGTAAGCTCGGCCATCCCCGGAGCCCGGAGCACAACATGTTCCTCGCCGACCTCGACGCCGATCAACGCCATCCGCGGAAACTCCCGCTGCGTCAGGAACATTCCCTCGCGGTCCGTAACCATCCACCGCCGGTCGTGCCGCAGCCCGCGCTTCTCGACCAACGCCTCGGAGACGGCAACCCCGCGAAGCGATTTGATCGGATAGATCGAAATTTCCTTTAACTCCGTCATTGTCTGTCTTCAGCCATGACTAACCCTCTCGGGACCTTCACGAACCCTCCACCCATTATTACCCAAGTGTACGGAATGTGGGGCGTGTGCTTGTTGACCAAGTTCACGATCGTTTCCATTTTAGCGTCACTATACGTGCGTTCCTTGACGATCACCCGGCGCCGCCCGTTTGAATCGATCACAAATGAGAAGGTCTCACCGTCACCGTTATCACCTAACTCGACTGCCGTAGAAGTTAGTGTGTTCCAGAATATCAGCGCTTCGGCATCGGCCTGCCGAAATAATTTCCATTCGCGTAATGAGAACCCGTCATTGTAGATCGTAATATCGCGAAATGTGGCCCTTGCAAGGCGAAAAGCAGAAAAAAACGCAAACCAAAGAAATATTGCTGCCGAAAACGCCCAAAGCATGGTCCCGTAATAGAACCAACCAGCGACGAGTACGATACCAGGCAAAATAACCGTTAGAAGACCCGAAACCACAAGGTCCGACACAGGCCAATCTCTGACAACAATTGGAGGAGACGCACTCATTAAGCTCTTTCGGCCAAACCGGTTGAAGTTGATACGATGACACTCATATTTCCTTACATCCGCATAAAGTTCGAAACTCCCCTCTTGACAAGTTTAACCGCGTTTTGTAAATTAGCACTCTTGGAGACCGAGTGCTAAAATCAACTTCTGGCTCGGGGTCCAGAACTTCATCTTATTACCTTTAAGGAATTTACCAAAAGGAGTACGAAAATTATGGCAACTACCATCAAACCACTTCATGACCGCGTGATATTGCGTCGGATCGAAGACAACGTTAACCAGACGGCAGGCGGGCTCTTCATCCCGGACACTGCCAAGGAAAAGCCGCAGGAAGGCGAGGTCATCGCCGTCGGTGAAGGCAAATATAAAGAAGACGGAACGCGTCAGCAGCTTGATGTAAAAGCAGGCGACCGAGTTCTGTTCGGCAAATATAGCGGCAGCGAGATCAAGCTCGATGGCGAGGAATACCTCATCATGCGCGAAGACGAGATCCTCGGCATCATTTCAAGGGCCGGCGAAGCCGCTAACTAGTTACGAATAGTTGCGAGTAGTTGCGAAAAGTTTCGAAGTTGCGATCACAAGCTTCCGATAACTTCGCAACTGTCGCAACTTCGCAACCAATTTCGACGAAGGAGAAATTAAAAGATCATGGCAAAACAAGTTATTCACGGAGAAGATTCACGTTCCGCCATCCTGCGCGGTGTAAACCAGCTTGCGGATGCGGTTAAGGTGACGCTCGGCCCGAAAGGCCGCAACGTCGTCATCGACAAGAAGTTCGGTTCGCCGACCATCACCAAGGACGGCGTGACCGTTGCTAAGGAGATCGAGCTTAAGGATTCGCTTGAGAACATGGGTGCACAGATGGTCCGCGAAGTCGCTTCGAAGACCAGTGATGTTGCCGGTGACGGCACGACGACCGCTACGGTTCTCGCTCAGGCGATCTTCAAGGAAGGCGTCCGCACGGTCGCCGCTGGTGCAAACCCGATGGCATTGAAGCGCGGCATCGACAAGGCAGTTGCCGAGGTCGTTGCTGAGGTCAGCCGCCTCGCCAAGCCGGTTTCGGGCGATGCGATCGCACAGGTCGGCACGGTCTCGGCCAATGGCGACAAGACGATCGGCACCATCATCGCAGAGGCGATGGACAAGGTCGGCAAGGACGGCGTCATCACGGTCGAGGAATCGAAGACGATGGACACCGCTCTCGAAGTTGTCGAGGGTATGCAGTTCGACCGCGGCTATCTTTCGCCGTACTTCGTCACCGATCCGGAGCGGATGGAAGCAGTTCTCGACGAGCCCTACATCCTGATCAACGAGAAGAAGATCTCGAACATGCGCGACCTCCTGCCGATCCTCGAGCAGGTTGCAAAGTCTGGTCGTCCGCTGCTCATCATAGCTGAGGATGTCGAGGGCGAAGCTCTTGCAACGCTCGTCGTCAACAAACTCCGCGGCACGCTCAACGTCGCAGCCGTAAAGGCTCCGGGCTTTGGCGACCGCCGCAAGGCAATGCTTGAGGACATCGCCATCCTGACGGGCGGCAAGGTCATCTCGGAAGACCTCGGCATCAAGCTCGAGTCGATCACCATCGAAGACCTCGGCCGTGCCAAGAAGATCACCATCGACAAGGAAAACACGACCATCGTTGAAGGCGGCGGTTCTGCAGAAGCCATCGACGGCCGCGTCAAGACCATCCGCACGCAGATCGAGGAGACCTCGTCGGACTACGACCGCGAGAAGCTCCAGGAGCGTCTTGCCAAGCTCGTCGGCGGCGTCGCCGTAATCAAGGTCGGTGCAGCCACCGAGACCGAGATGAAGGAAAAGAAGGCTCGCGTTGAGGATGCAATGCACGCTACTCGTGCTGCGGTTGAAGAAGGCATCGTTGCCGGAGGCGGTGTAACGCTCGTCCGTGCTTCGAAGGTGCTTGAGAACTTCAACGCAGGCGAGGACACCGACGAGCAGATCGGCGTCAACATCATCAAGCGTGCTGTTGAGGAACCGCTCCGCCAGATCGTTTCGAACGCCGGCAAGGAAGGCGCCGTCGTTGTCGAGAAGATCCGTGCTGAGGACAGCGAGACCTTCGGCTTCAACGCAGCGACCGAGAAGTACGAAGACCTCGTCGCAGCCGGTGTCATCGACCCCGCAAAGGTCACCCGCACCGCTCTGCAGAACGCGGCCTCGATCGCCGGCCTGATGCTCACCACCGAAGCCATGATCGCCGACGCCCCCGAAGAAAAGGGCGGCGAAATGGGCGGCATGCCCGGCGGCATGGGCGGCATGGGCATGGGAATGTAATCCGATTTGGGATTGCGGATTTCGGACCTCGGTTTCCGCATTCCTAAAGCTCCCCTCCTTACGAAGGAGGGGTGGCACCGCTTCGGTGACGGGGTGGTTCTCTATTCCGCCAAGAACCGGAAGCAATATCGTCCGGGTTCACGTCAGAACCGCCAACTCCCCTCCTGCCCGAGGAGGGGTGGCCGTAGGCCGGGGTGGTGGGAGCAGCGGGCGTCCCGTTCGCTAACACAACAAAAGCCTCGGCACCCGCCGGGGCTTTTTCTTTTGCACTTTCGCACCTCGCAGCGAACATGTTATGTTGTCGGCGATGAATCGTATGGAAATAACTGACCATGATGGCCATGTTTGGACGGCCGTTCCGCACGGTCCAGGGTATGTAGATCACGGACCTGTTCACCGGAGTTGTGAACGAAGTGTTCGCCTTCGTCTGAATGGAAAAGAGGTTCGATTCTATTTGGGTGATCCGCCGAATAACGGGCGAAATGGCACACGAGTGAGTTTCAAATACAAGGGCCAATGGTGGATGATCACCCACGGATCGAACGGCAACGAGCGGAACCCGTATGAGGCTCTATTGAGCTTAATTCAGAGAACTTCGCTAATCGCGGAATAGATGGAATTTCCCCCGAGTACCCTCAAGGCCCCGGCAACTGCCGGGGCTTTTTACGTTGAAATTCCCCCTTTTTGTGTTAATCTCACCAATAGAAAATTTCGGGCGAGCCCCACAGCTTGCTGAGAACTGCAGTCTGGTTCACGCATAAATTAAAGGCTTCGTCTAGAAATGGGCGAGAGCCCTTTTTCGTCTTATTCGTATGGAAAACGAAACTTCACCTTACTTTGATCTCGGTTACGAAATCAGATTGCATCGCGAGTCTCAAAACCTCAGTCAGACCGATTTGGCAGACGCTTTGTCATCGTCAGTAACGCGCCAAATAATCACGCATTTAGAGAACGGCAAGCGGCTTCCGTCTTTCAATGTTGTTGAAGAGATTTGTTCTTTTCTCAAAGTGCCGAAAGTAAAGTGGGAAGTATTCTTTGTCGAGAAATTCAGGAAACGGCGCGAGTTCGAAGCTCTATTCTCCGAACTCGTTGGATTTCCGCTCGATGCTTCTGGGTTGGACCCTACAGCGGTTCGTGCCCTCGAAGACGCGATTGACGGCCTGATCCCTAATACTCTTTCCGTGGACAATTCGTTTGACGCGCTGAATACGGTTCTTATTTACTACGGGGTTCAACCGCTATCTCACCCATTCTTTGAGTATTATCTGAAGGATGCATTGACCGACAAGCTTAGCGATCTCGGAAATGCCGTCAGCCAATTTCATAAAGACGCCATTAGGCTATTTAGTACGTTTAGCGAAGCTTACAAGGCGTTGAATCGAGCTTCCCGAAAAGAATTCGACCAACTGCTGGGTCCGCTTGCAGAAGAATCGACCGACAAACTCTCAGCACGAGATGCTTGGAACAAGATCGATAAAATTCCCAACGAGGATTTACCGTATCTTGGATACATTGCCGCCGCTCAAGTACGGGAAACGCAAAAGAAACGAAAAGAATTATCGGAATTTTTGCGCTTACTTGCGACTGCAAAACGTAATAACAACCTGAATATGGATGACTATTCGACAGCCAAGAAGCGACGGATGGACTCCTTCCTACGTGAGTTTGATTCAAAGCTCGAGCACACGCTTTCCTCACCCTTATTCATTTCAACTATTGATCCTGAAACCATTGAGCGTGAAGCAGATCGAGTTTCCCCAAAAGAAGAGGACGTTAAAAAAATTGAAGAAACTCAGAGACGCGCCTATGCAAATCTCTGCAATTACCTCGCTGCAGATTATCTGGATGTTTATGTCGCAACATCAATGCGGAACGATGCTGACTTTGTCTCGGTAAATGATTTCGTAGAGAACTTGTTTCGAAAAGATGGGCCGATCGGTAACCTGAATCTTCGCTATTTTAATCCAACTCAGTCTTGGATAGCAGATCGTGTAGCAAAGGGCCTAGTGGAAGCACTAATGCTCAAACGAGCTGACATCTGCATTTATATGGCCCAAAAATCCGATACATTTGGCAAGGACTCCGAAGCATCGGTTACTCTTGGGCAGGGAAAGGCTGTGATAGTCTACGTTCCAAAGCTATCGGATCCAGACATTGGAATAGATACCGAGACATTTGGTAGTATGTCGCGCGCGCAATTACTTGGTGAGATCGCGAAGCTGGACGCCGAAGAAGTTGATGAGGATGAAGATAACGAGGCTCTAATTGGGCGACTATTAAAGCTGAAATTCCGCCAATGCGACGACGCGGACTTAGTTCGGATCGTTAACAATCACTGGGCCGATTTCGATTTGGAAGGTGAGTTCGCTGAGCGAACTAAAGAGAATCCAACTGCCCTTCAAGAATTACGGGCCTGGTTGAGATCGATATTGGCAAAAGGTAAGCCAAGAGAACTCCTGCCAGACTTGAAGGATATTGTGACTCAGGCGCTTATCGGTCGCGCTCTTCGTTTCGAATCAAGAGCGACAGTCTTCCGAGAGGTGCATCCGCTAGCGTTGCAAATTATTCTTAGCAATCGAGTGATCAACGGGATTCTGGTTGCACGGTCCTCGGAAAGTTGCGCTAGACTCGTGAAAAAAATACTTCAGAATAAGCTCGAAACGGAGTTGAAGAATGAACCCGACAACTACAAGCTCGTCGAAAAGGAAACAGGGTCTATTATAAGAGTAATTTCAAAACACAAACTCATCTCGAACTCATTTGAAACTTTCTACCGTCTCTGATTTGAGGTTCAGCATAGAGACCGAGAATTTTCGGCTATGCCGCAACGCACTGCGGCAAGGCTTGCCTAGCCGAAAGGGTCCCCCCTAACATGCCCGGAGCCCTGATCCCGCTTTGGGGATCGAAGCGCGACAAACGCTTTTGGATCGGGGATTGAAGCGCCCGGCCGCTATCGCTCCCGGTTCTGAGCGGAGGCAGAGCTTGCCCGAGGCGATGGTGCGGCGTGCGGCCGAAGAGCATTCGGTTCCGCGCGGCGGTCGGGCGGGGCCGGGCGGTTGATCTCGTTAAAAATAACTTGCTGATGTGTTCCTTTTCGTCTGCAAATCTCGTTCATCTATTTGGAAAGTAGTTTTTGGATAGGTGGCTGCCTGAAGCGAGCGGTAACGGCCTGACGTGGTCCGAAATTGCTTTTACTCGCGATCCGAATCAACCAGGAGAACAACCAGATATGAAACGAGTTTGTTTAAGCTTACTCTTCGTCTCCCTTTTCGCGATCTGTGCTCAGTCACAGACGCCCGACCCCCCGACTACCGCCGGCAACGTCATTCGCGTCGTCTATTTCGACGTCATGCCGGGGAAAACCAACGAGTTCCTGACCTTCCTGCGAAAGAACAGCAAGGTGATCTTCGAAGAACAAATGAAGCAGGGCCTGATCCTCAACTACATGTACTATTCAAAGCCGACCACCGAAGGCCCCGGCGATTGGGACGTTGCACTTACGGTCGTATATCGTAACTACGCCGAAGCTATAGATTTCAATGCGGATCGCAGCGCCAAGTTCGACGCCATCACCCTCAAGCATTACGGCTCGGCTGAAGAACGAACGAAGGCAAATGACTATGTGGACACGCTCCGTACAGTTGTATCCAGCCACATCATCAGAGAGCAGAAGTTAAATCCGATGAAATAACCCTGCGCTGAACGACCGTTAAAGAGGCCTCGGCATATCGCCGGGGCCTTTCGTTATCGTGTTCGGGCATCGTATTCCGCGAGATCTTTGTGATCTAGATCTTCGACGCGAGTGCCTCGGTCAACTTTTCGATCAGCGGTTTCATCACCTTTGCCTGCATTTCGGCGGCGGAGCCGTTGCCGTTCATTTTCATCGTTGCCGCCTGCGATATCTCTCCAGAGTAGCGGACCTTGCCGGTTTCCGTCTCGATGGGCCGGAAGGCGACCGTCGCCGAACCGCTCGTGTCATACTCGGTCACCTCTTTACAGTTTCGCATTCCCAGTATTCGAGCTCCGGTTTTCTTATGAAACTTTGCGACAGGCGATGTCGTTATCAGGTTTGAAACCTGTCTATAGCGAAGAAAATGGAGGAGATTTTATGCCGATTTCCCCTGCCCGCGGTCGTGTCGTCGGAGTGGTCTTATTGCTGCAAATGGCACTCGGACTAATTCTGCCGTTTGTGCTTATAGGACCTATAAATGTAGGCTCACCGGGCTTTCTCGTTCACGCTTTATCCGATGCTTCCGCTATAAGGGCTGCGGTACTCGTCGGCTTCGCAGGGGCCGCACTGTGCGTCGTTGTCTCTGCTTTGTCATTCCCTGTTATTAGGCAACATAGCGATACATTTGCAATCGCCCTGGTTTCCGCTTGTACGGTGAGTGCCGCCCTCGACGCGGTTCACAACGGCACGGTAATGTCTTTACTCGCGATGGCGAAGCAGGCAGCCGCCCTTCCTTTGGGCGATACATCGCATCTCGCTGCGGCCGCAGCCGTTTATTCCGCAAGGGTCACCGCACATTACACACAGCTCTTCGGGTTCGCCTGGTGGCTTTTTGTGTTTTATGCTGCTATGTTCCGAACTCGACTCATACCAAGGCCGATCGCCTTTATCGCCATCATCGCCGTTGCGGCGCAGTTCATAGGCGTAACGCTCTCGCACTATCTCGATTACCCGATGCAGGGTGGGTGGGCATTGCCGCTCGCTCCGATCCATGCTTTTTCGGCCATCTGGATGACCGTACGCGGCTTTGGCCAGACCTTAACTCAGCAACAGATGCAGAACGTGGAGGAAACATGAGAGCAATCAGAAATATCTTTACCCCCGATCGCGAAAAGTACGAAGGCGTAAGGCCGATCAATATCTACCTATTGCGGGCGCTTTATCTTTTGATGCCGCTCGGAGCCGGCACCGAGGCCTGGCAGGTCATCGCCTCCCACGAGGGGCCATGGGACCACACCAAGGCCGTTGCCTGGTGCGTTTGGGCCGCATACCCGACTCTCTCGCTCTTTGGCCTGATCCGCCCGCTTCAGTGGTTGCCGATCATTGTCTTCATGATCTTTTACAAGGCGCTTTGGCTCTTTGTCGTCGCCTATCCGCTCTGGCGTGCCGATGCACTTGCCGGAAATGCAGCCGAGCAGATGGCCGGGGTCTTCATCGCAGCCCCGTTAATCGCGCTCATCGTTCCTTGGGGTTATTTCATCCGCAATTTTGTCCTTTTGAGAAAGGCGGACAACCCATGATCCAGCGACACTCGTTGTGGTGGCAAGCGATCAAGGTTGGGTAACGGCTGATTTAAGGTGTTTCTTGAAGAATGCGAGTGTCCGTTCCCAGGCTAGTTTGGCTGAGTCGGCGTCGTAGCGGGGAGTTGTGTCGTTGTGAAATCCGTGTTGCTTCTCTTCGTACATGTAGGATTCGAACTTCTTCTTGCTATCGGTCAGTGCTGCCTCGTAGGCGGCGATGCCCTCGTTTATCCGCTGATCGTTGCCGGCGTAGTGAAACTGGATCGGGGCGGTGATCTTCGGCACGTCCGCGACACCGGCCTGCCTGCCGTAAAACGCGACTCCGGCATTGAGGTCCTTGCCGAGCCGGACGGCTAGCTGATTGACCATTCCGCCGCCGAAGCAGAAGCCGACAGCTCCGAGCTTCCCGGTCGAATCCGCCCGCTTCTTGAGCCACATTGCCGAGGCGACGAAATCCTCGGTCATCTTCTTGCCGTCCACGGTTCTGAACGCCGCGGCTCCTTTCTGTTCGTCACCCGGATAACCGCCGACCGAGGTCAGCCCGTCCGGTGCAAAAGCAACGTAGCCGGCCTTCGCCAATCGTCGGGCGACGTCCTCGATGTAGGGATTCAACCCGCGGTTTTCGTGGATGACCAAAACAGCCGGAAACTTCCTGCCCTTTGCCGGCCGGGCGAGGTAGCCTTTGATCGAGCCATTGCCCTCGGGGGAGGCGACCGTCTCGTAACCTGTGCGGATGTCCTTGTCCTTCGGGTCAACGGTCTGTGCCCAGGCGTAATTTGGCCGCAGGCTTTCGAGTATCGCCGCCGCCGTGACGCCGCCGACCGCAAAGCGTGCCGCACCGCGAAGGAACGCCCGGCGGTCGATCTCGCCGTGTTGATACTCGTGAAAAAGGTCCAATAACTCTTGCGGATATTCGTTAGCGGTCTTGCGTTCCATTTTTTCTCCTTGGCCTGAAATGACAACCACCTGCATTTCACTTTCGCTTTTCGATAGTGCCTGAATATGCGGATATCAAAGCTTCACGAACGATCGACGGTTCCACCTCATCGAGCACGAACGTCGTCGCCCCCTTCTCACCCCATTTGTTTGGAACCGGATAAATATGGCTCGCGTCTATTTTGCAAAACGTTTGCTGCTCGTCCGGTGTTAGAAAAATGTTCGCTGTGTTGTCCTTATCGAAATAGGTAGCGAACATTCTTCGCTTGGCGATCTTGAAACCAACACGTTCAAAGTGCGGAACTGTTTCCGTTCCCGCAAATTCAAGTGCCATCTTTCGAAATTCATCTCCGGTCATTGTCGGGGTATTTCGCTGTGTAGTTCGAAAGAGCCTCGGCCCGTGTCGCTCCAAAGGCGTAGCAGTCGCTCTCTTCCATGCTTACAAACTCCGGGCCTACCACACAATAATGCCCGCCGTCTTGGAAGATCAAGGTGCCGCCCGGCCCGCGTTCTGCTTCGAGGTCCGGATCGCGAAGCATCATCTGAAACTCGAGCGTCATTTCGCCGCCCGCTTTGCGCTCCAGGGTTCCTCGGCTCGCCCGCTGAATGAGACATTGCCCGCCATCGAGTCCGCCTCGACCTTGCCGGTGAATGTCAGCGTCAGTTCATTTCCGCCGTAAACGATGGTGTAGCTGAAAGTAATGTCGCTGCCCTTGATCGTGCCCGTTACGGGAACGTCGCCGTTCGGCCGCTTGGCCGTGCCGGTCAGTTTCTCGCCGTCAACGGCAAGTACTAGCTTAAATGGCCGCGGGCCGCCGGGTGTGCTGTAAACCACATCCCAGTCGCCGGCAACAGACGTCTGCGCCTGAGCTCCGGCGGCAAGCATCCCAAGGACAAAAAGCGAAAGAAAAAATGCTCTTTTCATATGAACTCCAGTTTCAAGAACATCTTACCGCATCGCCCTGGCAAAAACGAGAAAAGTGCGAGTCAAAAAAAGTAGATGTAAAACCTCAGCGATCTCCGCGAAAACCTCGGCGGGCTCTGCGTTGAAAATATGTAAACGCAGAGTTCACTGAGACCTACGCGGAGACCGCTGAGCTTAGGTTGATAGTTCGCGAGGAAGCTTGGACCGCTATTTAATTATTCCTCCGAAAGCATTTGTTCCAATGCGGCTGGCTTTTAACCTACTTATCGCTGCCGCGGAAAACCAGCACTACGCGGCTGCCGCTGTAGAGCGTCAGGCGGTCCTCGAAGATCTCGATCCGGTCGGCACTTTCAAGTGCTTCCAGCATCTTTCGTTCGAGGTCATTGCGGTCGTCCTCGATGCAGGCCCTGAGCGTCGCAATTGTATTCATGAACGAGAACTTGCCGCCCTCGGCAGTGTAATTGCCGCCAAAGACATTGCAGCCCGTGTTGCCGCCGGCCGTTTTCTCTTCGGGGTCGAAGTTGATGAAAGCACCGTATGTCGCGGCGACCTTTTCATTCTGGCCGATCGTATCGAGAAGCCACTTGCGGTCGCCAAGTCCGAACTTCTGCGGCTCCGGCGCGTCGTCGTTCGTCATGCCCTCAAATTTGAGCACAGCCTTGCGGCCCGCGTAAAGCGTCAGAACTGAGCCACGAACGCGGTACCGCGTTACGCTCTTCATCGCGTCCAGAAACTCCTGCTCGGCCTCCATAAGTCCGCTGCAGAACATCCGCGTCGATCCCATTCCGCTGAACCGCATCGTCCGGTCGGTGACCGTCGCTCCGCCGAAAAAGCGATTGCACGAGGCGTTGCCGCTGACCCGCTTTGCCGCGTCGGTAAATTCTATAAATGCACCCGAGCTTGAGATCGCATTGCCGTTCATTTCCGTCAGCGACCATCTCTTGCCCGAAAGCGATGCAGATTGAGCAAAAACTCCGGAGACCGCTCCGAAAGCAAAGAGCATAGTCATACCGAAAACAATTTTCTTGATCATAATCCTTTCCCCTGTTCATGGTTCATCTGGCAGCCTGTGCCCCCTCGGCATACCTCGGCCCGCCATATACAGGAACGCGGCCCGATGGCCAGACTTGCACTGTATTGTATAATCGTTCCGGTTCGTGGGCCAAAGAATTCATCTGCAACCATCCGCGATCTCAAAGCATCTTTTCGGCGATGGCCGCCTGGACGGCCATCTGTGCACTGACCGGGAGAAGCGAACGATGACCCTAAAGATTTTCAGTAAATTCGCCGTTGTTGTGTTGATATTCCTGCTCGCCGTTTCCGCCTTCGCGGATACCATCCGGCTCAAGGACGGCAGCATCATCAAGGGCAAGATCACCGGCTTCAGCGGCGGCCGATTCACCATCGTTATCGGCGAAGGCAGCCGCCAGAGGACGCTTTATTATTCGGCCGATGAGGTCGAATCGATCGAGTTCGACTTGCCGGGAACGCTTCCGACCGCGAACACCGCATCGCGAAACGTGCCGACCGTCCGGGTCGTCGATAATATTCCGCCGACACGCGAAACACGACAGGCAAATCCGCGTGTGATAACCACCGAAACTGTCGCTGACAATCGTCCGCCGGCTCCGCAATCGCAATCGACACCAAGGCCAACACCCATACAACAAGCCTCGACGAATCGCCCGCCTTCTTCCTCAGCTCAGCCGATCGCACTGAACGTCAAAGTACTTGCCGATAGCACCGCGAACGGCTGGACCCATTCCGGCTGGGTCGTAAAGAAAGGCCAGCGAATTCGAATTACGGGAAGCGGACAGGTCTCGCTCGGCGGCGGCCGCACCACCGGCCCGGCCGGCCGAGAGGACATCGAGGACGCAGAAAAGCTGATGCGGGCCGTTGCGACGGGGGCCCTGATAGCCGTGATCGGCGACGACAACAACGACTTCATTTATATCGGTGCCACCCGTGAGTTCACCGCCCAACGCGACGGAGCACTTTTCCTCGGTCTCAACGAAGGAAACCTTGACGACAACAGCGGAACCTTTGACGTAAAGGTCGAGATATTGCCTTAGCCATTGCCGAAGTTCCCAAACGACCGCACCTGACAAGGTTTGACTCACATCATTTCGAGGGGTAACCTGTCTCTTGCCTTCAAAAGCATTCCCTCTTTGCTTTTCTGCGGTTTATGGATGAGCTTTCTCAGCTGATAGCGCAATACGGCATTTATGCTGTTTTCGCCCTCTGCATGGTCGAAGGCGACATCACCCTTCTCATCTCCGGTGCTCTTGCACACTCCGGTTTTTTTGGCGACTACAGCTTTTTGAAGGTGTTGTTCTTCGGAACGCTCGGCGGAATGGTCGGCGACCATATCGGCTATGGCATCGGCCGCATTTTTCACGAAAAAGCCAAACACTATCGCTTCTATCAAATGGCCCAGCCGAGGGTCGAACGGCTCATAGACAAGTTCGGCGCTTTTGCCATCATTATCTCAAAGTATATTTACGGCATCCGTGCGGCGATGTGCATCTTCTACGGCATCGGCAAGATGCCTTTTACCCGGTTTCTTTTTCTAGATTTCATTAGTTGCTTTCTCTGGGTTCTCGTCCTCGCCGGAACGGGTTACTTCTTCAGCGGAGCGATCACTTCGATCATCGGCGACTTCCAGCAGATCGGCATCGCCCTTTTCTTCGTCATTCTCTTTGCCGTTGTTGTACTCTACGTCGTCGAACGCTACTGGCTTTCGGAAAAGGTCGAGGAAGCCGACCCCGAGACCATACACAAGCTAGAAGAAAAACTCCATCAGGTCGAGGAGGTCGCACAGGAAAAGCTCCACGACCTTACCGAAAGGCTCCATCTGACCCGCGACACTCACCGCTCGGAACCACCCAACCGCGATGCCGAACCGGCAACCACGAAGGCTGCAAAGAAGTGACCTGTTCGGCTACACTTTTTTCCGCCGAATAGGCTAAACTACCCGTTCACCCCGGCAAGTACGCTTGCTGATGACCAGAGGACATAATTTGTGATCATCGAATCTTCCGCCCCGACAAGGGTTGACCTTGCCGGCGGTACTATCGATATACCGCCGCTCTTTCTTTTTCACGATGGGGCCGCAACGGTCAATTTCGCCATCAGCCTGCTGGCCAAGTGCCGCATCGAGACCCGAGATGACGACCTCATCGTGCTTGAATCGATCGACCGCGGCCTGAGCTACGAGACCTCGCTCGACCGCATCCACGAACTTCGGCACGAACCGCGGCTCGAGCTGCTCGCAAAGCTCGTACACTTCTTCAAGCCCGAGGTCGGATTCAATATGACGACCGAATCCGAGGCTCCGGCCGGTGCCGGTCTTGCCGGTTCATCGACGCTCAACATCGCCTGCATCGGTGCCTTGAACACGCTCGTGGGCAGCCGCTATGCTCCCGAGCGGTTCATACCGATCGCGGCTGCGGTCGAGTGCCAGGTGATCCGAGTCCCGACCGGCTATCAGGATTATTACTCGGCTCAATACGGCGGTCCTGCCTGCATTCACTTCGGAGTCGAGGGGATTAAACGCGAGGCATTGGCCGTTGATACCGCCGTACTCGAATCGCGAATTGCGGTCTGCTACACCGGCGAGCCGCGAAACTCGGGCACGAATAACTGGGAGATCACCAAACGCCACATCGACGGCGACAACGAACTTTTTGATATCTTCGAAGGAATTCGTGACGGAGCACTACGCCTCCGCGAAGCAATGCTCGCCGCCGATTGGGATGCGGTCGGCGAGATCCTCCGCGACGCACATCCGCTCCGCAAACGGCTCTCGCCGCACATCACAACGCCGCACATGGACGACATTATTGACACCGCCCTTGCGAACGGAGCGATCGCGTCAAAGGTCTGCGGAGCCGGCGGCGGCGGCTGCATCGCGTTTTTCTGTGAGGACGGAAAACGTGGAAGCGTTGAACAGGCGATCGCGGATATGGAGGGCGTTGAGGTGCTCGCATGGCGGATCAACGCCGAAGGGCTGAGCGTCAGAACCTCCGGCTAGCCCTTGTCCCCGCGACCAAAGTAGCGCTAATATCGGGGCACGTTCACCATCCGGCCTTTTAGAACAATTTAGGAGATCAAGATGAAACGATCCATAACCATCGTTTGCGTTCTCGCTTGTTTTTCAGTCGCGGCTTTCGGCCAGGTTGCTTCGGGCAAGGTATTCTGGCGTGGTATGGTCGATGATAAAGTGCATCTCGTCATCAAGGGCCTGACCGTCGAGACAAAGACCGTTTCGGGCCGAGCAATGGAGGCTGGCGATTTTAGCTTTACCGCTCCGCTTCCACGCGACAACGTAAAGGTAAGCGCATTGAGGAAGGACGGCCGCGGAACCGTAAGCGTTGTCCAGCAGCCCGATTCCTCGAATGACTTCACCGCCATCGTTGAGATAAGCGACAGCCGCGGCGGAGCCGCCGATCATTTGATCGAGATCTCCTGGTAACGTGGACAACGTGTCACAATCTGCCGCCTCGCGGTGTTTTGGTTCAAGAAAGCGATTTCTTAACTAAAATTTCGGGAGGCATTTTCATGCGTAGATTCATTTCCATTTTCTCAGTTTCGTTATTCATGCTTGCATTCGTTGTTGGTTCGGCGGCAACCGAGGCCTTTGGAGCGGGCGATGACTGCAAGAATTATTCGTGGGGCAGCAAGGAATCGGTCGCCGAACTTCGTGAGTTCAAGCTGCCGGCGACCGGCCGCATTGCGGTTGATGCGGGCAAGAACGGCGGCATCTCCGTTAAGGGCGGCGATGTTGGCGAAGTTCAACTGCGGGCGTGTGTTACGGCATCGGGCGACTCGGCCGCCGAGGCTCAAGGCGTGCTTTCGTCGATCAGGATCAACACGTCCGGGACGATCTCTGCCGAAGGGCCGGCCGACGGCAAGGGCTGGGCCGTTTCGTTCTCGCTCGTAGTTCCGCGCAATACCGACCTCGAACTCAATGCCAAGAACGGCGGCATCGCCATTAGTGGTGTCGAAAGCAACATTGAATTTGAAACGGTCAATGGCGGTGTCGCGCTAAGCAATCTAGGCGGCAGCGTCCGCGGCCGGACGACGAACGGCGGCGTGAGCGTCAAACTCAATGGCCAGGCATGGCGTGGCAACGGGCTTGACGTTCTGACGACCAACGGCGGCGTCAGCCTCAAGCTTCCTGCGAGCTACGCGGCAAACATTGAAACGGGAACGGTCAACGGCGGGTTCAAGAGCGACATTCCGGAGCTTAACGTTACGACCGAAGACGTCAAGGGCGATTGGAGCCGCGGCTCGCGGGCCAAGCAGATCAACACGTCGATCAACGGCGGCGGTCCGACCATCCGCGTAAAAACAACAAACGGCGGCATCAAGATAAGCACCGCCGAAGACACGAAGTACTGATCGAACAAAACAATCGCAAACCGGCGTGGCCCGTGAGCGACCCAAACTCTGCGGTCTCTGCGTAAACCTCAGCGGCCTCTGCGTTAGATAGTTCTAAACGTAGAGGCCGCAGAGTTTGTCGCAGAGACTTTACACTTTTTGCGGGCTTTTAGTTCGATTGTATTGCAGCTGTCAGCGAGCGAAATATCCCAAGCCCGTCGTTCGAGCCGAGAAGTTCTTCGCAGGCCCGCTCCGGATGCGGCATCATTCCAAGCACATTGCGGTTGAGATTGCAGATGCCGGCGATGTTCGACCTCGCACCGTTCGGATTTGCCTCGGCCGTGATCTCGCCGTCATCCTCGCAATAGCGGAAAACGATCTGGCCATTTTCCTCAAGGGCGTTGAATGTCGGGTCATCGCAGACGTAGTTGCCCTCAGCGTGTGCGATCGGGATCGAGAGCACCATACCTTCATCTATCTGGCTGGTATATGGCGTGTTTTTGTTCTCGACGCGGATGTTCACATGCCGGCAGATAAAATGCAGCCCCGCGTTTCGGATCAAAGCTCCTGGGAGCAAGCCCGCCTCGCAAAGTATCTGAAACCCGTTACAAATGCCGAATACGAACTTGCCCTCGGCGGCAAAATTCTTGACCGACTGCATCACCGGCGAAAACCTCGCCAATGCACCGGCTCGCAGATAGTCGCCGTAAGAAAATCCGCCCGGAATGATCAGCGCGTCGTAACCGCTCAGGTCCGTCTGCCGGTGCCAGATGAAATCGACCGGCTGTCCTACGTGCTTTGAGATCACGTGATAGGCATCGTGATCGCAATTAGAACCGGGAAAAACAACAACGCCGAATTTCATCAGGCCTCCAACTCCACTTTGTAGTCCTCGATCACGGGATTTGCCAGAACGTCCTTCGCCAGCCGTTCGGCGGCCTCGCGGGCCTCGTCTTCGGTGGCCCCGCCGTTCACCTCGATCTCAAAATATTTACCCTGCCGGACATCGGCGATATTCCCGAACCCGAGCAGTTCCGCCGAGTGGTGAATGGCCTTTCCCTGCGGGTCGAGCACTCCCGGTTTGAGCGTTACGAATACTTTTGCTTTCATTTCCGTCTCCGAAATAAATTGTAGATTGTTACGCAAATTCTTGTCATTGGCAACATCTTATGTTAAGTTTCACGTGTTTTTCTCACGGTAGTTACGGTCAACTTTATTCTGGTTAAGGAGTTTCGCTAAGAAATGCAAAATCAAAAATCTGCAATCGGACTGGACGCAAATATCGCCGCTCTGATCGGATATCCTGTTGGAATTCTTGCTCTGATTCTGATCTTTATCGAAAAAGAGAATCGCTTTGTACGCTTCCATGCACTCCAATCGGTTCTTTGGAGCGTTGGTGTTGTTGTCGGCTGGATAGTCATTATGATCGTGGGTGCGATCATTGGGGGTATCTTGAGTTCGATCTCATCGACCCTCGGCCTGGTAGCATGGGGTATTTTCGCCTTGGTTTATTTGGGACTTTTCTTCGCCCTTTTCGGTGGAATTGTCTATGGTGCGATTAAGGCATACCAAGGTCAGATGACAAAACTGCCGATCGTGGGTTCCTTCGCCGAGAAATGGGCTTAACCAAAGACACGTTTGAAAACTACATCTACGTTTCGTAGATAGTGTTTCAGATCAAAGACGCGGGCTATCTCGTCTTCCGAAAGGTGCGATGAGATGTCCGCGTCTCTCATTACCAGCTCCCGATACTCGCCGCCATCATCCCAAACCTTCATCGCGTTGCGCTGCGTGTAAACGTAGGCGTCCTCACGCGATACTCCCTTTTGCGTCAAGGCAAGCATCAATTGCCCGCTGAAGACAAGCCCGCGGGTTATCTCCAGGTTCTTCATCATATTTTCGGGATAAACCACGAGCGTATCGAGCAGCGACGTCGCCTTGGCGAGCATATAATCGAGCGTCGCCGAGGAATCCGGCAGCACTATCCGCTCGGCCGATGAATGCGAGATGTCCCGCTCGTGCCAGAGTGCCACGTTCTCAAGCCCGACGATCGCGTATGCCCGAACCGTCCTCGCCATCCCGCAAATGCGTTCCGAAAGGATCGGATTGCGTTTATGCGGCATCGCCGAGGAACCCTTTTGCCCGGCCTTGAACTTCTCCTGTGCTTCGCGAACTTCGGTCCGCTGCCAGTGCCTTACCTGCAGTGCGATCTTTTCAAGCGTCGAAGCGATGATTGCCAGCGTACACAGATACTCGGCGTAGCGGTCGCGTTGGATGACCTGCGTCGAGACCGATGCGGGCTTGAGCCCAAGCCGCTCACAAACGCGTTCCTCAACGTCCGGAGCCAAATGGGCAAACGCCCCGACGGCTCCGCTGATCTTCCCGACCGAAACGGTCTCGCGGGCACGGGCGAGCCGCTCGCGATTCCGCTCCATCTCGGCATACCAAAGTGCCCAGCAAAGCCCGAAGGACGTCGGCTCGGCGTGTATGCCGTGCGTCCGTCCGATCTGCGGCGTATCTTTGAACTCGAACGCCCGCCGCTTCAGCACCGGCAGCATCGCGTCGATCTTCGCCAGCAAAATGTCGCACGACTCGCGGAGCAAGATGCCGTTTGCCGTATCGACCACATCGCTCGATGTCAGCCCGTAATGAACGAACCTCGCGGCCGGCCCGATGTTCTCGGCAAGATTGGTCGTAAAGGCGATCACGTCGTGGTCGGTCGTCTTTTCGATCTCATTGATCCGCTCGACCGTGAACGCGGCCTTTGCCTTTATCTCTTCGACCGCATCGGCCGGGATCGTCCCGTCCTCGGCGTGAACCTCGCACACGGCTATCTCGACATCAAGCCATTTTTGAAATTTGTTCTCGAGCGACCAGATCGCGCCCATCTCGGGAAGTGTGTATCTTTCGATCATAGAAAATTCGTTATTCTTCGGGTTCGCTCGCCGCAACTTCCGCCGGTTGCAGGCCGTCTTCGCGATCGCCAAGAACATCACCGACATAGACCATTTGGACGACAACCATCAGCATCGCAAGCAGCGGCGTTGCCAGAACCAGGCCGAGCCCGCCAAGCATTACGCCGAAAACAAGCTGAAAAACGATGGTCAAGGCCGGCGGAAGCTCAACCGTCTCACGCTCGATCAGCGGCGTAACGAGGTTCGATTCGATCAACTGCACCCCAACATACAGCCCAAGCACATAGACGGCCGTTATCGGGCTATTGATGAAAGCAAGCAGCAGTGCCGGCAGTGCAGAAATGATCGGGCCGAAGTTCGGGATAAAGGACAAAAGACCGGCTATCAGCCCTAGCGTCAGTGCAAGCGGAACGCCGATGATCGAAAGCCCGATCCAGGTCAGTAGCCCAATAAAGACCATTGAGCCGATCTTGCCTATCAGCCACCAACCGAGCGTCTCTCCGGTCGTATCAAGCACCTCTCGGGCTCTTGCTCGGCTCGCGACCGGAAAAAGCTTGATCAGCCCGTTCGAATAGAGCCGAGGTTCGGCGGCGATATAAACCGCGAGCAGGATAACAACGAAGAAATTGCCGAGAGCACCGACGGTGGACGAAAACACGCCTCCAACCCCGGATACGACCTGCCCGGTATCTATCTTCTGGAGTATCGTATCAACGCCCGGCATTTGCCGGATCAGCGCCTGCCCCCAACCAAACTGACCGACGTACTCGCCGACCTGCCTGGCTGATTGCGGAAGCTTTACCCGAAGGGATTGCACCTGCTCGGCGACGCTCGGGGCAAGCAATGCAATGCCGCCCGCAAGAACAAGCACCAGCAGCACCGAAACACCGAGAACGGCCCAGCCCTCGCCGATCCTGAGCCTTTCCGCGATCGGCAGCGCAAGCCCGCGGAGAAAGATCGCGATCAGCACCGCCGAAAAGATCAGCAAAAGGATGTCGATGGTGTAATAAACAAGAGCGAGAAGAAGCAGGATCAGCAGAACAATGCCGACCGTCACCAGCACCTTACCGGCAAAGGAACGCTCACTGAAGCTCTCTGAGTTCATCGTTTAGATCAGGTTCTTGCTTGCCAGAAGCTCTGCATTGAGTATGGTCGAGCCCGCGGCCCCGCGAACGGTGTTGTGGCTCAGGGCTACGAACCGGTAATCGAAAACATTGTCCGGGAAAATGCGGCCGACCGTCACCGTCATTCCGTTGCCGCGGTCGCGGTCGAGCCTCGGCTGCGGCCGCGAAGGCTCATCAAGCACTTCGATGAACCGATCCGGCGACGAATGAAGCCCGAGGCTCGGGAACTCCTTCATCGCCGCGATGACCTCTTCAAGCGTCGAGTTTCCCCTAAGTTTCACCCGAACCGAGGCCGTGTGCCCATCGATCACATTTACCCTGAAGCATTGCGCCGAGACCGTAAAATCGGCCTTCTGGATCGAGGTGCCGTTAAATTTGCCAAGGATCTTCTGCGCTTCGGTCTCGACCTTCGGCTCTTCGCCGGCGATATATGGCAACACGTTGTCGATGATATCGAGCGATGCAACGCCCGGATAACCCGCCCCCGAAATGGCCTGCATCGTCGTCACGATCGCCGATTCGACGCCAAACTTGCGGTCAAGAGCAGCAAGCGGCGGAGCAAAGCTCGAGACCGCACAATTTGGATTTGTTACGATAAAGCCCTTTCCGAAACCGCGCTTCGTTTGCTGGACCTCGATCAGCCCAAGATGATCTTGATTGATCTCCGGGATCAGGAGCGGCACATCCTCGTCCATCCTGTAAACCGACGAATTGCTTATCACCGGATAGCCCGCCCGGGCAAATGCCTCCTCCGTCTCGCGAGCGACCGAGGAAGGCAGGCTGGAGAAGACAATGTCGCAATCGATCGGCGGCTCGATCGGCTGGACCGTGATCTCGCGAACGCTTTCCGGGATATCGCCCGCCAGCTTCCACGCACACGCTTCGGCAAACGATTTGCCCGCCGAGCGGTCCGAGGCCGCAAGCGCAGTGATCTCGAACTGCGGGTGATGTTCGAGCAACTGAATAAACCGCTGCCCAACCGTCCCGGTCGCACCAAGAATTCCGACCCTGTATTTACGTGCCATAAAACAACAAGCCCTTATGTTCTCACTTTCTCAAAATAAGGGCAAAATGCCCGCAGGGCCAAAGGCTTAGCGGGCAATTCTCGATCGTTGTTACTTTCTGCAGGCTATGGCGTGACGAGTTCGTCCTCGAACGCATAGGCGTAAACACCGTGATAGGGTGGGCTGCCGAGAAACTCGGCGGGATCTATTCTATCATCGGTTCCGTGTCCGCCAAGCTGACGCTTCCGGAACTCGAAATGCAGATGTACCTTGTCCGCTGCGATGCCCTTTGCATTACCCGTATCGCCGACCGCACCGATCATCGAATTGATATCGGTGATCTCCTGCCCCTCGGAGCACCAAACCTCGGAGAGATGCGAATAGAAAGCGTAATATGTCTTGCCGTTGTGCGAAAACTTCAGATTGATCGTTTTACCGTATTTTCCGACATCGTTACGCTGCACGCCGACAACGGTTCCGGTCGAAACCGGATAGACCGGCGTCCCCATTGGGGCGACCAGATCCCAGCCCTTGTGAAATTTCGGCGTGCCGTCCTTATGTTTTCGGACCCAACCAAATGTGTTGTACTTTGTGGTGTTAAGTATTTTGTTGTACTCCAGCGGATAACGTACCATCACTACCTCTCGAATTTTCTACAAAACAAAGGACGGGCCGTGTGTAAATTTTTGCTAAACTCCGATGGCTTCTTTCATTCGCCGGACGCCCTCGGCCATTCGCTCCTCGGAATTGCAGAAGGATATCCGAAGGAAGCCTTTCGCCTCCGAACCAAACGCCACGCCGGGAACGGTGATAACGCGATTTTGGAGACACTTCTCGGCGATCTCAATGTCATCGCCGACCGACCGGACATCGAGCATTGTATAGAACGCCCCTTCAGGCGCCGTCGCCTTTAGGCCAAGCTCTTTGTCGAAAAGATCGACCAGAAAATCACCACGTTTCTTGTAAACCTCGCGGGCGTGAGCCTTGAATTCCTCGGCTTCGGCAGACCAGCCGAGCAGCGAGGCCTTCTGCGTTATCGCCGAGGCACAGACCGTCAGAAAGCCGTGCAGGACATGAATTCCATGCATCACCTCCGGCCGCGAACTTGCAGCCCAACCGAGCCGCCAGCCCGTCATGCTGAGCGACTTCGAAAGCCCGCTGACGATCACCGTACGGTCGTAAAACTCCGAGGCCGAATGCGGCCGCTCGCCAAAATAAAGATCGCTGTAGATCTCATCCGAAATAAGATAAATGCCTGTACCCTCAAGCACCTCGGCGATCTGCCGGAGGTCCGTCTCGGTAAATATCTTCCCGGTCGGATTTGAAGGCGAGATCACGACCGCTGCCTTTGTCTTCGGCGTTATCGCCCGCTTGAACTCCTCGATGTCGAACGCAAATTCCGTCTCCGCCGGCAGGCGATAGTAAACCGGATTGCCCTGCGAGATGCGCACGCAGGCATCGTAAGCTGGGAAACTCGGGTTCGGGAGCAGCACGTCATCGCCGATATCGACTATCGACAGAAAAGCCGCCGTCATCGCCTCCTGCGACCCGCACGTAACGACGATATCCTTGATACCAAGGCCAAGGTGCGGGTACTGCTCAGCGATCTTTTCACGAAGCGCCGGAAGGCCCGGATGCGATGTGTAGCCGTTCTGCTCGTCGGTCGCGACGCGTGCGGCCTCGCGGCGGAGGAAATCCGGCGTCGGCAGGTCAGGTTCGCCCAATCCGAAATTGATCGAATCCGGCAACGCCCGCTCAAAAAACTGCCTGATCAGCGTCGGCTGCAAGCCCCGCAACCGCCGCGGCAATTGAAATTCTTTTTGTTCAAACGCAGCTGTCATTTCCAGATCTTTTACGCTTCATCCTCAGCCGTCTCGCGGTGCGGCGGCTTGCTTGATTCGAGATCTTCTTCGAGTTCCTCGCGGGCATCGCCGACCTCAATGTTAAACTCGCCCTCGGCCGCCGTGTTCGGGTCGCCCGTCAATATCCCGCCGATCATCTCGACCTCGCCGATGATCTTCTGACCTAGCCCTGAGATCTTTTCCTTTAGCGAATGCTCCTCGCGATCGTCTTCCGGCAATTCGTGATCATTACTCATACTTATAAGTTTACATCGTCTCCGGCAAAAGCCGTTAATCAGCCATCGAACTGCCCGGTTATCTCAAATAATCCTCAAGCTTGGTCGAAGCATCGGTCTTGTCGTCGCGGTATTTGATGATTATCGGGCAGTAAATGGAAAGGCCGTTGTCTTTGCCAAAGCCTTTTGTTACGGCACGCGAACCTTGAACGACGACCGCACCGGCTGGGATCTCTAGCGAACGATCACCTTCGGCTTTGATGATCCTCTCGTTGGGAAGATCGAAAACGGGAGTTGATCGCGTCAATATGACTCCGGTCGCAAGCACCGCCCGCGCGCGGACGATCGTTCCTTCATAAACGCCCGTGTTGCCGCCGACCATCACATCGTCTTCGATCACAACGGGCACCGCACCGACCGGCTCAAGCACGCCGCCGATCTGCGCCGCAGCCGAGATATGCACTCGCTTGCCGATCTGTGCACACGAGCCGACAAGGGCATGCGAATCGACCATCGTGCCCTCGTCAACATATGCCCCAACGTTGATGTAGGCAGGCGGGACAACGACAACGCCGGGAGCAACGAACGACCCGTCGCGGATAGCCGAACCGCCGATCACGATCCGAACGCCGTCCTCAAGCGACATCGGCCGGAGCGGAAATGTGTCTTTGTCGAAGAACCGGAGCGTCTCGCTCGGCTGCGACATCTCGACCATCTTGCCCATCCGAAACCCGAGCAATATCCCCTGCTTTACCCAGGCATTCGCGTGCCAGTTCCCTTCTGCGTCCTTCTCCGCCGAACGGATCTCGCCACCCCTGAGCGCGAGCTTGAACTCCTCGTAAACCTCGCGGTCCGCCGCGTCAAACTCGGCCTTCGCAAACATCGCCTCGATCTTTTCTTTCAATTCCATTTGATCAGTACAAACAGCGGTCTATCAGATCACAATACCCATCGCGAATTGTAAATTGGCGAATTGTCCATTGTTAATTGGTTACAAGATATCCCCTTCCCAATTCTCAATTAACCAGTTTTCAATTGACAATTTCCGGGCCTATGAAAGCGTTACGTGATGCATCACCTTCTTGAGAACCCCTTGAGTTTCTTTTGTGACCGGCACCAGCGGGAGCCGCAGGTTTTCTTCAAGCAGACCCAATTCTTTCATCACGAATTTACACGGTGCGGGCGAGGACTCGATGAAGTTTGCCTCCATCAGCGGCAGAAGCTGAAAGTGCAGTTTCCGGGCGGCGGTCCAGGCCCCGTCGAGCGCTTTCTCGACCATCCGTGAGGTCTCACGCGGCATCTCGTTAGCGATCACCGAGACAAGCCCATCGGCTCCGAGTGCGATCAGCGGCAGCGTCGTCGCATCGTCGCCCGAGAAGACCTTAAAGCCCTTCGGCCGCCCGGCAAGTATCGCCATCACCTGCGATAGGTCACCCGAGGCTTCTTTTGTCGCGACGATATTCGGATGGTCCGAGGCGAGCCGCAGCGTCGTTTCGGCCGAGATATTCGAGGCTGTCCGCCCCGGCACGTTGTAGAGCATTATCGGAAAATCCGTTACGCTCTTTGCGACCTCAGAAAAATGCGCATAAAGCCCTGCCTGCGTCGGCTTGTTGTAATATGGTGCGACGACCAATGCCGCGTCCGCGCCAAGTTCGCGCGCCCTTCGGGTGAATTCGATGGTAGCAGCGGTCGAGTTGCTCCCCGTCCCAGCGATGACCTTCGCCTCTCGACGATGGGCGACCTCGACGGCAAGCCGGATCACATTGAGTCGCTCGGCCTCCGTCATCGTCGCACTCTCGCCCGTGGTCCCGCACGGCACAAGCAGCTTTACGCCGCCCTTTATTTGCCGCTCCGCCAGCCTCTGGAAGCACTCCTCATCAACCGAACCGTCCTTACGAAACGGCGTCACCAAAGCCGTCGCACAACCCGTCATCCAATTCGTTCTTGCTTTCATCTCAGCTTGTCTCTTTCTTCGAAATTCCCGTTAAGTATATGCTTAGGGACGAGGGAGTTACAAAATCACTTTGCTTCGAGTTATAGCAACAATAAGCATTGCTTTCAGCATAATGGCATTTGCCGGATGTTCCGAAGCGGTGCCGGCCGAGAGCCCGCGGCCCAAAACACCGCGATCGATCGCAGACCGCTTCGCATACCCGGTCGGCCCGGGCGAATACGTAACGGCGGCCCGCGACAAGAGGGACGAATGGTACAACGCCCAGGATTTTGGCGAGAACAACCATCTTGGAGAGGACTGGAACAAGAACTCGGGCGGCAACACCGACTGCGGCGAGCCCGTTTACGCCGCCGCCCACGGCACCATTACATATGCCGCCGACGCTGGCCCGGGCTGGGGAAATGTCATCATAGTCACGCACACTCTGCCGAACCGCTCAGAGGTGCAAACGCTCTACGGCCATCTGCAGGAAATGACCCGGACCTCCGGCGAGGTAAACAAACGCGAAAAGATCGGCACCATCGGCAACGCCAATGGCCGCTACCTCTGCCACCTACACTTCGAACTCCGCGAAATAAAGTCGCCGCTGTGGGACCAAATTGGCCCCGGCTATTCACCCGACCGCACCGGCTTCCTCGACCCCTCCAACTTCATCGATAAACGCCGATAGATCATTTTTTCCCTTTCCCTATGCGTTTCTTCTTTGGGGATCCGGTAAGATAATTCTTGCTCGAGATGACCTTCTCGCCGGTCTCGAGTTCCAATGCCTTTCGTGCATCGCCAGCGACCTTTCCGCCGCGGATCGCTGCTTTCTTGTTTTCGATGAAGCCGGTCGGGTTTTGCGTTTTAACGATCTCAGAGGTCGAGGCCTCGCCAAGCATCGAAAAGATCAGTTCGAGATCGGTCATGTGGTCGCGAAGATTTTGATTCTTGAGTCCCTTTACTCGTTTGTGTTCCGAGGGCGTAAGGCCAAACGCCGCTTTTGATATCTCGGCGGTTAGTATCGCGTATTCGACCCGTTCCTTGACGCCATGCTTTTGCCACTCGTCGGTCAATTCCTCCCGGATCGCAATGCTCCGCATTCGGCGCTCGATCCAATCGTCGGGATAGCCCTTAGCTTTGTAAAGCTCGCGGGTCCGCTGCATTGCAAGCTCCGGATCATTGATCTCATCAAGTCGGTCGGAACCAACCTGGGCGAGCCACAGCTTGAATGGTTCCGCCTTGGGCGACGGGATAGACTGGATGATGCGAAGCATGCCTTTGGCATCAGCAGACTGGATCTTCCGGCGCTTGCCGTCTGCGGCCTCCATTTCAACCAGGGTACAAATTGTACCCCAGTTGGCTTTTAAGCTGCTGTCCCTGCTCAACAATCGCTTAATGTATTGCCTTACATCAACACTGTCGGTCAGGATCTCGACGACATCCTGAACAGAGAAGTACCATTTCTGTTCGCCCTCCACCCAAACAGAACGCACTTTTCGCTCTTCGAATAGCTTAATGTTCGCCAACGTCAACCCCCGTTTTTTCCGCGATCACCTCGGTAAACTCGAAGAAGCCGTTCCTGTTTTCTATCCACTCCGCGGCCATGATCGCCCCATAAGCAAAGCCTTCGCGGGTCCGGGCGGTGTGTTCGATAATTATCTGATCGGCGAGCCCGTCGAATCCGAGCCGGTGCGTTCCCGGAATGTTTCCCGCACGCGTCGCGGCGATCTCGCCAACCTTGACGTGCTTTTCGGCCACGCTTTTCAGTTTCAGGGCCGTCCCGCTTGGGCTGTCTTTCTTTTGTGAGTGATGCTGCTCTTCGATAAAGGCCTCGTACTCAGGAAAGCGGGCAAGCAGCTCGGCGGCGTAACCTGCGATTCGGAAAAAGAGGTTTACACCGATCGAAAAATTCGCCCCATAGACCATCGCCCCATTGCTTCCGGTCACGAGCTTTTCGATCTCAAGCCGCTGCGCGTCCCAACCGGTCGTGCCGACCACGATCGGCGTCTCGGCAAGTACGCAGGCCTCGACATTTCGCCGGACAGCTTCGGCGACCGTAAAATCGATCGCAACGTCTGCCGCCCGTAGCGTCTCGGCAAGCTGCTCGGCCCGAAGACTGGCATGAGATTCGTTGACAATGACCGTGACTGAATGCCCGCGTTCCTCCGCCAGCCGCCCGATCAACTTCCCCATCTTCCCGTAACCAATTAGTGCGAGTTTCATAAGAGAGAATCTGCCACAGAGAACAAAGAGTTTGTTAAAACTATTCCTTGGCGGGCTCCGTGACCTCTGTGGCTGTTAGTTTTCTAACGAGCGATCCATACAGACCGACCGCGGTTTCTAGGTCTTCCTTGAGCACGTATTCGTCTTTTGTATGTGCGACGAGGATCGAGCCGGGGCCGAGGAGGAGCGGTTTGCCCCAATTGGGCATGTGCGGGATGTCGGTAGTGAAGCGGACGACCTTTTGAGTAAAACCTTCTACCGGATGAAGCTTTACGGGTTCGCTGCACGAGAGAACCTCTATGTCGCCGCGGCCGCGGACGACGCTCTGGAGAGCCTGTTCGATGGGCTCTCTTTTTGTCGTTAGCCGAATGAGCAAACCGGCTTCGGCCCGCGGCGGTATCACGTTCAGGGCAAGCCCGCCGTCGATCGTCCCGATATTGACGGTCGTCTCGCCAAAAAAATCGTCATGCGGAAAATGCGTGTGTCGGATGTCATCCAGAATGTCGAGCAGGGTCTCGATCGCCGAATCGCCCTCTTCCGGATACGCCGAATGCGCGGCCTTTCCGCTTGTTTTGATCATCAGGCGGAACGATCCTTTCGACCCGATCGCCAGGTCATTATCCGTCGGCTCGCCGTTGATCATGTATTCACATTTGGCCGCGAGCGGATGGCCATTCACCGCCTTCGCACCGGTCGATGCCCGCTCTTCCTCGACCGTGTAAAGCAGTCCGATGTCGGTTATACCTTCTTTTCGTAACTGTTCCGCCGCTGTTATCTGCGCCGCGATGATCCCTTTTGCGTCGCACGCCCCGCGGCCGTAGATCTTTTCGTCGTCCTCGGTCGGCGCGATGAATGGCGGCACAGTGTCCATGTGCGTGGACATCCAAACCCGCGGAGTGTCGTTCAGCGTCGCGATGACGTTGTTCTGATTCTCTGAAACCGGCTGAAGCTCGACCGTCCACCCAAGCTCTGTCAGATGGTCACGCAAAAAATGCCCGACCGCTTCTTCTTCACCGGAAACGGACGGTATCGCCATCAGGGATTTGGTCAATGTTAATAGATCAGACATTTGTTTTCTACAACCAATCGTCAATTGACGATTGTTCGATCGGACAATTGGTCGAAAAATCTTGTGTGAAGTTTTTCGATTACGTTTGCGGCGACATCTTCTTTCACTACAAACGTCAAATTCACCGCCGAGGCTCCGTGTGAGACGAGGGCGATGTTTACGTCGGAGATGGTCGAAAATATCTTTGACGCGAGGCCGGTCGAGGCCCGCAGGCCTTCGCCAACGACGCAGATGACGGCATAGTTCGGTTCGACCTCAACGTCGCCGAGCCGCGAGAGTTCCTCGACGATCTTTTCGAGCGATGCGGTCGAATCAAGCGTCAATGCGATCGAGACCTCCGAGGTCGAAATAACATCGATCACCGTCCGGTAACGGTCAAAGACCTGGAAGACCGCGCTCATAAAGCCGTAACTCCCGAGCATCCTTGCCGACGTGATGCGCAAGATGGTGATGCCTTTTTTGCTCGCTATCGACTTTATCTTGTTCGGCGCCTCGCCCGATTCGGCAACGACCATCGTGCCCACCGCATCTGGTTCGAACGTATTGCAGACGCGGACCGGAATGCCGTGGTCGACCGCCGGCTTGATGGTCTTCGGGTGCAGTACTTTCGCCCCGAAGTAGGCAAGCTCCGCCGCCTCTTCATATGAAAGCACGGGAATCGTCCTCGCATCGCTGCAGATCCGCGGGTCGCAGGTCATCACGCCCGTCACGTCCGTCCAGATCTGAAGTTCGCCCGCATCTATCGCCGCCGCGACGATCGCCGCAGAAAAATCCGAACCGCCGCGGCCGAGCGTTGTCGTCTCGCCCGCACGGTTCCCGGCGATAAAGCCGCCCATCACCGGCACTTCGCCCGCCGCCGTTGCGGGCACGATCTCAAGCCGAACAAGTTCCGCCGTCTCGTCCATTATCGGGGTCGCCGAGCCGAATTCATCATCCGTCACGATCAGCCGCCGTGAATCAAAATGCCGCGACCGCACTCCCCGCGAACGCAGCACCTCGGCCAAAAGCCGCGAGGAAAGCTGCTCGCCGTAGGAAACGATCGCGTCCTTCAGCATCGAAAGCGGCAGCGAACGCCGCGAGGTGCGAAGCAGCAGGTCCGAGATCTCACCGCGGGCAAGGTCGAGCTCGGTCGCGAAGAGGTTCGGCCCATCGGCCGCAATGAAGTGCCGGGCTACCTCGACGTGACGTTCAAAATGCGGCTCAAGCGACGCGATCGCCAGGGCAAAATCGCCTTTCTTTGCCGTTTCAAATGCCGCGAGCAGTGCATCGGTCACCTTTGTCATTGCCGAGACGACCACCACCGGCCGCCGCTCGGCCTGGCTCGAAACGACGTGGACAACGCGCTCGAAAGCCGCGACGTCGCCAACGGACGTCCCGCCAAATTTCATCACTGTAGGTGCTTGCGTTTCGCTCACGGTCAAATCAGAAGTTCAACCGTTTCTTATGGCATTGTCAAGTTTGGCTGATGGCGGCTTTCAGTCGTTCGTGTGGACGGCCGCCTGATCGACACGGCCGATGGTCTGGTACCCGAAAAGCCGGACGTCCGGCGAGAGGTAACCTTCCTTGACCGGCTCGTCGCGTACAAGGTCGGTGCTCAGGTATTTCTTGTTGTCGTCGCACAGAACCGTCGCGACTATCGCATCGCCGCCGAGCCTTTCAAGAGCGATCAACGCCCCGAGAAAATTCGCCCCCGACGAGATGCCGACGGCCAACCCGAGGTCTTTTGCCAGCTTTTGCGCCATCAGGATCGAGTCGCCGTCCGAGACGCTGATCACCTCGTCGAGCTTCGCGAGGTCGCAGATCGCGGGGATGAACTCATCCGAGATGCCCTGAATCCGATGGCTGCCGACCTTATGGCCGGTCGAGAGCGTCGGCGATTCGGCCGGTTCGAGCGGGTAAAGCTTGATCTGCGGATCGCGTTCCCTGAAGTACGCTGCACATCCCATTATCGTCCCGCCCGTCCCGACTCCCGCGACGAAGGCGTCCGGCTCGAAGCCGACCCGGGCAAGCTGGTCCCAGATCTCCGGAGCCGTCGTTTGGTAATGTGCCTCGGGGTTTGCGAGGTTCGAGAATTGATGCGGCAGAAATACGCGGCCGTGCTCATACTGCAGAGCATCGGCCATCTCGATACTGCCGAGAAATCCGCCCTGCTCGTGCGAAACAAGGGTCACCGCGGCCCCGTAGCTTTTCATCAGCGAGATGCGTTCCTGGCTCATCCATTCCGGCATAAAGACGTGAACCGGATTGCCGAATGCGTGTCCGATCGCGGCAAAGGCGATACCCGTGTTCCCGCTGGTCGCTTCCGCGATCACATCACCGCGGCGGATCGCTCCGTCGCGATAGGCGCACTTCAGAATGTGGAACGCCATCCGGTCCTTGATGCTGCCCGAGAGGTTCAGATGTTCCGCTTTGGCAAATACGGTTCGGCGTTTGCCCTTGTAATGGCAATGGATGGCAAGCAAAGGCGTGTTGCCGATCAGGTTTTCGACATAATTAGAACTCGCCGGGAGTGCAGCAAAATGGCTCTGAAAATCGCTTAGGCTGTTGGTGTTCATGGTAAGGCCGTCCGTTAATCGGTTACCACAAAAGAGCCCGCGAAAATGTGCTTACGGTCACAAACGGGCCTATCCGCAAAGCACGGCACCGCCGTTCACGTTCAGGATCTCGCCGGTAATATGCCTTGCCCAAGGCGAGAGGAGAAAACAGATCGAAAGAGCGATGTCATCGGTCGTCGCGATCCGTTTCATCGGGATCGAATTGATAACGCTCTGTTCATAGGCCTTGTCTTCAAAGACCGGTCGGACCATCGCCGTTTCTATCCATCCCGGTGCGACGCAGTTGACGCGGATCTTCGGGCAAAGTTCGCTGGCGAGCGCCTTTGTAAACGAGATCTGGCCGCCCTTCGAAGCTGCGTAGTTCGAGTAGTTTGCCTCGCCGCGTTGGCCGGCGGTTGAGCTGACCAGAACGATCGATCCCGACTCGCGTTTCTTCATCGCCGGAACGCACGCCTTGGACATTGCCCAAGCAGATTTGAGGTTTGTATTGAGCACGCGGTTCCACGTCTCTTCGGTCATCTCCTCGATCGGAGCGCCTTCCCAGATACCGGCGTTTAGCACGAGCAGGTCGATCCCGCCAAATTCCTCGACCGCCTTCTCGGCGACCTTGCGGGCAGCGTTGTATTCTGAAACGTCGCCGGCGATCGCGATCGCCTTTACGCCAAGCGCGGTGCAGCGATTGACCGTTTCATCGGCCTCGGCGTGATTCTGCAAATAATTGACGACGACATTAGCACCGCCCTCGGCAAGCCGAATCGCCGTCGCCCGCCCAACGCCCCGCGACGCACCCGTAACTATCGCCGACTTCCCCGAAAAAAGCCCCTTGGGCAATTCTATCCCGACCACATTTTCACCCATACGGATAATTTTTACCGCAGAGAAGCAAAGGAACAAAATGAAGGTCGGTTTCAGATCCTAGTATCGTTGCTTTTGCTTAGTTTGTGAGAGACGACGGCGGCTATCAAGGCAACCGGGAAAAAATAGATCGAGTACCAAAAATACAAGTTCGACTCGGTCTCACCGGAGAACACGCTGGCGAAAAGTGCGACGAGAGATGCTGAAGCCGTCACCGCAAGCGGAGCATACAAACCATGCTTTTCGTTTATCTTTCCAACGCCCGCAAAGCACATGAACGCCCCGGCCAGGATCATGAAGACCATCTGGAATGTTATACCGAACTCCGCAGCAAAAAAGAATGCGGAAAGAACTGAATAATAGAGGAGAAACGAGCCCGGCAAGAAGAGAAGAGCGAGCCTGACGACACTCGACCAGCGGTCAATGTTCGATTGAACCTGCGGTACAGAGCTGTCCGCCGTTTCGATCTCATTATGTTGCCGTACCAACGGGAACTCGACTTCAAGGTTCTCGTTGAAGAGGTCAACTGTGTCTTCGTAATGGTTTTTTGTTTGGGTAGTCATCGCAGGAGCCGGGCCGCTGGCCTTATATGATTTTAATGGGTCGGCAAGGCAGAAGGCAATAAGTTTTTTGTCAGGCGTTTTCATGTTAATTTTTTGACATCAGATAAAGTCTTTATATGCACGACACAAACCTCCTCGAAGACCAGCCTATTGCCTGGCGGCCGACGCCCGACTTCATCGAACGCGCCCAGCTTACGAAGTTCATGAAACAGGTCGGCGTCGTGACCTGGGACGAACTTTACGAATTCTCGATCCGAGATGTCGAGAAATTTACCGAAGAGGTCCTGAAATTCCTCGACATCAAATTCGACCCGCCGTACGACAAGCTGATGGATATTTCAGGTGGCGTTGAGTTCCCAAAGTGGTTCGAGCGGAGAGCGGACACTCCTGTCCGCATGAGCGTCGCTTCGACGCGAACGGGCGCGGGTGATTCGGAATCGTCTGTCGGTCACGAAAGCTTCGCCGGAGGAACCGGCGATGCGGACAAGAGTGTCCGCGCTCCATCCGCCGGCCTCAACATCACCGAAATGTGCCTCGACCGCTGGCAGACGGATGAGATGAAAGACCAGCCGGCGGTGATTTGGGAAGGTGAAGATGGAAAAGAACGAGAGGTTTCATATGCGGAACTTCTTGCGATGGTTGAGAAGTGTGCCGCTGGATTAAGAGCACGAGAACTGGGTAAGGGTGATGCCATTGGTATTCACCTTCCTATGATGGTCGAGACTGTGGTCGCACTACTTGCCATCAATCGTATAGGCGCGATCGCTGTGCCGGTTTTTTCAGGGTATGGGATCGATGCGATCTCGAGTCGAATGAAAGCCGTTAACGCACAGGGAATTTTCATTTGTGACGGCTTTCCCCGGCGCAGCAAATGGGTCGACTCATTCGACACTGCTTTTCAAGCGATCGAATTGTCAGACTCGATTCAGCAGGTCGTCAATGTTCAAACAAGACCGACTCTCGATGGCAAACCTCTTGGCTACATAAACGAAGTTTGGTGTAGTTTTGAGTACTTGCTTGACGGATATGGCGCGAATGGCCTCGGTGACGCTGATCCCACCTCCGCCGAAGATCCGCTGATCATTCTCTACACATCCGGCACGACGGGTAAGCCGAAGGGGATCGCGCATACGCATGCGAGTTTTCCGATCAAGGCGGCGCAGGATATGGCGTTTGGGACGGATGTCGGCAAAGGCACGCGCATCTCGTGGTACACCGACATCGGCTGGATGATGGGGCCGTGGCTGATCTACGGCGCGTTGATCAACGGCGCGACGATCTGCATCTACGACGGCGCACCCGATTACCCGACACCCGACCGCATGTGGGAATTCTGCGCAAAACACAAGGTCGAGGTGCTTGGCATTTCCCCAACGCTGATCCGATCGATAGCAGCAGCGGAAGGGAGCGCGGACACTCATGTCCGCATGAGCGTCGCTTCGACGCGAAAAAGCGCTGATTCCCCAGCATCCTCGACCGGCACTGAGAGTCTCGCCCGAGAAACCGGCGGTGCGGACGAGAGTGTCCGCAATCCCTCCGACTGGAGTGGCCGAGTTTCTGAAAGACGCGGTTGGTACCGGCACAAGCTTCCGCACTATGACGGTGATGAGACTCAATTCATCACCTTTCGTTTAGCCGATTCTCTTCCTCAGGCGGTCATCGAAAAGATGAAATACCGACTCGACCATGACAAGTTCATTGATAATTCTCAGGAATATCGCGACATGGTTGAGGAATATCTGGACACCGGCAGCGGCGAGTGCATTTTGGGCGATCCAGCAATCGCCGAACTGGTAGAGTCTACGATCCTCCACGAACACGGCAGAACTTGTGATGTCAAAGCCTGGGTCATCATGCCAAATCACGCCCACGTAATGCTACGACCGTATGACGGACACTCTCTTGCAGGAATAATGAAGCGGGTTAAAGGCATTTCTGCACGGAAAATAAATCTACTGCTCGGACAAAGTGGAACTGTCTGGCAGAGCGACTATTTTGATCGTTATATCCGAGACGAGGACGACTTTAAGCGAAAGCTGCTGTATATAGAAGAGAATCCGGTAAAGGCGGGTCTCGTCAAAGACGCCGGTTCATGGAGATTTAGTAGTGCGTATCAGCCACAGGGTCTTGATCCGGAGGCTAGTTTCGCCGGAGGAACCGGCGATGCGGACAAGAGTGTCCGCGCTCCAAATCTCGCTCCGTTCGAACGCCACGACCTCTCTTCGCTTCGCATCTTTGCCTCGACCGGCGAGCCTTGGAATCCGGCGCCGTGGTGGTGGCTTTTCGAAAAGGTCGGCAACAGCAAACTGCCGATCATCAATTACTCCGGTGGGACCGAGATCGCCGGCGGCATCCTGATGGGCAATCCGCTGCTGCCGATCAAGCCGTGCTCGTTCCCCGCACCGTGCCCGGGAATGGACGTCGATATCCTCGACGATGACGGCAATTCGGTACCGGACGGGAAGGTCGGCGAGCTTGTCATCAAACAGCCCTGGATCGGCATGGCTCGCGGCTTTTGGCAAGAGAAGGAACGCTATCTCGAGACCTATTGGCGGCGGTTCAAGGACATCTGGGTCCATGGCGACTTCGCGATGCGTGACAAAGACGGCCATTGGTTCATCCTCGGCCGCAGCGACGACACGCTAAAGGTCGCCGGCAAACGCGTCGGCCCCGCCGAGGTCGAATCGCTCCTCGTCGCCCATCCGCTCGTTACCGAAGCCGCCGTCATCGGCGTCCCCGACGAAGTAAAAGGCACGGCGATGGTAGCTTTTGTTGTCGGGAGCGCGGACACTCCTGTCCGCATGAGCGTCGCTACGACGCGAACGGGAGCGGATGACGCCAAGGAGCCAGCGGGTGAGGCAAGTCTCGCCGGAGGAACCGGCGATGCGGACAAGAGTGTCCGCGCTCCGTTAGAAGCCGAACTGAAAGCTCTTGTGGCCAAAGACATGGGCAAGCCGCTAGCGCCTTCACGTATCCACTTCGTTTCCGCACTGCCAAAGACCCGAAACGCGAAGGTAATGCGGCGCGTCATCCGCTCCGCCTATCTCGGCGAAGACCCGGGCGACCTTTCGGCACTCGAAAACCCGCAGGCGCTTGAAGAGATCGCCGCCGCGGGCAAAGATTCGGAGTAAGATAGAAGGATGGCCCGTGAAGTAGAAAACAGCCCGCATCAAGCCGGAGAGATCCTCGCCTCGCGAGGCGAAAAGGTCATCGAGCAATTGTCCGAAGCTGTTCGGCCGAACAATTCCGAGGGCATCCACGACCTTCGCGTCGCGATCCGCCGCCTGCGTACCGCGATGCAGGATCTCGGCTCCATTTCTGATAAGAAAACCGGCCGAAAGCTTAATAAAGAGCTGAAAAAGATCGCAGACCTTGCCGGTAAGGTCCGCGACCATGATGTAGCTATCGCGGTGCTCGAAAAGCTCGCCGGCGAGGCTGAAGACTCGCAGATCCTTATGGGCATCAATGAGATGATCGCCGGCCGCCGTTCGCGTAGAGACGCAGATCATCACGCCCTCGTGGAGTCGCTTTCGCCGGAAAGAACGGAGAAACTCGCCGCCCGGATCCGCAAGATCGCCGGTTTCGATGAGCGAGTCGCGATGCATCCAGGCATCGCTGCCGCCGTGATCGGCGAACGTTGCCTCGCGTTCCTCGAACTCGTGCCATCGCTTTACGATCCGGCCGATACCAAACGCCATCATCGTCTGCGGATCGCCGCCAAAAGGCTTCGCTATTCCGCCGAGCTTTTCGACCCGCTCGCCCAAAACGAGAACTCCGCCCCAAGGCTCATCGCCGAAATGCAGGATCATCTCGGCGATATGCACGACTGCGACATCTGGATCCGGGCGCTAAGGAAGAACCTTAAAAACTACGTCAAGAATGCCGGTGAAGCGACACCCGAGTTCCTCGCCGCCGAGTGTCTGCTCGGCGAGTTCGTCCGCCGCCGGGCAAAGCACTATCGCGAAGCCCTGAACCTCTGGGCCGAATGGCGAGATAACAAATTTCTCGAATCGCTCCTTGAACGGACCGCTTTACAGCCCAAGTAAGAGGGATTCGACAAGACAACGACGGATCGCGGATGAGAATAGTTATCGACACAAATGTTGTGGTCGCCGCACTTCGATCGAAGCGCGGGGCAGCGTATCGACTGCTTTCGCTATTGCCGGATGATCGATTTACACCGGTGATCTCACCAACGCTCTATCTGGAATACGTTTCGGTTCTGCTCCGATCCGAGAATCTGCAGGCCGGTAACCACTCGCCAGAGGACATCAAAGGATTTGTTCGAGAGCTTCTCTCTTACTCTTATCGGCAACGTATACATTTTCAATGGCGTCCAATCCTCAAAGACGCGGATGATGATTTCATCCTAGAGTTGGCGATCAATTCAGGTTGCCGTTTCATTGTCACTTTCAATAAGAAAGACTTTGCAGGGGCCGAAATGTTCGGCATCGAATTGTTATCGCCATCAGAGTTTTGGGGTATAATCGAAAAAGAATGAGTGCAATTACGATAGAAATTCCGAATTCCATCTTGAAGAAAGTTGAGGAGCTTGCCGCTTCAGGTGGCTTTTCGCTTGAGCAGTTTGTTGCGAGTGCTACTTCGGAGAAACTTGACGCGATGCTCGCCGACTATCTCGAGTCCGAGTCTCGACAAGGATCGAGGGCCGCTTTTGAAAGGGTAATGGCGGCTGTGCCCGATGTTGAGCCGATCCATCCCGATGATGTAATCAAATAATTTCTTCGCATCTACACTCGGCTCTACCGGTCGTCGTGTCAACGTTTCCCTCAGTTCGTCGTGGGTCAGTACATGGAAAGCGAAGATATCGCTAAATTGAGAAAAGCATTACGGAGTCTTGGGCGACCAGATTTAGCTGTTCTTCTTGACAACGCAAAGTCAGATCTTCGCATTTCTGATACCTATGGTTCGCGTTTGTTTTCACGACTTTCGGAATTTAACATTTACTGCTCACCAGAGAACTACTCAAAACTCTCAAAACTGCCGCCAACCGACGAGGAGGCTATACAAAACGCGGTATACCTTATCTATCCAACCCAGGATCATGAACCAGAAATATATAAGATCAACTACTTAATGGATTTCGAGGGAGTAGACCGGTCTTATATCGTCGTGACTGGACGTTTGGGAGAGATCTCTTTTGATTATGTTCACCAACAAATTGCGAAATGCCATCAAAAGATCGGAAATGCGGATTTTGATGGTGCGGTTACAAACGCAAGAACTCTCATCGAATCGGTCTGCCTTTTCATCTACGAAAATTTAAGCGGCAAAAGTTACAAGTATGATGGCAATCTCGGAAAACTGCACAAGTCGGTGGCGGACTTGCTGCAGATGAATCCTGAAAAATATGAATCCCAAAATCTAAAAAGAATTCTTACTGGCATTTCGAGCATAATCCATGGAGTCTCAGAAATTAGGAACGCGCAAAGTGACTCTCACGGCAAAGCTCCATCCAGCCAAACATATCGAGTAGATGATCGCCACGCCATTTTCGTCGTAAACCTTTCAAAATCCGTTTCAGAATACTTATTCTTAAGTTACATTAAAGCCAAACAATCGACTTGAATAACGTCATACATACCATCGGCCATGGGCGGCATGAGTTTGGGTATTTTCTTGAGCTTTTGCGGAAGCACGGCGTCGGGTTCGTTTGCGATGTGCGGAGTGTTGCTCGTTCGCGTTGGCCGCAGTTCAATGGGATGGTCCTTGCCGAGCTTCTACGCGAGCAAGGCATCGGCTACGAACATCTGCCCGAGTGCGGCGGCAAAACGCGGCCCACGCCCGAAGACCTCGCCTGGGGCCTCGGCCGCATCGCCGAGATCGCGTCCGAAACACCGACCGTCCTGATGTGCTCGGAGTCGCACCCGCTTTCTCAGCACAAGGTCCCGCGGGCAAACTGCCACCGCATCGGCATGCTCTCGCCGCCGCTCCGGGCAAGAGGCTTTAGCCGCATCGTCCATATCCTCCCCGATGGCTCCGCCGCCGAGTTCGACGAATCCGCCGTCCCGTCCATCTGGTGACTTTTTGAGTCCCGGCTTCAGCCAGCCCGTGTCTTTTCGATCATCTTTACAAGGTAGAACACAGCTACAACAAAAATGGCGTGACCGAACCTTCCGGCCACGCCAATCGTTTCATGTTTCTACGGCATGCTGCCGCAAGTTCGCATCAAGCTCCGGCTCCGTGGCACTTTTTGAACTTCTTGCCCGAGCCGCAGTAGCAGGGTTCGTTCGGCTTGACCTTCGGCTGGTCGCGCTTGAAGGGCGTGTGCCGAACCTCTTCGGTATCGCCGGCGGCGGAGGCGGTTGCCATTGCACCAGTAAATGCCATGCCGGCCGCCTGCCTTCTGGCACGCTGCTGGGCGAGCCGTTCAAGCCGGGCACGCTCTTCCTGCTCGTCGCGGGAAACGACCTCGAGGTGAAAGAGTGCCTTGGTCGTGTTCGTATCAATGCGGTCAAGCATGTCCTGAAACATCTCGAAGGACTGCTTCTTGTATTCGACGAGCGGGTCCTTCTGCCCGTAACCGACAAGGCCGATGCCCTGCTTTACCTGATCGATCGAGGCGAGGTGGTCCTTCCACTGCGAGTCGATGATGTTGAGCATTATGTAACGCTCATAGGCCCGAAGGGCTTCCTCGCCGGCGAGCTTTTCCTTCTCCTCGTAGGCTGCTTTCGCCTTTGCCCAGATGCGTTCCTGTATCTCATCCGGGTTCATCGTGCGGAAATCGACCCCGGCATCGCGGGCCGGATCGACCTTGTAGATGCTCTCGATCTCAGCTGCATACGTGTTTATGTCCCACTGGTCGGGGCTGATCGTCAGGCTCAGCATGCTGTCCGTCAGATCGTGCAGAAGATCGCGGGCGACTCCGTTCTCACCGAGCAGATACTCACGGTGGTTCTCTTCAAACATCAACTGGCGGCGGAGTTTGTAGATCGTCTCACGCTGCCGGTTCATCACGTCGTCATATTTGAGGACGTGCTTGCGCGTTTCAAAGTTGCGGGCCTCGACCGCCTTCTGTGCTCGCTCGATCTGTTTCGAAACGGTCTTCGATTCGATCGCGACGCCGTCTTCCATCCCGAGCCATTGCATCATAGACCGGACCTTGTCACCCGCGAAGATGCGCATCAGGTCGTCCTCAAGCGAGAGAACGAAATGCGACGAACCGGGATCGCCCTGCCGGCCCGCACGTCCGCGGAGCTGGTTGTCGATGCGGCGAGACTCGTGCCGTTCGGTGCCGAGAATATGCAGGCCGCCGAGTGCGACAACCTCTTCGTGCTCTTTCGCCACGACCGCCTTGGCCTTGCGAAGCTGCTCTTCGTATTGCTCCGGCGTAGCCTCGTCAGGATTGATCTCCATCCGCTTGAGGTAGTCGTTCGCGAGGTGCTCGGGGTTACCGCCAAGCAGGATGTCCGTACCTCGGCCGGCCATGTTGGTGGCGATGGTCACCGCACCCTTTCGTCCCGCCTGGGCGATGATCTCGGCCTCGCGCTCGTGGTACTTGGCGTTGAGAACGTTGTGAGGAACGCCGAGCTTCTTGAGCCGGTCGGCAACGATCTCGGAATTTTCGACGGAGACAGTGCCGACAAGCACCGGCTGGCCCTTGGCGTGGAGTTCGCGGATCTCTTCGACGACAGCGTTCCATTTCTCCGGCAACGTACGGTAGATGACGTCCGAGCCGTCCTTACGGACCATCGGCCGGTGCGTCGGGATCGAGACCACATCGAGCCCGTAAACAGTATTGAACTCCTCGGCTTCCGTGTCGGCCGTACCGGTCATACCGGAGAGCTTTTCATACATACGGAAGTAGTTCTGCAGCGTAATGGTCGCGAGCGTTTGGTTCTCCCGCTCGATCTTTACGCCTTCTTTCGCTTCGACAGCCTGGTGAAGCCCATCCGACCAGCGGCGGCCCTGCATAAGGCGGCCGGTGAAGTCATCGACGATGATGACCTCGCCTTCCTGCACGACGTAGTGATGATCACGCTTGTAAAGCGTATGGGCCTTGAGTGCCTGTTCAACGCAATGGAGCAGGTCCATATTGCCGGGGTCGTAGAGGTTCTCGACGCCAAGCAGTTTCTCGGCCTTCGAGACGCCCTGCTCCGTCAGCACGGCCGAGTGATTCTTTTCGTCAACCAGATAATCGCCGGTCGTGACCTTCGTTTCCTCGTCCTTGTGGCCCTTTTCGAGCCGCGGGATAACGTCGTTGGCGACGTAGTATTTATCGGTCGCATCATCGGTCGCACCGGAGATGATGAGCGGCGTCCGGGCCTCGTCGATGAGTATCGAATCGACCTCGTCAACGATCGCAAAATAGTGATCGCGTTGGACGAGCGACTCGACATCGAACTTCATATTGTCGCGAAGATAGTCGAAGCCGAACTCGTTGTTCGTTCCGTAGGTGATGTCGCAGCCGTATGCCTCCTTGCGGGCAAAGTCATCCATGTCGTTCTGGATGCAGCCGACGGTCAGCCCGAGAAACTGGTGGATGCGTCCCATCCACTCGGAGTCACGCGAGGCGAGATAATCGTTGACCGTTACGACGTGGACGCCGCGGCCTGTAAGGGCGTTGAGATAGGAAGGAAGCGTCGCGACGAGCGTTTTACCTTCACCGGTGCGCATCTCGGCAATTCGGCCCTGATGAAGGGCGACGCCGCCGATCATCTGCACATCGAAGTGCCGCATCCCCGTAACGCGTTTCGAGGCCTCGCGGACCGTGGCAAAGGCTTCAGGAAGTATCTCATGGAGCACTTCCTGCTCGGCCTTGCGGCGTTCGTCCTTATCCTCGATGCCGTCAAGCCGGCGGGCGATTAGCTCCTTGAACTTTGGCGTCTGTGCCTTCAGCTCTTCATCCGAAAGCTGCTGGATCTTTGCTTCCCAATCGTTGATCTCCGCAACGATAGGTTTGACCTTTTTAAGAAATACATCGCTCGAAGATCCGAAGATCTTCTTAATCATCTTGTCTGCAAAACTGTTTACTGGCATTGGTTCCTCTTATTTATAGAGCCCACGCTTCAGCGTGCCTTCCAAACCGGCCTGCCTGTCAAAATATCAAGGCAAGCCAAAGTTTGTACTTTGGACGATCGGCTGCCCGACCGCAACTCTTTACGTAAATTGATGAATGTAAAAGGCGAGATGATTGAACTCGTCCCGCCGCGGCTAAACGCACGCAGCGAAGAAATTCAATGAGGAGCGAGGAAGCGAAGCAACGCCAAAGGCAGCAGATGCCCGGACGTCGTTCGGCCAGAAGAGTGGTGCTTGAGGCTCGGCGGCCGAGAAGGTTTCGGTAACCGAGATCGGGGTCGGAACATAAGCTACGTCAGCCGCGGGTTCGACAAAATACTGCGAAAGATAAACACGGACGAGCGACTCGACGGCAGCACCCGAGAGAATATCCCCGGCCGCTTCCGGTTCAAATTCGGGAACTGCATGTTCCGGATCGCGGTCAAACTCGTCGCGGACCTCGAACTCTTCGCTGAGTTCGAAGTTTCGTGTCATCGCCGCCGATTGCTGAGCGATGATCCCAGGCGACGCACCGGCCATCAACAGGCCGATATAAACGCCAAGTGTCGCGAGGAAAATGGCCGAGTTTTGTGTCCGCTTTGTTTCCAAGATCGGTTCTGTTTATTTCGCTGCCGTTCGGTCTGCAGGCCGCATGCCCGCGTTGCCGTTCGGCTTTTTCGCTTCGTTTGCCTGTTCCGCGAGCTTTCGCTCGATCAACGGATGAGCGACTTCCTTCGGAACAACGAAGCGGATTATAACACGCTTGCCCTCCACCTCGACCTTTGCACCTTCGAGCAGAACAAGATCATCCTTGTCGTTCTGGTCGGCGTTTTCACCGGATTTGCGGCTCTTAGCCATTGTAATTCCCAGATCGAGCAATGACTTGATGGATCTTGCCCGAGTTTCGGTTTCAACCTCAGACTGGATGGTGGCCGAAATATCCGTTTCGTTTTGACTAAGATCAAGGTAAAGATCCTTTCCTGTAAGTTCCCTCAAATACTGCAAATAGCCCGCTACGTTCACCGCCTCGATCGACGCCTTGACGATATTGATCATCCGCTCATCTTCGCCGCTGGCCTTGATGTAGCGGAAGTTCTTCGGGTCGAGGCGGCCGTTCTTATCGAGCTTTCCGCGGGCCGAAAGTTCGAACTCGGACTGCAGGTCAAGCTGGTTTTTCGCTCTCTCGTCGTTGATGAAGTTGCCGAGGTCGACCAGCGGCCGTCGGTTGATCATCTCAGGCAGAGCGAGCGGATCGGTCGGGTTTACTGGCTGCGGGTTCGTATTCGCATTCGCGACCTGGCCGTTGGTGTTCGAATTGCCGAGCGGAGGCTTCTTTCCACCGCGGCCGGCGTCGGCATCGGCCGTTTCACCCTCGACCTTGAACGGCGAATCCGGCTCCTCGCCCTTTACGGCGTTCGGGTTTGCCTTAGGCAAACGCGGAGCTTTTCCAAGTACACCGCCGCCTACGGGTGGTGCGGGCGGAGGCGTATAGATCGGGACCGTTGGATTAAAGCCGAAGTTCGGGTTCTGATTCGCGGCCTGCATTGCGGCGAACTGCTCCGGGTTGGCGATCTGGAAATAGCCTTCCGGATACTCGAGCGGCCCGGTCTGGCCCGTGACATCGACGAAAGTGATGTCCGCCTCGCCGAGGTCGATCCGGTCATATGCCGCGTCAACGAATTCGCGGTCCGTGCCGAAAAGCACCGCACCAACGTAAACCGTATCAAGCACCTGACAGACTCGGCCGACGAACGGGCTCTCGCAGCCCTTCATCGTCAAAAGGCTCGTTTGTGCGGCAACACCAAAAAAAAGCAGGTTTGCCAACGCCGAAACTCCGAGGATCTTATAGATCCGCGGCGAGAGTTCCCAGCCGCGAAGCTCGTAATTCTGAAGAAAGTCCTTCTCTGCCGGCGTCTCTACGGCATTTTCTGTCCCTATATATGATTGCTCTTGGCTCATAACTGCTATAATTTCCGATAATTAACGGCCGATACTACGGGCTGCTCGAAATTAGACGCAAAACACCGCAAATTCGTTGCGATGCAAACGAGAATTCTATCACTTCGGCAAGCCCTTTGAAAGGTTTTTGCACCCCGCAGGCGTTGATTTTTTGTTCCGCGATGGCACGATCCAGATCAAACGACCGCTCTCGCCGCCGATCCGGCCCCCGAAGGGATGAACGTTCGGATAAACGCCGGCTTGCGAGGAAAAGTTCGCCTGAGGCTGCCGAGCCTCGCGGCCCGCGGAGCGATCCGGCCGCCGTCCGGCGACTTTTGGACGGAATTGGCGTGCCCGAAGCCGCCCCGTTCGCTCCCGATGACTTTCAGGTCGAGGCTCTGGCCGCGATCGAGACCGAGGACGTGCTCGTCACCGCTCCGACCGGCAGCGGCAAGACGTGGATAGCCCGCGAAGAGATCCGCCGCCTGCTCGCGGCCGGCAAGCGGGCATGGTACACGACGCCGCTCAAGGCATTGACCAACTCCAAATACCTCGAGTTTTCTGACGAATTCGGGGCCGAAAATGTCGGAATCCTGACCGGCGACCGCAAGGAAAACTCCGGTGCCCCGCTGATCGTCGGGACGACAGAGATCTTTCGAAATCAGCTTTTCGACGCCCTTCGCGAGGGAGCGGAGGTTCGGACGGATTTCGTTATCCTTGACGAGGCCCATTACCTTTCCGACGAGGAACGCGGGCACGTTTGGGAAGAATCGATAATTCTAACTCCGCCGCGCATTCGCATGCTTCTGCTCTCCGCAACGGTCGGTCGGGCCGAGGAATTTGCCCGATGGATGGCCGAGGTCCGCGGTACGCGGGTGCGGGTGATAAATCGTGCAGGGACGCGGCCGGTCGAACTGCGTGCGGCATATCTTTCGAAGGAGCTTGAGCTTTTCCCGCTCTTTGACGCTACGGGTAAGTACGATTCCCGCATCGATCAGATGGCCGCGAAACGCAGCTCTGGCGGAGAAAACTATCGTCGCCGCCGAAACTAAGAACGGCCGCCCGGTTTCGGACAGCCGTTCAATCGATATCTCTAAACCGCGCCTCTATTTGACCAGGATCGCCATCAGTTGGTCGATGTCCGTTTGCGGAACGCTGATGTCGAATGAGACGTCCGAGCCGTTTCGGGCGAGCTTTACCCTCTCGATCAGCCGAGCATAGAGCTGCTGATCGGCACGCTTTGAGCTGCCGAGGGCCATCTTGCCAAAGCTCTGCATCACTTCCATCGTGTCGTAAAGCTGTTCGGCCTGTGCGGCCTGCTTCGTCCGGGCGGTCATTCCCATCTGCATCTCGCTGCCGACGATGTCCATGCTGCCATAGGCGGTCTGGATGGCGTCGATGCTCGAACCGAGCTCGTCATTATCAAGAGGCAGGAAGTCGCTCATACCGGTCGGCACCTTTGTCGCGAAGTTCATAACACCGAACGGCTTTTTGTTGAGCAGGTCGAAGACATCCTTGCCGACCTTCGTACGGCCCTCGGCCATCTCACGAACGCGATCCGGAATGCCCGCCGCGACGGTGTTTGCGTCGATCACCATTACGGCCATCTCGGACGAGGCCAGCCCGAGTGCCTTGTCGATCATTCCCTTATTTTCCGGGTCTTTCGTTGCGGCGTCATCGGCCTTTTTCTGGGCGTATTCTTTGAACGAGAACACGTAAATGGTCTTGCCGTTGATCGATTCTTCCTTGTACTTTCCACCGGCTGCCTCTTTTGCCGCCGCGATCACCGCCGATGAGTTCCCGCTGCCGCGGGCGACCATCACCGGTGCCATTTCATACGTGCCCTTGCCGGTCTGTTTCACGGTCATCCCGGCGACGACTAGATCGAATGAACGAAGCTGAATACCCGATTTCTGCTCAAACTCGCCGAGCTTGTCCATCCATTTGCTGAGCATATCCGGCTTTGAGGACAGAACGAACGGAAACGCCTCGCTGAAGCCGCGGCTGACGTCAAAGGTCATTACGGCGTCCGAGGCGGGCAGCATCGTGACCAACTGATTGGCCTTGGCCCGCTTTACGCTTTTGGCCGAGGCTGAATCGGCCGGCGATGTGCCGTAGGCGAGAGCGACAGCGAAAAGTGCGAAAAAGGCAAGAATTTTAATGCGCATAAAACCTCAAAAATGAAAGAGCAAGCAGATGTCCGACTTAAAGATGTATCACAATACCCTAACGGTTTGCCAATAATTTTTGTTCGCCTAGCTTTTTTTCGCCTCGCGGCCCTTTACTACCTCAAATTCGAACCGAAGCTCCTTACCCCGCAAGATGTAGCAGAGATACTGCTCCCAAAACTTCCGCAGGAACCGCATTGAGGGCATCCGCCCGTCAAGATTGACCAGAAACTCGACGCCGAGTGCCTTCCAAAGTCCGGCCAGCGAGCAATAGACCGAAACGGGCTTAAGCTGCACATCGGTGTAAAAATCGAACACCTGTCGGCCGGGCTGGAATGTGTTGAAGGTGTAGCTATTGATGTGGTTGCGGTGCGTCGGGTCGTTTGCCCAATCGGCGTTCGAATAGTGCGGCGCGGCGATGCGGATATGCCCGCCCGGCTTTGCGATGCGGTGGAGCTCGCCGATGAACGCCATAACGTCCGGCACGTGTTCGACCACGTGGCTGGCGATGATAAGGTCAAATTCGTCATCCGCAAAAGGATACGGCACTTCCCCGAGGTCGTGGATAACGTCCGCACCGGTCCGCGGATTGTTATCTAGCCCGATCGCTCCTTCAAATTTGTTCACGCCGCAGCCGACGTCGAGGATCTTCATTGCAACTAAATTAACACAGCCGCACGATACAGATAATCCGCCGCCGGAAAGTACCGCTTTTCCGTAGGCATGACCATTTGGACGCTTAACAGAACATTCTTGTCTGGTGACAAACGTTAGATGTCTGATGACAAGAGCTTTTTGTCTGGCGATATAAGTTAGATGTCTTGTGACACACGCTTCATGTCTGACGACATTCCTTAGATGTATCGTGACATACGCTTCTTGTCTGATGACATACGTTAGATGTCTGATGACAAAAGATTCATGTCTGGTGACGAAACCTTTTTGTCTTGCGATAAAAGCTTTTCACAGCAGCCCGGAAACTTTCCGCGACCGCTCGGAAAGGTAAAAATGCCACAGCATACGTGCGGCTACAGAGCGAAAAGGCTGCCAGCGTTCGGCTATGCCGAGGAATTCGTCCGAGTGCGGTTTCGGTTCGCCGGATAATTTATGCCACGCGGCGTGAAGAGCGATATCGCCTTTCGGCATCACGTCCGGCCGGAGCAAGGCCATTAGCAGATAAATATCGCTGGTCCACTCGCCGACGCCTTTGAGCCGCTGCAGCTCGGCCTTCGCCTCCGCGTACGGCAGGTCAGCGATTGCCTCGAGGTCGATCCTGCCCTCAAGGACCGCTTCGGAAAGATGCCGGGCGTAGGCCGTCTTCTGCCGGCTAAAGCCGATCGCTTTTAGTTCGACATCGCTGAGTTCAAGCACACCGGCCGGGCTGACCTCGTCGATCCGGTTCCGCAGCTTCTCAAAACACGCCTTCGCCGAGGCGAGCGAGACCTGCTGCTCAAGGATGATCTGCAAGAGCGTCGCGAAACCCGGTTCGCGGTCCCAAAGCGGCGGCGTGCCGTGTCGCTCATGCACCACCGCCATATGCGGGCAGCGTCGGGCAAGCTCCCCGCAGACCTCACGCAGCCGCCGCCCATCGAGCAACCTCTCCGGTTCTCTTCTCTTTCCCATTTTAATTCCTTACCGCTTTATGCTTTCTGATAATGGAGGGTATCATAGCCCGATAGCTATAGAAGCGGAGACACCCTTGCGTCCTGGAAAAGGCCGTCCTTGTCATCACACAAAAAAGGGACGCTTCAGGTGGAATCACCTTAACGCCGTCCCCATACGCGACATCTACGACCGTTGGATCAACAAATACGCAAACCCCTCCGTCAATGTCATAAAAAAACTCACCGGCGATCTGGAATAGAAGTCGTCGGCAAACAGAAATGGAAATTGTCGGTTCACCCGTCACCTGATATTTTTAAACTACGTATGAGGCTATTCCGCTTATCGATTTTTTCGCTGCTGATCGGTCTGGCGCTGGCGGGCTGCCAAAACAGGAAGATTTCGGCGGAACAGCGGTCGTTGGAGACTGCCGCGGTTTTCTCGGCAGTTATTGAAGACAAATTCGCGTCCTCGATAATTCCCTCGTTGACGATCGCCACGAAGTCCTCACATTACCGTAGTGGCCCTTATCCTGCTTTGTTGGGCGACGACTATCTTGAGCGTACGACGCCTGCAGAGCGCGTCGCACTGTTGCAGGAAATGTATCCGGGCGTCGATGAAGATATCCTCCATGACTTTCAGAAGGTATTTGCCGAAGAAGCAACCTTCGACACAAGCATTCCTTTGCAGATATCGCGGCCGTACCGTTTCGTTTCCGAACCGGCACACGAGGAAGACTATGTTCGCCTCTCCCGGGTTGCGTTCAACACCTCCGGTAATAAGGCCTTTGTCAGGGTCGGTTATGCCTGTGGCCTATTTTGTGGAAGCGAGGATCATTTTCTCCTAGAAAAGGTAAACGGCGTCTGGCAGATCAAGGAACGCTTTCCCGGCTTCCGAACATAAAAATGCGTCGGCCGAAATTTCTTTCGAACGACGCATTTCCATTCACAAACTGCTCCGATTTACATCGGGATCTTCAATTCCTGGCCCGGGTAGATCTTGTCCGGGTGGTTGAGGATGTCGCGATTGTGGTCCCAGATGGCCTTCCACTGGATGCCGTATTCCTTGGCTATCTTTGAAAGATTATCGCCCGATTCGACCGTGTGCGTGTGCATTCCGCCGCCGGCAGCGGCCTCTGCCGTCTGGATATTGAGGACGAAGTCGCCATCGTTAAATTCCGGATCGAGCCGTGCGTATTCATCCCAAAGCTGCTGCTTAGCCTCGGCGCTCGGAGCGGTTCCGGTAACGATAAGCGTGCCGCCGTTGCCCTCGCTCAGTTCATACGTCGTTCCGTTCTGGTTGGCGAGTTCGAGAAGCGTCTGATATTTCTCTTGTAGTGACATTATCTTTTTCCTCCTTGCTTAGCTTCCCCTCTTGAGCTGGTTGTCGATGCCCGTAATGCCCGACTGCATAATGACCTGTACACACTCGGCATATTTGGCGCTCGGCACTTCGCCGGTGACCGTTACCTTGCCGCCTACTACCGTAACCGATGCGGTCGTACAGCCCGCCTTTTTCAGGTTCTCAGTGATCTTACCCGTAAGTGCCGGGTCAGAGGCCGCCGGGGTCGCGACCGGAAGCGGCTTCGTCGTCAGGTTGTTCGTCACCGACGTGATGCCCTCGACCGCACCTGCCGAAGCCTGTGCCTTGTTCTTTGCCGTAATGTCGGCAACCTCGCCGGTCAGCGTCGCAACGCCGCCATTGACCGCAACCGTCACCCCCGAAACGCCGTCCGCCGTCAGCTTATCCTGCACCGCTTTCTGCAGGTCAGCGTCGCTCTTGCCGCAGGCCGCAAGAAACATCGCCGCGGCGATGGCCAAAACTGTCAAGTACTTAACTTTCATCTTCCCTCCCTTTGGTGTTTCTATTAGAGTTTCAAACAAATACAAAGCCGCAACCGGCCTGAAGTCGAATCGATAACAGAGCGGATCTTCCGCTCACATTACTCAGGCCAAAAATTGCGTGCCTCTATCTTGTGGCATATCCCGAAATTTATCAACTAAAATCTATTGCAGGACGCTTTATTTAAAAGATCTCTTCGACGATCTGATTCGCTACCGCAAAGGACGAAAGCCCCGGCCGGACGATAAAATGCCAGTCCGCCAGGCAATAGGCCGCCTGCCTTTCCTCAAAGAGTTTCAGGGCCGTCTCGCGATCCTTGGCGAGCGGGCGTTCCTTTCGCGATTTTCGGATATTTTGCCAGCAGTGCTCAAAGGTGGATTCGAGCCAGACGGTAGTGATCCCGTTTTGCCTAATGATCTCGCGGTTCTCCTCGCTTATCCAAGTGCCGCCGCCTAGCGATACGATCGGCGCCGAGGTCTCGGCCAGCAGCTTTCGGAGCATTTCGGACTCTATCTCGCGGTAGCGGCCGATCCCGTCCTCCGTGATGATATCCGCGATCCGCCGTTTTGTCACCTGCTCGATATAGTGGTCCAAATCGGCCCTTTCGGCGCCCAAAATCTTTGCAAGATGGCGGGCAACGCTCGATTTTCCGACTCCCATGAATCCGGTCAGGGCAATGCGGGTCTGCTCTGGCATGCCAAAAAGTGTATCACACCGATACACCGCTCGCCCGCTCGCCGAAAAACACATCCTTTACTGCACGTATCGTATTGCAATGTATCTCCACCGTTTGTTCGATCTCCGCAGCATAGCCGCCGCTCATCGTCGTAACGACCGGTGCGCTCTCGGCACGGGCAAATTCGAGCACCATCTCATCCCGCCGCAACAGCCCGTCGATCGAAAGCCCAAGCCGCCCGAGCTTATCGCCCGCGAAAGGATCTGCACCGGCCAGATAAAAGATAACGTCGGGCGAATGCACACGAACCCGCTCAAGAGCGCTCTCGAGCGTGGCAAGATAATCAGCATCGGCAGTGTCGTCCGGGAGCTCGATGTCGAGCGACGAGGCCTGCTTGAAGAGCGGATAATTCTTCGCTCCGTGCATTGAGAACGTAAAGACAGCGTCGTCCTCCGCAAATATGAACGCCGTTCCGTCGCCCTGGTGGACGTCGAGGTCGATGATCAAGAACCGCTCGGCAAGCCGCTCCCGCTGGAGCACTCTGATCGCCACCGCCACATCGTTGAAGACGCAGAAGCCCTCGCCGCGGTCCGGATAAGCATGGTGCGTTCCGCCAGCGAGATTCGAAGCAATGCCCGAATGCATCGCCTCGCGGGCCGCCATTATCGTCCCCGAGATCGCATGAAAAGACCGCCGTACAAGCGACCGGCTCCACGGCAGCCCGAGCTTCCGCACCTCTTTCTCCGTCAGCCGTCCTTCGCTCAGCCGCGTGACGTAATCCTCGGTGTGCACAAGATGCAGGTCTTCGACCGCCGCCGGGCTCGGCTCGATTACCTCATCGGCCCGCAATGTTCCCTCGGCAAGTAAACGGTCGCGGACGAGTTCGAACTTTCGTATCGGGAAAACGTGGCCTTCGCCGATCTCAGCATAGTAATAGGGCGAGTAGAAAAGCCTGTAACCGCTCATTGGATATAAGTTTAGGGACGCGAACCGTGTTCTTACAAGTTCGCGTCCCTTTTGGCGGTGTGGCAGGTTCATTCTTCGCTCGCTTTACAGCACATTTCCTAGCGCAAGGCTGACAAGGTCGAAATAGGCCGGCGTTTCCTGATAGTCGTAATCGGTCTGCTGCTGAAGCATCGCATCGCGATAGCCCAGCTCGTAGCCCTCGGCCATCAGCCGGCGGCGCTCACCGAGGCTCACCGAGCACATGCTGTAATTGTTTCCCGCGTAAGAGTACGGCTCCGTGTAGTAGTCGTCATAAATGCCGCGTTGCCGAGCATACATGCCGTCCTGCAAGCCTTCGTAGTAGCCTGTGGCAAGCGTTCGTGCGAGCAGGTCGCTGACATAGCCGCCCGAGAACTGATCGACCAAGCCGACGATCAGCGGTTCAAAGCCCGTTCCGCCGAGGTCGTTGCCGACGTAATATCCCGCGTCGTTGTAATATGCAGGCTGATAGTAGTTGCCCGTGTACATCGGCGAAGCATAGACCGGATAGGCAGCGTACCGCGGTTCGGCATAATACGGCATACCGCCGTCAAAGCCCTTCCCGCCGAGGAAGTTCCCCAGAACTACCCGGAGAAGCTCATCCTTCCAACTGCCGCCGTAATACCGGTCATCGTAGTGATCGTCGTCGCCATAGTAATAGTCGTCATAATAACGGTTGTCTTTCAGCCGCCGCTGGTCATAATAACGATCGCGTTTTGCCTTTGGCCCGGCCCATGGCGGCGGTCCCGGAGCCCAAGCCGGCCGGCCGCGGCGGTCGCGTCGATAGTCATCGTCGCGATCCCAAAATACTCCTCGGTAGTCCCGATCGTACCGGTCGCGGATCACTCGCCGATACTCGCGGTCGCGTTCTTTCACCGCCTTGCGATACTCCTTTTCATAGCGACGCTCGGCCTTTTCATAGTCCTTGCGCTCGCGGCGAATCTCCTGCCGGACGCGGTTTTCCTGCGGCTGCTCGTAATTGCGGTTTGCCCAGTAGGGCGTGCCGTTCTCCTTACGGGCCGAACGCCGACGGTCGTCGCCGCGTCCGCGGGACGACCTGTCGCTCCATTCTTGCTGACGGCGCGATTCGCGGTCGCTCCGACGTTGTTGCCCTCGCGACTGCCGGTCGCTCCATTCCTGCTGGCGGCGCGATTCTGCGTCACTCCGACGCTGCCGCTCCCGAGATTTCCGGTCGCTCCATTCCTGCTGACGCCGCGATTCGCGGTCGCTTTCCGTCTGCTGACGACGTGCGTCCCGGTCGCTGCGTTGCTGTTGCTGCCCGGCCCAGGCCGGCTTTCCGCCGCCCTTATCGCCGCCGCGACCCTTGCCGTTGCCGCGTCCCTGTGCGGATACGTCAGCGGCTCCGACAAATAGAGCGCCGCCGACGGCCAAAGCTGCCATGATTCCAAGTCCTTTTCGCATAAGATCCTCCAAATTTGCTTGGACTCGAGTGTGGTCACCGGATTGAAAAGCAACTGCCGTTCCGCCAAGAAACTCCTGAAAATCGCCGCCGTTTGAACGGTTTTCATACACCTCCGCCGCCCGATATCGTGTATCCGGCCGACTTTTCGTGCATCTTCGAAGGATCGCAGGGCTTTGGGAGGGTTCTTGTATCGTGAGGCGGGACCCTGTTTCGTTTCTCTGGCGGGGTCGCGCGTTTCTGAAACACCGTGAAACAAATGAAACGCCTGAAACGCCTGAAACAACTGAAACACGTGAAACACTTGGCAGACGGTCGGGGGCGGGCGCGCCTAGATGCCGTAGCCCATCATTAAGGTCTCGGCATCGGAATTTAGCTATGTTTGCTGAACATTTCAGCATACGCGTTTCCGGTCAGGCCACAGCCCAACCTAAAACGAGTGTAGCACTATCACCACGATAGTGTCAATATAAATTTTTGTCGCGGGACTGTGTCCGCCTTGTTCTCCGGCAATCGCCGCACCGGCCCCGAAGGCTTCACCGGCCTCGAGTTCCTCGGCCTCTCCGATCCCGCCTCGCTCACCCACGACCACGAGGCCGAAGCCCAAGCCGCACTCCGCTCCGAAGCTCTCGCCGAACGCCGCCTCCGCCGCCGCATCCGAACCTCCGCCAAAACCGCCCTCGCCGAAGGCATCCTCAACGGCTCCTTCACCCGCTACCTAAACGGCGATTAGCCAAAACCGCCAACTCCCCTCCTGCCCGAGGAGGGGTGGCACCGCTTCGGTGACGGGGTGGTGGGAGCAGCGGGCGGCCAGTTCGGCGATCGGTCGTATATGTCCAATAGGACACATCCGTCCTATCCTTCTGTCCTTCTGTCCTTCTGTCCTTCTGCCCTTCACCCAACGCCGATTCACGGCTATAATCCCCGCATGAGCAACGGCTTCATTCCCCCACACGGCGGTTATCAGGACCTGCTGGCGTTCAAGAAATCCCGCATCGTTTACGATGCGACCGTCTTCTTTTGCGACAAGTTCATCGACCGCCGTTCCCGAACCCACGACCAGATGGTCCAGGCCGCTCGTTCCGGAAAGCAGAATATCTTGGAAGGCAGCCAGGCAAGCGGAACCTCCCGCGAGACCGAGATCAAGCTCACCAACGTCGCCCGGGCGAGCCTCGAAGAACTCCTCGAAGATTACCGCGATTTCCTCCGAACCCGCGGCCACGAACTCTGGGCAAAAGATTCCAAGCAAGCCCTCTTCGTCCGCAAACTCGGCCGCAGCAAAGATGAGTCATATGAGTCCTATAGGACCTATTTCGAAACCCGGCCGCCCGAAACCGTCGCCAACATCATCATCTGCCTGATCCACCAGACAAACTATCTCCTCGACCAACTGATCCGCCGCCTCGAACAAGACTTCCTCGAACACGGCGGCCTAAAAGAAAATATGTTCCGTGCCCGCCTAGCCCGCCGCGACCAACAACGCCGCCACCAAAAATAACCCCGCATCCCCAACCAGATCCCCAAAACCCATCCGCCCCATCTGTCCCATCCGTCCCATCCGCCCCATCCGTTCGCCGCGACCATCAACTCATTTATCGCGAGGCTTGGGGAACTAGTTAATATCTTTCGAAGGCCGCCAACGCTCTAGGCCCTCAAACGCGAGGTTCTCAAGCTGAAATTTTAGACCTCCCCATTCGACCGTCGGGGAAACGTTTCTAAAATGAACTCCTTCTTTAGGTAGGTATTCAAGTGAGTTCGCAAGGTGCCACAAACGCTTTAGTCCAAGCTGATGCGGCTTCAGTAATACCCATTTCATGAGGCTCTCTGTTACAACAGGAACGGTTGGCTTTTCGACAAACCCAGAGGGTTGTCCCTCTTTCGTGAGCACAATTGATTCAAACGTGTAATCCTTTAAATCGCCATCCGGAATTCCGGTTATTACACTAATCGCAAGTAGATTCGACCTTAACCATCTTTGCGATATTCGAACCTGTTGTACACCCTTGGTTATCTCTTTGTCCATACTGACGACCGCTTTGACATCATCTGAGCCCGTAATCCATTTTAATTCACAAACAAGGCCGAATTGCTCGCCGGGGCTAAGGATAAGAAGGTCGAGATTTCTCGGGACCCCGTCAAAAGTAAATGGAATTCTCGGAATGCACAAGAAGCCCCGATTATTTAGTTCCTCGGTAATCTGTTGAGTCCAGAATTTTTCTTTTTCGTCCTTAAGCTTGTCGATTATATTCTGCCTGCGACGGTGAACATTCGCCCAAATATTGCGTTCGATATTGGAAATCTGGACGATCTTCGAGGAGAGGCCAACAAGACCATTGTCAAAAGTGAAAAACGGAGTAAACATTACGTGAGGATTGGGTTTCCCAGGTCCGTACATCTTCTCGTCATAAGTTAGGTCTAGGAGGATTTTCTCAGTCGTGGAAAAGGATAAGCCACATCGACGGAAAAGGCGGGTTACCCATTCCCGATGTGTTTTCCGCATCATCCTCCAAGACAGAGTTGTTTCGGGATTCTGTCCACTGTTTTGTAGTTTTGCTCCCTCTAAAGCCACGGAATGAATTGCCTGAATTGCTTGCAATGAAATCCAGAACTTCTTCAAATCGGCTAGGGTATAGCCCCCAAGATCCCACGACGGATCCATGTGCCAATCAAGTAAACTTCGATGAGCGATTACCCTCTCCACTTCGTCGACGATCTGTGGACGAATCGAGTATTGCAGTTGTCGTTTCAATTTCAATTTTCGAATCTTTCCCCAGATTCTTTGTCGTGTAGAGGGCGTCAGCATCTCAGCCTCCTTCGCTGAGTCAGGATCAGCTCCGCCAGGAATCAACATCCTTCCCGTAACTCGATTCTTGTCCGAAAGGGAGACAGGTGACAGTCGATAAGAATTTTCGGATACGATCTCAGCTCGAGTACGACCGCGTCGCAGAAGAGAGATTTGGGTCCAAACCTTCGCATACACACGACCCTCCTTAAACAAATTCGATGCTTCTACAAGTTCTTCATCAGTTGTTGAAAGTTCCCCGGGGACAATACTTCTGGGACAATGTAGGTTTATCCACTGAACACAATAATCTAGTGAGTCGTAGGCCGATCGATAGGCGTTTCCGCGCTTTGCAAGGTTCAACTCAGCTCCTAGCCGATCAATCCAATCATCAAAAATGATGAGTACACTGAACAGCGCGCTATCCCTATTTCGTTGAAGTAGCGGAAATGACTCGATTCGACGGTCAATCGTCTTATCGAGCTCTTCAATTTCAGACTGGGAAAGATACGTCATTGAGCGTGCAGATTTAACCAAAAACGGTTCAAATAGTGGCAATAAATGCCGTGAACATGAAGGGTTCGAATCGGGAATGGACACGAACGACGACGCTTGTGTACCAATTGCTGTTATGGGAAATCAATGCATGAGTCTGTATTTCGGGGGACGCATCTCCTCAGCCGGCAATATGATTTACGCAATGCCTGAATGAGCCCGTAACGACGTAGAGCTAGAACAGCATACTCGGAGCACGAGGGATAAAATCTACAAATACAGTTGTACCGATTTGCAAAAGTCTGACTGAATCTCGCCTGCCAAACTTGCTTTATCAGATATATTAAGATCCCTTTCATCTTCAGCTGACCGACCCCACGCCAATTCTCTGCTCATCGTAGCTCGCCGACATGCAATCTGGACAACTTCGAAGTCGAAGAAGTTCTGCTTCAAAAGACTCCCGAGCCTGCTGGTGCTGGGCTGCTGCCCCGAGTGTCAAACCGCAAGTTCCACATCCGGCCATTCCATTCGCCGCTTGTAACAAAGCCTGATCCGAAACCTTTTTCTCGATTTCCTCCTCGCGAGATTCCAGCGAATGCCATACCTTTCCACACACACGACAAGTACGACGAAATTCCGCAGGCTCGGTCGATTTGACAGCTGAGAGAGGAGCAAGTGGTGGTAAAGTAAACAAGTCCACGAATGTATCATCAACTGATTTCCATTCAAATCTTTCGTCAGCCTTGCAAACCTTGGCGTCTCTCGAAAGCTCGCCACGGTTAACCCTCGCGGCGATCTCAGCCTTTTCATAGGGACCGTCAACTTTCTGGAATTGATAGATCCAGAATCTCTCTTTCTTTTCCATACAGTAGTAAGTCTGGCTCAAAATTTAGTCGGAATTGTAACCGTAATTGCCCTTAAACCAAAAGACGCCTTACACACCGAACAAGCAGACTTCCAAACCATCAGCTTTCAGCACAATCCGTTCTAGAAATTGAAAATGTTCCAAGAACAAGCTCGATTGGTTCATTTCGAATATCAACGGATCCTTGAAATTGAGAGTCATCAAGCGCAAGGGTTTCCGGAAGAGGTTGTAGTCTTAAAGCCTCGGGATCAGCCGGATCTTATAATAGTCTCGCGGCCGTCTCCTACCCTCCTGGATGAATTCATCGACTGGCAAGCGGAAGCGTTTGGAGAGTTTGCGGGATTGGGGACTAATCGCTGTCGGAACTAGTTTGCGTCGTTTAACATTGGCCTCGGGGCGTTTGCTAATTCACTCTCCAAACCTGAAAGCGTGATGGCGACGGCGGCGATGCCGATGATAACTACGGTAAGGGCGGCGACCGAGGTGAACTTTTTGCCGCTACGCGCCCGGAAAGGTACGAACGAAAAGAGCGGAAGCAGGATCAGCGAACCGATGCCGGCCACGACGGCGAAGATCAGGATCTGGGCGATCCAGGCCCCGATCTCGGCCGGTTCGCCGGTACCGCGGCCGAGCAAGACCTCGACGACGGTCGACCAGGACCAGGCGACGAGGACCGGCGAGACGAGATTGGGAAGGCCTGCGACCAGGTAAGTGAAGCCGGGCGGCGAAGAGCGAGGTTGGTCCGAAGACATTCGGACGATGTTGGTAATTAGCGCCCCAATACCGGTCAAGAGCGCAAGACCGAGCAGCACGAGCATAAAAAAATTGACCGTTGCCATTGCCCCGGCGATCGCTTCCATACCCGCGTTCTCGGCTTCCCGGAGTTGGGTAAAGATCCGGATCGTCAAAATCGCTCCGACCAAGCCGCTAATGGACGCCAGGCCAAAGGACGTAGCGGGAATTACTCGCTCAAGGATCGAGACCTGCGAACTTTCAGGAACTTCCGGTTCAGCTTCATTAAAGATGCTCATACTTCCACGAGATGAAAACACAAAAATGGCCACCGTTGCAACGATGACCATTTCCCGGCAGTCGGAATCCTTAAGAGCCCGGCTCATCTATCCCGCTAGCGGCTGGACAGTTTTGCGTTGATCCATTGGTTGAGCGAGATTCCTTCGCGTTCGGCCTCGAGCGAGAGGCGGCGGTGCAATTGCTGCGGCATACGAAGTCCTCCCCGGGAGCGGCTAGATGAATACATCGATCGGGAGGCGGAAGCGTTTGGAGAGTTTGCGGGCTTGGGCTTTGCTGATCTCGCGTTTGCCATTTAGGACCTGCGAGACGGTGCCCTGCGAACCGAAGATCTCGACCATGTCGGCCTGTTTGAGTTCGTGTTCCCGCATCAGCTCCCGCAGGGCCACCGAAGGGTTTGCCGGCGAATCCATAGGATAGCGTTGCGACTCATAGTCCTCGACGAGGACCGCCAGAAGGCGTAGCAGCCGATCCTCTTCGGGCGAAAGTGCATCCTCATCTTTACGCATTAACTGATCGATCAATGAAAGAATGCGCTCATAGTCCTCTTCCGATTCGATCGCCCCGGGCGAAACGCTGATGAGAAGTTTGTTATAAGCTTTTGGGTCGTATTGCGTTGTCATCTATTTACCTCCGGAACATGATCAGCAATCGGCTTTCCATTTGTATTTGTCGTACTCTTTGTGGGTAAGAACGTGGCGAATAAAGACCATCTGTCGGTTAAAATGTATTCGGGCGACAACTCGGTATTTGTTACCGCCTACATTAAAAACAAAGCAGCTCCCGACAAGATCGACCGCCGGAAATGTCGATCTAAGCTCCGCAAAGTTTTGAGGATCGATGCCCGATAGCTTCTTATAGAAATTCCGTAAAACATCTTCGGCCCCGGTTTCTTCTTCCCAGAACTCGCGGAGGGCTTTGACCGATAGTATTCTCATATAGCTTGACGAACCCGGACCGATCGAACTCAAACTACCTCACCTAAGTTATATTGCGAAATGCAATATTTGTCAATGGTTATATTGCAGAATGCAATTTAACTTGGTACACATGAAAAAGCCCCGTGATCGCTCGCGGGGCTTTCTTTATGACCAATGGCAAGCGGGATGCTTGCGCTCCAGTCCGGGTTATTCAGCGATGGCCATTGATTTGTCCTTCTTCTTGAGGCCGCCGATCTGGACGAGGTTTTCGCCCTTGATCTGGTTTTTCTCGAGGACCATCTGGTTATAGAGCTTGCGCATCATCTGGACCTCTTCGGCGGCGGTCTTCGGGCCATCCATTTCCGGCTTGTTCGGCCGGGCGAGGTCAACCTCGTTCAGGATGAGGTTATGCGACTTATCGCCGAGCTGGACCTCCTTACCGCGGGCAAATACCTCGTGGCGGCCGTGCTCTTTATACCACTGTGCGACGGTCGCATTCTGGTGCATATGCTCGATGATATTGCGCCAGCCGATACCGGTATTGTAAGCACAGAAGCTGATCTCGCCTTCCTGCGTGCCGTAGGGGATGATGCACATCTCCGTCCGGCGGAAGTCGTAGTTAAAGAGATCCTGGAACCACATTCCGGCGATGAAGAGGAAGTTCCACGGGTCCTGCCGACGCTTCTGGATATCCTCGATCGTCCGGTCCGGGCCGACCTTTCCGTAGTCCTTGCCCGAAAGCCCGAACGACTTATCAAACTTCTTCAGGATGCCGCCAAGCGTAAGGCTCGCCGGAGCTCCGTACGGATTGTAGTTCTTCAAAAGGGCGAGGCCCATCATGAAGTTTGAGAACCACTTGCCGCGGTTCGTGTCCGTGATGTGCTGCATATCGGTCACGAGGCCCTGAATGTTCAGGAACTGCGGAACCGGAGCCATCTCCTTCGTTTCCTTGTTGACCATAACGGCCGTGCCGACGCCGCAATTCGGGTGGCAGCCGCACGAAACCTGTCCCCAATCGGCATCCGGCCCGTGGACAACGTCTGCAAAATCGGCAAACGCACCCATCAGCGAGAGTGGGAACCAGTCGCGCGTCGGCTCGGTGATGCCGACCTGGCCCTTCACATCATGGGCAAGGTGGGCCAGCGTATATCGCTGCTGGAGCCGTCGCTGCTCGGTGATCATTTCGTCGCGGCCCGTAAAGGAAACCGGCTGGAACGCGATGAACGAGATCTTCTTCGGGTTCTCAAGGGCAAAGCGGATGATCGAGCCGACCTGGTCGTTGTTGATGTTGTTGACCAGCGTCGTAACGAGGATGATATCGACGCCAGCTTCGTGGAGGTTATTGATCGCACGGAGCTTTACGTCAAAGAGGTTGCCGATCTGGCGGTGCGAGTTGGCGTCGTTGCCGATACCGTCGAACTGCAGATACACGAAGCGAAGACCGGCTTCGGCAGCCTCGCGGCAAAATTCTTTCGACTTTGCGAACTCAATACCGTTGGTAGCGGCCTGTACCGAGTTGTAACCGACCTTGCGGGCGTACTTGATAGCTTCAATGAAGTGCGGCGAAAGCGTCGGCTCGCCGCCGGAGTACTGGACCGACATCTGCCGCCGCGGCTTGATCGAGATGGCGTTGTCGAGGATCTCCTTGACGTCTTCCATCGAAAGCTCGTGGACAAAACCGACCTGGTTGGCATCCATGAAGCACGGGTCGCACATCATGTTGCAGCGGTTGGTCAGGTCGACGGTCAGCACGGCACCGCGGCCGTACTTGATGGTGCTGCTGCCGTGGTTGTGCAGCGTCTCGTCGTTGTGGGCGCGGATGTCGCGGCCCGGGAACACCTCCTCGAGGTGCTTGAAGAACGCCGGGTCGATGGCCATCACGTCCTCGAAGCGCCCGTGGATGGGGCACTCCTTGACCATCATGATCTTGCCGTCTTTTTCGAGGATGGTGGCCTTGATTTCGCCGACCTTCTCGTTGAGCAGCATCTCGACCGGCTTGACGCCGTCCAGGATGGACTGGCGCGCTTCGCGGACGCAGGTCGGGCACAGCGAATCGGTTTCACGCGGCCAGCCCAGTGGCGGCTTGGTTTTCTGATAGCTCTTCGGCAGCGGCTTGTCGGACCACTTCGGGATGAAGGACTCCTTCGGAGCAATCTGGTTGAGCCGTGAG
>JAHBSL010000018.1 GCA_019639135.1 Acidobacteriota bacterium
CGATCTTTCTGAACATTAACTCCTCCTTTGCAACAGTGTTGCGATAATGACACTAATTGAGGAATGCTTTTGTGTCAATGAGAGTCGATCAATCAAGTTAGCTTCGAGAATTTAGAGGGACTGAAAACAGCTCGGCCGGAGTAATAGAAAAGGTTTCGTCTAAATTGCTCAGGCTTAAGAGTGTTCTTCAACATCGGACCAGTCGGCCTGAGTTCTTTCAAAATGGGCTCAAAATTCTTTTCGCTATTTTTGAACTGGTCCTCGCCACGATAACGGGTTATCAGGATCAGGTCAAAATCGGAGTTCGTATCGGAACTCGCCTCGATAAGCTCGTAGGACTCGATGACCCCACGCTTCATCGCTTCGTCTCGATAGATCTTCCAGTTATTCTCATAGAAATAGAGGGCTTCGGTGCGATGGCCGCCGAGGATCTTCACGAAATCGGCAATAATAAAAAGGTCGGTCTTTGCTGTCTCATTCTTTGGCCGAAGAAGAATATCGATCTCATTTTTCAAATCGGCATATTTGACGATGCCCTGATGAAAATACGACATCGTCCCGTCCGGAGCGTAAATTACGGTGAAGGGAAGTGCCCCGGCCCAGTCCTTCGAGACCATCTGGATCGCGGCGGTCTCATCGGCCGTGACCAAAAGATACGTCGGCATCGTCGCTTTCATCTCCACGAGGAACTTCGGGACAGTGGTCGCGATCTCATCTTCAAAATCGAGCGAGATCGTGATGAAGTCGATCATGCCTTTATATTCGGCGTCGATCTTCACGAGGTCCGGAAATTCCTGCCGACAGGGCTCGCACCAGGTCGCCCAGAAGTTGATCAGGAGCGGCTTGCCGTTTGGCTTCAGCAGCTCTGCAAAACGCTTTTCATCGATCTTCTCGACCTTCGGGCCTGCCGCCGGTGCAGGTTGTGCTGCATTACGTCGCTGGCCCTGAGCATCGGCAGAGAACAGAGAAGCGAAGAGCCATCCGATTGCGATGGCTCCTGCTAGAACATTGAAGAACGTTCGGCTTTTCATTGCCTACTTTCCTTCCATGCCGACACGCTTGATGGTGCAGCCGAAGGCATTAGTACGGGTCTTCTCGATGGCTTTGCCGCCGAGAGCCGCGTCGAATGCCGTTTTCAGATAATGATCTTGGATGTTCTTGCCCGAACGGTCGTTGTCGATGGCACCGTGATAGAGCAGAACACCTTCCTTGTTTACAAAATAAACCTCGGGGGTGACGGTCGCTCCGAGCTTATCGGCGAGGACGTTGTTCTTGTCGATGAGGACAGGGAACTTATAGCCGACCTCTTTGGCGTCCGAAGTTACCCATTCGAGCGATTCGGTCGCGTTCGAATTGATGCCGATGAAGCGGATGCCGCGAGCCTCGTATTCCGCCGCGATCGCATTTATGCGGTCGTTGTAAGCCTTGACCACCGGACACTGGGCCGAGACCCAAACGAGAACGGCGCCGTTCTTGCCCATCAGGCTCGAGAATGAATGCTCTTTGCCGTCAATGCCGGTAAGAGTGAAATTCTCGATCTTTTGCCCGATCTCGATGCCGCCATCGGCCGAAACGGGTGTCAGGTTGAAAGCGAGAAGAGAGAACAGTGCAACGAACAGAAATAGTTTACGCCTCATAGCTGGTTACTCCTTTTTGAAAAGATAGGTTGAATTATATCAACGCGGGGCTTTGCCCGACAATGAATGTTCAAACGATTTTACGCTTCCGCCGAAACAGAGTTTCGTATGGTCTTGAAAAAAAGATTCGGCCGCTGAAGACGATATACTGTCTCCAGCGGCCGATATTCCCGATTCGCAGCTTATTTTTGGCAGATATTCGCCTTGCCGTCGGGCCCGGGAGCCCATACCTTGGTTACGGTCGTCCATCGCTTGGTGCCGAAGTTCCATTCCTCGAGGTAGCCGCCGTCGCGGTCGTAGCGCATCGTTTGCCCCGGAGAGAGGCGATATTCGGTCTTGTCTGAACCGGACGCCTTCCGCATCCAAACGCTTCGCCCGCAATTATTTACGAGCGTTACGACGCTAGTGCCGCCGACAACGCCCATTGCCGCATCGCGGGCACTTACGTTGACAGAGGTGACTCCGCGTTTCGCCATCGCCTCAAAGGCTTCGTTCCCGTTCTTCTGATACCACGCCCGGGCACCGCCGGCGATGACGAGCGTGAACGTTCCCTTAGCCATCACCTCGGTCGCGTCCTTGAAATTGTATGACTTGAGCTGCAGCTCGATCTCGTGACGGCCTTCAGGGAGCTTTGCGAGTTCCGAAGGCAGCCGAGTCGAGAAGAGATTCTTTCCGAACGCGGGCACGTCGGCGACCGGGTCGGAGACGACCGGAATGACGATCGAGGTTTGCTTTGAACTGCGAACCGCCGCTGCGTCAAAACCGAACATATCTTCTTCGAGCATTTTGCCCTTTGAATAGAACTCGGCGACGAGCGTTACGGGCCTCTCGTTCAGCGTCAGCATCCCGGAGATCGCCTGCGGAAAGGCGATATGGGCATAGATAAAATCGCCCGAATTGAATTCAGCCGAGCCGTCAGCGGCCTTCGCTGATGTGCTGAACTTGACCTCGCCGGTCTGTGCGTGAGCAAGAGAAGCGAATACAAGGATAGTGCAAAGTGCGAGAATCGATCTTGTTTTCATCGTGTAAAGTTTTCCCTGAGGTTGTCCGTAAAGGCTGTCGAATCGTAACCAAGTTCGGAGGTTTCAGTCAAACAAAACCGACCGTTTTCCTAACTGAAGATACGCGGCACGCGACGCTGGACACTGCGGGGCAGTAGTATTTCCATCGCGTCGTCAACCGTAACGATGCCCGCCAAGTCGCCTTCGTCGTCGATCACCGGAAGTGCCAGAAGGTTATATTCGGAAATGGTCTGGGCGACCTCTTCGGCAGTCTCGGATGGATGAGCAAAACGGAAATCGCTCCGCATAATGTCCTCGAGCTTTGCCTCGGGGTCGGCGAGGATCAGGCTCCGCAGGCTGATGATCCCCTTTATCTTCCACGAATCCTTTTCCTCGACGACGTAAAGGTAATAGATCATGTTCGGCGTCTCGGCCATCTCGCGGAGCCCGGCGATCGTCTCGGCGACGGTCATATCCTTGGGAAAGGTGACGAATTCGGTCGTCATCAGCCCGCCGGCCGTATCATGAGCGAAATGCATCAGCTCGGCAACGTCTGCTTTTTCGTCGTCTTCCATCAGCTCGAAGAGTTCCTGTGCCTTTTCCTCGTCCATCTCCCCGAGCACGTCAACGGCGTCATCGGGCGACATTTCTTCAAGGATGTCGGCGGCCCGCTCCTTTTCGATCACCTCAAGGATCCTGGCCTGTGCTTCCGTGGACATCTCCTCGAGCGTATCGGCCGCTATCTCGTCGTCAAGGCTCTCGACGACCTCGGTCCGGTGGATCGGCGAAAGCGATTCTGCAAGCTGGGCGATCTCGACCGGATGAAGCCGCGAAAGCTTGCTCTTTGAAGATTTGAGCTGGACGGTTGCGGTAGCCGTATCGGTCGCGAGATAACCGACGTCGGCCCAGTCGATGACCTCGACCACGCGTTCTGAGCCGAAAAAGCCCTTAGGCATCAACCGGCGGAAAAACCCCTGAAAGCTGATGTCTGCACCGGTCACCCGCCAGTCGCTACCCTGGCCGATGAGCTGAACGTCATTGACGCGGACGACGCGCTTGCCGTCAACATCGATGAGCTGATTGTCGAGCACATCCTTGCCGAGCATTACCTCGCCCTCGCGGCGTTCAAATGGCGTGAGGTTCAGCTTCACAGAGCTCATCCGGACGCCGAACGAGCCGAACTCCTTGATATTTCTTTGCGGGATAAAAAAGAGCCTTCGCCGGAGCTTGGCGACAACACCAATGACCGGCGGGTGATCCTCGCTCCCATATCGGACGAGTACGTCCCATATCTGAGCGATCTGCTCACCGCGCGCGTCCGTAATCGGTTCGCCAAGCACCTGCGAGAGATAAAGCATACGCGATTAAGATAACCTAAACCGCCCCGCACTAAAACCGGAGGGCGAAATAAGGTCTTCACAATCGCGGGGCGAAATGCTATTATGTTCAAGCGAGTTAAACTTTGTTTAGCTCCCATCGATTCGATTCACCCTTTCTCGATATAAATGCAAGCCGCCGTTCGCGGCCGGCCGCAATTAGGCACTCATAGTTCCGGGCACTCCGCCCATTGATTATAGCTACCAAGATCGATGAAAACCCCATTACTCCTCGCCATCTTTGTCCTTACTCTCCCCATAGCTGCCGCCGCGCAGACCCGCACTTTTGATAATTGGGATACGTCGAAAGGCGTCACAATTTACCGTCCGGAAGAGCCGAAACCCGTCGCCGAGGCCCCGAAGACAAAACGCGTTCGCCGCAACGGCCGTTGGGTAACGGTTCCCGTGACCCCGACGGCATCGACCCGTGCCCGAAATACCGCATCGCCCTCCGATGGCCTCGCCGCCCGCGAATCGGCAAATGCACTTCGACTTCGAATGGGTTCGAACTCGAACCTAAAAGGCTTCACGACCGGCAACGCGCTTCACGATTCCTATATCGTCCAGGCCAGCCTGAAATATCGCATCGACCCGATGCTGATCTATGCACAGATGCACCAGGAATCGGCGTTCAAGATCCGTGCGACCTCGCACAAGGGCGCAAGCGGGCTGATGCAGTTAATGCCGGCGACCGCACGACGCTTTGGAGTAACGAGCATTTACGACCCGAAACAGAACATCGAGGCCGGCGTCCGCTATATGCGTTGGCTGCTCGACTTCTTTGATCAGGATGTCGTGCTGGCTCTTGCCGGTTACAACGCCGGCGAAGGCGCAGTGCTCAAATTCGGAAGGCGCGTGCCGCCCTACCGCGAAACCCAGGAATACGTCCGGCGGATAGTCGGGCGATATAATACCATCTCAAATCCGAGCTATTCGGCCGCCGCGCCGAAGCAGATGGTCGCAAAGGCCGATGGGGTCGAGCAGAAAGACCCGCGTCCGCTCTCGATCTACGAGCCCTCGCCGATCACGGTCCGTTTGCCTGATGGAAGAATGATGTTGGTCACCCAGTAGAAAATCCTCCTTTTTTTGGTTTAATTACTCGCCGCCTTCGGGCGGCCTTTTTTGCGCGTGGCGATTGCAGGCGGCGGCGTGTTCGCCTTAAACTCTCGGTATGTTCTGCCCAAAATGCGGCACCGAAAACGCTGACGATTCGGTCTTCTGCAAGAGATGCGGTACTGCCATCGAGGCCGAGGAGGAAACGCGCGTGGTCAAGCGGGACGAGAAGCCGCTCGAACGCGGTTCCGCGGCACCTCTTTTCTCGGTCAACCCGACGCTGAAGTTCGTCTGGGCCGGTTACGTGCTCACGGCTGCGGCGGCCTTCCTGATCGTGGCGTTCCTGTCGCTGCTGTTGCCGGCGGTCTCACCGATCATCTTTGTTGTCATCGGACTGCTGCTGCTTCTGATACCGGTCTATTTCCACGCCCGGCAGAAGCTTTCGCGTTATACTCTAACCGCTGACAAGCTCGAGATCGACAGCGGCCTTATTTCGCGAACAACGACCAGCATCCCGCTTGCCCGTGTTCAGGACGTAACGGTAAAAAGCACGGTCACACAGCGGCTGCTCGGGCTCGGCGATATCATTGTGGACAATGCCGGGACCGACGGCGACCGCATCGTCTTCGCAAACATCGACCGCCCGCGAAAGTATGCCGACATCTTGCTCGAACAGGTGCAGAAAAAGGGCGGCGACCGGTTCTAGTTGTTATGAAAAAGATCTTCGTTACCGGCGGTGCCGGATTTATCGGCTCGGCTTTCGTCCGGCAGGTGCTGGAGGAGCAGCCGGACGTAGAGATAGTTGACTTTGACGCACTGACCTACGCCGGCAACCTCGAGAATCTCGCCGGGCTCGACCCCGCTAGACACAGTTTTATCAAGGGCGATATTTGCGACCGAGCGGCCGTTCTTGAGGCGATGCCCGAGGGCTGCGACGCGGTATTCAACTTCGCCGCCGAGTCACACGTTGACAGAAGTATTCATTCGGCCGACGAATTTCTGCGGACGAACATCATCGGAACGCAGGTTTTGCTCGATGCGGCAAGGGCGAAAGGCGTCCGGCGGTTCGTGCAGGTCTCGACCGACGAGGTGATGGGATCGCTGCCCGAGGATGATTCGGCCTTCTTTACCGAATCCTCGCCGCTTGAGCCGAACTCGCCCTATGCTGCCTCGAAGGCAGCGGCTGAATTTGTTGTTCGGGCCGCTAGAGAAACGTTCGGCGTTGATGCGGTCATTACCCGCTGCGGCAATAATTACGGCCCTCGGCAGTTTCCCGAGAAACTCATTCCGCTGATGATCGCCAACGCGATGAACGACGAGCCGCTGCCGGTCTATGGCGACGGACAGAACGTGCGGGACTGGATCTTCGTTGACGACCATTGCCGTGCGATCTGGCTTGCTTATGAGAAAGGCAGGTCCGGCGAGGCGTACAACATCGGCGCCCGAAACGAACGCCGGAATCTCGAGGTGGTTAGGGCTATTCTCGCCGCACTCGGCAAACCGGAGAGTCTTATCCGGTACGTCGATGACCGGCTCGGGCACGACCGCCGCTACGCCATAGACCCAATTAAGGCGGAAACCGAACTTGGCTGGCGGCCGCGGGTCACGTGGGAGAAAGGCCTAGCGGCCACGATCGATTGGTATCGCGAGAATCAAGCCTGGGTCGAACACATCCGCAACGGTGAATATCGCGAGTATTACCGGCAGATGTACGGTGCGGCACTCGGTTGACGTTATGAAGAAGCTTGCACTTTCGATATCAGTATTGCTTCTTGCCGGTTTAGGCGTTTTCGGACAGAAGGCTGAGCCGAAGCGGATCAGCTTCGAGCGCGGAAAAACATCCGCGACGGTGACCGGGACGCTTTCTAACGATCAGGAAATGGACTTCGTGTTCGGCGCAAAAGCCGGGCAAACCGTAAAACTGAAAGTTACATCCCAACCGAAAGGCAATTTGTTCGATTTCCGTATTGCGGGCGACGGTTTCGAGGTCGAGACCGATTATGACAGCTACTCGGAATACAGCTTCACGGCTCCCGCGACGGGCGATTATCTCGTTTTTGTCCGAAAGCGGTCGACCGAGAGCGTCCGTCGGGCAAAGTTCTTTTTGCGGTTGGAGATAAACTAGTGATCACAGATATTTAGATTCGGAGGAAAAATGAAAAGACTATTCGTATTTGCATTTGCAGGAGCATTAGGATTGGCAGCATTCACATTCTCGGGTGCCGAGGCGGTCAAGCCGAACATCGAGGAGCGTTTTTCGGCCGAGGCCGGAGCGACCGCCGCGGGCGAGACCGGCAAGTACGCCTTTGACCGGGCGCATTCGGCTATCGGCTTTCGCGTAAAACACATGGGCTTGGTCGAGGTTCCCGGGTATTTCCGCGACTTCACCGGCGAGGTCAGCTATAACGCCGAGGACGTGACAAAGTCGTCAGTAGCGTTCACCGCTAAAATGACGAGCGTTGACACCGGTGTTGATGCTCGCGACAACCATCTGCGGACAAAGGATTTCTTCGAGGTCGAGACGTATCCGGAGATGACATTTAAGAGCACGAAGGTCGAGAAAAGCGGTGATTCGCTGAAGGTGACCGGCAGCCTGACGATGAAGGATGTGACCAAGACCATCACTTTCCCCGTAAAGGTGACCGGCTTTCTTCCGGGCAATCAGCGCAACGGCCCGAGGATGGGAGCGGTTGCCGAGACCACGATCAACCGGCGGGATTTTAACGTGAACTACGGCGGAAATCTGCCTGGAACGAATACGCCTGTGCTTTCGGACGAGGTAAAGGTCTGGCTCCAGATCGAGGCGATAAAGCCGCTTGAAACAAAGCCGGCCGCGGAGGAATAGGCCGCTTCTAATTTGTAAAGGCCGTTTGATAAGCGACTTGTCCGTGCTTCGTTCTCTGGATAATGGTTACATTTCAGGAGAAGCCGCTTTTTAACTTCAGATCACATAGGTGCAGAAGCGAAGGACTTTTATAAAAGCGCATTCTGAACGGCCTTTTCGTTATTGTTTTGTTGCTTGCGAGTTCGTAATGTGACTTAAGACACAGAGCCAGCGGCCATCGGTGCGGACAAAAACATCGGTTGTCCATTCGTCCTGCTTGTGGGCCGAGCCGGCGAATTCGGCGGTGTTGACGACCCTCGCGGTCAGCACCGCGGTATCGCCGTAGAATCGCACTCGAGGCTCGCTTGCAAGCTCGAAAACGGAATGCGTCAATTGTCCCGAGCGGACGAACGGCAGGAACTCCGCCTTCGTCGTAACGCCGCGTTCGGAAACGATCACCCAGTCATCGGCCATAAAGCTGCCGATCAGGTCTGCGTCGTTCGCGACCATCGCCAGTGCCCAATCCGCGGCAACACTGAGAAGTTCAGTTTCCCTCTCTTTGTCGTTACTCATCGCAGAAACTGCTCCGTCCAACTAATCTTTCCATCCCCAGGGAGCTGGCGGAGGTGCGATAGGCTTCGTCAGGTCAAATTTGACGCTGAAAAGCCGGTCCGAACCCATCCGGCGAAGGTTGTAAGTGTAAGATTCGCCGGGGACTAGGTCGATCCACCAGACGTTCGTCGCCGCGGCTGCTATTACCTTAACGGTCTCTTCGTCGGCCGGAAACATCTGCCGAGTCGGCATCCCGACATTTGTCGTCCAGCCGCCATACATCGTTACTTCGTCCGGCTTTCCGTCCTTGTGCCGGTGGTCGTGCTTGAGCAGGATGCGGCCCTTCTTTTTCGTCAGCACCCACGTCCGCGAAAGATCGTCGCCGACGACGAAAGGAATGCGGATCACGTCCTTTTGGCAGGAGCGGACGTGCATCACCATCGATTTATCCTTGAACCGCACGTCGCCGGTCGTATCGGCGACAACGGTTCCGGCAAATGCCTTTCCACAAAGCTTTTCGAGGTTCTTCCAAAAAGTCTCGTTCGGCTGCGGGGTTTGCGCGGAGGTTGCGGCGGCAAGAGAGACGGCAAAAAGTGCGGTGATCAGTATCTTCATGGTGTTTCCTCATTTCGAACGCGAAGAGGCTCGACCAAGCCTTAGTAATCGAGCAGCTCGACCTTTGTGACCTTTCCTTCTTTAAGGCGGATCAGCCAAATGACAGTATATTCGCTCTCGTCGAGGTTACGGAAGACGGTTTTCTTTGTTATCGCATTCGCAAGGCCGGGGATCGTGTTCGAATGGCCGGCAATGACGACCCGCTTGGTCTTATCTGCCAGGACCCTTTCGATCAGCTCACTCGGCTTTCGCGGGTCGTAAAGCTGTACCTGCTTTCCGCGTTTTGTGGCGAGTGGTGTGACCGTGTCGCGGGTCCGCTTGAAATCCGTCGAGTAGAACGCTCCGGGGCGGTATTTGCCGATCTTCTGGGCAAATCTCTGAGCCCGCTCTTGCCCGGCAGCATTAAGAGGCGGGTCGTTCGGATCGGCATTCTCCGAAATATCTTTCTCCGCATGGCGAACGAGAATTATTAGTTTGCTCTGCGCCGGAGTGGCCACGGCCAAAGCACCGAACATTATTGCCGCGACCAAAAAAAAGATAATTGCTTTCATAAACAGAAAGCCGGACGGCCACGTTGCGTGCCGCCCGGCCTCTGGAATGATTACCCACAACGACTATCGTGTCAACACTAAAACTATATCGCTGATCTCCTCGGCCACATCGACAAGCAGTGATTGCGGCTCGACCCCCTTTCGCCGTGCGGTCAACAGGTGCGTCCTGATCGGCACGTCTTCAAATCGGAAATAGCCAAAAGGATTGGTCATAGCGATCCGTGATTCGCCGGTCTTGATATCGATCAGCTCAACGCTTGTCATGCCCGCCGATCGCATATCATCAAATACGACCCGGCCGACTACACTTACCGCCGAAGAACTCGGCCCAAGCGTTGTTATTGTTACTGTGCCACTATTAGAAGTTGCTCCTAAAGCATCCTTAACGGTGTAGGTGATAGTAAATGAAGTTGTAAAGCCGGGGCCGGGCGTAAATGTCAGGACACCACCGGTAACAACAAAATCGCCTTCCGGCAGTGTCAGCGTCGATTCCTCTGCCGAAGTAGTGATCGCAAGATCGACCCGGTTGGTGTTGAGCGGAGAACTGCCCGCGAGGTCATTCGTTAGCAGATCAACCGAGACGGGGGCCATTCCCGAAGCAAAAAGAAAGTCATCGTTTGCGGTCGGCGGTGTCGAGTTTGGGATGACGGCATTACACTGGCTAGAAGCTACTACCTGATTTGACCCGATGGTCGAGCGCGATGAGTTCGTTACCTGAATATTATCGAGGACCACACGAGCATTTCCGCCGCTGCCGGTGGCGACAAAACGGATACGGAAAACACCGTTGACGTTTAGGTTTACGCTCGAATTTTGGACCGCGGCGTTCGAATAAGTGAAGTTATAGATCTCTGTCGGGTTGTTGAGCGAATTCGCAGTGTTATCGGCAGCGCTATAAAGCTCAACACGAAGGTTCCGCATTCCATTTGCGGCGCTTAGACGATGGTCAAAAGAAAGCACCGAAGACGTGCTCACAGCAATAAACGGGAGTTGATAGATTGCCGGGTTCGCCGGATTGCTGAGCTGGGAACTGCGAGCGGAGATGTTGGTGATGGCGTTATCGGTAGTAGCGGCAAATGACGCTGAGGCGTAGCAGTCATTCGTCCGTAGAGGCACCGAAGCATCCTCAAAATCTTGGACGACCTGGGCTGCCGCGGTGGATACGAAGAAGGAAAGAAGTATGACATTTAGTACTTTCATAGTATTAAAAAAGGTAGGACACAAGCAGTATTTTTTCCGCGCGGACTTACAGCGTAAAAAAACCTCCGAAACAAGGTTCGGGTGCATCTGACGTTGCGGGTTTTTAGTGGGGATGGCTGTGGAGAAAGGAGAGGGAGAAAAGACTCTTAAATAGTATCAGTATCCGAAATCGCGGGTCAATCGTTTCCCGGCAGATTTATCTAAGAAAAAGATCTTGGTTATCTCTATTTTATTGATCTGGTAGCGAGATACAGGAAATGTGTAATAGTCGCTTTGGATCATTCCAAGTTTTCCAAAGCCGGGCTTTGCCTAAAGCCAAAGCCACGTTGATTTCGTAGATGATGCGGGCTGCGGTAGAGGGCGGCCTTTAATTTCTGAAATGGCGAGCATTATTTCATTGGGATGTTTCGCGAGACATGGCGGAGCAATTATTTGACGGCCTCTTTATTCTGGAAAGAGATGCACTCCATTGTTATATTTTGCAATCTTATGTTCAGCGACTTGCCGGCGGCGGCCGTATCGATTTGGCCTATCGAAAAACAACCATAATGTGTAATCAGTATAGTCCGGTGGGTAAATAACTCAGAGGCGCCAAGTTCTGCGAAACCGGGAATTCATTACCTCAAGATGCTATAGAACGCGGGCAAGTACCATCTTTCCGTCCGGATCGGCCGCCATCCAATGTGAGCCATCGCCCCCGCCGGGTGCAAACAACGTGGAGAATCCGTAATTCTTAAATTACCACAAAGTTTGTTCGGTTCGGTCACGACTGAAGACAGACACTATTCCCAGAAAAGCCTCAATCCATGCCGTTCGAATCTGCTGAAACTAAGGTCCGTGCTGACCAAAATCCAGCGCCGCGAGATCGCCTGCCAGATCAGCATTCGGTCGAATGGGTCGAGGTGGGAATCTTAGGCTAGCCTGAACGATGTTGATGCTTCATGCGGTTCCAGAGGGATAGGCTGAAAGCTCGCCGCCTCGGCAATTGCGAGCAGATCGCGATCAGCATGTCCGATAGGGCTGAGCTTCCCAATTCGAATCTTGATCGTGATCTCCCAGAACGTTACTGCACTTACGAAAACTTCGTTTTCTGTAGTTTCTATAGCGGAAAGTACGTTCGCAGGAAGCCGTTAGCGGTCTGAAAGAGCCCAGATCAATGCGTGGGTATCGAGGAGAAATCGCATAGCCAATTCTTGAGGGCAACAAACTCTTTGTCGGTCATCTTAAAGTCGACGGAAAATACGAACTTCATTTTGCCTTCAAGAAGGCCAAGTTTGCCCTTCTTAGTCGCTTTCGCCTCATCGATCGGTACGATCCGGGCGACGGGTCTTTTTTTTCCAAAGACTATTTCGATCGTCCCGCCCTTCTGAACTTTCTCAAGAACCTTCGAGAAATTTGCCTTCAATTCTCCTACAGCGAGACTTTCCATAAACTCGGAATATCAAATGTTCTTGACAAGTTATCAAGTATAAGTAAATGTTATTGTCTCGGTCGCATCCGGTAGTGGAGGCGAAGAAATGAAAATCCGAAAAACCGCAGAACATGATCCGCCCTGACCTCCGAATCATCACTCTCGAAAACATGGATCGTCTCCTGAAAAGAGCGAATATATCGGGCACGTGCCCGGCCGAGACCGCTGTGCACCACAAAATAGAATCCGGCCTCACCAAATCTGTTTCCGGATGACCTGAGCAGCAACGACCCGTCATCATTTATCGTCGGTTCCATGAACACGATCGCGTTTCCATTTGGGAGCGGGAAAACGACCTTAACGCATTTCCGATTTAAGCCAGGAACATTGCACAGCGAGTAGGTTCCTGCATAAAGTACGTTCCCGGTTCCTGGAAGATGCCTTAACCAGGCAGTGTATCTGATCACTTTACTTTCCGGATCGACGAGCTGCAGAATCTCGCTCGTCATTCCGAGTCTGGTATCCAAGGGAGAGAGTGGGACATTCAACTGCTGGAGACGCCGGCTAAAAACTAATGCCAGCAAATGTCCAAAGGGCTTGAACGCACTCGCCCATTCAGACCATACGTCGATCTCAAAGTCACTCGTCTTTTCGTAAAAGCTGACTACACCGGCTTGAACCGAAGCATTTTCGTTGCTGAACAAGCTGGAAAGGCCCTGCACTAAGCCAGCCGATGGCCGTGAAGATTCCAATTCCAACCCCTCAGTTCTGGCGAGTTCGTGGAAATAATCACTTCCTATCCCGGATGTTTTGCCGATAGGTCCGGATATCCAAGTTTCTTCACCGAGATCAATGAATCGACCAGTTACCTCAACCCATTTCTGCGTTATCCAGTCGGCAAGATAACCCCGTTTCGTCCCTAGCCACGGTGATCTAAATATACCTCCCATACGACCTGAACCGATTTAGTGTTACCTAATCCGCAAATGCGACGGTTAGTTGTTTGAGTTTTAGCGAGTCGCTTTGGTCGAGCTCGGCGGTGATCTCGCGGTTGATGTAGTCGTAGAGGATGTCGCGTTGCTGCGGGCGGAAGCCGGCTTCGCGGATCTGGTAGCGGAGGTCGCGTTCGTTGGCTTCGTTATGGGCACCGGCGGCGGAGACTACGTTCTCCTCGATCATTATCGAGCCCATATCGTCGGCGCCGAAGCGAAGTGCGACCTGGCCGAGACGGATGCCCTGCGTCAGCCACGAGGACTGAATGTGCTGGATGTTGTCGAGGAAAAGCCGCGAGACCGAAAGCATTTTCAGGTAGTCGATGCCGGTCGGTTCCTCGGTGATCTTGCGGCCCAAGGCGGTGTTTTCGCGTTGGAACGTCCACGGAATGAACGCCGTGAATTCGCCGTAGTTCGGGTCGATCGCTTTATTTGCAAGGGCCTCGTCCTGAACCTGTCGGATGCGTTCAAGGTGGCGGACTCGGTGCTCGATGCGGTCGCCAATGCCGAACATCATCGTCGCGGTCGAGATCAAGCCGACCTTGTGGACGGCACGCATTACGTCTAGCCATTCCTGGGTCGTGCACTTGGTCGAGACGCGTTTTCGGACCTCGTCGTCGAGTATCTCGCCGCCGCCGCCGGGCATTGAGTTCAGGCCCGCCGCTTTCAGCCGGCGAAGGATCGTCTCGTAATCGAGCTTTGAGATGAGCGAGATGTTGTGTATCTCCGGCGGTGAGAAGCAGTGGAGCTGAAAGTCCGGATACTTGGCGTGGAGCGTTGAGAGAAGGTCCTCGTACCATTCGATGTTGAAGTCCGGGTGCAGTCCGCCCTGCATCAAAACGCCGGTGCCGCCAAGCGCAATGGTCTCGTCGATCCGGCTGCAGATCTCCTCGATCGAATGCACGTAAGTATCCGGCTTGCCCGGTCGGCGATAGAACGCGCAGAAGGTACAGACGACATTGCAGACGTTCGTGTAATTGATATTGCGGTCGATGATGTAGGTGACAACATCGCCGGGGTTTTTCCGTCGGCGGATCTCGTCCGCGGCCGCACCGATGCGGGCAATGTCATACGATTCAAGAAGCGCGGTGCAGTCCTCGGCCGTAAGCCGCTCGCCCGCAAGTGCCTTGTCAAGAATAGGCTGGATGCTCATTTCAGTCCCCACAAAAGAGTTCGCTTTGCAGTTCAAGGCGGTTTCGGCGAGAATGTCGCCATCGCGGAAAGCAAAGCCCGACCCGAAACCATATTGTAGCAAACTGCGAACTTTAACTCCGATGCCGAAGGCACCTGCAAAAACCAAATTCAAGGCCGTGCTCACTTCTGATCCGCCGGGTTCGGGCTGGCACTTCATCGTTGTAGATGGCAAGACGGCGGAGCGATTCCCGAAAGAAGGCGGCTCGCGGCGGGTCATTTGCTCGATCAACGGCCACGAGGGCTTTCAATGTGCGCTTATGCCTTCGGGCGGGTCGTTCTACATTATGGTCAGCAAGGAAAAGCGTGCCCGGTTCGATATCTCGGCAGGCGATAGCGTTTCGGTGGAACTTACGCAGGACAAGAGCGAATTTGGCGCGCCGATGCCGGAAGAGCTTGAAGAAGTAATGAATCAGGATCCCGACGGCCGCCGCTATTTCGACGCACTTACCCCCGGCGGGAAACGCTCGATGCTATATTTCATCGGCAAGATAAAGGACGTTGACCGCCGAATCGAGGCCGCACTCATTTTTATGGAGCACCTCAAAAAGAACGGCGGAAAGCTCAACCGGCTCGAACTCTCAAAGGAACTCAAACGCCCGCTCGTCTAAATATTTTCTGCAATCTTCGGTTCGTTCTGCGTCTTTAAATCTAAAGGAGTAGGCTCGGCGAAAGCCTTTTTTAGTGAGCCGTGATACTAAACGCCAGAAAATTACGCGATAGATATCAGATAGATGTTTTAGATAGTAAGGAAGCAGAAAGGCTATGGAACAGAGAGAACAACAGATCGGGACGACAGACCTCGGACTTATGGTCTTTGTGGCGGTTTCGGCGTGGGTACTTATCTTTTACTCGGGAATTTTCTAAGAGGTTTCAATAAATCTCAGCGGTCTGCGTTCATTCGTCAGGCAGTGTTTTTGTGCCAAGTCCAGATAAAGCCTCAGGCCCTCCTCCATTTTTTCACTCACCGAATAAGAAATACTATCGCTTAAGTAATCCTTCATTGCTTCGGTTGTGAGCCCGATGTCGCCTGAGTAGTTTGCGGCGATCTCGTCGAGATGAGCAAGGCCTTCGTCGCGGGCGGCGGCGAGGTCGATAGAGAGTCGCTCGTGTAGCGTCATCCACATCGCAAAAACAAAACCGAGTCCGGTGTACTCTCTCCACAGCTCGACGAGGTCGAAGACACGATGGTTCTGCCCGCCGCCTGCAACGCCTGAAGAGATGGCGAGCGCAGGATCGCCGATCAGCAGTGCGGCGTCTGACGCGGCGAGCATCCCGTTGATATCGGGAAGGGCATCGCTCCATTCGGGTTCGCGGCCGAGGAACTCGCGGAAGATGATCTTGGTCAGGGCGACGCTTGTCCGCGACGAGACATCGAGCGAGATACTGCGGACCTCATCAAGCGCCTGCCCATTCGTAACAATGCAAACGCTCCGGACGCTCTCTTTCGCACCGACACATACGCCGGGTACTACCCGCACATCATCGATGAACTGCGAAGCGATGACAGGAACGAGCGCCGCGTCAACTCGGCCCTGCGTGAGCAGCTCGGCCGAGCGGGCCGGTGCGTTATCGAGGATAAGCTCGACACTCCCACGGCCGCGGCCATAGAGAAACGACCACACGAGCGGTGCGGTGTTCGAATAGCTTGAGGCGGAAATGCGAGGCGTGTTCATGTCAAACGCGGAGCGACGATCCCTATCCGCCGAAAACGTCAGAGTACTCAGCGTTGCCGGTAAGCTTACGCAGAGCGAACGGGCAGGTGGCAAAGATCTTCAGCCCTTTTTCGCGAGCATAATTCACGGCTTCGGCGAGTAGCTTATCGCCGACCTTTTGACCGCGAAGGCTTTCATCGACCTCGGTGTGGTCGATGATGAAGCCCGTTTCGCCGGCGGTAACGTAGGTCATCTCGGCGAGCCGCTTGCCGTCCTCGCCCTTGATGATGAAAGCGCCGCGGCCGCCCTTTTCGATCCGTTTGATCTCCATAACGATAGTTTCCCGCAAACTCGTGTTTGCGCAAAGCGGGCCGCAAGGGAACTTGGGTTAAAATGAACGAATGAAGATCTTCGACGTAACCGTCCCGATCAGCGAGGACGCACCGATCTACGAAGGCGACCCGCGAGTTCAGATCGAGGCGGTGCTGAAACTTGCCGACGGCGCCGCCGCAAACGTCTCGCACCTTTGCTTTGGCGCACATACGGCGACGCACGTTGACGCCCCGAACCATTTTATTGAGGGCACTCGAAGGGGCGATGAACTCGAGCTTGAGAAGATGTTCGGGCCGTGCCGGGTGATCGAGCTGCCAGAAGGAGTTATGCTGATAGGACCCGAGCATCTCGGGTCTCTCGCCGGCGTTGAGCGGGTGATATTCAAAACCCGCAACTCTGCCTTTTGGGACAAACCGGACGAAGGCTTCCGGACGGATTTTACAGCTCTAGGCCTCGAGGCGGCGAAATTGCTCGCGGATGCCGGCATAAAGCTTGTGGGGATCGATTACCTTTCTATCGAGGCCTTTGGTTCGGACGGGCATCCGGTGCATATCACGCTGCTCAAGAAAGAGATCGTTATCCTCGAGGGGCTTGACCTCCGCGGCATCGAACCGGGCGATTATGACATCGCCTGCCTGCCCCTTAAATACATCGGCGGAACCGGCGACGGAGCCCCGGCAAGGACCGTGTTGATCAAGCGATGAGTGTTGAAGCAGGCTACAACCAATGGGCAGCGACGTATGACGAGGTGGCGAATCCGACTCGCGACCTTGAAAAAGTGGCATGCGAAGTGATGCTTCAAGATCGTGCCCACGGAGCTGTCCTCGAACTCGGCGGCGGAACGGGCAAGAATACTAGTTGGGTCGCGGAGCGATGCGAACGACTCGTTTCGGCCGACCTTTCGCGGGAGATGCAGGCGGTCGCGAGGGCGAAGGTCACGGCCGCTAACGTTGAATTTCTAATTGGCGATGTTCGGCAATCATGGCAGTTTGGAACGGGTTTTGACCTTATCACGTGCAGCCTGATCCTTGAGCATGTCGGCGACCTCGGCCATGTTTTTAACGAAGCTGCAGAAGCACTGAAGCCGGGCGGGCTTTTCTATGTTTGCGAGCTGCATCCTTTCAAGCAATATGCCGGGAGCAAGGCGAGGTTTGACTCCGAAGGCGGTGAAAAGGTCCTCGAATGTTATCGGCATCATGTGACCGACTACACAAAGGCTGCGGTTGCTGCGGGCTTCGCGATCGAAGATATTTCGGAGTGGTTCGACGGCAGCGACCGTGCCGGTTTGCCGAGGCTGATCTCGTTTCTGTTTCGGAATAAGGAATAGGTGAAAAGTAGTAAGGGAAAAGCAGCTGGTGATGAGCGCGGGTATCGCGAGCGGGTTTACCGCATCGTCCGGCGGATACCGCGTGGGCGGGTGATGACTTATGGGCAGATCGCGGCGATGCTCGGCGAGGGGTATACGCCGCGGACGGTCGGCTATGCGATGCACGCGGCAGATGCGGAAAATGTGCCCTGGCAGCGGGTGATCAATTCGCAGGGCAAATGCTCGACCGGCCGGCTGACAATCCCGATCAATCTTCAGCAACAGATGCTCGAGCAGGAGGGCGTTGTTTTCGATGAGAAGGGAAAGTGTGACCTGAAGAAGTATCTCTTCGAAAGAACAGGGCCGGTGGCGCGCAAACCCCGAGCCGGAAAGGCCGAACGGCCATGATCAACGGCCCCATTTCAGCTTATTTCTCAGAACGTCGAAGTAATTGCGGTTGGGCGGTTGGACGAGGTTAAAGGTCGTCCTGCTCTTGCGGATCCGAACGCGGTCGTGCGAGTGCATCGCGTGGCCGATCTGGCCGTCGAGCGTAAGCACGACGCCTTCGTTCTCATTCTGCAGGACGAGTTCGATCTCGGCATCGTCCGGCATCACGATCGGGCGATTAGTGAGTGTGAACGGGCAGATCGGCGTCAGGACGACGGCATTCATCGAAGGAAAAACGATGGGACCGCCGGCGGAGAGGTTATAGGCGGTTGAGCCAGTCGGGGTCGAGACGATCAACCCATCCGCACGGAACGAATTGACGTAAAGTCCGTTGAGCCGGACCTCTATCTCGATTATTCGGGCAAGGGCGGCCTTGTTGATGACCACATCGTTGAGGACTCGGCCCTCGGCGAGCTTCTCCTCGCCGCGGCAATGTTCGGCCCGGAGCATCACGCGGCGGTCGATCTCATAATTGCCCTCGAAGATTGCCTCAAGGGCGATGTGCATCTCTTCGATGCGAAAATCCGTCAAATAACCTAGGCTTCCGTAGTTGATGCCGAGCACCAGCGGTTCGGCATCGCCGATCAACCGTGCGGTCGAGATCATCGTGCCGTCGCCGCCGAGGACGACCATCAGGTCGGCGGTTTCAAGCGACGTGGGCGGCGCGGGCGATTCGCTGCCAAGTGCCTCCGCCAGACAGAAGGGCTCGCCGGCAATTGCTATATCTCGCTCCTTCAGCCATTCGACGAGCTCGCAGGCGGTCGCCCAGGCCTCGTCATGATTTGGTTTGACGACGATGCCTACGGTTCGAATAGCGGTAGGGGCGTTCATATGGTTTGCAGCCGTGCGGCGGTGCCGAATATTTCAAGTATTTATGAAACCCGGTGGAAAAAGCAATCGGGTGTTTTGTCCGAACCGGGACAATCCCGGAAATTCGGGGCTTTTATTGGAATCGGTCCAGCATTTCTGCTACGATTTGAGATTGTCCCTATTTCACGCTTCGTGCGTTCCATAAAGGTAAAAGCAGATGTTGAAGTTCATTTCTAAGCTTGAGAAGACGCGCAATATCGTCCTTCTTGTTTTTGCGATCGTTATGGTGCTGAGCCTTGTGCTCTTTTATGCACCTACCCGTGGTGACCTTGCCGCCAACCTGACCACCAGCACTGAAACAGCGGCAACGGTCAGCGGCGAATACATCACCGTCGGCGAACTTGCCCGGCAGAAGGAGAATTACGCCCGCTTCAGCCAGGGCCGTCCTTTCCCGGCGAAGACGCTGCTTGAAAGCCTGATCAGCAGCCGTCTGACCCGCGTTGAGGCAGCCCGACTCGGGCTGACGGCTACGGACGCCGAGGTCGCCGCGGAGATCCGCAAGCTCTTCAAGCCCGAGGACGGCAAGCCGTTCGACAAGGATCTCTACGAGCAGAACGCCGTGCGTCAGTTCGGCAGCGTCCGTGCTCTTGAAGAGAGCATCCGCGATGAACTGAGTGCAGAGAAACTTCGTGCGTTCGTTACGTCCGGCGTGACGGTTTCCGAAGAAGAAGTGCTCAAGGACTACCAGCGGCGGAATACGAAGTTTGATGTTTCGTATCTCGTGGTCAGCCCGGCCGACCTTGCGAAGAGCATCACGCCGTCGGACGACGACCTTCGCCAATACTTTGAAAAGAACAAACAGAGCTATTACATCAGCCAGCCGCAGAAAAAGATCCGCTACGTGTTTCTCAACACGGCAAAGATCGGCGAAAAGCTCCCGATCACCGATGCCGACCTGCGGGCCGAATACGACAAGCTGCCCGAGGACAAGCGTATCGCCGGCGTAAAGGGCCGCGAGATCGTTCTCCGCGTGGCCAAGCCCGAATTTGACGGCCAGGTATATGAAAAGGCGACCGGCCTGGTTCAGCAGCTCCGGCAGGGCGGCACACCGGTTAACGAACAGGCGTTTGCCGATCTGGCAAAGGGCCAGTCGGAAAATCCGGTCAGCTCTGTAAAGGGCGGTGAGCTTCCCGGCCCGGTCCGCGAAAACCTCAACAACCCGTCTGACCCGTATCAGCAGCTTCTGAAGATGCAGCCGGGACAGGTCAGCGAGCCGATCAGCTATCAGGGCCGTTATTTCATCCTTTGGCGTGGCGAGGCGGTGCCGAAATCGTTCGAAGATGCTCGCAAAGAACTTGAGGTGAGCCTTCGCAACCGTCGGGCCTACGCCGCCGCGGCCGAGCTTGCCAAAAAGGTTTCAGAATCATTGAAGCAGAATAAGGACGTGCAAAAGACCGCACAGGACTTTGCGACACAGGCGAATATGACGGTTGCGGACATGGTCCGCGAGACGCCGTTCATCGTTCCGGGCGACAACGTTGACAAGATCGGTGTTTCACCGCAGTTCGAGGAAGGCATTGCCGGACTCGCGAACGCCAATGACGTCGGCGACGAGATCCCGGTCCCGGAGGGCTTTGCTATCCCGCTTCTCGTTGAGCGAAAAGAACCGCGTGATGCGGAGTTTGAGGAGGTCCGCAGCAAGCTGGTCGATGTGGTAAAGCTCGAAAAGGCCCGCGAGCAGATCGAGAACATTGCCAAGCAGGTCGCGGGCGGTGCGGCCACCGCAGATGCGCTCGCGGCCGCAGCTTCGGCCCAGAAGCTGACGGCTCAGGAGAGCAAGAGCTTCATTCTCGGTTCGCCGCTTGGCGATGGGCCGGCTGCTTCGACCAGCGAGCAGCTTGAGGACGCGATCTATGGCCTGAAGGCTGGCGAGGTGACGAAAGAGCCGATCAAGATCGGAGAGAACTACTACATCGTCGGTGTAAAGAGCCGCGAAGAGGCGAACATGGAAGAATTTGCAAAGCAGCGTGATACGCTGACCGAGCAGATGCTTTCACGCAAGCGTGCGGAGCTTTTCTCCGAGTATCTAGCCGCGACCCGCCGGAAGATGGATGAGGCCGGGCGGATTCGCATCTACGAGGACGCGGTTGCCAAGGTCGATGCCGCTGATTCGGCAACGCCGGCCGCTCCGCAGATGCCGCTCAACTTTCCGACCAACTAGCCGGGAGCTGAGTTGAACGAAATAGGGCCGGGACAATCTCCCGGCCTTTTTTCTTTACCACCAGCCGAGCAGCTTCCACCATGCGACGCCAATGGTTCCCCAGATAACGATGTTCACGACCGAGGCGGCGAGGCCGATCTTCCACCAGGTTTGCAGCGAGACGTAGCCGGTCCCGAAATATATCGGTGCAGGCGTCGTGCCGTAGTGGGTAAGCCCGGCATTGAGATTCGAAAAATAGGCAAGCAAGAGAACAGCCAGGCCGGCGGGTGCCCCGGCCGTAAGCGTTACCGCCACGAAGGGGACGAACATCGCGAGTACATGTGCCGTGATCGAAGCGAAGAGATAGTGAGCGTAGAAATAGACTAGGGCAAGAATGGCAAGGGCCGCGATCCAACCCATCGCACTCGTATAGCCGCCCATCGATTCGGCAAAGACCTTGGTCAGGCCCGTGTTGCTGAGCTGTGCGGCCATGTTCACAAGGCCGCCATACCAGATAAAGACCGACCAGGCATTGTGCTCGCCCATCAGGTCCTTCCAGTCAACGACCTTCCCGATAAGCAGCCCGCAGATCCCCGCCATCGCCACGATCGCCGTATCGAGGCTGTGAAGATGATCTTTGGTCGTCCACATCACGACCACGCCGATGAGCACGGCAAGCATCACCCACTCGCCGCGTTTTACGCTACCGAGTTTCTCAAGCTCTTCGGAGGCAAATCGCTCGGCCTCGGGCGTTTCCTTGATCTCCGGCGGCGACATTCGGAAAACCAGATACGGAACGGCAATGAGCGAAAGAACCGATGGAACTATCGCCGCGGCAAACCAACCGAGATAGCCGATCTGAAGGTCGGTGTTTTTGGCGATAAGGTCGGCGATGATGATGTTCGAGGCCTGGCCGGTGATGAACGTCGCGCAGATGATGACATCGGCCTGATAGAGCAGCGACATCAGGTAAGTGCCGAGCCGGCCGGCGGTGCCATCGTCGGGCCGCGAGTCATACGTCTCGCAGATGCTGCGGGCGATGGGCAGGATGACGCCGCCGTTGCGTGCCGCGTTTGACGGGATCATCGACGCGAGGACGAAGTCGGTGCCGATCAGGGCGTAGCTGAGCCCGACGGTCCGGCGGCCGATAAGCCGTATGAACTGCAATGCGATGCGGCGGCCGAGGCCTGTTTTGATCATCCCGACCGAAAGAAAAAAGGCCGTAAGCACGAGCCAGACGACCGGCTCGGCATATCCCTTGAGTGCATCGGTTGGCTTAAGAGCCCCGAAAAGAACGGTCGCCACCACGCCGAGCAGGACCATCGCGCTTCCGGTCAGCGGCTGCACGATCGACCCTACGATCGTTGCGATGAAAACAGCGAAGAGCGTCCATGCCTCGGGAGCGATCCCGGCCGGAGGCGGAAAGGCGTAAATTAGGAAGCCCGAACCGATCGTCGCGAGCCACTTGATCAGGGTCTTGTGCATAAAGGAATGCCACAGAGTATACAGAGATTGTCTCCCTCTGCGAACTCTGCGGCATTCGGCGAGTCGGATGTCAGGCGATCATTTGCCGTGAAAATCAGCCCAGTGGGTCAAGAACCACCAGAACAGGGCGATCCAGACCGCCAGATTAACAAGCGAGGCCACAAGGCCCGCAGTGCGAACAGCGGACGTCCGGGGTGCGTTCCGGTCGCTGCTGCCGTACATCAGCATCGCGACCAGCACACCGGTCGTGATCCAGGCGAATGAGCGGACGGCCGTGTCTAGCCATGTCGTGTTCGGAATGAAGAACTCGACCTGCCAAATGGTCAGGATCGCCGCACCGACGATCGAGAGCATTGCCGCAACCGGCGGTGTGTACCCGGCGACGGCATCGCCGCGGACGCTGTTGCTCAACTGCTTATCGATGATCCAATAAACGCCCATTCCTACAGCCAGTCCGACAAGCAGATTTATGGCCGAGTATGGATAGATCTGCCGTCCGAGCAGATTTTCTAAATTGAGTGCCGCGGCGGCGGCAAGGATAGATACGCCGATCGCAACAAGGCTCATCACGGTCGAAGCCGTCGAGTTTGTCGAATCGCTTATCGGAGCAGTGTCGCTTGCAATTTTTGCTATGTGGCTATTCTTGTAGCTGTAAGCAAAGTAGATGACGAGGCCGAGGGACATCCAGACAATCAGCCGCAGCCATGTATCGAGCGGGAGGTTGTTCATCAGAAAGGCAGAGATCATCACCGTTGCCATCGGAATGATCGGTGAGAACGGCACCTTGAACGGCCGATGAAGCGTCGGGTTCGACGACCGAAGGATGATCACCCCGGTTCCGACAATGACGAACGCGAAGAGCGTGCCGATCGAAACAAGCTCGCCAAGCAGATGGATCGGGACAAAACCGGCAAGGATCGCGACGATCGTGCCGGTGATGGCTGTCGTGATGTGCGGCGTCTGGAATTTGGGGTGTACCTTGGCGGCCCATTCGGGCAGCAGGCCGTCCTTCGACATCGAATAAAAGACACGCGGCTGGCCCATCACCATGACGACCATCGTCGAGCTCAAACCGAGCACGGCACCGACCTTGATGATGGTCGGGAACGCAATGAGGATCGTCCCCATCGTCGTGCCGGCAGCAACATCGCGGGCCGCGTCGATCGCGGTGGCGATCGGAGCAGCAGCGTTGGTCAGGAGCTTATAATCAACGAGTCCGACCATGATCCCGGCAACCAGAATATAAAGCACCGTACAGATCGCCAGTGAGCCGAGAATGCCGATCGGCATATCCTTTTGCGGGTTCCGTGCTTCTTGTGCGGCGGTCGATACGGCATCGAAGCCGATGTATGCAAAGAAGATGACCGCGGCTCCGGTAATGACGCCGCTCAAACCAAACGGCATGAACTCCGCGCAGCCGGGAGCACCAACCTCGCAGCCGATACCCAGGTTACTCGTGTTCACAAAACCGATTCCGGCGATTATGAACAGAACGACCACCAGCACTTTCACGACCACAATGACGGAATTGAATCTCGCCGATTCCTTGATCCCGCGGATAAGCAAAAGGGTCACCGCTATCGCAATCAAGAACGCAGGTAAGTTGAACACGCCGGTTGCGATCGTGTTTCCGGATGAATCCAGAAGCGGGACTCCGGGCGGAGCACTTAAAGCGAGCGGGAAATTGACCCCGAGAGTGTCGCGGAAAAGGCTGACGACATATCCTGACCACCCGACAGCAACGGTCGCTGCTCCAAAAGCGTACTCAAGTATCAGGTCCCAACCGATGATCCAGGCGATGAACTCGCCGAGCGTGCCGTAGCCGTAGGCGTAGGCCGAGCCGGAGATCGGGATACTTGAAGCAAACTCCGAGTAGCACAACGCGGCACATGCGCTTGCGATGCCGGCAATGATCATCGATATGACGACCGCGGGCCCGGCGTGTTTTCCGGCGGCCTGGCCCGTAAGGACAAAGATCCCGGTGCCGATGATCGCCCCGATGCCGAGCATCGTCAGGTCAAGCGAACTGAGCGTCTTCTTAAGGGTATGTTCGCCGGTCTCTTTCGCTTCGGCGATTATCTTATCAATGGATTTGGTCGCAAAAAGTGACATCGTCACCTCCGAGAAATAGGGTTGATTTCGCGGAATTCGGTGGAGGTGTTCGGGTTGAACGCAGATCGCAACACGCGCCGAAAGGCTCGAAACAGAAGTGATTATGCACAGTTCAGGCGTGTTTTCAAGCCAAAAATTACGGCCCCGGGAATTAAATTTCCGGGGCCGCCGATTTCAACAACTTCGTTAGTCGCTCTAGCTTTTTCCGATCGCCTTCAGGTAGCGGTTAAGCTCTTCACGAACACGCGGGAAGAGCAGGAGAAGGCCGATCATGTTCGGGAAAACCATCGCTAGTATCATCGCGTCCGAAAACGCAAGCACCGAACCTAGCGAGGCTGCCGCACCGATGACCACGAAGATGCAGAAGAGCAGCTTGAACGAGAGGTCGGCTGCGGCCGAACGCCCGAACAGATACTTCCACGACTGCAGTCCATAATATGACCACGAGATCATCGTCGAGAAGGCGAAGAGGACGATCGCTACAGTGAGGACGGCATTAAAGCCGGGCAGCACATCGTTATATGCACGTGCCGTCAGGTCAACACCGTTAACAGCCTGACCTTCGATCATTACGTTGCCGCCGACGCCGCCGTACTGGAAGAAGTCTCCCTGCATATTGAAGAGCACGATAACGATAGCGGTCATCGTACAAATGATCACTGTATCAATGAACGGCTCGAGAAGAGCGACCAAACCTTCGCTCGCCGGATACTTTGTCCTAACGGCTGAGTGGGCGATAGCGGCGGAACCGGCACCGGCCTCATTTGAAAACGCAGCACGCCGGAAACCCTGAATGATCACACCTGCAACGCCGCCGACTCCTGCCTCAGGCGTGAAGGCACCCGATATGATCATGCCGATCGCTGCCGGGATCTCGGTAAAGTGAGCAAGGATGATGACGAGCGAAGCGAGGATGTAAATGATCGCCATCAGCGGCACGAGTTTATCGGTCACCTTGGCAATGCGCTTGATGCCGCCGATGATAACGACCGCTACAAGAACCGCCATTATTATGCCGATGACCGTACGCGTCGCACCGCCCTCAAGGCCGAGGATGGTTGTGATCTGCGTGGTCGCCTGATTCGCCTGGAAGGCGTTTCCGCCGCCGAAGGAGCCGCCGACACAGAAGATCGCGAAGATCACCGCGAGCACCTTGCCGAGTCCGCCAAGGCCCTTTTCCGATAGGCCACGCGAGAGGTAATACATCGGGCCGCCGTGGACGGTGCCGTCTTTATCGATGTCACGATACTTGACGCCGAGCGTACACTCGACGAATTTCGACGACATTCCCAAAAGACCCGCGATGATCATCCAAAATGTGGCGCCCGGGCCGCCGATGCCGACCGCGATAGCGACACCGGCGATATTGCCGAGGCCAACGGTTCCCGAAACGGCAGTAGCAAGGGCCTGGAAGTGATTTACCTCGCCGTGGTGGCCTTCGTCCTTGATCGTTTCGGGGATGTCTCCGTCAACCGTCAAGATCTCTGATTTCTCGATGTGCGGTTCCTTGTGTTCCGGGTCGCCGGCCATCTCAATATCGTCGTATTTACCGCGGACGACACTAAGAGCAAGAGGGAATCTGCGAATATTCACAAAACCGAAAGCTAAGGTGAAAAACACCGCACCGCCGATGAGTAAATAAAGGACGATCGGCAAATTAAGCGGCTCAGGCAATGGCATCGGAAAGAAAACGAGCCATTCCCACCAATCAGCTACCGGCTTAAAGGCTTCGTCGATACGCTCATCGAGGCCTTTCTCCTGAGCGGCCGCGACCACTGGCAAAAGGGTCGCTGCAAAAAAAGTGAGTGCAAATTTCGAGACTTTGTGAACCATTTTCACCTCAAGGATCTACAGATTTAGATTTTGATTTAAGTCGCTGCGGGTTGATACGCCGCATTCCGGGGTCAGGTTTAGTTCGTTGCATTGTATAATCGGCTTTTCTGATTTACAAGCGACGATTTAACATCGAAGTTCTGTGAGGAAGATCACGGACCGATACAACGACGTTTCATGAGCGAGAGCAAGAACAAATTACTTGGCGATATGCCGCCGGATGAATTCCTCGCGGCCGGCGGAAATGTTTTGGAGTTCATCAACAGTTATTTCGACCAGATCGAAAGCCTGCCCGTTCTTGCCCGGACCGAACCGGGCAAGCTGATGGAGCAGCTTCCCTCAGCCGCCCCCGAAAGCGGCGAGAGCTTCGATGCGATACTTGCCGATGTCGAGCGGTTAATACTACCCGGCGTTACCAACTGGAACCACCCGAACTTCCACGGGCTCTTTTCGACCTCGACCTCGGGGCCGGGCATTCTCGGCGAAGCGCTTTCGGCCGCATTCGATATGAAGTCGATGCTATGGCGGACGGCACCTGCCTCGACCGAACTGGAAGACGCAACTCTCGGCTGGCTCCGGCAAATGCTCGGACTGCCGGAGGAATTTGAGGGCATAATTTACGATACCGCGTCGGTCTCGACCATGCACGCAATAGCGGCCGCACGCGAGCGGGCCGGGCTTAACATCCGCGAACTCGGGATGAGCGGCCGCCCTGACCTGCCGCTGCTCTGTATTTATGCGAGCGAGCACGTTCATTCTTCGATCGACAAGGCGTGCATCACGCTCGGGCTCGGAACGCGAAGCATGAGAAAGATCGCGTGCAATGAGCGGTTCGAGATGCGGGCAGATGAGCTTCGGCGGGCGATCGCGGAAGACATCGCGGCGGGCCACCGCCCGATCTGCGTTATCCCGACCATCGGGACGACGTCGTCAACCAGCGTTGATCCGGTCGGCGAGATAGCTGACATCGCACAGGAGTTCGGGTTTTGGATGCACGTTGATGCGGCATATTCAGGGCCGGCCGCTGTGCTTGAGGAAAAGCGGCACTTCTTTGCAGGTTGGGAGCGAGCGGATTCGATCGTGCTGAACCCGCACAAATGGCTCTTTACGCCGTTTGACCTCTCGGCATTTTATTGCCGCGATATGGAGTCGCTCAAGGCTGCGTTCTCGCTCGTGCCCGAATATCTGAGAACCAGCGAGCAGACGACGGTTAAGAACGGAATGGACTACGGCATCCAGCTCGGCCGCCGGTTCCGCTCGTTGAAACTCTGGTTCGTGCTGCGATACTTCGGCCGCCGCGGGATAGAGGCCCGCATCCGCGAACACTGCCGGCTTGCCGAGCTTTTTGCTTCGTGGATCGATGAAAGCGAAGGCTTCGAACTTCTCGCCCCGGTTAACTTTGCATTGGTTTGTTTCCGGGCCTGTCCGGCTGGAGTTGAGGACCTCGACGCCTTCAACGAACAATTGATGAACGACATCAACGCATCGGGCGAGGCCTACATCTCGCACACAAAGCTCGGCGGCAAACTTGCTCTTCGCGTTTCGATCGGCAGTATCCGCGTCGAAGAAAGGCACATCGAAAAGCTTTGGCAGCTTCTCAAGAAAGGTGTTTCCGAATCTCCGGCGGCCGCCAAGGCGAACTAAAGGCCAATGAAATTTACGAAAGAGTCCGTAATAAAAGCGAGCCCTGAACGCGTTTTTGCCTTTCACGAACTGCCCGATGCTTTTGAGCGGCTGGTACCGCCATGGGAGGACGCGAAGATCGTCCAGAAGGCAAATATTGCGGAGATCGGCTCGCGGGCGATCATCGAGCAGAAGATTTTCGGGCTAATACCGTCGCGTTGGGTCGCCGAGCACACGGCCTACGACCCGCCGCGGATGTTCGAGGATGTGCAGATCTCGGGGCCATTCGCCAAATGGCGGCACCGGCACATCATCGAGCCGCACGAGGACGGAGCAGTGCTCCGCGACGAGATCGAATTCGAACCGCCGATGAGCATAATCGGCGATCTCGCGGCTCCGCTTTTCATCCTGCCGAGGATCGAGAAGATGTTCGACTACCGCCACCGAGTGACGAAAAAGTGGTGCGAAAGCGGCGAGGAATAGCAGCTACTCAGCCCGCAGAACCCAGCCTTTCGGGTCGAGTGTCGGAGCCTCGCCAGTGTAGGTGATCGAGCCCTTGCCATTCTTCATCTCGACCCGTTGCGGCCTTCCATTGACCATTACCTCGACCGGCATCGGAAAGGGCATATTGTCAGGTGTTTCCCAATGTAACAGCATAGTTTGAGGACCTTGGCCGTGGACATCGAATCTAGCGACGAGCTTCGGCAATTTCGGCTGCCGGAGATAGACCTCAAAGAACCAGTCCAACTTCATTTTCGATTCGGCCTCGGCGATGCGGCGAAAGTCCTCGGTATCAACGAGCCGCGTTTGCCGGCCGTCGGTCATCCGCTCCATCGCGGGCGTCGGATATGCCATCTTGCGAAGAGCGCGGAAGAATGCGTCGTCGCCGATTAGGTAGCGAAGCGTGTGGAGCACGACCGCTCCTTTGCCGTAAATGTCGCCATCGCTCTGGATGAAATCCGGTGCGGCGAGATAAACCTCATAAGCAAATTTCGCCTCGCGGGGTGCGACCGGCTGCATATTCCGCGTCCGGCGGGCGCGTCCTTTCATCGCGGCGAAATAGGCGTCCTTCTTGCCGAGGTGTTCAAGGTAAAGCGTGTCCATGAAGGACTGAAACCCTTCGTGTATCCAGAAGTCTTTCCAGTCGCGGGCCGTCACCAGATTTGCCCACCATTCGTGGCCTAGCTCATGTAGTTGCAGCCAATCGAAGCCATGCTCGTTGGTTTGAAACTTGTTGCCGTAGGCGAGCATCGTCGAGTGCTCCATGCCGAGGTGGGGCGTCTCGGCAATGCCGAGCTTCTGTGAGCGGAAGGGGTACGGCCCGAGATACTTTTCGTAAAACTCGACGTACTTTTTCGTTTCCGCGATCAGTTTCGCTCCTTTGTCGTAGCTCTCCGGCAAGATGTAGAACTCGATCGGGATGGTGCCGCCGGCAACGCTCGGCATCGAGTCTTTTATGATGCGATATGGAGCGGCGTTAAAGACGATCGAATAGTTCGGGATCGGGTTGGTCATCAGCCAGTAGTAGGTCGTCGTTCCGTCGTCGTTCTTCGTCGTTTCCTGCAGTTTGCCAGGCCCGGCGACGACAAGCGGGTCGGGCACGGTGATCCGCATCGCGACTTGATCTGCTTTGTCGGATGGATGATCCTTGATCGGGATGTAGAGGTCGGCTCCGTCATTTTGTAGGGCGACCGAGACCCAATCGGCACCGCTAGGTGTTTTCTCCCACATAAAGCCGCCGACCCAAGGCGGCCGCGGAGCGACCACCGGACGGCCGGAATAGGTGATGATGGTCTCAAAGGCCTCGCCTGCCCGCTTTGCCGCCGGAAATGTGATGCGGATCTTGCCGTCCTTGTGCTCGTAACGCAGCCCGCCTTGTCGGTCGCGTTCGCGGGATTCGCCAAAGATGCGGTCGATCTTCATCGCGTTATCGAGGTGAAGGATGATCTCACTGGCGGGCTTGACCATCTTTGCCGTCATCACGGTCGTCCCGGTGATCCATTTATTCTTCGGGTCGATCCGCAGCGAGACGTCGTAGGTCAGGACGTCAAAGACGGCTTGTTCGGCGAGCAGCGGCCCGCCGGTCTCGGTCGGGCGGACGCCGAGTTCCCGCTGGGCAAAACCCGAGATCGAAAACGCTAATAAGAGCAAAAGGGCCAAGAGGGCCGGACGGCGATAGTTCATAGTAAGCTCCAATGAGATCAGATAAGGCGTTCGATACACTTTACACCCGATTCTGTTTTGGCGGAAAATCCTTGAGTATGAGGATGCTAGCTTTTTCGCTTTTGGTTGCCGCACTTTCGCTCGCGGCAAACTCGCAAACGCCGCCGGAAAAGGAGCCGGCAAAGGCCAATTCGCGGCCCGCCGATCAGCAGAAAAAGGCTGAACCTTTCGACGGCGCCGACGCGGCGACGATGGCCAAGCAGTGTGTAACGCTCGACACCGAGGCCGGCGTCATTATCGCAGAAATGTATCCGGAACACGCCCCCGAGAGCGTCCGCAGCTTCCTGAACATAGCCGAACTCGGCTACCTGAATACAACGACCTTTGACCGCGTCGTGCCGGGTTTCGTTATCCAGGGCGGCAACTTTTGGACTCGCGAAGGCGGAGTGACGTTCGAGATCGGTTCGCGGGGCCGGCGAACGCTGCCGGACGAACCGAACAAGGTGCTCCACACCCGCGGAATTCTCTCAATGGCCCGCGGCGAAGAGGCGAACACCGCCACAACAAATTTCTTCATCCTCGTCGGCGACGCCCCGCACCTTGACGGCTCCTTCACCGCCTTCGGAAAGGTGGCCAAGGGAATGGACGTCGTTGATGCAATAAACGGCGCAAAGGTCGAAGGCGAGAAGCCCGAAAAACCGGTGAGGATAAAGACAGCGACCGTCAGCGAATGCAGACAATAAATTTTGGGAACAAAGCAACCTTACTCGGTGTCAAACTCTCTATTGACTAATGACATCAATCGGCTCGAACGCGCGAACTTTGGCGATCTCGAGCTTTTGGCTTCTTCGAACTTCGTTTTCCCTGGAGGATTTGAGATGAGAAACTTTGTAAGACCACTCTTATTGATTGCTTTGCTATCTATCCTTTCTTTTCCTGCGTTCGCCATCACTTGGTTACCCGAGGACTTCAATTGTCCTTTGGACGGGCAAAAGAACACTTTCCTCGTCGTTGGTAGCTATGGAAGCTACATTTATTCGTATCCCTCGAAGTACCAGTGGCTATTCTTCCCAAGGACGGACAGCCCGACATATTACACTTGTAAGAAGTGTTATTTGACAACCTACATGTGGGACTTTGACAAACTTCCCAAAGATAAGTTTGATGAGATCCGGCGAGCACTCAACGGAGTTTCCGTTTCGAAAAACTTCAAAGAATACACAGAGCTACCGGTGACCGAAAGACTTGAAATAATGGAAAAGGTCTATTCGGTGCTTGGAAAAGATGATGACTGGTGGGAGACATTTTATCGGACCAAGGGCTATCACTACGGTAAGGAGGGAAAGCCAACGGCGGCAGCCGAAGCAAGAAAGCGATCGCTGCAGATGATCGAGGCGGAGCTTGAAAGAAAGCATTCAGACTCCCCGAGGAAGCTCTCGCTTTATATCTCTGCGTCTATGAAGCACTTCTTGGGCCGCGATAATGATGCGATCGCCGACCTTGAAACTGCACTCAAAACGCCGTATTCGGAAAAAGGGGCTACCGAGGAAGACATCAAGAATGCAGAGGCGGGCCTTAACGAACGAATTACGGATTACATCGAGAGGATCCGGTCGAAAGACCAAAAACCTCGCCTTTTTGATGCCTCCGGGACTCGTGGTGACCATTAGAAGAGTATCTTGGAGAGTTAGCTGAGATCCAGATCGAGCGTCATTCGATATTCGTTTGCCATTGAAGGGTGGCCGTGGGCCATTGCGACCTCAATGCCTTTGGTGTAGGCCTCGATGGCCTTTTCTCGTTGGCCGGTGGCGAGATATGCCTGGGCGAGGGTGCCGTAGGCATTGCCTTCGTCGTCAGCCTTGGCAAGATAACCCTCGAGCATGGCGACCACCTTCGCGTGCTCGCCCGCTTTTTCATATTCCTTCGCGAGCCCGAACATCACCATCGTGTTCTCCGGGTCGGCCGCCAGCATCTGTTCAAAAACTTCAATACGGTTCTGCATCACTCAATTCTAACAGGATGGACAGGATTATCAGGATGTTTTATCGCATTCCGCATCGTGTTTTCCCTGTTCAGATGCAATCTCAAAATAGCGACTGCTGTGCCGGAGACGCCTCGGGCTTCTGTTCCTGCGGAGCTTCGTGCTGTTTGAAGCCGAGGCGTTTGGCGTGAAACTCAAAGAGCTTGACGGTGACGTCCCATTGCTCGGTCCGGCCGATGGAGCGTTCGGCAAAAGAGCGATGGCGGAGGCTCCCGCCGCGTTCGCGGTGCATTGTGTTGATGATCTTGCGGACGCGGGTTTCCGGCAGGCGTTCGTTCATCTTCTGGACAAAGAACTGCTCGATGGAATCGGTATCAATGTGCAGCATCGACATAAATGCCCGGCGGGCACCGCACTCCTTTGCCCGCTCAAGCAGGCCGGGAATGTCCGACTCGTTGTAACCGGGGATCACGGGTGCGATGCCGATTCCGGTCGTGATGCCCTCGTCCGAGAGCGTTTTCATCGCCCGAAAGCGTGCCTCGGGGACGGGCGTATAGGGCTCGAAGGGATTTGACCGTTCCTTTGTAAGGAACGGAAGCGAGAAGAAGACCGAGACCTTAGAGAGGCGTTTTAGGACGTCGAGATCGCGGGTGACGAGCGGCGATTTTGTGATGATAACGACGGGAACGCGAAACTCGGCACAGACCTCAATGCAATGGCGGGTGAGCTTATATTCCGCCTCAAGCGGCAGATACGGGTCGGTCGCGAAAGAGAAATCAAGGTGCGGAATCTTGTCCCGATTTCGTTTAAGCTCCTCGCGAAGGAGCTGCGGGGCGTTGGGCTTGACGACGATCTTGGTTTCGAAGTCCGTACCGGCACCGTAACCGAGATATTCGTGATACTGCCGAGCGAAACAGTATGTGCAGCCATGAACGCAGCCGCGGTAGCAATTTACCGTGTAGCGAAAGCCGCCTTCCCAATCCGAAGCAAAGGCCTTTGTGATTATCTTTTTGGTCGAGGTTTCTTCAAAGACCTCAAGCTTTGTCGGCGGCGGCTCGCCGACATATTCCGCCGAATAGCGGTCATAGGGATTGGGCGGATTCATGACCTGTCGCACAGATGCAACATTATCGCACCTTTAACAGAAAGGCAATTTTTGCCACAGAGGGCACAGAGGAGTTTATGGGAATTCCGAAACTACCGATCAGCATTTGGCCTAATGAATCATCCTGATCTTAAAGCGACTAAAACAAGAACTACTCTGTGCTCTCCGTGTACTCTGTGGCTAATAGCTCTCGCTGCATCAGGAGGTCGGTTTGAGGGTCGGAGCCGAGCTGGAAGACGTGGCTGCCGACGACGCGGAAGCCATTCTTTTCGTAGAACCTCTGTGCCCGTGGGTTGAATTCCCATACGCCGAGCCACATCACATCGCAGCCGAGTTCGCGTGCCGCGGCGAAGCACTCATCCATCAATGCCTGCCCGACGCCCTTTCCAAGAAACTGCTGGTGTGAATAAAGCCGGTTGAGTTCGATAGGCCGCTCGGCGTTAATGCCCTCCTCGATGGCGCCAACGGTCATCTTTGCATACCCTGCAAGCTCGCCGCCGATCTCCGCGAGCAGAAAGATGTTTTTCGGGTCGGCAAGCTCCGCCGCGACCGTCTCGCGGCTGAAGGCCTCGGCCATATAAGCCGCCATATCCTCCGGCGCATTCTTAGGATGCTCATGAAACGCATCCCAGAACGTAACGCGAGCAAGCTCGGTCAAAAGTTCAGCGTCGAGGGCACTTGCTCGGCGGATGGTGGTCAAAGCAAATCCACTCCGTAAGCAACGAAATTGACATCGTTGCTCATTAAGGACAGGTCCTCGACGAGTGCCTGAGCAATGATCATTCTGTCGAAAGGGTCTTTGTGGTGAAAAGGAAGTGAAGAGACTTGAATAGTATGAATCGGTTCGATCGCGAGAAGCGAAGTTGCCGAGCTATCTACTTCAGCGAAAATCTCGCTGATCGAACGTGATAGTGACAATTTTCCAAGGCTCGCTTTAATAGCGATTTCCCACATGCTAGCGACGCTCACGTAAATAGCGTTACGTGAATCCTCGATAAGGTCGCTATGTTCTGCCGATAATCGAAGATCATCTTCCAAATGCCAGATCAGGATATGCGTATCGATCAAAATACGCATTACATGTAGTCCTCAAAATCTTCAAGCGGCGCATCGAAGTCATCGGCCATGTACAATACAAGCCCTTTCATACTGCCGCGCTTCAGAGGCTTCTTCTCCGCGGATTTCTTTACTACACCATTATTCGTGGGCCGATCCGAGACCTTTTTAAGTTTGATCCGACTGTTGCTCTCCATCTCACGAAGGGTCGCCTCAGCCTTCGGATCTACGATTTCAACCTCAAAGGTCAACATAAACAAAATTTACCATAAAATCGTAGATCCTTCGATATTATTTTCCGCTCATGATCAGCTTGGCGATGGTTTGGAGCTGCATGTTCGAGGTGCCTTCGTAGATGGAGCCGATCTTTGAGTCGCGCCAGTATTTTTCTACCGGGTAGTCCTTGACGTAGCCGTAGCCGCCGAAGAGTTCGATGGCCTTTGAGGCGACGGCTTCGGCGCACCGCGACGAATAGAGCTTGGCTATGGCGGCCTCTTTGATGAAGGGCTTGCCGGCGTCTTTGAGACGGGCGGCGTTATAAACAAGCAGGCGGGTGGCCTCTATCTCAACTGCCATTTCCGCGAGCTGGAATTGCACTGCCTGGAAGTTATTGATCGATTGGCCAAACTGCTCGCGTTCGGCGGTGTATTTCAGAGCGGCTTCGTATGCCCCTTGCGCGATCCCGAGCATCTGTGCTCCGATACCGATGCGGCCTTCGTTGAGCGTTTCGATCGAGACCTTGTAGCCCTTGCCGACCTCGCCGAGCACATTCTCATTCGGCACTTTGCAGCCATCGAGGATCAGTTCCGTGGTCGAGGATGCCCGAATGCCGAGCTTGTCTTCCTTCTTTCCGACCGAAAAACCTTCAAAGCCCTTCTCTACGATGAATGCCGTAATGCCCTTGTAGCCGGCGGCCGGATCAACGGTGGCAAAGAGGATGAAGATCTCGGCCTCGTTGCCGTTGGTGATCCAGAGCTTCTGGCCGGTTATCTCGTAGTGGTCGCCCTTATCGACGGCACGGGTCGTCAGGGCAAAAGCATCGGAGCCCGAGCCCGCTTCGCTCAGGGCATAGGCTCCAACCTTGCCTTCAGCAAGCTGCGGCAAGTATTTCTTCTTTTGCTCTTCGCTCGCCCAGCGCATAAAGGCGTTGGTGACAAGCGTGTTGTGGACGTCAACAAAAACAGAGACGCTGGCATCGACCCGGGCAAGCTCTTCGATGGCGACAATGGCGTTGAAAATCGTCGAGCCGGCACCGCCGTATTCCTCCGGCGACTCGATCGCCATCAGCCCAAGCTCAAAGCATTGTTTGATAATGCCCGCGTCGAGCTTGCCATTGTGCTCCATTTCTTCGACCTTTGGGCGGATCTCGCCGTCGGCAAATTCACGAACGGAAGCACGGAAAAGTTCTTCTTCTTCGGTAAGGGCGGTCAGGCCCGGATTAAGTTCGGCGGAAGCTGCTGCAGTTGCGGACATAAAATACCTCTTTTGCGATAGTTAGTTTTTGTTAAGCGAAGTTCGGTAAACTACCATTTTAGATTAAGCCCTGCGGCAAAGGCAAAATAAGTGATCACTGAACCGGACCGATCCGACGACATCGAGCTTTCAAAAGCCGATCGTAAGCACTTCTCGCGGCTTAAGGCCGCGGCTGTTGTGCTTACGCTTTTCGGGATAGGCCTTTTCATTTACTTCATTTACTCGGTCGGAGTTTCCGAGATCATTGATAACATTCGCCGCTTCGGGTTCTTTGGTTTTGCCGTCATCCTTGCGATCTATTTCGTTCGGGTTCTCATCAGGTCACTTGCCTGGAAGCTTTCTGTTTATGAGCCTTATCGGCTTGAGATGCGCGATACTGTGCCGGCCGTGCTTATCGGCGAGGCGCTGAGCAGCATGATCCCGCTTGGCATCGTCATCAGCGGTACTGCGAAGGCGGTCGCGGTCCGCCGGAAAGTGCCGCTCGTAGTAGGGCTTTCGTCGGTCGCAACCGAAAACCTTTTCTACAGTGTGACGACGAGCGCTTTTCTCCTGTTTGGGGCATTCACATTTCTACGCACTTTTGACCTTGATGAAGGCTGGGCGCTGACGATCGATCTTCTGATCATCGGGCTTATCGCGGCGATCGCGTTCCTGATCCTGCTGGTGCTCAGGCAGTGGCACATCGCAAGCGAGGCTTGCGAATGGCTTTATCAGCGCGGCGTCTTGACGAGGCTGCTTGAAGGCGGGCGGCTTCAGGTCCGCCTGTTCGAGAATCTGATCTTCGGTTATTACCGCCGCCATCCCGGCCGATTTATCCCGATATGCTTGCTGAACGCCGCTTTCCACGCCCTTGGCGTGCTTGAGGTCTGGTTCATTCTTTCCCGCATTTCGGACACCGGTGCAACCGCCCTCAACGCCTTTCTGCTCGAATCGGTCAGTCGGCTGATCACGATCGTCTTCAAGCTGGTTCCCTTTCTCATCGGAGTTGACGAGGCCGGGGCTCAGTTCGTCGCCGAAACGGTCGGGATCGGAGTCGGGATCGGTGTAACGCTCGCGCTTATCAGAAAGGGGCGAATACTCTTCTGGGCGATGACGGGAATCGCCATTTTGATCAGCCGCGGACTTTCGCTGCGGAAGATCCTTCGCAACATCGAAAACTAGAAAGGCCAGAAGACGGGCACGAGGAGCATCGAGACCGCGAACACAAGGATCGTCAGGATGGTCCCAACCTTTACAAAATCCATAAATCGGTAACGCCCCGGGCCATAGACCAACACACACGCCGGTTCAAGCGGTGTGATGAAAGAGAATGACGCGGCAAGCGTTACGGCAATGACGAATGTCCGCGGGTTGTAGCCGAGTGCGATCGCCGTTTTTACCGCAACCGGGAGAACGACGAGAGCTGCTGCCTGATTGGACATCGGCTGGGTCAATGCGACCGTAAGAATGAAGAAGCCGGCGAGCACGGCCATCGGCCCGAGGGCACCAAAGTAGGTCTCGATCAGCCCGGCGAGGTACTGATCGGCACCGGTCTTTTCCATCGCGACGCCGAAACTCATCATACAGGCGATGAGGACCAGCAACCGAAAATCGATCATCTGATACATCTCAGCATAACGAACCGTTTTGGTCGCGAGCAGCAGAAAAACGCCGGCGAGTACGGCAATTGCAAGCGGTATAGAGATGCCGATCAAGATGCCCGAAACCGAAAGGGCGAGGAAAAGGCCGAAAGCGGCCAGAGCCCATTTACGCTTGTCGAGCCGCATGCTCTTGGCCGAGAGGTCTTCGAGGAGCAGTATCTCGCCATCCGCCACAAGCGGTTCGATCTTATCCCGCGAACCCTGTACAAGAAGCACATCGCCAAACTTGAGCATCGTGTCGCTCATTTTGTCGATCACCGTTTCGCCGTAGCGATTGATGGCAAGCACGGTCAGGTCGTAGGTTTGGCGAAAGCGGAGCGTCTTCATCGTCTGCCCGACGAAGGCCGAGTCGCGCATTATCAGCACCTCGAATAGCTCGACGCTCTGATATTCGAGGACATGGTCATTTAGCTTGAAGTCCGGCCGAAGCTCAAGCCCGACTTCCTCCTTAACACGAAGCAGGTCGCCGATCTTGCCCTCGACGATCAGGATGTCGCCCATCCGGATCCGTTCGTTCGCGCCCGGTGCGATGCGTTTCTCTTCGTCGCGGATGATGTTGAGGATAGCGAGATCGAGTTCGGCGGCAAGACTTGCTTCCCGCAGAGTTTGCCCGATCAGGCGCGAGCCCGGAAGCACCACCAACTCTGAGATATAGTCGCGGATGCTGTACTGATCGGTCAGCGATTCGCCGCCGCCGGCCGTGGGGAGCATCCGCCGACCGAGAACGAGCATATAGAAGATGCCGACAAGGACCATCACAATGCCGACCGGAGTCAGCTCGAACATCGAGAGTGCGTCAAGGCCATATCGCTGGATCGCACCGCTGACGGCTAGATTTGTGGAGGTGCCGATGAGCGTACAGCTTCCGCCGAGGATCGCTCCAAAGGCGAGCGGCATCAGGAGCTTTGATGGCGGGAGCTTTGCCTTTGCCGCAAGTCCGATGACGACCGGCAGGAACATCGCGGTCGTCGTCGTGTTCTTCAGAACGGATGCCGAAAGAGCGGCCGTTGCCATTATGAGTGCCGTTAGGACGAACTCGCTATCGCCGGCAATCTTGTGAAGCCGCCGCCCGATGAGGTCAACAAGGCCGGTCTTGATCAGCCCACCGACAAGGATGAAAAGCCCGCCGATGGTGATGATTATGTCGTTTCCAAAACCGGCCACTGCCTCGCCGACGCCGAGCACGCCCGTGACCACCAGCGACATCACGAGCAAAAGCCCGACGACATCGACCGGCAGCTTCTCGGTCGCGAAAAGGACGATCGCGACAACGAGCAGGAGAAGAGTGATCTCTATCGGCGACATTGTTGGCAAAGCATACAGAAATCAGGCGAATTTTGGAAGCTAATTATCACACCGTACACCGGCCGCGTGATTTGAATTTCAACAAGAGTCGGCATACGATTGCGGGGTCACCTTCGTGAAGTGTCTGGAGATAATATGCGCATAAGATCCTTTATCCTTTTTTTGGTTCTTTCTCTTTCGTTCACGCCCGTTACACATGCACAGTCGCTCGAAGATAAGCTTGCGGCGATCGATGCCTATGCACAAAGGGTTTTGGTCGATCAAAAGCAGCCGGGAATAGCTATCGCCGTTGTCCGCGACGACAAGGTCCTTTTTGCAAAGGGCTACGGCACGAAGGAACTCGGCAAGAACTCGCCGGTCGATGCGAATACTGTCTTTGCGATCGCTTCGAACTCGAAAGCCTTCGCGACGGCGACCCTCGCCATACTCGTCGATGAGGGCAAGATCAAATGGGACGACAAGGTCTCGCAGTATCTTCCCGAGTTCAAGATGTACGATCCGTGGGTGACGAACGAGTTGACCATCCGCGACCTTGTTACGCATCGCGTCGGGCTTGATACTTTTAGCGGCGACCTGCTTTGGTATGAGGCGACCTACAAACCCGAAGAGATACTCGAACGCGTCCGGCACCTGAAGCCGGTTTCGAGCTTCCGCACGAGATTCGGCTATCAGAACCTGATGTTCATTGCGGCGGGCGAGGTGGTAAAGAAGGTGACCGGCAAGCCGTGGTGCAGCTTTGTCAAAGAACGCATCCTCGACCCGCTCGGGATGAGCCGAACGACCTGCAGCGTCAACAACCTGCCCGATAACGCCGCCTGGCCGCACAACGAATCCGGCGGCACGATGCGTGTTCTCCACCGCGGGAACGTTGATGGCTCGATCTCGGCCGCGGCACTCAATTCGTCGGTAAACGATCTTTCGAAATGGGTCAGAACGCAGCTCGGCCGCGGCACTTTCGAGGGCAAGCAGATCTTCAGCCGCGAGCGGAGCTGGGAGATGTGGCAGCCCTATATGGCACAGCAGGTCGCCGAACCGCGGGACCGCTCGACCCCGCCGACGCAGTTTCGCGGCGTTGCGATGGGCTGGTTCGTCAGCGACTATCGCGGCCGCAAGATCGTCGAGCACAGCGGCGGGCTCGACGGGATGCTTTCCTATACGGTGCTGATACCCGAGCTCAATACGGGATTCGTTATCCTTACGAACAGCGAATCGCCGGCCTTTCGAGTGATGCGCGGGAAAATGATCGACATTTTTACGGACGCGCCCGAACGCGACTATAACGCCGAGGCCCTTGCTGCGGCCGAGCGTGGCAAAGCCGCCGCCGCGGAGGCGATGAAGCGAGTCGATGCAACGAGAGTTGCAGGGACGAAGCCGACGCTCAAGCTCGCCGATTATGCCGGCACGTACGGTGATAAACTCTATGGCGATATCACTATCAGCGAAGAGAACGGCAAGCTGGTGATGCGGTTCTTGCCGTCGCCTCGGTTCGTTGCGGACCTTGAGCATTGGCATTACGATACGTTCGTCATTCGCTGGCGTTCCTCGGTTGCATACAACTTTCCGCGAGGCTTCGTTACCTTTACCATCGACCGCAACGGCAAAACGGACGAGCTGAAGATCGACCAGCCGAACAACGATTTCTGGTTCTACGAACTTACGCCGAAGCGAAAACCGTAGGTTTTGGACTCGACATCGTTCGCGGAGTTGTGCAAAAATCCTTATTTGCCCGATAAAGACCAATCGATAAGTAAAACACAGACCAGGAGACCAATTTCCAATTGATGTCAGAAGAAGCAGTACAGGCAGCGGAAGCTGCGGAAGAGACGCCCGGCACCGAAGATGTGCATTACCAGGCCGTTGAGAAAGACGGCGAGGTGACCGCAATTTGGGAAATGCAGGGGCACAAACACATCCGCACCATTCACCCGCAATCAGCCGAAGGCAAGCAGATCCTCGCACTGTTCGAGACGGCGGCCTAGCCCGACGCTCGAGCTGCACAGAAATCCGGTTTTCGACCGCACGAACGCCGCCGGACGGTGTTCGTGTTTTTGCGCTTAGAAAGGCCATAGGTTGAGCACCGGATGGCTCACCGCGGGCAGCCGGCGGCCGGCGAACTCCGCAACGGGGCGGATGCCGATGCCCGACGAGGTGAGAAAGATCGCCTCCGCCGCTTCGAGTACGTCAATTCCCGCCTCCGCCTCGCGGCATTCCAGATTCTCGAGGACCAATTCACGAACCGTACCGGCAAGGCAGCCGGTGGGAAGCGATGGCGTAAAAAGCTCGCCGCTGCTGAGCCAGAAGATGTTCGTCATCGCTCCCGAAACAATCTCGCCGCGTTCATTGAACCGAACGGCCTCGTGAAAGCCGCGATCGCGGGCTTCCTCGGCGGCAAGCAGGTTCTCGAGATAGTTGCACGACTTGATGCCCGCGAGCGGCGATGCGGAGTTGACCGCGAAGGGCGAGACGCCAAGCCGGAGCTTGCCGGGCACGGGACGAAGATCGCCGGTGATGATTTGCAGCTCAGTTGCGGTTTCGCCACTCCCGACCCAAATGCTGCTCCCGCCCACATCGAGGAGCGTTATCCGAGCACGGCCGCTCGCGAACTCGTTTGCCGCTATCACAGCCTCAAGCCCCGCTCCGATCGCAGCGTCTTCGACCGATGCAAGCCCAACGGCACGAGCATTCTCGCTCAAGCGGCGCAGATGTTTTTCAAAAAGGAACGGCCGCCCGCCCTCGATCCGAAGGGTCGTGAAAACGCCTTTGCCGTAGAGCACGCCCGCACTCGCCGCGAGCGGAGCATCGCTTTGCTCGACGATCTCTCCTTTTGCGTGAAGGTACTTATGCATCGCTAAGCATGCAGCCGGCCGCCTTCCGGCTCCGTGACTCTGCCTTTGCGGTCGTGGGCGAAGTCGGCGACGAGGCGGACGAAGGCGTCGGTCTTTTCCTCCTGCGGGACGTGGCCGCAATTTTTTAGCACGACGAGACGCGAGCGAACGATCGAATCATAGAGCTTGATGCCGTTTGCGAGCGGGATGACGCGGTCCTCCTCGCCCCAGATGAGCAGCGTCGGCTGGGCGATGAGATAGGCGTCGTTCTCGATCCGCCGGGCGTGCCAGTTGCGCGAGGTGGCAAGCACCGAGTGGTGTGCGTCCGCCGCCTTGAGCGGCCGCTGAACGTTGCTAATTCGCTCATCGGTGATCATGTGGTGATTGGCCGGTGCGAGCGTGTTGTGCATTCGCTGCCTGAGGAACGCCTTTGAATCGACGAGGAACGGCGTTATCACTTCGCCGACGCCGGGCACCGAGGCAAGCCGCAGAACGGGATGCCGCTTTGCGTCGTCATTGATAACGGCATCGACCAGGACGAGCTTTTCGACGCGGCCGGGATAATCGAGCGCGAGAGTTGCCGCGACCGCTCCGCCATAGGAACTCCCGACGACCGTCGCACTGCCGATGCCGAGCCTGTCCATCAGCCGCGAGACGATGCGGGCCTGCGAAGGGATGGTGTAGTCAAACCAGCGTGGCTTTTCCGAATAGCCAAAGCCGACGAGGTCGAGCGCGATAACGCGAAAGCCCTCGGCCGCGAGCAGCGGCGCCGCTGACTTCCAAACATAGACCGAGGCCGTGTAGCCGTGGATGAGCAGCAGCGGCGGGCCGCTCGGGTCACCAAATTCCTGAATGTGAATGCGGATGCCGTCGATCGTGATGAACCGCGAGCGGTCGCTGTGCGGCAGCACCTCGCGGGCACGCTCCCAGCTCGCACTTCGCTCGCGCGTCAACATCTTTACCGCCACCGCCGCGGCAAGCCCGCCGCCGACCGCCAATGCAAGATCTCTTTTCTTCATATCTCAACTCTCTCCCGCTTGTTTCATTTTTTCGAAGGACGCGCGTTTCTTGAAACAGGTGAAACAACTGAAACAAGTGAAACAACTGAAACAACTGAAACGCGTGAAACTTTTCGGTGCCACGAAAGGCTTCGCCTTTAAGGGTAAGAGCCGCGTCGCAATGTCCGGTCACTTTCGCCACGCGACGATATTCCCACATCGCTCACCTGCCGCCAACGGTATTCTGAACGATATGGATGAAAAAAATGAAATGGATGATATGGAAGTTTTGGATAGTTGCGAAGTTGCGAGAGTTTCGAAGTTGCAGAGTTACGGAGAGTATGATTCCAAATTCGAGATTCCGAATTCCGAAAGCTCCCCTCCTTGAATAGGAGGGGTGGCCGCCGCTTCGGCGGACGGGGTGGTAGAAGTTTCTGAGTCCCGGCATTAGCCGGCGGAAAGAGTTACGCCTATAGGCGTGACCAATGCGGAGGCCCGCGCGTCAGCAAGGGCTTAACATCCGATACGGCCCGCCGGAGTCGTCGGAGACGACGGAATTGATGTAGCCCACGTCGCGAGACGTGGGACACGGCCAGATCAAAGCCCGAACCGTCGGAGACGGTGGCATCTGCCGATTCGATTATTCGAGCCACGAAAGAAGTAAAGAAGAAAATCGGGAATCCCGCGGCGTAGCCGCACTCGATATGAGCCAGCCGCCGGAAAGGCAAAGCCTTTCCGCTCATCGGGCGGCACAGCCGCGATGCACGAAGCCGGTTTGAACTATTGCCGCGGCTTGTTCTGAACTACACCGCTTGGGTGACATAATTCTTGGGCCGGGCGGTTTATAATGCCATCTGGCAACTTGTGGCGGAGTACTCGACTCAAATAGAGACAGTTAAGCCGCAGGTTAGTTATTTGACAACCGATCATCTTGGGATCCCGCGGGTGGTTACGGACGAGGACGGGCGGGTGACGATCCGGCGGGACTACACGGCCTTTGGCGAGGAGAGCGTTACACCGGAGCGGGCGGCGGGGCTTGGCTATGCGGGCCAGAGCGAGACGCGGAAGGGCTACACGGGTTACGAGAAGGACACCGAATCGGGCCTAGACTTTGCCCAAGCGAGGTACTACAACCCGACGCACGGCCGCTTCACCTCGGTCGATCCGCTGACGGCGTCGATGGACGTTAAGAACCCGCAGACCTTTAACCGATACACCTACGTCCCTAAATGGAATGATGAATGATGAATTCGGAATTCCAAGTTCCGCAATGGATGATAAGCCCTTGTTGACGCGCGGGCCTCCGACATTATCCCGCATTCCGCATTCATCATTCCGAATTCCGCATTCGGGTTGTCCCGGCTTTAGCCGGCCTTTTAATTCTCGGTATCGGGGAAAAGGTTCGGGAACAAATAACCTGCCGCGTGCGGGGGAAAGCCGAGCCGAAACGGGCTCCGGTGCCAATCGGATGTTGGAACCAGCAGACCCTCTTCGATCAATAATCGGGTGACGGTGCGGGCGGTTCGCTCGCTTTTTCCTACAATATCGATGACCAGGTTCCGCGGAAGTTCACCCGCTATCGCGGTCTCGCGAAGCAGCAAAGCGGAACCTCCGGGCATTGGCGGAACGGGCTTTCCGCTTTTATCTACTATTCTTCCTTCGTTTCGTTTCTCAACATAGCGGTCTATGCGTTCGAGGAGGCCGTGGAGGGCAAGCATTTCGGACATATATCGTGCCTGATCGATGCAAACGTCGAGGAAAAAACTGCAAAATGACGTAAGCCTCCGATCGGAGAGATTGCCGCGTCCGTCAATGTCACCTTCGCGGGCGAGATCAGCCTCGGCCAGATGCCGCTTGTAATCCGCATTTCTTCTCGCAAGGCCGCGGCTTACGTTCCAGAGCCCATAACCCGCGAGCCCGATCCGCCGAAAATATGCATCGGTAAAGAGCCGGGCGACGCGACCATTTCCATCAAGGAAAGGGTGTATCCACATCAAGCGATGGTGAGCAGCCGCAACCGCGACGATCTTTTGCAACCCATGTCGCCGGGCCGGCGAGTAAAACTCATTAAAGCGATGAACAAAGGCCTGGATGGAACTATGCGTCGGAGGGAGATGCCTCCCGACCGCAACTTCGCGCGACCGAAACTCGCCCGGAATGACGCGTTCGGCTTCGCCGCCGTCAACATGGGCCCAGCTAAGGCTCTCGGGCAATTGCTTGTAGAACTCATGATGAACCCATTTCAGAAATTCCGGACTTGTTACCGCAAGCTCCTCATCCTCATCAAGCCGGTTTTCCATCGCCCGTTGAACCTCGATGTGGATCAAGCTCTCCTTTTGGCGGTCGCGCCGAGCGGGGTCGGAGGAGTAATCTTCACGCATCGCTCTTTCGACCGAGATCGGATGGGTGTCGTTTCCCTCGATGAGGTTGCTGTAGTAGCTATTTATAATGCGAAGAAGTTCGCGAACGCCATCAAGGGTAGCGGGATGCAACTCACGAGCAAGCCCTGCCGATATCTGCGTTAGCTCAAAGGCGCGATCCTCAAGCGGCCCGCAATTCGCCGGCATCAAGGGCTCAAACTGACTGATGTCCGAATAAAATTCTACCATCTAAATTGCCGGTATTGTTGCCGGTAAAAGTCACCAGTCACACCAACTAGTACAATATCGTAACGAATTTCACTGTATCTGTAAAGGCAAATATTCTGCCGGTATAATTGCCGGTAAAAACACATGACCAAAAAACACCCGAAGAGGCACTTGACGCTATTGCTACAATTAATAAAGGGCAGCGAGCGGCGTAAAGTGGAGCATCTGTACGTCAGAAATCCGACAGGGTGTAAATTCGGAACGGAACCGACGAGGAGTTTGTACCTATGAGAATTGAAGCGTTGAGGGTAGTCGCCTTAGTGATCGCATTGGTTTGTTCTTGTGTTGCCCAGTCGATCGAAAATGGAATCGATGGAATTCTCCCGCTCGTGAGCACCAAGGAAGATGTGGAGAAGGCTTTTGGCAAAGGTCAACGAGATTCTGACGGCTTCTATTTTTTCCGCACGACCAGGGCGTTCCTTCGATTTGATTTTTCAACTCACCGCTGTGAGGAAGTCCCGTTTGGTCGAGGCAATTTCGACGTTCCTCCCGGCACGGTTCTCTTCTATACGTACAATCCGAATGAGGCCAAGCCGTTGAGTTCGATCAGTTACAACAAAGAACAATACTACGAGGACAGATCGGGGTCGGCGAAAGGCGGGTTCACACTGATCAGTAAAGACAACGGCATTCGTATTGGGGTTCAGGAACAAATAACTCCTGAGAAAACAGAATGGTTTTTTGTGGGCGCTTTATTCCGTTTTTCCAAGGAACAAAGAGATCGGTTCCGGTGCATGGAAGGCAGCTGAACTGCGATTCGCTTTCAATTTCCGGCAAGGACGAGGGTTGGTTGGATGGTGTTTTCGGTGGGGTTGAAGGTGCCGATGGCGAGGAGTTCGCCGGTTTCGCTGAGCATTTTTACGCGTTGGCCTTCGGTGAAGGTTTCAGTCGAAATGCGGGTTGATAGGCCATTGAGCGTTTGGCTGACGCGGCCTTCGCGGACGGTGAATTCGGGCATCGAGCCGAGAGCTTCATTCATCGGCAAAAGGTAGCGCGAGGGGTCATCGGCACGCAGCAGGTCGTCGAGCGTGACGGCGCTCTCGATACGGAACTTGCCCGCGGCGGTCCGCCGAAGCTCTTCGAGATGGGCTCCGGTGCCGAGTTCGCGGCCGATATCTTCGGCGAGCGTGCGGATATAGGTGCCCGCCGAGCAGCGTACCTGAAAGCGAAGGTGGAACGTGCCCTCTTCGGGCTCGGCCGGAACGCGATCCTGAGAGAGGTCGAGTTTATAGATCGTAACGTCGGCCGCCTTGCGCTCGACCTCCTTGCCCTCGCGGGCGAGTTCGTAGAGCTTGCGGCCGGCGATCTTCTTTGCCGAATACATCGGCGGCACCTGTTTTATCTCGCCCATAAATTTGCCGATCGCCTCGATAAGCGCGTCGGGCGTCACCGCGAGGTCGGCACGCGGCTCGGCGGCGCGCCTTTCGCCGGTGCGGTCGCCGGTCTCGGTCTCATAGCCAAAGGTCACAAGCGCGTCGTACTCCTTCTCATCCTTATCAAGAAACTGTGCGAGCCGCGTCGCCCGCCCGACCAGCATCACCAGCACGCCGGTCGCAAAGGGGTCGAGCGTGCCGGTGTGGCCGATCTTTCGCGTTCTGAGTATCCGCCGGAGTCGGACAACGACGTCGTGCGAGGTCATTCCGGCGGGTTTATCTATGACAAGTATGCCGTCCATTTCCATCATTCTAACCGAAAAGCGGCTCGGCGGCCGCAAGAGGTAATACGCTTCGCGGCTCAGCTTTTTGCCGAGCGGAGTGTAAAATCCGAGCCTGTGCGACGAAGGCCGACCGAGATAAAGGACGAGGACCGCGTTATCCGCGACGCGGCGCGCTCGCGAGAGCGGACGATGAACCGTGCCGTTAGGCTGCTTGCCGCCAAGCCGCGGTCGGTCAAGGAGCTTCGCGGGCGGCTGCTCGAAAAGGTGTGGACGAACGAGGAGATCGTAGATGCCGTCATCGCGAAGCTGAAGGAATACGAATACCTTGACGATGAGCGGTTTGCTCGCGACACGGCGGCCTCAAAGCTCCGGCAAAAGCCGCAGGGCCGGCGCCTCCTGGAGCAGGCGATGTCGCGGAAGCAGCTTGACCGCGAGACGGTCGCGGCGGCGGTCGATGCAGCTTTTGAGAAGCACCCGGAGAGCGAGCTGATCGACCAGGCAATAGAAAAACGGCTGCGGCTTAAGGGACGGCCGGAGAGCCGCGAGGAGCTGAAGAAATTTTACGACCACCTGATGCGGCAGGGCTTTGGCTACGGCCTGATCCGCGAAAAGCTCAGCCAGCTCCCCGACGCCCCGCCCGCAGAGCCCGAGGAATGACCGGCAAAGTTCAGTTTGCCTGATGCCAAAAATTAGCCCGCCCGGAAATTTTTCTGAATCCGTTCCCTACCAAAAACCGAAAACCTCACCAGAAGGAAATTATCCTTTCGATACAATTTCGAAAATCTTAGAACGATCAAGGGAGAAGTTATGAAAAAGATTCTTTTTGCAGTATTCGCATTCGTAATGGCGATCGGTGTCGCCAATGTTTCGGCCCAGATGATGGGTAAGAACGATAATCCGAAGGTCGGTGGGGCCGCTATGTTCAAGACCAAGGATATCATCGATAATGCCGTCAACTCGGCAGACCATACAACGCTCGTTGCCGCAGTTAAGGCTGCCGGTTTGGTTGAAACGCTCAAGAGCAAGGGCCCTTTCACAGTTTTTGCTCCTGTCAACTCGGCATTTGAAGCACTTCCGGCGGGAACGGTTGAAACACTCCTCAAGCCGGAGAACAAGGCAACCCTTACAAAGGTTCTGACCTATCATGTCTTAGCCGGCAATTTCTCGTCCAAAGATGTTGTTGCCGCCATCAAGAAGGGCAACGGTAAAGCTGAATTTACGACGGTCGCTGGTGGCAAGATTTCGGCTATGCTAGAAGGCAACAAGGTGATCTTGATGGACGAAAAGGGCGGTCGATCGACCGTCACTATCGCTGACGTTAAGCAGTCGAACGGAGTCATCCACGTTGTTGATTCGGTTCTATTGCCGAACTAAGCGGTAAGTCAATGTCAGGATCAGAAGCCCCCGAACGCCGATAGAGGTTCGGGGGCAAAGATCCCGATCTCATAATTAAGGACAGGGGCGATCTGTTAATAAACCGTGTGCATTATGAAAATAAGAATTTTCTCCATCGCAGTTGCCCTTATTTCTGTTGCGGCGATAGTGGTCGCCATCAGTCGGTCTGATATTGCCACAGAGCCGATCCGTTCTGATCAGCGAGCCGCTCAAGCGGCCAGTACCAAAGAACCAGCAAATGGTGCCGTCAAGACAAATCTGGTTGTGGAGCCAAAGATAGATCCGACAATAGCTGCCGGGCAAAAGACCGTAGTTGGAAAGATTCCCGATCGGCTGGAAGCGGTTCCGGGAGATCGACCCGAAAGCGATTCGAATGAGAAGTTTACTGGTGAACGGATCGTTAGATCCGAGGCGGAATGGAGAAGAATCCTTACGCCTCAGCAGTTCGAGATCTTGCGAAATAAGGGGACGGAAGAACCTTTCACGGGTGAATATAACGATTTTAAGAAAGTCGGAACTTACCACTGTGCCGGTTGCGAGTTAAAGCTCTTTCGATCAAAAGACAAGTATGATTCGGGCACTGGCTGGCCCAGTTTTTTTCGGGTGTATGCCGAGCAGAATATTGAGAAGTTGGTTGATAACAGCTTGAGTGAGGTTCGCACCGAAGTCGTTTGCTCAAGATGCGGTTCTCATCTCGGACACATTTTTGACGATGGCCCGGAGCCGACAGGACTCCGTTATTGTATTAATTCAGCGGCTTTGAAATTCAGGGTTGCTAATTGACGAAAGTCATATTGCATAGTTTCTCCGCGATCCTCAACTAAAATCTCGGGGAGAAACGTTTCACCGGGGAGGATCGAACATTTTCTCCAGGTAGAAATACTCCTTTTAGGCCGGGCATCGGGGGGTGCCCGGCATTTTTGTTTTTGGCCGCCGGGCTTGTGCTAAAATCTTCTCTTTATGACAGGCAGCGAGATCAGGCAGAAATTTCTCGATTATTTTGAACGGAACGGGCACAAGGTGGTGCATTCCTCACCGCTTTTGCCGGCGAACGACCCGACGCTTCTTTTTACGAACGCGGGGATGAACCAGTTCAAGGACGTCTTTCTCGGCAATGAAAAACGGGACTATAAACGCGCGGTGACGACGCAGAAGTGCATCCGGGCGGGCGGCAAGCACAACGACTTGGACGAGGTCGGGAAGACGGCCCGGCACCATACGTTCTTTGAGATGCTCGGGAATTTTTCGTTTGGCGACTATTTTAAGGAAGACGCTATCAAATACGCGTGGGAGTTTCTGGTCGATGAACTCGGGCTCGATACCGAGCGGTTGTGGTTCTCGGTCTTTGAAGGCGACGACGAGGTCGGGCCGGATGATGAGGCTCGGGCACTTTGGGAGAAAGTTGGCGCGCGGCCCGAGCGGATCCTCGGTTTCGGCCGAAAAGATAATTTCTGGCAAATGGGCGATACAGGCCCATGCGGGCCTTGCTCGGAGATCCATTACTACATGGGCGAAGACCCAAGCGACCCGGAAAAGAACGCGGCCATTTGGGTCAACGGCGAGGGCGACACGACGATGGAGATCTGGAACCTCGTCTTTATGCAATACAACCGTACGCAGGAACCGGACGGCACTTTCAAGCTGACACCGCTGCCGGCTCCATCGGTCGATACCGGAATGGGCCTCGAGCGGATCACGGCGGTAATGCAGAATGTGAAGACGAACTACGACACGGATCTGATCAGGCCGATCGTAGAATTTGCGGCGAGCCTGAAAGCATAGGCGATCCGGGAAAGGCCGGTACGAATAGGACCTATGCGTCCTATAGGTCGTATGGGTCGCTTCGCCTTGTCCGCCGAGAAATGATGTCCACCAAAGTTCTATTGATCGAAAACCAACCGCTCACACGTCTCGGCGTGCGGGCGGTTTTTGCTGATTCGCCGGACATTGAGCTGATCGGCGAGGCGGACAATGCGGCGGAGGGCTTTCGGCTCTTTCGCGAGCTGCGGCCGGATGTGACGATACTCGGGCTGCGGCTGCCGGATTCCTGCGCGATAGACGACCTCGATAATTACTTCATCGAAGATGCGAAGGCCCGGGTAATAGTGCTTGCCGAGCACGCCGGCGATGCGGAGATCAGCCGGGCTCTGAAAAAAGGTGCCGCCGGGTATATCTGCAAAGATGTGACGCCCGACGAACTGCTGGCAGCGGTGCGGGCGGTCGCGGCGGGGCGGAAGTACATTCCGGATGACATCGCACGCATCTTAAGCGAAAACCTCGGGCAGGAAGAGCTGACCCGAAGCGAGGCAAATGTGCTGCGGATGATCGTCGGCGGCATGTCGAACAAAGAGATCGCCTTTGCTCTCGACGTAAGCGAGAACACCATCAAGTCGCACATACAGAACATCTTCGGCAAGCTCGGCGTCTCTGACCGAACGTCGGCCGCGACGACGGCGATAAAGCGTGGGATGGTGCGCGTCGATCTTTGAGTCAGAACCGCCCGCTCCCCTCCTGCCTGAGGAGGGGTGGCCGAAGGCCGGGGTGGTGGGAGCAGCGGGAGGCCAGTTTCATCAAATATGATCGAGATAAAAAATCCTCTTACCGAATACGCCGAAGCTTTTACTTCGCCGGAGAGCGATGTGCTCCGTGAGCTTCGTGAACACTGCTGCGCCCATTACAAAGATTCCTCGATGCTTTCGGGGTTCTATCAGGGCCGGCTGCTTTCGATGCTTTCGCATATGATTCGTCCGCGGAAGGTGCTTGAGATCGGGACTTATCTCGGCTATTCGACCATCTGTCTCGCCGAGGGCCTGGCCGAAGGCGGCGAGGTCATCTCGCTGGACGTCAACGAAGAGACGAACGCTGTTGCGCAAGGCTACATAGACCGCACCGAATACGCCGACCGCATACAGCTCCGGCTCGGCGATGCGATCTTTATGCTGCCGCATATGATCGGCCCTTTCGATCTGGTCTTTATCGACGCCGACAAGCCGAACTACTCGAATTACTACCGCCTCGTTTTCGAAAAGCTCCGCCCCGGCGGCTTCATCGTCGCCGACAACGTCCTCTGGAGCGGCAAGGTCCTCGACGCCGACAAGGACGAAGACACCCAAGCCCTCCACGACTTCAACAAGATGGTCCTAGCCGACGACCGCGTCGAAAACATCCTGCTGCCGGTAAGAGACGGCCTGATGGTCGCGAGGAAGAAGGGCGGCTATGCGTAAGTCTCAAATAGCCGCGGATCTGGTGATCGTAGCGTTCTATCTGGGAATCGTCGCGCTTCTTGTTTTTGTCGATTCAGCAGTCGGCCTTAGCTTGCTTGCCATTCCGTGGAGCATTCCGTTGATGATGCTTAGCGGTCTGATCCTGCATATGACAACTGACGGTGCCAAGATCATCATGATCGGGTGTGTCGTTGGCGCGGTATTGAACTCCATACTTTTTCTGTTCTTGAGAAATCGATCATAATCGCGTCCACGCGGTCGTTGATGCGTACGGCTGATAGTTCGCAAAATAATAATTTGGCAATGACTGTATCCCATATGATACACTCTAGCCGTGATCGAGATTCGCCAAACCGAGCACTACGCCAAATGGTTCAAAGCTCTTAAGGATCACATGGCCAGAGCGCGGATCGATATCCGTATTCGGCGTCTTTCACTCGGGAATCCGGGCGACGTGAAACCCGTAGGAGAAGGTGTATCTGAAATGAGAATCGATTACGGGCCCGGCTATCGCGTGTATTTTTTGACGAAAGGCAGCGAACTGATCCTGCTTTTGATAGGTGGCGATAAATCCACACAAGAAAAGGACATAGCAAAGGCGAAACAGATCGCCAAAGATGTCGATTAGGAGATGGGTATGGGAAAGATCAAGACAACTCCATGGGATCCGGCGGAGCATTTGAATTCCGAAAAGGAAATGGCCGCCTATCTTGAGGCCGCGCTTGAAGAAGGCGAGCCTTCGCTCGTAGCCGCGGCACTTGGCGACATTGCCCGGGCCCGCGGCATGACACAGCTTGCGCGCGATACCGGCCTCGGGCGAGAAAGCCTATACAAAGCACTTTCGCCAAACGGCAATCCCGAGTTTTCAACCATTATGAAAGTGGTTCACGCTTTGGGTCTAAAACTACATGCTTCTCCCTTAAAGTTGACTCGATGAATTACCAATGCACTACTCTTCCATTAAAAAACACTTGAGACCCTACAACATCTTTGCACGCCGTAAGACCACAATAAATCATGCGTTTGCGTCAGCGATCGCACCAAATGACGAGTACGATGAAGTTAGGGTCAGACTTGCCCTGAAGGTTCTTGGTCAAGATCCAGACGACGCCTTGAAGTGCGTTTACTGTGACAACTTTGCGCAAACCTGGGATCACGTTTTCGGCACCGTTAAGAACTCCCATTTTAGTGGGCATGGCCACAGACTTGGAAATTTGGTTCCATCGTGCAAGGCATGCAACTCATCAAAAGGCAATAAGGACTGGAAGGAGTATCTTCAACGAAAAGGAATCGCATCCGGCCTTACTATAGAAGAGATTCAAATTCGCGAGGAATTGATCCAGAAGTATCTAACCGCACATTCGTACTCCGATTCGATACCTGAACACTCGGCCGACTACAATCGGCTCCTTGAGATTAGAGATGAGGTTCTCGATCTTTTAAAGGAAGCCGATATTCTAGCAGCGCGCATTCGCGATAGCGTATTGCCGAGGGACTAGTTGGTTCGTGAATCACCCAAAAGTATTAGTTCCCGCCCACCGCAATTGATGGTTACATTCCGCCCCGGAATCGATAGACTTCTTGTAATGGCTTTGCGTCTTTGCGGGGAATAGTTCTTCTACCGCAAAGACGCTGAGTCGGAAAGGAAGACAAGGAGAATTGTAAAATGTCGGCACAATCAAAGACATCGAAACAGGTTAAAAGAGTAGAAAGGATCGTTCCGCCGCCGCCGAAACATTGGGTAGGCGATGGATTTAATGTGCACGGATTTTTCCCGCACGGGCCGCTGACGGGCGAGCGGATGAGCCCGTTCTTTTTGCTCGACTACGGGGCGTTGACGGAGTTTCCGCCACGCGAAGAGCCTTTCGGCGTCGGAGCACATCCGCATCGCGGATTCGAAACGGTGACCATCGCTTACAAGGGCAAGGTCGAGCACCACGACAGTTGGGGCGGAGGCGGCATCATCGGTGAGGGCGATGTGCAATGGATGACCGCCGGCAGCGGACTTCTGCACAAGGAGTTTCACGAGCAGGAATCGAACCGGCTCGGCGGGCCTTTTCAGATGGTCCAGCTTTGGGTCAACCTGCCCGCGAAGGACAAGATGACCGAGCCGAAATACCAGGCGATCACCAATGCCGAAATGGGCCGTGTGAAACTGCCGCTCGGCGGCGAGGTCGAGATCATCGCCGGCGAATTCGGCGGTGTGAAAGGGCCGGCGACGACCTTCACGCCCGTTCATCTTTACAACCTGAAGATGAAGCAGGGAGAAACGGTGGAGCTGACCTATCCCGAAGGCTATACGACGGCTTTGCTTGCGATCGAGGGCTCGGCACTGCTGAACGGTGAAGAAAAATTGCCGCTCAACAACCTTGCACTCTTTGAACGCGAGGGCGAAACGCTGAGAGTGGCAGCGCTCGAGGACGGCATATTCCTATTGATGAGCGGCGAACCGCTGAACGAACCCATCGCTCAATACGGCCCGTTCCTGATGAACACAAATGCCGAGATCGCCCAGGCGATCGACGATTACCAGCAAGGCAAATTCGGCTATCTCAGATAGCAAAGAACAAGGAGGAATTGCAATGATAAAGATCAGACGTTCTGGCGAACGCGGACATGCCAATCACGGTTGGTTGGACACGTATCACAGCTTTTCATTTGCGGATTACTACGACCCGCGGTTCATGGGTTTTCGGGCACTCAGGGTGATCAATGAGGATTTCATCGAGCCGGCACAGGGCTTTCCGACGCATGGCCACCGCGACATGGAGATCGTCACTTATGTGATCGAGGGCGCGCTTTCGCACCGCGATTCGATGGGCAATGGCGAGACGATCCGCCCGCACGAGGTGCAGCGGATGACGGCCGGAACCGGCGTGCTCCACAGCGAATACAGCTCGCCGACCGATAAGACGCACCTGCTCCAGATCTGGCTGCTGCCCGAAAAGCAGAACCTGCAGCCCTCGTATGAGCAGACCTATTTTGCTCCCGAAGAAAAGCAAGGCAAGCTCCGGCTCGTTGCCTCACGCGGCGGCGATGACGGCTCGGTCCACATCAATCAGGATGTGCGGCTTTACGCCTCGCTCCTCGCAGCCGGCGACGAGGTAAAGCACGAGCTTGCCGAGGGCCGAAATGCGTGGGTGCAGCTTATCTCGGGCGAACTCGCGGTCAACGGCGAAACGCTCAAGCCCGGCGACGGCGCCGCCATCAGCGAAGAGACGCTGCTCAAGTTCAAGGCAAACGCCGACGGGACGGAGTTCCTGCTGTTTGACCTGAACTAACGCAAATGCCATAGGAGAAGAATTTCGCAGTTCATGTCCTCTCCTATGGCAACGATTCTGTCTCAACGTTCCACCTCTGTGTCTTAGTTCTGTGGTCTCTGTGGTTTTGTTCTTGATTAGAAGAAGAAGAAGAACCACAGAAGGCACAGGCAAAGCCTACAGAAACGGGCCTAAGTTCTTACATCTTTAAACATTCTGAGTGACGTTTCTCCGACCTCTGCTATACTCCGTTCGGAGAAAAAGAGATGAAGACCGTTGCTGCGATATTGACTGCCGTCGTTGCTCTTGAGCACATCGGGATAATGGTGCTTGAGATGTTCTTTTGGGACCATCCGGTCGGGCGACGGATCTTTGGGATGACGCCGGAGGTCTCGGCGGCCTCGGCGACGCTCGCGGCAAATCAGGGGCTTTACAATGGCTTTCTCGCGGCGGGTTTGATCTGGGGGCTCGTTAGCGGCCGGCGTGAGCTGAAGCTCTTTTTCCTCGGGTGTGTTGTCGTTGCCGGGGTTTTCGGGGCGGCGACGGCAAAAGGCTCGATACTTTTCTCGCAGGCATTGCCCGCTGCGATAGCGTGTGCGGCTGTACTTCTCGCCGATCGAAACCGCTAGCTCTTGCCTTTGCCGGGCCGCGGCGGGATCACAAACACATATCTCTGTTCGGAGAGCGGGATGAGGTGCTCGGTGTGCCGCGTCCCGATCTTCTTTAGAGACTCGCCGAGCGACGGCCCGCTGAAGAGCACAAGCTCGCGGCCGGCTGCCCACTTGAGCAATTTCGGGAGCTTGCGTGAGAGCTTATCGAGAGCGCGGGTCGTAATGACGCTCGCCTCGCCCGGCTCCGCTTCCTCAAACTGCCGGTTGACGATCTCGACGCGCGTCGCCAGACCGAGCCTTTCCACCGCTTCTGCCAGATAATTGCACTTCTTTTCTTTTGATTCGATCAGCGTTGCCCGCAGCCCTTCTCGGACGAGCAGGCACGGCAGCGAAGGCAGACCCGCACCCGTGCCGATATCGGCAATGTGCGCCTCGGCGGGCAAGAACGTGAGCAGATAAAGGCTTTCAAGAATGTGACGGACAGCAAACTCCTCCGCATCGCAGGGCGCGATCAAATGGAGCAGCTCGTTGTGCTCGGCGATGATGGCGGCAAGCGCCTCAAGCCTCGCGATCTGCTCATCGGTCAGCCCCAGCCCGAAGGCGGCCTCGTTCGCTTTTATGTGCTCTTTAAGTCCGGCGTTCATTGGTCGCAGCTACCCGAAAAAGACAAAAGCCCCGCCTTCGCGGCCGGGCCTTTGAAAGATTGGTGCGGACGAGAAGAATCGAACTTCCACTCCCTTGCGGGAACAGGCTTCTGAGTCCCATAATCCACCCATTGACTATCAACAACTTAGCCGGGTAAAATACTGATAACAAGAGGGTTAACCGGACAATTAAGGACATCTCCGGTCACCTCCCAGACACCAGCGGACGGCTTTTCGGGTAGCTTTCTACCCGAAAATCTACCCGACGAGGACCTCGGCCGATGAGAATACCCGACAAATACAAACCGCAGGGATACTTCACCCGCGTCAACAAAGAGAAAACGATCCGCAAGGGTAAAGGATATCAATACAGGGCCATATTCGCGATCTGGGACGGTCACAAATGGCACACCCAATCCAACACAAAAGGTCTTACGACGAAGGGCCTCGCCGACGAATGGCTCGACAAGAAGGTGAAGGAATTCACCGCGAAGGGTAAGGACATCATGCTCAACCCCGAAACGGTCAAGGGCTTCGCCGAGGCACACTACAAACCTTTCCTGAGGGATCACAAAAAGATCCAGTATGAATATGAATTTCAAAAGCTGGATGTCGTCTACGAATTCTTAGGGGACAAGCTCATCGATGAAGTGAACAAGCTGGACGTTTTGGCGTTCAAGACCTGGCTTTTGAAAAGACCTTATAAGCGGGGCAAAGGGGAGAAGACGCGTTCCGAAGCATCCGCGAATCGATATCTGTCGCGGTTGCGCGGGTTGCTGAACTTCGCGGAAGAGGTCGGCAAACGGAAGAACCACATTTCGTTCAAGAACATCGTCGCCAAGGAGAACCCGAAGCAGGCGTATATCTCCTTTGAGGAATTTATGCGCGTGCTGGATAAGTGCTATGAAGTTCCGAAGTGCAACCGATGGAAGCGAGACCGTTCGCACATGCGCCTAACGCTGATCGGCGGCTACACAACCGGGTTACGGATAGATGAACTGCGGAACGTTACGCGCGGGATGTTGAGAACCGACGATGCGAAGCGGATCGGCGTGATCAAGCTTGTGATGAACGATTCCCGAAATAAGATCCACACCAAGACGGTCGACATCTCGACCTGGCTTTACGACGAGATGGAAGCGGCGGGCGTTTTCGAACGCGATGACGACGAAAAAGTGTTCAATACAACGAACTACTATAATCTGATCAAAGATCTGTTCCGTCGAGCGGGCGTGAGCGACGATGTCACGTTCCATACCTTGCGCGCGGCGAACGCGACGGAACGCGATACGGCGGGTCAAGACCGTGAATCGATCCACGCGGGGTTGGGATGGGCGAAGGACAGCAACGTCCCCGAAAAGCACTACCTGAGGCATCAGGACTACCACATTGTCGAAAAGGGCTCATCCTACAACGAAAGGCTGCAGAGGTTAAGGCAACTACATTCTGAAAGAACCGCCGAGGAGGGACGTCATGTTGAACGCGGATCATCTTGAATAACGTCAAGCCACCGGTGAAACGAGATTCGCAGCGGCGCGTTTCAGACAACCAGCTCCCGGCGGGGCCGCTGAGGGGCTGTTGCAACACCAGACAGACCTACTGCAGATATGCCGTTCGCATCTCCTCAAACACACTCCGGCAACGAAAGCAGGTTGTTCGTCCATTTCCCGTCGCTGGCCGTTCGGACGTAGGGGTTGCCCGTAGCTGATACTGCGCCGTGGACGTAAGCAACATTTCCGTGGCTGTCTCTAACGAATGCCTGCCCGCCCTGCTTCGACACGAAGTCATACATGTCGAGGCGGCTTGATCGACCGCTCTTATTGGTCTGCTCGTTGATCCAGCCTAGCCACTCGATGGATTCATGCGGATTCTCGTGATACCCGTTGTCTTTGTTTATACAAGTGATTCGGACTGCCATGTATTTTCTATGCGCTCCTTTTTGATTTGGATTTATTGCTCGTTTGGCGAGCACGTGCTAACTCGGCCCCAATATCGCGACCGAACAAAGCAAAATGTCTGTCACCCTGTGCGATCATCGAAGTAAACTCGCAATCACGAAGGCATGTCCTCTCAGTATCTGCGTCGAGAATTCCGGGCAAGTATCGGAACCGCTGAACGCCAAAGTCGGAGATGCCGGCGATACCGGTTGAGAGGGATATAAGCTGTAGTACTTCCAAGGATGCAAGGTTCGAGCTGAAAGGAAATACGTTTTCATTCCGCTTGAAACGATGATCGTTGGCAAGGCCCTGGAGATATGACGGATCATCGAGTTTACCCTCGACCTCCGTTGCGACATCGCCCATATCGAACGCGCCCAGGCAACTCAAGCACGGATGATCAGGCCCAACTGTTTGAAGTTGCCAATCGACGCCGGAAAATTCGCCACCCTTGAATCTCACTGCGACACCACCGTCAATAACCGGGATGAGATGTGAGTAGGCGAAGTGATTTAGTATGTAGCGGGGTCGCGGGCGGTCGACACACGAAAACAGAACGTCACAGTCGAGACCCGCCCTGTAACCCGGTTCTTCGGCGATGCTGAAAGGTATTTTGGCAATAACCGGATGGCGAGCGGTCGCGGATCTCCGTATTTGACGTTCCGCGACGTCAATTTTTAGTTTCCCTATATCCTTTTCCATCGCACCGAGCAACCTGTCAAGGTTGTGGGGCTGCACCTCGTCGAAATCCAACAGAACGAAGTTCTCAAATCCCATTCTTGCGAGACTCTCAGCCACCATGCTCCCGACGCTTCCTAAGCCGACGATGCCGATTCGCAGCCGAGCGAGATTTGCGTGATTTTCTTCCCCCCAGACCGTAACTGTGCGTTTGAACAAGTTGCGAAATTCGGGCTTTGGGGCCAGCTGATCCGAAAAAAATGCTTGTAATCGTCCGCCCACGACGCGAACGTTCCTACACCATTTTCGCTCATAGCCCTTCGCGTGAACGTGCGTCCAGAAGCGCCCGCTCCATGTGCCATCGTGGCCTACCGTGAGTCCGACCAGTGGGAGATCGGTAAGCCCCATAGTCGCGCCGGAGAGTTTCAACTCGGCGTTCAGATCGTCCCGGCTCATATCTTGCCAACCGCTTCCCGGATGACTGTGCAGGAAGGCGATTCCGGCCGCCTCCCTTAACGCAAGACTGCACACCCTCTCGAAGTACTGCGGATTAAAACTCGCATTCCCGTGACGCTGGCGATCGCCTTCGGTCGGCAGGATAGGGGAATGTATGAGTGCGGTGAGCCGATTACTACCGTAGGATGGCGTCCATAAAGCAAAGCTCAAATCCTCTTCGTAATCATCCCGGATAAGATGACCCCGCAAAACGTCACCGACCGACTGCGGCATGGCAATGCTGAATTCCTTAGGCATCTTTGAAAATAGTATTTATTTGGGAGATCAGACGTCGCGTGCTGTGATCCCCGGTCCAATTGAAGTTCTTGCTCCAGTAACGCCACTCCTCACCTAAAGCGCTGTCGGTGATGTTTCGGACATTCGGAACTGTGTCAGTTTTTTCGAGTAGTTGCGGGTTTGCCTTGATGTGAATTGCCGACGCCACGCTGCGAGGATAATCGGGGGGCGCCATAATTCCGAGATCGACGATTCGACCGGCGAATCGGCCAAGGAGCACTTCATAGCCGCGGATGACAACAAAACTGTTGTTGTCGCGACCCTTGGATATCTCCGCTTCGAAGCCCAGGTTTCGCACGTCTGACAGTAATCGTTCTGGTCCGAACATCACCATACCTCTACGACACGGGAGTTGGATCATTGTGAAACACCACAAATCTCATACCGCTTTTCATGGTCACCAATTCATTCAGGTCCCCGTATTTCCTGTACTCGTTACCGTCCTTTAACGCCAGGGTCGTCGTTTGGGGATCTTCCTTTGCGAAATCAACAAGCAGGGATCGGACAGAAAGCTGACGTTCCGCTGTCTCAAACGGCTCCTTATCGATAAAGAACTTGATCCTCTTCGGTCCCATTTCCTTTTTGGTTGTCTCTTGCTCGCTCATTGCTGTTTCCTTTTATATAAGTCGTTGCGTTTCGGGACGCCCTGCTATAAAATGGACATCCACTGTCCACTAAATATAAGGAAATGGAGGTGGACTGTCAACCTCTATTTTCCGCTTTTCTTATGACCTTTGGAAAAACCCTTCAAAAGATTCGTCGCGACAAGGGGCTGACGCAGCGCGATGTCGCGAACGCCATTTCGATGGACTATAGTTACTATTCGAAACTCGAGAATGATCGATTGGGCTACAACCCCACCACCGAGACAATTGAAAAGATCGTTACCGGATTGAATTGTGAGGATGCGGAGAGGGATGCGCTTTTGCTTGCTGCGGGGCGCTCGACTGACGTACTGGAGCAGTTAGCTCAAGCGGCGAAAGAGGATCCGGCCAGACAAGGATCATTCAGCAAATTATTTAAGGCCGCGATCGTTTTGACGCCCGAGAAGCTAGAGGCTATCGCACGTGAAGCGGAGGAAGAGGCGAAGAAACTCGCCAGACGAGAGTCGAAACAAATGAAATGATCACGCACGGCATACAAACACCACGGCTTACCGAGTTCACGAAGCATGATGTGGTCGATTCGATAGCCCTTAATTTTAGTCGGGCGTTTCGCCAGCATCTTGCGCACCACAACGATGTTTTGGACGTCGATCGGTTCGTCGACTGGCTCGACATTTCTACGGAGTGGGACTTCTTTGACGAAACGGATTCCTCCTCTTGCTTCGCGAGGATAGACCCTGGCGTGGATGACCTGATCCAGATCAATCAAAACTACCAGGACCTTTTTGAGACTCGCCCCGACGTTTACCGAGTTTGCCTTTGCCACGAGATCGGACATTTGGTCCTCGGCCATTGCAGTTATTTTGCGACCGCTAATCACCCTTCGCTGTTCGAGGACGACGATTCAAAGCCGCCAAACTTTTTACATAAGAATTCATGGGCTCAGTATGGCCTATCCAGCCAGGACGTACGGAAACATCAGTTAGCCCTTAAGAAAGCCCAGGAGCAACTGGTTAAGATCGCCATTGTCGACCCAAAAGCGAATCAGGACCTGCGGGACTTGAATGATAAATTCGAGCCTGAGTGGATGTTTTGGCAGGCGGAACATTTTTCACGGTGTATCACAATACCAAGCGACAGACTTTTTGAGATCCTCGACAGTCGGCCATTGTATTCGGGGTGGAGATCGATCGGCGAATTAGCCAGCGTATTCGAGGTCCCATTAGGAACTATGAAGACAAGACTAACAAAGCTCAAATTGATCACTATGGATGAAAATGGCGTGCCGAGCCCCACGCGTACCCCCCAAGAAACACAGCTCTTACTTTAATGGAATGCGCCTCGATTCCATGTCGCGAGGTTGATGAATTCCATCGCATTTTTGGCGAGTACATTCAATGCGCTGAAGAAGACTTGGAAGCCTGATTTAACTCAGGGCCGACAGTCGAATCAAGATGCCTCGATCCCGTAAATCAGTCGAAAGCTGTTTATCACCTCTTCGAGTTCCATTCCGCGAATCCCGAGATTCTGCAGGTCGATAGTCTCTTGGGTCATCGCTTCGAGATATCTGCCAAAGTCCGCACGGATCTCTTCCGCAATATCAATTCGCAGTTCGGGCGAAAGGATTGTAAACAGCCGGAAAGGGTCGTTCTTGTGTTTCTTTATATCGTCACCCTTTACGGTCTCGCCGTCCCCCCGCCTTTCAGTCAGGTCCAGCCACGCCTTTGCTTTCAACAAAACAATGTATTCAGGCTTGAGGATCGGCAGGCCGTCAACTACAACGGTTCCCCCGTGAACCAATTCATAATAAGTATCGTCCATCAATAGTGCAGAAAGGCTTGACGCTTCTTCACCCACGGGGAGCGGCGTGTATCGGCCTTCACCTTCGTATGAGATCGCGTCAGGGACTCGCGAGAACAATTCGATCATATAAGGATACGAGTCATTCCGGGGCGAATGAAACCGATATAGGCGCCGTTCACCTGTACTCTTCTGACGCGACTCGTATCCTCCCGCTTCGACGAACTCCCAGAATCGCTTCACGAATGCCGGATCGAGCGTTTCGGCGACGATCACGATGTCGAGATCCTTTGTCACTCTGAAGTCGACCCCTACGTCCGCCATTGCCAGCTGGCATGCGGAACCGCCGATCAGTATGTATTTGTCCTCAAATCCTGCAAAGTGTTCTTTGAATTTTTCGATCCCTTTCACCATTCGATATTCTCAATCATTTCCTTTAGGGCAGCTTCGACGCGCTCATCCTTCTGATACGTCAAACTCAAGTACAGGGAAAATCGGTCGACAGTCCCAGCTTCTGCAAAAATCTTAGGGTCGTAGTTCCAAACCTCGATCGTGATATGGCTCGAATCAAGGTCCGGTACAAGAAATGTCTCAACCTTCTCGGAACCCCGCCACTCCTTCCACTCTTTCGGGCTGAGTGCATACTCCGGATTGGCGGGCTCCGCCAACATGCTGTAGTGCGAAAGAGCCGTCAGCCCCGAGCGGACACCGACGACGTGTTGTCCTGCCGATCGTATATGAAAGCGTTTCCTCACAGGACTTGAGAGGGTACCTTTAGACGATTCCCAAAGCTGCCTCTTGCCGCCTTCAAAATGTAGCACCCGTTCCCGCCCTTCCGTTTCGATCTTTCCGAGTCCTAGCATTTCGAGTTCGTCAAAAGCTCGACTCATCGTCATCTGGGAATATGGAAGTTTGTCCGCCAAGGTTGAAGGGGTGAACACCAGATCGGTCCCACATAGCAACGCGAAAAGGACAACTGTTTGGGTTGAGGGGCTGAGTTTTGCCGAGCTTCGTGAGAGCCTAGTTCTGGCAATATGCTCCCGTAGATCAACACCAAGATCCGGCAGGTACATTTGATTGCCGGGAACAATAAAAGGGATCTTGTGGGTTATCAATCTCTTACGATTGTATGCAGGCATCGACGGCGTGATATAGATCGAGTCGATGTTCCAATTCTTCCGGACTTGCTCGAAGTGCTTTCTTATTGCACCTGGCGTGTTCTCTTCCGGGTTGATTTCGACGAGAGCGAGAAAAGGCCGCTCAAGTATGGTTACCTCGTAGAATTCGTAACGGTCCCTCAGAAAGAGCGGGAGGCTACTTCGGCCGATCCAGGGTTCGATCTTGATCGAAAGACCGAGCGTTTCCCCTAAGTAGTCTTGTAAACCATAGATGGCCTTCTGTACCATAGAATCAGCATGATAACATCTAATGTGCACAGTAACATCACGAGTGTTACTGTGCAAAACCATGTTACCATCAATCCGTATAATTTGATAACTTATTTTTTACAGTTCGACAAGTATCACTGCGGAATGGTCCGTACAAAGGAAGGCTTTTTAACCCAAAGCGGAACAGGGCCAGGAATATGCGGGCGAGATTCGACATTTATGGTCGAGCTTTCATCCTGATCATTCGGTGGGAACGCACTTGGAGGCCCGCTTAAAAGGCCGAGCAAGCCTTGTCCGAAACTGGACACAATCGGGACGCCGAGCTGAACAACCGCGTGTGTGCGGAAACAGATCCGGACCATGGGATCCGCATGAACGCGGTCACGTTCCCGTAACGCGGGTAAACTCCTCCATGAAGGACGAATCGACGAACGGAACCTGAGCGTAGCACAGCGGGGAGCCTTCCAGATTTGCCAGCAGGTGCCCCTTCCCTAGCAACCGTTCTGCTCCCCTCTCGCCGAGCGCGATCTCCGAGGTTCCTTCGGAATCGACGCGAAGAATGAGTCGGTTACCGAGGTTGGAACGTAGCTGCATCGGCATTACATTTGCATCGGGGCGCTGGGCCGCGAAAATCAAATAAATACCGGCCGCGCGCGCCTTCACACCCAAGCGCGCTACGAGGTTCGAGACGCCGGCTTTATAGTCTTCCACCATCATCCACTCGGCGAATTCGTCGTGCACCAGCCAGATGACCGGCAGGCGCTCGGACTCGGACGCTTTGCTGTTATACGCACGCAAACTGTTCGTCCTGGATTCCTTGAACAGCGAGTAGCGCCTATCCATCTCCGAAACCAGCGATTCGAGCCGTGACAGCGCCGCCGACTGGTCGTCGATGATGCCGTTTCGGATATGCGGCAACCCATCAAACTGGAAATAGTCCACCCCCTGCTTCGGATCTACCAAAACAATTTCGGCTTGCGCCGGCGTATTCGTCGCCGCTATCCCCAAAATAATGTTTTGCATCAAAACTGATTTTCCGCTCCCCGTGGAGCCGGCGATCAGGGTGTGCGGGGCGTGCTCTTTCCCAGGGGAAAGGTAGAGTAGATTGTTATCGTCTTCGCGAACGGCGATAAGCAGCTCCTGGTTCCCATTTTCCGAATCAGGGTGCCATCGCTTCCACAATTCCTGCAACTGAATAACCTGACGATTCGGCCGTTCGACGGAGATCGACACCAGCCCCGGCTCCGGTCGAACGGAGATGACGTTGATGCCGTAAGTGGTTAGAAACTCGGAACGCTTCTTTGACACCTGCTCCACCGTCAAATCAGAACTTCCGGCAAACTTCAGGAGCGCCGCGTTAGGGGTCAGTAACGCGCTCTCGAGCTTCGACCGAAGCTGAAATTGCTGAAGGGCCGCTTTCGTCCGACTCTCGATCTGCTTGAGCCAAGCTTCATCGTCGTCGGTTTGTGACGAAGTGCCATGGGCGGCTTCAAGAAGCTGTTCGATCCGAGGGTAAGTCCACTTGCGGCTAGTTTCAGTTTTCGGCGGAAGATCAACAACCGGATCCTGCGAACAATCCGCGCCGGACGCCGAGGCGCGCCCAAGAGGTTCGGGCTCGGCGTGGCCCGTTCGAGCTTGGGAATCGTTGACGGCGGGGTCGGGTTCTCCCGCCGATGCCGATTTCGCGGACGATGGCATTGGGGTATCGATCGGCTCCGTCGGAACATAAACCGGTCGAGAACTCGCGATGGGCTGCTGGTATTTCTGGTAGTCCCATATTCTCTCTTCCGTTAACTGTTTTCGGACATCGAGTGGGTTCTCGTCCTGAAAATACTTGAGCACCAGATTCCGTACTTTTGCGCGGTCGAATACCTCCTGAAACGACTCTTCCACATCAGCGATTCTTGCAAAGTCCGAGCAATCGCTCGCGTCGCTGGGGCCGGAAACGAAAACATGCGAATAGCCCCGAACGAAGATCTCACAATCTCCGTCACGGATGGCACGCCGCCAGTCCGCAAGATTCACACTCGCGATCGCCGGGACCTTGACCCCGTCGAGGATCAGATCCGACAATCTTGCGAGCCACAACTCCCGATCGAGCCGCTTAGGATTGCCGAAGATAGCATCGGTGATCCGCCTTACTGTGTCGCGCAGCTGTTTTTGTGATTCCTTTCGCTTCGCCGACAGACTTCCCGCATCGATGTACTTCGACTCGGACACTATCAACGCCAGGCGGCGAACGTTGTCGCTCGGTTGAAGCTGTTCGGGACTCAGGACCAGCAAGTCCGCAATCTGTTGTTCCCGTTGACCCAGCCATTCCGCATAGTCGTCCAGGAAGTACCACCCGAACGAACGCTCAGCGCCAAGCTCCTGGCGGATAAGGAACTGGCTCAGGACGACGCCCATCAGCTCACTCGCGCTTCGTCCTCTTTTCGCCGCGCGCAGAACGATATCCCCGCTGATCTCTTTAGCGTCATCGATGAATTTCTCCGCAAGACGTTTTTCCTCCGGTGCTTCGAGCCCAAGGTTCAAGTCCTTGATCCGACTGAGGACTATCGAGCGGAGCAGGCCGAGCGGGGCCTTTGAGGAGATGATCACGTTGCGCCCTTGGGTCGCGGACTGCTTATAGCGGATCACCCGAACGTTCTGGTTCGCGAGTTGCCTCCGATCGAGCAGTTCGTCATAGTTCACGACCCAGTTCGCAAGGTTGTGGGTTTCGTCGAATATCCTCGACGTCTCAACGCTGCGGAAGTCGAGTTCGCGTGCCGGCAACAGGCGGCGCGACGTGTCGCCGTCCCAGTCACCCTTTAGGAATGTGGTAAGCGCTGTCAGAAACGCCCACCCCTCGGAGGATTGGACGGGGCAGCATAAGTAAACGACCGATTTCATGTCATCGATGGATGACGGACGTCGCCGCGACCACCTGGGCGGGACAAGTTTTTCCAAGTTCTCCGGTTTGGCCGTTTCCGGATACCATTCCAGCTTCGCGTGGCGAGCGATAACATCCTGGGAAAACACGAGGTCGTTAGGTCTGGCGTCCTCGCTCGAAGGAACGGGAGCCTGATCGGCCATTATCCCGATCCTCAGCCTGGCCATGAAGTCGCGAGTCGCTTCGCTCGCACTGTAAGAATCCGCATCGGAGTCCGCGGATTCCACGATCTTCTCGTACAGGGATCGTAACGTTTTCGCATCGCGATGACGGAGGATGATCTGGCACCGAACGTCGTCTTCATCGCTGTAAGCGTCTCCGATCTTGTCAACTACAGCCTGCGGCAGTCTGGCCGAATCGCAGTTGTACAAGACGACCGATAAATCAGCTTGTTCGTGCGGGTACAAATCAAGGTAACGCCTCACGAGAGACACAACCCCGTTCGCCGCCTCCGTGGGGTTCTCGTTCGTGTCGTCGAATCCGTCATTGCCCGCGAGCGGGGGTTCGTGCAAGCTGTAGTCCCCAACGGTGTCGGCCAGAACGAGGACCTCAGGTTGCTTTTGGTTCCAGCCGAGCACCACCTCCGGGTAAAAGGGGTGCTTCAGCTCTTGCTCCAGATCCTTAAAATAGAGACGCGGATCGCCGAAGTCGATCTCCTTGGCTGTGAGGAGTTCCCGAACAAGTCCGGCCAGCAGTTCCGCCTTCCGCCTTATCGCCGCCAACCGGAACGGGTGCCACGGGGCAACGACGGCCGCCGTGCGGCCGCCATCAACAGCCACGGCACCGATCCGCATCAGCGGCAACAGGAGAAGCTCCCGATTCCTGTCCCCTTTGGCATCAAGACAAAGCGTTTCCAGCAGAGTGGAGTATTCGCGGACTTGCTGGGTTAACGCGTCTGTCGCCAACCCGACTTCTTGAACCTCGCGGATCGCCCGGGAATAGACCTCCACGAATCGGTCGAACAGCATTGCCAACCGCTCCGCGGTTTCCACCGACATCAATTGCTGCTCGCGGGCTTGGACCAGATTTGCCCGCCACAACAGTTCCAGATCGGCCGATTTCTTGTACACCGCGACGAACGAGCCGTGCTCCTTCGCGTATGCCGCCATGAAGGTCTTCGCCTTGGACAAATCCACCGACTGGAACTGGCCCTTGGTGTTCGTCGGGTTCCGGTTCGCGGTGCAGCTGACCAAAGGGTGTTCGACCAGTCGCCCCCAATCGTCGACGATCTGGGTCGCGACGGTTTCCGGGTCGAATTTCCAGACCAGCTGTGTCACATATTTCTCAAGTCTATCGCCCGGCAACTCCGCATCGAGTTCGATCTTGAATGCCAGCTGGAGTGCCGCCGCGGAGCTCGACTGATTTGTCTTCTTACCCGCCAGTTTCCACTCGTCGACGAGATCGCTGTACTCGAAAAGTTTGCCGACCTCCCACTTGACCTTCGGGCCAAGAAGCTCGCGCAAACCTCTATAACGAAACGCGAAGAACAATCCCGCGGTAACGTTCAGGTCTTCGCGAAGATCCTTTTTTGTCGCGCGATCGCACCTTATCGTAATGCGCCGTTTCGCGTCGGGCGCTTCCTGGCTGAAGAGGCGCTCAAGGCACCGTGCCATGCCGACAAGAAAGTCGTCGGTTTCGACCGGTTTCCCGAAAACGAAGCGATCCCAGGCGGATTTCAATTTCCGATCCTGTTTCAACTCCGTCCGATGATCCTCGTAGAACCTCCGATCTTCCTCCTCCTCGGATGCCGACGAACGCCGGGCCTTCAAGCGCGTCAGATAATCCAGTTCATCCTCGCTGAGGAGTCCCTCGCCTCGTTCGTCGAAAAAGTCGAGTGTCTTTTCCCCCAGGTTGAACTTTTCCCGCTTGAATCCGTCGAACAACGGTGCGACCGATTCCCATTCGCATTCTCCCAGTTCGGCCGCCGCCTCGTTCCAACCCACATCCGACTCGATATAGTTAAGGATTAAAGGGTGTATCGGTTGAGGGATGCTTTCCTGGACGCGCTCGAACGTCGATCGCAACTCCTTTTCGCTCAGCAGTAGCTGCGTCGGCGTCTGTTTCAACAGATAACCGGCCCGTTTCTTAAAAGCGTTTTCGTATAGTTTCTTGTACCGCGACGCGTGGCGGGCGGTCTTGTCATTCAGGACACGGAAATACGTCGAGTCTTTGAAAATGCGAAGTGCGGGAAGTGCCTGCCCTAATGCGTTCAGCACAGGCTCGCCCTCTTCGACTATGGCTCGATGCGTCAACAGAACGTAATTGGCGAACCAGTCCAGCGAGAACATCCGCAATTCTCTTAATCCGGCGAGCGCACGATTCCACCAAATTACGTGCTCATCCGGGATCGCAGCGCCGTCCCGAACGATCCGAGTCCACAGATCAGGATCTTCCAGAAGCTGAGCGCTCCCTACCGGTTCGAAATGCTTCAACGATTGTTGTTCGTCGTCGCCGGTGTTTGCGACGAGCAGAGCGGGTTTGTCCGTCGCGGCGTTGCGGAAAAATGTCGCACGCTCGTCTGTGAGGACTTCGGGAGGAAGCGGTTGTCCATCCAGATACCTTCGCGGGAGTCTGATCTCGAACTTCTGAGAAAGATCCGGTTCGCCAAGAATGGCGTTGCAGATCGAAGCGATTTCCTCCGGGGTTAGACAGTCGATTATAAAGCGCGCCGTTCCGCCAAGTTGATCACTCGAACCGGTCTCACTGTCGACCTTCCGTCGCAGATACAGAGCGGCAACTTTTCCGATCAATTCAGAGCTCTTCACGCGACTTTCCTCCTGTGAGGATTTTCAACATAAGCACAGCCGTCGGACAGGCGTTTTAGCAAACCCAGGCTTCCCAAGCGCTGCTCCAGCCGGCGGGCGTTGGCCTGGAATGCTTTCTTGTCGAACTCTTCCTTCGCGAGCACCTTTTCGACCTCGAGATCGCCCACGATCAGTCCATAACGCTCGTACATGAGAGCGAGGAACTCCCCAAACTCCATGCGTTTTCCCACGTTTGCGTAAAGAAGAGTTTTCAAAAGCCCGTCCGTCGGTGCGTAGCGCAACTTGTTGGTTCCCCGTTTGGATACCAGTCCGGCGCCTTTTCCGTAGATCCTGTGGACATTCGCGACATGTTGGGAATGCCGTTTTTGTGCCAGTTCGCGGAAATCGTTGATCAGAGCTTGCGGATCGTTCGGACCGTCGTAGTCTTGACCCCATAGCACCCTTTGTTCAAGGATCTCGCTGCATTTTTGAAACGCTCCATGCTCCGCCGCGGCCGTCTTCCATTCGCTGGAGTTCTCGATCGCGTCGATGTAAGCGTTGATCGCCCGCCTCGAAAGCATGTCATTTTCCGTATGGTTACCGATCGATAGTTCCCGAACGATCGTCTTCTTCGGAGCAACGACTTCGCAGATCATATGCGGCCGTCTCAGGTTGCACCAATCCGAGGCGACCGTAAGCTTGTAAAGCATGATATGGAAAGCAGCAAGCGTCACCAGGTGCGGTAAGGCGTCGAAGCCGGGTAAATTCAATTTGAGAATGTTGAGCCAATCCTCGCCCAATTTATCGAAGCAGATGTGCGAGGGGTACGGCAAATAGCAACTTCTCCCCGGCGCGTCCAGGTCGCCGTCGTCGGCGCCTGGCTGCAGGAGCTTCACCAGCTGATTCCAGGCGTTGTCGCCCTTAAGTAGCGTCTCCAAGTGGGGCTTCAGTCTTTCGCGCTGATTTGACCGCCACAACATCATGTAAAGGAGTTCTCCGGTGCGGCCGAAGTTGATGTATTCTCGCCCGGCTTTACCTGTGGCCGCGCTGATGTTCAGGTCCACGTAAAGGGCGGACGGACCGAACGGGAAAACGAACTTCGAAGTCCAGCGTTTATTGCTCGCGCTTTCGACCGCGGACCCCCGAAGCATACCGATCAACATCGCGAATTCGTTAAAGGAAGCGAACCTGTTCTTCAAGAACGAATAGTCCCGTTCGAGATCGGTGACGCCCTTCACGTTATCGCTCATCCAAGAAAGCCATTGCGTCCATGCTTCGTTGCTGTCCCGATGATTCTCCGCAATTCGCGTTATCGCTTCGTTGTTGAAAAGGAGGTTGCGGAGAGCCATCCGTCGGTACGGCCGATACACGAGGGATGCGAATCCCTCGCCTTCGTCAAGGAGACGCCCCTCGCGGAGGCGTGCTTCCGCAACATTCAGGAACTCAAGGAAAATCAGCCACGGGCTCTGGCTGTCCCAAAGCCGGTGACCCCAGATCTGTTCATCCACCCACATCGAGGTGTTATGATCCGCCGCGTGGGGCGGTGGTGCGACCGCGGTAAGATCAAGCATCCAACACCTCCACCGATTTTATCGACGGATTTCCATAGTCATCCAGTTCCAGCAGTTTGAAGTTGAGAGCCGAAACCTCCTCAGGATCTTGCAGAGCCCGCCGCTCGTCCAGCTTGGTCAGGATCTGCGTTTTGAAAGCCAGCAGATCTTCGTAGCATTCTTTGGAGAAACTGGAAGGGAGAGCACCTTCAGCTACGCGGCTCAAGAATTCGTAGCGGGTCAGATTGAGCTGCAGGTGGCACTCAATACCGGGCGCGAGTTCCACGGAGATCCGGGGGATCCTGTCGTGCCCGCTAACAATTTCGACACGCTCGCCCAGGCGCGGCGGCACGCTGATGTACTCCTCGAGCATCCGGCTCACTTTCGCGTTGGAGTAAGATAGGCTCGTCGCGAGGTACAACTCCCGCTCGCTGTTGACCAGCATTCCCGTAAATACCCTGTTGAGCCCTCGAACGAGCCTGAACAATATGGGCCGTTCAACTTTGGATCCGTTCTCGATGACCTTTACGACGCGTTCCAAATACTCACCGGCATAGTTGAAAACCGTAAGTTTCCAGAAGGCGAGCTCCTCACTCTCACTGTTCGGGATCTTAAAAAACAAACCGCGACGCTGGCTGACCAGCATCTCCAGGAAGGCCGATGCGGCAGCCCCTTCTTCGTCGGATCCCTCAATATATTCCCGCTGAGCGGCGAAGTAACTCTCGTCGGCTCCGTAAAATCTGTCCGCTCTCAGATGCTCATCGAAGTACGGGCTGAGCCGCTCGTCTGCGCTTCCGAAGATCAGTATGTCGTCGATCTTGTTCGAAGTTTCAAATCCGATACGAAAACGATTCAGATAATCGAAAAGATCAAGTGATTCTCTACGCGACTCGGTTAAATTGCCGCCAAATATATTGTTATATATGCTCGCCTTGGCCACCGTTCGATCCTTGATGATCTCTCCGACATCTTTCGGTGTCATCAGTCGCTCCCTGACGCCTGAATGCCCGAGCACCGCGTTTGATAAGAGCAGAAGAATATCGCGAAGCGCGACGTGCAGGCCGTTTAGATCGCAGAGTTCGAAAAGACTTCGGAGCCGTTGCTGAAGCAGAGCGGTTTGGAGCAATTCGTAATTGTGTCGTATCGGGCACGATGGTCCGAAAAATGAATACTCGCTCGAAGCGAGAGCTTTGCATGCGTCCCATCCTTCATGCGCGAGAAACGCCGCCAGCGCGAGGTCGAACATTTCCGCTGTGCTTCCTCGACTCAAATTGAAAAGGCTCAAGTGGGCGCCGGTGTCTTCCTGCCGATCCTCGACCAGTAGCGTTTCCAACAACTCCCTGGTGCGCAGGACCACATCGGTCTCTTCGAGCTTCCGCCACGACTCTATCAATTGCCCGTCGTTGGCGGCGATCAGGAACAGCTCCGTGGAGTCTTCCTCGAATATGGATCTACAAAAAAGCTGCAGGATCTCTTCCCGCGCCGGGTCCCATCGCCCGGTACCCTGCGGGGCGATCTCGCTTAGGTCCTTAATAACGTGTATCGTTCGCGACTTGCCGTCGACGCTGCTGAAAGCAACCTTTTGGTACGGCTCCTCGAAGGATTCCGTATTGTTCGAATGGATGGCACACCATACTTTTCGAGCCAGGTTCGTCTTCCCGTCGCCCGCGGTGCCGGTCAAGATAACCGACCGCCGGGGCTCATCCGTGAAGCAGCTGAGAATATCCTTATATCTCGGATGTTCGAACGAGATCGGCTCAACGCCCGCGCGGGTCGCGGAGCTGAGAACGCGCTCGTCGTACATGTTGTCGTTCTTGGGGACCGGTCCGTACTGTCGTAGAAAACGGATCCAATTCTCAGCCTTTAGTTGCACTGTCGTTGTTTGGAGTTGAAAGTGGTATGCCTTGGATGAGGATGAACAATTTCGGAAACGCCCTACCTTACTATATTTGGCATATTAAACACCCCTCTCGCTCCTCCTCCTCTTCAAAGTCTCCCCCCAGAATACTGACTAGGGTTGAAGCGCTCCTTCGAGAGCGCTCTCTCTGTTTCTCCCAGTTCTCTACGATCTGCGCCATGCGTTCGGGCTTCTCAAGCGATTCCAACGGTTCGTCGCCGTTCCAGTAAAATGCATTGCCGTTTTTCCGATTCGCGTACTCGTACTCTTTAGCCTTCTCGAAAAGATCCGGATGCTCCTGTTTCAACCGGACCCATTCGATCTTTTGTTGGTAAAAGCAGAAATAGCACCCCGACCGAGTGCGTCCCCACCGCGTATAGGTTGGCAGCCCCAGCCCGGACGCTTCAAGGATCTCGATTATGTCCGCCTTCACCAAGCCATCCTCCCTGAACGGATAGATCGTGGTTATGTTGGACTTGTGACTTATGTACCCCTCCCGCTCTTCATCGGCTCGGAGCCCTACGTAGTTGAACACTTTTTCGTCGCCTATGTAGTCTTCGAACGGTTTGAGCTTGAGCATTCGCGTGCACCATCGGCGGTGATTGGATGGGATCATCCCGCCGAACACGTCGAGCCACTTATCGAAGCTGTGTTCCGGCGCTGTTTTATGGATCGGTTTTCCCAGCAGCGCTTCCAGGCGCCCGAGATACTCGTACGTTTCGGGAAGCTCCTTATCCGTGTCATGAAAAATGTACTCCATTTCCGGAACCCGATCGCGCATGTAAATAGCTAACGCTGCGCTGTCCTTCCCGCCGGATAGGCTAAGAATGTGCCGTGGGGATTTCGCCATCCGTCACCTCCTTTTCTTCGCCCTCGAGGACCTTCCAAAACGCTCGAGCGGCGGCCGCGATCCCGACTCGCCGATTCTGGCTGATGATCTTGGTAAGCTCCGCCTCGAGTTTTTCGATCGGCTCCTCGTCCTCCCGAGAAATATGGATCACTCGATCGCGTTCATCGCCGCCTGTCGCCGTTATCACAACTCGCAGCGCCGTGTCGGAGCTTGACTGGATATCGGAGGGGAAACTGATACTCTCCAACCTTCGGAACCTGGCCGACAGAGAATTCAACTCGTCATAAAACTTGCCTTCATCAAGGTCTGCCCACTTATTGGGAGGCATAGAGCAGATAAGACTGCCCAGCGACTCCATCCAGGAATCCTCCGGAAGTTGAAGATCCGTCAATCGGTGGCAAAAGGCTTTTATCCGCGGTTCGATCGCACCGATCAAGAGAGGCCGTGCGCGTTGAGCAAGAATTTCTCTGATATGCGGGAAAAGCTGTCCACCGTCGAGGTCGAACGATTCCACGATCGCGTTTTTCATCCGGGCCTGCAATTCCGGGTATGCCGCCTTTAGCTCCGCCATCGACTCCCTGAGCGCTTCGGCGAAGTGCTCCACCTGGCCGTGGGCGACACGTGTGGTACTTAAGAAAGGGGAATATCCGCAGGCTTTCGGGAGGTCCTCGAACAACAGACGGGCCGGCTCCCTTGCGGTCAACAGGCTCCTCCGAACCATTGCGGTCCTCTCGGTTAGTTTGCCCGTCTTCCGCGTGTACGCCGGCAGTTCCGCGGCGAAAACGCACAGAGGTCGAACGACATCGAGGAGATCGGTTCGATTCCTATCGAACGACCGGATCCCGAGCACTTGTATTAACCTGTCGAACAGATCCGATCGTACGCCACTGAGTTGGCAAAATTGGATCTCAAAATCCTCGGGCACTTTAACGAGTCTCATCAGATCGAGACTGCTCATTTGCCTCATGAAAACGCCCTTGTCGTAAAATGCGATGCTTTGCTCATGCACCGATGCGAAGATCGCCAGCAGCAATGGAGCTAACCCATCACGAACGCCATAAGGCGGGCTCCGCATCGCCGAAAAAACCTCGGAAAGTTTAACTCGCTTATCGGGCTGCGATTTTAGGAACTCCAACAGGTATTTGAGAGTGGGCCGCAATTTGCACGTGTCGCTGCGGGCCGGCGGAACTACAATTCTGAAACCCTCTTCGCCCTGAAGGTGGATGTTGCCCTCTTTAAAAAGCGACAGATACATCGACATTTCGGGAGGTTTCTTCGACGGATCAACCCCTAGATACGGTTTAGTTGCGGCGCCGAACACACCTTCCATCAACCGCATACGCGCCGCGGCCGCGGCGGAGCTTAGCGAACGTCGATTGATAAGCTCGTTCGAAACAATCGGAGCGGAGTGATAAACGCCATCGAACACATGGGACAAATACGATAAAAGTTGGCGCCCGCCCGATATATTCAAGGCTTCATTCTGTCTGAACCACTGCAATCCCGATTTGCCGTTGAACTCTTTCAAACCGATAAAGGAATGGACTCGCTGGCCAAGAAGCTCCCTTGAGGCCTCGATCTGCCGATTCACCTCCTCGGACGCGAAAGTGTCGCTGTTAAGCTCAGGCACGTGCCGTGAGATCCACTCCCAACGTTGCAGTTCCTCGAAAAGTTTACCCAGGACGCCCAGTGGCTTCGGAATTGCGAGGAGAATCGACGGCTCACAGCTTAGAGCCTCGCTCCCGGCAAATTCCAAAGCCTCGATCCGTTCCGATTCCGTTTCGCACAGGGCAACGATGATGCGACCGTCGGCTTGTGCGTAGTCCAGTCTTGTGTGGGCGGAAAGTTCACGAACGGGCGAGAACACGACCTCAAAGTGCCTTAAATTGCCCGTTTCAATGTAGTGTCGACGGGCCACGATCGGCCGCGTCTCAAGATACCGCTGCAAGTGCGGGGCAACCGCCTGGGACACGTTCCCGAGAGATCGGGAGGCATCCTCGTACGCCTTTTCCAGATTCACGCTTGTATGCGGCCAGAGACAGTAACCTCCAGCGGAACCGCGATGATACAGAACCCGATCCGTTTTTTGCAGCTTGTTCAGAATCTCTTTAACGGAACCCTGCCGCTTTTCCGCATTACCACCGCATGCGATATGGATGATATCCTCACTCGCCACAAGGTTCGTAGCGTCGAGCATGTTGAGAAGCCCTACCGTTTTTAGAACCTCGAGTTCGTGGGTTTCCGACGCCGGGAAACTATCAACGAGGGAGCTGATCTGGTTCCAATGGCTCCGGTAACTTTGAACCCCCAAGCGGTGCCCGAATGCGGCGCGGGCATAATCGTACAGGTTGTGGATGCGGTAGAAGTCTCCCGTGTTTATCGACCGGGCCGCAAACTCTTGAAGTCCGTACGGTTCGTTCGAGATCAAAAAACTGAACAGTGACCGCTCGTTCTGACCGAACCTGCTGAAAAGCTTGACGAGGACAGGAAGGACCGAAGGGTGCAAGGGGTAAATGCGAGCGGCATTATCTAAGATGTCTTTGGTGTAGGCAGGACCGTACCAACCAAGTTTCAACAGGCTGCGCATATCGCTGCGTGCAGTCCTTTCAATGCTTGTGGGCAACTTGTTCGCCCTAACGTTTAGGGCATCGGCCACCAGAATGGTTGTTTGTTCGAGCGGCTGGTCGAAGATGAGCTCTTCGAATCGGCTCGCAACCTTTTCCCACTCTTTTTGTGCCGATTGGCTTAATTGGTTCGAATATGCGCTGAAGCCCTGGTGCAGTATCCCCAAAACGAATATTGGAGTTTTGCCGCTTCTCGAAGCCGCTTCCGCAAGTCTTTGCAGGAGGAACACGTCGTCGCGATCCGGGTTTATAGAAGCAAATTCCAGGAACTTTCCGAGCTCATCGAGGATGAGTAAGATCCCCGTACCTTTGTTTGCAGAGGAAACGTACGCACTCGCTTCAGTCAGCAGCGAGACAACTCGGTCTTCAGAGATCCGCACCGACGTAGAGTGAAGCTCCGCAGCGATACGTTCCAAGACGCTGGGGACACGACCGCGTTTGCACGTTTCCGAAAGACTGCGATGAAGCGAACGGAGGATCGCAATAGCCAGCGGTTCCCGCGAGCCGGTGATGAGTACGGGCAGCAGCCGAGGCTGGTGATTCTGGAAATCCGAAAACCTGACCGTGTCCCGCAGACGCTTAGGCAGCTCCGCTCTTCGGCCGCCGAACAAATGTGCCGTGAAAAGCGCGAAGGAAGATTTACCGGTCCCAAAGTCGCCGGTTATCCGCCATGCCCGCTGTCCAGAGGTATCCTTCAACCCCGACGACAGGCGTAACAGATATCCCCGAGTTTGTGGTGTCACCACATAGCCGCTAAGGGCGGACGAATCTTCGAAGTCGCGTTCCAGATGCGTAGATCGTAGAAAACGCTCACGAACCCTGAACACTTCCGAAATCGATTCAGGCATGGCTCACCTCATGTCTGTAGATTGACGAGAGCAGCTCCGTTTCCGGATCATCGAACGCAAACGTCTGGAAAAGCTTCTGCTCGGAAGCCGAATCCAGATAACTGATCCGCCCGTTTGAATCTTTCTCGATCGCTTCGAGACGCTCACGTATTTCCCACTCGGGCAACTTGAAGATCTGTCCGGGACTTCCACGCGTTATCGCGACATCCCGAAAAGTGATCGTCTTCTCGTTTGGGCGCTTGGTCTTCCAGAAATCCAAAAGACAATAAATGAACAGTTCAGCTGTGATATCGGGCTTCGAGTCACGACGAAATGCGTATACGGGTTCCCGCCGACCGGATTCCCCGATGTTACTCTCACCGATCTTCTTGATCAGCTCGAGCTCGACGAGTGGGGAGTCTAAATTATCTTCCGCCACCAAGCCTTTCTTGCTTCTCGTCGGGATGTAGGTGTGCAGGAACGTGTCGAAGTGTTGGGCCAACGTGACGACGGAAAGAGTGCGGTTCAACCTTCTGGCTTCCTGCTCGAAGATCTGAACCATCTCGGAACGATTGAATTCGGGATGCGGCCAACTGTTCAACAGAAAATCCCACGCGAATAGCGGATCCTCATCATTCGAACAAAGTTTCCAGTGAATCAGCCAGAGTGTGCGCCGGTCTTCAAGATAGGGATCGAATTCCGAAAAGAGCTTTCGACCGAAATCGGTTATTTCAAGCTTTCCAGCGGACTGCCTAGCAACGTCGCTCGCCTGGACCCAGAACCGGATCGAGCGCATCATGTTCTTACCCACGCCCAGCGACACCATCGCTTCGTCCTCGTCCGAAAAAATCGTAGGGTTTTTCTCAATTACACGAAAGGCTTTCGGCAACCAGGCATACCGAAAAGTAAACGTTTCGTGGCCTGAGAATTTATAATTCATATACGCTCGACTCTGTTGCTATCAATGGCGATGGAAACCGGCGATCCTCGAATAATTCACGTGATAGCTGGCTCGATGTCACAAGTATCGCCGGGCTAAAAACATCTTGAGCGATGTAATGTGGCCCAATTGGCCAGTAAAAGTTATCGGCATCGCGCCCCGTCAATGACATTGCTCCAACCTGCTAGTCAGGAATAATGTATTCCGATCAAACGATGCACTCCGCCCATAGGAGTTATTGCAAATCGTCAGTGTCGGATGCGGGTGCCGCGGAACAGGGGTTTAGCGTGGTAAAATTGGCGACTGAACCGCTGAATATATCCGAAAACAATAGCACAAACAGGCAAAAGTTACGAGGATAGGAATCTCGAGGGTCGGCAGATAGGAGCCCGAATTCGGCACCTAGGGTTCATCTAAAATCGCCCAACGCCGTGAACGAGGACCAGAAGTATGGCTCATGAAAACCTTGCTGCTTATTTTGAATCAAAGACAGTGCTGCTTTTTGCATGGCCTTTGATGTAGATTGTGTTTTAAGGTACTCAGCGTAGAACGCGACGGCGAAAAAGTTGGTCGATTTGTCAGTGGCCTCCCACTGCGATGCGATGATCGTCGTGCTACCCGAACCGAGCATCGCCCAAGGGACGCTGATGAGGCCTTCGCCGTTGTGGACTTTGCTGGTGTCACACGAGGCGAGGAACGCCAGGCCGCCGGGTTTCAGGCGGAGCGCGAGTAGATCGTTGACGGTGAGTTTCCCTGAATCGCCAGGTCCCGGAGCGAAGGCGAGAAAGGAGGAAAGTGGATCTTCGCTGTCGAGTTGGGCGTGCATCGAAAAATGGAGGATATCTGCGTCGGCTGCGGACCTCATGAAGGTCTTCCTCGTGGAGCGAATTACAGGAGCGGTTCCGAATAATCCCCCGATGCTTTTCGCTTCGTCGTTTACATGGGCGAGTCGCTGTTTGTTGAAGGTGTCATTTGCAAAGATCGCAATTGTCTTTCTGCGAGGCGGCTCCGACGAGAGGCTTTGCTTTAGCACATAGACCGACGGCGAGTACGAAATGGTATTTGTTTCTATAAGGTATTTGCTCCCGTCCGGGCTTAGGGCTTGAAACGGGATACGCCACAGAAGCTTGTCGGGTACGATCGCCAAATGCCTCGATTTTAGTTCCAAAGGCTTTAGTAGTAGATCGAATATGCGTTTTCCGTTGCTTTTGAAGAAGATCCGGTCATTGATCTTTGAACGTGTTTCGTCCGCGAGTTGAGAAATCTGTTCTTCCCCAAGCGCCAGTTTCACGACCCGCAGAGGCGTACCGGGTTCGATGATGAAGGCAAGAAGGCTACCGGAGGGAGTGAACTGGTATGAGATTACTGAGGTGTCGTTCGGCAACTTTAGTTCGCCGACCGAGAAATCCTGATTCACGTGGCTCTCAGATTGCCGTTCCGTGACGACCTGCTCTTCCAGTTTGTTAAGAGTCTCTTCGGTCGTCTTCCCATCAACAAAATCCTTTGAGGTCGAAAAAAGCTTCGCCCGTAGTGTCTCTGATAAATCTGCTTGTGACCTGAGCGCCGATCGCTCGATCCGATCCCTTAGAACTTTCGCTTTCAATCGCTCCGAATACTCAAAAGCCTTAATAGGGGCTTGCTCGGACTCGATCTCGGACAGCAAACGAAAGATCGAATGATTGACCTCCATCATCCCGATCGAAAGACTCGGAGAGCCGTTGCGAAAGGGCTCAAAGGCCGCGAGTGCCTTGCTCGCGTAATCTCTTGCGGAGGGGGTATCGCCCGACCGCGCGAAACCCAATGCGAGTTTGTAATAGATGCCCGGCAGATCGTCACGGTAGTTCGCTTCCTCGGTCAATCGGCGCAGGGTTTCGGAATGGTTGATGAGCTCTTTCCAATTTTTATCCCGCTCAGCGATCGTGCTTTTCCAGTACGGAATGAGGAAGTCGGACGTCGATTGTTCCTTCGCGAGCTTTGAGAAGTATTCCTCGGCAAGCAGCCGGTTTCCCTTGTAGTTCTCGACCAGGGCTCGCCCTAAGAGGCGCCCAAAACTGAAATTGCTCTGCTTGTCAATTGATTCCAGCTGCTCAAGGTACTTTTGGGCGGCCGGAATATCATTCTCATATAGTGAGCGGAGCAAAAGACTTGTAAGGAATTGTCCGGTGTGTTCATTGACACCCGCTCGAATCGAAAGGCTCAGGCCCTTTAAATAGTGGTCTGTTGCTTTACGCGGTTGGCCCGTGGCATCGAGCATATTCGCGAGTTCCAGATGCGCCACGCGGTTCCTGTGCTCATATCCGACCCGTGATGAAGCCTCGATCAACTTCTCGGAGTAAGCGATGGCCTTCGCTTGATAGTGCTTTGCGCTCCAGGCAAGACTTAAAAAGCGCAGTGACTCCTGGTAAGTGGTAGTATGCCCGCCGGCTAAGGCCAGAGATTCCGCCTTTTCGAACCAGAGGATCGCCGAGAAATCGTGCCCGGCCGAAAACAATGTTCGTCCGACCTCAAGGTAGTAGCTCGCGAGCGTCGCAGAATCGTTCGGAGCGAGTGATAGAGCAAATTTAATGTTGTCTAAAGTTGGAGGGAATTCTTGTCTCCTTCGATAAACCGAGGCCTTGCAGAAATAAAGGTTGGCTGCGTCATTAGGAGAGTTTTCCCTCAGGGTCCGATTGGATGCGATTCGATCGACCAATTCTACGGCGGCATCGAGTCTTCCCAATTGGATGTATGTCCGGCATAGATACGAAGATGCCTGAGCAGCTTCGACGATACGTCCCGCTTTCATCAGGCGTTCTACTTCTGAAGGACCGCGAGCAGCTATCTGGTCGAATAGACCCTGCCCGTAGAGTCTCGCAGTACTCTCCGGGTTGCGCTGGGCGACCGCCGTAACCGAGATGAGGACCAGAATGAGCGCGAACGTTACGGTTCGCTTCAATCTAGTCCTCAAATTCGGGTCGTTATCCATGAATCACTCCTAGCTTGCAGGGGGTCGGCAGTTGCCACCGCCATCATCATCGCCGTCGGCGCCATTGTTCGGACGGCAATCAGTACACTGACGTACGGGGCAGTGATCATCCGCACCGAATAGCGAAAGTAGTTGTCCTACCGCATATGAAGCGAGGCTCACAGGCAGGACTGCAACCGAAACAATGCTACCTGCGGCGAAAATGTTTCCCGCGAGTGTTACAGTCAAGGTGACCGCCAAGAACAGAGTTTTGAGTCGTTTCATTTTTGTTTCCTCCCAGTATGGGTTTTAAGAAATTCATACATCGCACCCGTGACGAAACGACCGGATACACCGTGCCCCGCCTGGGTCGCATATATGAACCAAACATCGGTACCCGCCTCTCGCAATTGAGATTTGAGGCCGACAACGTCCCCTTCCGGGACCCTTGAGTCCAGCTTCCCCCTGGTCAAGAACAACGGCGTACCTTTCCATCGGGACGCATTGTTCAGCGGAGAAAGCTCGTCAAGCTTTTTCATTAATGCTTCATCTTTCGGATCTCCGTATTCATTCCTAGCGAATTCGTCGATCCAGCTTTGTTTCAAGTAATTTCGAATTGATACAAGCGGATATTCCGCGATCACCGCTCGAATACGCGATGATTCCTTCAATCCCGTAGCTAACGCCACGAAGCCACCGTAGCTCTCGCCTCGCACAATTACATTGTCGGGATCGAGATCAGGTTGCTTCGCGATCCAATCTAAGAGTGAGCTGATATCCCGAAGGGCATCTTCTCGCTTGGCACCGTTATCGGCGTCCATGAATTCGCTGCCAAACCCTCGGGAGCCGCGAATGTTGGTATGAATGATCGAGAGTCCGAGAAAAGCTGCAAACCGGACGTCAAGTGAATTGAATGTGGGACGATCGAGAACCTGCGGACCCCCGTGGATGAAGATCAAGACCGGAGTCTTGCGCTCCACCTTCGAGGGCTTAACGATGTACCCGGATATCTCTTTACTGTCGAATGATTTCCAGCGAATGGTCTCAGGCGACCTTACTTTCCCGCCGAGTACTTCCGGCATACTGGACTCCGTCCAATTGGTCGTTTTCTTCGACCGTATATCAAACGATCTGATCAGTGCCGGCTGAGCTATGTTCTCGATGGTGAATACCACCTCGCTGTCCGAAAGCCAGCGAGTATTCCAGACCACGTATGAACCATCGAGGAAATTGGTCGTTTCTGGTTCGATCCGATCGTTCTTGATCTTGCCGACCCAGAGACTGTCGATGCCATCGAATGCTTCCTGTACAAGGATCCGCTTACCATCTGGTGACGGTTTAACATCGCCCAAGTGCCCCCGAACATTCTGAAGGCTCACGCTTTTTTTTCTGTTGTTTCGAAGGTCGAACGAAAGAAGGCAGCGGTTGTCGCCACACTCGGTAGAATCTTCGTTCAATATCAGCGCCATCCCCGAGGCGAAGAACGCTTTAGTCGAGTTTCCCGACTCCGACAACGGCGAAAGGGCTCCGGACTTGATCGAGTAATTGAAGATGTTTTGATTACTTGCGGACTTCCAGTACTTGAGCAGAATGTTCCCGCGGTCCACGTCCATTACATTCCATAAACCTTTGAGATCGACCGGGAAGCAGGTGCTTCTATTCAGATCATGTTGGCAAAGTTTGGTCACCTTCGCTTCGTAATCGTTAAGGGTGTAATATATCGACTTGCCGTCTCGAGCCCAGATGAAGGAGTCAACCGAGTCATCCTTGCCCGTGAAATTCGAAAGCTTCCGAAGGTCTTTCCCGTCCCACAGAAACAGCGCGTAATTATCCGCATCTTCTTTGTCGTTATTGAATGCGATCAGAGATGAGGTGGGGCTAACTCTTAAGGTATTAGGGGAGCGACCTTCGACGAGTAGGCTCGGGGTCTTTAAAGGAGCTTCAACAGTATAAACGGCAGTCTTCTCGTCGGTTACAAGCAATTTGCGAGCTTTGCGGTCCACGTCCCATATGAGATTGCTCTTTATCGCAGAGGGCTCAAAGAACAAATGCTTAACGTCGTCGTTCTTGATGCGCGGCACACCTTCGACCTGAAACGTTGCCGGCACGGGAAAGTCGCCAGATTGCTGGGCTAGCGTCACACCGGCAAACACACCGATAAGGGTCAAAGCTAGAAACGCAGTCGGCCCAAAGTTGTTAATTCCACTCTTCATCTCGTTCCAACACATCGCATTTCAAATGACGTCCGCTGTTTTTCTATGGCTTCGGACCTTATTGCATCAGTCGTTCCCGTCCCGGGTCTCTTGAGCACTTGCGGCGGTCCAACGATACGATTGCCGTTCATTAAAGTGATGATCAATTTCCATCGGTATGTCCTCGTCGGTTCGAGAGTGACGCTCGAACGATAGGAAGTCCGAGATTTCGATTCGAAATGATCAATCAGATTCTCATCAAGATCGGCGATGTAAACTTCGTACGAAGCGGCCCCCTTGACGGCATTCCATTTCAGGACGACGTCCTGTCCGTCCGACACAGATTCAAGGTGAACCGTCGTCCTGTTCGAGCACGGATTCTCATTACCACGCGTTTCGACATTTCGAAGTGTCGGCACCAGAGATGCGGCCCTTCGTGTTCGTCCCTGACTGGATCTCACGTTGTTCTTTGAGTTTGAGGAACTACTGCGGCGAACCGGGTCTTCTGGGGGCGGAGCATGTTCCACCGATGATGGCAACGTTTCGAACCGCTGCGGCTGAATCGGATCGTCACTCTTGCCTACGTCACTGTGGTTGTCTCTGGCAACAGTAGCCTCTGACGGAGCAAGTCGATCTCCGATAACCAAGTAGAGCCCAATGATGAGCACGAGGGTTAGCCCCGCGAAGGCGCCTGCTCTAGCGAGCGAGAACATCGAAAAGCTCGGGGTATGGGCAAGAATACCTCCGGTGCGCCGGGATCCAGTCTGCAGCGTACCTTCGAAGACGCAGTTCAAAAACTCTTGGGGTGACGCCAGCGGCAGTTTAGCTCGACACTCCTTACAAATAAGCAGGTGTCTGCCGATTTCGGTCGATCGAGACGAGTTTGCCTGGTACATCGCGATTTCAGAAGTTGAGAGGTGATTCTGATTCATTTGTTCATCAACTCCTTCAGTCGTTTGTGAGCGTCGCACCTAGCTTCTTCACGACTCCTGGGCTGATCACAGGTGGCGTTCGCCCGTCATCAACCTCGCCATTCTCAGCGAATTCCATATCAGTCGGTATACCTGAGCAGGTGCCCCCCAACAGCAAGCGACTCATCGACCGACAGCGCCTTGGCGGCGAAACGCGAAATCTGACTAGTTGTTAAATGGTCTGACGCGTTCATTTTCGTATCGATCCTCCGAGCCTCACGCGGGCGTCGTGGCGGGCTTTCTTGATCGCCGCCGCGGTGCTCGCAGTTTGTGCGGCGATCTCCGCGTCCGTCATGGGCAGCCGGCCAAGGATGCTAATCCATTCGGCGGAGGTAACATCGAGCAGGTCCGCAAACTGCTCAGCGGAGATCCCGATTTGCAGAAAATATATAATCAAGTCTTGCGAATGAAGCAGCAACGACTGACGCTGCCGCAAAGTGAGCTGGCAAATTGCTTGCCACACTTGCTTGATCAGTAAAGCGACTTCGATTTCTGTTTGTTTCTCGATCGAGGCCTGAGCGGCTTCGGTGACGGATTCCAGGGGTAAGCTTTCCGATCTTGTCGCGCGAGAAAAGTGCCGGTTCACCTCGTTGTAGGCGGTCCGTGCGGCAAAGGAATTCCACTCGCCCTCGGACATCATCTCGCTCTTTTGTTGATGATTCAGTCGCCAGCGCCAGATCCTGCAGGCGATCTCCTGAACAAGATCGGCGGCCTGGGCGGGATCTCTCGCCGCTTGGCGGCGGGTCACTATTCGCTTGACGATTCGCAGGGACGCCAGAAAAGAATTTTCCGCCGCCGCATCTGCTTTTGGATCGCGCTTCGGATCCTGTTCATCATACCCGCCGTGTTGCGGGAGTTCTTCTAGAAGAGATTCGATCATGCGGACTCTCTTGTCGAAGCAGGATTTCAGATCGGTTCAGGGAGTGAGTTCCCTGAGTTGGTCCTTTCCTACAAAGACGGCTACGTATTACTGTCGTCGAGAACATTGCGCTGAAATTAACCTCGCGTCTTGTGCTAGTTTGTTACAACTGGATTAGTGAGCTTCGCGGCTCCGGCCCGGTGATTCCGAATCGCCAAAACCTTCGACCGCCACCTGTTCGCTTAGCATAAAATTTTGCATTAGCCCGAGAAAGCTAGTCAAATGTTTCGAGCTTCAACCGGAAACGCCGGCCTAGGCCCTCTAGCGCGTCACGACCCTGTCGACACATATCTTCTTCGTGAAACGGGAGCAAAACTCGTACCGTACGGCATATTTGTGCCGTGCGACTTATAGCTGATAGTCTTCTCGGGCGGTCAACCGCGCCGAGCTCCCGACCGAACATAGCTGATTGGCGTCACTGATCTCGGTAAGTTTTCTGACCCGTTGGTGCAGAAACGCACCGAGGCCGGTTCATTTTTGCACCAAGCGGCATATCGGCGATCCAAGATCTGCCCGGCTTCTCTACCTCGTGAATGTGAGGTCATTCCAGTTCTTTCCATGCCGCAAATTCGCTCGGTCGAACTTTGTATCTCGCGACGTTTCCGTCGTGCAGGCTGACCATCTCCGTTTCGATCGCGCGGAAAAGGTCCTCGCGGTCGCTCTCCGGGATGTCGTGCGCTTCGATAAGCTCACGGATCTTACTCACAACGTCCTTGCCCGGCACCCTATCGACGATGAGCGATCTGACAATTTCGTGAATCGGTTCCCGGTACCTAAGTTTCAGAAGATTCGGCTCGCCCATCGACTGCTGGATCGCGGTGTACGCACGCGAGGAACGATCGTAAGCCCATAGGTAAAGGTCCCGGATCAGGCTGATATCGTTTTTTTCGTATACGGCGAGCAGGGCACTCACGTAGGCCCCGTTGTCGACTTCCGTGAATGAGAGCGGCTTGAGGTTTTCGCGAATCAGGGGGATATTCGCTACAAGTCTTGCCGTCCGCTTGTTCACGTCCTCGAACGCCTGCAGGTAGGACAACTGCACGATCGAGAACAACGACTGCTCGAACGGGTCCGCGATGCCGTTCACCTTCTCCACGAACAGGTCGAAGCACTCCTGAAGCACTTGAGGGTTCTCGAGGGGAAGGTATGTCGTTCCGCTGATTCCTACGCGGATCGTGCGCACGCGACCCGAAGCCCTCGGGTCCCCCAAGAGGTTTTGGGACAAGAGTGCGTGGACGCTGCATATCTCGTGGGAGCTTATGCGGTGATCCTGAACCGAATCCACGATGTATTCGATGGCCGCTTTGTGGTTCAGGATCATCTGGGCTTCCGATGCGTCCTTTCCGGTCGCCGTTTCGCCCAGCTCGATCAGCCGCTTGGTCTCGAGCAGGGAATACGTGTTCCCTTCAAGACGGCTCGAGTTCCAAGACAAATCGATCAGCAGCCGGTCCAATATGTCCCTGGCGTAAGTGCCCGCGAGCCGCTCCACCGATTCCACGCGCCCGGCCGCTTGTAACCGTTCGCGCTGATCGGCGGAAAGGTAGAAAGTTCGGTTCGGTTCGTAAGAGCGCAGGAAGTCCTGATCGTATCCGACCGGCATGCGCTGTGCCGTGTCTTGTGAAACATAGCGGAGGAGGGCCTTGGACTCCGGTGAGAGATCTATACCTTTAAAGGAACCGTTCTCGTCCGGCTGAGCGCGCTCAAGGTCGGGGCTTTCGACTGATTTTCCTGGGGCACTGCCCTGATCGGCGAGGACGTACGCACGAGCGGGGCCGCTGCCTTTCGAAATTATCAGGTTGCGGTTTTCCAATGAACGCAACGCTCGGCGGATCGCTCTACGTCGGGTTTCGTCAAGTTGAGATATGCCTCGCGCACGCGCGATCGAGCGGACGCTGACCTGCGGCTCTAGGCTCAGCAATCTCAAAATAAAATCTTCGAGCTCAACTTTCTTGGTCGGCACTGCTCTCCTTTTAGTAAATAGAATTTCTATTTACCTTGGTGATTATGCACAGGATCCAAGCTGAAAACAATCACTACTGGGACAGAAACTGTCCCAGTAGATGCCTTTAGGGACAGAATCTGTCCCATTATAAACGTAATGGGACATAGCCGGGACGATTAATGTCCCAGCAAAAACTTGGTTCCGTCGATATTTTCTAGTATCGAGATCGACCCTCCGATCTCGGTGAAGTCCCTAACCCGTGTCACTCCCGCGCGCCGAAGCGGCCCCGCAGTCGCGTGTTTCCGAAAAAGGATCGTAGACCGCCACCGCAGTTCGATCACCGTTACCGGTTCGTCCGCGCCAAATTGAAACAAAAAGCTGTCGGCAACCCAGATAACGCCTACGAGTTCTTGTCTATAGCATTCGATTCGAACGCGCCGGACCGTGCGGGAAGGCGGGATTTGAATGAAACAGCTCAATGGACCAATCGACTAGTCCTGGACGTCGTCCACCCGCGAAACAAAAGTACAAGCGGCGGACAGGTCATGGCTCGGGCGCCTGCCGGGAACTCTCCGAAAGCGGTGACGACCGGAAGCAGGTGCCCGTCGGGCATATCGAAGACTAACAACGAACAGGAGAATTGCATCATGTCAGCAAACATTTCGCTTATCGGCAACCTCGGCAAGGAACCCGAAACCAAGATCACCGACAACGGGACGTTCATCGCGAACTTCTCGATCGCGTCGAACACATTCCGGAACACCGCGGACGGGCGCGTCGAGAAGACCGACTGGTTCCGCGTGACCGCGTTCGGGAAGCAGGCGGAAACGATCGCCCGCTACGTCCGCAAGGGCCACCGGCTCTACATACAAGGCCGTCTCACGTTCAACCCGTGGCTGGACAAGAACTCCTCGCCGCAGTCCGGCGCCGAGATCGTTCTGCAGGAGTTCCAGTTCCTGACCGGCAAACAGGACGGTGACGGCGGCGTCGCAGCCGTTGTCCCGCAGGCGGACATGCCGACGGAAGTCCAGCAGGCCGCGGCGTACTGATTCCCCCGACCTCCACCTGCCCTACCACCCGTCGACCACGGACCGCCGTCCCTCCGCCTGCACCCAGGCAACGAGGGCGGCGGTCCGCCCCTTCACGAGCTACCCATAGGTGCGAGGGACCATGAACCATCGGATCGAGCGGATGCGGCATATCTCGCGTGCGTACGTGCGTGCGAACCGCGACAAGCTGTTCCTCTTCGGCGACAACCTGGAACGCCGCGGCTTTGGCGGGCAGGCCGCCGGCGATGCGCGGGGAGCCCAACGCGGTCGGCATCCCAACCAAGAAGAAGCCGAGCTACGCAGGTGACGCCTTCTTTTCCGATGAAGAATTCGAGCTGAACGCGGTGGCGATCGATGAGGCGTTCGCCGAGGTAACGTCGGCCCTGACGGAGACGACCCGTGCGATCGTCATGCCCGAAGCCGGCCTTGGCACCGGACGCGCCGAACTCGCCAAACGAGCGCCGCGCACCTTTGCTCACTTGGAGGCTCGGTTGAAGTTGCTCGAAAGACTGTAGCTGCCTGACGCCAGCACGTGTTCCTCAAAGTGTCGCGACTCCAACTTGAAAGGGATTTTCGAGCCTGAATGAAAGTGATTTTCATTCGGGGCGTGGAAAGCGCTGGCCCCCAAACAACGAGCGTTTTCACCCGGTGCAATCCGGGGCAGATGAGGAAGTTATGGCCGAACAATTGAACATCGAACAGGTTAGAAAATTCGCCCCGCGGAACGCGATGCTCGCTTTCTCGCCGGTCAACACCGGGTCGCCGATGCAGGACTGGTGCGCCCATCTCGGGAACTACCCGCTGCGCCGCATGGAGCTCGAGGAGTTCGCGATCCTCGGCGACGTCGTTGTAAGGATCGCCGACGAACTCGAACCGGAGCCGGTCGATCGCGTCCGGATAATGTCGCTCGAATATGCCGTGCGGGTGCTCGGCGACGAGGAAAACGGACGCGAGTTCGTTCGCTGCGTGAAAGCGATCGCGAGCCCCGACGCGGGTCAGTTCGAGTACGAGCAGATCGCGGCGTATTACTACGGCGAGATCCGCAGGCGGAATGTGAGCGATGTGCTCAAGGAAATGGGAATTCTCGGGATGCAGCTCGAAGCCGTCGCCGCGACCATCCCGGACCGCGAGATCTCGTTCGAAGAATTCGACCGGCCCGAGCAGAAGCTGACGGTCGCCGACCAGCGGCGGGTGAAGGAAGTGGCGAAACTTCGGAAGTCGATGCCTCCCCGCTCGTCGATCTTCGACGATGAGATGGAGGCGGTCCTCGCACGCGTCGGACGCCAAAGGGCGAGCCGCATGATCCACGACGACCTAGCCGCCTTCTACCTCGAAGACGGTGACAAATCCGTCGAGGAACTCGATCGCGACTTCCTCACATTCGAGAACCTGGACCAATACGACGAAAACGGGATCATCGGCCTCACGATGAACAGCGGCCAGCGCTCCGTGGTGGTATTCGATCTCGATTGCGAGGTGGACGCGTCGTGCCTTCCGCCCGAGACCGGGCACCTAGCGTCCGAGGTGGGAAGGCTGTTCGTCGGCCACGCGATGGGCTCGAAGTCGGTCCAGAACGGACGCGGGATGATCGGTTGCGCCGGATTGCCGATGCCGTCGAATCACCCGTTCACCGATCAGGAGTTCGAGGAGTGGATGTCGCTGTCGCTCGATCGGATCTACGATCGCAGGGTTGTGCGTTCGGGACGTCGTTTGTTCACCCTCGGGAAGGGTTCGGCCGTCGAATTCGCGATCGAACAGGAGGTCAACCCCGACTACGAGGAGATGCAATACGCCGCAGCTGTGCTGAGGCTTCTGTGGCGACGTCAGTACGCGGACTTCCACCTGCGCAGCCTCCGTCGCGAAACCTATCAAGACACGTATCTCGCGCTCCGCGAAACCTCCGACACGGCGGACGTGGCGGCGATCAAGAAGCGGGCATACTCGGATTTCAAGGAGCGCAACAAGCTCTCCTTGAAGGAGTTCACGGCGCTCAACACCGTCGCGAAATCGCAGGAGGCCCGGCTGCGCGACCGCATCACGCCGGCGGCGAAGCAATGGCTTCGAAAGATCGAGAAGGCGACGGCCGGCGGCGTTCGGTTTCTCAAGTTCGCGCTCTACAACGACCCCGAGGCTAAAGCTCTGACCCGTCAGGAGAAGCAGCGGCTTTGGGACGCGGTGCGCACCCGCGAGGCGGAGATCAATGTACAGAGCACGGCCAGCAGCTCTCATCATCAGCCGAACCTTTTCCCGCAGCCCGCGACCCAGAGACGCTATGTTCAAGTCGTCCACGCGGCCTGAAAGTTGAATGGCAAAACACGCCCGAAAGGAGCGGCGGCCAGGCGGTTAGCGAACAGGGTTCGAACCTCGACGTTGACCGGCCGTCGCGTTCGGGCGTGGAGAAAAAACTAACCAAAAAGGAGCAAGAATCATCCATGTCAGCGAATATCTCGATACTAGGAAACGCGGGAGGCGATGCCAGCCTGCGATACTCGGAAAAAGGGACGCCGGTCGCGAGTTTCCCGATCGCCTCCAACTCGTTCAAGAGCGGCCCGGAAGGCCGCGTCCAGGCCACGCATTGGTTCAACGTCACCGCGTTCGGGAAGACGGCGGAAACGCTCGCCGCGCACGTGAAGAAAGGGACCCACCTCTTGGTCCATGGGCGGCTGTCGTTCAGCCCGTGGCTGACCGAAGGCGGCGACCCACGATCGGGCGCGGAGGTGGCTCTCTTCTCATTCGAATTCGTCGGTGGAAACCGAACCGACGTGCCGGAAAGCGGTGCCGCCGTACCCGATAATCCGGAGCTCGCCGCACCGGCCTACACGGGTGAGAGTGACGAACAATCGCACGTCGCGGAGCCTTTCGTCGATCAGTTCTAAAAGACGAGTGTCTCGGGAGGAATCACCTTCGTGACGATTGAATAGTGAATGGGGCATCGGAAACTTTCGGTGCCCTCTTTTTCTGTGAGGAGCGGGTTATGACCAACTCGAAGATCGTAAACGACAGCGGCCCCTCCCACGCGATCGGTACGTACACGCCGATCGTGTCGATCTACGCGGACGCTTCGTGCCTTCGGAACGGCTCGGCGGATCGATCTGCGGGCGGCGGGGCGGTGATCGTGGATCGCAACCGGGCCGAGTTGAAACTGTTATCGACTTACCTGGGGCCGGTGACCAATCAGCAGGCCAAGATACTCGCGTGCACGACCGCCCTTGAGGAACTTCGTCGGCCGTGCCGCGTCGAGATGTTCTCCGATTCGCGATACGTCGTCGACACGATGAACGGCAAGAATCGGATGAAGAGTAACAGGTCTTTTTGGATGCAGCTGGTGCAGCAAAGCTACGGTCACCATGTAACCTGGCGGTGGGTGAAAGGGCATGACGGATTCTACTTTCAGGAGGCCGCCGACCGTCTAGCACGTGCTGCTTCAGCGACCGGAAAAGATTTGCTGCCAGAAGATCTCGAATTCCTGACCGAGCGTCTTGCGTCCGATAGGGATCAGCTAAGTATCAGGCCGTTCGAGATCGAGATCGAGAAGATAGTTGATCGGCATAGAGCGTTTTCGAGCACGAGCGTCGACAACCCGAAGTTCGGTGTGAAAGCGGAACTGCCCTCCGCATTCTCGTCTTGATCGAACCCGGGCGCTCACGCTTTCGATTTGCTCCAGTTTTTGAACGCCCCGTCACGGTCGAAAAGCAGATTGAGCGCGTACTCGACCACGTCGTCGTTGGTGATCTTCGTGCCCATTTGTTCGCTCGCGAATTGAAGGTACTTCTTCAGCCTCTTGTCGGTTGCGCTGAGGATCTTCGCGTGCATCTTAATGTAATCGAGGCGGTTGATCTGCAGGATGGGGCGCTCCGGGTTGGATCTTGCCGGGCGGTTGTTCTCGGGCATCGTTGTCATAGAAATTGATCGGCTCCTTATCGGGTGTTCGTATCTCCGGAGAGTGGCCATTCAACTACCGTGCCAGCGCTTTGGAACTTAGTACGGAGGTGCAGTGGAGCGTCTCTTTCGGTGAATAAATGAGCCGAAGGAGGCGGCTTGTCGAAAATAACGACGAAGCTGCTCGTAAACGTACGACAGGATAGACCGCGATTGGGGCCACGTAATCCTCACAAGTCCCTTAACACGTTCGAATTACAAGTTGTAATCAAGATTACGAACCGGATCGCGGATCGTATTCTCCGACCGCGGCACGTGTTTTGCCGAAGTTCGTGTCGCGAGGCCGGTTTACAACCGTTGTTTAGTTTGGGGTTGTGAGCTGTGAACTTCGATTCGATCTAATGAGAAAACGCGAACGGGAAAACGTGATCGGCAAACTTGAAGGCCCTGTTGACGGAGAGCACGGGCGACCCTTGTGCGTGAGACCCTACCGGTCGGACGAGAAAATGCTCGACGAGATCGCCAAGGAAACGGGCGAGAGACGGTCCGCGCTCGTCAGGCGGATGATCCGTTTCGCCTTGTCCGACCGGCACGAGCGTTTCGGTGCGAACCGGTGCCGGGACAGGTTGGATCTGCTGATCGATCAGGGTCGCCGACGCGTCGCGGATTCCGAGCGCCTCGACGAGATCGTCGAACGGGTCGCCCGGCTTGAGGATCGGCACGGGGCCATCTCGCGCGAGACGTCGATATTCTTGAGCGAACTCTACTCTTTATCCAGCCTGTCGGTGACGGTGATGAACATCCTCCTCACCAAGCTGATGGAGATGACGGCCCCGCCGGGGACGAGCCACGAAAAGATCGTCCTTGTCGCCGACGGGACGATGGCGAACCTTATCGCCAAATCCATCGCCGATTTCGAGAAATGCCTGGTCCATCACGGTATCGAAGCAGAGTGGGAGGATTCGGACGGTTTGTATCTCGCGACCAGGATAAAAGGGCTCGGCTCGGACCGTTCCGCAAAACCTAAACCCGGCACCAATTCGAAATGAGGATCGTCGCGAGCGTGCAGTCGAAGAGGGGAAGCTCCCGCGGGCTGGTGCATTACATCGCCCACAGCAAACTGGACCCGGAACGCGAACCGCCTAATTCGCGCGAGCTCTTCAACGCGTTCGCCGACCAACTGTCCGTCAAAAGCGCCAACAATTCCCTCAAGATCGGTGTCGCGAAGGGCCGACCCACCAACGACGAGCTTCACCATCTCGTCTTGTCGTTTCGCGACGTCGATTACCGACGGTTAGGGGCGAACGAAGCACGGCGCCGAAAAGCGGTAAAACAGATCGTCCGCGCAGCCATGAAAAGCCTCGAAGGGCACGCAAATGCGGATCGATTGCTGTGGACGGCCGCGATGCACCGGAACACCGCCAATCCACACGTGCACATCGCCTTACAAAAGCAATATTTCACGAAGGAATGCGAGAGACAGGCTTTGAGCCGGATCCCGCGCGAAGCGCTCCCGCACTACGTACGCCGCGATACCGGAAAATCTCTTGTCCTCGGCTACCTGATCGAAGCCGCGGGCGAGAAGATGGACACGATCATCTTGCGCGAAAGTTCTCGACGTCACGCCGAGAAGATTATTGATCGCAGTGACGCTGCCGATGATCGTTCAAGGCCCGGCCAGAGCATGAATACGAAAGAGAAAATCGGCGGACGTTTCGCATTCGAACGAAATGTTTTGCGCGACGCGATCCTCGCCGAGTACGAGATCCGCCGGATCGACTCCCGCATCGACCGTCTGCTCGAACATGGCGACCGGATGCGGTTCACCGTCAGCGATCCGGTGAGGGGCGGAAAGATGAGGGTTTCGCTTCGGGAAATGCAACCGGGAAGTGCGGACACGGAACCCGATCAGCGGGCAGCCCCTTCGGTCCAGATAAAGGCGATCCTGCGCAAGATGCTGGCGAAGGAGGACGCCTCGAGAATCCGAATCCAAACCGACTCCGCTCGTGTTCTCAAGCAGGCTGATCGAATCCGCTCCGAGTACCGTAAGACGGGCCGCAAACTTCCTCCGCCGTCACTCACGAAAGAGCAGCTCGATTTGCTCCAGGAACGATGCCTTGAAGGCGTAGATATGCGCAGGTTCTCATACCTCGAAAGGGTGAGAAACGAGCTCGAAAAAGCGGGCGAGATCGCACCGAGAAGTAAGTACGATCTGAGGTCGATTATTGCCGAAAAAACTATCGCCGAACTTAGGGCTCACGCTCACGAAAAGGAGCACGCGGAGTTGAGAGCGAAAGGCTACTATCGACGCACCGATGTCGGAGGTGATCGCGCCGTGTCGATGGCGGAACTCGATCGCGACGAAAAGGAACGCCAGGCCTCGGGCGAATCATTTTTTGCGAAGCTTAAATACATGTTCGTGCGTCAGTCGAACGAATCCCCGGTTCGAACGGGAAAACGCGAATCGGAGGAGCCTCGACACCAAATTCTAGCCAAGCTGGGCGAGGAACTCGCCAACATTCAGCGGGGGAGAAAACTGGAACTCTGCAAGGCGAAAACGCTCGAGAAAATCCTCAAGGGAATTCCGGAAGATCGTCCTGCGGAAGGGCACTATTCCCCGCTGCAACTCGCGGAGGTGGAAGTGCTATCGCTTCGACTCGGACAGAGAGCCGAGTACGAGAGTAGCTGGCAGAGTCAACGGCTCCTGATCGAAGCGGCAGACATGGCCTGCCCAGCGTACCGCAGGCTGGCCAAGTCGGGCCCGACCGCGGACTTCGGCGCGCATAAGCTCCAAACGATTGCGGGGCGGGCCCTTGCGCGGGAGATTCTAGCGAAAGCCGAGGTAGATAAGGCCTCGGAGGATTTGAAGATCTTCCGCGATTCGTACCGGTTCCTGAAACATCCGGTTACCGATCCCGAGTCCGGAGCGATCACGTATTTGTGTCTCCACGATGTGGACTTGCCCCAGAGCGCCTCCCTGCTCGATCGCACGATGCACGAGTTGTTAGAAGACCGCGAACGCCGAACGCTCCGCCGAGCGGTCGAATTCCAGGCCAAGGAACGGGAGAAAACGTTTAAGGACGATCTCGCCCGCGCGAAGGAGATCGCGAAGTCCGCGACGCGGGACGCCTCCGAATTCAAAAGCTATTCGATCCTGGGTTTGTTCGCCGAACCGTCTCACCGCCCGATCTTCACTTCCGGCGAGATCGCGATGCTGGAGCTGCGGATCGCGAACACCCGCAACGCGAGCGAGGCGAGTCACCTGCAAGCGGTTGTCGAATCCGCGAGCGAGACACCGCTCCGGTCACTCACCGATCTACTTCGAGATTTCGAGGGCAGCAGGCCGGTCGTTGCAGAAGATAAGAAGATGGAGCCAAAGGTGCACGACGACGCTGGTTTACGGGGACGCGAGCGAGTTCCCGAAACGAGGAGCGTTCACGACCGAACTCCACGGACTTTCCCCGAGCACGGTCGCTGAATCATCTTGGCTTCTCACAAGAAATGGGCACGCGACTTGCTCAGGTGCCTCATTGCAGCGAATTGGGAGATCGTCCCTTAACAACGGTGTGATGAATTCGGATTTAAGCAATCAGGTCATAGCCCGGCTCGTCGACGCGGACGATCGATCGCTCCCGCGGCGGTCGCTCGACCTCGGGAACATTCTCACACCGGAACTCGGTTTGCTTTCGCCCCGACGGAGCGAGATCGCACCAAAAGGCGCCGGCCGCGATGCCGCACTGATCGCCTACTCCGAGCGTCTCCGGCACAGCTACAAAAGGAACGAAGGCGGGATCAGGGAAGGTATGTTGAAACTCGCCGACGCCTACAATAACGGACAGACGGTCGCGGTCTCGTGCTTCTGTCGTGCCGGTGACGCATGTCACGCCGATGTCGTGAAGATGGCGATCGAGAAGGTCGGGGGAGCGATGAAAGCTCGCGAAGTCGTTGCGGAAAATCCGGCCCGTGCGCTTGACGAACATAAGCCTTCCACATACGGGAACCCTCGGACCCAGCGAGCGATAAACGAGATTCTCTCCTTCAGCCGATCGGAGATGTTGCTCGCGACGTTGGAGGACACCGAGGGCCGCAACAGAAGCGAGCACGCCTCTTATCTCAACGGACATTCGCAGTTCGTCAGGGACGCCTATGAACGCGGCAGCGTGGTACGCGATGGCGCCTTGATATCGCCGAAGGATGTCGCAGCTGTTGCGCCGCCGCTCACCGTGGCGACCAGTGAGTACGCCGTCAAAAGGCTCTCGACGATCGTGGGGGAGGAACGAGCCAAGAAACTCGCGCCGCGGATTGTCGAACATGGGAACGCGATCGCCGGTAGGTCCGCCGACCGCGATACGGCCATCAAGGTCTTCAAGTGGATGTATGAGGCCCTGGAAGGCAGAAATCGATTCCTGCCCTCCGGTGAAGGAATGCCCGAACATGAGTCGAAAGAGGAAAAATTCGAAAGGACCTTGACGGAAATATCCCGGGCCGCAGAGGAAATGTCCCGGCTCGAACCGTCCGATAAGCTGCTACCGATGGATCACCAGAACCAGCATGCGACCGTTCATCACGATCAGTTCGCGCCAGGTGAATCCAACGATAGCGATATCGAGCACGACCTTCTGGAAGCGACGGAATCTGTCGCCGCTCTGCAGGAGTTCGATCGTTTTGAATTGGCGGATCCGACTCTTTCCCGCTTGTCATCCGCGATGTCCGCTGAAGAGCTGAACCGATGGACCGAAGTTCGCTTGCCGGTCATCGATGAAGAACTCGAAAGCGGCGCGCCGGTGGAGTCGATCTTGAAGATCTACCAGAACGGCGTTTACCACGCCGCGAAAGAAGGGCCGGCGGAGAAACAGTCAGCGATCGACGATCTCAAGTTCGCGTCCGCGTACGTCCGCCACCAACTGAAACAACCAGAGACCAGGATGCGGCACTACAATCCGCGCTACCGCGAGTACGCGGCGATGCTCGAGGGCGCGACGTCGCGGTCGGAGGTGATCGACGCGGCCTCGACGATTCGATTGGAGAACGCCCGGATCGGATTCCAGTGGGAAAAGCTGTCCGAAGCTGAGAAAGCCAAAACCGACCGACCGCTAACCGCAAAGGAAATGCAGTTCCTCTTCTCCGAAGCGTCCCCGCGCCACTACACATCGGAGATGAACGCCACGAAGCTCTCCTACCTGGCCGTCGGGCACGAGGCCAGAGCGAAAACCGGTGCTTTGATGCGCGCGGAAATCGCGCCGAGCCCGGAAGCCGTGCAACTGATCGACAGTCTCGAATCTAGAGTTAGAAGGCGAGATTTCAAAGATTCACTGGCCGCCACGAGGCATTTTCTCGCAAGTTTGAATACTTCGAACGACGAGCTGCGTTATAAAAATGAATTCGACCACAAAGAGCTGTATCAAAGGCTCCCCGCCGCCGAGAGAGATTTTGTATATCAAAGAGCCGTCCAGCAAAAGCAGTCGCTAGAGTCGAAGCTCGCTCCCCGCGAGAAAGGTGATGGAGTAAGGGTCAGTGACTCGACCCTCGCAACAGGAGAGCTATACACTGCGCTGAAGAACGCTGATCTAGCGGCCTTGCGGAGCGCCCTTAAGGACAACGTCGTCGAGTTAGTCGGGCATAATCCCGATGTGACGACGGTTCAACTCGCGGAGCGAACCAGCCTTGTATTCGGTGCTGCCTTGGCGAAGATCGGCTTCTCCGATGTTGAGGTGAAGTGTGAGATTGACGCGATCAACAGGGAAATGGGCGAGGGCGTGGTGAACGGTTTGAAATCGATTAACGTAAATCAGCACCGCAGGGATGTTAACCAGCACATGAACTCCAGAAACTCTTCGGGAGACACTGGGTCGCGCGGGGGTGCGACGCAGGAGAGGTTTTCAGACCGGTTCTTAACCCGTTGAGAGATACACGCACGGCGAGGACGCTTAAACAGATGGCCCGGAGAGCGGCGGACGGGTTCGCCTTATGCGGCGCCTAACTGATACGAGTGTAACTCCCCTTGATGCCCCGTAAACGACCCCGGACTCATTCTGAGGAATCTCGTTGCTTCGAGGCGATCAATTCCTTACCTTCTTGTTTCGAGAGTCCGGCTGTTCGATCAGCCCCAGGGCAGCCAATTCGTTGGATGTCGGATCGGAGGTAATCTCTCTAACATGCTCCAGCCGGAGAGCACCTCCCTTCCATCGCCGCTGCGAGCCCGGCGTAACGACCAGGAACCACGACGACGCCTCGTCGCGCCTATAACCTAAGGGGATCGCCCAAAGGGTGAAACGGTGGTGGCTCTGCCGCGAATAAAGGTAAAAGTAATTGCGGTGAGCGATAGCGCGATTGGCGTTCGAATAACTGCGACCCTCTTTCGGGTTCCACACCACACCCTCCATTTCGCTCAGGTCTTTGGGGAATCCGCCGCGCTTCCTGTTGAACGAGAGGAGGTCGCGCATGATGACCTCGGCTGCGTCCACAGGCAGGTCAGCGGCACGCTGCCGCTCGGCCACCCACAAGCTGTGGACGTACACCCCGACGACGAGCAGCAGAGCCAGCGGAAGGAGGACGAGCGATATCTTTAAGCTGTTCAGCATATATCTCCGTACCTTCTCTAGAGCGTGTGATAGCGTTGTTCGTACCTGCTCGACAGCCGAAGGAGCAGATCGCCGGTCAGGTCGTCGAGGGCGTCGGCGTATGGGTGATCGAAAGAGCCTTCCACTTCAGGCGGGCTTTCTGATTTGACGGCGCCTACTGTTAACGGTTTGAGCAGCCCCATCAACCTCTCGTCCGTGTAGACCCGATCGACCTCCCTCGAAACGAGATCGGAAACGTCTTGCCGTACGGACTTCACCCCGACACTTTCCTGCGAAGGCGGGGAAAGGGAGAACGCGGGATCGATATCCCCCAGATGCAGTTCCCGCGGCGATCCTTTTCGCCTTGCGGCGAAGGATCCCGGCAGCACGGCCAGCGGAGGATACGCGCCCCTGATCGGCGGTGCGGTGTCGCTGATGATAAGCACTTCCGAATGGGCGGCTATCTGCCGGATCTCCGACGGCATCATCAGAGAACGCTTCTGCTCGGCGTATCTCGTGTTGTCCGATCTTTTGCCCGGGAAATCCTGAAAGGTCTTCGAGAAGATCGTCGTCTCACCAAGCTGCTTCGAGGCGTACTCCGCCGTCACGTCGTCGAGGCCGGGCAGAAATATCTTAGTCATTACGGTACCCAGGATCGCGTTCGCGCGCTCCCGTCCGTACTGGTCGTACATCTGCGGCAAGTCCTGATATCCGAGGCCGAGGCCGACTCCGCGCCCGCGCCCGATACCGGAGATGCGTTTCACCTCCGCTACGTTGAGCTGATACGCCTCGTCTATGAGGACGAAACACGGGAACTCGGGCTCGTTGAGACCGTCGAGTCGCATCTCCATCACCGCCTGCCCGAGGAACGTCGCGATGAACTCCTTATATATATCCGCCGCCCCCTCGGAGACGACCAGGTAAACGGCTGTCCCGGGGCTACGAAGATCGGAAAAATCCACTTCTCTGCAGCCGGCATTTTTTTCCTCCGCGGTTCGCGGCATGGTCACCTTTCGCGCGGGCGCAAGAGTGAACGGCCGGAGCTTGTTGTACAGGCCGATGAGGATCGACCCGCGTGTTTGGATCGGTGCTTGCCGGAAAGCGAGGTACGCCTGCTTCGCATATATGCTCGGTGAGTTCTCCATCGCCTCCGCGAACGAGTCCTTCTCCTGCTCCCCGACCGACAACAGAAAATCGGCCGCGAACGCGGGGATCGCCTTCTCCCGGTACACTTCAGAAATGTGTAGGAGAATCGCAGTGAGTGCAATCTGTTCCGCATCGCCCCAGAACGGATCCGCGTTCGTCTTGCGGCGGCTTTCGATCCCGATCATCATCCCGGCGACCTGGCAAGCGAAGGCGGGATCGTTCCGGCACTTCGGGATGAAATTCCACCGATCGCTCTTCGACGGGTCGTTTAGGTCGAGGCGGAAAACCGTATTCGCGGCGCCCGCCGTTTGTGCGAAAAGTTCGCCTTTCGGGTCGTAAACGAGGCACGAAGACCGGCCGAGGATCGCCCGGATCATTGCGATGAAGAACGTTTTCGATTTTCCGGAGCCGGTCGGCCCGAACATCACGAAATGCCGGAGCCACTGTGCCGGGGGCAGAAACACATCGCGGCCGCCGAACGCTTTCGCGATCGGCAAGGCGTTCGCGGGGGTCGGCAACCCTCGGATCCGGTTCATCAAGCCGCAACGGATGAGGTCGGCAGCCTTGGCCCACCGAGCCGATCCGTGAGCCGTGCTCATCCGCCTGATGCGATAATTCGACAGAAGCGAATAGGCGTCAACGCACCCGCCGCCGACGCAGCAAAGTGCCATCGCCCAGAAAATGAGGTTGACCAGACCCGGTTCCGAGAAAAGCCATCCGGCGAAGAGGCTTAGGACCGCACCGATCACCCCAAGCATGATGAAGAAGGCTCCCTTGCCGATGTCGGCCGCCCAGTGCCAGAACGCATTGTACGAAGGCAGGTACTGCTCGTTCGCCTTGCGTGGGATCCCGTACGCCGCATCCAACCTTTCTATCCGCTCGCGGGAAAACATAATCATTCTACCGGCGTTGCCCTGTCGCTCTGAGCACGTCGCTTTGCTCGCGAAGTTCGCGCATCGCGGTTTCGTTCAGCGGCAACGCGTCCCCTCGCCACCGCCTGATCTTCCAGCCCGCGGCGCTCAACTGTTCATTGCTGCTGAACGGAACCGGTGTTTGCGCGGTGCTGGATGCCTCGAAATAAATCACGGAGTTCGCCTCGCTGACGGGAAGGGGAAACTTGAGCAGGATTGCGGGACCGAAACTCGGCGCTTTTGGCAGTGTCAGAATCTCGAACGAAAGTGGAGCAGCGCGGTAACTGAATCGCAGTTCGCTCAGGCTTGAACGAAACGAACCATCCTCGAATTCGATTCCGGGCGGAAAAAGTTTCCTTGCCATCATCTCGCTGATCAGTTCGACGTAGGAGACGTTGGCTTTTCCGGTGGCCCCGTGCCTCGCAAACACCGCGAGGGAGACCGCCATCCCTACCGCCCCAGCCTCTCTGAGCCTGAGAGCCGTCTCGTAGGCGGTACCGGAAAGCGGTTCCCGGTGGGAGATCGGGCTTCCGGTGTCCGCATCCGGATTTTCCGATCCACCGTTTTCAACGAAGCGGAGCTGAGCGTGCTCCAGTCTGGACGGAGCGGTCAGCCTCACCGCGACGTAGATACCCGCCGTGAGTAGGATAAAAACAAACGCGCCCGACCGCGACGGGTCGATGAGCGAGCGCAATCGCGCAAATCTGCTCGGAGTAGGCTTCTCGCTCTTCACCGATTCGGATCGGGAATTTGCCTGTCCATTCTTCTCTTTCATCATCGTTAACCCGCCCCAACCAACTGCGGCCATCGCCGCGCCCACGACTCGTCCCGTTCCGCAAGCCAGGCATCCACCACCGGATCGAAGGCGTTCGTCATCGCCAGCAAATAGTCCAGCTGCAAACCGAGCAGCTCGCGCGCCTCGCCGGTTTTCACGAAGTAGCAGAAAAATCGGCTGAGCGACCGCTCGTCGAGGCTCTCGACGGAATTCCTCACAAACGCACCGGCGACATCTATCGATTCCCGGATGCTCGGGTGATCCTCCATCCCCGCGATCCCCCGCACCGCGTCGAGCAGCTTCACCGACAAAGCGAGCTGAGCGGACGTGGCCTTTGGGGTCCGCGCCCGAAGGATCTCGAGCTCCTTTTCGACGGTCGGGTTCGCGAACCGGCTGTAAATGTGCCGCGATATGAAAGGGCCGCTCAGTTTGTGGCGCAGATCGTTCGAGGTCGTGATCACGATCGGCCGGGATGCCCAGTCGCTAACCCCGATGCAGCCACCCTCATATCGAGGGACGTATATGAGTCCGCGTTCGAGCGGCATCAAAAGCGAATCCTCGATGCTCGCACCGAACTTGTCGCTCTCATCGAGCAGGAGCACGGGCGGAGCCGTCCGCGGTTTCGCATCGGCCGCTTTCGCGGCCAGATCGTACGCCAGACCGACCTCGCCGAGGATGAGGAACTGCCTCTGCCATTTCATCCGGCGCGCGTTTTCCATCGCGTTCGTTTTCTCGCTTGCCGGAAGCCCCTTGGCAAGCAGTACAACCTCACGCATCCATGCCTCCTGCTCTTCGCGGTCCCAGTCGTAAAGGATCTCCTCCTGCCGGAGCCCGTCGCGCCCCGCGACCACGCAGATCGTGAGGTTGCACGCCGCGGCGAGAGCCTCCGGGAACGCCGTCTTGCCGCTCCCGCGCGTCCCGGATATCAGCCATGCACGGCCCGACTTCAGGCTCTCGCAAAAATCCCCGAACACTTCCTCCGCTGGAACATAACCGGTGCCGCAGAGGAGACTGTACAGGTCGCGCTCACCCCCGTCCGTCAAAAGAACGCGCGGGTCGATCTGCGGGCGGTCCGGATCGTGCGGGATCATTCCTTTTCCACCTCCTGAATCGGTTTGCGGCCAGCTAAAGTGGAACTTTCCCGCAGGCCCGTGACCAGAACGTAGCCGTTCGACCCGGCGGCAACCTCCAGGAAAGTATCGTCGCGTCCGTTCCTCAGGATCGCCCCCGACAGGTCCTCCGTCATCGACTCCGTTCCCCGTCGCAGCGGTTCGGAAAGGATAACGGTGCCGCCGGACCTGATCGCGCCGATCGAGCCGAGAACGGACCCCGCCGTCTCCTTCATCCCTCGGAAGAAGCTTGCCCACTGCGATGTGAGATTTCGCCGCTTTCCCTCGATGCCGGACGCGCCGTCGCGACCGAGAAGCTCCCCGTTAAATCTGACAAGCTCGCCGGATACAGGGTCGAGGAGTCCCACGATATCCACGAAGGCCCGAACGGACTCGCCCGCACGAACATTTCCCACGATCATCGTCCCGGCCGGATAGGCGTACCCCTTCCCTTCGACGGCGCGGGTCAGCTCCATCCGCACGAAGCCGCCCGAGTTGCGCAGCGTGTAAAGGGAGCCGATGAGGCGGACGGGCAGCAATGTTCCGAACGGTATGTGGTTTTGCAGTACGGCTTTTGGTGACACCGTATCGGTGGCCGCGGCGCCTTCGATGGGTTTGCGGATCTCCGCTTGAGAATCGGTCTTTCTAAATACACCGAAGAAGAGGGATCGGCCACGAGCGCCATCCGGGTCGGATTCATTCGACACATTGTCAGGCGTCCGACTGTCCGCAGCACTCGTTTGTTGAAGATTGGATAAACCAGGCTTATCAGTCGAGCTTTGCGGCGGCGTTGTCACCGGGTATGAGGCTACTTCGGCGGGACGCACCCCGCTGTCTTGACTGCCCGCTCTCAACCCAGGCAAAACATCGCCGGCATCCGCCTTCGGATCCAACGGCCCAGTCTGTGCGTTTTCATCCAGAACGATCGGGGTATCCAGCTGCGTACGGGCCGCGGAGGTCGACGAAGCCGGTGCGATCATGCTGAGCGCCATCTTTAGCTTTTCGTCCTCGGTCGCAGGCGGAGCGGCTTTCTTTTGCCCGCTTCGGTTCACCGCTTCCGGCTTGGGTGAGGAGAACCATCCCATGCCGAAGAACCAAGCTACGCCGACGACGAGGAGGCAGAGAAAACCCCCGAAACCCGCGACCGTCTTGAGAGCTTTCCACCGGCGCTTCGTTTGTGGGGCCGCAGGTTCATCAATCTGGGCGGCCTCGTCCTCCTCCGCAGTTTCGATTTCGTCGGATGCTTTCTGCAATAGTTTCTCCCTCGCGTCATCGTCCTCGAAACCGGGAAGCGCCGAGGGTATCTCAACCGGATCGGGTGTTGCTTTATCCATCTCTTCGCTCCTTAGTTCTTTCGATCCCCGATGTTCCAGGTAATCGGTGCGTCGGCGGCTTCGCGATGCGCGACGAGGACGCGGATGTTTTGATTGATCCCGAGGATGGGGGCTTTGTAGACGAGTGCGTAATAAACGATCGAACCGGCCTGCACGAGCCCTTCAAGCGTGGTCGACTCCACGTATTGAGGATCGATCCGGGTGGTCTGAATGCCGTTCCCGCCGCTGTCGCTCGTCTGCACCTGAAGCTCGGGCGAACCGGGCACGAGTCGCAGATTGGCCGTGGTGACGTTCCGCACGCCGACCACCACCAGTCGCGTTTCCGGATCGAGTTCCGTGATGCGCGATACGGCGAGCTCGAGACCGTGCTCGGGTTTGGACCACGGCGCGAGATGTTTGAGGGGCTCTTTGATACTTTCCGCGAGTCTCTTGTTCGCAAGGGCCGAGATCTCCGCTTCCGTCCTTCTCTTGTCCGCCCCCTTGACGCGAACCGGTTTCGAACCCGGGACATCCGCGTACACGGAATTAATCGAAGGGCCGTTTTCAGGTTGCCTTCCGACCGGGGACGGCTCCAACTGAGGAACGCCGGCGACGAGCTTCGAGACCGCCCGCGAATTCATCGGAACCGGCGAACCTCCCTCGCCCCCGAGATCGTAAGCCAGGCCCGCTGTGCGCCGGGCCGAAATCACCGCATCGCGGTCGTATGTGACGACGCAGCGGTGCGCGTTCTTCCTGAGTTCCGCGACGGGGATCAACTCAAGAATCAGAACCAGCCCCGACCGCATCTGGAGGCTGATCGCGCTCGCGGCCCCGCCGTCACGCGACGGCAGGAACGATTCGCCCGGGTAGATCGTGATCGACCGGTCCGTCTCCTTCGTCGGCGACTGAAAAACGGAAGCGAGCTTCGGGTTCCCTTCGTGGATGTAGTAGATGCCGTCCGAGGCCGGAAACTCCACGATCGAGACCGCGTTCTGTGCGAGACCCAGCCGTATCACGGTCGGTTGCTTGGGGTTGACCGTCACCCTGGCCTCGCCTGAAAGGTAATCCGGCTCCGCCAGATTGACGACCGAGACCGGTGGCGCCTGCGTTGGTGCTGGTGACCTTGCGGGCGATGTGGCCCCCGCCGCCGCCGCCGCGGGGATCACCTTCTGACCCCGTTTCTTGACCCGCTTCGACCCGATAGGTCGCGACTGTGCCTGTGCTTCCATCTCGGAAGATCCGAGTAGGATCGCTGCCGCCAGGAAGACGGCAATAGCGAGCTTCGATACTTGAACGTTCATAAGATTGATAGGCATTATTTCTTCGGATAGGTTCACTGTTCGCGAACCGCGTTCGTTTGTGGATCGGCCGCCGTACCCTGCTCGGCAGCATCGGCGATAAGGGTCACGGGAGAGACGGATTTGCCGTTCACGGGCTCGACCCTGAACCGCAGGATCGTGAACCCCGTGCGCAGGTTGTTATCGTTTCTCACCGGGGAGGAGGGGCTGTCCTTGAGGAGCAACTTGGCCTTGAGCTGAACGGATTCCTCGACGTCCTGCCCGGCGGCTTTGCGGCGGATCTTCCGGACCCCGATCGCACGGAGCACGTAGGGGTCGTTCTCGTCGACGGTCAGATCCTGAAGCTCCCACGAAGAGTTGACGCTCTCCGCTTTCTCAGCCGCAAGTACACCGTTTTGCTTCAGTCGCGTCGCCATCGCGATCGACAGATCGGGATCGAGCATCCGCAGCAACTTGTTCACCTGGCTTTCCCGCGTTGATTGCTCGACCTCGTAAAGAGCGGTGAGGAATTCCTTGACCAGATATTTCTTGTCCGTCGTGGTGGGGGTATCCGGCGAGATGGCGACCGTCTCCGTTGAGCCGTAGTCGCGGTTGTTCAGTTCCACGACCCTGCCCGACGAACGATCCACGACGATCCTATCGGCTTTTCTCAGCGAGAGGTACACGTTGATCCCGACGCTGAGCGCGAGAACTATGAGAAGCACCCAGACCGCCTTGAATAGCGAGGAGATCGTGACGATGTCCTCGGGGTCGCGGGTCAGGTAGAGCGGTGCATGCAGAGCGGCGGCAGGCCCGGCGGCAACCTCGGCTGGTCCTGATTCTGAAGTTGTTTCTTTCATCATTTTCGATGGCGGTCCGTCCCGCCGGATGCGACCTCGTTCGCAAAATGAATGCCAGAGCGAATTAGCCAGTTTTTCTTTCTCAGGCCCGGCCTCTGGGGGATTTTTGGAGCGATACCGAACCGGGTGGTGCGGCTCAGGGCTGCGGAAATTAACCGACCTAGCGATTTGTCCGCGAAATGCCCGCGAACGTCGTCCGGGCGCTCCGGGTGGGCAAGCTGAGAACGTCGGGGGAGATGATGATCGGCCCCTCACGCTCCAAGAGCGACATATTGTGATTCTCTTTGATCTCGTAACGGCTTCCGGTGCGCGGATCGTAGAGTACGACCATCGTCGAAGAATTCGACAAGCTTTTCCTTTCAGTAGGTTCCGATTCTGAAATTGCGGTTCGCGACTCCGCCTCAGGACGTGAGCCTTTCCGAACTTCCGGAAACCTATCGTTGTCTTCAAGCCAGCGGTAGATCCTCTTCCCGTTCGCTACATAGTTGATCGTCTCCCGGTAAGGCGGTATGCCGTGGGCCGTACGGCGCCCAATCGGGTTGATCCGCCTTCCCCCCGCGGACAGCGTTCGCCCGTGAAGATAAGCGAGCACCGTTCCCTCACCGGAGTTGTATGCGGCTAGGATCGACTCGACCCGACCCCCGAAAAGTTTCCCCAAATACTTCACGTAACGTGCGGCCGCATGGATCGACGACGTAGGCTCGTACGCATCGATAAGGCCGAATCTTGCGGCGGTCGCGGGGATGAACTGCATCAGCCCCCGTGCGTCTTTCGGGCTCGTCAGCCAAGGGCGGAAACGGGTCTCGTTGTATCCAATTACCCAGAGGATGCGCGGGTCGACGCCGTGCTCGCGCGCAGCGTCCGCGATCGTCCGCTCGAAAAGCCGCGAGCGCGAAAGCACGTCCATTCGGGAAAGGGCGGTCCGCGTGATCTTCGGTCCCGCTTGTGATGGAACTGGTGCCGGGAATGCAAATAAACCCACAAGGAAAAAGACAGCGGCGATGAAAGTTCGTTTTCGCATGACCGGGCCGCTTCGCAACCGACGTGCCAACCACCCCGCACGCGAGCGGCACGAGCGTTGCACAGCGAGCAAAACCGTCGACGCTTTTCCGCTGCTCGCGAGGCGTCACGAAAACATCATCAACGAGGACAAGAATGAAAAAACTGCGCGAAACAATACGACACGCCGCCAGATCGTTAGCTCCGATAATGGCGGTTCTGCTTTTCACGAACATCCTGCTCGCACAAGGCCCGATCTTCACCGGCGACGCGAGCAATCTTTCCAACATCATCCGCGAGTCCTTGAAGCTCATGGCGATCATCCTGTTCTGTCTCGGGGCGGTGGGGATCGCGTGGGCGATCTACAACAAGCTCACCGGCAAGGAATGGGGCAACCAGGCTTTCGGCTCGATCTTGTCGTTCGCGTTCGGGACCATCGTGGCGGTGTTTTGGCAGCTCGCACAGGGGCGTGCGGTGGGCGTCGATACGAACTTTTAGGAGGGACGAATGAGACGACGAGCTACGCGGCCGAACGTGTTCCGCGGACTGAAAAGGTTCGGGGTTTTCTCGACCGACTGGAAGTACATCCTTGTCCCGACCGCAGGGGCGTACCTGACTCCTTTTCTGTTCGGACTTTGGTTCGGCTACGTGCCGCTCGGTTTCCCGCTTGGCTTATTTACGTTCCTTGTGCTGCTCGGAACTTTCAATTACCTCCGCCTGAGCAAACCGGAATGCTGGCTCTCCCAAAGATTCGATGCCATGGCAGACCGATGGGCACCGTTCCGAGCCCCGCTCGGCTCCGAACTCGATAAAGCCGATTGGATCAGAGATTAATCAAAATGGATACAGCAAATCTTTCTTTCGCACATATCGCGGTCGCGCTGTTCGGCAGCTTTTCGTTCGCCGGCATCGGACTGGCCATCGGCCGGCGGGTGTTCCCGCATTTTCAGATTCATCGCGAAGCGGCGACAAGGATCGTCCCGACGGTACAGAGTTCTTCTTCGACTGAGATCCCCGGTGAAAAAGGTCGGTTGCTGCCTACGGAGATTCTCGGTCTGGAAGGAAACGTCATCCGTTACCGCGATGGGAGCTTCGGCAAGGCGTACAGCTTCGAGCCGGCGAACACCTTGTACGATGACGGCCGCCTGACCGAACAGCGGATCGACGATCTCAAGACGATCCTGAAGTTCGATAAGCCGCCGGGCACGGTCATCCAGTTCCGTTTCGCGAGTGCGATGGACGACGGCCGAGTGCTCAAGGATCATCTTCGCTCCCGCGACGAGCAGAAAAGCGATCCGATCGCATCCGTCCTCCAAGCTACGAATCTTTCGCTTCTTGAAGAAGCTATTCGTTCGGGGCAAGTGATGCGTCAGTCGGCGACCGTTTGGGTACGCGTTCCCGTGAGGGACCGGGCGGACAACAACCTCTTCGGCTCCGCATTCCCGTCGATCATTCGCACCGTGCGTGCGAACGGTCTTCTCCGCTTCCTGCGGCAACCGATCCTAAAAGCTAGGAACGCGTTTGGCGAGAGCATCCTGACGCGGGAACTCATCGCAGAATCGGAATGCCGTTCCAAAGCGGCCCGTGTTTTTCAGGCGTTCGAGGCGAACTTCCCGAAGTCGCTGAATCTTCGGGCGATGGACTCCAATGATTTGTTCCTGTCCGTCTTTACGAGCCACCGACGCGATCACGCGAATGTTCCGATACTTCCCGCCGAGGCGCGCGTCGACATCAGGAGATACCTCGCCAGCGCTCCGGTCACCGCCGGTGGTGACCAGTTCGTCCGGCACAACGGCACCCCCGCAAGCCTCGTCAGCCTCAAGAGCCTGCCTAACGGTTTCGTTACGGCGGACGTGATGCGTTACCTCACGGCGACGCGCAACTTGTGCTTCCCGCACGAGATCGTCGTCGATCTGACGACGACTGAGAAGCAAGCGGCAAAAAAAGACCTTCAAAAGCGAATCGACCGAATCGAAGGCAGCCGAAACACATGGCTCGGCTTCAGGAACCTCAAGAAGGACGCCGTGGTGATAAAGGGCGATCTCGAAAACCTCCTGGAACAGGTAGAAGCCGACAACGAGGAGATCTGCCGCCTCCGAATGAACGTGATCGTTTTCGCCGACCGATCGAAGGGGGTCAAAGAAGCCCGTCGCCAACTGGAAGTGCTTGACGACCGTTGCGACGCCGTAATCTCGGCGATCCGAAAGAAGATAGGTGCTGATGCGGTTCGTGAAGATGCAGTTCGTCAGCGAGCTATCTATCCGCGAATGCTTGCCGGAGAATTGTCGGCGAGGCGTACCGGCCAGGAACTTACCGAAACCGCAGATTCCGTCATCGCGTTCGTGCCGACCGAGACGAGCTGGAGAGGCAGCCGACACCCGCACAGCATCTTCACCACGCCAAACGGCCAGATGTTCGGACTCGACCTGTACGACCGATCCTTGATCAAATCGCCGACCGTGATCGTTACTGCGGCATCGGGGGAAGGAAAGTCGTTCCTCGCGTCGATGCTTATCACAGACATTCGAGCTCATCGCGGGAATGTGAAAGTTCGCGTGATGGACTACCGCTACTCGTTCAAGCCCATTTGCCGACTCTTCGGCGGTCGGCATATCGAGTTCACGGAAGAAAATCCAAGGCCCATCAACATATGGAACTACCCCGGGATCGAGAACGGCGTGCCGCCGACCAAAAGACAGCTCGCGATGGTGCTCACCGACATCCTGATCCTGAGCAAGACGCCGAAAACCGACGCGATCACGAGCGCAATCGCATCCACCGTCATCGACGAGGTCTACAAAATGGCTTTAGCGAGGAACGGTCACGGCCGCCCGAAGTTCCAGCCCGTGCTCGGGCACTTCCTCGACATTCTGAGAAGCTTCCACTGGAACGCGGGCGAAGCGAGGCAGGCCAACGAGCTATACCTAAAGCTAAACGTTCATCGGAAAGACCCGTGGCTCAATTCTCCGACGCACCCCGAATTCGACCAGCCTTCGATGTTCGACGTTTTCGAGCTCTCCGGGATAAGCGGTCTCGACGAGAAGATCCGCGAGAGCGTGGGGTTCCGCATCAGCGCGCAGATCATGCAGGAGATCGGGGAAGAGAACACGCACAACCAGAAGATCCCGATCCTTTTCCTGTGCGACGAGATGCGCGAGATCAACCGGCATTTCCCCGCGATCCAGGAGCTGATCGCTGAGGCGACCGTGACGGGGCGCAAGGAAGGGCTCGTCACCGTCCTGTTCTCGCAGGCGTACGAGCATTTCACCGGGACGCCGGAGCAGCCGAACGTCACCGGGATCGATCTCGTGAAAAACTCCGGCGTGAAGATGATCGGGAAGCAGATCGGCGGGTTCGACCGTCTCGCGGACGATTGCGAACTCGCCCCCGAGACCATCGCGGCGATTCGGGGGGTCAGAAACCAGTACGGCCGCTACACCCAGTGGGTGTTCGTGATCGGGAGCGGCACCGACAAGATCGTCCAGATGGCGGAGATCCGTCTGTCCCCCGCGATGCTCTGGGCGAACACGAACGACACGAACGAGGCGAACGCCCGCCGACTGGTCGAGAACGTCCGACCTGACCTTCCGCCCGAAATTGTCGTCTCATGGCTCGCGTCGAAATATCCGAGCGGCCTGACGGCGGTCGGGCTGACCAGCATTTCGCAGCGGGACCTAAACGAGCTTGGCGGACTGGAGGTGGTGGCATGATGAGAATCAACGAAACGGTTAGACAAATCCTTCTCGGCGCTGTTCTCTCGTCGATATTCATCGGCCTTGACGCAAGGCCAGCTCAAGCGCAGTGGACCGTGTTCGACCCATCCCAATACGCGCTGCAGATCGAGAAGAAGATCGAGGAAGCCGCCCGCTGGGTTGAGACGATCAACCACTACATCTCGATGTACGAGAACGCCGTGAAGCAATACCAGAAGATGGTGGAGAGCGTGACGAACCTTCGCGGCATCCTCGACAAGGTGGACGAGCAGATCATGCGGCACAAGCAGCTGATCACGACCTATGCGACATTGGGGCGGCTGATCCGCGGCACGTTCGAACTGAAGAAACGGATCGAAGCCGCCATAACGAGCCAGATACAGTCCGTGGTGAGCATCGCCCGGAGGCTCAAGAACGGCATCTTCGACATGGAGGCGAACAAGCGGGACCTGGACGACTTCCTGCGCCATTCGATAGGGCGCAGTGCGGACGCACACCTGGCGAACCTCGAACGCCTCGCGAAACTCGACTCCGAACTGGAGCGGATGCTATTCGACCGCGAAAACATGCTCCTCGATCTCGCCAAGCTTTACGAGGAGCGCGAGCGGATCGCGGAGGCGACCCGGGCGATCTCCGCGAACCCCGACGCGAACCAGGACGGCGTGCAGTCCCTTATCGACCAGATGCTTGCCGTGAACCTCCGCATCACGACCGTCGAGGGGCAGCTCCGCGAGCTCGAAGCGAAGATCCAGGCGAAGTTCATCGTCTACGGACTCAAGATCGAACAGATGACGGAGTTCGGCAAGGAGATCCGGCGCACGACGGAGATGATGACGGGCATCACGCGTGCCTCCGACGACTTCTTGCGCGAACTGGAGCGACACGAGATCTGGAACGACGACGTCTATCAAAGCCCGCTTCCTTAATGCCAACTTCCCCCGGAAGTCGAACTGCAAAGCAATGAAAGTTAAAAACAGATTGAGCGGCAAAACTGCCGCACTCACCGCCCTGCTCGCGTCCTGCCTCCTTGCCTGCCTTTTCACGACGACGGCGGCCGGTCAAGGGCCGCCTCGTCCCCGCCCGCCCCGGGTCGAAGGGCAAACGCCGATCGGGACGATGAACGGGCAGCCCGTGACCGCGAACGATCTGATCATGGGGATCAATCCGGACTCGCCTTTCATGCCACCCCTCGACGGAAGCCCGGCGCCCATCCTGCAGCAGTTCGAAAACCAGTACCCGGCGAACCCGACGGCAACTCCGCAGCCGGTTCCGGTAATTCCCCCGAAGCCCGCCGCACCGAGTTTCGGCGAGCAGATCACGAATCTCATGCGGACGGGGCAGGAATGGCTGTTCCGGTCGGTGCTCGACACGATCATCCGGCCGCTGATGCCGATCCTGACGTTCTTAGCATGGATCATCGCGAGCTTCGTGCTGATCGTCGCGTTCATCCGCCGCTTCCACGACAACCGGGGCCTCGGCCCGGAGCAGTTGGTCGCGTGGGGCGTGAGGACGATCATATTCATGGTGGTGATCGGGGCGAGCCCGTTCATCATCGACGCGTTAACGGTTACGGGGAAGTTCTTCGCCCGCCCAATACGTGGTTACAACAGTTCGCTCATCGCCGAGTTCGACGTGAAGATGAAACAGTATGTGAAGAACAACTTCGCCGTCGAGGACCCGAACGAACTCCTCGCCGAACGGCTTCCGAACGGCCAACCCGGACTCGTCGGGATCATCACGGATAAAAGCTCATCCGTAAAAGACGTCACGAGCGAGATGAACATCCTGGGCTGGGACATGCCCCGAATGTTCACGCTCATGGTGATCGGGCAGAACATCATAAAGTTCGGCTCCGTTTTTCTGGCCGTCGCCGGCTTGTTCATCCTCATTGGACTTAAACTTGCCGCTCCCGTGCTTTCCGCATTCGGGTTCGACGAGAAGTTCGCGAACCAGATCTTCTACCCGTTCTGCTGGGGCGTGGCGACGTTCGCGCTCGCGTTCCCGATCGTCAAAGCGGTGACGCTTTACGTTTGCTACAGCATCGGTCTACTCGCGCTCTCCATCTACAACGGCGAAGCGTTATTTTCTCTCGACCCCGCGACCGCGACGATAATCACCAACGGCAACTACGACCCGGCGTCGAGTGCCCTGATCGTCACGATTTTGTTCTTCGTTTCGAGCCTGTGCTTCATCCTCGTCCCGTGGCTGAGCTATCGCGTCCTGCGCGGGCAGGTGTACGAGGGGGTGTCGCAGGTCTCGATGGGGTGGATGCTATCCTCCATCGGCACGGCACTCGAAACGTACGGGCTCGTCGCGGGGGCCGCCCTGCACCGCCAGGCGGAGAATACGCAGATTCAGGGGATCTACAGTGCCGAGCAGGTCGCCGCCAAGAAAGCTCTTGAGGCCGCGAACCAATCGACCGATGCGAGATTGGTGTCCTCCGTCGCGGGCGTTGAAGGCGGTCTCGTCACGAGCCTCGGGCAGATCCGCGCGAATCAGGTGACGCAGACCCTTCTAGCGGAGGCGAACAAAACGTTCGGCATCGCCAGCAGTTCCGCGGCGACGCAACGCGAGATCACGGGGATGAGGGCTGAGGCGGAAGGCAACCGGGAGGCCCGGACGTTCGACGGCAAAAAAGAGATCGAGCTGCGCGGGCAAGCCAACCTTGAACGTTTCGGGATGAAGACCTACGAGTTCACGCCGGGCGGTTCGTCGATCGCCGGCACTTCCGTCCCGATCCGTACCGGGCAGGAACTTTTCGATTGGGCGCGCGACAAGCATCCGATCCAGGAGTTTAACAAGCGGATGGATTCGACTACGAGCAGTACCGTCGCCCTGCAGAACAACAACACGGACATCGTGACCGACAAGAAGGTCGAGGCTTCGAACACGTACCAGGGCGACATCAATAAAGCCTACGAAGCGCAGGCGTCCGAAAGCATCGGCGCCATCAGCCGGGGGAGCGGCATCGCCGAGCAAAGCAGCAGGCAAGGGGCCGGAATACAGCTTTCCGGGATCAGACGGTCAGCGGAGATGGAGCGGGGGCCAACCTGCTCAACTTCGAGGGACGCACGGAAGCCGCCTCGATCAACCAAACCGCCGCGACCGAAGCCGCTCGCTTGAGGATGGTCTCGACGGTCCTGACGGGATTCTTCAGAGATATGGATCGCAGGTTAGAGGAGATGAAACCAAAGTACTAACTGATCATCGTCTTTCTTTCGAACCTGCGGATCGAG
>JAHBSL010000019.1 GCA_019639135.1 Acidobacteriota bacterium
GAGCCCAAAATCGCCGCGTTCGGATGGTTTGAACGGGCGTTCGGATGGTTTGAACGGGCGTTCGGATGGTTTGAACGGGCGTTCGGATGGTTTGAACGGGCGTTCGGATGGTTTTCCGGCCTGGGAAAATGGTTTGAGGGCTTGGGAAAATGGTTTTCCCAGGTTTCGGAATGGTTTGGAGACGTCAATAAACCGCTCAGTGAGGTCACTAAATCGTTCAGTGAGGTCAATAAACCGCTCAGTGAGGTCAATAAACCGCTCAGTGAGGTCAATAAACCGCTCAGTGAGGTCAATAAACCGCTCAGTGAGGTCAATAAACCGCTCGGCTACGTCCGGAAACGAAAAAAGGCCGCCATTTACGGCAGCCTTTCCGTGAATATGGCTTTCGCCCTACGCTTTTACGGCCTCGACGATGCCGACGGGGCTTTTCGTCTCGATGATCCGCGTCAGCCTCAGTCCGGAACGCTCGAGCAGTTTCTCGAACTCCTCGGCGGTGCGTTCCTTTCCGCCGGGCGATACGAGCATTTCGAGATCGAGCACCTTTCCGAAATGCGGCTCATTGCCGGCCGGCAAGATAGCGTCGAGGATCAGCACTTTTGCGTCGTCGGTCATATTTTCGCGGATGTTGCGGAGGATCACCTCGTTCTTGTCGTCGTACCAGTCGTGAATGATGTGCTTCATTAAATAGATGTCGGCCTTGACCGGGATCGACTCCGTAAAACTGCCCGCGACATACTCGACCCGATCGGCAACGCCGTAGCTTTCCATCATTTCCGGAGCACCTTCAAGAACGTGTGGAAGCTCGAAAAGCACGCCATTTACGCCGGGATTTGCCTTTAGCACAGCTCCGAGAAGATGCCCGTATCCGCCCGCGATGTCGGCGACCGTGCCCGCAGTGGAGAAATCATAAGCCTCGATGATCGCCGGGATCGTGACGTAAGAGAACGACGTCATCGCCTTGTTGAAGATGTCGCCGAGCGGCTGATCGGTCTCAAAAAGAGTCTTGAAAACCGGTTCGCCGTGAACCGAGTCCCACGCGGGATTCCCTGTTCTAACGCTTTCGATCATTCCGCCGTAAACCTTCCAGTGCTCCGGCTCGCCCATCCAGATGGTCATATAGCGAGTGCTTTCCGGATGATCGGTGCGAAGCGTATCGCTTGCCGGTGTATTAGCGAACGTCCGCGGCGCGGTCTCGGTAAAAACGCTGCTCGCCGAAAGCGCCCGAAGTACTCGATAGATCGAGTCCTCATTTGTTTGAGTTGCGACCGCAATATACTCCGCGGTCCGCGGGCCATCGGCCAGAATATCGGCAACTCCGATCTTCGCGGCAACATATGCGGCCTGCGCCAGGAATGCTCCGCTTACGATGTTCATCACCTGGACTGCCGGCGGCAGGTTCGCCGGTTGCTCGTCAGTCGATGCGGGTTTCGGTTGTGTGCTCATAGTGCCTCCGTAAGGTTTGTAGGTATAAGGTTTTGCTGTCCTCTAACGCGAGATCGCGGACGGGAACATATCACCTCCGCGGATCATCTGCAACCGTGTCCGCATTCCATTCGAAAACCAGAACGTACAGATGAACCGAATGTCGAAAGAAAAATCAGCGGCCATTGTTTTTCCGCATCAGCTTTTCCTGCCAAATCCCGCGGTTGCCGCTGCGGACGTTGTTTATCTGGTCGAAGAGCCTCTTTTCTTTCGCGAAGTCTGCTTCCACAAGCAAAAACTGGCTTTCCACCGGGCGACAATGGAAGCGTACCGCGGTGAACTTGTAACAAGCGGTCAAAGCGTCAGTTACGTTCGTTCGGACGATCCGCTCTCGGACATCCGCGAGCTTTTGCCAGTACTCGCAAAGGCCGATATTCAGGCCGTTCACATCTGCGATGTCGCGGATGACTGGCTCTCCCGCCGAATCAGCCGCACTGCGGAGTCATTAAGGATTTCGGTCGGGGTTCACGAATCGCCGGGTTTCTTGAACGCGTCCGATGAGATGATTCGGAAACTCAGCTCCCGAAAACGTTACTTTCAGACGGATTTTTACATTTCCGAGCGAAAGTCCCGCGGCATTCTTCTAGCCCCGGACGGCGGGCCTAAGGACGGTAAATGGAGCTTTGACGCCGAAAACCGGAAACGTGTGCCGAAGGAGCTCCACATCCCGCCAATCGATACTCCGCCCTCGAATCGACACACAGAGGAAGCGATCGACTCGATATCCGCTGAGTTTCCTGAAAATCCCGGGTCTTTGGATCGATTTCATTGGGCAGTCACACGTAACGAAGCTAAGAAGCTGCTGAAATCCTTCTTGAACGACCGCTTCGAGCATTTCGGCGACTATGAGGACGCGATCGTTTGCGATCAGCATTACCTCTTTCACAGCGTGCTGTCGCCCTACATTAACGCCGGCCTGTTAACTCCGGCGGAGGTGATCGAAGCAGCTCTCGACCACGCCGAAAAGCACGGCACACCGATGAACTCGCTCGAGGGATTCATCCGCCAGATCGTTGGCTGGCGTGAATTCATCCGCGGTGTTTATCTCATCGAAGGAAAACGGCAACGCACAGCCAACTTCTGGAATTTCAACCGAAAAATGCCTCGCTCCTTCTACGACGGCACTACAGGCATCGAACCCTTTGACCGGACGGTCCGGAAAGTTCTGGAAACCGGCTATTGCCACCATATCGAACGGCTGATGATCCTAGGCAATTTCATGATGCTCTGCGAGATAGACCCCAATGAGGTCTATCGCTGGTTCATGGAACTTTTCATTGATGCATACGATTGGGTGATGGTGCCGAATATCTATGGTATGAGCCAGTTTGCTGACGGCGGCCTGATGACGACAAAGCCCTACTTCAGCGGCAGCAACTACATTTTGAAAATGAGCGACTACCGGAAGGGCGAGTGGAGCGGCACTTGGGACGCCCTCTTTTGGCGGTTCATGGATAACCACCGCGATGTGCTGATCCGCAATCCGAGGCTAGGAAAGCTCGTCCGCTCATTCGACAAGATGCCGTCGGAAAAGCGGGCCGGATACCACGAACGGGCTGAACGCTTTCTAGCGTCACTCAAATAGAATTATGAACAAGACCTTTCTACTCATCGGCGGCAGCTACGGTATCGGATTTGAACTCGCCAAGTCGCTTTCGGAAGCCGGCAATGCGGTCAATGTATATTCCCGTACGCCGGGTAAAGTCGCCGGCCTCGCCGGAGTGACGCATACACAGTTCGACGCTTTAACCGATGAACTGGTTGTTGATGGCCCGATCGACGGGCTCGCGTACATGCCCGGCACCATCGACCTAAAACCCTTTCATCGGTTCTCTGACGCCGATCTTCAGCGAGATCTTGAAGTGAATTACCTTGGGGCGGCAAGGGCCATTCGAAGCGTTCTCCCGAATCTGAAACAGGCCGATTCTGCCTCGATCGTCCTTTTCAGCACTGTCGCGGTCCAGACCGGAATGCCGTTCCACGCCTCGATCGCCGGTGCAAAGGGAGCCGTTGAAGGGCTGACACGTGCACTTGCCGCGGAGTTCGCTCCGAAGATCCAAGTCAACTGCGTGGCACCGTCGTTGACCGATACACCTCTAGCACAAAAACTCCTGAACACAGAGCAGAAAAAGGAAACTGCCGGCGAGCGTCACCCGCTAAGACGACATGGAACCGCCAAAGACATTGCAGAGGCGGCGGCGTTTCTGCTCTCCGATAACTCATCATGGATTACCGGACAGGTACTTCATGTGGACGGCGGAATTGGACACCTGAAGTAGGGTATCGTTTTTGCTAATAGGAGCGTTTCCACCTATACTTATCAGTAGATAGTTTCCGGTACATTTCAAACCTGCAATGAAATGGAAGGTTGTTTTTATCCCGTCACCACCTCACGTTCTGGTCGAATTCGAAGGTGAATTTGACCTTGGCGATACCTTGAATCTTCACGAACATCTTGCCGCAGATGAACACGTTCTCGCCGGCAGTCCGATCTTGATGGACGCCCGAAACCTCGCCACGCCGAAAATAAGCTCGGACGATATCGACGCGGTTGCGCGCTCCATCGCAAAGCATTCTGAAAGTTTCTCAAACACACGGATCGCAATCTACGTTGCCTCGGATGTTCACTTCGGCCTCGGGCGGCAGCTCCAGGGCTTTATGGGCGAGGGATCAAGCGTTCTTTCATTGCTACGGAGTGAAGACGACGTTACAGCATGGTTGGCGGACTAGATTGCGGAAAACAGTCGCCCGGCAGACTTTTCAATCTGCCAGGCATTAACCTAAAAGATCTCTTTTATTTGATAGTTTGTGCGATTGCCTCCGCCGCCTGCTCGACAAGGGTTGAAAGAATATCGTCGCCGTCATTCTTTGCCTTAGCCTTGTATTCACCAGAGTGAGTTGTCTGGCCCGCAGCATTTACCACACGGATTTCAAGCTTCAGTTCATCTTTCGATTTCACGCTTCCGGCAATGGAACCTGCCGAGATCACCGTGCTTGCTGCGATCGCACCGGCGGTCGAACCATAACCGATGCTTGAAAGTGCCGGCGAGGCGAGCTTACTGAACATCCCGAATCCGCCGCCGCCTTTCTTGTGCGAAACGATTGCGTAGATGACCATATCGCAATCCTTCTCCTTCGCCTCGGCATCGATCGCCGACTGAAGACGAGCCTCCAGCGGCACGATCTCGACGTTCGGCATCTTCAAATAAGACACGAGCGTATTGCGAACCGCTTCTGCAAGCTCCGTAGCGGGCATTTCCTTCCCGAGCGAACCCGTTTTTACTTGTGCAAGGCCGATACGGATAGTTCCCGGCTTTTTCTCGCCATCCGATTGGACGGCAGCGTCGGACGGCGTTGAAGCTGCACGGGAAACATTTGTAGCAAGCGGTGATACCGTACCAAAGTTGCCCTTGGTGCTCTGCGGCACCGATGTCGAAGCCGGATCTCGGGCTGTTGCATACATCTGTGCGGAGTCGTCAACTTCGCGGTATCCTGCGGGAACTTCGAACAGTGCTGCATCAAGAGCTGCCATCGAAACCTCGATTACCTCAGTAACCATACTCATCGTTTCTTTTCCCGCTTCGTCAAACATCGACATCTTTTCATAGAGTGCGAAACCGCGTTTACCCGTTCCGGTCTGCTTCGTCTCAAAGCGGTCTTTGCAGCCACCCGATCGCGTATTGACAGAAGCTGAATAGGCGGCGTTGTCGCAGTCGAAACCCGCTTCGAGATCCGCGTACCATCCGTCCGTTTCCATCTTTGTCTTGACCGGGCGGCAGGCATCGGGTGACGATTCCATCGTCGTCGTTATGATCAGCCTGCGAGCTTGAAGCCCGAACATCTGTTTCCTTTCGCCGGTATCGCGAATGTTGATCGTCATCAAAACGCGGCCGCCTTTCACAGTCTTTGGGACAGAAGTGCTGGCACCGTTAGCATTCGCGGCTGCAGGCTCGACCTGCCCAAATTCATTGACCGTGAATGTCTTAGTTGCCGGATTGAGCTGAATCGCCCGCTTCAGGTCGCATTGTGTGATATTGACCATCGCACCGTTCATCATCTCCGAACGCTGGCGTTTGCCCTTGATCAGTGTTGTATTTTCATAGCTCTGCCCGGAAACGGTCTGCCGGGTCTTGACCTTCAGGTCTGCAAATGCAACGCCCGAAGCGCCAAGCACGAAAAGGACTGTCAAAACCAGATATGATCGCATTTTCATTATCATTCTCCCGGTAGTCGCGGCGAGCCGCGGGATGTACGTCACCAGTAAACGCGTGAAGTCCGGTGCGAACGTATCAGGTGAGTGTCGGCTTGATTGCCATCGGGCGATGGCTCAAATATAATCGCGATGACCCTTTGCCCTTATCCGACTATGAGCAGCAATTCCTCCGGTGAAATAACCCAAATGCTTCTGGAACTGACAGACGGCAACGCCGACGCCGTTGACCAGATCTACCCATTCATCTACGACGAACTTCGCCGCCTGGCCGGCAGCTACTTGAGACGAGAGCGAAGCGACCACACTCTTCAGCCGACCGCACTCGTCCACGAGGCATATATGAAGCTGATCGACCAGCGACAGGTAAAATGGCAGAACCGGGCGCATTTTTTCGGTATCGCGGCCCAGGTAATGCGGCGGATCCTGATGGACCACGCACGCAAGCATCTTGCGAATAAACGCGGCGGCGATGCTGAGATCTTGCCGCTCGAGGAAGAGATCTTTGTCGTCTCGCCAGATAAGTCGAATGAACTGCTTGCTCTTGATGAGGCTCTCGAGAGGCTTGCCAAAATGGACCCGCCTAAGGCTCGGGTCGTCGAGCTCCGTTATTTCGGCGGGTTATCGATCGAAGAAACGGCAGAGGTGATGGGAATCAGCGTCCCGACCGTTAACCGTCATTGGAAATTTGCCAAGGCGTGGCTCCACTCGGAGCTGACGAACAACTAGTTTCGCTTAACTATAAGAAGCGTTACGTCGTCGGCTGCCGGAGCATTCAGGGTGAATGACGAAAGCGACGACTCGATCTTGTCGCGAATTCCGGCCGCCGAGGCTCCGCGGTGAGTTCGGATCACCTGTTCGAGCCGCTCCAGGCCAAACTCCTCTTCCGCCTCGTTCGTCGCTTCGGAAACGCCGTCCGAATAAACAACCAGGATATCACCCTGACCGAGTGTCAACTCGCCGCTCTCGTATTGGGCCATTTCCATCAAACCGAGAGGCAGGCCGCCCGAATCGAGCTGTGTTATCGTCCCGTCTGCCCGACAGAGCAGCGGCGGATTATGTCCGGCGTTGATGTATATAAGCTTGCCCGTCTCTGGGTCAAGTTCGCCAATGAAAAGCGTCACAAAACGGTTCGCCGGTGTATTCTCCGCGAGGTATTTGTTGACCGATGCGACCGTATGCGGGATCGAACTCGTTGCAGAGATCTGTGCGTGCACCGCGGCGTGCAGGCTCGACATAAGCAAAGCGGCGGCAGTTCCCTTTCCGGAAACATCCCCGAGAGCTATGACCATCTTGCCGTCTTCCCGTCGGATAAAGTCATAATAGTCGCCCCCGATCTCGTAACAGGAGAACGAAATTCCCTGAAACTCATATCCGGCAAGGATCGGAGGAGCCGAAGGCTGAAAACGCTGCTGGATCTCTGTTGCAAGTTCCAATTCGCGTTCCATCCGTTCGCGCTCGAGCCGCTCATCTACGAGTGCGGCATTCTCAACCCGGATCGAGGCTACGGACGCGAGAGTCGTGAGTATGTTGAGATGCTCCTCAGTAAAGGTCGTCGTATAGGTCGGCGAATCGGCATAGATCATTCCAAAGATCGTCCGCTCATCGACGCTAAGAGGCACGGCAAGAACCGACCGGATGCCTTGGAGCATCACGGTCTGCGTTGCGTATTTAGGATCCTGTTGGGCATCGGCGGTGAGAACAGACCGGCCGTTCTTCAAGACCTCGTCCATTACGCTGTGGCTGACGCGAACCTCTTGAAGCCGCTCTTCCTGTCCGCGGATTCTGGCGACCATCACCCGCATGTTCTCTGGCTGCTTCTCGTCACGCAGCATTATCACGACTCGCTCAGCTGGAACCGAATCGAAGACAAGCGACGCCACCTGATCAAGCGTTTCCTCGAGGCCGGTGGAAGAAAGCAATGCAACTCCGACCTTGCTGATAAGTCCGAGGAGCTCAGTCCGAGAGGTGAACTGCCCTTTTAGGAGTTCCGTCGTCGGAATGCGTCGGCTCTTGAAAGAGATGGTCTTCGAAGGATCAAGAGCTTCGGTCTGATCGGCGATAAGCGTCGCTCCGCCGATCGCCGGAACCGGGCTCGCCTCAAATATCATTTTGCTTTCACCGATCTGAATCTCGCCGCCGGTCGAGATCGGCACTCCGCCTTTGATGAACGTGCCGTTGTACCGCGTCCCGTTCGCCGAGCCGAGATCGTGCAGCCAGTAGCCATCGCCTTCCCGCCGTATCTCGGCATGGAGCCGTGAGGCAAACGCATCCGCAATACAAATGTCGTTGCGGGCCGATCTACCGATCGTAGTCCGAATACGGCTGAGGTCAACAAACTCCGGATCGGCGTTGGACTGTTTAAGTATCAGGCGGGCCATTTTTCGATTCTACTCGTCCGTTTGTGCGACCGGCTTGCGATTTGCGAAAACGACATACGTTCCAAAAATATAATCGTGTAATGCTCTTCCCTTTCGGCTAAAGGCGATAGGGAGAAGCCCCAAACCTCCTGAGAAAAGCACGATCAAATACCCGGCCGTTTGCCGCAAGAGCATCCGTAAAATGGAAGGATGCCGACCGTCGCTTCCGACGATCTCGAGACCGGCGACGAATTTCCCCAACGTTCTACCAGTTAAGATCGGAAGCACGATCAAATTCGAAATACCGAACAGGATCGCCAGCAGCCAGCCGATATTGTTCAGTTCGCTATTGATCAGAGCCGCTCCGTCGTTACCCATTATCCGGCTTATTACGAGAAACATAGCCGGAAAGATTACGAAGAAAAGATAATCGATGGCGGCTGCCCCGAAGCGAAGAAAGAAGGGCGTAGCAACCTCTTCCGGCTCAAAGCGCACTACGCGCGCGGCAAGCGGCCCGGCGTTCTCGTTCTTGATCTTCGTGTCCTTCGCGTCCTTGATCTTTGTAGCCATTCAAGAAAATTCAGCTTGCTATCCGACGTAAAACTGAAGGACCGTGTCTCCTAACTTCAATTTATCCCCGCTGCTAAGGGCGTGCGGACGATGGGGAACAAGCCGCATCGGCTGTTTTGCCGATACAAGCAGCACAGTACCGTTAGAAGAACCGAGATCCTCGACAAGGAAATTGCCCGCGTCTTTCCAGATGCGAGCATGCCGCCGCGAGATCTTCGTCTGAGGATCGTATTTTGAAAGATCGATCTCCGGAAAGATGTTCGACATTGGGTCACGTCGGCCTAGCAAATTTTCGTCCTTCGTAAGCGAAAACGTCGGTGCCGAAAGCTCGCTCGTCCCTTCGACAAAAAGTTTTGCGGTCGGAGTGCCGGTTTGATAGTTCGCTGACTGAATTCCAGGACCGCCTATTGGCTGCCTTGCCCCACAAAATGCACAGAAGAGGTCTGAGGCAATTATTCGCTGGCCGCAGAAACCGCAGAAAACATACTGAGAGGCAAGAGAAGCGGGCGTTGGCGATTCGGAAACTCCATAGCTGACACTTGCTCCATTCAGAGCGGCCAGATGCGCCTCGAGGGCTGCCTTCATAGCCGCCGCTGATTCGAATCGCTCTTCGGCGCTGTATTCAACGGCCTTCATGAGGATGGTCTCGATCTGGTCTGAAAGCCTTGGATTGATCTGCCGCGGCCGCGGGTTCTTCTGAAAATCGAAGATCAAGAGCGGATTGCTCTGCGGGTCAGCACCGGTCAGGAGATGAAACATCGTCGAGCCAAGGCTGTAGATATCCGAACGAGGTTCAACGTTTCCGCTGAAAAGTTCGGGTGGAGCGTAACCCATCGTACCGACGGCCGTAACGCCTTTCTCTTCACGTTGGCTGATCGAGCGGGCGATGCCAAAATCGATCAACATAACGCGTCCGGTGTTTCCATCGAACATTATGTTGCTCGGCTTGAGGTCGCGGTAAACGATCGTCGTAGGCTGGCTATGCAAATATTCGAGAACATCGGCTATTTGAATTGCCCATTCGGTAACAGTAAGTTCATCGATCTTGCCTTCGGGAGCCGAGCGCAGTCGGGCAGCGAGGTCGCCGCCTGAAATGTACTTCATTACAAGATAGAAGCGGCCCTCGTTCTGGTCAAAGAAATAATCAAATATAGTCGGAATGCCGGGGTGGTCGAGCGTCGAAAGTATCATCGACTCTCGGCGGAAGTCATTGATCGCCTTTTCCTGCTGTTCTTCCTCGATATGGGCCTGGACCATTTCCTTTACCGCGCGAAGAACGCCCCCCAGGTTGCGATCGCTGGCAAGATAAACAGCGCCCATGCCTCCTCCGCCGATCTTACGGATGATCTCGTATCGTCCGTTGAGTATCGTGCCTTCGGTGAGCGGCTTCAACTTCGCCGCCCTTTTCCCTTCCGTATCGGGTTCGCCAATGTTTGGCGAGGTCGGGTTGATACCTGCGATCGCGAGTTCATCCGATTCAGCCTTCTCCGTAACCTCGGAGGAAACGACCGGCTCCTGTGCCGCAGTTTGCTGATCGATCATCTGCCGAATGTCAACATCCGGAGATATGAGCGTCGGCGGCTCCATTATGCGTACCGAATCGAAGATCGAACCTCCGGTGAAGGAATCAGGAAGATCAAGGTCATCAACCGGCTTAAGTATTTCGTGCTCGGCCGGGATCTCTGGCGCAGCAAGCGTTTTAGGTTCGGCCGCAGCCTCCGGCTCACTCTCTCCGGGCGATTCACCGCTCGGCTCGATAACTTCCCGTTCGCCCTTTGGCGTTGCTTCCGCGGGCTTATCGTCCCAGGAAAATACGTCGGCCTCCGCTTCAGACGTTGGGTTCTCGGCCGGCGGTGCAACCTCCGCGTGCGGTTCCGGTTCGGTCGTTTCAGCGGCCGCAGCAATCGCGGACTGCTCTTCCTGAGGATGAATTAGCTCCGGAGTAAATTGATAGATCGTCGCTTCATCACTAAAGGCAGGAACCTCAGGTAGTTCGGCAGGTTCTTCAACCGACGGCGGCTCGGTTAGAGGCGATGCGACATTCGTCGTTTCTGGTTCCTCTTCCAGATCCTTAAAAGCTGTCGCTTCCGCGCCTATTTTCGAGTCAGCCAATATTTCAGGCAACGGAGCATCAGGAAGTTCCGCCTCTACATCGGACTCGAGTTTCTTCTCGGTCGCGAAAATACTTTCAGAGGTGGCTCCGGAAACGATATTTTCCGACGTTCTAGGAAGGTCATCGACTAGGCTCTCCTGCACCGGTTCGCCGAAAATAGCTTCCTCGGCGTTCTTTTTCTCCTCGAGTTCGGCAAGTCGTGCAACCTCGTCCGGCGACATCATCACCGTACTTTCAAGGTCGTCGGGCATCGGTTCCGGCTCAACGACCGGAATTCTTGCGAGTACAATACCGCAGTATGGGCAGAACGAATCCTGCTCCGAGATCTCAGAGTTGCATTCCTGACACTTCATTACTTAAAAGCGAACGTTCACTCTTGTCGAAACCGGGCCAAAAACTTCACTTGGGCACGATCTTGAACCGCAAAAATGTTTTGCCGACGATGATCTCATCGCCGTCATTAAGACGCTGCGGACTTCCAGGCAGCAATCTTCTGCCTCGATTGATAAATGTGCCGTTCGTCGAGCCAAGATCTTCAATAAGGTAATGCCCCTCGCGACGGATTATCTTTGCGTGGCGACGCGAAACCTTTGCATCCGGATCAATTGCGTCAAGATCGATATCGGGAAAAATGCCGTTGTCCGCATCCCACCGGCCGATGAACGATTCCGGATTCTTCAACTCGAATTCAGTGTTGACACCTGATCCCTTTTCCACGATAAGGAAGCCACGCTCAGCCTCCAAGCCGCCGTTCGATGTCGGTTGCAGCGAGTGCGATATCGGCTCAACGATAGGCGGAATTCCGATGCTCGTCACCGAACCGACCTGGAAATTCGGGCTGCTGATCTCCGTTGCCGGCGACTCCGCCGGAGCCTCGGTCGAATGAATGTCACCGGGCAGCCGCGTTCCGCATTGGTCGCAAAAACGGGATCCTTCGATGTTTTGGCTGCCGCAGGCTGGGCAATGTATCATGGTCTATTCAAAGTCCGGGCTTTGATGTTGCCGAAAACTTTCGGACGCTAAAACAAATGCATTCTACCGCTTTCCTGCTGTTTCGTAAATTCGGCAAGCGGTTTCCCGCCTTTGTGTTCCTAAGTTACGGCAAGAGCAGCAACTTTGAAGAAAATTGAAACATCGCATTACAGGCGGTCGTAGTATCAGCTTGTAACAAATCCGGGCCGCTTTTGTAGTTTTATGGCTCGGGGGGAAAAAGATCCAACCGATCATTTAAGTTTAAGGTAAACGCAGCATGGCAATGAGCCGAAAAAAGAAGATCATCATTGGGGCGTCCGCATTGGTCGTTCTGCTCGCAGTTATTCTCATCGCGATATTTGCAACCCGAAAGGATGTTCCCGAGGTGCAGGTCGTTAAACTCGAAGTCAAGCCTGAACTTCGTTCAACGGTGGTTTCCTCCGGCGAAGTAAGGCCGATCCAGTTCCAGAACATCACGAGTGAGGTTCAGGGACGTATTGAGGAGATCTTCGTTCAGGAAGGCCAATTAGTACAGAAAGGTGCCCTACTCGTCCGTCTCGACCCGAATCAGCTCGAATCTAGCACTGACGCCCAGCTTGCCGCTCTTCAAACGGCACAGAATGACATCCGCTCTACGGAGTCACAGGTAGCTGCGGCGAATAACCAGCTCGCGCAAGCACAGCAGCAGCTCAACATCGCACAGGTCGCGGTCGATAACGCTCGTCAGGGCGTCGTTACGGCACAAACGGAAGTTGACCGTGCCGAGGTTGAACTCAACGCCGCCAACCGTGAACTCCGCAGGGCCGAGCAACTCCTTGAAAGCGGCGTGATCGCCCGCTCGGAATTCGATTCTGCCCGCGACCGCGTTGAGAATGCCCGCGTAAGCCTGAACACCGCAAAGGCAAGGCTTGAATCGCAGCGGATCGCTATTCGCGATGCCAACGCCAGAGTTAATCAACAGCAGATCGCAGTTCGCGATGCTCGCCGAGCGGTTGAAACGGCAAATATCAACGTCCGCTCGAGCCAGTCGCGAGCTGACCAGCAGGCGGCTGTTTTGCGCGGCCAGCGGAACCAACGCGACAAGACGCTCCAGATCGCTCCGATCAGTGGCGTCATTGCCGAGATCCCATCCCGCGTCGGAACCTTCGCCGTTGCCGGTCTTTCCACAACGCCGCTGATGACCATCGCCGACATGTCCACGATCAACGTTGAGGTCAAGGTCGATGAGACCGAGATCGACCGCGTTTCCGTCGGCCAGCCGGCAAAGATCAAGGTCGATGCTTTTGGGGACGCCGAGATCGAAGGTGAAGTTACGCAGAAGACTCCGCTTGCTGTAGGTAAATCGCAGACCTCCGGCGGTCTTTCAACCAACATCAACGTTCAGGAAGCCAAGGAATTCCGCGTTGTCATTCAGCTTAAGAATCTTCCCGAAGAACTGCAGAATGGCCTCAGGCCCGGAATGAGCGCGACGGCGACCATTACGACGCAGACCGCCCAAAATGTGATCGCCGTTCCGCTTCAGGCAGTTGTCGAGAAACGGCCCGATGCCGGCGCTTCGCCATCACCGTCTCCGCAGGGCAATGGCCCCGAACCGGCAGACAGGCCGAAGCCGATCAAAGGCGTGTACGTTCTTGAGGATAACAAGGTCAAGTTCGTCGAGGTCGAGACGGGAATCACCGGAGAATCCGATATTCAGATAACCGCCGGCCTTTCCGAAGGCCAGGAGGTCATCACCGGACCAAGCCGCGTGCTAAATACCCTGAAAGAAGGAACGGTGGTCAAGAAACAGGCGGCACCGCAGCGGGCAGGCTCGTAAACTTAGCGTGCGAATTTAAACCATGGATATGTACCGCTTTATGGAAAACGAAGAAGCGAACGGCAACCCGCAGCCCGAGAATAATGGTATGAGCGCCAAGGGTCGGCCGCTTATCCTGATGGAGAACATCTGGAAGACCTACCAGATGGGCGTTGAAGAGCTCCACGCACTTCGCGACGTCTCTTTTCGTGTCGAAAAAGGCGAATACCTGGCGATCATCGGACCTTCGGGTTCAGGAAAGTCCACGCTGATGAACCTCATCGGCTGTCTCGACTCGCCGACCAAGGGCAATTATTGGATCAACGGCAATATGGTCTCCGAGATGTCTGACGACGAACTTGCCCGTATCCGCAACAAGGAGATCGGCTTCGTTTTTCAGACCTTCAACCTGCTTGCCCGAGCAACTGCCCTTCATAACGTCGAACTTCCGTTGATCTATGCCGGCATGCGTGCAGGCGAGCGACACGATAAGGCGCAGGCCGCACTTAGCTCCGTCGAACTCGGCGACCGAGTGTTGCACAAACCGAATGAGCTTTCCGGCGGTCAACGCCAGCGTGTGGCCATCGCTCGTGCTTTGGTGAATGACCCGTCGATCTTGCTCGCCGACGAGCCGACCGGAGCCCTTGATACAAAGACCAGCCACGAGATCATGGCTCTTTTTGAGAAGCTTCATGCCGACGGCAATACAATTATCATCGTCACCCACGAACACGAAGTTGCCGAGCGCGCCCACCGCGTGATCACGATTCGCGACGGCCGCATCGAAAAGGACGAGAAGATCCGCTGAACTGGCTTCACCTATTCCGTCTTCCTGCATCCGGATGTCGGTCTCTTTGGCAGTGGGCCGGCATTTCACTTTTTACTTAGCATCTCGACAGTTTCCGCCCTTTGCATCTCTTTACAAATTCTTCACGAACAAAGTTTAGTCCGCTCGCATCTAACTTTATTGTGCGGCTTGCGTATAATCTGTTTGCGTTACCGCATCTGCGATGAACTTTGCTGAAACACTTAAATTGGCCTTTGATTCGATCATGGCCCATAAACTTCGGTCATTTCTGACGCTTCTCGGAATGATCATCGGCATGACGGCCTTTATGGTCGTACTTTCGCTACTACTGGGATTCAATGGCTACGTAGATGAGAAGATCGCTGGCATCGGTTCGAATGCCTTTACCGTTCAACGATTTAATCCGTTCGAGGATTTCAAGGACACAGATACGATTGCCGCGGCCCAGCGGCGAAACAAAGAACTTAGCTTCGATGAACTCGACTTTATCAAGGAACGTGCACAATCGATAGACAAGATCGGTGCAAAAGCCGGAAATACAACACGAAGTGTGAGGGTCGGGAGCGAAACGCTCGAGGACGTATCGATCTCAGGTGTCGAGCCGATAATCGGCGAGATCGAAAATGTGGACGTTGAATACGGCCGTTATTTCACTGAAACCGAAAATAATGCGTCGATGCGAGTTGCATTCATCGGGAGTGGGATCGCTTCCCGCCTCTTCCCTGCCGGAGACGCCCTTGGCGGAGAGATCTCAATGTCCGGGATCCCGTATCGGGTGATCGGGATCTCTGCGACAAAGGGCACGGTATTTGGCATTCCGCAGGACAATTTCGTACAAATACCGATCAAAACATTTTCAGCAAATTTCGGCGGGTTGCGGTGGAATCGGGCGCCCGTATTTGTTGCAACGGCACGCTCGGGGGTTCAAATGGCTGATGCGGTCGATGAGGTCCGAACTCTAATGCGGATCAAGCGGAAGCTTGAGGCCGGCGAGAAAGACAATTTTGGTATCGTGACCCCCGACGCGATCAGCGGACTTCGGGATAGTTTGTTCGGGACGATCTCTATCGTCATTCTTTTCGTTCCGGCGATCGCGCTAATAGTCGGGTCTATAGTCATAATGAATATCATGCTCGTTGCCGTCACCGAGCGGACAAAAGAGATCGGAATCAGAAAATCGCTTGGAGCAAAGCAATCCGATATCCTACGCCAGTTTCTTTTTGAATCCGCTCTTCTCGCCTCGATCGGAGGTGCTTTCGGTCTCACATTAGCCTTTGTTATTGGACAGATGATCAGTTACATGGTCTTTCCAACGCGTATTCCATGGTGGGCCGCGGTTCTGGCGATCGGCGTTTCCGCCGGGGTCGGAATTATGGCCGGTCTTTTTCCGGCGTGGAAGGCCGCTCAACTCGATCCGATAGAAGCTCTTAGAGCAGAATAAGATGAAGGTCGCAACCAGCAGATTTCTCGAGAACCTGAGGATGGCATTCGACACGCTGCGGAGCAATAAGCTTCGCTCGTTTCTGACTATCATCGGCGTCGTCGTCGGTGTGATCACCGTAATGCTCATCTCTTCGATCATTTCAGGCATTACGATGGCTGTCGAGGAACAGGTGAAATCCTTCGGGACCAGATCGATCTTCATCTATAAAATGGACATCGGGATTCGCTTCGGGCGGCCCTCGCGTGAAGAACGGATGAGGCCCGACCTTACGCTCGAAGATGCTCTTGCACTTCGTGTCCTGCCTGATGTAGAGACGTCAGTTCCATTTTTGAATGTCTCGAGCGGTTTCTTTGGAAACCGAACCGTCGTTTCTTCAAAGGGAAAACAGACCTCGAATATCCAGCTAAGCGGAACGCTGCCGGAAATAGAGAAAGCCGAGACCGAAGTGCTCCTAGAAGGAAGGTGGTTCACTCAGGCGGAGGTCGATAACCGAAAGGATGTAGCCTTGATCGGAGCCACGGTAAAGGAAACCTTCTTTCCGTTTGAATCGCCGATCGGACAGACGCTTGACATCAACGGACGTGAGTTCTTGATAGTAGGTCTTTTGGAGAAAAAGGCACAGCTTCTCGGCGGCGGTGGCGGGAATAATGACGAGAGCAACACGATCTATATGCCGTTTCATTCGGCCCAACGAATAAAGCCGAATGCAGACGATATTTTTATAATGGCCGTTGCTCGCCCAGGTCGGCTGCAGGAGGCCCGCGATCAGGTTGAAGATCTTCTTAGGGTTCGGCGGCAGGTGCAGTTTGGCGAGAAGAACAATTTCTCAACAGCCACAGCAGATACGATCATCGACCAGTTTCAGTCTATAATCGCTTCAACGGCCATCGCTATGGTGGTGATCTCATCGATCGGACTGCTTATCGGCGGTATCGGTGTGATGAACATCATGCTTGTGTCGGTTACGGAACGCACTCGGGAGATAGGTATCCGTAAAGCGATCGGTGCCAAGCAAAGTGACATTCTGTTGCAGTTTCTGATCGAGGCAGGCACGCTTACCGGCTTCGGCGGGCTGCTCGGACTGGCGATCGGGTGGCTATTGACACTATTGGTTGCGCTGGTCTTTCCTTCCTATGTTCCCTATTGGGCACCGCCTCTAGGCTTCTTTGCCAGTGTCGGAATTGGATTGGTTTTTGGTCTGTTCCCGGCGTGGAAGGCCGCAAGACTGGACCCGATCGAAGCTCTTCGTTACGAATGATCCAGAGGCCACCTCACCAGCGACCTCGTTCACCCGTTTATTACATTCCGCGGTAATTCCCGATAATGCAAAGAGAATTACCGCAGGATCCAATTCTTTAGCTTGGGTTCCCGGAGAAGAACGCTCCGATCACCCGAAACAGGACACCGATCAAAGCCACAAGGATAACCACGGCCCAAGCAGAGCCGGACGAGATCTTGTTCGTTACCCGTAGGCCGATCGCGGCCAATATCCAGCCCCAGATCGCAAAAAGATCAAGTACACTGACGAGTGTCACAAGAACAGCACTCGTGTCCTTTCCAAATAGAAAGCCGAGATTTGCCTGCAAAAGCCCTCGCTGGCTTGCTCCGATGTCTATTTCATCGGCGGACTTGAAATACATTACGATCAAGTTTCCGATCAAGCTGATCACCGCCGCCGGGAATCCCGAATAGAACCAAACGGAAAGGGAGTGGAGAAAGCCGCCTTCTCCGCCAAATGCCTTCGAGCCACCCCAGTAAAGCAAGGCGCCGATCAGCGAGAAAATAATGATCGCAACCGGGGCAAGTAACGGCGAATACTTGCTTAAAGCGACCTGAGTATCGACCGTGCGAGCCTTATCTTCGCTGCTCATAGCGGCCGTTTGCGGGTTCTTATCGAGTTGAGCCGTAAATTCGCGTCTGTATCCTTCTTCGCCGACCTTTTGATTAAATGCGAACGTGAAGGCCGACGCAAGTATGACCGTTATCAACGTTACGAGAATGAAACGCGGCTTCGCTTTGAGCGCTTTGAACGTCCGTTCGGGCTCGAAAAAGATGTTCCCAAGCGTCGCTACTTCCGACATCTCGACCGTTTCGTTTGACGCACGATTATCGTTTGGATCGAATTCTGACATTTTCCTCCATTCGGCCCGTCGGGCGGGCACTTTTCTAAGCCAAATGTTTGTAAAGAAATGTAATTCAACCCGATATACGGATTTCCAGCCCGGAGTGTTGCAAGTTTTCGCCTAAATCACTGGCTCGCCGACCCGGATACAGGCGGCAAGATGCCCGCTGCCGTGTGCTTCGAGCGGCGGCTCGACCGATGCACATACAGGTATCGCGATCGGGCATCGCGTTCGGAACCTGCACCCCGAAGGCGGATTGATCGGCGTCGGGACATCGCCGGTGAGGATTATCCGCTCTCGCTTTTCCTTTGGATCGGGGATCGGGATCGCCGACAGCAGTGCCTTCGTGTAGGGATGAAGCGGGTTCTCGTAAAGCTCCTTCGCCTCGGCGATTTCCACGATCTTACCCAGATACATCACGGCGACGCGATTCGAAATATGCTCTACCACGGCAAGCCCGTGCGAGATGAAGAGATAGGTCAGCCCGAACTCCTGCTGGAGATCCTGCAGCAAATTGACGACCTGTGCCTGGACCGACACGTCGAGCGCCGAGACCGGTTCATCGCAGATGATGAGCTTCGGGTTTAGAGCAAGTGCCCGTGCGATGCCGATCCGCTGCCGCTGGCCGCCCGAAAATTCGTGAGCGTAGCGATCCATGTAATTGGGGTCGAGCCCGACCTTCCGGAGCAGGTCCGCAACGCGTTCACGCTGCTCAGCCTTGTCGCCGATGCCGTGTATCTTGAGCGGTTCCGAGATGATCGACCGTATGCTCAGCCGCGGATTCAGGCTCGCGTAAGGGTCTTGGAAGATGATCTGCATCTCCCGCCTGAGCGCCTGCATCTCGCGGTGCGGAAGGCCAATGATGTTCTGCCCCTCAAACAAAACCTCGCCCGCCGTCGGCTCATGAAGCCGAAGAAGGCACCGCCCGACGGTCGATTTTCCGCAGCCCGATTCGCCAACCAGCCCAAGCGTTTCGCCCGCAAAAATATCGAAAGAAACGCCATCGACCGCGCGGACAACGTCATCGCTGTTCTCAACGGGAAAGTGTTTGACCAGCTCTTTAACTGAAAGTAGTGTTTCGGAGTTCATCGGCGAGGAACGGTCGGCATGCGGTTTAAACTAATCGTAGCTTAGGCAGATCAACGCCCATGTAAATATCCCGCACCTTTAGTACGCAATTGATTCCGCTTAAGCGTATTTCATCATCAGGCTCACGGTACTCTACCAGCTTCCAACTGTTGTCCTTTTGGCGGCTATAGTGCTCTACAAAGGACTTATCCTGCGCTACGAAAAAGTAATCCGTTAGCGACGGCAACTGACGATAGTCTTGCGCCTTTTCGCCCCTATCCCGAGCCTCGGTTGATCGTGAAAGAACCTCGAAAACGACCTTCGGATTGAGCAATGTCTCTGCATCTTTGTATTTCTCGATCTCGGGCTCACCGCAAAAAACTGAAACATCGCCATAAACGTAATGGGTAGGACGGACCTTAATGCGGAGGTCGCCATAGTGAACTTCACAGTCGGTTCCCTCTAGTTCACCGAATAGTTCTCCGCCGATGTTGCTCGCTATCTTGCTGTGCCGTCTTGATGCACCGGCCATCGGTAGCACGTCTCCATCAATGAACTCGTGCTTCCGCCTGGACTTTGATTCAAGATCCAGATACTCCGCTACAGTGACATTTTGCTTGGTTACGGCACTTTTCATCGCGATGATTGACCAAAGTATATCAGACTTGCGAATGCCCGAATAGGTGTCGGTTTAACCGATCGCGGCGTTGGGTCGCGTCGGTTCGGCTTCGCTGCGATGGAGCAGACACCGAACCTTTGAATCATCACCGACCGAGTAAAGCGGTATCTCGCCCGTGCTGCATTCCGGCATTCGAAACTCGCAACGCGGCTCGAAGTGGCAGCCCGGCGGGAGTTCGGTCGGTGTCGGGACGACGCCCTCGATGGTTTGCAGGCGGGCGACCTTTTCTATCGAATGTGCCGCCAGCTTCGGCACGGATCGCAGCAAGCCCTTGGTATATGGGTGCTTCGGATCTTCAAAAAGCTCGTCAACGCCGCTTTCCTCAACGATCTTGCCCGTGTACATCACGCAAACCCGATCTGCGACATCGGCAACAACGCCGAGGTCGTGCGTTATAAGAAGCACAGCGAGTTTTCGAGTTTTTCTAAGCTCATTCAAAAGTTCAAGGATCTGCGCCTGAATGGTGACGTCCAGAGCGGTCGTCGGCTCGTCGGCTATCAGAAGCTCGGGATCGCATGCAAGGGCCATTGCGATCATCACCCGCTGCCGCATTCCGCCCGAGAGCTGGTGCGGGTAATCGTCCGCACGCCGCTCAGGCGAAGGGATCGCTACCTCCTTCATTGCGTCGATCGCCGCCTGCTTCGCCGCCTTTTTATCCAGTTTGCGATGCAGGCGAAGAGCCTCGGCGATCTGCTCACCGACCGTATAGACCGGGTTGAGCGACGTCATCGGGTCCTGAAAGATCATCGCGATGTCGTTTCCGCGGATGTCCCGAAGCCTCGCTTCGCTCGCCTTCGTAAGCTCCTCGCCTTTGAACCGGATCGAACCGCCCGCTATCTTGCCCGGCGGATAGATAAGCCGCATTATCGAAAGCGCCGTGATCGATTTACCACAGCCGGATTCCCCGACGAGGGCAAGCAGCTCGCCCTCGCCGACAGAAAAGCTGACGTCGTTTACAGCCCTCACCAAGCCCGCCCGGGTCGGAAAGTGTGTTTGCAGGTGATCTACCTCAAGCAATCGCGGCATCAGTTCTTATTCCGATTCGGATCGACCGGGCGTACGGGTAACTTCACCGGCGAGGTGAGTTTTTTCAACACCTCCTGCACTCCGCGCTCGAGCTGCGGGTCGCGTCCGGCGATAACCGACCGCGGATCGTTATCGACCTCGATGTCCGGATCGACCCCGTACCCTTCGATGATGTACTCGCCCTTGGTGTTCGCCAACGCGAATTCGGGCACGTTCACAACGCCGCCGTCGATCAAATTGCCCCGATTTGTGATGCCGACGACGCCGCCCCAGCTCCGCTTACCGATCAGCGGCCCGAGCCCCGCCTCGCGGAACATATATGGGAAGATATCGCCATCCGAGGCCGAGTTTTCGTTGAGAAGTGCGACCATTGGCCCGCGGAACACGCCATCCGGCCAGGTGGAGCCATCGTCGTCACCGCGGCGGAAATTGACGCCGAGCATCCGCCGTCGCAGCCGTTCGATCAGCATACGCGAAACGTTGCCGCCGCCATTTGCACGCACGTCAACCACCAATCCCTCTTTATCGAGCTGCGGGTAATACCACTTGATGAACTCACGAATGCCCGCCGCTCCCATGTCGGGAATGTGGATATATCCAACTCGGCCGCCGGTCATTTCACTAACCCGCTTCCGGTTCGCTTCTATCCAATTAAGGTAGATGAGGTCCGATTCGTTCGTGATCGGACGGAAAGTAACCTGCCGGGCACCCTGCATCGACGGCGTGGAATTTACCGTCAGCGTGACCGCCCCATTTACCTTGCCGCGAAAGTAGGCATAGACATCACGGTCGGTCTTTACCTCAACGCCATTGACGGCTAGAACGTAGTCGCCAACCCGGGCGTCAACTCCGACCTCGGTCAAAGGCGAGCGATAGATGTCCTCTTCGTTATGTCCGCCGAAGATCTTTGCGATCTTGTATCGGCCCGATGCCTTGTCCGCTTCGAACCGTGCTCCGGCAAGTGCGACCGCGATCCGCGGCGGAAGGCTCATATCGCCGCCGTCGATGTAGGCGTGCTGAACCGTGAGCTCAGAACTCATCTCGGCGATGATGTAGTTCAGATCGGCTCGGTGGGCGACGTGCGGGAGCCATTTTCGGTAATCCTCGCGAATTCGCTCCCAGTCAAAGCCGTGCATGTTCTCTACGTAGAACCAATCGCGGTACCTCCGCCAGGCTTCGTTGAATATCTGGTTCCACTCCGCGACCGGATCTACCTCCGTTACCAGCCCGGCGGTCGAAACGCTCTTTCGGCTCCGCTCGCCCTGCGGATTAGCGTCAAGGAAGTTATAGCTCCCACCGGTCGAGGTACTCATCAGCTTTGTGCCGTCGGCTGAAAGGGCGTATCCGAAACCGGGCGAAAGTAGCGTCGTCTCGCGTCGGTCCTTCATTGAAAAAATGCGAAGCGAAGGCTGTGACTCGGCCTGCCTGCCGTAATAGAAGGGCGGCGTTACGACGTAGATCAGATGTCCGCGGTTCGCCGAGAGCCCGTTATAGTTATCGGCCGGAAGCGGCACCTTGACCGCACGGCCTTCAATACCATCGAAGTCGATCTTTTCCGGTTTCGGTGCTGGCGTTGCGGTCGGCGAGGGCGATGCCTGCGGAGCGGGACGCTCGGCGGCGATCGTTACCTCGTCATCCTGAAACGGGAACGGATGCTTAACGTCTTTCCGCAAGGCGAGCGAATAGATGTGTGCCATCCTGTTCGTCGCGAAATTGAACTCCGACTGCGAGATCTGCGGAGCGAACTCACGTTGGGAAATGAAATATAAGTAATCGCCGCTCGGATCCCACGTCGCATTTCCTGCTCCGAACATTTCCGGGGTCACCCGATATGACTTGTTCTCCGCCGCGCTCCAGATGAACACCGACGAAAGGCCATTTTCGGTTTGCCGGGTGTAGGCGACGTAACTCCCTTTCGGCGACCACGCATAGTTGAAGATCAAACCGTTCGCTGCGTTTGCTATCTGCTGAACCTGTTTTGTCGCAACATCAACTACAAAAAGCCGTGCGTCTTTATCGCTGAAGACGAGCTTCTTGCTGTCTTCCGACCAGAACGGGGCATATTTCTGGGCCTTTGAGCCGGTCGTGATCTGAGTCGGCGGGCCGGAGCCGTCGTGCGGTACTACCCAGACCTCTTCTTCTCTTGTCTGGTCGGAAATATAGGCGATCGTTCTGCCGTCAGGCGACCATGCGGGGAGTTTGTCGTGTGCACCGGAGGAATTTGTCAGATTCCGGACGGCACCGCGTTCTATCGGTGCAGTAAAGATATCACCGCGGGCCGCAAAAACGGCTCGCTCGCCCTTCGGCGAAAGTCCGTAAGAGCTGACCAGATTTGCGACCGAGACCTGCCGCTTGCGGCGATTCACACCGTCATTCGGAACGCTGATAGAAATCTTGTTTGCCCGCTTCGCCGCAACATCGAAGACCTCAAGTTCCCCGTCGCGTTCCCAAACGATCTTGCCTTGATTATCCGAGCTCGGCCAGCGGATATCCCAGTCGCGGTTTCTTGTCACCTGCGTTGTCCGGCCATTGGAATTGTCGTAAGCGTAAAGATTGAACTTGCCGTCTTTGTCGGAGATGTAATAGATCGAGTTCCCGATCCACATAGCGTCGCGGTTTGCCCGCGGATTATCGGAGATCAGTTTCGCATCCGTCGTTGCAATATCGTAAATGTACAGCCGGTTCGCCTGGCCGCCGCCGTAACGCTTCTCGGGGCGAAAATCACGTGACTGCGGCGAATATACAATCTTGCCGCCATCGGGTGAGAAATCTCCAGAGCCGGCCTCGGGCATCGGAAGCGGCTCGACCGGTCCGCCTTCTGGGGAAACGGTGTAAAGCCTTGCGATCGGCAGCGACCAGGAATCGCGCAGGCTGCGGAAAAAGATCTTTCCGTCCTTTGTCCAACCGTACACTTGATTGTCATAGCCCCAACGCGGAGCAAGCGGCCCGCGAGACGGATAAAACGTAAGCTGCCGCGGTTCGCCGCCGCCTGCGGGCATTACGTAAACCTGTTCGTCGCCGTCATATTGTCCTGTGAAGGCTATCCAACGCCCGTCGGGCGAATACTTTGGAAATGTTTCCACTCCCAGATGGGCCGTCAGCCGAACCGCCGTACCGCCCGATGCGGCCGCCGACCAGAGGTCCCCGCCATAACTAAATACGAGCCGGTCGCCGTGGATGTCGGGAAACCTGAGCAGCTTCGTTTGCGTAAATGAGGTAGCAGAAAGGAGAAAACAGAATGTTAACGTGATCGCGTATCGCAGCAACATTTGGTGAGCAAGCCTCCGAATTAGGTTGATAGCAACGGGAAACTTAGGAAAGTTTAGCGAAACACCGCCGTTTCCCAAAACGTGAGGACACCGCCGAAAGTCTCGATGCAACTATTTTTATCGAAATTTACTCCAATAACTGCTACTATTCTGCATTGAGGTTATTTTCACCCTATGAAGCTTTCCGTTTCCGCCGGGCGGATGTCAGCCCGGAACTTGCCCGTAGCATTAATTCTGGTAGTTTTCTTTGCGGCTGCATCGCTCACCAACGCACAGCCGCGGGCGAACGGTAACGGAAACGAACTTCCGCCGCCTTCCGCTCCTCGTGTCGTGGTCGGAACGGCCCCGGCAAAACCGGCCTTAACCACAGACACCATCGGGATCGATGTCGTCGAAGCACTCACGATCATTCAAAAGAACCACGTCGTAGGCAAAGGCATCGATTATAACGAGATATTCAAAAGCTCGATCGGCGGAATGCTCAAAGCACTCGATCCGCATTCGAACTATTTCGACGCCAAAGAGTTCGAGCAGTTCCGTACGGACCAGAGCTCTCGCTATTTCGGCATTGGAGCGACCATCGGCGACCTTACAGACCCCGAGGGCAAGATGGTCGGCACCTACATCCGAGCAACATTTGAGAATGCTCCTGCCAACCGTGCGGGTCTAAAGTACGGCGATAAGATCCTCGATGTAAACGGCGTTTCGATGGTCGGAAAGCCATTCACTGAGGTACGCGACCATCTCCGCGGGCCGCGAGGCACCGCCGCGAAGGTGACGGTCCAACGCAACGATACCGGCAAACGCGAAACGGTCGAAATAATCCGGGATGCGGTACCGCAGCCCTCGATCGCGGAGGCCTATATGATCCGCCCTGGTGTCGGTTATATCGCTATGACCGGCGGCTTTACGCAGACGACCTATGCAGAATTTTCCGAGGCAATGAAGCGTCTGAAAGCGGCAGGAATGAACCAGCTTGTCCTGGATCTAAAGGGCAACGGCGGCGGTCTTGTCAAGCCGGCGTATCTGGTGGCAAATACGTTTCTTGAGTCTGGCCAAACGATCTTCACGCAGAAAGGCCGCATAGAGGGCGTTACCGAACCCTTCCGGGCCGAGAACCCCGTTCCGGAAACGATGCCGATCGTGGTGATGGTCAATCGCGGCTCGGCTTCTGCGTCGGAGATCCTCGCCGGTGCTCTACAGGATCATGACCGTGCGTTGATCGTCGGTGAGAACACCTTCGGCAAAGGCCTTGTACAGAACCCGTTCCTTCTTGAGTACGGCTCGATGCTGCTCTTGACGGTCGCAAAGTATGAGACGCCTTCAGGTCGTCTGATCCAACGTGATTACTCCGACGGCAGCCTTTATAGCTACTATACGAATGGCGGTGTCGGGCGTGAGCTTTCTCCAGACGCAAAGCCGAATGGTGAAGAGGCCAAGACCGATCTCGGGAGGTCCGTTTACAGCGGCGGCGGCATCGCACCGGATATCGAGATCAAGCCGGACACCATCCCGATCGAACGTGCCCGCTTTCAGCAACGGCTCGCGAATCCGATCTTTGCTTTCGCACTCGACCTGACGGCCGGCCGTGTCAAGGGGTTCGAATCGCTGAAGGTTTCCGAGCCTATACGCTTCTCATACGACCTGACGGCAAAGGACTTTCCGATCACCGAGCCGGTGATGAAGGCCTTCACTCGCTTCGCAAAAGATAAATATGGTTATACCGATGTTCAACTGGCGGGCGAAAAGGAGTTCATTGAGCGGATGCTCCGCTCGGAACTCGTTACCGCTGCCTACGGGACGACAACCTCGTTTCAGGTCTTCAATGAATACGATAACCAGTTGAAGAAGGCTATCGAAGCACTGCCGAAGGCTCGCGACCTAGCTATGCAGAGTGCGGAAGCCAGGCGGGTTTCGATAGGCGATTCTGGAGCGGATAATCGTTAAACTATCTTGCCGATTAAAACACGAAGGCCGGGCAACAAACCCGGCCTTCTTAATGTTTTGCCTTCATCGATCCTAGAAAAGAGAAGAGATGAGATAGTAAACTCCGTAGCCGACGGCACCGAGTATCCCGACCAATAACACCGCAAGCAGTGCAACGATCAACTTGAACTTTCGGTAGCGCTTTTCATCCGGCGGCGAAAGCTGGTTCTGCGGAAAATATGGTGGCGGCCTGTTCATACCCCTATCTTGGCAAAGGCCCTTCCGCATTTGCAAGTGCATATGCGAGAACAGCCATCAAGGCCGCGAGCTTCTTCATCTCGTCCGGATCGATCTTATCGAAAGTATCGGCCTCGGTATGATGGTAATCGAAGTACTTTCGTGTATTGAACCAAGGTGCAAATGAGGGCACGCCACGCTGTGTTAGCGGCCCTATATCGGCACCAACGCCGTTCTCTTTCCGTGTAAGCCCCGACCCTTGCGACCTAAGTATCTGCAATATCGGCTCGATCGCGGCGCCGACCTCCGGCCTTCCGGCATAGAGAATGCCGACCGGATGTGAAACGCCGAGATCGCTTTCGATCGCGGCAAAGTGTTTATCGATCCGCGACGACTCGCGTGCCGCATACTCACGCCCGCCAACAAGCCCGTTCTCCTCGTTGGCGTAAGCGATAACGCGAATTGTCCTCTTTGGTTGAAGCCCGAGCTGTTTGAGGATGTAAGGAACCTGCATTGAAACCGCAACGCCGCCCGCATCATCGAGCGCCCCGGTTCCGACATCCCACGAGTCCAGATGTCCCGAAACGATCACGATCTCGTCGGGCCGCTCGCTCCCGCGAAGATCGGCGATGACGTTATGGCCATCGGCGTCCGGAAGCGTCTCAGCCCCGAGATTCAAGCGAATCCGGACAGTTCCCTGCTTCGCCAAATGGGCGATCAGGTCCGCGTCCTCGTTCGAGAGTGCCGCCCCGGGGATCTTCGCGACAGCCGGGTCATAACGCATGCCGCCGGTGTGGGCAAGCCGGTTCTGCGAGCCGCCCGCACTTCGCACAAGCGACGCTACGGCACCAAGCCGCGCCGCCGCGATTGCTCCAGAAGAGCGGTACTGAACCGCTTGGCCGTAGGCCTCGAGCCCGAATCCGGCATCCGACAACCGCCGGTCGTATCGATAATTAAACACGACCACCTTGCCCGCTATCCTTTCCCGGCCAAGCCTATCCAACTCGGCGAAGTTCTCCACTACGACGACCTCCGCCTCAATACCTTCCTGCGGCGTCGCGATGCTTCCGCCGAGCGCTTTTATGACCAGCTTCTGTACCGTGCCGCTCGCCATCCCCGGCCAGCTTACAAGTTCAGCTCGCTCTTCACCGCGAACCCAATTTGGGACCTTGAGCTTTTGCAGCTCGACCGCAAGGCCGAGTTTTCGCATCTCGTCGGCTACATACTGCTCGGCCCTGGCGGCCTGTGGAGTACCTGAGAATCTAGGGCCGATGTTGTTCGTTAGAAACGCCGTCCATTCGTATGCCTTGTCGCTTTTCAGCGCGGCGGCCTGTATCCTTTGAAGTTCATCGAGGGTCTTTTGAGAAAAGAGTGGTGCCGCAGGTTGCTGTGCGCCGAGCGAAGCTGAGATCAGCGATACGACGATCACAGATTTGAGTAGGTTTCGCGTGGTAGTTATCATTGTTAAGCGATATCCTAAAGCGAATTTCGTGTTGCTACAAATCCAGAAACCCCTGCATCTAAGTGACCAGATGAAAATGATGTTTACCCGTTCGGCCCTCGCCACCCTTTTCCTTCTAAGTATTTCCGCGTTCGCAGTAAACGCCCAGCCCGACCCGCGGCTAGACCGCGTGCGTCAATATGACGTTGAGCACTATTCGATAAAGCTCTCGTTCGACCCCAAGCAGAAGCTGGTCCGCGGAGATACTACCTTACGACTACGGCCGCTGAAAACAGGCCTGAAAACGCTTGAGTTCGACGCTGTCGCGTTCAGCTTTTCTCGTGTTTCGCTCGAAGACCGCGACCTGACTTTCCGGACCATTAAAGACAAAGTGATGGTCGATCTGCCGACGCCTTCCGACACCGAACGCAATTACGAGATCCGCTTCGAATACACCGCTCGGCCGAAAAAGGGCATTTATTTCATTGAGGAGCGGCGGTCTGGCGATCGCCTTGTCCATCCGGCACAGATATGGACCCAAGGCCAGCCCGATGAGGCTCGCCATTGGCTTCCCTCATTCGACTTCCCGAGCGACAAAGCCTCATACCGGAATTGTCTGTGCCAGGAGACAGACCATTATTGGCGCAATGGTGAGACCGTCGCCGTCATTGAAAACCCGGACGGCACCGCGACGCATCACTTTCGGCTCGACATCCCGCACCCGACTTATCTGATCTCTTTCGTCGTGGGCGACTACGTCAAGATCAGCGAATCCTTCCGGGACATTCCACTCGGCTATTATGTTTATCCCGGCCGCGAGAATATCGTCCCGTTTGCCTATGGCAAGACCATTCGAATGCTTGAGGCAATGGAGGAGTTGACCGGTATCAGCTTTCCCTTCAACAAATACGATCAAACGATGGTTGCCAACTTCGAATTTGGCGGGATGGAGAATATCACCGCGACGACGATGGCGGACACGGAGATATTCTATGCATCGATCGACTTCATGCGCGGAAACGTTGAGGACCTCGTCGCCCATGAGATCGCTCACTCCTGGTTCGGCAACAACACTACCTGCAAGACATGGGCCGACCTTTGGTTAAACGAGGGATTTGCTACGTTCTTCGAAGCTGCCATTCGAGAGAAGTTCTATGGACGTGAAGAATACCTTCGCAAGGTCGGTCTGGATGCCGAAAACTACGTGAACCACACCTCTACAACGCCCGTTTCCCACGCGCTATATAACCGCCGTGCGGGGGATACATCAGTTCTCTTCCGCTGGCCTGCGGTTACGTATAACAAAGGCGGAGTCGTTGTTCATCAGCTTCGCGAACAGGTCGGCGACGATAACTTCTGGCGGGCAGTAAAACTGTTTCTCGAAAGGCACCGGTTCAGTTCGGTGGAAACTGCCGACCTTCAAAAGGTTATGGAAGAAGTTTCCGGCCAGAAACTTGGCTGGTTCTTCGATCAATGGGTATTTAGGTCGGGTCACCCGAAGGTCCGTGTAACGAACCGTTTTGCACCGAACAAAAAGGCCGTAACTCTTACATTCATCCAAACTCAGCGAGTTTCGCCGTTAACGACGGCCGCCTACAAGCTTCCTCTTGAGGTGGAACTGAAATTCGCCGACGGGACATCCAGGATCGAAAAGGTGGACATCGCCGCCCGAGCCACAACCGTGACGTTGAAAGCAGAAAAAGCGATCAACGAGGTAACCTTCGACCCGGCAACAAAGATCCCGCTGGCCGTTTTCTCTGGGCCGGGAATCAAATAAGGGGGCTAGATCGAGTCACTATCGGACTTGGAAAGCGGGCTGAGCTCAAAACGATTACGGTCGCGACGTTCCATCTTGCGGACGAAATCGAGCGGCTCGTTGTCCTCAAAATCGATGCCCATCGCGTGTGCATTTTCTTCAACGTCAGATTGGTCCGGCGTTGGGTTATGTCCGAAAACGGCTTCTGAACCCGATGTGTTCACCTCTTCCCAACTCGCGTCGATATCGCCGCCGGAGTCAGCGGGCGATGACGAGTGATGTTCGTAGAGACGCTCGTAGAGTTCCCGAGGAGCTTGTGGAGCGTGAGATATCTCGTGTTCGATGAACTTTGACATCTCTTCGTCTGGAGGGTCGATCTTTGGCGTTAGCGCCAGCGGGTCGTTGACCATAGCCGTTACCTGCCTGTATTGGATTCAATACCAGAATGATATCACGACTCTACCTGCCCTACTATAAAAAAACGATCGACTGCATCGTCGGGATCTCGAACCGTTTCCGGCAGTGTGGGTTCTTGCACATCAGCATGTCGTCGATGCGGACCATGTAGTCACGCGACTTGTCGAGTTGAGCGCGGTCGCGTTCATTCATCGCACGCGGTAGGTTCTTTTTCTTGGTCCGCTTCATCCAGCGAACCTCGTAGTCGTTTCGCTCGCGGCAATAAGTGCAGGCAAATGACGAAGTTTTTACTTCTTGCCGTTCGTCGAAGATATCGCGTTCGTTCATCTTCTTTATTCTAACCCATCGCGGTCATGACGTGCTCGGCCTTACTTGAGTTCGCGAAGATAGTTGAAGCTGAAGATGCCCGTGTCGTGCCCGTCGGAAAAGTGAAAGTTAAGCGCGTAGCGGCCAACTATCGAGGTGTGCTTGATCGTGAGATCGTCCGGCACCTTGCCTTCGTCGAGTATCTTCTTGCCGGTCCATTCATCAATGCACCCGGCGCACGGGCAGGCCCGCCGGAGCTCGGCGGCCATGTAGCTGGTCTCTGTGCCGTCCGACCAGCCGATGCTGAGTTCTCGCTCACTTTCTTCTACGATCTGTAATGGTTCGATCATTTCTTTAAGTTCTTATTGATCTCCGATGGGTCGATCGCGTAGTGCGACGCCTGATAGCGGACCTTTCGCCCGCTGAAAACGAACGCTTGCGGCGATTGGTGGCGGATGCCCGAACGCCGGGCGATGTGGTCCGAAAGTTCCCGCGACCGCTGAACGACGACCACATTCACGTTGCCATCAACGGCCATCATCTCCTCCATCAAATGGGCGCTGATGCCGCACGTCGAGCTGTGCTTATAGACCGTTACCGGCCGCTCATCTGAAACCTCGAGCAGTTCTTCAAAATCCGCAATAGTGTCCAGGTATTTAAATTCGGCAGCCATATTCTCAGGCAATATTCTTATATAGATCCGGCGGCGGCGGCGAGGTGAACCGCTCCGCAAGCGGGGGAAACACTTTCCGGTACGCAACGGCAGTGGCGGTGATGATGATCGGTATCACAAGGTAGATCCCGACACAAAACAGCAAATATCCGCCGATCGCCAAGAGGAAGCCGACACCGAACAGAGCCCCGACTCCACCCTTGTTTGCCCAAACCGCCCGGGCACTAAGCTTGATCGCGTCCCATGCTCCCGCCTTTCTGTCCACGATCAGCGGAAAAGAAAAGATCACGAGCGTATGGATGATCGTCATTATTACCGCGAAAACGAACTCGACCGCAAGAATGCCGATAAGGAACGAAAGAAGTTCCTCCTGCGACATCTGCGGCCCGGCCATCGCAACGCCGATCAGCGGAATGTACATCACGAGGACCATCACGACGATGGGTATCATGATGACCAATGTCAGCAAGAAGCTTGGTAGGAAAAAGTCGAAGCCCTTGAAGAGCTTATCAATGCTTATCGGTTTGCCGTCCATCATCTCGAACAAGCAAAGATAGATACCACATACCATCGGCCCAAGGATAATAAGCGGAACCAGACTTCCGATCACCATTCCAACGATCACGACGATCAGGACCATTAAATACTGCCCGCGGATCATCTCCCACGCCTCGCGGAAGCATTCCATGGCTTTGACCCTGCCGACGGTAAATTCCTGCTGCGGTTCGAACATTTGCGTCGATCAGTGTTTGTAGATCCTCTCGATGTAGTCGCTGACCATCCGGTCGCTTGAAAATTGCGGCGTCAGCGTCGCGATCGAATCCTTCATCCGGGCGATCCATTCCGTCGGCAGCCCGTTCCCGTCACGATCGTAGAACGCCGGCACAACCTCATTCTCGAGCGTCGAATAGAGCGACTCAGCCTCGATTGCGTCGATCTCGTCGTCGCTTTCGTAATCGCTGAGGTCGCCTATGGCAAAGCCGTTCCGGCCGTTGTAGCCCTCGATCCACCAACCGTCGAGGATGGAGAAATTCAAGACGCCGTTCATTGCCGCCTTCATTCCGCTCGTCCCGCTGGCCTCCATCGGCCGACGCGGGACATTGAGCCAAACGTCCACGCCCTGAACAAGATACCGGGCGACTTCCTGGTCATAATCCTCGATAAAGACCGCCCGCGACTGCCATTGCGACTCGTGGTTGATGCTCATCAGCTCTTGCAGGATCGCCTTCGCCGTCCGGTCCTGCGGATGTGCTTTACCAGCAAAGACGAACTGTACCGGCCGGTCGGCATGATCCACCAACCTCAGAAGACGGTCAAGGTCCGAAAGGATCAGGTTCCAGCGTTTGTATTGCGCTACGCGGCGGGCAAAGCCAATGGTCAGTGCGTTCGGGTCAAAGAGTCTGGAAGTGTTGGTCCGTTCGTTGATCGTATCCTGCCCGCCGATCTCTTTCTTCAGGGTGCGGCGGCGAATGAATGCGATCAACAGGTTCTTAAGCGTGACGTGCTTTTGCCAGATCTTGGCGTCGTCAATTTTCGCGACAGCATCGGCCCATGCCTGTGGGTCGTGAGTCAATTGCGGCCAATCCTGCCCAATTTCGGATTCGTAAAGCCGCTGGAAAGCCGGAGCGATCCAAGTGGGCGGATGAACGCCGTTCGTTACGTGTGAAATTGGCACCGCTGTGCCGGGCGGGAACATACCCTTCCAAAGCCCTCGCGAAACCTCGCCGTGCTTTTCAGCAACGCCGTTTGCGGAACGCGTCATACGGATCGCGAACGGCGTCATGCCGAACGGCTCCGTTTCGTCCTCGGGATCGATGCGGCCGAGAGCGAAGAACTCACCCTCGTCGAGTTTTAGCGACGAGATGTAATCCGGGCTGAAGCATCCGCGGAGCTGTTCAGGCAGAAAGACGTCGTTGCCCGCCGCGACCGGCGTATGCGTAGTAAAGACGCACTGCTCGCGTATTTCCGCTTGAGCCTCAACGAAGCTCTTTTCCGGATGCTCTATCAGGTATTCGTGGACAAGCTCGAGCGTTGAGAAGGCCGCATGCCCTTCATTAAGGTGAAACACGCTCGGAGAGATGCCGAGCTTGCGGAGCAGCCGCACACCGCCGATACCGAGCACCTTTTCCTGCACGATACGGGTCTCCGAATCGCCGCCGTAAAGATGGCCGGTGATCATCCGGTCTATTTCGTTGTTTTCCTCAACGTTGGTATCGAGCAGGTAAAGGGATACGCGTCCGACCTTCGCGAGCCAGGCTTGAGCGACGACCTCACGGCCACGGATGCGGACCATTACCCGCACACGTTCACCGGTCGGAGCGATCACCGGCGAGATCGCCAGGCCGTAATCGAAGATGTTCGAGTAGTGCTCCTCCTGCCAGCCGTCGTGCCCGATGTCCTGCCGGAAATATCCGTAGCGATAAAGCAGCCCGACCGCGACCAGAGGAACATTCATATCGCTCGCCGATTTCAGATGGTCGCCTGCAAGAATGCCGAGACCGCCGGAATAATTCGGCAGCGAATTGTGCACGCCATACTCGGCGCAAAAGTACGCAGCCGGATGCTCGGGCGTCGGGCCGTTGTCAAACGAACGCGCGGGCTCGGCCATGTAGGCGTCGAACCTTGCGGCAAAGTCGTTCAGCTTCGCGACGTATTCGTCATCGGCCGCCTTTTGCCAAAGCCGAAACTCGCCGACCTCCTCAAGCACTTTAAGCGGATGCTGCTCGTACTTGTCCCAGATGGTCGGAGCGATATCGCGAAAAAGCTCGACGCCCTCCGGATGCCACGACCAATAAAAGTTGCGTGCTATCCGGTCAAGTGCCTCGATCGGCTTTGGAAGCTCGGCTCCAAATGGGCGGAATGAGCGAAACGTAAGATCCATTCGTTCGGTTGCTGCCTGCATTAATTACAAAGAAAGGATGAGGTTCGAGAGTAATTAAAGCAGAACTATAAAGCAACCGGCAGGGAGTTTCAAAGAACGAAACGCCGGTTCTCTGAGATCACACTGGGCAAAAGACTATTTGAGGTCGGTCTCGGCGAGCCTTCCGACCGGCATAAGGCGATAGTGGACGGCTACGAGAATGCCGAAAACCAGTCCGATGCCGACAAGAATCCCGGTGATCCTCAGATAGTTTGGGAAATTGCCAAGGCCGATCCAGTACCACAAAAGCCCCATCGGAATGCCGCCGGCGGCAAAAAATGCCGCAATGCCGGCCATTCCCTTCCAGCCTGCCCTCGTTCGCCACTCGCGGTCGCGAAAGATCAGGCCTTTCCAGCGGTCGTATTCCCAACCCACTAGATAAAGCCCGGCCAATGCCATCAAGATCGTTATCAACCAAGTTCCGACGAACCCGACCGAGCTCGTCAGGATCGCAATGTTCACGATGATCGGAAAGAACATCAGGGCACCGAGGTGCGAGGTCCGAGGGATGAGCAAAAGTATCGCCGCGATGAGCTGCGACCATCCGAGAAAGTTGTAGTAAAAGCCCGTGTTATATAGAGCATTGAAATAGGCACCTACGGGGTTCGAATCCGGCAGCACCGTGAAGGGCTGGTTCATTATCTTCGGGATGCTCGGCGGAATGAACGCGAGCCCCAAAAGTACGCGAACAAATGCAGTATAAACCTGCGCCCAGCGACGCTTGATGACCGAACCGTGTATGCCGTCGAGTATCTGTTCAATGCCCATAGCTATCCGTTTCCCGGGATATATAACGTCGCCGAGCGGGCAAAAGGTTTCAGGAATCTTGAGGCTCACAGCGTTTTCGTTTAGAGTTCAAGTTTTGGCACATTGTGTTTCGGGCCGCCTTCGCGGGCCCGCCGAACGAACTTATGAATCTCAATATCATTCCCGTTAAATGGTCCGACGAAGGCGTCCTGATGCTCGATCAGCGGCTGCTCCCGACCGAGGAAAAATGGCTGACGCTCCGCACCTATGACGAAGTTGCGGCCGGCATCAAGGACATGGTCGTCCGCGGCGCACCGGCGATCGGCGTTTCTGCCGCTTACGGCATCGCGTTAGGGCTCAACCAGTTCGTTGGCACGGATATCGCGGACCTCGAGGAAGAGCTCGATTACATTTCCGATGTGATCGGCCGGACGCGTCCGACCGCGGTCAATCTCTTCTGGGCCATCGACCGGATGAAGCGAACATTTGCCAAAGCCAAGGCCGAGGGCCGGACCGTCTCTGAGATAAAGCAGATAATGATCGCCGACGCCAAGGCAATTCACGACGAGGACATCGAATCGCAGCGGCTTATCGCCAAGTTCGGCGGCGAGCTGATCGACGACAACGCTACGGTCCTGACCCATTGCAATGCCGGAGCACTCGCGACCGGCGGCGTCTGGGGCACCGCACTCGGCGTAATCCGCGGTGCGGTCGATCAGGGAAAAAAGGTCTCGGTCATCGCCGATGAAACGCGGCCGTATCTGCAGGGTGCTCGCCTGACCGCCTGGGAACTCCTGCAGGACGACATCCCCGTTACGCTCATAACCGACAATATGAGCGGCCATATGATGAAACGCGGCGAGGTGCAGGCGGTGGTCGTCGGCAGCGACCGCATCGCGGCAAATGGCGACGTCGCGAACAAGATCGGCACCTACATGGTCGCCGTACTTGCCCGCCGGCATGGAATTCCCTTCTATGTCGCTGCCCCGCTCTCGACCGTCGATCTCAACTGCCCGACCGGCGACGACATCCCGATCGAGGAACGCGACAGACGCGAGATCACCCACGTCAAAGACATTCAGCTTGCCCCCGAGGGCATCGGCATTTCGAACTACGCTTTTGACGTCACGCCGAACGACCTCGTCACGGCGATCATCACCGAAAAAGGCGTCGCCCGGGCTCCGTACACAGAGAGCCTAAAGGCACAATTCGATTAGCAGAACTCACAACCTCAAAACAGAAAAGCCGGGCGATCAACCCGGCTTTTCACGTTTAGCCAGCTTCTTTTTAATACATCGTGAACGAGTATTCGATGGTTCTCGTCACCGCGCTCGGAATGCCGTTCCGTTTCGGCGGTTCGAAGCGGATGTTGCGTGCCGCCGCGATCGCCTGCTCGGTAAGGCCATTCGGGAGCCCCCGTACGGTCGAGATCGGGCCGATGCTTCCATTCGCGAGGAACGTGACACGAAGAACGACCGTGCCCTGTGTCCCGTTCTTACGAGCCGCTTCCGTGTAACCAGGACGGGGCTTCGCAACGATCTTCAAGGCAGTCGTCGGTCCGACCGCTACCGGTGGAGGTGGGCCGTTACTTCCTGAACCGCGTCCACCACCATTGCCATCGCCGATACCGTCACCGCTTCCGGAGCCAACCCCGCTTCCCGTACCCGTTCCGCGTCCGCTGCCCTGTCCGGTGCCTACGCCGGTACCCTGGCCGCCGCCCGTGCCCGGGCCATTAGAAAGGCCGGCATATTTAGAATTCGGGTCGCCCCAGCGTTCAAATTCCTTCGGGAACTTACGGTCGCCGTCCGTTTGCGGCGGAGGGGTCTTTAGTTCAAAATTATCGCTTCGGAAAACTCGTGCATCCGGCGGACGCGTCGGGTTTCGTGACTGATCGGCAAGGTCGCCCTGGCTTACTGGTTCTTTTTCGTCACGGCCACCGCCGCCACCGCCACCGCCTTTTTCATTGTTCCTTTTCTGCTCTTCAACTTCATCGACCGGCATCGGCACCGAGTCGAGCAGATAGGCCAGCGACTGCGAGTCGCCGATCGAGCCAACTCCAAGTTCTTTATTAAAGAGAGAATAGCCCCACGAACTAACGGCAACCGTCAGCACGAGAAACGTTGCCCCGAGAAGAAGGGCATTCCTCTGCTTGCCCGGACTTTCCTGAATGACGGTAATGTAATAGCCGTCATCGTCGTGGTCATAGGTTGCGTTTGAGCTATGCGTTGCCGTGTAGGCATTCGGTTCAAAGAACGCCGCGGCCGAGGTCGGAAGCCTCTCCGGCTGCGGTTCTTCTACCTCGATCTCCTGAACCTCGTCGTGATATGAGTTGAATTCCTCAACTTCGGCCGCCGGCATGGTTTCGAAAACCTCTTCCGCCGGTTGATCGGCACTGCCGAGCTCGAGAATTTCCTCCTCGACCGCTGCCGCCTCTACCTGAGGCTCGGCCACCGGCTCCGGAGCAGGCTCTTCCAAGAATACGGGCGAGGGCGGTGCGGCCTCTTGCCCGATCGGGTTCATTTCATAAGCTTGCAGTTCGCTGCCGCAATCGGGACAGAAAGTGAACCTCTCCGCAAACCCTTCGTCGCATTTACCGCAATACTTTACGATCTTTGCCATTTTCCGCTTCTCCTCTGCGTCCTGTGGGTGAAAGCAGGTAAAACCATCTAACTAAATATTATAACGCGTTTCGCCGCAATGTTAAGTATTAAGTTGCCAAACAAAGATTGAAACGCCGGGCGTCCTTCCAAAGTTTCTAGATGCTTTCTATATGGGCGGCGATGCCTATAGTTAATTTTTTTCTTTAACTAAGCGGGCGGCGGGAAAATCGTCAATCTCGGTTACAACACTCTGATGGAATTTTGCAACTAAAAAGGTTACCATTTCTCTTTTCGACACCGTTCAAAGATGTTCACAAACGCTATTTTAGCCAGATCGTTCGCCGTTTTTGCCCTCGTGGCCGTACTTGCCGGTTCGTCGGCGGCGCAGCGGCCCGGAAGCGGCATTCCGAGGCAGGTAAAGCTGCTCAACGGCATGCGGGTCATTATGTTTGCCGATCCAGCGGACCGCATCGACGTTCGCCTCCGCGTTCACTCCGGAGCGGCATTCGACCCGCAAGGCAAGGAAGGCCTGATGTGTTTACTCTCCGATGCGATCTTTCCGAACCAGGCTTCACGCGACTTCTTTACCGACCTTGGCGGCAGCCTGCAGGTCACCTGCAATTACGATTTCATCGAGATAGCTGCGTCGTCGAACCAGGAAGGCTTTCTGACGATGCTCGAAACGCTGGCCGCTGCGGTCGCGACACCAACTATTGATAAGGACGTGACCGCAGCAATCAAGGGCGAAGCGATAAAGCGAGCGGCGGAGATCGAAAAGCAGCCGGCCTATGCGGCCGATATCGCCGCCGCGTCACATCTGCTCGGCACATTCCCTTACGGACGTCCGGCCAATGGAACGCCTGCGACGATCGAAAAGATCGACTTTGCCGATCTCCGGTTTGCCTACGGACGTTTTTTCGGTGCAGATAACGCAACGCTTTCGCTCAGCGGCCGCTACGAAAGCGAACTCGCCTATCGGGCGGTTCGCCGGTTCTTCGGAGCCTGGAAGAAATCGGATGGCCGCGTGCCGCCGACCTTTCGCCAACCCGACCCGCCGGAAACTGCGATGAAAACGGTCAAATCACCCGTCGCCGGAACCGGTGAACTACGAATGGCCGCTCGCGGAACATCACGAAGCTCACGTGACTATCCCGCCTCGCTCGTTGCCGCAAAAGTGGTCGAAGCTCGGCTAAAGTCGGCGTCGCCGTCCGATAAACGAGATCTCGTCTCGGTAGCGAATAACGCGAACATACTGCCCGGAACCTTTGTCATCCGCTTTTCGGATATCGGCCGGCCGGCGTCTTCCGATTCCGCCGCAAAGCCGGTCGAGTTCAACGAGATCGTTCCAAAGGCACTCGGCGACCGCATTTCGCAGGCTGAGTTCGATGCGGCAAAGCGGCTCGTCCTTGCCGAGCGGGTATTGATCGATCCGATGACGCTCTGGCTGGACACCCATACTTACGATCTGCGTTCGGTAAAGGCAGAGTCAGATGCATTCACCGCCGTTTCGCTTGCCGATGTGCAGGCTTTTGTCGATAAGCTACGCGGCACGCCGATGGTCTCGCTGTTACTTTTTACGCCCAACGAGGAGAACGCGGAAAACTAGTGCAGCCCGAACGTTCACTTCGCGAATTGGAGCATGCTCGTGCCGTTCGTTCGATGTTTTCGGGCATCGCTCGGCGTTATGACCTGCTCAATCACGTTCTCTCCGGCAACACTGACAAACGCTGGCGGCGAAAGGTCCGAGCCCTTCTCGATGACACTCTTGCCGATGAGAACGCAGTCGTGCTCGACGTAGCCTGCGGCACCGGCGATCTTTCCATCGAACTAAAAACGAACGCGAAGGCACGCGTTATCGGGAGCGATTTTTGCCACCCGATGCTCGCCGTCGCCCGCGAAAAGACCGAGAGGATCCCCTGGATTGAGGGCGATGCTTTGGCGATGCCCTTCGGCGATGAGTCGTTCAATGCCGTCACGATAGCGTTCGGGCTTCGCAACCTCGCAAATTTCCGCGATGGGCTCGTCGAGCTACGCCGCATCCTAAAGCCGGGCGGGCGGCTCGTGGTGCTTGAGTTCTCTTCGCCCGTAGTTCCCGGCTTTAGGCAGGCGTTCAATTTCTACTTTACCCGCGTTCTTCCGCGGATCGGCGGCATCGTCAGCGGCGACCGTGGCGCATATGAATACCTGCCCGATTCCGTCTCCAAGTTTCCCGACCAGAAGGCACTCGCTGCACTGATGCGCGACTGTGGCTTCGATGATGTAGAATATCGGAATCTGACCGGCGGCATCGCCGCGATACACACCGGGCTGCGATCGCCGGCTGCGTGAACGAAAGCCGAACCGCGTTTCCGGATCTCTGATGAAATACAAGCTCCTCAGCTTTGCAAGGCAGGCAGGCCTGATCGTCCTGGTCGCGTGGACCGTCGTCTCGCTCGTAACGTTCCTTATCGAATTCGTGCCGGGTTCGCCGGCGACCGCGATCCTCGGCGAAACGGCAACGCAGGAGCAGATCGACAACTTTAACCGCAAACATGGGCTGGACCGCCCGGCTTTCTTCTTCTCGATCAGTACGGAAGAAGGCTTCGAATGGCACGGCCTCGATAACCGCTATTACGAGTATTTTGCCGGGCTGCTTCGCGGCGATCTTGGTACGTCGTTTCGGACGGACCGGCCCGTTTTGGATATGATCCTCGAGCGGTATCCGGCAACGATAAAACTCGCCGTGGCCTCGATGCTTGTGGCTATCGGTATCGCAATTCCGCTCGGAATTCTTGCCGGAACTAACAAGGGCAAGATCATCGACAACTTTGCGTCGTTCATCGCTCTGCTCGGCATTTCGCTGCCGACCTTTGTCGTCGGGCCGTTCCTTGTCTATATCTTTGCAGTACAACTTGAGATCTTCCGCCCGACTGGAAGTTTGTATCCCGAGGACATAATTTTGCCCGCGGTGACGCTCGGGGCGGCACTTTCGGCAATATTGACGCGAATGGTCCGTTCGAGCGTTATAGAAGAACTCGGAGAAGACTATGTAAGGACCGCGCGTGCGAAAGGACTCAGCGAACGCACGGTGATATACAAACACGTCCTCAAAAACGGGCTTATTCCGGTCGTTACGATCCTAGGCCTTCAGCTTGGCGTGCTGCTTGCCGGCTCGATCATTACAGAGAAGATCTTTAGCTGGCAGGGCCTTGGCCTGCTCTTGCTTGATGAGGGCATTGCCAAACGCGACTATCGGCTTGTGCAGGGCTGCGTGCTCGTTATCAGCCTGACGTATATTCTGGCCAATACGCTTACCGATGTCGTTTACCGTTGGCTCGACCCGCGTATTCGGCTGAACTAGATGAATCGCCTGACCTACATCGGACTTGTGATCGCTTCTGTCGTCATTTTCGTGGCGATATTTGCCCCGTTTTTGGCGACGCACGATGTAACCGCACAGAACCTCGAACTTCGTTTTGCCGCGCCATCGGCCGAACACTGGTTCGGCACGGACGGCCTCGGCCGCGACGTTTTTTCACGTGTTCTTTTTGGTGCACGAATTTCCCTTCAGGTCGGGATAATCGTCGTCGCCGTTTCGGCGGTTGTCGGTATTTTGATAGGCTCCATCGCTGGGTTTTACGGCGGATGGGTTGACCGTATTCTCTCCGGCTATCTCTTCAACGTCTTCCTCGCGTTTCCGGGGCTGCTGCTCGCCATTGCCTTCGTCGCCTTTCTCGGAGCCGGGCTCGAGAAGCTGATCATCGCACTATGCATAATCGGTTGGGTCGGTTATGCCCGCGTCATGCGCGGGCAGGTACTCAAGGTGCGCGAATACGATTTCGTCCAGGCGGCACGTGCCCTTGGGGCGAGCAATATGCGGATACTTTTCACGCATATTTTGCCGAACGCCATTCAGCCGCTCATCGTCCAATCCTCTCTCGGCATGGCAGGTGCCGTGCTCTCGGAGGCAACGCTTTCGTTTCTCGGCCTCGGAATTCCGCCTCCGGCTCCGAGCTGGGGAACTATGATCGAAGAAGCACGAAACTTCTTTTCGATCTATCCCCACGTTCTCTTTTTCCCGGGGGCAGCGATCGCATTGACGGTGCTTGCCTTTAACTTTCTCGGCGATGGGCTCCGCGAGTATCTCGACCCCAAACAGCGAACGCGATGAGGATTGTTCCACTTGGCGAATCGGCAATGGTGGTCGAGTTCGGCACCGAGATCTCGCCGGAACTGAACGACTTGGCCATCGCTCTCGCTCATGATCTCCGGGCAGATCCGTTTCCCGGCTTTCGTGAGGCCATACCCTGTTTCGCTTCGGTCGGCGTTTACTTTGATCCGCTTGCGTTGCGGCTTAAAAAGGAGAATATCCACTCGAGAGTTCGTTCAGAGATCGAAGTCCGCATAGAACACCTTTCGGTTGAAGCCTCGCTTGAGTCACGCTTGATCGAAGTTCCGGTGGAATTTTCTGATTCGGCCGGGCCCGATCTCCCGGAGATTTGCGAGACGCTTCACCTGACGAAAGTCGAATTCACTAATGCGTTTTGCGGTCGTGAATACCGCGTCTATATGCTTGGCTTTCTTCCCGGATTCGCCTACATGGGTGAGCTTGACCCGGCGATCGCGTTTCCGAGGCTATCGACACCGCGGCTTCGCGTGCCGAAAGGCAGCGTCGGAGTAGCCGGCAGGCAGACCGGCATCTACCCGGCGGAATCGCCGGGCGGCTGGCGGCTTATCGGCCGCACCGATCTTGAACTTTTTGACGCGAGCCGCGACGCACCGAGCCTTTTCCGGCCGGGAGACCGCGTCAGATTTGTTGCTATTTGATGTCGATCCTGATTCGAAAACCGGGCATTCGAACGGTCGCCCGCGACCTTGGCCGCTTTGGCCACATGGCGGCCGGGATAAACCCGACCGGAGCGATGGACACCCTTTCAGCCCGAGTGCTTAATATCTTGCTCGACAACAGCGAGAACGCCGCGGTACTCGAATTTAGCTTCCCCGCTCCCGAGATCGCGTTTGAAACGGATGCCATTTTCTGCATCGGCGGCTGCGGGCACGAAGCGAGATTAAACGGCTCGTCGCTCCTCGCATGGCAACCGCAAAAGGCCGCGGCAGGCGACATTCTTTCGATGAAAGGGCCAGCCGAAGGAAACTTCGCTTATCTAGCTGTCGCAGGCGGATTCGATGTTCCGGATGTCCTCGGCAGCCGAACTACGAATCTGGCGGCGGGCTTTGGTGGTTATGAAGGACGGCTGTTAGCCGCCGGCGATCGCATCGCGGTCTCAGCACATGAGCGGAGCTTCATCGGATTACAGCCCCAACTTGGCTATTCGCTCCGCCCGCAACTTGCCGATCCGGTCCGGATTCGGATCACACCCGGGCCTGAGTATCATCGCCTTACTGCGTTGAGCGAGCAGACCTTTTTGACCGATAACTTTTCGGTCGGGACGAACTCCGACCCAATGGGGTTTCGACTCACCGGCCCCCAGATATTTTCGCTCGATGAGACCGAACTTCTTTCATCGGCCGCAGCTTTCGGTACAGTACAGTTGCTTCCCGACGGCGGCCTCGCAGTGCTGATGTCTGACCATCAAACAACCGGCGGATATCCTCGGATCGCGGTCGTCGCGGCGGTCGATATACCGCTGCTGGCACAACTCCGGCCCGGACGCTCCTTTACGTTCGAATTGATCGAGATCGAAGTCGCCGTACAATTGCTTGTTGAGCAAGAACGAGAACTACTTTTCCTCAAAACCGGCGTTCGGCTTGCCCGCGGACAGATTTACTGATTGAATTGGTTCGCAAATGCGATGCAACGCACTATCGACATCAATTGCGACTTGGGCGAGGGTTGCGGCGACGACGCGGCGCTGATGCCGTTCATTAGCTCGGCAAACATCGCTTGCGGCTACCATGCTGGCGACGCAGCGACTATGAGGACGACCATCGCTCTTGCCGCCGACCAAGGTGTTGCGATCGGTGCACATCCGAGCTACCAAGATCGCGAGAACTTTGGCCGATCGGAAGTTGAGCTTTCGCCTGCCGAGATTCGCATTCTTATCCTTGAGCAACTCGAACTTTTCGCGAGTGCCTGCCGCGAGGTCGGCGTCGTTATGAACCACGTAAAGCCGCACGGAGCTCTCTACAATCGCTCAGCGCGCGACGTCGTGGTTGCTCGGGCCATCGCCGATGCTGTCCTAGATTTCGATGCAGGACTGACGCTCTACGGCCTTGCGCAAAGCAATTCGACGGAAGCCGCCCGATCGCTTGGCCTAATGGCCGCCGACGAAGCATTTGCTGACCGGGCATACGAACCGGACGGCTCACTTGTCTCGCGAAAAAAGGAAAACTCCCTTATAAATTCGCCAGAGATCGCCGCAGCTCAGGCACTTCATATCGCTCTCGGCGGCGGGGTCGTCGCCGTTGATGGTTCGAACGTCCCGCTTTCCGCTGAAACCATCTGCGTCCACGGCGATGGTCCGAACGCGGTCGCGATCGCTCGCACAATTCGGTCGGCTTTCGAACTGGCCGGCGTCGTGATCAAGGCACCCTAGATGACGAACAAGACCCGATCCTCGGCTATTCTCGGTGCGGCATTTTTGATGGCGACCTCGGCCGTCGGTCCCGGCTTCCTAACGCAAACGACCGTCTTCACCTCACAGCTTTTGGCTAGTTTCGGATTTGTCATTCTCGTGTCGGTGATTCTCGATATCTTTGCCCAACTGAACATCTGGCGGGTGCTTTCGCTTACCGGAAAGCGGGCTCAGGACCTTGCTAACGAGACCCTCACTGGCTCGGGTTATGTTCTCGCGGCAATGATCGTCTTCGGCGGTCTTGTCTTCAATATCGGAAACATTGCCGGAACCGGGCTCGGGCTTAATGCGGCGTCCGGCCTTCCGGTCGAAGCCGGTGCCGCCGTAAGTTCGGTCATCGCGATCGCCATCTTTCTTCTACCTGATGCGAACAGGTTCATGGATCATTTCGTCAAGATCCTCGGGATTGTATTGCTCGCGTTGATCGTTTACGTCCTTTTCGTTTCAAGCCCGCCGCTAGGCGAGGCAGCTTATCGAACTTTTATTCCTAAAACCATCGACGCCCGTGCGATAGTCACTCTGGTGGGAGGAACAGTCGGCGGCTATATCACGTTTGCGGGTGCCCACCGCCTGATAGACGCAGGGATTACAGGGAAAGAACATATCGGCGAGATAAATCGGAGTGCGGTAACCGGGATCGTTCTCACCGCGATCATTCGGTTCTGTTTGTTCCTTGCAGCCCTCGGCGTTATCACGATGGGCTTCTCGATCGACCCTGCAAATCCGCCGGCCTCGGTCTTTCAAAACTCGGCTGGCGAGATCGGCCAACGGCTGTTCGGCATCGTCATGTGGTGCGCCGCAATCACATCGGTGATCGGAGCCGCTTACACTTCGATCTCTTTTCTCAAGACCTTTGGAACATGGACCGAATGGCGAACGCGGCTCGCCATAGTCCTCTTCATCACGTTATCGACCGCCGTCTTTCTCATCGTCGGCCGGCCGATCGCTGTCCTCGTTTGGGCCGGCACGATCAACGGCTTTATCCTGCCCTTTGGCCTCGGCTTAATGCTCATCGCCGCCCGCCGCCGCCCCGACATTCCAATTCCGACCTGGCTCCAGGCCTCCGGCTGGGTCGTCGTCGTCATAATGGCTGCTTTTTCGGTTGTCACAGTTTTCGAATAAAGCCGCCATCCGAACTAGCGAATATTTCTCGTCAGCCTTCTTCCGTGAGGCGTCTCAAATAAGGCAGAACCCACAAGTTCTTGTAGCCCAAGAGCGTCAGTATCAATAAAATTCATAAAGATTTTGCTTGCAATTGACCTCTTCCGGCTATACGATGTTATCAAAACATAGATCCAAGAGGGTCATTACCGGAAGAGTAGTTGTCTTTCACCAGCAGTTCCCGGAATTGTGGGGACTTTTTTCTTTGTCGCTTTTTTTGAAAAGACTGCTTGACCGGATTGGGCAAATATTTTTTGAAAGTTCGTCTTTATTGCAGGTATTGCTGTTAGAGAATTACTCAGACACGGTTACCTTGCGTCCGTAGTTTTTGGACGGCCAGGCCGATCTGAGAGTTTACTGGGATCAGCCGTTTCCCCGGCTTTTCCTTTACTGGAGAGGTGTTATTATGTCTCGCAAAGCCCACAACCGTTTTTTGGTAACGGTGTGTCTTTTTTTAACCTTGGCTGCATTCGCTCTGACCTTCGCAGAGATCAGCCAGGGCACTTCGATATCGGATACCGGAACAGGATGTTCGTCTAAAGCTGACACTTCGTCTTCCTTTATCGGTCCGACCGAAACTTGTCCTGCTTCCTCGGCTTCGTTCGAATCCGTTTCCTTGATGCTCTTTGGCTTAGGCCTGGTCGGGTTTGCTCATGCAATAAGAAGAAGTTTCAAATATTCCGGCTAACGATCCAAGCGTTCTCTCCTAAAGAATTGGATTTAGTTAATGATTGACACTGTTGATCGTGGAGAACGCTAAAAGTTCAACACGAATGCTCGAAATATGCTATTACTTATAGCTTGAAAGCAGGGTTTCGAGCTGGAACTTATTATCGAGCGTGGTCTTTTGACCTCGCAAGAAGCACGAAAGATGAATCTCGAATTCAGAAAGAGGACGCCCGCTGACATTATCGCCATACTGAAACGTAGAGCGTGGTTATTGGTCCTGCCGACCGTTGCAGTCACTCTTGCGGTCGCGATCAGCCTTAAAGATTTTCCCGAGAAGTATCGCTCGACCACTTTTCTTACTCTTACTCCTCCCTCGATCTCGGAAAAGGTCGCACCATCTCTCACCGATGAGAATTTATCGAATCGGCTGCAGGCGATCGGTTCCTCCGTTCTCAGCCGGTCATCTTTATCTGAATTGATCGAACAATTCGGACTTTATCCACGTGATATCGCCGCAGGTATCCCGGTTGGCGATGTCGCAGAAAAGATGCGGGGTTCCATAACCGTCGAATCCGAGCGGGGTCAAGGCGAGCGTGTGGTTGGCTTTCGCATCAGCTATGAATACTCGGACCCGGTAAGTGCCCAAAAGGTTACGGCCGAGCTTGCGAACCGCTACATCGCGTCGCAGTTGTCGGCTTCACAGGCAAGCGCTGAGACAACGAAGGAGTTTATTGATGCTCAACTCGAGCAGGCAAAGGCTTCTCTCGATTCGCTGGAACAACAAAGATTGCAGATAATGGCCAACAATGTCGAAGCATTGCCCGAATCGGCCCAGGGGTTGATCGCACAACTTCAAGGACTCAGACAGCGCGAACAAACTATATATAAAGAAAAGGAGACCCTGATCGTGGAACGCGGGCGTATGCTTGAGAACATCCGCGCCCTGAACAGCCAGATCCGCCTCGTAGAAAACTTTGGACAGAAGGAAACCCAGGATGCAGTTGTACAAGCGACCCGCATCGAGGACACGCCAGCTTATGCCGAATTGATCAAGCGCCGCACAGAAGTCGCCGCGAAGCTTGATAACCTGAAGAAACAGTTCCGGGATCGCCACCCGGAGGTCGTGCAGGCAGATATCGAGTTATCAAAAGTCAACGACGAGATCGAGAAGCTCGCTCGTACGACCGATAGCCGTGTAAAGCAGGTAAATGACGCCGCGGCACGACGGGCCGAGTTGCAAAAAAGCAGCCTTGAGATCGAACGCGTAAAGTCCGAAGGGCAGATCAGGCAGATCGATGCTCAACTTCAGTCAAAGGACGCAGAGATCTCTCAAAATAGCGCTCAGATCGCTCAGCTAGAAAGTAAGATAAACCTGATCCCGAATGTGAAGGTGGCTCTTGAAGGGGTCAATAACCAATATTCCTCTGCAAAGGCGAATTACGACGAGATACTAAGGAAATTCAACACCGCACAGCAACAGGTTCAGAGAGAATCGAACGACCAGGGCGAGTCGATCCAGATCGTGGACGCAGCGAATCTGCCCGAGACTCCGGAGAACGCATCAAAAAAGACGTTCATTCTTTTGGGTAGCATCGGAGTTGGACTATTTTTGGGACTTGGAATCGCGGCCTTGTATGAATTGCCGCGATTGACCAAGATAAATTCGGTTACCGATGCGGAGTATTACACCGGCCTTCCGGTGTGGGCAGCCATAGCACCGCTTCTGTCAGAACGTGAAATGCTGCAAAATCGACGACGAACATGGCTACTTCGTGTCGGAGGTGTCGCCGCCACGGTGATCGCTGTGCCGGTGCTTGTTTTGGCGATCTCGGCGATTCGTTTGTTTGATCGCATCGGCTGAACGGCAGAGTACTAAAGATGTACAAAGAGTTCTTCGAGTTAAACGATTATCCGTTCAGTCTGACGCCTGATCCCAGATTCATTGTGTTCACGCCGAAATACAATGAACTGCTTGCCGGGATCTATTATGGCGTCGAAATGGCAAAAGGACTTATGATGCTAACCGGCGAGGTCGGGACCGGCAAGACGACCGCCTTAAGGTGGATAATCCGACGGCTTGATTCGAGCGTTCTCGCTGCCTACATCTTCAATCCGCACCTGACCATCGACGAGTTCTATCAGCATATCTCAGAAATGCTCGGGCTCGGTGAGCATAACTCAAAGACCGGACTTCTCCTGGAGATGGGCAGGCTGCTTGAAGAACGTCACAACCGCGGACTACGGACCATGCTTATTGTGGATGAAGCTCATGAGTTATCCGGAGAGCTGATGGAGGAGATACGGCTTTTACTTAATTTCGAGTCTGATAGTGCCAAATTCTTACAGATAATATTGACCGGTCAGCCGGAACTAAAGGAACGCCTTCGACGCCGTGACCTCCGACAACTGAAGCAGAGAATAGCTTTGAAATGTGAGATGCCGATACTCTCTGATGTCGGCGAGGTTGAGCGGTTCATCCTGGAGCGTTTGAAACTCGCCGGTGCCAAAAGCGACTCTATCTTTAACGGAGAAGCGATAGAACTCATTTATCAGTGTTCCGAAGGAATTCCGAGGCAGATCAACAATCTTTGTGACAATGCTCTGATCGCTGCTTTCGCAGCAAATCAGAAAACTGTTTCCAGGAAAATGGTAGAAGAAGTTGCTTCTAACCTAGACCTTCTTCCGGACCGAGACAACCTCCTTGCTCAAGACAGACAGGCGGCGGAAATAAGGAGCACTAGAGTGTTGAGCGAACGGGGATTCGATGACCTTATCTCGAAGGTCCGAGACGAGGATGAAGTTACGAGTTTCGAGGCGGTTTAGAACCGGCTCGTCGCTTGATCTGATTTTCAGTATTCGGAATTTTGGAGCGTTTCGGCGTTTTCAAGCGGCATATGCTCAACAATGTGGGCATAGATTAAAAGCAAGTTTTGACATTTTTTCGCGATTATTTTTGTTATGAGGTTTTCTAAGACCCTAAAAAAAGTCATTGAGACCCGGCCGAATGCTCAGGAGATCGAGCGCGGCTCTATCTCAACTGAAGGTGGAGTCAACGAAACTTCCTCGAACGAAAGCGCCCAGTTCGCTGTACACGAGCTGAAATTTGGCCGACCGGCCACAGATTTTCCGGAACAAGCCGGCAGACATGCCGAGGCGGTCGCTGCCCCACCGCATATTCAAAGGTACGGTGTTCCGGCCGAAGTCAATCCGGATAAAGGAAGTAAAGAAGCGAAAATCTCCGGCGCATTTCCTTCGCTGGTTATCTCGCCAGTATCCGTACACGAACGGTTGGTCGCGATCCGCGAACCGGATTCATCCTACGCAGAAGATTACCGTTCTCTCAGGACTCAGTTGATCCACAAGAAAAACGAGACCGGCGTTCGTAGTATCGTTTTACTTAGTTTCGGTCCGGGTGAAGGTAAATCGGTGACCGCGATCAACCTGGCTTGGCTTCTCGCTCAAACCGACGGTATCAAAGCAGCACTAATCGATGGCGACCTTCGCCAACCGAGCATTGCCGAATATCTGGGCCAGCATGACTCATTTGGCCTGGCCGAACTGATGCGGAATGGAAACTCGTTTGAAGATGCAATGACCGTACTCGAACCGGCAGGGCTGCATTTCATTCCGGGCGGAGCAACTCGCGAGGACGTCGCCGAACTGATCTCTAGTTCCAAGTTTCGCGATCTTCACGACACGTTGGTCGAACGATTTGACTTCACCATCATTGACGCCCCTCCATTGAGCCTCTTTACGGATGCTGCCGCTATGCTTGAGGTGGCAGACGCTGGGATTCTTGTCATCCGTGCGAATCAGGTTAATTACCAGGCATTAGACAGGATGATGCGTACTTTGCCAAAAGAAAAGTTGCTTGCAGTTGTGTTGAACCAATCCGAAGAAGCATTGATTGATCGAGATTACTACTACTATGCGAACTATCGGAGTTCGCGAATGTAGCGGCTTGGGCCAAAAGTCGCTTTTGACAAAATAACGCAATGAATACCCGCATTAATGCCAGAGCAGTCATATTACTCTTCGCGGACATAGCGTTTGTAATATTCGGGTTCGTGCTTGCGGCAGTCATAAGGCTTGGCTTCTCAGAAGGAGTTGCATGGTTCGGCGAGGATCTGGCCTCGGTCAAAATCGTATTTGCCCTCATTGCAAGTATTGGTTCGCTCTATCTTTTCGACCTCTATGACTTTTCTGTCATCAGTAGTCGCCGTGAGTTGATCGTAAGGCTGATCCAATCGATAGGGACTACATGGCTTTTTCTAGCAGTTATCTACTTCTTCTTCCCCCTTTTCCTGGTCGGGAGAGGGATTGCCGCCCTTTCCGCTCCGATCATTCTCATGTTTCTCCTTGCTTCGAGGATGGCGATCCACTTTTACCTCGGCCACCCGGATTTCGGTGAGCGAGTTATTTTGGTAGGCAGCGGTCCTGCACTCGATGAATTGAATTATGCAACGATGAGCCGCCGCGATCTCGGCTATCGCATTGTTGGGTATGTTTCTGGCGAGAAATTGAACGGAAACCGTCCCCATTCGCCGCTCGAGTATATGGGACGCCTTGATGAACTGGAGGAAGTGATCGCGAACGAGCGTATTTCGAGGGTTGTCGTGGGTGTTTCTGATCGACGGGGAAAGTTTCCCCTTGACATGCTGCTTAAACTAAGGCTTTCTGGCGGGCTCGCGATCGAAGAATCCACGACCTATCTGGAGCGTGTGACGGGCAAAGTGCATCTCGATAGCCTTCTCCCATCCTGGTTGATCTTTTCAGCGAGGCCTCGCGAAACACGCGTAATGCAAGCTTTTCGAGATATCTCTCAGCGTTTGCTGGCTCTTGTTGGGCTGATCGCTTCCCTTCCATTGGCGTTGTTGACCGCAGTCGCCGTCAAGCTGGACTCGCCCGGACCGGTATTCTATAAGCAAGTGCGTGTCGGAAAGAATGGCAAGCATTTCGTGTTGGTTAAGTTTCGTTCCATGCGGACCGACGCCGAACGTGACGGGGCCGTCTGGGCGAGTGTTTCAGATGATCGTACAACCCGCGTAGGACGTGTCATTCGGAAATTGCGACTTGACGAGATCCCGCAGTTCTGGAACATCATAAAGGGTGATATGAGCTTTGTTGGGCCGCGGCCCGAACGCCCTGAATTCGTCGCAAAGCTCGCCGAGAGTGTTCCCTTTTACGAGTATCGCCATCTGGTCGCTCCCGGTCTTACGGGATGGGCACAGGTTAATTATCCTTACGGTGCGTCGATCGAAGAATCAAAACGAAAGCTCGAGTTCGATCTGTATTACATCAAGAATCAGTCGATCTCGCTTGATCTTGTGATACTGTTCGAGACTATAAAAACGATATTATCCGGCCGCGGCAGCCGTTGATCGAGGAACGCCAGATGGTGACGATCTGAATATGTAGCGGGAGTATGATGATGAAATATACTGAATACATACTGTTGATAGCAATTCTCCTGGCGATAACGTTATCAACGGAAGCTCGGGGCGAACTCAATTCTGTCTTCCCAATGCCGACCGCCACACCGCCGACCAATGGTGGGATCTCCGGCGAAGATGATGAGGAGTCCCTGCTTCCCTTTTACAACAATTTTTTGTCGGAGTATGTGCTCGGGCCGGAGGATGTCATCTCTGTCGATGTATTCGGTCACCCGAATTATTCTAAATCCGGGATCGTAGTCCCGCCGACCTCACGGATCTCATACCCTCTGATTCGCGGAGGTATCTTTGTCGGCGGCAAAACGACAGACCAAGTTGCCGAGATCATCCAACGCGAACTCAACGAATATATTATCGATCCGCAGGTGACCGTCACTCTTGACAAGGTCGGCTCGGCACGCTTCAGCGTGCTTGGACGCGTAGCGAGTCCGGGCATAAGGCCGATGAACCGACGTTACTCGCTTTATGAAGCGATCGCCGAAGCCGGCGGAGTGGTCGAAAAGGGCGATCGTAAACGTGTCTTGCTCGTACGCATGCAACGGGACGGACAACTCTCACAGTCTGTGATCGACCTTGAGAAATTGCTTGAAGGCAAACAGCCAGTTCCTTATCTACAACCCGGCGATCAGATAATCGTACCGGAAAAACGCTGGAGCCTGACAAAGATCCTTGATGTTCTAGGCCGGGCAAGCGCTCTGAGGATACTATTCGGAAGCCCATTTTAATCTGCGCTCCGGAGCCAAACCAATGCGTTACTTCATTCTATCTATTATTGTTCTCTCCGCGGCTTCCTCAATATCGGGACAAGCCGAGTGGCAACGGCTTGAAACAGGTACGCTGGCGTGGTTACGCGCGCTTCACTTCACAAATGAGGAATCGGGCTGGATCGGCGGAACGGCCGGCACCTTGCTTCGCACCGAAGACGGCGGCCGCACTTGGCGTAATAGCGAAAGTCCGACCAAAGACGACATTCGCGACATTTACTTTAGTGATGCACGGCGGGGATGGCTTCTGTGCGAACGCGACATTTTTGGTCGCGGTGCGAACTCTCCTGCCTACATTCTCGTAACCAACGATAGCGGCGTCACTTGGGATCACGCAGAAGTCGAGCCAGGTCCGGAACGAATGTTGCGCTTCGTTGGCGGTTCGAACGGCGAACTCCGTTATGTTCTGGGTGAAATGGGCACGATGCTCAAGGCATCCTCTGACGGAAAAAGATTCACGCGTACCAGACTTGCTGGACAGACGATGTTTTCGAGTGGAAAGATGCTGGACGCCAAACACGGGATAATTGTCGGCGGTATGGCCACAATCATCGTCACAGAAGACGATGGGGCGACATGGAACCCCGCTTCGGTCTCCGGCGGACTAACAGGTCTCGACGATACGCCAAGAAGAACAGGAAGGCTTAACTCAGTGTTCTTCCTTGACTCGCAAAAGGGATGGGCTGCCGGAAATGCAGGTACGATCCTGGCAACGGTAAACCGAGGGCGAAACTGGCGATCCGCAAATACAGGCACTGAAAGCGACCTCAACGACGTTCTGTTCTTGGATGAACAAAACGGTGTCGCCGCAGGCAACGATGGAACGTTGATCACAACCGCCGATGGCGGTGAGACTTGGAAAAAACAAGTTTCGGGCACCAAACATCGGCTCGAACGGCTTGGCACTGTCAAAGGGCGCATTTTTGCCATTGGCTTCGGCGGTATTTTGCTGACGAAGATCACCAGATCGTAGGCTTTTTTATTGTAGATCGGGCAGCAGCTGATCTAACGAACGTTAGATCTTCAAAGATCCTATCGAGACCGGAGTCTTTATCTTGTTTAAAAAGGCCAGTCAGGAAAATTTAGAGGATATCCCGAAGAGCGAATCTCGTTCCCTTAGAAGCGAGGCCCCGTCCGAAGGACAATCTCTCACGTTTGCTTTCGTTGCGGCTTTTGCTTTTGCGGTTTATTTTCGTCCGCACGAATTCTATCCGAACACTCCTGTAGTCAATTCACTTCCGATGATCACCGCAGTGGGCGCTTTGATCTCATACCTCGCCGCCCAGATATTGCGGGGGCGTATCATCGGCATCTTGTCATTCGAAGTGAAATGTCTTTACGTAATGGGGGGCTTTGCACTTCTCACAATTCCACTGGCTCGCGACCCAGAACTTGCATTGACAAGATTCAACGATGCACTGCTTCCACTTTTACTCATGTTCTTCGTAACGACTAATGTTCTTACGAACTTGAGACGCATACGGATTCTAATGTACCTTGGCGTGGCGATCGGAATATATCTAAGCTATCAAACCTATGATCTTTACAATCGCGGCATCTTCGAGATCGAGGGTTACCGGGTTGTAGTGGATTATGGAGGTATGTTCGGTAACCCGAACGACATGTCTCTCCATTTAGTAATGTTCGTTCCGGTTGCGATCGGTCTTGCTTTGTGGACGAAGAATATTTTTTTTCGCGTCGTGCTTCTTTCGGGGGCACTACTAATGCTCATCGCCGTAACGCTCACACAATCGCGTAGCGGCCTGATTGGGATAGCGACGATCGGAATCGCCCTTTTGAGCCGGCTTGGAAGGGGGCAAAAGCTAAAGGCCCTGGCCGTGACCATCGGCGCTTTAGTTGTACTGGTTATGTTCGCTCCGGGAAATCTCGGGTCGAGAATAGTTTCGATCTTCGACTCGTCCCTTGACGCATCAGGATCTTACAGTCAGCGCCAGGATGCCCTAACCAGGTCATTGCTTGCAACTGTGCGCAATCCTCTTGGCGTGGGGCTTGGGAACAGTGTCCTCTTTGGTCCGATGAACCTGGAAACTCACAACGCATATACGCAAGTCTCTTCCGAACTCGGTGTGATCGGATTTGCTGCTTATCTTGCAATGATCCTTTATCCGCTTCGTTCTTTATCTCGTTTAGAAAAAGAGTTATTCGCAAATGCCGAGAATGACCGGATCTATTATCTCGTTGTCACGACCTGGGCAGCAATAATTGGATATTTGATTACTAGCTTTTTTGGTTCTGTTGCTTACCTGTGGTTTATTTACTATCCAATAGCTTTCGCGATCGGACTTAGAAGAATTATATCCGGCAGAGTGCAGAATAATGATACGGAGACCGCAGCCAATGAGACTTTTACTGATCTCCGGCGTGGTCTGCCTGCTACCAAAGACCGGAACTAAATGCAACCAAATCTTTTCGCAATCATTATTTTTTGGCTGGGCGTCCTTAGCATCGTTTACGTTTACTTTGGATATCCGCTACTAGTATGGCTGGTACGTAACTTCAGGCCTCGGCCATGGATACGGAAGTCTATGCTTCCTACTGTTTCGATCGTGATCGCCGCAAGGAACGAGGAGAAACACATTCGCGGGAAGATCGAGAATACGTTTGCCATCGATTATCCGAGTGAAAAGTTGGAGATCATCGTTGTTTCGGATTTTTCCACAGATAATACAGATTTGATCGTGAAATCGTTTTCCGACCGCGGTGTTAAGCTGGTCCGACCGGATCGAAGAGTTGGCAAGACTGAGGCCCAGAATCTGGGAGTCGAGGAGGCTGAGGGCGAAATAATACTATTTTCCGATGCGACCACGAAATACCCTCCAAACGTTATCGAACAAATTGTCCCAAACTTTGCGGACAATACTATTGGGTGTGTCGGCGGGAAACTCACCTATCAGGATCCAAACCGAACTACCGTTGGTCGCGGAGCAAGCGATTACTGGAACTACGAGACAAATCTAAAGGTGAATGAGAGTCTTGCGGGCTCTTTGATCGGTGTCTCTGGTTGCTTATATGCCGTACGCCGTACCGCATATAAGCAAATGTACCCGGAGGCTTGCTCCGACTTTTTGATCGCAACGATAATGCAGCGGCAAGGCCTTCGAACTGTTTTCGAGCCGCGTGCCGTTTGTCACGAAGAAACTAATGTTAGGGTCGATCAAGAGTTAAGAATGCGAACGAGGATCGCCGCCCAGACGCTTTCCGATCTTTGGTTGAATTTCGATATGATGAACCCGTTCAAGTCAGGTTTCTATGCGGTCTCGCTGATCTCGCACAAACTTTTGCGCTATGTGACTCCTTATATATTTCTTGTCGTTTATCTTGCGAATATCGTTCTCGCATTTAATTCCGCCTTTTATGCGGTAACGCTCTTGCTGCAAACTGCCTTCTGGTTGATCGGATTTGTGGGGCTTATCGTTTACTGGCGAAGCTCGAAGCGTTCAATATTTTCGTATCCTGCATATTTTGCTCTAATAACAGTGGCCTCGATAGCCGGGTTTCTCAAATTCATCGTTGGGGAGAAGTTCGAGAAATGGGAACCAACACGAGAGCAAACCAGTGACTAAACAGAAGATCGGCCATATAACCCGTCACTTTGAAGACTTGATTTCTTCTCTTACGAATTTGTCGACCTGGTGGCGGAGATCTTAGCGATACGGTCCCTATTTGTATTTCGTGTAAGCGCTCATTTTTGCGATGTAGGCTCAGTCGATGAAAGATAACCGAAAACCGCGGGAAGTGCTCTCGCTGACGAGCCAAAGTTCGATCATTCTGGCTGCAAAGGTCTTTGGCTTTGTGCTGAGCTTCTTTCTGCCGGTCCTGATCGTCAGGTTCATGCCGCAGGATGAGGTCGGTGTTTACAGGCAAGTATTTCTCGTAATTGGTTCAGCAGTTTCCATCCTGCCCTTGGGAATGGGGATGAGCGCTTATTATTTTCTCTCAAGGGAACCTGAACTACGCAACCCGACCGTATTCAACATCTTCCTGTTTCTGTTTATATTAGGCGGGCTGCTGTTTGCCGGACTTAATCTTTACCCTGATGTTCTCAACGTGATCTTCCGACACGAAGAGATCGGCAAACTCGCCCCGCTCATAGCAACGGTCATTTGGCTCTGGCTGGTCGGTTCCTTCTTTGAGGTCGTCATTCTGGCAAACCGCGAGGTTTGGCTTGCCTCATTTGCGATTGTCGGCATTCAGCTTTCGAAAGCGATTTCGATGCTGCTTGCTGTGCTTATCGCGCCTTCGGCCGAGGGTTTTCTGTACGCCGCCATTATACAGAGTTCGCTCCAGTTCGTATTTCTTCTTCTCTATCTTCTAAATCGATTTCCCGAATTCTATTCGAGCTTTGATCCATCTTTTTTTCGAACGCACGTCGCATACGCTCTTCCTCTGGGCCTGGCGGGTATTCTCTGGGTTATTCAGACCGATCTTCACAATTACTTCGTTGGATATCGGTTTACAGCCGCCGAATTCGCGATCTATGCTTACGGATGTTTCCAACTTCCGTTGATCAATCTGATGATCGAATCCGTCACCGCCGTAATGATCCCAAGGATCAGCGAATTGCAGTTGCAAAATGATAAGCGGGCGATAATCGAACTCAGTGGGCGCTCGATGCAAAAGCTGTCATTGGTATTCCTGCCTCTTTATGCTTTTTTGGTCGTAACAGCCGAAACTTTTATCGTCACACTCTTCTCACGGGAATATAAAGAAAGCGTCCCGATCTTTCTCATTAACCTTACGCTTATCCCGTTTGCGATCTGGATCAATGACCCTATAGTCAGAGCTTACCCGGAACTGGGCCGATTCCTTTTGAATCTTCGAATCGGCCTGATCGTTGTAATGACCACGGTGCTTTATTTTGGGATCGAACGTTTTGGGCTTACAGAAATGATCCTCGTCGTTGTAGCGGTCGCCCTTGCCGAAAAAGCGATCCTGACCTTTGCCGTACTTCGAAAACTTGAGCCCAATAGGTCGGATCTTGCTCTTTTGAAGCGACCGCTCCTAACGGTTTTTGCATCGGCCATCGCCGCAGGCGCAACTTTTGCAATTCACCGACCGTTTGCGAACTCCGCTCAGGCAAAGCTCCTTGGATTCCTGACTTCGGGATTGCCGGACATTTCTGTTTCCTTTGCCGACACTCTTTCAAATGCCATCGTATTCCTGGCGTCCGCGGCCATTTTCCTTCCAGTATATGCGACGGCTATCATAAAACTGGGTCTCGTCAATCTGCCTTCTATCGATCGGAGAGGCCTGCTACGCGAACGTTTCGGAAGATTCTGGCCGTTTTAGGGAGACTATGAGGTGACCCCGAGTCGTTCGAGTTGAAGCAGCCCTGTCGCGATCTCAAGATATGAAGCGACAGATTCCCGGGCAGTTGGCGAGATAAAAGCGGCGAGCTGCCTAGATGCAAAAAAGGCCCGATTCGTGATCTCTTCCCGACGAGGCTGCATCGAAAGCTCTAAAAGTTGCCGGTGCAGAAGAGCTTCGGTTGCTTTATCGGGGCGGCTTTGTCGCTTTTTACTTTCATAGGGAATATCGGCATAGTCCGGGTATGCACGTCGGATAGTTTCAGTATGAAAAGTGTGGTCGAGAAAGTACTCGGCCGGTAATGAGACAAGAAAGTCGAATAATGTGGGCTCAAGATAAGGTGTAATGATGTTTGGAGTACTGCGAAGCAGTCGAAATGGACTTTGGGCTACACATCTGCGAGTTCGGTTCCAAAAATAGAATGAGCCGACCGGGTTCGGGGCGTCCGCGTGTTTTGCCAGTTCCACCTTCAATCTTTCTACCGCTCGTTCCCGAGAAAAACGCTTACGGGCGCTTGAACTAAGTAGTCTTGGGATATAACCTTCCGGGCCCAGCACCTGTTCGGCTAACAGATCGAATTTCCCGTTACGGTAGTTATCCAGAATCTCTTGGTCAAGAAAAAGACCGGCCGAGAGCACGTCTCCTGCCAATCCGTCATAAATGTTCTCCCATCTATTTTTTGTAAAAGTACCGAGAGCCACGAACCAACCGTGTTCTTGAATTGCATACCCGGTCTCAACATTCTTTAGACACTCCGCCTCAAAACGGCCCAACGTCTGTTCAACGATCTCGTGCTTTAGCTCCAAACGATCACAGACCAATCGGGCGACACTAATGTCTTCGTCATCGAGGCCCGGTCGCCGCCTGACGGTAAGACACCTATCAGGAACGAAGTTCCGCCTGACGAGCTCTAAAAGGATGTGTCGAGAATCTCGACCGCCGCTTAAAGGAACCGCGATCTTTCCGCTGCGAGGAGCCGATGTTCCGACCGCCTCCGAGAACAATCGTGCATACTCATCGATCGCATCGTCTCGCGAAATATTGAGAATGCAGTTATTTACGGTAGGAGTCGAATCGATCTGCAAGACGCCATCGGTCCAGGTAAGCGTTGAATTTGGCGGAACAGCTTTAATGGCCGGAAAGAGCGTTTCGTTCGCAACATTACTGCCAAGCCGCAGAGCAAGTGCCACGTCGTCGTCGTCCAACTCGTATTCACCCGTCAGACGCAAGAGCAGATCGATAGAGGGCGAAAGGGTGAAGCGATGTCCCAGATCGCAGAAATAAATCGGATAAATACCGTAACGATCATTCGCGCACCGTAGGGTGGTGCCGTCCCATTTCCATTCAACGTGAGCGAAAGAATCGGGGGTTCCGAGTCGAACTTCAGTTTCACCACTCACTTTAACTATGCCGGTAGAGCGATCTGCCGAAAAATAGGTATCCATGGATGGATGGCCGTCAGGCTCCTTTGAACAGGTCAGTGATTTCCTTTAAGCAGTATATCGATTTCCCGTCAATAAAACATCAAATCCATAGAATTTCCTTGCAATAAGCCGTGGTATCGCTTATTCTGCCCACTTAATCGAGAATTTTTGGGTTATTGTAACTATCATGCACAGAGAGTTTTTCCGTTGAGAGGGAAACGTCACGGAGAAATGTGAAGATCGAAATGTCCACCGTCCTTGCTTTAGCTTTTATTTCCCTGCAAGAACTGTTCGAAAAAGGCCTGCGCCTTTGGTACAGGCCTTTCGAGTCGTGGGAGGCTTTCATCGCAACACTTTCCCGCGGGCCGAGCGTATTTCTTTCTCTTGAAAGTAAAACCGGGCTTCTTTACCTAATTGCGGGTTTTTTGACCGCCCTCGCCGTTTACTACATTTACAGGCGCGAACTACCGGAGGAGTATCGGGGTTCTGCCCTTTCGTACATTTTTCCTCGTTCGATATACACGCATCCTTCCGCCATTGTTGACTATAAGTTTGTCGGATTTGATCTGCTCGTCCGTTTCTTTATCTACTTTCCGCTTGTCGCAGGGACCGGTCAACTGGTTTACGTGATGCTCAATAGCTTCGAGGTCGATCTTAGTTTTGGACTGTTTGTTGAGTCGCATTATTACGTCAGGCTTGCGATCGTTACCTTGATCGGGATCGCGGCCCTGGATTTTTCAGTATTCTTCTCACACTACCTGCTTCACAAGATTCCGTTTTTGTGGCCGTTTCACGAAGTTCACCATTCGGCCGAGGTCCTAACGCCGGTAACGGTCCACCGAAACCACCCGATGGACGATATGGTCAATGGCATAGTGTATGGCGTTGTCGGCGGTTCGCTTGCCGCAACATACACAGCGGTATCCGGAAACGTGGTATCCGAACTTACTATCTTCGGATTGAACATCTTTACTTTCGCTTATTACATATCTGTATATCAGCTACGGCACTCGCATATTTGGCTCTCCTACGGACCGATCATGAGTCATATCTTTGTCAGTCCGGCACAGCATCAAATACACCACAGTATCGACCGAAAACACTGGAACAAAAATTATGGCTTTACCTTTGCGATCTGGGACTGGATGTTCGGTTGCCTTTATGTCCCGAAAGAGAGGGAAGAGATAAAGTTCGGTGTCCCCGAGGTTGATCCGGCAGATTTCTCAACCGTCCCGCGACTCTATTTTCTGCCATTTGCAAAGTCTTACCGTCGGCTAATAGCGATGATAAAGGCCCGGTCGCTCCGATTCGACTTTGACGAAGTAGCTCAGTCCGCTCGGCTAGCGCAAATACCCGAGTCGGACGTAAATAAAGAACAACCGCTGACGGTGCGCACGTCTTATGCCCAACCAAAATAAGAACGCTTCCGTGCTGACCCAGGATTTCGTTCTTTCCAGACCTTCGGCAGGCCAAGCTCGATAATTATGTGCGGCATTGTCGGCTTCATTACTCCCGAAAGTTCGGTGATCTCTTTTGACCGTGGAAAGCTAATTCGCCGTATGTGCGATGCGATCGAGCATCGAGGTCCGGACGATCAGGGCACAGTTGTAAGAGGAAAAGCTTCATTGGGAATGAGGCGCCTCTCGATTATCGACCTAGCTTCCGGACACCAGCCGATGTTCACTGAAAATGAACGATATGCGATCGTCTTCAATGGTGAGATCTATAATTACCGAGATCTGAAAGTCGATCTTGAATCGAAGGGCTATCATTTTCGCACTAACTCTGACACGGAAACTATCCTCCATGCATTCGAAGAGTACGGATCAGAGTGTGTCCAACACCTTCGTGGGATGTTCGCTTTTGCGATCTGGGACTTTGAGGGCGAAGAACTTTTCCTGGCTCGCGACCGGGTCGGCAAGAAACCTCTTTTCTATGCGAAACTTCCAGACGGATCTTTTGTCTTTGGGTCGGAGATCAAGTCGATGCTTTTGCATCCAAATATCGTAAAAGATATAGATACAAGGGCTTTGGACAGCTATTTGACATTTGGTTATGTACCCGAGAACCAGTGCATCTTCAGGGACATTCGAAAGGTTCAGCCCGGGTGTTTTCTGAAACTTTCAGGCGGAACTTACAAGGAAAGCCAATACTGGGCTTTCCCGTTGTCGCAAGATGCCGGGATTCCGCAGGACGATCTGATCGCCGAACTCCGCGAGACACTTGAGGAATCGGTACGTATCCGGATGATCTCCGATGTACCGCTCGGTGCATTTCTTTCAGGCGGGATCGATTCATCCGTAGTAGTAGGATTGATGTCTCGGATCTCGGCAGAGCCTGTCAAGACGTTCTCTATCGGGTTCAATGAAGACACATTCAACGAACTTAAGTATGCACGGGTCGCAGCCCAACACTTCGACACCGATCACCATGAGTTCATTGTTACGCCTGATCTGGTAAGTATTGTCGATGATCTGGTCTGGCATTTTGATGAGCCATTTGCCGACCCATCTTCGCTGCCGACGTATATGGTCTCAAAGCTAGCCCGCGAACATGTGACCGTTGTGCTCTCTGGCGATGGCGGTGACGAGCTCTTTGCCGGATATTCGCGTTATCTCACATATTTGTCCAGATCGTGGAGCGACCGACTGCCCTCGACAGTGAAGCGTTTCACGAATTTTCTTGCGGATATCATTCCCGAAAATACTCCCGGAAAATTTTTCCTCAATAATGTTTCGCTCGCCCCTATCGATCGTTACATTGACATGGTATCGCATTTCAATCGCAGCCGGCGTCAACGACTATATTCAAAGGCCGCCCTGGAACGGCTAAACGGTTCTTTCGGATATGGTGAATCGGAGTTCTCCTCCATTGCCTCGGCTAACTTTGCTGAAGACCCGCTGGGGCATCTTCTTAAGCTTGATTCGGTCACCTATCTTCCGAGCGACGTGATGGTAAAGGTTGACCGAATGTCAATGGCCAGTTCTCTTGAAGCTCGTGCTCCACTTCTTGACCACAAGCTCATCGAACTTGCCGCCAAGGTGCCGACCAGTATGAAGTTGGAGGGAATTGAAACGAAGGCGATCCTGAAAAAGGCGGTAACGGGTCTGGTGCCGAATGAGATACTCTATCGGCAGAAACAAGGCTTTGGCGTTCCTATCGTCGAGTGGATCAATCTGGAGCTTCGCGAACGCATCCGCGAGACTCTTTTGGAAGGGCGGGCAGCCCGAGAGTATTTCGATAGATCATATATTGAACATTTGCTTGATGAACATAAGGCGGGGCGTCGGGATCATGCCTATTCCCTTTGGCTATTATTCATGCTTGAATTATGGATGAATCGTTACCTCCAATAGTCCAATAGCGATGACATCCACTAAACTTGAAGATCTTGTTACTTTACCCGATCGGGCATCAACGGCCGACCGGCCTTTCAGGATAGTTATATTAACGCATGGCGGCTGCGAGCATTTCATTGACGAGATCGCCCAGCAACCACAAATTGAGGTCGCCGGGGTGATCCTCGAAACCGTAATACAGCCGAGGCGGAATGCTTTTGAAAAGATCCGCCGTTCCGTAAGATACGACGGTTGGATTGGAACTTTGAGAAAAATGCCATTTCTGAGAAGCAGGAGGGCAGATGCAGTAAATCCTGGAACTACATCAAAGAGTGTAGCTGATGCTGCTGAAAGGAATTCGATTCCCTATTTCACTGTTGATAATTTTCACAAAGATAGTTCAATAGAACTTCTCGATTCGTTTCAGGCTGATCTTGGGGTTATCTGGGGAACCAACATTGTAAAACGTTCGGTATTTGCCGCCCCAAGACTTGGTTCAGTAAACCTTCATCAAGGACACGCACCATATTATAGGGGCGGGCCGACTGTCTTTTGGGAATTGATGAACAACGAAAGCGAGATTGGGATCACGGTCCATTTCGTGGAGGATAAGGTTGACACAGGAGATATCGTTGCCCAAATGTTCATGCCGCTCGTTTATAACTGGAGTATCTACGGCACTGGTTTCGAGCAGTTTCTGGATGAAATAAGAAGCGAACTGGTATCGCCGTCTGTGAAGCTGATGGTAAAGGCGGTCATCGCGATCGCGAACGGGTCAGCGGAACGCAAGAAGCAAAACACCTCACTCGGCAGGCGTTATCGGCTCCCTACCTACAAAGAAAAGGAGCTTTTACGAAAGCAATTGAAGCAGAGGTTTGCCGGCGCGAAATAGAGACATGAGATCGGCAAAGGTGTTTTCAACGTACACTGCCAAGATCTATCTGAGATGTTCAAGAGAAAGATCCTATCGACGATGAATCGGCTTAAGCTGTTCCGTTTGTTTGAGCAGCGGTCAAGACGACGACTTCGGGTATTGATGTATCATCGATTCTCCGAAGACGCACACCCGCTCCGAATAAGTTCGGCCGAATTCGAGCGACATCTAAAGTATCTCAAAACCAATGCCAGGGTGATCACTATAGACGAGGCGATCGATGGGCTGAAAGGCACCAGACCCTTACCTGATTTTTCTACCGTGATCACGATCGACGACGGTTATCGTGATTCTTATGAGATCGCGTATCCCTTGCTAAAGAAATATGGATTGCCTGCGACGATGTATGCCGTTTCGTCGTTTCTCGAAGGCAAGATCTGGCTTTGGACCGACAAGACGCGCTTTATTCTGGAGCAGACGACTCTGGATCGTTACGAGACTTTCATCGTCGGAAAAAAAATTTCTGCCCGCCTATCTGATCATGCATCACGGCTAAACGCTGCCGCGGCGTTGAATGATACACTGAAGCGAATGCGAAATGACGACAAGGAGAAGGCACTGGAAAAGATCGCCAATGACCTTTCTGTCGCTGTCCCGGAAAGGCCGCCGGCCGAGTATTCCGGATTCTCTTCCCGGGAAGCTTCAGAGATGGCCGAAAACGGAATAACCATCGGTTCGCACACCGTTTCACATCCGCTTATGGATAAGATAAATGCCAGCGAACAGGAGAAAGAGGCAATAGACTCAAGGCGTCGGCTTGAAGAACTGATCGGCCGCGATGTTTGGCATTTCTGCTACCCGAACGGTTCGTTCGACAGAGGTGCGCGAACGGCGGTAGAGAAGGCCGGCTATCGCTCCGCTGTTTCTTCCGATTTCGGTCAGTGTATGCCGGGCGACGAGATCGATATCCTCCGGCGGATACCGGCAGAAGCTGATACACTGGCTTTTTTGCAAAACTTCACGGGTTTAGAAGAGTTCAAACGTTCCATCCGTTCAAGGTATCGGACCCGCTCGGCTTTGTAGCTCCGCAAAATCGAACCATATTGGAATTATTTTGATATCCGCAGTATTCTCTGTCGTGCCCGGCGAAAACAAAAATAACTATCTTGAGTATCTCGCTACAGAGGTCGCCTTGTATGACGAGCGATCCGGGACACCGACAAACCCATTTCAGCAAGACCTCGACGGGTTTTCGCCGAGTCGTATACTCGATCTCGGATGCGGTGCCGGTCAGGAGCTACTTGTGTTCGCTAATCACCACTGCACTCTAAAGGTCGGTGCAGACATACAATTTGAGGCAGGCGAGGTGTTTAAAAGGATACACCCAGGTACAGAAAATGATCGTACCGTCTTTATCAATTCCGCAGGCGAAGAACTGCCATTCGGAGGGGAGAGTTTTGACCTGATCATATGTCGTGTTGCTCTTCCGTATATGAACTCTGCAAAGGCACTTAATGAGATCTCACGCGTGCTCGCCCCCGAAGGCCGTGTCCTTCTGACCGTCCACACCCCACGCTTCTATTTCCTGATGATCCGCAGGCGTTTATCCGATCTTTCGATCAAAAGTCTCGCCTATCCGGTCATTTGCTTTGCCGGCGGTCTTTGGTTTCTCATCACGGGAAAGCAGCCTACCGGGAACTTTTGGCGAGGTAAGGAGACCTTTCACACAAGGGTGATGCTGGAACGCCAGCTTCGCGAAACCGGACTTCGCATTCTCTCAGACAGTGCCGGTGAAGGTAACGGCGGACACACTTATTTGATCGGCAAAAACTGAACGATGTCGAGATTCGTTACAAGACTATTGAACAGTGCGCCGTGGCTGGCGAAGTACCCGATTTCGAGGTCGCGGGCACTCATTGAAAATGACCCTGCAACTCCTAAACACTTGATATTTTGCATAGCTAATCACTTTGAGCCTTCATGGAAAGGGGCGGAGATGTACGACATTGATGCACAAAAGCGACGGCTTGAAGAATGGTGCGGTCTGGCAGAGAAGATCGGAAATGTTGTGGTGGATTCGGACGGCACCAAGTTTCGCCACACGAACTTTTATCCGGCCGAGCAATACGAACCTGAGATCCTGAATACTCTCGCCGACCTTCAGAACAAAGGTCTGGGTGAGGTTGAGGTGCACCTTCATCACGGTGTTGGATCGCCCGACAACGCGGAAAGCCTTCGGCGTCAACTCGTCGAGTTTCGGGACCGCCTCGCAGAGGACCATAAATGCCTTTCAAGAGTGAACGGCGAGGGGCAACCGATGTATGCCTTTGTTCACGGAAATTGGGCATTGGGCAATTCGGCAAACGGCCAATACTGCGGCGTCGATAATGAACTGGAGATATTGGAAGAAACGGGCTGCTACATTGATATGACGTTGCCATCGGCACCCGACGTTAGCCAGGTACCGGTTCTCAATTCGATCTATGAATGCGGAATGCCACACGCTGAACGAGCTCCACACCGCCGCGAGAAAAGGCTCAGAGTTGGCGGGGACACTCCTCGACTCCCGGTGCTGATAACGGGGCCATTGCTATTTGACTGGTCAAACCGGCAAGCCTCGCTTCCTTTACCGAAACTGGAGAACGGCGAGTTGGCGCATTTTCGCAAGACGGATCTCCGGCGGCTAAAGCTTTGGACCAGCGCAAATGTGACTGTAAAGGGCAGACCAGACTGGAATTTCATCAAGCTGCATTGTCATGGCTTTTTCGACGAGGATCAGTCCGCTTGTATCGGCGAGAACGCAATTCGTGCCTTTTCTGAGATAGTTGAACATGGTGAACGGACGGATCAATACAAGGTCCATTTTGCAAGTGCCCGAGAAGTGTTCAATATGATCATTGCAGCCGTAGATGGTAAAACTGGCTCACCGGGCGAGTATCGAAATCATAAGTTAACTCCGATAATGAGCCAGGCAAGAGGCCTTCTGTGAACAGATAAACGAAACCTCAGCAAGCAAAGGCATGTGTGGAATTGCAGGATATGTCGGAGAGCAAGCTCCGGACAAACGGCTGGCGGCTGTTGTCCGTATGACAGATGCGCTCGAACGCCGCGGTCCGGATGATGAAGGGATCGAGCATTGGCCGAAGGCCGTCCTCGGCCATAGAAGACTCTCTATCTTTGACCTCTCGGCGTCCGGACACCAACCGATGAGATCGGATGCCGGTGATGTAGGGATCGTCTTCAACGGTGCGATCTACAATTTCAAACAATTGAGATCGGAACTCCAGACCAAAGATCACAAGTTTCGCAGCGAGACCGACACCGAGGTGCTTGTAAAAGGCTATCTTGAATGGGGAATCGATAAACTCGCCGAGAAGATCGACGGGATGTTCGCGTTCGCCATTTGGGACGATCGGAGTGAACGCCTTTTCCTTGTCCGGGATCGGCTGGGCGTCAAGCCGCTGGTTTTTCGTACACACGGTAGTTCGATAGCATTTGCATCTACCGTTCGTGCCGTTAGTTCGGGCCTGCGTCCTTCTGGCCTCTCAACGGAAGGGCTTTTGGAGTTCCTCGAGTTTGGGTTTCTTTCGGATGACAAAGCGATCTATAGCGGATTTGAAAAGCTTCGGGCAGGCGAAATTCTTGAGTGGTCAGAGGGCATCATAAAACGTCGTCAATATTGGACGCCGCAGCTCCGAGGGCCTTATGAACGCATTTCTTTTCCGGAGGCCTGCAAAGAAACCGAGCGGCTGTTTCTGCAGGCAGTTGAAAAACGGCTCCAAGCCGATGTACCTGTAGCCGCACTGCTTAGCGGGGGCATCGATTCAAGTCTTGTGTGCTGGGCGATCGCCGAACTCGGAGCGGAGATTTCGGCCTACACGGTAGGCACGCCCGAAGACGCACACGACGAATCCGCTGCTGCCCGGGAAACAGCTTCACGCTTGGGTATAAATCTGACGGTTCTATCTCTTGCAGGCGACCGACTTCCACAGGTCGAACAGCTTGCACAAGCATTCTCCGAGCCCTTTGCGTGTTCTTCGGCACTTGGAATGCTCTCGATCTCCAAGCTCGTCGCGTCAAACGCGAAGGTCCTGCTCACCGGCGATGGGGGTGATGACGTCTTTTTCGGTTATCCAGAGCATCGTCACTTCTATCTGGCGTCTAGAATCTCACAGTTGACGGGAAATCCAGGTGTTAGGTCGCTTAAGTTTCTCGCCGACCGTCTTCCGAATAGTGGTGCACTGAAACGACTACGCTCATTTTGCTACTACGCTTCAGGCGGCCTCAAAGCCGTCAATAAGATTCGCGATGGTCTGCCATTCTATCACCGAAATCGCCTTCTAGGCCCGTACATTACCGAAAGCCATAGGATTCCGCATCGGAATACCCTGCTCTCGAACTCGGGCTATGATCTGTTTGACGAGTTCCTCGCTTACGACCTGCGGACCCGTTTTGTCGGCGAGTATCTCCCGAAGGTTGACGGTGCAACAATGTTCCACGGTCTTGAGGCGAGGTCGCCGTTTCTCGATTCAGGGCTTTGGGAGTACGTAACTCGCATTCCTCCGAACATCCGGCTGCGGCGGGGCACTCTAAAAGCGATACTGCGAGAGATAGCAAGAAATCGGATCGGACCCAAGGTGGCAGCGAGACGTAAACAGGGCTTCATGGTGCCGGCACAGCGTTGGCTGACTCAAGAGTGGCGGGGCGATTTCATTGACTCCGTTTTTGACGGGCATCTGGCCGCTGCAGGGATCATCGATGCAAAAGCCGTAAGACGGCAATTCGAGTCTTACAAGCCCGGTTCGGCAGCACCGAGGCAGTTTTGGTATCTGTACGTTCTCGAACTTTGGATGCGTCACGAGGCAAAGCGGACTAACATATGAAAGGGGGACGCATACTTCAGTTGATCGGAAGTTTTGAGGTCGGCGGTTCGGAGATTCAGGCTGTAAAGCTGACAAACCGTCTCGTCCGAGAAGGAACTTTCGAGGTGCGTGCCGCATGCCTCGATACGAGTGGACCGTTGATAGACCGCCTCGGCGAAGTTGGCAACATTCAGAAATATCCGCTGAACAGCTTTTATGATCGTAACTTCCTCAGGCAAGTTGGGCGATTATCTGACTTCATTCGTACGGAGAGGATCGATCTGGTCCAAACTCACGATTTTTATACCAATATCTTCGGTATGGCAGGGGCTCGATTGGCACGAGTGACGGGCGTTGCGTCGAAACGTGAGACTTACAGCAAGACTCGAAAACAGCTTTTCGTGGAAAAGCAGGCATTCCGATTAGCTAAGAAGATAATAGTGAACTCTGAGGCTATACGGGAGTTCCTCATTGCAGCGGGCGTCACCGAATCTAAGATCGTTACTGTCTATAATGGCCTTGACCCTGAGTGTTTTGTTGAAAGGCCGAACGGCGACCGTTCCGAGGCGTTGGCTGGAGTCGCACTCAACGTTCGACCCGATGCGAAGCTAGTAACGATTGTCGCCAATATGCGGAGCGATGTGAAGAACCACGAGCTTTTTCTACGCTCCGCGAAGCGAGTTGGAGCAAACAATGAGAAAGCGATATTCCTTATCGTCGGCGAGGGAGAGCTCCAGGGTCGCTATGAACAGATGGCACACGAACTTGGAATCGCCGATAAGTGCAGATTTCTTGGCCCAAGGTCTGATGTTGGGAAGTTGCTCTCCGTATCAGACGTTGGCGTACTATGCTCCCGTTCGGAAGGATTTTCAAACGCGATCCTCGAATATATGGCCGCGGGGCTGCCGGTTGTCGCGACAGATGTTGGCGGTGCCCGCGAAGCCGTACAAGACGGCAAAACTGGTTTTGTCATACCGCCAAACGACGAACCGGCTCTTACCTCGGCCATCTCTTTACTCTTGGATGACAATGACCTTGCGGTCAAGATGGGTTCGGCAGGACAGGCTGTCGCTAAAGAACGATTCTCCGAGACTGCTCAACTAGAGGCCGTGATGTCGCTATACGCGAAGCTACTAGATAATTCGCACCAATTGAATTCGTAAACCGGATAACTCGCCATTGAATAACGTACCCATAAAGTCCAGGCCCATCAGAGTGCTCCTCGTTGCGCCGGCGCTACCGATCGTCGGCGGGCAATCGGTTCAGGCCGATAGGTTAATGCGGCGACTTTCCGAAGTTCCGGGGATCGAGGTCGAGTTGCAGCCGATCAATCCACAGTTTCTTCCAAAGTTCCAGAGGATCAAATATCTGAGAACGCTTCTGACGATTCCCAAATACATCATGGACCTGCTGGTCCGCGTTCCCTCATTCGACGTTACCCACATTTTCTCGGCGTCCTACACTTCGTTCGTCATCAGCCCGACACCCGCATTGGCAGTATCGAAACTGTACCGAAAGCCGACGATCTTGAACTACCGAAGCGGTGAGGCGGAAGATCATTTGCGACGATGGCGTTCGGCGGTTCCTACTATTCGCAGGTTTGACCGAATAGTTGTTCCTTCAAGATATCTGGTAGATGTATTTAGCATGTTTGGGATTTCGGCAGAGGCGATCTTCAATTTCGTCGAAACTGAACGATTCAGGTTTCGGAAAAGAGAACCCCTCAGACCTGTATTCCTTACGAATCGTAACTTCGAAGCCCACTATAATGTTGCTTGCGCACTGCGATCGTTCAAAGGTATCCAGGCGGCCATCGCAGAAGCCAGACTTATAGTCGTTGGCGACGGGCCCGAGCGAACATCTCTCCATGAACTCGCGGGAAGCCTCGGCTTGAAAGGGATCGACTTTCGCGGTTCTGTTCGGCCGGAGCAGATGCCCGCCGTTTATGACGAGGCGGATGTTTATCTCAATGCCTCAAGCATCGACAATATGCCGAATTCGATCATTGAGGCGTTTTCGGCGGGGCTTCCGGTTGTTTCTACAAATGCGGGTGGCATTCCCTATATCGTCGAACACGAGTGTACGGGTCTGCTCTCAGAGATCGATGATGACGAAGGACTTGCACGTAACGCGATCAGGCTTTTTGATGAGCCTTCGCTTGCCGGACAACTCATTACCGAAGCCCGAAACGAAGTTGAACGCTACACCTGGGAAAAGGTCTCCGATCAATGGATCGAGCTGTACAGGTCGTTAGCAGCGTCAAGATGATCAGATACTTGCAAAAGCTTAAAGGCAGAAGCCTAAAAGAACTGCGCAAGCGCTCGGGCAGCGCAATTTACGCCGCGGCTGAGGCCGCCGGGTTCGATGTCGTGACCGGGGAATTACCAAATGATCTCAATATTCGCAAAGATGCCCTGAAGTTCCTCGTGCCTTCGGCTGGTGATAGTTCTTTAGAAGGAGCCTCCCGTATTGCGGGGAAACTAGAATCGGAAACGATAATCCGCACAGCCGATCGTATTCTCAATGGCAGGTTTGACCTTCTTGGTTATGAAGCTCTCGATTTCGGTACACCGGTTCCGGATTGGCACTTTGACCCCGTTTCGGGCCGGCGGTCACCCCTCGTGCATTGGACGCGGATCGATGAGATCGATGCCGGATCGACCGGGGATAAGAAGGTCATCTGGGAATTGAACCGGCATCAATATTTCGTGACACTTTCACAGGCATATTTGTTGACCAAAGAACAGAGGTACGTCGATGCTGTTGCAAGCCATTTCGATTCGTGGTGCTCGGAGAACCCGCCAAAAAAGGGAGTAAACTGGCTTTCAAGCCTTGAGCTTGCCTATCGCTCGATCGCGTGGATTCAAACATTCGGTTTGCTTCAAGGAACGGAAGTCTTTACCGGTGAGCGGCGCGAAAGGCTTCTGAAACTTCTATTCGTTCAGGCACGGCACATTGAACGCTTTCTCTCGACCTATTTTGCTCCGAATACGCACCTGACTGGAGAGGCCCTTGGACTTTATTACATCGGGACACTCCTCGACACAGGGGGCCATTCTAAGCGGTGGCGGGAACTCGGTTTCAAGATCCTCTGCGATCATATCTTCAACCACGTCCGAGACGATGGCTCTTATGCCGAACAAGCGAGCCATTACGCCCGTTACACTGCGGACCTCTATTCCGATCTTGTTCTTATCAGACGTCGCGAGGGATTAACGGTCCCGGATGCTATGATCGAGCGCCTTCGAAGACTCCAGATTTATCTTGAGGCGCTGATCCGGCCGGATGGTTCGTTCATCATCTTCGGCGATGACGACGGCGGCCGTTACTTCGCTGCCGACCCTCACTCCATCAGAGAGATCGGCACTACCATTGCTCGGCTTTCGATCGTCACTGGTAAGCCGCCGTCCTCGGGTCTGATCAACCGTGAGCATGTTGCCAGATCACTTAAGTGGACAGTCTCGGAGTCCGAACTCGATTCTTTTCACCGGTCTCAAGAATCAACGCCGACCGTGTTCCACAATTCGTTCCCGGATGGAGGGGTTTTCTCAATACGATCAACTACGGGTACCGATTCCGACCATTTAATCTTCCACGCGGGTCCGCACGGCTTTCTAAATTGCGGACATGCCCACGCGGACGCACTTTCATTTGAACTTTGTGTGATGGGATGTCAATTCTTCGCAGACCCCGGAACTTACGTTTATACGGCTGACCCCGAGCTGCGAAATCTTTTCCGTTCATCTGAGTATCATAGTTCCCTGCTCGTTAATGGCGAGTCAACTTCGGTACCGGCCGGGCCATTCTCCTGGAAGTCGGCTGCAAATACGCGTTTGCTCCGGTCGGAGTCCTCGGGAGGCCGAATTGTTGTATCCGCCGAAACGGATGGATTCGAGCGGCTGGGAGTAACATTTCGTCGAACCGTGAAGTTCGAAGCCGGCAGCCAATTATCGATCGTCGACGACGTCACTGCTCGGTCAACCAAAAGATTTGATTTTCGATTCGTCCTCGCTCCGGATGTTGAACCGAAGTTAATGGGAAATTCAATTACCTTGCGTACCGGTGCAATGGAACGTACTCTCGAAGTTAGATGTCAATGGGATATCGAGGGCGAAGACGTGTTGGAAGAACCTGTCTCGGCGATCAAAGATACACACTTTTCGCCGATCTATGGTAAGTTGATGGCTACAAAGACCCTGAGCATTGAACTCAGAGCAGAAGGTCGCTTTCAATTGCGGACGACATTCAGTTGGGCCTAGATCCGCAAGTTTAGCATTTATGGTACTCGTCAGTGACGACAATTCCCCTATCTACGATAAACGGCCTTGGGGTTCGTTTACGGTTTTAGATGAAGGTTCGGGCTATAAGGTCAAACGTATCGAGGTACTTCCGGGTAAGCGGCTGAGTTACCAAAAGCATTCACAGCGATCGGAGCATTGGTTCGTCGTGGCGGGTACCGCGAAAGTCACTTTGAATGGAAACGACCGGATTGTCGTCGCGGGTGAAGCCATCGATATCGCGGTTGGTACGGCTCACCGTGTCGAAAACCCCGGTTACGACCAACTCGTCTTCATTGAGGTGCAACAGGGCCCGTATTTAGGCGAGGATGACATTGTTCGGCTGGAGGACGACTTCGGGCGAGCCGCTTAGGCTGCTCAACCTTTAGGATTTTCCCGTGTGCGGTATTAACGGAATATTATTCTCCCGCGCGTCCGGTCGACTTGCTGACGAACGACTCATTCGGCAAATGCGCGATGTGCTTCGGCATCGCGGGCCGGATGAGGAAGGCATCTATACGCAAGGCCGTCTTGGGCTCGGACATAGAAGGCTTTCGATAGTTGACCTCAAGACCGGGCAGCAACCGATGTTTAACGACGATCGTTCGCTCGTGATCGTCTATAATGGCGAGGTCTATAACCATCTGGAACTCCGCCCAGAACTAGAACGGCTCGGTTTTATATTTCGAACAAAATCCGATACCGAGACCCTTTTGCGGGCATATGAGGCTTGGGGAGCGAAGGCCGTCGAGCGTCTGCGGGGAATGTTTGCATTCGCTATCTGGGATGAACGAAAAGAAGAATTATTCATAGCCAGGGACCGACTCGGTGTTAAACCGCTCTATTATTCTCACGATTCGAAAGGAAATTTCTTTTTCGGCTCTGAGATAAAGGCTCTTCTTACAGCCAAAGCCGTTTTACCGGAGCTTGAATATCGAGCACTCACCGACTACCTTGCCAACCATGCCCCTTCGGGCGAGAAGACCCTTTTTGCCGGGATCAAACGCTTGCTTCCGGGACATACGCTAAAGGTGAAAGAAGGCAGGGTCACGGTGAATCGATACTGGGACGTCTCGTTTGAGCGGAGTGCCGAGCATTCCCGGTCGGACGAAGATTGGATTCGCGATTGGTCTGAACTATTCCGCGAGTCTGTCCGGCTCCGGCTTATGTCTGATGTTCCGCTTGGGATGTTTCTTTCAGGTGGTATCGACTCTAGCGCTATCGCAGCGGTGATGTCCGGGCTTGTTGATGCTCCGATAAAAACCTTCTCCGTGGCTTTTGCCGAACGCGAAGCCAATGAGCTTCGGTATGCCCGGCTTGTTGCAGGACGGTTCCGGACCGATCACCACGAAGTAACTGTACCTCCCGAGGAATTCTTTGCAGCTTTACCTAAGCTCATCTGGCACGAGGACGAGCCGATCGCCCACCCTTCTAGCGTCGCACTTTACTTCGTCTCGAAGTTAGCAGCTGAGCACGTCAAGGTTGTTCTGACCGGCGAAGGTAGCGACGAAAGCCTCGCGGGCTATGGCCGTTACTGGATGACCCTCTCCAACTTGCGGATTGGGCAACGCTACCAAGCCCTAACACCGCGTACGATCCGTAACACGGTCGAAAGAGCCATTTCGGGGCTTCCGGTCAGCTCCAGGCTTCGTCATCGCCTAAGAAAAAGCTTCTTTTGTGTAGAACCGACGATCGAATCGATGTATTTTGACAACTTCGCCGTCTTTCCGCGAGCTATGCAGGCTACATTGCTTTCGCCGACGGCGAAAGAGCATTTGAACGGTACCACCGACCCTTACCGGACGATGTCGAGCATCTTTGACTCGGTTCGTTCAAAGGAAATGCTGGATCGAATGCTCTACACTGACACGAAAACCTATTTGCACGAACTGCTGATGAAGCAGGATCAAATGTCGATGGCGGCATCGATCGAAAGTCGGGTTCCTTTTTTGGACCATAAGCTCCTCGAATTCACGGCTGCGATGCCTAATCGAATGAAGTTGCGCGGTCGGACGACAAAATATGTGCTCAGAAATGCTATGGAGGGAGTACTTCCCGACGAAATACTTAGCCGCGGCAAAATGGGCTTCCCGGTCCCGATCGGTAAATGGTTCCGGGGCGAATTCCGCCATTTGATCGATGAATACGTTCTCTCGGAGCGTTCCCTCGCGAGGGGCCTTTTCGAACCTGCGGCGGTTCGCAACATCGTCGATCGGCATATGATGGGCGAGAACCACGACGAGCGGCTTTGGTCTCTGGTAAACCTGGAGATGTGGCAAAGAAGCCTGATCGAAGGAGATATTATTGCGTAGTTGAATCGGCCGTCCAGTTAATTGAGCTCCGGTCGTCAGTTTCGTTATTCTCATGAAGATCCTTTGGCTAAAAACAGAACTCCTTCATCCGGTCGATAAGGGCGGAAAGATACGCACATATCAGATGCTGAAGGAACTGAAGAAAGAACACGAGATCACATATTTGACGCTCGACGACGGTTGTGCCGCACCCGACGCCTGCGATCTCGCGGCCGAATACTGCAACGAGTTGATCACTATACCACATCGGGTTTCGGCAAAGTTCAGCGGGCGTTTTTACAGCGAACTCGCTGCCAATCTGCTTTCCGGGCTTCCGTATTTCATCGAAAAATACCGCTCGCAGGCAATGCGGCAAGAGATCGAAAAAGTACTAGCCGAAAACTCACACGACATTCTCATCTGCGATTTTCTGCATCCGGCTATCAATCTTCCAGACGATATCAATATCCCTACATTGCTTTTTCAGCATAACGTCGAGGCGATGATCTGGAAACGCCACTACGAGGTTTCGGATAATTCGGCCAAGAGAGTTTATCTTCGTTCGCAGTGGGAACGAGCAAGGCGTTTCGAACGGCAGGCCTGCAGACGGTTTGACGTCGTGGTAGCAGTTTCAAAGGAAGACGCAGAGGTCTTTCGCAGCGAATACGGCCTTGATCGGGTATTCGAAATCGGAACCGGTGTAGATACAGAGTATTTCTCACCTATCAACGGAGACCGGACCGTAAAACCGAATATCGTCTTTACGGGCTCCATGGATTGGCTCCCGAACAGCGATGCCGTTAAGTGGTTTATAAAAGAGATATTCCCGAGGATCAAAACTGAAGTTCCGGAAGCGACCTTCACGGTGGTCGGTCGCGACCCATTTCCTGATCTGATCGAGCTTGCAAAACGCGATCCTTCGATCACTGTTACAGGTCGGGTTGACGATGTTCGTCCATATATGCGCGATGCAGCCGTCTTCGTCGTCCCAATCCGGATCGGCGGCGGCACCCGTCTCAAAATATTCGAAGCAATGGCAATGGGCCTCCCGGTGGTCTCAACAACCATCGGCGCCGAAGGCCTCCCGGTAAACGATGGAAAGGAATTGCTGCTCCGCGATCCCGAGAACAGTTTCGGAGAGGCAGTGATATCTTTGTTGCGAAATAGGGATAAGGCCGAAGCTCTTTCTGGCAGAGGATTGAGTACAGTTAGAAATGAGTTTGCGTGGAGCACGATAGCAAAGCAGTTCGCCGAGATCGCTAACGTGAGCGTGATAGCAAACGAAAACCAAATGACTGCGCCTCCGTTGGTTGACGATACGTTCGGCCGCTCCGTGCATTCCGCCTGAATGCGGATCTTCCAGGCGACATTATGGCACGCGGGTAATGCAAAGATCTAAGCATTTAAGTCATGGTAATGGTCAGAGATTTGATACAACGAACCCCGCATCGCTGGATAGCACCGCTTTTCCTCTTGGTGTTTCTGGCGTTGTGTGTTGGTATGAGTCTCACAAAAAGGCCGTGGAGCGATGAGGGTTGGTTTGCGGCGGCCGGTTACAATCTGGCGTTCAACGGCAAGCCGGGAACATTGGTGCTCGAGCCGAGGGGTTATCGGGAAGGAATTGATCGATACACATACTGGACGGCTCCATTATACTATCCGCTTCAAGCTGTGTGGTACCGGGTTTTCGGCTTTAGCTTGTTCTCCATGCGAAGCCTTTCCACCTTCTTCGGACTTCTTTTGATTCTCTCACTGTATGTGATCGCCCTTCATCTTTTCCAGGACCATGCCGTCGCGTTATTGACATTAATGTTGCTTTCATTCGATTACGTTGTCGTTATGGGGGCTTCGTTCGGGCGAATGGACATCATTTGTTCTGCGTTCGGCTGGTCGGCGGTCGCGGCATTTCTGCTGTTGCGTAATCGCAACCTTACTTTGGCACTTCTGTGTGGACAGACTTTGGTGGCACTTTCGGGACTGACACACTTTCTTGGAATTCTTTACTTCTTTGCTTTTTGGATACTGGTTTTTTGGTCCGACCGAACCCGACTTACGATAAAGGCAGTTTTATTCTCGTTCTTGCCTTATGTGATCGGCGGATTGGCGTGGGGGGCTTACATTATGCAAGCTCCGGAGCTATTCATTTCGCAGTTTGGAGGAAATGCGGCCGATGGCGGTAGATTAAAGCTGCTCACTGACCCATTTTCGGCGGTTTTCAAGGAGATCTCAGACCGGTATCTCGTCGCCTATGGACTCGCCTCGCATTCCGCTGGCTCTAGCGGGCCGGTCTGGCTAAAAAGCTTTGTACTTTTCGCTTACTTGCTGGCACTGGTTCTTGCAGCTTCGAACGAACGATTCAGGTCGAAACCGGGCGTTCGTATATCCCTCTTGCTGCTCGTGCTCTTCTTCGTCGTTATGACCGTGCTTGACGGGCAAAAACTAACCTATTATCTACTCAATATCGTTCCACTGTTTTCAGCTATACTTGCCGCAGCCGCACTTTATATTTACAAGCAATCATCCCTTGGCAAGGTTGCGGCGACTTCGATCATAACTGGAATTATCCTGGTGCAATTTGGCGGGGCCATTTTAAAGATCAGATCAAATGGCTATGCAAATCAATATTCGCCCGCAGCAGAATTTATCAGATCTAACAGCGGTCCCGGCGACATCAGCTATGGCAGTGCTGAGATCGCATTTGCCTTGGGTTTCGATGGCCAGGTAGTTGACGATCATTGGCTCGGATACGAAAAAGACCGAACCCCTAAGTTCTTTATTTTGGAGGAAGTATATGAGGAGGCCCTGGACGGGAGGCGGCGTGACATGCCTGAAGTGTATTCATTCGTGATGCAAACGCTCGAACGGGACTATGACCTCGTCTATGACAAATCGCATTATCGCATCTACCAGCGTAAAAGGTCATCTGCAATTAACGAACCCAAAGCAGAAACTTCGACGCATTAGCGGCCCGTATTTTTGAACTCAAGCAATGGAACTATCTCATAGCCGCGTATTTTTTGCGTTAGTATTCATCGTTTTGGTCGCCCCTATTTGGGTGGTAGAGATACCGCCTCTGGTTGACCTTCCGAATCACGCCGCACGCATCAGTATTCTCGCAAACTACGATGACAGTAAGTTTTTTCGCGAGCACTTCGAGGTCCTTTACGAACCAATCCCAAACATGGGAATGGACATGCTATTGATGCCTCTGGCGGAACTGGTCGGCATCTGGACCGCTTTCAAGATCTTCCTTTCGTTGATCGTCGTACTTTTCGTCGTCGGGTGCCAATTGATTGCCGGCGTCCTTCATAAGAACGCTCTTACGTTTACATCTTTAGTGGCTCCGTTCTTACTCTATGGAAGTACACTATTCTACGGTTATCTGAACTACCTTCTAAGTGTTGCGTTATTTCTCATATGCTTTGGTCTCTGGCTCAGGTGGCGAGATAGTCTCACAGCTTTACGCTTTCTTTTTCTGAGCGTATTGGTCTTCGCGGTTTATCTTTCGCATCTCTCATCGTTCGCCTTCCTTGGTCTTGCTATAGTTCTTTATAATCTTTACCAAACACGGTCCAAAGGACCAAAGGAAAGGTCCGTCGCTTTTTGGCTTGCAGACGCATCACTTTTCCTTGCTCCGGCGATCGCCTTCCTCACTTTCATAAGAGGCTCCGGGAGCGTCGGAACTCTTGAGTGGGAAGGTTTTCGCAAAAAGCTCGTCGTTTCAATTGGCCCTCTTCTTAGTTACGACAACTTCGTAGATATCATCTGTTACGGTGCCGTTCTCGGTTTCATCGCCTGGCTGCTTTTCAGGAAACGAATCGTGGTAAACAGATCTGTTTTATTTGTTTCGTTGAGCTTTTTTCTCTTGTTTTTCGTTGCTCCAACGAGTCTCTTTACGGCTGGCGATGCCGATGCGCGGATAGTCCTACCCGCATACTGTCTGTTGATCTTGTCAATTGATTCCAGAAGCGTGATGCGTGACTATGTTCCAATAGCTATCCTGATCTTAGCATTGCTCGGATTTAGGCAGGTCATGATCGGTGATCGTTGGCATCAAATGAGTTCGACCCTCACCAATGCCGCGCAGATCTACGATAAGCTGCCCGCCAACTCATTCGTTTATGTTACATATGGTCAGGGTTACCTGGAAGATACACCGAAAACTGAGAGAATAAAGTTTTTGTCGATCGGACTGGCAACTATCGACCGCGGCGTGATCTGGCCCCGGCTGTTCGCTATACGCGGCCAACAGCCGCTGGTCTTTCGACGTACAAGGCAAACACCCGAGCTCTCGATCGACAATATCGACGCCTGGGACGAAATTCTTTCGGAATACGATCACGTTTGGGCTTTTAAGGTGTCCGATGATGTTCGAAAACAATTATTGTTGCGCGGTAGTATGATAGCCGAAACAAACGACATGATCTTGATCAAGATTAAGGATCGAAGCATAGAGCAGTAAATGAGGATAAGCGTTTTTGGTTTGGGATATGTAGGTGCTGTCTCGGCGGCTTGTTTGGCGGCTGAGGGGCATCAGGTTATTGGGGTTGATGTCAATTCGACCAAGGTGGATCTGATCAATGAGGGCGTATCGCCGATCGTTGAGGAGGGCATTGCCGAGATGACGTCTCGGGTCGTCCGCGAGGGACGACTACGGGCAACCTCAAGCGTGACGGATGCGATAGCACGTAGTGACATATCTCTCGTTTGTGTCGGTACTCCTTCAAATGACAATGGTTCCTTAAAGCTTGATTATGTTGAGAGGGTGAGTCGGCAGATCGGCGAGGCTCTGGCCTCAAAGGCGGAAAAGCATACTGTCGTGATGCGAAGTACGATGCTGCCGGGAACTATAGAATCACTCGTCCGACCAACTCTTGAGGATGCTTCCGGTAAAAAGGATGGAGCAGACTTCCATCTTTGTGTAAATCCGGAGTTTTTGAGAGAGGGAAGTTCGATAAAGGATTTCTACTCGCCTCCATTTACGCTTATCGGGGCGGATTCTGATTCGGCGGCCGAAACACTTCGCGAACTTTATTGGAAGATTGATGCTCCGATCTTCACCATCTCCGTCAAGGCCGCAGAAATGGTCAAATATGCCTGCAACTGTTTTCACGGGCTAAAGGTCGCCTTTGCCAACGAGATCGGCAACATTTGCAAGGAATCCGGGATCGACAGCCATGAGGTAATGGACGTCTTCGTTCAGGACTCCAAGCTTAATCTGTCGCCTTACTATCTGAAGCCGGGTTTTGCCTTCGGCGGATCGTGTCTTCCGAAAGATCTCCGGGCCCTTTCGTACCGCGCACGTCAATTGGATGTTCCGGTCCCGGTACTCGAGGCGACATTGCAAAGCAACCTCCTGCAGATCGAACGAGCTGTGACGATGATAAACAAGACCGGCAAAAAGAAGATCGGGTTTCTCGGCTTTGCATTCAAAGCCGGAACAGATGATCTTCGTGAATCGCCGATAATAGCAGTTATCGAAAAAATGATCGGAAAAGGATTCGATGTCCGTCTTTACGATAAGGAGGTTTCACTGGCTCGTCTTGTCGGAGCAAACAAGCAATACATCGAGCAAGAGATACCGCATATAGCCCGGATCATGTCCGCATCGATCGATGATGTTATCGATAATTCGGATGTCATTGTGATCGGTAACCATGATCCGGAGTTCTCGAAGGTCGCAAGGGGGCGTCTTGATGGTAAGATCGTCATCGACCTTGTCAGGGTTAACAGGAACCAAAAATCAGAGATCGGCTATTCTGGGATCTGCTGGTGAAGATTTCCCGATCCCTGTTTCTCCGTGAGATCGACTTGGCACCGAAGACATTATGTATTACAAGATCTTTCGGGAATATCCTGACCCGGTTACAGAAACCGCATGGGAGCGATTTTTGCCGAGCTCCGGCTTCCCTAGCCACTACACGTCCCCTGCATTTTTTAGCGAGCCGTTTTGGACCGGAAAGAATCCCTTTGCGGTTCTCGTCTTCGATCGTGAACAAGAGATCATTGCCGTAGCAACCGGCATTTCAACGGGTGGTCAGCTCGTGTGCGGAATGTACGTCCGCCCTCAGGTTGTGGTATCACCCGACGCGAATAACGTAGGGACTGCTAAAGTCCTCTTTGAGGGATTGCGGGCCGCCCGAATGAGCGGTGAAAGCCAGATAACATTATATTCCTGTGAATCCATCGCCGGCCTCATCGATGTCGGATTCCGTGAACGCCTCTCGGAGGGCGAAGAGCGATCCGTCATTATCGATCTGGGGAACGGCGCCGATGCCGTCTTTGAAAGATTTTCTTCATCGCGTCGGAACAACCTACGCAAGGCTATCAAAAAGACTTCGCTCAAGATCTGCGAAATGACTAAAGAGGAAGAGCTAATGGAGCTTTACCCGATCCACGTTCAGTGGTGCAAGACCAAACTTATAGCTCCGACCAACTATGATGAGCTGAAACAAGCCTGGCAGCTCAAGTCGAATCGAAAGATCCTGATCGCCAAACACGATGGAAAGGTCATCGCGGGCAGCTATTTCCGCTTCTGTCCAGGCGGCATCGTCGAATATGCCGGCAACAATTCTAACCCGGAGTTTCTCCGAGACAAGCCGAACGACCTGCTGATGTGGGAGGCGATCAAATGGGCATGTGAATCGGGATTCAGAAAGTTCAGCATGGGAGGCTCACACACTTTTCTCCAGCGTTTCGGCGGGGAGATCACCAACACATGCCGGTATCAGGCAGACCTTTCCCGTTTTCAGACAAACCGGATAAAGGACGAAGCGAAAGATCTACTTTTGGGTATCTACCGCACCGTTCCGAATAATATAAGGCAAAAGGCAAAGAGGTATTTCGGCATCGGGCCCCGATCCATCAATCCGGACGCGACCGGGAATAGCTGATGCCAGCCATTTAGCTGATCAACGCAAACGGAAATATGGAAACAAACAGCGACAGCAAACCATCAAGGCTCCGTGGGGCAATTAGGAACTCATGGATCTACAAGCGGCTCCAGGGACCGATCTTTGACCTGAAAGGTCATATGTTCGACCTTTATCATGGTGTCAAGACCATGCCTCAGGTAACTCTCGATAAGCTCGAGATCGATAGCCCGAACAAGGCTGGAGGCGGAATCTACGCCGGGACCGAACCAAAGTACTTTCGTACAATATTGAACTCTCTGGAAATCGACTTCGAAAGATTTCATTTCATCGACTTCGGTTCCGGGATGGGGAGAGCATTGTTTCTTGCATCTGAGATCCCATTCAAAAAGATCATCGGAGTCGAGTTTTCGCGGGAGTTGCACCAGATCGCCGTGAAGAACATCAAATCATTTACACAACGGAAACGGGCCTGTAACGACATTGAGAGCGTGTGCGAAGACGCTATGGAGTATCTGCTTCCGCTCGAGCCGACCGTTTACTACTTTTTCAATCCGTTCAATCGCGAATTGTTCGGTCGGGTGATCGCGAACATAGAGCGATCTCTTGCCCAATCTCCGAGAGAAACTTACGTCATCTATATGAACCCGGTTAACAACGATCTTTTTGTTAACTCAGCGGCTTTCAAGCAAATTGGAGGTGGCCCCTGGCACACGCTGCACGTTTCGTTGTAGAGCAACTCTCGGTAGCAGGAGGCAAATGCTAATTACTCGGAAGTGAGGCAGGTCGATCGCTATTGTCATCGTTCCGTCGATAGCTCCAAGCTGTTTGGAACGGCTCGCTTGAAATGTGCAGGAAAGAATATTACCAATTTGAGGTTTTACTTGAATATTCGGTGTCTGTTCGTCGTCGCTGGTTTGGCGATCTCTCCTTTACTGCTCCTGGCGGCCGGTAATTACCTTGTGGTCGCAATACCCCTGGATTCACCTGACGCAATTGTAGTTCTTTCCGGTGCTGCAGATTACGAGGAACGCAATCTTGAGGCCGCCCGGCTTTTCCGTAACGGCTCAGGACGGCGTATCGTGCTAACAGATGACGGCGTCCCCGGAGGATGGAGTAACGAAAATGAACGAAACCTTCAATTCGTAGAAAAGGCAAGTGCATTGCTCGTCGATAACGGTGTCCCGGAGCAAGCGATCGAGATCGTCCCCGGTGCGATCAACGATGGCAAGGCGATCGGCACGGTTGTCGAGGCTCGGAAGATTCTGGCGTTTTGTCGAGAACGCCGTTACTCAAGACTCTTGTTAGTAACATCCGCGTACCATTCCCGGCGGGCGCTTGCTACCTTCAACGTGGAGTCTCGTGAACAAGGTTTGGAGACCGAGATCGGCATCGCACATCCGCCTACACAATACGGCAGAATTCCCCATCCCTCGTGGATAATAATGCCGGGACAATGGGCAAGAGCTGCCGGCGAATATGCAAAAATGTTCCTGGGCGAAGGACCACAAAGTTAGTCTTATAATCTCTCGCAACATATGAACCGAACAAAAACACGAAGTATGGCCGTATCTGTCATTCCCGCATCTCATTCATCACGCATTCATTTACAAACCCGAGAAACTGTTTTTGCACCGCCTTCCTATCAAACGTTTCTCGAATGCTCTGCTCGCCCCAGGGCTCCGATGATCGAAGGTTCTTGCGGTCTTTTATCATATCGATGAAGCATGCCAGACGAGTTCGGATCGCCGCGGTATCGTTCGGGTTTGCGGTCGCACCGCCTAGCTGCCTGATCAAACGGTCTGCGGTTCCCGGTGGCGTGATACCAAAGATCGGCCGTTCCGAACCGATGTAATCGATAAGTTTTGAGGGCAAGAATACGCTTGACTCGCCCGGTGCGTCGATCAGGAGCAACCCATCCGAGCGGTTCATTAAATTAAGACTCTCGAGATAAGGTATCCGTTTCTTAAAGATCACATTTCGAGTTGCGGGATGCGACGCCAGATCTTCTAACTCAGGCCCGGTTTCGTGGTCTCCGACAAGTTCAAACGAAACACCATCGAACCGATGGTCATCGACGGAATCGGTACCGATGATCGCACGCAGCAATGGCACCGGCGACCTAGGTCCATAGAACTCTCCGATATGCCGAATAACTATAGTGTCGCCGTCCGCCGAAGAACGATCGCCATACAGACCTTCATCGTAAGCGTGAGGCAGAACACGAGCTTTTGCCTTCGATCTTTCGTCATATCTGGCAAAGACGAGGTCTATCGTTTCCTCGGAATTCATCAGAACGAGATCGGCAGACTCTACTACCGAACGTTCCAGCTTCAGATTTAGGGAACGAGAGTGTAAATCGTAACCGTTAAACTGGTTGTCAACCCATGGGTCGCTAAAGTATGCGATCCATGGAAGTCGCATTCGCTTCTTCAGCTCACGTCCGATCAAATGACATGAAAAAGGTTGGCCAAAGCTGACCAAACAGTCAAATCTTTCTGTTTCGGTTTCGTTTTGCGGCAGTTCTGACACCCGATCAAGAACCGGTTTGACCCAACTTCGGTATTGGTCCGGGTTTCGATATAAACGATTCCAGGCGGAACGACTTGCACGGTAGAGGATCCTGCTAACGAGTCGCTGTAAGCCGGACGAACCGAATTTCACCCTTTCGACCATTTGAATCTGTTTGTCGGCATCAGGATAAATGGTCGTATCGAGTGGAGCATCGGTCCAGTTCGCGCAAACAAGCGTTACGTTTGCATCAAGGCCGGCAAGCAATCGGGCCGCCTGTATTGAACGAGGAAGTGCCGTTGGAGGATAGGCAAAAGATATAGCCAGGATGTTCATATTCCGCTGTTAAGCATCATATGAGCAAATGCACAAGACCGCAATTATCTCGAACTCTCGTGTTCATGCGGACGAGTTGCCTCGTCCGATTCGCCCGCTCTCCCAAAGTCCAACGATAGCATCAGCAATTCGGTCGGCGGCATTTCCGTCCCAGAGTTCCGGAATGCTCGCCTTCCGCCAAGTTCCGGCGATCATCTCGGAAATGTACCCCGGTAATGAATCAATCTTTGAACCTAAAAGAACATTCGTTCCAACTTCGACGGTCTCAGGACGCTCGGTTGTGGTTCTCGCAGTGACACAAGGAATGTCCAAAACCGTTGCCTCTTCCGTGATGCCTCCCGAATCAGTTATCACACCCTTCGAGTTCTTAAGAAGGTAGATGAATTCCAGATAACCCATCGGATCGACACGAAAGATATTGGTACCAGTTGTGCTCATCTCCTCCATCGACTTTTGAGTCCGTGGATGAACAGGAAAAATGACCGGGAACGACCCCGCCGATCTTGAAACCACTTCAAGTATCCGATTTAGCAATGCCGGTGAATCGACATTTGCCGGCCTATGAAGAGTCAATAGCAAATATCCTCGCTCTTTGAGATTTAGATCGTTCCAAAGCCTGGGTCTTTCCAGTTTATCGAGGTTGATCAGCAATGAGTCGATCATAGTGTTCCCAACGAAGAACACTCGTTCCTCACCAATGCCTTCGCGTATCAGATTCTCTGATGCATTCTTCGAGGTCGTAAAGAAAAAATCGGCGATGGAGTCAGTAACCTTTCGGTTGATCTCCTCCGGCATCGTCATATCGCCTGAGCGAAGTCCGCCTTCAACATGAGCAACCGGAATACATAATTTTTTGGCAACGATGGTCGCTGCCATTGTAGAGTTGATGTCACCAACAACAATCACTAGATCAGTTGGGTTCTTCTCGAGGTCCGCTTCGAACGCCATCATGATCTCAGCCGTTTGTCTGGCATGTGACCCGCCGGAAACATTCAGATTCACATCCGGACTCGGGATTCCCAGTTGTTCAAAAAACGTGTCGCTCATCATCGTACTCGAATGCTGCCCCGTGTGGACGAGTCGATGATTGATAGGACACCCACTTTCACGCCGCCGCTTTAACGCCGAAAGAATCGGTGCGACTTTCATAAAATTGGGGCGAGCCCCCGCGACGACTGTGATCTCTACGTCCATATTGCCTGACCGATCCTAATGGCTTTGATCAACTTAGGTCCGATCTCTTTTCCTGTAGATGATGGCGCAAATAGAAGACCCGACCAACCGCGATTCTAGCCCACCCATTGCATACCGGGCAAACAAGACATCGATTTGGATCGGATCTTCCTTTTAGAAGTCAATCAGCCTGAGCTGTTCTCTCCCATTAAGAAGGACGACTCAGCTAATTCATTAAGACCGATGTAAGCGGTATATCGGTCGAGGTTCCGTATCTGAGAGTAGAAAAGCCTTCTGTGGTCCTTTGGAAATACCAGGTTCCGTTGCTTGGGCGAAAAACGGCAAAATCGGCCTTGCCGTCGCCATCATAATCGGCCGGGGTCGGAACATCCAGGTTCATTCCGAACTGATATACCGACATCTGGCCGTTGCTTTGATCGAACCGATACCAGGTTCCATTTGAAGGACGGAACACGGCAATATCGGTTCGCCCGTCGCCGTTGTAGTCCGCCGGGGTGATCACATCGGTCGCAATACCGAACGTGAAAGCAGCGAAGCCCTCAGTAGAACGAAGGAGATACCACACTCCGGTTAGGGGACGATAAACGGCGAGGTCTGCCCTTCCGTCTCCATCGTAATCTCCGACCGCCGGACGGTCGCCGCCGATGCCAAACTGGGATGCGACTACCTGACCATTAGAACTATTCGTTCGATACCAGACTCCGTTTGTTGGACGCCAAACCGCAATATCGGCCTTTCCATCGGCATCGTAATCAGCCGGAACGGGAACGTCACCGACGCTGCCGAAGTATCGAACCGATACCGACCAATTTGAACTGTTTAGTACGTACCAGATGTTTTGCTCCGGCCGGAACACCGCTATATCCGTCTTGCCGTCGCCATCGAAATCGGCGGGCGTTACCAGATCCGTCGAGATGCCGAAATTGACACCCGTGCTGCCATCGCGGCTTCGATTCAAATACCAAACACCTTCTGAAGGACGATAAAGTGACGGGTCGGACTTACCGTCGCCGTCAAAGTCGAAAGATGCAGAACTCGTCGCCGCACAATCGCTTTGCCTACCCGAAACAACGCATGCGGTCCTTGTTTTCAGACCCGCCATGTCTGCACCAATGTCCTTACCACCCGGAGCCGCCCCCTTATAAGGGGATGTGGGAAGAAGTTCGAAATCCCGTTGCGCCACGTCTCTGAAACCAAAATTACTTATGCTCGATACATAAGTATTATTCCCCGGATGGCCTGAAGACGACCGCTGATATACGTTGCCCGTCATTGTCCATTCCGGACCTGGAGCAACGGCGTTCAGAGCCGTCGTGCCTGTTCGTCCCGGTGCGTCTCGCACGCCGGACCACGTGCCCGAAGTATTGGCGACAATGTTATTTGTCCAGACAAAATCTCTGAACAGCTGCGCATTTGCCTCCACCCACAAGAAAGATGGCGAATTGCTAGTCGCAACAAAAGTGTTGTGGTCGAATTCGATGTCGTGCATCACGCGGGTTCCGCCCGCATCCGGGAAAATCCCAAGCCAACCATCGTCCCCCATCGCAGTTCCAGCAATTATCCAGAGATTGTTGTTCACGAAGACCCTGTTCGTCGTTTGAATATTCGTGTAATCATCTGTCGGGGTGATGTTAAATCCGCTTCGAACATTTTTGACGATATTGTAACGAAATGTGATGTTCTGACAGACCGTCCACGGAGCCTGTCCGTCACTACGGCAGGTAAATAGGATCGAGTGTCCTGCCTGAGCTTCTGCCCAGTTGTTCTCGAAAATGTTGTTCTCAATTACGATGTCTTTCCCGTTTTTGATCTCGAACAAGTTCTTGACCACTCGACGAGGCGAAGCATTTCTCCACGAGAGACGCTTGAAGAAATGGTTTCTGTCAAAAGTGATGTTGTTGGGAACGAAATTCGGAATATCGGGATCGGCACCGCCGAGCATGACATTCTCACTTCCGGCCTCGATAAAATTGTTGGAGATTAGGTTCCGCTCGGCTCCATTAGTCATCAATATACCCTGTGAGTCGGCCTGATCTTCCCAAATATTCTCGATGTAGCTATTGATTATCTGCGAATCGCGGACGTTGAAATAGAATCCACGCCGCGTGTACGCATTGTCTGCTCCCCGCAAGAGGCATCTATCGAAAACAAAATTGTGCGGCACTTCCTGATAGGTGTCTTGCGCCGTTCCGTAGTAACCCAAAGCAACTAGCGATTGCTGTTGCTGGGTACTATTGTGCCGACTGATGTTGATACCGATGAACTTGTAATGCGAAGGAGGATTAGCGGCCGGAAAGGCTTCGATCACCGGCGTCGAACCTGCGGACGCCGAACGGACGGTCGGCATATTCGCTGCATCTGCCGGCGTGACTCGGTTCCCGGCGGCCGGCAAACTCGCCAGCGCCGAGCTTTGTATCGTGACATAGCCCGTGCCTGACTTGTATCGAAGAACCAGGTTCTCGGTATACGTCCGACCCGCCTCAACAATGATCGTGTCGCCGCGGTTGGCGGCATTAATTGCCGATTGGATGGTCGGATACTGGGAGCTGGGAACGTAAAGAGTCGCGGCCTCGGCCGGAGTTTGCATCATGCTGACACATGAGATGCTTCCCAGTGCGATCAGTATGGACTTTAGGCCATACAGTCTAAGACTTGTGATTGAGAACATATGTTCCTCCGTTCAAATTTTCTTGGATCGTCGTATCGAGTAGATTTCGCCATTCCCTTTAGGCAACAATCACTGCAGAATTGTGAGGCAGGCTGTTTAGTCAAAATTCTTTATCTGTCTGGCTGTTATGGTTCACCTTAGTAGTCTCGATACAACCTTGTGGGGCTTTTTGTGGGGCAAGGATCCTCGAAGTCGCATTCAACGGACCAAGCTTAGGGGGCAGCCGACAATACGTGTCGGTCAATTTGAATTACTTTAAGTTTCTTACGGGAGCATGAGCCGAAGGCTCTAAACGGTTTTCCGCATTTAAAGAAAACCGCCAAATCGTTGATGATTCCAGAAACGGGAAAACTTCTTTTATCACCAACGTAAATTAGAAGGTATAAAATCTGACTGGTATCTGTCAATTTGACCGATGCGTTGTTTGGTGGGCATTTTTGTCTGAGTATTCGCGGGTACTAAAGGCAAACCAATGGGAGATACCCGGACATTTTTTTCGTAAATGACGCCTCGCGCGAAATTACTAAACATTTACTGCGAACTCCGCTATAATTGTAGTGATGTCCCGCGAAGACGAGTCTCCTAAGATTGCCGTTCTTTTTGGAACGCGCCCAGAACTTATCAAGCTCGCCCCGGTCATATCAGCCGCGAAAAGGCTCGGCATTCAGACGGTTACGATCTCTTCAAGCCAGCACACAGACTTGCTCAAGCCTTTCATCGACGCCTTTTCGATCAAGATCGATCATGACCTTCGAGTGATGAGGCCGGGACAGTCGCCAAACGATGTTGCCTCTCGAGGAATAGCCCGTCTCGACAGTGTCTTAAAAGAAATAGGTCCAGACCTTCTGGTCGTTCAGGGCGATACAACAACCGCCTTGGCTGGCGCAATTGCAGCTTTCAACCTTGGTATAAAGGTAGGGCATGTCGAGGCCGGACTCCGCTCCGGCAACCCCAGGAATCCGTTCCCTGAAGAGATGAATCGCAGGCTTATCTCGCGATTGGCAGACCTCCATTTCGCTGCGACCCGGCAGAACCGGGAGACGCTTCTTGTTGAGGGCGTGCCTAGTAAAAATATTGCTGTGACCGGCAATCCGGTCGTCGATTCCCTTTTATTTTTCGCTAAGACCGCGAAACCGAATCCGGATCTTGCAAAGATGCTCGACATGACCAAGGGGAGCCGGCGAATACTTCTTACTACGCATCGCCGTGAAAGCTTTGGAAAGACGATGGAGGGAAACCTGAAGGTTTTGCGAGACTTTATCGCATCCCGGCCGGATACATCACTTTTCTTTCCGGTACATCTGAACCCAAATGTTCGCAAGGTCACGAAAGAGGTCCTCGGTGGGGCAGAACGCATATTTTTACTGGAACCCCTCGGCTATAGTGACTTTATAGCACTTATTCAGGGATCGTGGCTGATCGTTTCGGATTCTGGCGGAGTACAGGAAGAAGCTCCTAGTCTTGGAAAGCCGCTGTTGGTGATCCGCGCGAACACCGAACGCCCAGAAGCTATCGAGGCCGGCGTGGCAAAACTTGTTGGTAGCTCCTCAAAGTCCCTAAAAAGGCATTTAGAGGAAGTTAATGGTGACGAAACTTGGATCAGATCGGTCAAAAAACAGAAGAATCCTTTTGGCGATGGCAAAGCGGCGGAGCGCATCGCAAGTTTTATTCAACGGAAAATTTAGTTCCGGTTCGCAAAAACGTTCTCGAAGATACGTCATCTAACAGAAATGCCAACTTAATGAATCCGGCGCGGAACTCCAATTCTCACCTGCTGACCGTCCTAGTGGAGGATTATTTCCACGTTGGGGCGTTTGATTCTCTAATCCAGCAACGCAATTGGTCGAATTTCGAGGCGCGTTACGAACAAAACACAAGAAAGACACTTGACCTGCTCGATGAATACGGAGCAAAGGCGACGTTCTTCGTTTTAGGCTGGATTGCTGAAAAAGATCCTTCGCTCGTCCGTGAAATTGCTGACCGGGGTCACGAAGTGGCTAGCCGAGGATATTATCATCGGGGTCTCCGAAACTTGTCGATCGAGGAATTCCGTGCCGATCTTGCAAGAACCGGCCGAGCGATCGAGAATGCGACAGGGCAGAAAGTCAGGGGCTATCGCGCTGCCGAAAAACTAAATTACACAAGGGACTCATGGGTGCTTGATTCGCTTTCGGAAGAAGGGTTCGCTTACGATGCTTCCTTCTTGCCGACCCGAAAAGATAGTGAGGCCAGAAGAATTGCCGGTGCCGTCGAAACCGAGTCGGGGACCATTTGGGAGTTCCCTTACTCAACTTTGAACCTGTTTGCAGGACTCGCCCCGATCTCCGGCGGAAATTACCTCAGGCAGTTCCCTTACTCTATTACGAAACATGCGATCGCCCGATGGGACAAATCGGCCAAAGGTCCTTTCATGTTCTATTTCCATGTCTGGGAAATGGATCCCGAACAGCCGCGAATTTCGGCAGCAAACTTGCGGACCCGTCTTCGCCACTACCGGAAACTCGACAAGATGGACTGGGTCGTTCGCGATCTGCTTGGTCGATATGATTTTGACTCGATCGGGAGCTATATGGGACTGGAGGATTACGCTGCTGAACAGCCCCCGAAGCCTGAAGCAAAACGAGCCGATATCGCCGAATCATCGGTAAACAAATCTCCGTCGGTTACAGAATTAACCCCTGTAACCATCGTGGTACCGTGTTACAACGAACAGGAAACGCTTCCCTATCTCGCGAAAACCCTCAAAGGTGTGGAATCGGAACTTTCATCGCTCAATTACTCAATGCGCCTGATCTTTGTAGATGATAAGAGTACGGATGCGACTGTCGAAACCATTAATGCACTTTTCGGTGAGATGGACAATGCGACCTTGATCGAACATCAGGTAAACCAAGGTGTCGCCGGAGCGATCCTAACAGGTCTCCGAGCTGCCGAGACCGATATAGTCTGCTCGATCGATTGCGATTGCACCTTTGACCCGTTTGAACTACCGAAAATGATCCCAATGTTGACCGCAGAGGTCGATATGGTCACCGCCTCGCCATATCACAAGGATGGCGGAGTCCGTAATGTTCCGGGCTGGCGGCTCGCACTTTCCAAAGGTGCCTCGCTGATATATCGCCGAATTCTGAACTCGAAGCTCGACTCATATACCGCCTGCTTCCGAGTCTATCGGAGAAAATCGATGGCCGATCTTGCAATACAGGAAACCGGCTACCACGGGGTCGCTGAAATGTTGGGTCAACTCGATCTGAAAGGCGGGCGGATCGTAGAATTTCCGACAGTGTTGGAGGTCCGCCTTTTCGGAGCCTCGAAGATGAAGACCATTTCAACTATTGGCGGACATTTGAAGCTGATGTCCCGACTGCTAAAAGCTCGATTTTTCGACTCACGAACTCAACCCGCCCATGATAGTGAACGATCGTCAGAAAACGGTACTACCCGTTGAACTTAGCGAAGATCGCTATCAGACCAAGCAAATATCAATGGGGAAGGAAATAGCCATCGTCGGAGCCGGAATGCTGGGCCTAACGCTAGCACTACGTTGTGTGGATCACGGATACAAAGTCACACTTTTCGAATCAGCTCCTGAGATCGGCGGTCTCGCCAGTGTTTGGAAGATCGGCGATCTGACCTGGGATCGTCATTATCATGTAACTTTACTCTCCGATTCTCATACAAGAAAGATTGCCGGTGACCTCGGGATCGACGACGAGTTCGAGTGGGTCGAAACAAAGACCGGATTCTTCACCGACGGTCGGCTCGTTTCGATGTCGAACACACTCGAGTTTCTTACATTTCCGCCGCTCGACCTTTTTAGCAAGTTTCGGCTCGGACTAACTATTCTTTATGCCTCGCGGGTTACCGATTGGAGAAAACTCGAACAGATTTCGGTCGAAAAGTGGCTTACACGCCTTTCAGGTAAGCGCAACTTTGAAAAGATCTGGAAGCCGCTTCTTCGTGCGAAGCTAGGAAATGCTTATCGCGAATCGTCCGCTGCCTTCATTTGGGCATCTATCCAGCGTATGTATGCGGCTCGGCATTCCGGAATGAAGAAGGAAATGTTCGGCTATGTCCGCGGCGGATACAAAAGACTCCTCTCTCGATTTGAAGAAGTCCTGACAGAAAAGGGTGTCGAGATCAAGCTGGGCTCCAGGATAAAAACGATCGAGCCTGACGATAACACCAGGGTGCGAATAACTGAATCGGACTCGGTTCGGACCTTCGATAACGTCGTGCTGACCTGCTCTGCGTCCGTGGTTTCAAATCTCGTTCCTGGACTTCAACCTGATGAGCTGAACATCCTTTCGGGCGTGAGGTACCAAGGCATCATCTGTGCTTCGATGCTTTTGAAACAGCCGATATCCGACTACTACGTAACAAACATTACCGACGAAACGCCATTCACCGGGATCATCGAGATGTCTGCCCTTGTGGACAAGAGCGAGTTCGGAGGCCTTTCGCTTGTTTATCTTCCCAAATATATCGCCCCGGATGACCCGATGTTCGAGCAAAGCGATGAGCAAATTCAGGAACACTTTATTTCCGGGGTCGAATCTATGTACCCGTTCTTTGACCGGCAGGACGTGGTTGAATTCAAGATTTCAAGGGTTCGAGAGGTGTTCCCGATCCCGGTGTTGAATTACTCGCAAAAGGTTCCGGATATTCGAACCTCGATCCCGAACCTGTTTGTGGTAAATTCCTCGCAGATCACGAATGGAACGCTGAACGTAAATGAAACGGTTCAGATCGCTGAGAAAGCCTTTGAAGCGGTATTGAAATGGTCGGATTAGAGATCCCAGATCCCGGAGGATCACCGTGAGCGAGTACGAGAGTGGAAAATCGTCAGTTCGCCTCAAAATTGCCGCAAATATTAACCCGGCCTATCTTTTGTTCTGCCTGGTTCCCAGCCTCTTGCTTGGAATTGTCCGTTTGCCTGAGACCTTTACGGGCGATCAGGCGATGTTCGTGGTTTATGCGGAACGCCTGTTGAACGGCGCAATGCTTTACGCGGATATCTGGGATGTCAAGCAACCCGGAATCTTCTATTTCTATTTGACTGGCGGAGCTTTATTCGGCTTTACAGAGTATGGAATCCATTTGTTCGAGCTTCTGTATTGGCTTCTTTTTTCAGTCGTAAGCGTTTACTTGCTCCGTGATCATTTCTCGAATATCTGGCTGGTCTATTTCGTCCCAACATTCACGGTCGGCTATTACTATCTCACCGTCGGAAGCCTCCAGATGACCCAGGTAGAATCATTGGCAAATTTTCCGGTCGCACTCTCTTTCCTGCTCATTCCAAAGCTTGCCATAAGTTCCCGTCCGCTTCGCTGGTACGCGATCTGTCTGGTCAGCGGCCTTTCGATCGCTGCGGCCATCGCTTTGAAGTTCGCGTTCTTGCCGCTCGTGACTGCCCTCTCGACGATCGCTATTGTCCTGGTTTGTATGCAACATCCTGACTTTAGCCGAAGGAAGGCAATAGCAGCACTCGTTGGTATTTGGTCTGTCACAGGGGTTTCTCTATTCCTTATCACGTTTTGGGTCTATCGTCTTGGAATATTTGATCAACTTTATTACACAACATTTGTCTATCCCCGAGAGGCCGTATCTCTTCACGGAGGAGGCGAACGCCTCTCGGTTTTGAGCAACAGTCTGGTATGGTTCACCCTGACCTTTTTTCCACTTCTCATGCTGATTCTGGCCGGATCGGTTTACCGGTTCTTTACTTCCGCACGAACCGAACTTGCCATCCGATCATTTCGCGATAACGTACGGTCGAAGCAGATCGTGATTGCTGCATGTATGGCGGTTTGGCTGTTTGTCGGATTGCTTGTGATCCTTATACAGTCAACCTCCTGGTGGTCCTATCATTTTATGCTGCTTTTGATGCCGATCGGTCTCTTGGCACTTGGTGCGATCGACCGATTCCTTGGGTCGTGCGAAATGCTTAATCGCAGGAGTGTGCTTTGCCAATTCACGATCGTTGCGATCTTTTTCTTCACTATCGCATCGGTGTTTAATATATTCACGGTTCGCGAGATAAAGCGACTTTACCGAGACAGGGATTTGGGATATGCGAACGGCCCGGCGGGCCCTCATGGTGACAACTGGGATATGTATCAACAGGTGTTGGATGAGTCGCGGACAGTTGGATTTCATAATGTCCGGAACCGATCGATGTTCGTTTGTTCGGATCCGCTCTACTATTATTTGAATCGACAAACCCCTGCGATCTCAACAAACGGGTGGATGCCGGAGTTTTTTGTCGGGCAGCAATGGCGTATCCTTGAAGAGGAGATCTCGGCCTCAAAGCCAGGCATCCTGATCGTCGATTCGGATTGCGAATGGCTCATCTCGAAGAACTCCGTTCGATTGAGGCAAGAGATCGACTCCGAATATGAGGTGATAATGACGACCGCGAAAACAACCTGGTGGAAAAGGATCGACGATGGAGCCAGTAACGAGCCTTCACGGGAAATGACAGATGTATTGCCTTGAAGTATCGGTCTCATGATGCAGTCATCAACTGAACGAATTGCCAGTGTTTCCCTTGACCTTGACAATAAATGGGCATATATGAGGTCCAGCAAGATCGAGGGGTGGGAGGACTATCCGACCTATTTGGACGTCGCCGTCCCGCGGGTTCTCGATTTCCTGTCCGGACGCGCCTTGACGATCACCTTCTTTATTGTTGGTAAAGACGCTTCGCTTGCAAAGAACCACGAGGCAATAGCGTCTATCGCAAAGGCAGGGCATGAGATCGGTAACCACTCCTTCAATCACGAACCGTGGCTCCACCTCTATTCCCGCTCAGAGTTGGACACCGAGATCGGTCAGGCCGAGACGGCGATCGAGAATGTCACGGGCCAACGCCCACGAGGCTTTCGCGGACCCGGATTCAGCTTGACGCCCGCCGTAGTCGAAGTGCTAGCCGAAAGGGGATATGTTTACGATTGCTCGGTCTTCCCGACCTTTATCGGGCCGCTTGCTCGTGCCTTTTACTTTCTGAAGTCTGGTAAGATGACACCAGAAGAACGTGAACTGCGAAAACGTCTTTTTGGAAAATTCAGTGACGGCTTTCAGTCGCTGGAGCCTTCTGAGATTTCTTCCCAGGGACGAAAGCTGGTCGAAATTCCGGTTACCACCCTTCCGATTTTTAAAACCCCGATCCACGTCAGCTATTTTATGTACCTGGCATCTTTCTCGACAGCCGCGGCCAAAGCATACTGGAAAACAGCACTTGGCCTATGCCGCGTTACGAATGTGGCTCCATCGCTGTTGCTGCATCCTCTCGACTTTTTGAGCCGAGAAGATGTACCTGAACTCGAATTCTTTCCCGGAATGTCAGTCCCGACGAATAAAAAGCTGCAAATGCTCGAGTGGGTCTTTGATTCAATGGAAAGGCATTTCAAGATCGTACCTATATGCCAGCATGTGAACGAAGTACTCCGTCAACTATCGGGTTCGAAGTAGATACGAAAAAAAGCACGCCGTGGGTGGCGTGCTTTTCTATATCTGGTGATCCGACCAGGACTCGAACCTGGGACCCAATGGTTAAAAGCCATTTGCTCTACCGACTGAGCTATCGGACCATGTGGCCACTCGGGCCGAATTGAAGATTTTACATATTGGTGTCTGCTATGGCAAGTTCCATCCGGACGTTGGCACGCGAATACTGCGAACCCGGGTCGAGCGGTGTTTCAACAAAGCCGAACTTTTTGTATAGCGCGATGGCAGCGGGCAGCTTTGAATTCGTTTCAAGAAAGACTTTGTTTACTCCTTCTGCCTGGGCAAGTTCGATGCACGCCAGCATGAGGTGGTTCGCTATCCCTCGGCCCTGAAACGCAGGATCGACCGCCATTTTCGTAAGCTCGTAGGTATTCGTATCGGTCCGGACCATTGCTACGGTTCCCGCGACCTCGTCGTCGGCAAGAGCAAAGAACACCTCACCGCCGGTCTCTACGATCTTTTCAAGTGGTGCATCGAGCAACTCTCGGTCGTGCGGCTCAATGCGGAAGTGCTCTTCGATCCATCGATAATTCAGCCGGGCAAAATCCGCCGCGAACCGCTCATCGAACGTAACGACCCTGATCTCCGACTCGTCGCTCATTTTCGCTAGTTCGTAAACCACCCTTCCATTACCGAGTCTTTGAGGATTATCGTCTGGTCGCGTTCCGGTCCGGTTGAGATCAAGCCGATCTCGACGCCGACATGCTCTGAAAGAAACCGAACGTAACGCTGCGCATTAACCGGCAGCCGGTCAAATTCCGTTATCCCCAGTGTGTCGCTTTTCCAGCCCGGGAGCGTCTCATAGATCGGCTCAATCTGCCTGAGATCGTGCGAGACGGCGGGAAAGGTATCAACGCGTTCGCCATTGATAGTGTAGCCGACGCAAACCTTGATCTCATCGAGTTCGTCGAGCACATCGAGCTTCGTCAACGCGATCGAATCGAACCCGTTGAGTTCGGCGGCATATCGCGTCGCGACCGCGTCAAACCAACCGCATCGCCGCGGCCGCTTTGTGACGGAGCCGTATTCGTTGCCCCGTTCGCGGATGAGATGGGCTATCGGCTCTTCCGTATCGAGCATCTCCGTTGGAAACGGCCCTTCTCCGACCCGGGTCGCGTATGTTCTGACGATTCCCAGTACGCCCGTAATATGATGCGGCGGAATACCCGCACCGACCGAGGCTCCGCCGGCCGTCGGGTTCGATGAGGTCACGTAGGGATAAGTGCCGTGATCGACGTCAAGCAGCGTCGCCTGTGCGCCCTCAAGCAAGATCTTCTTTTTAGCTTTGCGAGCCTCGGCAAGGAAATGCGAGGTCTCGCAAACAAATGGGCGAAGCCGCTCGACCAGCGGTGTCATCTCTGCAAGTATCTCATCCGCCCGCAGCGGCTGAGTGCCATAGAGCACGATGATGCGGTTCGCTTCTTCAAGGTTCCGCTCGATCCGGAGCTTCAGTATCTCCGGCGACATCGCGTCCGCGACGCGGATTCCCCGCCGGCCGGCTTTATCCTCGTATGCAGGCCCGATGCCGCGAAGCGTCGTGCCGATCTTCTCGTTGCCAAGCCGCTCTTCCGAGGTATGGTCGAGCGCCCGATGGTAAGGCATTATCAGGTGTGCCCGGCTTGAGACCTTCAGCCGTTCCGGCGAAACCTCGACGCCCTGTTCGGCGATCTGATCTATTTCCTCGAAAAAGGCCTTCGGATCAATGACCATTCCATTGCCGAGCACACAGGTCTTGTCTTCGTGGATTATTCCCGAAGGAAGCAGCCGAAGCACAAACGCTCGGTCGCCGACGTAAACGCTGTGGCCAGCGTTGTGCCCGCCCTGGTATCGCGACACTATGTCGAAACGATCCGCCAACAGGTCAACGACCTTTCCCTTGCCTTCATCGCCCCATTGGGCGCCAATAATAACGATGATCATATCAATTTCCGGATGCTCGGTCGCGGGCTTCCCACTCTCGCCTGAGCAGCGAATAAACCGCCCAGTCGCCGAATCTGCCGTCGAGGTATTCGACCTCGCGAAGTGTTCCTTCCAGCGTAAACCCTAGCCTTTCCGGTATTGCCCGGCTCCGAAGGTTCTCGACGTTGCAATTTATCTGCACCCGGTTAAGTCTCATTGTATCAAAAAGATAGTCGATCAGGACACGGCAGCATTTGGTCACCACGCCTTTGCCTTCAAGCTCGCGGCCGATCCAGTAACCGACAGATGCCATCTTGTTTGTTGTGTCCAGGTGATGAAATCCGATGGTCCCGGCGATCCGCCCGCGGTGAAGAACAAGCGCGCTAAAACGGCCGTCCTGTGAGAATTCATCAAGCGTCCGCCAGATGAACTGCTTCGCGTTCTCGATGGAATAATCCTCTATGGCCCAAGGCATCCATGGCCGCAGTCGATCGAGATTTGCGCGGACAACCGCCGTTAGTTCCTCAGCGTGGTGCATCTGCGGAAGCGTCAATTCAACTTCGTCGTCGATCTTAAAAGCAAACATCAGATAGAAAGTGTCAGGCGATAGAGCTCAACGTATTTTCGGGCAGCATTTTCCCATGAATTATCTATCGCCATCCCGTTGCGGCGGATGATTTTGCGGGTGGCAGGATCGGCATAAGCGAAAAGTGCTTCGTAGATCCGCTCAACGAACCGGTCTGCCCGGAACGGGCCGAACTTAAAACCGTTGCCGCGTCCCGTTACCGCGTCGAAATTCTCGACTGTATCATCGAGTCCGCCCACGGCCCGCACCACCGGTATCGTTCCATAGCGGAGCGAATACATCTGATTCAGCCCACATGGCTCGAACCGGGAAGGCATCAGAAAGATATCCGCTCCGGCTTCTATCTGATGCGCGAGCGGCTCGCTGTAGCCTACATAAACGCCGACCTGTCGCGGGGCGTGGTCGCGAAGCCGCTGCAGAAACGTCTCGTACTGCTTCTCGCCCGAACCGAGGGCGATAAAAAATGCCCCGGTCGAGAGAATATCGCCCGCCGCCTGCTGTATCAGCTCGATACCCTTCTGCCCTGTAAGACGCGTTACGATGGCGATAAGCGGACGCTCCAGGTCTTGCGGAAGCCCGAATCGCTCCAGAAGGTGCCGCTTGCACTCGCTCTTCCCGCTAAGATCGTTGATGTCGTAATGGGCAGGCAGTTCCGGGTCGGTGGCCGGATTCCAGACCTCAAAATCCACGCCATTCGTGATCCCGATCAAGCGATCTGCCCGCTGCCGCGTAAGCCAATCGAGCCCATAGCCATTTTCCGGCGTCTGTATCTCGTAAGCATACCGCCGCGAAACCGTCGAAAGCATGTCCGAGGTCTCAAGCCCGGCCTTCATCGCCGAGGCATAGCCGTTGAACGCGAAAGCATTGCGGGCGAAGTCGCTCCCGAAACCGAACTTCCAAAGGTCTTCACTGCCGAAGCCGCCCTGATAGGCCATGTTGTGGATTGAAAATACGGTCCGTGTTCGCCGCCAATATTCGTCCCATCGGCGTGCAGCCGCAACCTCAACCGAACCGAAGCCGCAATGCCAGTCATTGAGGTGAACGATGTCCGGCGGCGGACCGATCCGCCTGAGGAGCGTCAATGCTGCGTGGTTAAAGAAGGCAAACCGCTCATGGTCCTCGCGGTAGCCATAGATCGAATCGCGATGAAAGAGCGAGGGAGCGTCGATCAGAAACGTCGGCGAGCCGTTGGCTTCGCTGTAGAACGCCTTTGCGTGGTATGTGCCGCCTCGCCAATCGACATAAAGATCATCGATCGCCGTTTTCCATAAATGTTCGCCTTTTGTCTGCCAGTAACAAGGCGTTATCAGCACGGAATCGACATCGACAGCCTTCAACGCCTTCGGCAAGGCACCGGCGACATCGCCGAGCCCGCCGGTCTTAGAATATGGCACCGCCTCGGCGGAAATGACAGCTACACGCATAAAAAAGTGGCCAGTGGTCGGTGGCCAGTTGTCAGAAGCTCGATCGTGTCGCTTCCGTTAACCGGCCAACAGCCACTGACCACTGACCACTGACCACTGACAACTGCCTAGGTCTGCATCGAGGCGAGGAACTCGGCGTTGGTCTTGGTCTTTCCGAGACGTTCGAGCACGACCTCCATCTGTTCGACCGGCGAGAGAGGGTTAAGCACGCGCCGCATGACCCAGATGCGGTTGAGGTCTTCCTTGCTGAGCAAAAGCTCCTCTTTCCGTGTACCCGACCGTTGAAGATCGATCGCCGGGAAGAGCCGCTTGTCCGAAAGCCGCCTGTCGAGGTGAATTTCGGAGTTACCGGTTCCCTTAAATTCTTCGAAGATCACGTCGTCCATTCGCGAGCCCGTATCGATCAGCGCCGTTGCGATGATGGTCAGCGAGCCGCCTTCTTCGATGTTACGTGCCGCTCCGAAGAAACGCTTCGGCCGCTGTAGAGCATTCGAATCGATACCGCCTGACAGGATCTTGCCCGAAGGCGGAACGACCGCATTGTGGGCACGCGCCAAGCGTGTGATCGAGTCCAGAAGGATGACGACGTCGCGTTTGTGCTCAACTAGCCGCTTTGCCTTTTCAATGACCATATCGGCGACCTGGACGTGCCGCGTCGGCGGTTCGTCAAAGGTCGAAGAAATAACCTCGCCCCGAACCGAACGTTGCATATCCGTGACTTCTTCCGGCCGTTCATCAATGAGAAGAACGATAAGCGTCACTTCCGGGTGATTCTCCGTGATCGAATTCGCCACAGTTTGAAGAAGCATCGTCTTACCGGTCCTAGGCGGTGCTACGATCAAGGCACGCTGACCTTTTCCGATCGGCGTTACGAGGTCGATCACCCGTGCCGAGATGTTGTCCGGCGTTACCTCCATCTTGAGTTGTTCATCAGGATAGAGCGGCGTCAGGTTGTCAAAGAAGATCTTCTCCCGCGAGGTCTCCGGGGCTTCAAAGTTGATCGCTTCGACCTTGATCAGCGCAAAGTAGCGCTCACCCTCTTTCGGCGGGCGGATCTGGCCCGAGACGGTGTCGCCCGTACGAAGGTCGAACTTACGGATCTGCGAGGGGCTTACGTAAATGTCGTCCGGGCCCGGAAGATAGTTATATTCCGGTGCACGGAGAAAGCCGAAGCCGTCCGGCAGGGTCTCAAGGACACCCTCCGAGAAGATGAGGCCGCTCTTTTCAGTCTGTGCTGCGAGCAGCTTGAAGATCAGCTCCTGCTTGCGAAGCCCGGTCGCCCCTTCGATCCCCATTTCCTTAGCGATATGCGTCAGTTCGCTGATCGACATATCTTTCAGGTTGGCGAGGTTAAGAAGTTCCCCGGTCGCGCCGTTGTTCGCCGCGGGCTTTTCAGCTGCCGCTGGCTTTTCTTCAGCGTTCTCAGCTGCTGCGGTCTCGACCGCTTCCGGGTTCGAAGGAGTCTCGTCCTTTGCGGCCGATTTACCCCTGCGGGTGGTGGTGGTTTTGGTTGACATTATCTTTTAGCAGAGTTTGGAATCAATGTTCTTTATTCCATCGAGTTCCGGTATGAGGGTTCCGGGCGGACGCGCCGCAAATCGGCTACAAGATTTACACGGAGGTAATCGTATGGAAATGAACGCAGTTTAGTAAGAATATAGCGGAGAGTAAGTCCGCAGAAACCTCTAGGATCAAGGAATAACTTATTGTTTACACCATTCAGCGGGAGAAAGCAAATATTTTTTCATTATTTTTCGAGGGCCTCGGAAATTCGTGCCCAGAGCTTATCGCGGCCCTTTCCCGTTTCGGAGGAATAGGCGATTATCTCGGGATCGCCGAGTGTTTCCATGATCAGCTTAAGACTTTGATTCAATTTGTTCGCAGAAAGTTTGTCGGATTTTGTCGCCACAATGATATGAGGGCGACCGTTCTCCACCAGCCAATCGAAAAGCTCTATATCCAGTTCCGACGGCTTATGCCGCGAATCGACGAGTTGTACGCATAAGGCGAGTTCCTTTCGGGTCTCAAGGTAGTCGCCCGCCAGCTTTCCCCACTCCTGACGCATCGCTTTCGGCACTTTGGCATAGCCATATCCCGGCAGATCGACGAAGTAAAACGCTGAATTAACGAGAAAGTAATTGATGCTCTGCGTTCGTCCCGGAGTTCGCGAGGTGCGAGCAAGGCCCTTTCGGAGCAGCAGCGAGTTAAGAAGCGATGATTTGCCGACGTTTGACCTGCCGAGAAAAGCGATCTCCGGCAGGCCGTCCGTGACCAAATGTGTGGCGTCGAACGCACTTTTTATAAACTCGGCCGAAGCGATCTTCATGGAGTGAGCGTGCTTTCGCCAAGCGAAGGCTGTTCAACCATCTTTACGACATGCGGAACAGCAATTTCGCCCGCTGAGGGCCGCTCAATTGCGACCTCAAGCACGTCATCGATCGTATCGACAAGCTTGATGGTCAGGTCGTCGCGAACCTCCTCGGGGATATCCGCAAGATCCTTTTCATTCTCACGCGAGAGTACTAGCGTTCGGAGTCCGAAACGGTGCGCGGCCAGGAGTTTCTCCTTTACGCCGCCAATTGGGAGGACCTTTCCGCGGAGAGTGATCTCGCCTGTCATCGCTACATCATGGCGTGCCTTCGACTTCGTCAGAGCAGAAACCATCGCGGTCGCGATAGTGATACCGGCACTCGGCCCATCCTTAGGGATCGCTCCCTCAGGAACGTGTATATGCAGATCTTTTTCGCGAAATTCCTTGTTGTCAATGCCGAGAGCTTCCGCACGCGAACGAACGCACGTCAATGCCGCACGGGCCGATTCCTGCATCACCTCGCCGAGCTTACCGGTAAGCGTAACATCACCCTTGCCGGCAACCAGCGTCGCTTCGACCTGCAGAACGTCACCGCCGACCTCGGTCCAGGCAAGCCCGTTGACAAGACCGATCTCGCTGGTGCGGGCAATATCCTGCTTGCGGAAGCGGATCGTTCCCAGCAGTTCGCGGACTTTTTCCGCATCGATCACAACACGGAAATCTTCCTTCGATTCGGCGATCACGAACTTCCGAGCGATCTTGCGCAGGCACGAACTCAATTCTCGCTCGAGGCTGCGAACGCCCGCCTCGCGTGTGTAGTGGCGAATGGTTTCAAGGATCCCGTCGTCCGTAAACGTTACCTTGTCAGGGTTGATGCCGTTGTTCTCACACTGCTTCGGGATCAAATGCCGCTTGGCGATCTCGACCTTTTCCCGCTCGGTGTAGCCTGAAAGATTGAGAATCTCAAGCCGATCCTGCAATGCAGGCGGTATCGTGTGCAAAACATTTGCCGTCGCGATAAAGAACACGTTCGAGAGGTCGTAATCAACGTCAAGATAATGATCGCGGAATGTATCGTTCTGCTCAGGATCGAGCACCTCAAGCAGGGCCGCACTCGGGTCGCCGCGGAAATCGCGGCCGAGCTTATCGACCTCATCGAGAAGGATCACCGGATTGACGGTGCCCGCCCGCTTCATTAACTGTATTATTTGCCCGGGCAAGGCTCCGATATACGTTCGCCGGTGCCCGCGAATCTCAGCCTCGTCATGCACTCCGCCAAGAGCCAGCCGCATGAACTTTCGCCCGGTAGCATTCGCGATCGACTTGCCTAAAGACGTTTTTCCGACACCGGGAGCTCCGACAAAACAAAGAATCGTTCCTTTGGGATTCTTGACCAACTGCCGGACCGCGAGAAACTCTAGGATTCGTTCCTTGATCTTCTCCAGACCATAATGGTCTTCGTTAAGGGTGCGTTCGGCCTCCAGGATGTTCTCGATCTCTTCCGAGCGGTCTTTCCACGGCACGTTCAGCAGCCATTCGATATAGGTACGCGAGACCGTACTCTCGGCCGACATCGGCGGCATCGCCTCGAGCCGGGCGATCTCCTGCATCGCCTTGTCGCGGGCCTCTTCGGTCATGCCCGATTCTTCTACCTTCTTTTTTAGCTCTTCGATCTCGGCTTTTTCGTCCTTTCGCCCAAGCTCCTTATGGATGGCCTTGATCTGCTCGTTGAGGTAATACTCACGCTGATGCTTGTCCATCTGCTTCTTGGTCCTTGCGTGGATGGCACGGTCAAGCTGTCGTTTCTCGATCTCCTGCTCAAGTATCTCGACCAACTGCGTCAGCCGGCCGGAGACAGAAAAGGTCTCTAGCAACGCCTGTTTCTCCTCGACACTTATACGCAAATGCGAGGACATCGAATCCGCGATGTGCGAGGCTGAAATACCGCGTAAGCTCGCATGCAGAGCGTCGGTATATGCATCAGGGGAAACGCGAAGAAACTGCTCGACCTGCGTGTGGATCTTTTGCAAGAGCCCGTCCGTGCGGAAGCCGGATTCATCTGTTGACTGCACCCGCCGGACGTAGGCAAAGAACATCCCGTCCCCGTCCTGCTCGATCTTTAACGACTGCCCTCGCTCACGGCCTTCGACCACGACCTTGATCTGACCGTTCTCCTGCCGCTGGGCCTGCAGAATGCGCCCGAGCGTGCCGACCTGATAGATCTCATCGGCCGAGGGCTCGTCGATCGTTGCGTCGTGCTGCGTAGCGAGAAAGATGTCCCGCTCGCCGGCCATCGCCTGTTCAAGTGCCCGAACGCTGCTCGGACGGCCGATCTTGAATGCGACCTTGGTCGAAGGAAATATCACAACGTCCCTTATCGGGACCATCGGATATCGTTTTATGTCGGAAGGCATCTCGTCGGAAAATTCCTGCATAACACTTTTCGGATGAAGAATTGAGACTTAGTTGAACGGTCGGTTTCTTTTCTATTTACGCAAAAACCGCGAAGGTTTGCAATTGGCAGAACCGCCAACGCACCTTGATGCTCCGTTCATCTGATCTTAAAAAGTTTCACAGGTATAAATAATGAATGTCCGACCAAATTCAGTTCTTGGGGCATTTTTTTATCCGGATAATCCTGCCTGCTCTCCAAATGAAAGGAACGGCCGGCTTTCGGAAAAGCGCGGCCGCAGTCAATTCCCCGTTAGCTTGCTTTAGGGCTTTACCAGTTCGACAGTGTTTGCCGTGGCGAAGGCGACCGTACGTCCGCGATAGTTAAGAATACTGACCTTCGATAGATTTTTTCGTTTGGCGAATTCGAATGCCTTTGCGGTCAATTGTTTCTGCTCCGCTTCCGAGAGAGTATCCCAGGTTGGCTCGGTCAGTGGATAGAGCGTATCCTTGGTAACTTTGGCTTTAGCGAGGTGTGGAGCGAGATCCGATCCGGCCAGATCGATCTCCTCGGCAACAATGGTCGCTTTGTTTGATTCGACCATCTGGTCAGCCCAAACGTAAAGGCCGATGCTGATTCCGATCAGGAGTGTCGCGCCGAGCAGAAGCCACTTATTGACCTGGATGGCAAGAAATCCCGAACTTGCCACCGAAATGCTTCTCGACTGGGCTGTTTTCGCCTCATCGGCGGCCGGCGTGAATGTGACGTTGATCCGATCGCGGGCATGAAGCGATCCGCCGGAAACAAGATCGCAAAGTAAATAAGTTTTGCCTGTTGCTGCCGAGATCAGGTGATCGTATTGGTTGCCGAATCGTTCTTCGATGTTGCTGATCGTGTTCACCTTGCGGCTAGCCTCGGCGAGCTCGACGAAACGGTTCCCCAAGTGAATGTTTGTCTCGATCGCCGCGGCCAAAACCTCAGGGACCATGAAGTATTCACCGGCTTGCTGTTTAACAGACCTTACCGACTCGAAGACTCCGCTGGCAAGGAGTTCGTCGATGGTGGTCGCAGCGTCGGATGTGGTTCTAAGTGAAGTTAGAGTTGAGACAAGTTCCCCGATCTCTCGGCCGTTCTCTTCAACGGTGTAAAGGCATACGCTCGACCAGTTTTCGTAGAGAGTTTTGATGTGCGGAACAACGTCAGATCGATCAAAAAGGAGTCTTCGCTTTTCGCCGCCTGCATCCCGAGAAAAGAGGCGGGTCATAACGAAATCGAATTTCTCCAGATTGACGTCGGTCAACACACCGTTGCGGTAAAAGCGAGCGAGCGCGATCAGAGCCTGTGAACTGAGTGCGGGTCTTGAATTTTCACAGAATCTGCGAAGGTTAGCAACCGAAACTCGACTATCGCGCTCGGCAAGCGTTGAGGCCCAGTTCTGGGTCTCCTGCATTAGTTCGTATTCAGCTTCGGGGGTTTCTTCGTTTTGGGGCGTTTCCAGTGCCTGGAGGAAGCGGTGCAGAGCTTTCTTTGCGTTGAGATCGTCGTAAGGCGTCGGAACCGTCTTTAGGTGTTCCCTCTCAACCCCAGCCAGAACGTGTTCGACCATCTGGAGGCTGCTGACCTCTTCGTTTGCTCTCCGTCGTAAAAAATCCGTCTGGCTTCGTGCTTTCGTGATCTGCGGGACATCGGTTACGGGAGGTTCGGGTTCCGGCTCGGTTTCGGTGTTGACCTCGAAACCGCCTGACTCGATCTGGATTTCACCAAAGTCTTCGACCTGGGCCCCGCCAGCGATTTCCGGTCCTATCGCAACATTGCCGAAATCTGCCGCGACCGGAGGCGACGGCGGAAGCACATCGCCGTTTGCGGAGACGTGAGACGCTCCCGAACCTTCGACAAATGTCGATTCGAGGAGATTCTCTTCCTTTAATTCTTCGACGAGATCTTCAAAAACATTCATGTTGGTTTTGTTCCCCTAGGAGGAGTTGGGGAGCGGTGTGGGAGCCGCAATAAGATAAGGGGTTATTGCAAGACTTGAAACATCGAGGCCTAATCTACGGTGTCGGGGGCCCGGGAAGGAGTTGCCGAATCTCTCCTGTGTGGTTTAGTTCATATTTGTACACAACGTCATCCGAAACTGAACGCGTCGCGGTGATCGTGAACGAATCCCGAAGCTCGGCGTCGGTCGGATTGACAGGCACCATCTCAAAAACGTAACGTCCTCGAATAACACGGTCGCCTGCAGTGACACCAAAAACCTGATTTGAAACATTATTCAGTTCCGACAGTCGGGCAAATCGGTTATTTTGCGAGAAGAAACTTACCTGAGCCGATGAGATAGTTCGCATGGTCGCAAACGCGGTGCCGTTTTCGGCGGCACGGATCCCACGCTGGAACGAAGGGATCGCCAATGAGGCCACGATCCCAATAATGACAACTACGATCAAGAGTTCGATCAGCGAAAATCCGCTCTGTTTGTTCACTTTCATAATTTTAGACCGTTCTTGTATTGGTAATTTCCTTGTTTCTTCGACCGGTGACACTTTTTGACACCACTTTTTGCCATTTTGACCGGTTTTGGATTTCAATAGGCCTGCAAATCATTGAAAAACCGTGGTTTTATATGATTATTGCTGACCATCGGGCCAATTACCGATGTGGTTTAGTGCAAAGGCTGTGCCAACCGGACTCTGCTTCGATGATGCGTATGTCACCTCGCCATAAACCAGCGTAAAAAAGGGGCTTTTATTTTTCGTCGATTTTTATTACACTCTGTATTTTTGTGATCCCGTTAACTTTGTCGTTTTTTGCGGCCTTCGAGGGAAAATATTGAGTTCAGTAACCGAACAGACATCCGAAACATACGGCATAGAGAATTGGGGTGCCGGCTACTTTGGCGTCAATCGCAAGGGCAATCTTATCGTCCGCGCTCCCGAGGATGAAAAGCTGACCGCCGATCTCAAGGAGATCATCGACGATCTTCGCCGTCGCGGCGTTACTACGCCTGTGCTGCTGCGTTTCCCGCAGCTTCTCGCCGGCCAGATACGCAAGCTGCACACCTCATTCAAAAAGGCGATAAAGGAGTTCGACTACGAAGGCGGCCACCTTTGTGTTTACCCGATGAAGGTCAACCAGAACCGTGCCGTTATAGAAGAATATCTCCGCGAGGGCTCGCGTTATGGGTTTGGCCTCGAGGCAGGTTCGAAGGCAGAGCTTTATGCGGCTCTCGCATTGGAACAATCAAAGGATTCCCTTCTTGTCCTCAATGGCTTCAAGGATCGTGACTTTGTCGAGCTTGCTTTCGCAGGTGCCCGTGCGGGCAAGAATGTCGTCATCGTCATCGAAAAGATGAGCGAGCTTCGCCACGCTCTTTCCATCGCCGCCGAACTCGAAGAAGAAAACCCGGATGCCCATATGCCAATGCTCGGCGTTCGGGTAAAGCTCTATTCGAAGGGTTCCGGAAAATGGGAGAAATCGGGCGGTGAGGCCGCAAAATTTGGCCTGACCACCACGGAGATCCTGGACGTCATCCGTCAGCTTAACGATGCCGGTAAGACCTCTATGCTCAAGCTGTTGCATTTTCATATCGGCTCGCAGCTTACCGACATCAAGCGGATCAAGAACGCAATGAAAGAGGCGGCCCGGACATATGCAAAGATCCGGCAAATGGGCATTGAGATCGATTATCTCGACGTCGGCGGCGGCATGGCCGTTGACTACGACGGTTCGCGGACCTCGTTCGAAAGCTCGGCGAACTACAACGCCCAGGAATTTGCTAATGACGTGATCTACGTTATTAAGACGGTCTGCGACGACGAGAACGTGCCACACCCGACGATCATTCAGGAATCGGGACGTTTTCTCTCGGCATATCACGCGATACTTGTGACGAACGTCCAGGACGAGATAGAGACGGTCGTTGAGGACATCACCCCTTTGACCATCGATGCCGACGACCCGCAGGTCGTTAAAGAGCTTTACGACCTCCGCGAGACGATAAACGCCAAGAATCACCGCGAGTATTATCACGATGCCCTCGAGCACCGCGAAGAGCTTTTCACGATGTTCAACCTCGGCCTTATCGACCTTGAGGATAAAGGCAAGGGCGAAGTGCTCTTCTGGGACGTTTGCGAGCGGGCAGATCAATTCGCACAGCAAAAAAAGTACGTCTCGGAGGAGTTCGACGACCTCCGGCGGCTGCTTTGCGTGAAATATCTGGCAAATTTCTCGGTTTTTCGTTCGATGCCGGACAATTGGGCCCTGGAACAGCTCTTCCCGATCGTCCCGATACATCGCCTCAACAAAAAGCCGACAGAATATGCTACGCTATGTGATATCACGTGCGATTCGGACGGCATTGTTGATAAGTTCGTTGACCTGCACGATGTTAAGAACGTCCTTGAACTGCACACGCTTAACTCCGGCGAGCCTTATTATCTCGCAATGATGCTGGTCGGGGCGTATCAGGAAGTGATGGGCAACAATCACAACCTCTTCGGCGTGCCTCATGAGGCTCACATTTTTATCGGCGAGGACGGCCACATCATCAAAAAAGTGATCTACGGTGCAACGCTCGGCGAGGCTGTGGCAACGGCTCGCTTTGACGCCGTGCAGCTACACGATCAATTTCGCCGGTCGGTCATGCAGCGGATCAAGGACGGCGTGCTTTCAACGAAGGAAGGCACCGATCTGATCGAATATTACGAGAATCAGGGCGAGAGCTACACGTATCTCTCGCATAACGGCTCCGTCTGATCTCAAAAGATTTTAGTCTTACGCAATCTTCAGTGTTGGAGAAACTATGGTAACTCAAAAGAAAAATAAGGCCTCAAAATTCCTCACCGTACCGACGAGGCCTGTTCCGATCGACCGCGACCGTTCTGTCGCCGGCCTTTTGGAAAAAATGGAAGGCGCCGGCTTTGGCGCAAAGCAGTTGGCTGAGGCTCATCGCATTTGGCTCGATATGCTCGATGATAATTCGACCATTTACCTTTGCGGCTCTGGCAACCTCGTATCTTCGGGAATGCGGCGGCTCTTGGCATATGTGGTCAAGAACCGCTTCGTTGACGTCCTCGTGCTTTCAGGCACCGTTCTTTTTCAGGATATTCACGAAACGCTCGGCCGAAATCATTTTCAGGGCCATCCGAGCATGAGCGACGAAGAACTCGACGCCTCGGACGTTGCCCGCATCGGCGACGTTCTGGCAAACCGCGAGGAATATCAGGAAGCCGATGAATGGATCGGCAGCGTCGTCAACCAACTCGAAACGACCCGGCCGTATTCGGTCCGCGAGTTCCTGCATCTGGTCGGCCGTGAATTGGCCGAGATCGCAAACGAGGACGGGCTCCTGACAGCGGCTTATAAATCACGCGTTCCGGTTTTCTGCCCCGACCTTCTGGGAAGCGAAATGGCCGCTGGCATCGCCCGTGCCCGCTTTGAAAAGAAGCTCCAGCTAATACTCGACATCTCGCAAGATACGCTTGAGATGATGACCATTGCCCAGAAAACGCGCAATTCCGCGGTCATCACACTAGGCTCGAATTCAAGCCAAAACATTCTCAACGTTGCCGAGATCACATCGTACCTGACCCGCTCCAAGCTCCGCGGCCACAAGTATGCGATCTCGATAACTACCGATTCGGTGCCTCTCGCAACGCGTACGCCGTCGTTCGGCGGTTCGCACACGGAGACCTTCGGCAAGCTGCTGAAGGGAGCAACGACCGCTTACGTTCCGGCCGACCCTTCGATCGCATTGCCAATGATCATTACGGCACTTTCGCAAACGGCTGCGAAGTTCATGAAAGGCCGCAAACGCCCGAACTTTGCATTCTCCGGCAGCACGATGAGCGTCGATGTTCCGTAGCAGGCCTTCATCCGAAAGAAAAATGAGGGTGTCCAAGACGCTGTGTGCCTGAAGAAGGGTTTCGCGTACCGTTTGCAAAAATAGCTCAGCGCGCTTTGCGTAAAACTCAGTGAACTCTGCGTTTACTTTATCTCAACGCTGAAGCCGCAGAGAATATCGCAGAGATCGCTGAGATACACGATTCGCCTTTCTGTCGGCCTCGTTTCTAAGCTCATCGGACGCCTCGCTACCAATCGCCCTTGACGTGCTCGGCGTAATAGCCGGCGTCGGTCAGTCGTTGGTGCACCTGTTCGCCGTGTTCGGCATCGCGGACCTCGAGGATCACCTCGATCCCAACGCTCCCGAGAGGCGCCAGCCAGATCGCCCGCTGGTGATAGACCTCGATAACGTTCGCGTGCTCTTCGGCGACGATCTTGAGCATGCCGGCAAGCGAGCCCGGCCTGTCTGGCACCAGGATCTTGAGAATAATGTATCGACCGTTCCTGACAAGAACCTGCTCAATGACGCGAGCGAGAAGATTGCCGTCAATATTTCCGCCGCAAAGGACCGAGCAAACCGTATCGCTTGGCTCAACCTTAATGCTCCCCGCAAGTAACGCCGCCGCCCCGGCCGCTCCGGCTCCTTCGACTACGAGCCTAGCATTCTGAGCCAGGTGATAGATCGCCTCCGCGATCTCCTCTTCCGTCACCTCAACGATCTCGTCAACATATTCGCGAATTAAGGCAAGCGTCCGCGCGGCCGGCCGTTTTATCGCGATGCCGTCCGCGATCGTCAATTGGTGCGGAACTTCGATTGGCTCGCCAGCCTCTATCGAAACCCGCATAGAGGCGACGTTCTTTGCCTGCACGCCGTAAACCTTTACTCCCGGAAGCAAATGCTTTGCCGCAATGGCAACGCCGGAACAGACGCCGCCGCCGCCGATCGGAACGACGATGACGTTCGTGTTCGGCAGGTCCTCGGCGATCTCAAAGCCGATCGTTCCCTGACCCGCAATAACGTGATCGTCGTCGAAGGCGTGAACATACGTTAGGCCGCGTTCCTCGCCAAGGCCGCGGGAATATGCCACGGCCTCGTCAAAGCTCTGCCCGTGCATTATCACTTCGGCCCCGAGCGCCCGCGTCGCCATTATCTTCGTCAGCGGCGCGAACTCCGGCAAGACGATCGTCGCCTGGATGTTATGGAGTTTCGCGGCTAAGGCAACACCTTGGGCGTGATTTCCCGCCGAGGCCGTGATAACTCCTCTTTGCTTCTCTTCTTCAGTAAGTCTCGATATCTTGTTGTATGCACCGCGGATCTTGAACGAACCGCTCTTTTGCAGACACTCTGCCTTTAGATAAGCGTTAGCGTGAATGTTTTCCGACATCCGCCCGTCAAAAAGCGTAGGAGTGCGAGTAATTACACCCGCGAGCAGTTCGCGAGCCGCTTCGATATCATTTATTCCAACCGGCATAGACCCGCCGATTATAAGCCAATTCCCAACAATTGAGTAACTTCTGCAAACCGAACTATCACAATACTCGAAATTTGGACAATCAATGTGAAACCTCGGATACCAACCTCCTTTCCTCTGTGCCCTCTGTGGCAAAACAAAAAAGGGCGGTCGGCCCGCCCGGAAAGACAATGATAGGTTTATGAAGACGATCTGAGGACGATCAATGAAGGTTTAAGGTATGCGTACTGTGCCTTTCCGAGCGTTCCTTCCGTTTATGAAAACTTCTGAACATTTCTAACGTTCTTAACCCTCAGCGGGTTCCATTTATTCCATCTTGATACGCGTATCAGCGTTCGGATTTGTATCACCGCGTCCTCCGCTCCCTCACTAAGTGAGACGCGAATTCTGCTGCCCGTAGGACAAACGCTGCACGAACCCACAAATCGATTTCGTACGGATTAGTCTATACGGTTGATAATCAATGAGTTATAATGGACCATCATTTAGTTTGTGGAGGATCTCTAATGTTTGAACCAATTGCCGGATTCGGACTCATATTTCTGCTCTTTCTGGGCATTGCTCTTTTGACCATCGCCTGGAAGACGATCAAGATCGTGCCGCAGTCGAGCGTTTTGCTTATCGAGCGTCTCGGCCGCTTCCACCGCGTTGCATCCAGCGGACTAAATATTATCGTTCCATTCTTCGAGTCGCCGCGTGCGGTCTATTGGACGAACGTAAGGCCCGGCGTCACATCCATCGACCTTCGGGAACAATATATTGACCTGCCGCCGCAGCCGGTCATCACCCGTGACAACGTGACGATCAACGTCGATTCCGTTGTCTATTGGATGATCACCGACCCGATCAAGGCGGTGTATGAGATCAACGACCTGGTCGGAAGCCTTGTGCAGTTGACCATCACCGGTATGCGCTCGGTGATGGGTGAAATGGATCTCGACCACACGCTTTCAAACCGCGACGCGATCAACTCGAAACTGCGTCTGATCCTTGACGAAGCGACCGATAAATGGGGGGTTAAGGTCACCCGCGTTGATGTTAAGAACATCAATCCGCCCGAGGACGTCCGAATCACGATGGAAAAGCAGATGACCGCCGAGCGAAACCGCCGTGCTCTCATCCTGCAGGCTGAGGGCGACAAGCAGGCTGCGATCACGCGTGCCGAAGGTGAGAAGCAAGCCGCCATTACGCGTTCCGAAGGAAACAAGCAGTCCGCCATTCTCGATGCCGAGGGCGCCGCACAGGCCCGGCTCGTGGCGGCAAACGCCGAAGCACAGGCGATCAAACAGATAGCTGGCGTCATCGGCAGCAGCGATCAGACGGCACAGTACCTGATCACGGCCCGCTACATCGAATCGCTGCGCGATATGACCCGGACCCAAAACTCGAAAGTGATCTTTATGCCGATGGAGACCTCGGCGATGCTTTCAAGCGTCGGAATGCTCAAAGAGGTGTTTGCCGAAACCGGCGAAAAGAAGGAAGAGCTTCCAACGACGCCACGCTCGCCGCGTGAGTTGAACCGCTAGGTACGAATCCGCTGCCCGGCGGCGGTCGAAGTGATGAGAGTAATGCTTAAGGTCATTTTGGTTTTGTTCGCGGTCGGTGCGGCGGGGCTCGTAGCCGCCGCCTATAAGTACGGATTTATCTTCAACGCCTCGCCGGCAGAGCCTGTA
>JAHBSL010000002.1 GCA_019639135.1 Acidobacteriota bacterium
GACCTGCGAAAAATGCTTTAAATTCGTCCGCCGATTCGCATATAATGGCGGACAAATCAAAAAAGCGTTTTCGATCGTTCCGGTTTTGTCCGGGTTCTTCGTCGTTGGCTGAAGAGTACTTTCTGAAGGTTCCCAATGTCATTCGAAAAACCTTCGAAAAATGTTCTAAATTCATCCGAAGTGGACTCGGATGCGATAGAACCAGGTGTTTATCGGTTCGAGAGCTTTACCCTTTATGTCGGTGAGCGTCAATTCCTCAATGGCGGCGAACCGATCCACTTGACCCCAAAAGTATTTGATTGTCTTGTTTATCTGATCCGGCGGGCCGGGCGACTGGTTACTAAGGAAGAGCTGATGGAAGGCGTCTGGCCTGATTCTTTCGTGGAAGAGGCGAATCTTACACGAAACATCCACATCCTCAGAAAGGTGCTCGGACAAACGGACGAGAAGATCCTGATCGAGACCATACCCACAAAGGGCTATCGCTTTGTCGCAGAGGTCCGTTCGGAAACAACGACTAATAAAGTTGAGAGCGACCAGAGTTTGGGAGTTTCGGAACCGGTCGCCGTAACCCCGCCAGAGATCTCAAATGCGTCCGCTGCGGTCGGTTTACGCGAGTCGATGATGGCTAGATCATCGAAAAGCGGACTGTTGTTGATAGTAGCCTTGTTGCTCATTGCGACGGTGGCTATTGGAGCTGCGTGGTTTCTTGGGGCAGATGTCATAAAGGCTTTCGAGCCGGAAACGATGAGCGGACAGGCCTTGCTTGAATATAAGCAGGGTAAAATGCTGGTCGAGCGGCGTTACCCCGGAGATTACCCGAAGGCACTCGAGCACTTTGAGAAAGCCATCGCTCTTGATCCGAATTACTCGAATGCATATGCAGGGAAGGCGGACGTCAAAATAGTTATGTTTTGGGGTTCGGCTTCTCATCAGGACATCAGCGAGGCCCGAACGGCCGTCAGGAAAGCTGTCGAACTCAATCCCTCGAATTCCTATGCCCGGACGATCCACTGCCGCATTTTGACCACGTACGATTGGGATCACAAGGCGGCCGAAGCCGAGTGTCGCCGTGCCGTTGATATAGATCCAAACGACCACGAGGCACAAAAGGAACTCGCTTTTCTGCTTAACTCACTTGGAAGGGAGGAAGAAGCACTTGCAGCGATCGAGCGTGCTATTGCGGTTGCACCGACTTCATTCAATAAACGTTCGAAGGGGCTCATTCTCTATCATTCGAGGCGATATGACGAATCTATTCAAATGCTGGAGCAGGTTGACGCGACCGATAGCGAATTCAAAGAAACTACCCGTTGGCTGATGCGTGCGTACCAGATGAAGGGCGACAATCTTAAGACGCTCGAATATTACAAGAAGCTGATGGAGCAATCCGGGGCAACAGCAGAAGAGATCAGGGAACTGGAAGAATCGATCGCACGTGACGGATGGCGAGTTCTTTTGGAGCATATGACGGGCAACACCCGGCTTCGAACGATCTTTCAGGCGGGAACCTATGCTCAGATGGGAGAAACCGAGAAGGCGCTAGAGGTGTTGAGAGAAATGGAGAATCGGAAGGCGATCCTTCTTATCACCGCCGCACGCGAGCCGATGCTCGATCCTATCCGAGACGATCCACGGTTCAAAGCGATGCTCGAACGGATCGGCCTAGCCGGCGTTGGACACAAAAATTGATAACTCATCCGAAATGTCAACTCCAACCGGTGCAATTGAGCTGAAGTCCGCTACAAATATCAATTCGAGGTAGAGCCTCGATGTGGGGTCTCGCTTTCGATTCCATAACATCGGAAGGAATTTCGTGGACACCCGAACCACCCGAAACTATAATCTAAGAGGGTATTCGAGTGCCGATCGAACGAACATTCAGGGTCTTGTCCTATGCTGCGGTTCTCTGCGGCTTTTTGTCTTTGTGGATAACGGGGACATTCGGACTTATCGGCACGGGGATCTTCCTCGGTGTAACGATCCTCGCATGGCGGCTTGAGGGTACGCGATGGCAGGTGACGGAGAGGATCGGCACGGCGCTTATCGTTCTTGCGCTTCCGGCATATTATCTCCTTTGGAAGTATAGATTTTTCGACTTTGCCACGACCGAAGAAGCCCTTCCCGGAATGCTCGCCCGGCTCATTCTGAGCCTAACGGCGATAAAGCTGCTTCAGCGAAAATCGGACCGCGACTGGATCTTTCTTTATGTAATGGCGTTCTTTCAGGTGCTTCTTGCTGCCGGGATGAGCATAAGTGCGCTTTATCTTGCATCGCTTGTAGCTTTCGTGTTCGTCATGCTGAGCACGATCGTCGCGTTCGAGGCCCGGAGAACGGCAGCTTCTATTGAGGAACTTGAGAACTTTCGCCACGGTTCGCCAGCCAAAGACGGTGTTTCGGCCCGAAGGCTTCCGATCATTGCCGCGACGCTTCTTACGGCGATCGTCGTCATTGCGATCCCAACGTTCTTTTTTCTTCCTCGGGTCGGTGGAGCAGGAATTGGTGCCGGCGAGGGCGGCGTCTCAACCTCCACGGGGTTCTCCGATACTGTTCGCCTCGGCCGTTTGGGTGAAATTCTGCAGAGCAACGAGGTTGTAATGCGGGTCCGGCTTGACGCAATGCCCGAGGATCTTTCTGACATCAAATGGCGCGGCATTGCGCTCGACATCTTTGACAATCAGGCATGGCGGCGCTCGCGTCCGGCCTTGCGGAACGTTTTTGAAAGGCGGGGTGCAGATATAATCCAAATAGATTCTGCACCTAACCGTGAGACGCTGCTTCTTCAGACATTTTATGTCGAGCCGATCGATACCGCTGTGATCTTCAATCAACCGCGAGCAGTTGCGGTTCAAGGCCCAATTCCCTTTGTCCACCGTGACAGCCACGACTCTTATTTTTTTCCGCGTTCTGGTGAGCGTAATAGTTACCGTGTGCTTTCTGATCTCAACAGGCCTGGTCCCGAAGCTCTTCGCCGCGATCTTGCCCGCTATCCGGCCGGTATCGGCAATTATTTCCAGCTTCCCGATGACATTGATGGCCGCATCGTTGAGCTTGCAGCGGAGGTCACCGAAGGAGCCACCAACAGATACGACGCGGCCCGGAGGGTCGAGGTTTATCTGCAGACCGAGTTTGGCTATACGCTCGAAATGAAAGCTGGCGGCGAAGATCCGCTTGCCGATTTTCTTTTTAACGTCCGCGAAGGGCATTGCGAATATTTTGCGACCGCAATGGCGGTAATGCTTCGCACGCAAGGAATTGCGACTCGGGTGGTGAACGGATTTCAGCGGGGAGAGTATAATGAGACCGCCGATGTTTTCGTCGTTCGCCAGCGGGATGCACATTCCTGGGTCGAGGTCTATTTTCCGGGTGAAGATGTTTGGGTCGCATTTGACCCGACGCCTGCTGCGGGACAAACGGGCGAAACTGCTGCGGGCGGGTTTACCGAGAGCATGCGAAAGTACTTCGAGGCCCTCGAAATGCTTTGGATACAGTATTTTGTTGCGTTCGACAGCCAGGAGCAGCGGTCGCTCTTCGCCTCGGCTCGAAAGAACATCTCCGAAGCGAATCAAGCCGCCAATTCATGGCTAAACGCGGCCTATTCGGCACTTCAGGAATGGTGGCGAAACTTCCGCGGCGACGCCGGATGGGCCGGAACCTTCTATGCAGTAGGCGTCGGAATCGGACTTTTTCTTGTGATCGCCGTAATCGTTTATCTTTCGATCTTTCTATTCCGTCGTGTACGCCGATCAACTTTCTGGTCACGGATCTCGAATCGGATCAAACGAGGCAAACAGGGCGACATCGTAGAGTTTTACGCCAGAATGCAGCGGGTCCTTGCCGAAAAGGGAATTGTTCGTCCGCAGCATCAGACCCCTCTTGAATTTGCCTTTGCCGTCGGTAATTCAGATGTCCGGACGATAACCGAAGCTTACAACAAGGCCCGTTACGGCTCTGCTGATCTGTCCGAGGATGAAACTACGGCCATTGAAGAGGCGATCTCGCGGCTCGCGTCTGATGAGGATCTTCAGCCTGCCAATAATTGACCCCGCAGTCAGTTTCAGCCGATCCCGCAAAAGAAGAATATCCAGATTACGCATCGGCTTTATCCCAGTTCGGGTATCGCGGAGCATCTGCGTTTTCATCCCGAAAATAGTAAAGTAGAAGTAATGAAAAAAGTCGGATTTGTCAGTCTTGGGTGCCCGAAGAACCTCGTTGATAGCGAGGTAATGATGGGTACGCTCCAGCAGGCCGGCTGGGAGATCACAAACAATGCCGAGGAGGCTGACACTGTCGTCGTGAACACCTGCGGCTTTATCGAATCGGCCAAGCAGGAATCGATCGATGCGATCCTTGAGGCTACGACTCTGAAATCGGAAGGGAAGGCGAAGCGGGTAGTTGTTGCAGGCTGTCTTGTCGAAAGATATCGCGACGACCTTCTGACAGAGCTTCCCGAGGTAGATGCATTCATCGGGACCAATGAAGTGACCCGCATACTTGATGCCGCCGATTCAGACGTGAATTTCCGCGAACTGCCGCTGCTTCCCATCGGCAATAAGACCGCGACGTATCTTTACGATTTCGATACGCCGCGTTTCCGGGCAACCGAGTCGCACACGGCCTTCATAAAGATCGCCGAGGGCTGCGACCGGCCGTGCGCTTTTTGTTCGATACCGGGAATGCGCGGTTCATTTCGTTCCCGCCGTTTTGGCTCGATCATCGAAGAGGCTCGCGGCCTTGCAAAGCAAGGAGTTAAGGAAATAGTTCTCATTGCTCAGGATTCTTCCCGTTACGGAGAAGATCTAGGCGAGGTAGATGCCTTGGCGGCTCTTATCCGGGCGTTAGGCGAGATCGAGGAGCTTGAATGGGTTCGCGTGATGTATGCATATCCGACCCATATTTCCGATGCGTTTCTCGCCGCCATCGCCGAAACACCGAAGGCCGTCAAGTATCTCGATATGCCGCTCCAGCATGCTTCCCGCAATGTTTTGAAGCTAATGAAACGCGGCGGAACTCGGGCTTCGCTTGAGAAACTTATCGCCCGCGTTCGTGAGAAGGTTCCCGGCATCGCGATCCGGACCACGTTCATTACGGGCTTTCCCGGCGAGACCGACGATGATTTTGAAGAGCTGATGGAGTTTGTCCGCAACTGCCGATTCGATAATGTCGGCGTGTTTACTTATTCGGACGAAGAGGGAACGCCCGCGTATCTTCTGCCAAACAAAGTGGACCCGAAGGTCGCCGCCCGCCGCCGCACTTTGCTGATGAAAGAGCAGGCAAAGATCAGCAAGTCGTTGAACAAGGCCAAGATCGGCAGGACCTTTCCCGTGATCTTCGAAGGGCTTTCGCAGGAATCAGACCTTCTCTTCCAGGGCCGGCTCGAGGGCCAGGCACAGGAGATCGACGGTTACATCCTCATAAATGACATGCCCGAAGGTTTTACTCCAAAGATCGGCGATATCTACAACGTAAAGATCACCGAAGCCCACGCCTACGACCTCATCGGCGAAATTGTCTCGCAAAATTAAGCTGGTTCAGTCCTATCTCGGAACTCCGTAAAGTCCGTAGATCTCATTCTCGAGCGTATTGAGAAATCGGGTCGCTCTTTCTTCTACCGAGTCTGAAATAGCTGCCGCCGGGCAGTTGGAATATGAGCTCCAGCTTCCACCGCCGGCTGCGATGACCTCTTCGACAAAGGCCACGCAGTTATTAGGAAGAACTCCCCACGTCCATGTCCGCGACATCAGCCCTTCCAGATAGTTCATCGCCCCGTTCGGATCCGGAAGGCTCAGGATACGCCGCCTGATCTCCGTCTTTCCGTTCTCGCGAAGGTACCTTTGAAATCCGGCCGGGGTCATATATTTCGGATAATCCCGAAGCTCGGCGACATGAAAATAATTCATATTCCCGCCGACGCCGGTTCCTATCAGAAGATGACCGCAGACATTTGGCCCGCTTCCGCTGACCGCTACGACCGCAACCCGCGAACAGTCCATATCGACCGTCCCGCACGAATCTAAAAACTCTCCATCGTATGCCATTTACTTTTCTCCAGATGCGAAGTGCCCGGACTGGGCGTTGATATCTTACATCTGACGACGGAGAAATCACAGTTTTGCTGCCCGGTGGAAACAATTTACGCTGAAACTGAGTATAATCCCATTAAAGTTCCCGGCCCGCGTGGCCATATCCTAAAAAAACACGACCGGCACCTCATCGGAGCTTCCCGTATGTTCCGCTTTGCCCGCCGGACCTTACAGATAGCTATGAAAAAACTTCGTACTCTCGTCTCTTCTTTTCTCGCGGCCAGCATTTTGCTTTCTTCGATGGCATTTGCCCAAGCTCCGGACATAAATGCCCGCATCCGCGAGGAAGGAACAAAGAATTCACAGGTCGTAAAACTTGTCCAAACGCTTACGGATGTTTACGGGCCGCGGCTGACCGGTTCACCGAAGCTGAAAGCCTCCGGCGAATGGGCAATTCGGCAAATGGCCGAGTGGGGAATGAAAAACGGTGCTCTTGAGCCCTGGGAATTTGGCTGGCCCGGTTGGGAGAACGAAAGAGCTTCCGGCCACATGCTCAGCCCGGTTGCGAGCCCGCTGGTCTTTGAAGTTTTGGCGTGGACGCCAAGTACCAACGGCGTTGCCAAAGGTAAAGCCGTCCAGATGATCATCCCAAACCGCCCGACACAGGCCGAACTCGATACATATTTCGCCTCGATGCGGGAAAAGGTTCGCGGAGCGATAGTAATGTATGGCGACCCTGCAAATGTTCCCGTGAATCTCAATCCGCCGCCGAAGCGCATCCCGGATGAACTTATCAAGCCTAGATTCGATCCCAATGCTCAGCGGCAGCCCGGCCCGCAAGGCCCGCCGCAGATCGACAGGGAAGCAAAACCCGGCGAGCTTAATGGAACACAAATATCGCAGGCGGTAAATAAGTTCCTGATGGATAGCGGCGTTCTTGTCCGTGTAAATGATGCCGGCCGCGAGCACGGACAGATCCGTGCGTTCTCGCCCTTCCGAGGTGAGTACGATCCGGCAAAAACTCTTCCCACGGTCGTACTTCGCAATGAGGATTTCGGCCGGATAGTTCGCCTGATGAAAGGCGGGCGAGATGTGGAGCTTGAATTCGACATCAAGAACAGCATCTATCCCGAAGGAAAGACGGCATACAACGTCGTCTCGGAAATTCCGGGCACCGATAAGGCCGATGAGGTCGTAATGCTCGGCGGCCACCTTGATTCATGGCATGCGGCGACCGGTGCGACAGATAACGCGACCGGATGCGCGATTATGATGGAAGCGGCAAGGATATTGATGGCTTTGGGAGTAAAACCGAGGCGGACAATTCGTGTCGCACTTTGGAGCGGCGAGGAACAGGGCCTATTAGGCTCACAGGCGTATGTGGCCAAACATTTTGGCACGGCGGAATCGCCCAAACCGGCCTGGTTCAAGTTCAACGGCTACATAAATCATGATTCGGGAACGGGACGTATCCGCGGGCTTACGGTTTTTGGCCCGCCGGAGGCAGCGGACGAACTCCGCCGCGTCGGAGCCCCTTTTGCAGATATGAATCTCGTCGGTGCGATCTCAACCACAAGCCGGAACGTCGGCGGAACGGATCACACTTCATTTAATAACGCCGGACTGCCGGGGATCGGAACCGCGCTCGACCCGATCGAATACGGGACGCATACCTGGCACACGAACCTCGATACATTCGAGCGGATCATCCCCGAAGACCTTCAGCAGAGCGCAATAGTCGCCGCCGCGATCGTTTATCACCTCGCGATGGCCGATGAAATGCTCCCAAGGTTCCCGGCCGACAAAATGCCGCCGCCCGTTCGGAGATAAATAGCCACAGAGGGCACAGAGGTTTGTGAGGCGTTGATCGAGTTCAACTATTGAATCGTTTGGTCACCGTGCCGAAACTTCACAAAAATCTCCGTGCTCTCTGTGTCCTCTGTGGCGGAATATGAACGTTTCCGGATGGGACGGGAAGGTTCACGGATCGGTCGGGAATATCGACATTTGTTTCCGAAAAGCTTACCGGCAAGGTGTGAGTGCTCACAACCCTGTCGGCAACTTTCGTTTGTGAGATGTGAAGACTGACAGATACTTGGTCAGTTTTGACGTCGGAGACGTGAAACGTTCCAACAGTGTCGGCGATGCTCACCGTTCGAAAAAAAGTATTGCCAGGCGGGGCGGGAATTCGATAGACTTAAAAGTGGCTTTGAGCCGCGGGCTTTCCCAAAGCTCGAAACCACTTGGCCAGAGTGTCTCCTTGTTCGAGTTTCACCTTTCCCGGGCACTCGACCTCCCAAACAATAAATTTCCATCATGGCAAGAAAATTTTGGTGGCCACGCCGCCTTGTTGATCAGCAGACGATCGTCCGAAATTTCCGTTCAAAGATCGCGGGCCACGCGGCCGCCTTAGGGCTTTCGCCGGCGGAGACCGCGGCGGCCGTCGCTCTTTGCGACACATTGATAACGGCTTACAACGCCACCGAAGCCTGCAAATTAACGATGCAGGCGATGACCGCGTGGCGGGACGAAGTTCTTTTCGGCAAGCAAACGGGCGCGCTCGCTCCGGCCGCTCCATTGTTTCCCGCACCTCCGGCCGGCGGCCTGACAACGGGTGCCGTGGACCAATTTATCGAACTCCGCAACCGGATAGTCGCCGCTCCGGGTTTTAATGAATCGATCGGCGACGACCTTGGACTTCTCGGCCCCGAACACCGGCGGAAAGACCCCGCGGAGGTCGTCCCCGAGCTTAGTTTCAGGGTCGCAAACGGCGGGTGGATAAAAGTTACCGGCAGCCTTCAGGGCACCGACGCCGTAAGGATAGAAAAGAAGGCCGGCGACGGCGAATTTACGACCGCGGCCTTTCTTACGTTGACTCCCGGCGATTTTCAGCTAACAACAACCACGCCCGGAGCCGTAGAACGCGTCGCTCTGCGTGCCATCTTCATCCGCAAGAATAAAGATTACGGAAACTTCTCGCCGACCTATAATGTCGTGGTCGATTCGGCGGTTTAGCAGTAACATTTAGCGAGATATTCACGCCTCGATCCGGCTTGGGCAGATGTCGGCGAGTGTGCAGCGGCCGCAGAGCGGTTTGCGGGCGTTGCAAACTTGGCGGCCGTGGTAGATAAGCCAATGCGGGAACATCACCCAATGTTTCTTGGGGACGAGTTCTGCGAGATCGGCCTCGATCTTTTCCGGCGTCTTCGCATCGGTCAGCCCGAGCCGCTGAGAAAGCCGCGATACGTGTGTATCAACGACCACACCTGACGCGATCCCAAAAGCATTTCCTAAAACAACGTTCGCCGTCTTGCGGGCAACGCCCCCGAGCGTCAAAAGGTCTTCCATCGTCTGCGGAACCTCGCCGCCATAGGTCTCCAAAAGCCTCTCGCACGCCGCTTTTATATTCTTCGCCTTGTTGCGGAAAAATCCGGTCGAGTGGATCTCTTTTTCGAGCTCCGATTGGGAAAGTTCGGCAAAGTGTCGCGGCGTCGGGTACTTCCGGAAAAGCTCGGCGGTGACGATATTTACGCGCTCGTCCGTGCATTGTGCCGAAAGGATCGTGGCGATCAAAAGCTCAAAGGCATTTGTGTGATTGAGCGCGCAATGCGCGTCCGGATAGGCCTTTTTCAGGCGTTTTATAACCTCTTTTGTCTGTGCGGCTCGATCAGGAAGCATCCAAGCCAGATTAAAGACCGCCCCGCAACAATGCAAATCAATCGGGCTTTAGATATTATTTAGCCACAGAGGGCACAGAGGTTTTTGAGGGATGGTTTTTAGCCTAGCACAGCGTAATTCTGGTGAATTGTCTGAATATGCAGAAAAATCTCAGTGAACTCTGTGTTCTCGGTGGCAAAAATTTGTCGCCACAGAGGGCACGGAGGAAAATGAGGAATGGGCTTTGGTTTTGGATTGCGTCGGTTAGGTAAACTGTTTGAATTTGAACAAAGAGCTCAGTGAACTCTGTGTTCTCTGTGGCGGAAAACGATTAACTTTATGGATAATCTTTCATCTACTAAGCAGGAGAATGATCGTATTACCGGGGAGATAATTGGTGCGGCGATCGAAGTTCATCGGGAGCTTGGGCCTGGACTTTTGGAATCCATTTATGAAGAAGCTCTTTGTATTGAACTTGCCCTGCGGGGTATTAATTTCGTCAGGCAAGCTGAAATAGATATTGTGTATAAAGGTCGGGTCTTGAAAGGCCAGCGGATCGATCTGATAGTCGAGGGCGAAGTTATTGTCGAGCTTAAATCACTTTCGAAGTTGCCGGATATAGCTATGGCCCAGACCCTTTCGTACTTAAAGGCTGCGGGCCTGAAACGGGGATTGATAATCAATTTCGGCGAAAAAAGATTGATCGACGGAGTGAAACGAGTTTCCAATTAAGGTTTTTGTTTTCGCCACAGAGCACACAGAGGTTTTTGAGGTATTGTGCGAAGGTTGGCGCGCTGAAGAATAATTCGCCACAGAGGGCACGGAGTGTTTTGAGGTTTTGTTCGAAAGTTTGTGCCCGTTTGAAAAATTATCGGAGCAGAGGTGAACGGGGAATCCGTAAGGCTTTTTTCGCGAAGTGGCAACCAAACAATTCCTCAATATCTCTGTGCCCTCTGTGGCAATAAAAGTAATGAAGGTTCCTTTACTTGATCTTAGTGAACAGAATGCAAAGCTTCGGCCGGAGATAGAGGCGGCTTTGGGGCGGGTGTTGGATACTAATGCATTCATCCTCGGCGGCGAGGTCGCGGAGCTCGAATGTGAGCTTGCTGGCTATTGCGGGACGAAATACGCCATCGGATGCGCTTCGGGCAGCGATGCTTTGCTTCTGGCGATGATGGCATTTGATATCGGCCCGGGCGACGAAGTTATTACCACACCGTACAGCTTTTTTGCGACCGTAAGTGCAATTACCAGGCTCGGTGCGACTCCCATTTTTGTCGATATCGAACCCGATACTTACAATATCGATGTCTCGCAGATCGAGGCAAAGATCACCGAACGCACGAAGGCTATTCAGCCCGTCCATCTTTTCGGACAGTGCGCAGATATGGCCGCACTGAACGCTATCTCGGAGAAACACGGCATACCTCTTATCGAGGACGCGGCACAGGCGATCGGGGCTGAGGAGAATGGAGTTCGGGCGGGGAATATGTCCGCCGTCGGCTGCTTTTCTTTCTATCCATCGAAGAATCTCGGCGGCATGGGCGATGGCGGATTCATGACCGCGAACGATGACGAGATCGCCGAGAAGTTAAAGGCACTTCGTGTTCATGGATCAAAGGAACGGTATTTTCATAAATGGGTCGGACTGAATTCAAGGCTTGACGGCTTTCAGGGAGCGGTTCTCAGAGTGAAACTTCCGCATCTTGACGAGTGGTCGGATAAACGTAAAGCCAACGCAGAACGATACGGCGAACTTTTTTCCGCCGCGGGGCTGTCGGGCGAAATTTCGCTGCCATATGAACGCCCGAACGTCCGCCATATTTATAATCAATACGTTGTAAGGGTTCCCGCGGGCCGCGATCAGCTTCGCGCATTTCTAGCGGAGAAAGGCGTCGGCACCGATATCTATTATCCGGTCCCGCTGCACCTTCAGGAGTGCTTTGAATTTGTCGGCTACAAGGCGGGCGATCTTCCCGAGGCCGAGCGGGCCGCCCGCGAAACGCTGGCATTGCCGATCTATCCCGAACTTCGGCCGGAACAGCAGGAATATGTAGTTGCCGCGATCGCGGAATTCTTTGCCGGCCGCTCGGCAACTGCCTAAGAATTAAATGTCCCGGATCGACACGAGAGACACGAAAGTAAAGATAGCGATCGGCGTCCTGCTGGCGGCGACGCTCGTTTTCGTGTGGTTCGGCGTCAGATGGCAGATCGGTAATATGCTTGCCGAGCTTACATCTCCGGCCCAACCGGATTCGGAAGCGATCGCCGGCGTCGCGGTCTCGCTCGCACCCGGCGATCCGCTCGCCGCGTGGCTCCGGGCAAGCAAAGAGCGGGAGAATTTTTCGGCCGAGAGCATCGAGAACTCGGTCCGGCTGTTTGAAGATACGGTCCGGCTCTCGCCATACGATTTTCGGTGGTGGATCGAGCTTGGCCGAGCCTACGAACAAGCAGAGCGTTTTGAAGAAGCGGAAAATGCCATTAAGCGTTCGATAGAATTGGCCCCGGAATACACTTTCCCGCGTTGGCAATACGGAAATTTCCTTCTCCGCCGCGGCCGCCGGGACGAGGCATTCGCCGAACTTAACAAAGCAGCACAAAAAAGCAGCGTTTATCGCGAACAGGTCTTCTCGCTTGCCTGGGATTACTTCGGAAAAGACGCCGCCGAGGTCGAAAAGATCGCCGGAGACGCCCCGGACGTAAGGGCCAGCCTCGCGCTCTTTTTCGCCGCCCGCGGGGCCTCGGCCGATGCCCTCCGGAACTGGAACCTGCTCACCCAGGAACAAAAAGCAGCGAGCGACACTCTTCCCCGCACCATAGCGATGGGGCTTTTCAGCCGGCGGGCGTTTCGTGAGGCGGCGGAATTTGCCCGGGACTCGGGGATCGACCCCGAAGCACGCGCCGAGCAGATGACGAACGCCGGATTTGAGAAATTCATCGGTGCGGCGGAGGAAACGCTCTTCGGCTGGCGTATCCAACGCGGAGAACCGCGTGTGGACATGACTCCGGATTCCGGTGTGAAGCGGGAAGGAACCCGAAGCTTCCGGATCACTTTCAAGGGCTTCAATAAACCTGAGTTCTATAACGTTGTTCAGGTAGTTCCCGTCACGCCCGGAGCTTCATATCGCCTGACCTATTGGATAAGAACGGAAAACCTAAGATCGGGCGGCCCGCCTTTTATTCAGGTCGCCAATGCGAACGATGACACGATGATCGTAAATGGCGAGAGCTTTCCCGAGGGAACGGCCGACTGGCAGCAAAGAACGATAGAATTTACCGCTCCCGAGAACTGCGAGGGAGTTTATGTGAGAACTGCGAGAATAACCTGCGGGCCGGAATGTCCGATCGTCGGCACAGCCTGGCTTGATGACTTTGCGATAGAGAGAAAGTAGCGGCCGGAAAGACTTTAATGAGGTCAACACTTGCACAAAAGACGGCATTTGCCTTCCTGCTCGGGCTGGCGGGCTTTATCACGCTGGCATACGGCGGAGTTCACCAGCCGATAATCGTGGTTTACTACGCGGCGATCGCTCTTGTGATCGTGCTTGTCGCCGTGGATGCTTTCCGCTCGGGATCGATCGCCGTGGACAATAGCTACGTCTCGGTTGTCATTCTGGCGGCTGCGATTTACGGGCTGATTCAGGTGATCCCTTTCGGAGAAGCTGCTGCCGCTTCCGGGCTTGCCGGAGTTCCGGCGACGATCTCGCTAGACCCATTTGCAACGAAACAATCCGCTCTCAATTTCTTTGCCCTATTTCTTTTGCTCACAGCCTTCGTCGCCGTGCTCGATAAGAATAAACGGATACATAAGGTCGTCATCGCAATAACGGTCTTCGGTTTTGCCTACGCATTTTTTGCCATCCTGCAATCGTTTTTGAGTCCGGGAAAGATATACGGAATTTATGAGGTCAACGCCCAGACTTCCTTCGGTTCGTTCGTAAATCGCCACAACTTTGCGGCATTTATGGAGATGGCGATCGCACTTCCGCTCGGGCTTCTCTTTGCCGGAGCGGTCGAACGGGACAAAAAGCTGCTCTATATCACGGCCGTGACGCTGATGGGGGTTGCCTTGCTGCTTAGCGGTTCCCGCGGCGGCCTGGTGGCCTTTGTTGCCCAACTCGTTTTCCTTGCTTTGGTTACGCTCGGGAAAGGCGGCGGCAAGAAACTCGCGCTTCGGATCGCATTGGTCGTTCTTTTATTTGGGGCGATTGTTGGAGGGTCGATATTTGTCGGCGGCGAAAGCTCGCTGACGCGGATAGCGGAGACGGCCACTTCCGATAACATCACAAGCGACCGCTCGCATATCTGGGGCGTTACTTTGAAGATGATCGCGGCAAACATGCCGTTCGGGGCCGGATTTGGAGCATACGGAGTTGCATATACGCCGCACGATTCACTTACGGGCCTCGAACGCGTCGAGCAGGCTCACAATGATTATCTTCAGGTGCTTTCGGACGCGGGCCTGCCGGGTTTGATCATCGGCGGAGCGTTCCTTTTTCTTATCTTCAGGCTGGCAAGGCAGGGAATGTCGGCGGGAAATCAGTGGCGGCGGGCGGTTTCTATCGGTGCGGCCTCAGGGATCTTTGCCATACTTGTCCACAGCATCTTCGACTTTGTTCTTCATATCACCGCGATCTCGGTCACGTTCGTGATGCTGATCGCGGTACTAATTGCAGCGAAGGAAAGTTATGACGACGACTTTCCGGACGATCCGGCCGCCCACCACAGGCACCGGCCGCGTAGGTCAAAGGGAAAGATAGCAAGTTTTAGAAAGTAGCTACGCTTCGGCGGTTTGCTCGCGGCCGCGGCGTCTTAGAAGAGAGAAAACGTACCAAATGACGCCGTGAGAAACATAAATTCCTGAGAGTATCAGCAGCATGTATTCCGAATAAAGCCAGATGAGCATTCCGACCGCTGCGATCAGAAGCACTAGGTAAAGATTTCGCCTGCCGGTTCCTGCTGTTTTGAAACTTGTGTATCTGAGTGTGCTGACCATCAAAACTCCTAGCACGGCAATCAAGACCATCAACAACATCGCATAGAAGCGGGCAAAGCCTTCGCCATACGTGCTGAGCGGCATCGGCGCAAAGTGGACGATCGAGGCCATCAACCCGGCGGCAGGCGGGATAGGCAGCCCGACGAAATTCTTTTTGTCGAGCTTTGGCGTGCCTTCCATCAGCACACGCGGCCGCGTCGCCTGAAGATTGAACCTCGCAAGCCGGAACGCTCCGCACATCAGATACATAAAGAGAAGAAAGATCGCGAAACCGTGTTCTGAGGTTTTCTCGCCGAACGACGGGGCAAATCCCCAGCTATATATAAGTGCGATCGGTGCAATGCCGAAAGTTAAAACATCTGCGAGGGAATCAAACTGGACGCCGAGTTCGGTCGCGGTCTTCGTCATCCGGGCCACGCGGCCATCGAGCGTGTCAAAGAGAATGGCAAGCCCGATCGCGATAGCCGCATAATTGAAATAGCTCGCGGCGGCCGAAGGATTCTCGAATGCAAGGTGAAATCCGCGGATCGACCAAATGACCGCGAAGAAGCCCATGGCAATATTCGCCGCGGTAAATGCGGTCGGGAGGACGTAAAGCCCTTTCTTTATGCCTTTGTGCCCTTGATGTTCTTGGGTCTCCATCGAGTCTATTTGATCCTTGCGATCACGGTTTCTCCGCCGACGACTCGGTCGCCGATCTTTACCTGAAGCTCAACGCTATTTGGCATCAGAAGATCGGTCCGCGAGCTGAACTTTATCAGCCCGAATCGCTGGCCTTTCTCAAGCTCGTCTCCAACTCCGTTCCAGCAAACTATCCGCCGGGCGACAAGTCCGGCGATCTGTGTGCATACGACCGTGATCTTCTTGCCGCGGATAGTAAGCGAATTTCGCTCATTGACGAGGCTCGATTCATTACTGGTTGCCGGGCCTTTTTTTCCTTTGATGTATTCTGCTTTCTCAATTACTCCGGCGATCGGCGATCGGTTTATGTGAACATCCAGCGGCGAAAGAAAAACGCTGACAAGCGTGCCTTTCTCGCTGACATCGATGCGTGTCACTTTTCCATCCGCAGCCGAGACAATGATGTCCTCGCCTTCCGGTATGACCCGGTGCGGGTCGCGGAAGAAATACGCCATAAAAGCCGCAATGGCCGCAAATGCGAAAGCCACCGGCCAAAGCTGCAGATAGCCGGCGATCAGTGCAAGCAGTGCCGGAACAATTACGAATGGAAATCCTTCTTTTGCCACAGGAAGATGAGTTACGGGGGCGGCTTTCCTCCACCCGCTTTACGCTCCAAGCGAAAGTAAGGTAAAAGTTTATCCGATACGAAGCGGTTTTGCGAACACGAAAAAGCCCGCCGTCATCGGACAAGCGGGCGAAAGGAGGATCAAATGAAGAACGGTCATCGAACGGGATTGTCCTTTGCGTAGCTGTAAGCACACCAGGCAGCGATAAAATGAACTACCCAGCCGAGCGTGCCGGCGGAGCCTATCCAGGAAACACCGGTCAGAAGAAGCCAGATGATACCAACGATCACCCGACCGTTATATATCTGCCCGACACCCGGAATAAGGAAACTCAAAATACCAGCTATGAACGGATCTCTCATCGTGAATCTCGCCTCCATCATCTTATACGCCCGGCGATGTGGGAAGGTTCCCAAAATCGATCAATGCGAATGCGAAAAAAAGCTGAGGAGATAACGGACCAGAAAAAAGAGCCCGACACCGCCAAATACCGAGAGAGAAACGAAAGGACGCTTGCCGCCGTGGTGGTTCACTTCGGGAATTAGATCGCTCGCCGCAACATAAAGCGTAACTCCGGCCGCGAGCGGCAAGGCATACATAACTGCATTCTCAAACCGAGATCCGACGAGATAAAAACCGATAACGCCAAGCAATGTTGCCGATCCGATAAGTCCGGTGGCGATCAAAACCTCGCGAAACCCGCGGCCAGAGGCGAGGACCATCGAACCGATGGTAAATCCTTCCGGAAGCTTGTGCATAAATACCGCAAGGAATACCAGGAACCCGACATGCGGATCTATCTGTGCAGCGGCGGCGATAGAAACACCGTCAAAAAACGTGTGGATCAATAAACCCGCGATCCCGGCATATGCCGACCGCACGGAAAGCACCGTATCGATATGAACCTCTTCTCCAAGGTGGAAATGCGGGGCTATTGTGTGTTCAAAGAACTGCGTTGCAAGGTAACCGACAGTAACAAGAAGAAACGGGACCGTGTAACGCTCGGGGCCGGCCATCACGTCTCGCGACCAGAGTTCGAGAGCTCGGGGAAAGATCTCCAGCAATGTGACCGCAAACATAAATCCTGCACCAACGGCGAGCAGGTAATTAAGGTATTTCTTGTAAGTCGTATGCACCCGAGAGGGAAACAGAAGCAGTCCTCCGACCACGTTGCCGATTCCGGCAAGTGCCCCGAAAACAATCAACTGAAAGAAAAGATAAGACATACGCTCGAAAGCCGAATAGGAGACTCTACCGCAAAAATCGGGTTATGTGAATCGAGGGAGATGGCCGAATCAAGCAATTTGAAGAAATCTTAAGCAGTTGATTAAAATTTATGCAAAAATCTCTTGACATTGCATAAGCGTTCGGACTAATATAACTGAGTCTTTAGGGGCAATTGACAAGCAAATGCAAAGAAATGGCCAAAAGTTAGTCTCCCGAAGGTTTAAGCAGTTGGCGCATTTTCGGCAAACGTTTTGGCGAGTGTCCTTTCAGGCACGGTGAATGGCGGAATGCAGGCCGCCGGAAGCCGATTCAGCAATAACTTTTCCTTAAGAAGTAAATATTTCAGTTCGAGACTGCCGCATCGGGCGGCAGCGGGATAGATGTGTCTTCGGGCAGCAGCCTCGGTAATGCCACAGCTTGATGCAGCTTCCAGACACCGCTCGGTGTTGCTTGAAGAATCACTTGGGTTCTTTGACTTTGCGACCGCGGAGATCGTCGTCGATGCGACGCTCGGTATGGGCGGCCATAGCGAAGCGATGCTTGAAAGTTCCGAGGACGTTCGCGTTATCGGTCTCGACCAGGACGCGGCAGCTCTTGATCTTGCTCGGCAACGCCTTTCGAGATTTGGAGAACGGTTCACGGCGGTCCATACGAATTTCGCCGATATTCGCTCCGCACTTTCCGAACTTGGGGTCGAAACGGTTGACGGCATCCTCGCCGATCTTGGTATCTCATCGTTCCAGATCGATTCGCCTGAGCGGGGTTTCAGTTTTCGGTTCGATGCACCGCTCGATATGCGGATGGATCCGGATTCGGGCGATGCCACGGCAGCCGAGCTCCTTGAGGAATTGAGCGAGGAAGAGATCGCCGACTTGATCTACGGCTTTGGTGAGGAGCGGGCATCGCGGCGGATCGCCCGGAGGATCTTCAAGCGGCGTGAGGAAGGCAGGCCGGTCCGGACAACGACCGAGCTCGCCGATCTTGTAGCTTCGGCGCTCGGCAGAAAGCACGGCGAGCGGATACATCCGGCGACGAGAACCTTTCAGGCGTTAAGGATCGCGGTCAACCGGGAAACAGAGATACTTGCCGGGTTCATAAACGATGCCACGGATATTCTAAAGCCCGGCGGTGTCTTCGCGATCATTTCCTTCCATTCGCTGGAAGATAGGATCATCAAGAACGAATTCAGGCGGCTTTCGGGTAAATGCAGTTGCCCGCCGCGGTTGCCGGTTTGCCAGTGCGGGGCCGAAAAGAAGCTTGAATTACTTACAAAGAAACCAATTGAGCCGAGGCCGGAAGAAACAGAGGCAAACCCGAGGGCACGAAGCGCAAAACTTAGAGCGGCAAGAAAACTCTCATTGATAGAGGCAGTTTGAAGATGAAGAAGCGAAATTCAGTGATAAAAAGAAAGACAAAGCGAAGCCCTCGAGGCGGCTCATGGAAATATTTGCTTGTCACGGTGCTCTGCGCGGTACTTGTTATGGCCGGCTTCTTTCTCGTCGCCGTTCAGCACTTTGCGACCGTTGAGCTTGGGATAAAGAACTCGGAGCTTCGTTCTAAAGTGGAGGAGCTAGAAGCAGAGAAGCGTCGGCTGCTTCTTGCCCGCGAGACCGCCCTCTCGCCCGCCGAACTTGCGCGGACCGCTAAGCGGCTCGGTTTTGTAGAAAGGGAACTCGCGTCTCCGGACGTGCCGGTACTTGCGGTGGCCACCAAACCGGAGACTGGCCCGACAATGGCTTCATCCGAACCCGCGGTTGAACGGATCGTTTATTCCAAGCCTGTTGCCGATGCTCCGAGAGTCGCCGAACGGGACCGAAAAGCGTTTGACGCGGCGAAGCCCGAGCAGAAACCGCGGGTTACTGTCGCTTCTATCGAAAAGAAGTCGCCCGCCGATGTGGCCTCGCGCTCCGAAGGCAGGCCGCGACGCGTCGCCGAATCTGCACCGAAGACAACTTTGAACGCAGCAGCAAGACTTAAATAGAGCGTGCGTATGGCCAAGAAAAACCTGAACGCAAAGAAAAAGAAAACGGCCGCCGAATTACGACAGACCGCATTTATCCGATTCATGATCGTGATCGCGGTCTTTGTCGTCTGGTTTGGCGGAGTTGGGGCTCGGCTGGTTTACCTACAGATCACCCAGCACGAGCCCCTCAAAGAAAAGGCCGTCAGCCAGCGGCGAGATGTGCGCAAGAGCCGTCTGCCTCGCGGGACGATCTACGACCGCAACGGCAGGGCTCTCGCTATCAGTGTTTCGGTTAAAACGCTCTACGCCGATGCGACCGCGATCGAGGATATACCGAAAGCGTCGGAGGATATCGCGAAGGCGTTGAAGACAAAGCCGGCCGAACTCCGAAAAGTGCTTGAAGAAGCAAAAGAACTCGGAAGAAAGGCGGTTCCGATCGCAAAAGGGCTTGACGCCACCGAGGTCGAAGCGATAGATCGTGCGCTTGATACGCCAAATCTCCGAAAGGCCGGGACACCGAAATACGAAGGGCTGTTCTGGCGTGACTCGCAAAAGCGGAGTTATCCGCACGGCCCGCTTGCGGCGCATGTGATCGGGTTCAGCGATGCCGAAGGCGTCGGCCAGGCGGGAATCGAACAATCTCAGAACGACGTACTTTACGGTGCCGTCATCCGTCGAGAGCAGGAACGCGACCGGCTTGGCCGCGTTTACGACGAGGTGGTGACCGAAAAGGCTCCGCCCGGTGATGTCGTGCTTACCATCGACAATTCGGCCCAGTATTTTGCAGAGACCGCACTTGCTCAAGCGGTCAGGAATTCAGGTGCCAAGGCGGGTATTGCCGTCGTGATCGCGAATAAAACCGGCGAGGTGCTTGCGCTTGCCAACTATCCGACATTTGACCCTTCGAAACTCGAAACGATCGGCGAAAACAATCTGCGCAATTCGGCGATCCAGAACATGTACTCGCCGGGATCGGTCTTTAAGCTGATCACCTACAGTGCCGCACGCGAGCGCAACCTTATCAGCCCGAAAAGCCACATTGATCTAGGCGGCGGAACGATCGAGGTCGGCTCACGACGTTTTAGGGACTCGGGCCGATACGGTTCGGTCTCATACTCAAGGGCTTTGGCCGTATCAAGCAACGTTGGCGCGATCCGTACGGCGATGCGCGTTGGGAAGAAGGATTTCCATCAGAGCATTTTGAATTTCGGTTTCGGGTCGGCTACGGGTATTGAATTGCCGGCCGAAACGGCAGGCGTCGTCAGGCCTCCCGAGCGTTGGTACGGCGATTCGCTTGCATCGATGGCTATCGGGTATGAAATTGGAGTATCTGCATTGCAAATGGCCACGGCTTTTGCGACGATAGCAAACGACGGCGTCAGAATTCAGCCACATATAATTAAGGAAATCCGTGACCATGACGAAACGATCGTTTCAGCGGCGAAGCCGGCAAAAAACCGGGTCGTTTCTGCCGAAACTGCGCGTGACGTTAGGGAAATGCTGAGAGAGGTCGTCGTTTCCGGCACCGGAAAAAAGGCGGCTCCGAGCGGTTATTCGGCGGCCGGTAAAACCGGAACCGCGTGGAAATTCGACGAAAAGCTCAAGCGGGTGAACTCAGCTAAGTACGTTTCGTCGTTCATCGGTATGGCACCGGCAGAGAATCCGGAGGTTACGATCGCGGTCGTCATCGATGAGCCGAGAAACGGCGGCCGCGATGGCGGGTCGGTCGCGGCTCCTGTGTTCAAAGAGATCGCGGATAAGTTGCTCCCGACGCTCAAGATCGAGCCTGGTAACGTGTCGCTGACCGAAGACGACAGCGGCGATCTCATAGCCGAAACGGTCGGCAATGGCGAATCGCTCGAGGGCGAAAACGAAGAAGTGGTCGCCACCGATGCTTCAATTGATGAACAAACCGAGCAGGCGACGCATCAACCGGAGAAGAAAAAGGGAGATAAGATCGCGGCAGCAGTGCCGGGCGGAAAGAGGCCGGAAGCGATACCAAAACGACCGGCGGCATCCGCGAAAACAAAGAATGAAGCTTCGCGAAGCAATTGAGAAAATGGCGGGCAGGCCGCCCCATCTTGACCCCGCACTGGCCGAAAGCGATGTCACGCGATTTGTGATCGATTCGCGCGAAGCCAATGCGGGGAGTGTCTTTTTTGCACTCTCGCAGCCGGAGTACAAAAATAACGGGTTCAATGGCGATTTTGCCGATTCGACCGAGTACGTTTCGGCGGCGCTTTCGGCAGGAGCGGTCGCGGCAGTTGTCCGCGAAGATCGTTTCGCTGAGCATTCAGCGGCACTCGATGGAGATAAGCAAAAACTGATCTTTTCGGAAGACGTCATTGCGTCGCTCCAGGCACTCGCGCATCAGGTCTATCTCGAATGGAACCGGCCGGTCGTTGCGATCACGGGAAGTGCCGGAAAGACAACCGCAAAGGAACTGACCGCCCACCTGCTTTCCGCTGCTGGGCTTCACGTATTGCGGAACAAGAAGAACTATAACAACGGCCTTGGGCATCCGCTCACCGTGCTCGAACTTGCCGCTGACGGCTCCTACCAGATGGCGGTTCTCGAAATGGGAATGTCAACGCCGCTTAACGAGATCCAGCGGCTTTGCCGGATAACCCCGCCGGACGTTTCGGTGGTGTTGAACGTCTTGCCGGTACACATCGAGCATCTTGGAACCATAGAGCGTATCCGGCAGGCGAAGGCCGAGATCGTCGAAGGTATGAAAGAAGGCGGGACGGCAGTACTGAATGCGGACGATCATCGGGTCGCTTCGATGGCCGACCTTTCGAAAGGGCACGTCGTAACATTTGGAATCGAGAACGATGCCGACATCCGGGCCAAGGATATCGAATTCAAAGGGTTCGGCGAAACGAGGTTCAGATTGATCACACCGGCCGGAGAGGCTCATGTCGCGTTTCCGCTTAACGGAAAGCACAACGTGATGAACGCACTTGCGGCGGCCGCGGTCGGCCATATCTATGGAATGGGTCCGGCGGATATCGCGGGTGCCTTTGCGACGGTGACCGCTCCCGGGCAGCGGGGCGAGATCATAGAGTACAAGGCCGGATTCCGAGTGATCAATGATTCCTACAACTCAAATCCGGATGCACTTGTATCTATGGCCGAAACGCTTGTTGCGGGAAGCCGCCCGGAGGAACGGAAGATCGTCGTCGCCGGCGAAATGCTTGAGCTAGGTGAGAGAGCGGTCGAAATGCACCGCGAAGCCGGACGGAGGATCGGCAATCTTGGGGTCGATCTTCTCATCGGCGTCCGCGGGCTTGCTGAACATATTGTCGCAGGTGCCGATGCTGAAGGGATCAAGGAAGGCCGTTTCGCGGCTGATTCCGTGGCTGCGGGCGAAATGCTCGCGAGTATTATTTCCGCGGGAGATGTTGTGCTTGTAAAAGGTTCGCGAGGGGTCAGGACCGAACGGGTCATAGAGAAGTTGGACGAGCGATTCGAGCGAAGTTGAACGGGACGCTAGGTTGATCGGCCGGCGGGCGTTTCGGAGCCGGGACGAGGAGTGCGATGCTCTATCATCTCTTATATCAATGGTTGTTCAGGGAATACGGGGCGGTAAGCGAGGCGTATATCATCAAGGCGCTCAACGTATTTCAGTATGTAACGTTCCGGACCGCATGGGCGACGATCACCGCTCTTCTCTTATCGCTTTTCCTCGGAAAATGGGTCATCCGCAAGCTTGAGGCACTAAAGGTCGGGCAGGAGATCCGCGAGGAACTTTCCGCCGAGCATCAGGCAAAAAAGGGAACTCCGACGATGGGCGGAGTGCTCATCATCGGAACGGTAATTCTCTCCACAGTCCTCTGGGCTCGCCTCGATAATCTTTTCCTGTGGTTAGCGCTCGGTGCCACGACGCTCTTCGCCGCGGTCGGCTTTGCGGACGACTACATCAAGATCGTAAAGAAACGGAGCCTCGGGCTGACCGGAAGGCAAAAGCTGGCAGGGCAGCTTTTTACCGCCTTGGGCGTTTGGGCGGTGCTTTACTTCCTCACAAATTACACCTGGAAGCTAAGCATTCCGTTCTTTCGGGCGACGGTCGAAACGGATATAACCAACATCGGGCCGTGGCTTTATCTGGTGTTCATTATCTTCGTCCTACTCGGCTCTTCGAACGCGGTGAATCTTACGGACGGCCTCGATGGGCTTGCGACGAGCGTTACATTCATCGCGATGGCGGCATTGACCGCTTTGACCTATGTTTCGAGCGACCGCCGTTGGGCAGAATATCTTGACCTTGCGCATATTCCGGCCGCAGGCGAACTAACGGTCTTTTGCGGAGCGATGGTCGGGGCAAGCCTTGGGTTTCTCTGGTATAACGCGCCACCTGCCGAGGTATTTATGGGCGACGTTGGATCGCTTGCAATTGGTGGAGCCCTCGGAACGGTTGCGATCCTGACCAAGCAAGAGTTTTTGCTGCCGTTCATCGGGGGCATCTTCATCATCGAAGCGCTTTCGGTGATGATCCAGGTTTCCTTCTTCAAATTCACGAAAAGAACGAGCGGTGTCGGCAAGCGGATATTTCTTCAGGCGCCGCTCCACCACCACTTTCAAATGGCAGGCTGGAAGGAGCCAAAGATAGTTTTTCGCTTCGTGATCGTAGCGATTCTGTTTGCGTTGTTAAGCTTATCGACGCTGAAGTTAAGGTAAAGCAAAGCTGTTAGCTATTAGCTAGTAGCTGTAAGCTGGTCTCGAAATAAAGATGAAGGTCGATGGCCGCAAAGCATTGGTACTTGGAGCCGGTAGGTCGGGAATATCGTCGGCTAGATTCCTCGCCGAGCGCGGGGCGACCGTTGCTTTGCATGACCGAAAGCCGATTGCCGAGTGGAGCGAAGCGGCAAGATCTTTGAAAGAAGCGAACGGCGTCGGTCTGATCGACGGGCAGATCCCTTCCTGGCTGCTTGATCAGATCGATCTTGTGGTCATCTCGCCGGGCGTTCCGACAGGGTCGATCCCGGCACGATATGTTGACCGCAAAGATGGCGAAGTGATCGGCGAGGTCGAGCTTGCGTATCGTTTCCTAAGAGGCCGAATGGTCGGGGTCACTGGTTCGAACGGCAAGACGACCACGACAACTCTGATCGGCGAGATACTCAAAGACTCCGGCCTTAAGACGCTTGTCGGAGGCAATATCGGAACCCCGCTCATCGATCTTATCGACCAGGCTGATGATGATACGTGGACGGTCGCCGAGCTTTCGAGCTTTCAGCTTGAAACGATCGTCGATCTGCACCCGCGTGTGGCGCTTTGCCTGAACGTAACGCCGAATCACCTCGATCGCTACGACCTTTTCTCGGACTACGCTGCGGCGAAGCATCGGATCTTTATGAACCAGACTCCCGAGGACCTCGCCGTGCTCAACGCCGATAATGAGGTCACCGCCGGATGGGCATCCGGACTTCGCGCTCATGTTGCGATCTTCAGCGTGGCGAAGGAACTCGACGAGGGCCTATTTCTCCGCGGCCGCGAGCTTGTTTCGCGGAGCGGCGGAAAAGAAAGAGTGCTGACCACACGTGATGAGATAGCGATCCGCGGGCTTCACAACGTTGAGAATGTGCTTGCCGCGATGGCCGCGGGGCTGGCCTGCGGTGCCTCGCCGGAATCGATGCGTGAGACGGTCGCTCGCTTCCGCGGCGTCGAACACCGGATCGAATTTGTAGATGAGGTCGGCGGCGTCCGCTTCTATAACGACTCGAAAGCCACCTCTGTCGATGCGACGCTGAAAGCTCTCGAAGCTCTCGGCGAAGACACCGGAAAGATCGTCCTTCTGATCGGCGGACGCGGAAAGAACGCGCCCTATTCGCCGCTCATTCCGCTGATCGAAAAGAGCGTCCGGGCTCTCATAGTTTACGGCGAAGATGGTGATAACATCGCTTCGCAGCTTTCCGGGCATGCTCCGATCGAGCGGGCCGGTTCGATGGCAGATGCGGTTCGTCTTGCATCGGAAGCGGCCGAGGCCGGCGATTCCGTGCTGCTCGCACCGGCGTGCGCCAGTTTCGATATGTTCGGTAGTTTTGAAGAACGCGGCCGGGCGTTCAAAGCGGAGGTAGCAAATCTTGCCCTTGGAGGGCAGGCGGCGGCAGGCGATGCTTAGTTATGAAGTTGGATCGGATCGATTGGATCATGTTTCTGTTGGCCGCCGGGCTCGCTGTCTTCGGAACGATGATGGTCTATTCGGCATCGGCGATGATCGCCCATCGCGAGACGGCTGGAGCCTCGCAGTTCACTTATTTTTACAAGCAGGCGGGCTTTACCGTCGCCGGCATCGTTGTGATGTTCGTCGCCAGCCGCGTCGATTACCGCCGGCTCAACAGTTTTCCGGTCGTCTCGATCGGGCTTTTGATAACGATAGCTCTTCTCCTGGCTGTTTTCGGCTTTCCGGCCATCAATGGTGCACAGCGTTGGATCCGCTACGGCGGCCTTTCGCAGCAGCCTTCGGAACTTGCGAAGATAACGCTTCCGGTCTTTCTGGCGTGGTTCCTCGTGCGGAACGCAGACCGCGTCGGTGAGTTTCGGGCGACGCTTTTGCCGATGCTTCTTGTCGTCGGCCTTGTTGCAGGATTGATCTTTGCAGAGCCGGACCTCGGCACGACGATGGTGATCTCCGCCATCTTCGCGGCGGTTTATTTCGCGGCGGGGGCGAGGATGGTTCATGTTGTTGCGGTCGGCGGGGTCTTTGTGGCCGGAGTTGCGGCGGCTTTGTATTGGGCGCCCTGGCGGATGCGGCGGCTCGGAGCGTTTCTCGATCCATGCGATCCCGAAAATGCCGCCGGTGCCGGGTATCAGGTTTGCCAGTCGCTTTACGCGATCGGTTCGGGCGGCGTGCTCGGCGAAGGCTTTGCCCGAGGCCAGCAGAAGCTCTTTTACCTGCCGTATCCGCACTCCGACTTCATATTTTCGGTGGTCGGCGAGGAATTTGGGTTGGTCGGCACGCTGGCGATAGTCGCGGCCTTCGCGGTGCTCCTCTGGCGGGGAACAAAGGCGGCGCTGAACGCCCCGGATCGCTTCGGGACGCTGCTTGGTATTGGTTTGATAACCGGGATAACGGTCCAGGCCCTTTTTAACATAAGTGTTGTTATTTCAATACTTCCGGCGAAGGGCATACCGCTTCCGTTCATCTCGTATGGCGGTTCATCGGTGCTCGTAACTCTTGCCGCGGTCGGCATCTTGCTCAGCATTGCCGCAGCAGGGGAAGACGATACGCCAGAAAAGCCCGCCGCAAGCGGAGTAAGACGCAAAAAGGCCCGTTCAGGATTGAAATGACGCGCGTTGGAAATCGCGCAACGTGAAACAGATGAAGGTACTTTTCGCAGCCGGAGGCACCGGCGGACATATTTTCCCGGCGATCGCCGTCGCAAACGAGGTTTTGCGACGGGATGAGACGTCTGAGGTATTGTTCGTCGGCACGGCCCGCGGGCTTGAGACGCGGATCGTCCCCGAAGCGGGCTTTCAGCTTTCGCTGATAAACAGTGCGGGGCTTAAGAACGTCGGGTTCGTTGGCAAGTTGAAAGGCCTTTCCGTGCTGCCGAAAAGCTTCATCGAGGCGCGGCAGATCATCAGACAGTTTCGGCCGCACGTCGTTGTCGGAGCTGGCGGCTATGTTTCAGGGCCGGTGCTTCTAATGGCGGCGATAATGGGTGTGCCGACACTGGTTATGGACTCGAACGCGCTCCCTGGCTTTACGAACCGCCAACTCGCGAGATTCGTCGATAAAGCGGCGCTGACCTTCGAAGCGTCTTTGCCTTACTTCGGCAAGAAAGGCGTTGTGACGGGGAATCCGGTCAGAAAAGAATTCTTCGAGGTTCCCCCGAAGGAGCGAGGCGAGGTCGCTCACTTGCTCATCTTCGGCGGTTCACAGGGTGCTCGGGCTATCAATAATGCTATGACCGATGCCTTGCCGCATCTTGGGGAACTGAAAGACCGGCTGACGATAACGCACCAGACCGGCGAGGCCGATTTTGAGAAGATACGCGAACTTTACAGTCGTTCGGATTACCCGATGGCGGATGTTAGGCCGTTCATCGCAAATATGTTCGAAGAGTTTGCGAGAGCAGACCTTGTGATCTGCCGTGCGGGAGCAACGACATGCGCTGAACTCGCCGCCGCAGGCAAGGCCTCGATAATGATCCCGTTACCGACCGCCGCGGATGACCATCAGCGGAAGAATGCAGAAGCGCTCGAAGAAGGCGGAGCGGCAAAGATGCTCCTGCAGGCTGACCTTAATGGCGAAACGCTCGCGGACATGATTCGCTCAACGATCGGTGATGCCGAAAAGCTTTCCGAAATGGAGGCCGCGGCAAAGGCGATGGGCCGAGCGGACGCGGCCGAGCGAACCGCGGACATAATAGAGGAACTGAGGAACAGCATTTGATCGAAGCGGTTTTTAACGCAAAGACGCGAAGGAGCAAGGTCGCAATGTAGGTAATTTTTATGGTTTGTATTCACGCATTTACCTATGAATGAGAACGAATTGAGTAAGATCATCCTCGAATCGGATATTGAAGTTCATAAGACACTTGGTGGGCCGGGACTTCTTGAAAGTGTATATGAGGAGTCGCTCGCCTGGGAGTTGAAGTCCCGCGGTGTTAGCGTACAGCGTCAGGTCGAGGTCCCGATCAAATACAAGGGCCGCGTACTGACCGCGCTTCTTCGGCTCGATCTTCTTGTGGAGCGTTTGGACATCGTCGAGGTAAAGGCAGTTGCGATCTATAGCAAGATATTCGAGGCACAAGCCTTAACGTATTTGCGGCTAATGAATCTGCGACTCGCGTTAGTCATGAACTTCGGAGATGTGCGGATCAGTTCCGGAACGCACCGAGTGGTCAATGAATTATGAGCACCAAATTGACTTTGCGTCTTTGCCCCATTGCGACTTAGCGTTAAGAAAAAGTTGAAGACATGCGCTTAGAGTTTATAGAAGGAAGCTAGATGTTTAGACACGTTAAGAAAATACATTTCATCGGCATTGGCGGTATCGGAATGAGCGGTATTGCCGAGGTACTTGCAAGCCTAGGATTTGAGGTCTCGGGTTCGGACATAAAGCGTTCGAAAAATACCGACCGCCTTGAGCAGAACTTCAATGTCAGGATTTTCGAGGGCCACGCGGCGGAGAACGTAGGTGATGCACAAGTCGTCGTCTATTCGTCCGCGGTGCGGCCGGATAATCCCGAGATCGTTAGGGCAAAGGAGAACGGCATTCCGGTGATCCCGCGAGCCGAGATGCTTGCGGAGTTGATGGTCCTGAAGCCGTACGCTGTCGCAGTTTCCGGCACACACGGAAAGACCTCAACGACATCGATGGTCGCAACGATCCTGAAACACGCGGGGGTCGATCCGACGACCGTCGTCGGCGGTGTCGTGGAAACGCTTGGTTCAAATGCACAGGTCGGTTCGTCCGAGTGGTTCGTCACCGAGGCTGATGAAAGCGACCGCTCGTTCCTTATGCTCTATCCGACGATCGCTGTGGTGACCAACATCGACAAGGAACACATGGAAAGCTACAAGGGAATGGACGACGTTGTGCAGTGCTTCACGGACTTTGTCAACAAGGTTCCGTTCTTCGGTGCGGCGATCATCTGCCTTGACGATCCGAACGTACAGTTGATCATTCCAAATATCAAACGGCGCCGTGTGACTTATGGCATGACCGCACAAGCAGATATCTCCGCTCACGAGATCAAATATACCGACGGCTTTGGTTCGACTTTCGAGGTGTGGAAGGGAACGGAAGTTCTTGGGCGGATCGATCTGCCGGTCCCTGGCAAGCACAATGTTTATAACGCACTCGCGGCGACCGCCGTTGCGATGGAGCTTGACGTGCCTTTCGCTAAGATCGCCGAGGCGTTCAAGGGCTTCAAGAATGCCAATCGCCGCTTTCAATTCAAGGGCGATGTCGGCGGCATTACTGTCGTCGATGACTACGGTCATCACCCGACCGAGATCCTTGCAACTCTTGCCGCAGCCAAGAATGCCGCCGCCGGTCGCAGGACCGTCGTCGCGTTCCAGCCGCATCGCTATTCGCGAACACAGGAATTGATGGACGAGTTCGCGTTGGCATTTAACAACGCGGATGTTCTCTACGTTCTCGATATTTACCCGGCGAGTGAGCCGCCGATCGAGGGCATCACGGCCGAGGTGCTGGTAGAGAACATCAAGAAATACGGCCACAAGAATGTGACCTACATCGGAGATATCGAAACTGCGGCTGCGAAGATCGTGCCGATCCTTGCTGAAGGCGACCTTGTGATCACGCTCGGTGCGGGGACCGTGACGCGGCTGTCCGATGAACTTTTGGAAGCTCTCAAGAACCGAGGGTAGGCAGTAAGATTAAATGGCGAAACGACCGAATGCAGTAAAAACTAAGCGGTCCGGCACGGAGCGAAAACGGAAGCCTGCCCGCAACCGTAAGGCCGTCAGCAATGGCGGTGGTTCGGCTCGTGTGCTTCCGCTCATCCTTTCAATGGCGATGCTTCTTTGCATCGGAGTAATCGGCTATTTCGGGATAAGGACGATCGTCAATTCGGATTTCTTCGTCGTGACGCGGGTCGAGATCTCGGGAATCGAGCGTGCTCCGCGTGAGACGATAGAGCGAATCGTCAATGCCGAGGCGGCAGAGAACAGCGCATGGACTGCCGACCTCGCGTCGGTCAAAGAACGGATCGAGAAGCTGACCTTTGTCCGCTCGGCCTCGGTCTCCCGATGGCTCCCAAATTCGATAATCGTAAGCATCGAAGAGCACAAGCCCGCGGCGGTCGTGCGGATGAAGAAAGGCGAGTTTCTTGTGACCAAAGATGGCGTCGTTCTCGCCGAAGCGGCCGGGCCGGAACCTGGGCTGCCGGTCGCGATGATCGGCTGGGACGAAGAGAAGTCGCAGACGGCGGACAAAGAAAATCTTGAGCGCGTGAAGCTCTATTCAAAGATGATCGAAGATTGGAAGATCCACGGCGTGCTCGATCGCGTATCGTTGGTCGATCTTTCCAATGTTCGTGTACCTCGGGCGATCGCCGATGAAGGCGGCATTACGGTTTCGCTTGAGGTCGGCAAAGATAGTTTTGGTGAGAATCTCGAACGCGGCCTCAAGGCGATAGCCGGAAAATCCGCTGATTTTGAAGGCGTCGAGTTGGTCGGCTCGACTCTCAACCTTAAGCCGCGAAAGTCCGCAGTTAAATGAATGTTATGAAGAACGAGATCCACGCGATAGGACTTGATATCGGGACGAGCCGTGTACGGTGCGTTGTTGGCGAAGCCTCCGACAACGGTTCGTTGAAGGTCGTCGGTATCGGCCGGAGCGATTCACGCGGTCTTCGCCGCGGGATCGTTACCGGAGCGGAAGCCGTTGCCGAGAGTATCCGAAAGGCTATTGATGAGGCAGAGCGTGTCAGCGGGCTCGAGATCAAAGCCGCTGCAGTAAATCTTTCCGGCGAGCATTTCCGCGGAGAGAATAAGAACGGCGTAGTTGCCGTCGCCGGCGCCGGTCGCGAGATCAGCAATGAGGATGTTGAGCGCGCTGTAGAGTCGGCTTGCGCTGTTCAGCTACCTTCAGGATGGGAAGTTTTCGACCGTGTTGCGCAGGAATTCATCATCGACGGCCAGGACGGCATAACCGAGCCTATTGGGATGAGCGGTTCGCGGCTCGAAGCCCTCGTTCACGTCGTCACTGGTCCGAGTGCCGGACGTCAAAATCTTGAGAAGGCGGTCCGGCGAGCAGGTATCGATGTAGAGCGAATGATGATCGAACCGATCGCGGCCGCTGAAAGCACTCTGACCGATGACGACAAGGAGTATGGATGTGCGGTCGTCAACATCGGTTCCGAGATCACGAGCCTAAACATCTTCGGCCGCGGGGCAGTCCAGCACACCGCGGTGTTCCCGTTCGGCGGATTGCATTTCACAAAGGACCTCGCTGTCGGCTTGCGTGTCTCGATGCAGGAGGCGGCAGAGATCAAACATCGCTACGGCTGTGTTGCTACTTTTTTGATGGACGACCAGGAGCGGGCGGAAATGATCGAGATAACACCGGTCGGGCGAAGCGAGACGCGCGGGCTTTCGAAAGAGATTCTCTGCGACATCATGCAGCCGCGAGCGATCGAACTGCTCCAGCATCTTGCGGGCGAGGTCGCGGCCGCTGGAGCGCAGATACCGAGCGGAGTTGTGCTCACCGGCGGCGGTTCGATGCCTCGTGGAATGGTCGAGATAGCGGAGCAGGTTTTCGATGCTCCGACCCGCCTCGGGCTTCCTTCTCGGCGAATGTTCGGCGGCTTGGTCGAGCAGATCGAATCGCCCGAATGGGCGGTCGCTTGCGGACTTGCTCTTCGTTCTTTCCGCGAGCAGATGCGCGAGGGCGGAGGTACTCGCGGCGGAACGGGCAAACTTGGGGCGTGGTTTGAAAATTTTCGCGAAAAATTTCGATAGTTGGTAATTGTTGACTAGATTTTTTACACAAATGGTTGTATGCTCTTTTCCCATCAACACTATATATAGTTGATATTGCACTCGTCAGCATTTCACCGAAAACATCGAATTGTTGGTTTCCTGTGTGGGCAGGAATTGATTGGATTTTGCAAATTAAGGACACGAAATGAACACTAGTGGTATCAAGATGTTTATCGACGAACCGCCCATTACCGGCGCCCGGATCAAGGTGATCGGAGTTGGCGGCGGCGGCGGGAACGCGGTGAACCGAATGATCGAGGAAGGGATCAAGGGCGTCGAGTTCATCGTTGCGAACACGGACCTGCAGGCGCTGAATGCCTCAAAGGCCCCGATCAAGATCCAGCTCGGCAATCGCTCGACGCGTGGCCTCGGTGCCGGGTCTAATCCCGACACCGGTCGCGATGCCGCTCTCGAAGATCACGAGAAACTTCTCGAAGTTCTCGAAGGCTCTGACATGGTCTTTGTCACTGCCGGACTCGGCGGCGGAACCGGGACCGGAGCCGCTCCGATCGTTGCATCGCTTGCGATCGAGCTTGGTGCTCTTACGGTTGCGGTGGTAACTAAGCCTTTCGGCATGGAAGGAAAGAAGCGGATGGCCCAGGCCGAGCGTGGCCTAGCCGAACTCCGCGGCTGTGTTGATACCATCATCACGATCCCTAACGCTCGTCTCCGCGAGGTTCAGGAGAATATCACCGTGATGGACGCGTTCAAGAAAGCCGACGAGGTGTTGCTTCAGGCCGTTCAGGGCATTACAGATCTGATCACGACGCCCGGCGTCGTTAACCTCGACTTCGCCGATGTGACCACGGTGATGAAGGGCCGCGGCGTTGCCCTGATGGGCGTCGGTTCAGCGAAGGGGCCGGACGCAGCTTCGAAAGCGATGCGCGAGGCGCTTGACTACAAGCTTCTCGAAGAGAACTCGATCACCGGAGCCCAGGCCGCTTTGATTAATGTAACCGGAAGTTCGCGGATGCCGCTCGGCGAGATCGAGGACGCGATCGGTATGATCGAAAGCGAGGCCGACGAGAACGCGGATATCATCTGGGGCAACGTCTTCCGCGAAGATATGGATGACGAGATCAAGGTTACCGTGATCGCGACCGGATTTGATGTGGCGGCCGCGGCCTCGATGCCGTTGCCGCGGACCGCCGCAATGCCGGTTGCCGCTAACGCTGGCGGCGTTCCTTTCATTCCCGTTGAGCCTCGCGGAAGTGAGGACCTCGACGTTCCGACCTTCATTCGTCGGCAGGCGGATTGATCGCTATTAACTTCGCGGTTAACTTTTAGATCATTAGCGGTGGTATCATTGTCGTGTGAACACGACTTCGATGCCGCCGCTTTCATCTTCCGGCCATTCGCGTATCGGGATCACCATCGGCGATGCTGCCGGGATCGGCCCTGAGATCGTGCTTAGATCTCTTGCGGACATGGAGTTGCGCGAATCGGCCGAGTTTTTGATCATCGGCGATCTTGCTTTCCTTCGGGCTGAGGTTGACAGGCTTAAGATCGGCATTGAACTTGAGTCGGGCGAAATGCCAAAGGCCGGGAAGGCTGTAGTTTTTGACCTCCATAACATCTCGGGATCGGTCGTACCCGGAACTGAGAACGCTGTCTGCGGGAAGGCGGCAGGTGAATATATCGAGGCTGCGGTGAATCTTTGGAGCGAAGGTCGGCTCGACGCGATCGCGACAGCTCCGATCAGCAAGCGGTCGCTCTCGCTAGGCGGTTATGATTTCCCGGGCCACACGGAGTTTCTTGCGGCATTGACCGGCACTGATCGCTTTGCGATGAGTTTCTTCGCAGGGCAACTTCGCGTTGTACTTCTTTCGACGCATCTTTCATTAAAGGATGCGATCGCACGTGTAACGCGCGGAAGGCTGGCTGAACTGATCCGCTTTACGTCGGCAGAAATGGCGAAGCTGCTTGGCCGGTCGGTCAAGATCGCGGTTGCGGGCTTGAATCCACATGCCTCTGAGAACGGAATGTTCGGCACCGAGGAGGCAGCAGAGATGACCCCGGCCATCGAAGTTTGCCGTGATGAGGGGATCGACGTCTGCGGGCCTTTCGCCGCAGACACGGTTTTCCTAAGGTGCAATTCCGGCGAGTTCGACGCGGTCATAGCGTGTTATCATGATCAGGCGACGATCGCCGTTAAGTGTCTTTCATTCGGCAAGGGAGTTAATGTTACGCTGGGCCTGCCGTTGATCAGGACCTCGGTCGATCACGGCACGGCGTTCGATATTGCCGGCAAGGGCATTGCAGAGCATTCTAGTATGATGGAGGCGATCCGGCTCGCCGGAGAACTCGTCAGAATTAGGAAGGGCGAGACTGCCGCGAACGCTACTTAAGTTCGGATTTTCTTGACGTCCGCAAGCCTAAGGTGTTAGCTTTTTGAGGGCAAACCTTCGTTTTCCTTTGTTTTAGGAGCAATTATCGTGAGCAATCGCAAGCTATTGATCGCAGACGACTCTGTAACGATACAAAAGGTCATCAAACTTACCTTCACCGAAGAAGGATACGAGGTCTTTACGGCCCCAGATGGTGAGTCCGCGATGAGCCTTCTTCGTGCGGAGCGTCCGGATATCGTCCTGGCAGATGTGAATATGCCAGGTCCGGATGGATACGAAATATGTCGTGCGATCCGTTCGGACGTGAGCGGTCATTTCACACCGGTGGTTCTGCTGGCCGGATCCTTCGAACCATTTGACGAGCAGATGGCCTCGGCGGTCGGGGCAAGTGCTTCGGTGACCAAGCCTTTCCAATCTATCCGTCAACTCGTTCATCAGGTCAATGAATTGGTTAACAGCAGAGATTCGATGGAAAGAGAGGGTTCGGTCGAGAGCATTAGGGGCGATGATCCGAATCACTCAGACATCGAGTCGCTCTACCACCGAAGCATTCATGAGATCCCGGCAAATGCCGAGACCGTAGAATTCGAGTTCAGCGACCAAGGCCTCGACGATGAGATGATCGAGACCCAGTATTCGTCGACCGCTTTTGAAACAGAGATGCCGATGGCCGGACAATTGTACGATGAACACACCGTTCCGCCAGAGACACCACTGACTGAGCAACCAATTGCAAATGTCGAGCGGAGCGGGTCGTCCGAGTCAAGCTGGACAAATGGCGATACCGAAGCTGTAGCCGATGTGCCCGCCTACAACTACGAACATAGAACAGATCGTGATGCCGTAACTGACGAGATGACGACCGGCAACTACGCTCCACATCCCAAGCGAGATGATCTAATTGATAATGAAGCAGAGACCGAGCGTTTGGTCCCGGTTAGTGACGGTTTCGAGTTCGAGCCGGTCGTTCCTCAATCGGAGAAGTGGTCGCCGCTTGGTCTCGATGATTCATCTACCGGAAAAAATGCTGAGCATTTGGGTGCCGGTAGTCAATTCGAGACCGGGGAATTGCCTTCGATGAGCGATTCCAATTGGAACGACATTGACCTCCTTGAGATTCCGGAAGTAGTGCATCCGCCAAATCCGGTTCGCTTCACCACCGAGAGAGAAGCATTAAATGCCGAAAGCAATGAAAGGGTGGTCGCCCTTTCCGATGAATTGATCGATCTGATCGCAACGAGGGTCGCAGAAAAGCTCAATCGGACCGCCTAAACCCGTTTATCTTAAAGATCAGCCGGCCGGTCATCTCGTGCGAGATGAAAACCGGCCGGTTTTGTTTTAGAATCTCAGTTTTATCCATATGGAAATCGCTAAAGCCTACGACCCGAAAACGGCTGAGGAAAGCCACTATCAGCGTTGGGAAGCGAACGGTTATTTCGCTCCTGAGATCAATGAAGACCCTGCCGCACCGACCTACTCGATCGTCATTCCGCCGCCGAACGTAACGGGTTCGCTCCACATGGGCCATGCCCTCCAGCACACGATAATGGACGTGCTGACACGCTGGAAGCGGATGCAGGGCTTTCGAACGCTCTGGCTGCCGGGCACGGATCACGCCGGCATCTCAGTCCAGCGAAAGGTCGTAGAACAGCTTAAGAAGGACGAGGGGAAGTCGCCGCTCGATATCGGCCGCGAGGAGTTTATTCGCCGAGCCTGGGCCTGGAAGGAGCAATACGGCAATACGATCACGGAGCAGATGCGCCGCGAAGGTGTCTCGGTCGATTGGTCTCGGCATCGCTTCACTATGGATGAGAGTCTCTCGCTCGCCGTCCGCAACGTTTTCTGCACGCTCTACAAAGAGGGCTGGATCTATCGAGGGCTTCGGATCGTTAATTGGTGCCCGCGAGATAAAACGGTGCTCTCCGACCTTGAGGTCAAGGAAGAATCGAAGAAGGACGGTAAGCTCGTTTACCTCAAATACCCTGTCAATGGAACCGACCGAACGATCACGGTCGCGACGACGCGTCCGGAAACGATGCTCGGCGACACGGCCGTTGCCGTCAATCCCTCGGACGAACGTTACAAAGACCTGATCGGCAGAACTGTCGAACTGCCGCTGACCGACCGCGAGATCCCGATCATTGCCGATGAATATGTCGAAGCGGAGTTCGGCACCGGAGCGGTGAAGATCACACCGGCCCATGACCCCAACGACTACCTGGTTGGCGAGCGTCATGGGCTTGATCTGCTTCTTGTAATGAACGAGGACGGCACGATGAACGCTGCGGCCGGCAAGGACTTCGACGGCATAGACCGCTTTGAGGCACGCAAGATTGTCGTCGAACGCTTCGAAGAACTCGGCCTGCTCGAAAAGATCGAGGACTACGAGGTCTCGCTCCCGATCTGCGAACGCTGCAAGACCGTGGTCGAGCCGATCCTTTCAAAGCAATGGTTCGTCAAGATGGACGAGATGCGCGACATCGCTCTCGATCTGATGCGGTCCGAGGGCGTTCCGCACTTTCACCCGCAGGTCCCGCACGAAAAGGTCTATACAGCATGGCTGGAAAACCTAAAAGATTGGACCATTTCTCGACAGCTCTGGTGGGGGCATCAGATCCCGGCGTGGTACGACAATGATGGCAACGTCTTCGTCGCCCGAACTGCCGTAGAGGCATATGAACAGGCCGGAACCACCGAGCTGACCCAGGATCAGGACGTTCTCGACACGTGGTTCTCGTCCGGACTCTGGGCGTTCTCTACGTTAGGCTGGACAGGTGAAGTTAGGAGTGAGCCGTCAGCAGTTAGCAGAAAGGACGCGGGCTCAGATCTGCTCACTGCTAACCGCTTACCGCTCACCGATCTGGAAACCTTCCTCCCGACTGACGTCCTTGTCACTGGCCGAGACATCATCTTCCTCTGGGTTTCGCGGATGATAATGCTGACGAAGAAGTTCACTGGCAAGAAGGCATTTGAGGACGTTGTTGTGACCGGCACCGTTTTGGGCAAGGACGGCAAACCGATGTCCAAGTCGCGCAACAACGGCGTCGATCCGTTGGAGATGTTCGATAAATTCGGCGTTGATGCGACACGGATCTACCTCGCATCTGTTGCGACCGGAGCCGACATCAAATGGAACGACACCGGCGTAGAAACATATCGTAACTTCGCTAACAAGATCTGGAACGCGACGCGCTTCTGCCTGATGAATTCCGAGAATGCGGCCGTGGACCACGCGAGTTTAATGGATCGGTCGGCCCTTTCGCTTCCGGACAGGTGGATCATTTCGCGGCTGAACCAGACGGCGATGGACGTTAACCGATCGCTTTCGAGGTATGAGTTCCACACGGCAGTTTCATTGCTTTATCACTTCGTCTGGGACGATTTCTGCGATTGGTACATTGAGCTAAAGAAGGACGAGATCAACTCCGGCGATGTCGAGGCAACTTCACGGATCCTGACCATTCTTGAGATCGCCCTGCGGATGCTCCATCCATTTATGCCCTATCTGACCGAGGAACTCTGGCTGAAACTCCCGGGAATCTCGTCACAAATGCATGCCAAGGCATATCAGAATGCCGAGGCGACCATCATGCTCGCGGCGTTCCCGCCGGGTGACGCAAATGCGGTCGATCCGAATGCCGAGGCCGAAATGCACCTCGTGATCGATACTATCCGCCGTGTCCGTAATATCCGGACCGAGATGAACATCAAGCCCTCGGACCGCGTCGCCGTTCATGTCGCGGCGGCTGCGGAAAACCAGGCTATTCTCGCCGCAAATGAGGCCCAGATCTTAAAGCTCGCACGGGCTGATAAATTGGTGTTGGGTGAAACGCTCGACGTTCCAAAGGCCTCGGCAAAAGCCGTGATCGCGAATGCCGAGATCGCGGTCCCGCTCGAGGGGCTGATCGATTTCGACAAGGAACGCGAAAGATTGCAGAACCAGATCAACAAACTTGATGTAGAATATCAGCGCCTGGCCGGGCAGCTTTCCAACGAAGATTTCGTCAACAAAGCCCCGGCCGAAAAGGTCGAAGCCCTTCGCGAGCGCAAAGCGGAGATCGAACAACAAACCGCAACTCTCAATTCGAACCTGGAGGCTTTCAAGTAATGAAGTGTTTTCTTTTCGTATGTCTGGTTACCTTTACGCAATTGGTTTGTTTTGCCAATAGCTATGCTCAGGAAGTGCAGATCTCACAAGTAGAATATCGAAGTGCTATAGACGCGGCTTACGCGCAATCCGAAAGAACCTTCCCCAGGAAAACAACCATTACAGAACGGGAGTTTGATGCGAGTGTTGTTTTCGACGAAACCGTTACCATACGAGAATATCTTTCCGCTGATCGAATCCGAGTAATTGAAACGTCGACGTACAAAGGACAAAAAAGTTCGATAGAGATGGTGAGGGTAGGAAGCGTATTTTTCTGTCGTGAAGGCAGGCGGCGTTGGGAGAGATACAATGAGGATTGTTCGCCGAAGCGCATGACAGGGATTTCGAGTGACGTCGACGTCGAGTATAGCTACATCAAGTCTTCAGAGTTTTTGAACGGAGAGCGGAACGACGTTCTGGTTCACAGGATGCGGTACTCATTCACTAATGAGAAAACGAAGAAGAAGACCCGTTGGCTAAACGAGTCTCGATACTGGCTCGCGAAGGATGGCAAACTACTACGACTAGAGAATCGAGCTATTAACGAAGACTCCGGGAAAACCGCTAGTTCGTTAATAGGCATTTATGAGTACGCCGTGAGCGACATAAAGATCGAAGCACCGATCCCTTGACCGGGTTCTCCGATAGTAAAAATGGCCGCGGGTGAGTGCGGAAACGGAGTTCCGAATTCCGCACTCATCCGTGGCCAAGTGTTTTTAGATCAAGCGATAGGTCTTCGTCGGCCTAATTGCTGTCGTCGCTGTTTGTCGAGTTGTCCTCACTGTCATCGGTGGTTTCCGGTGTTGGAGCCGGAGCCTTTCCGGCTTCGATCGTGACGGCAACCGTCTTCCCATCTTTTTTCTCGCCAGCCTCATTATGCATATCGGCCGTTAGAATATATTTCCCGCCGGGAATATTGCCCGGCAGCGGCAGCGAATAAGTCGCCGTTCCGCCGCCCTCCGGCACTGAAACATCGACGTTCGATCCCTTGATCATTTCACCTTTCGTCATTCCCTTCACATCGTCTGCCGAAAGATTAAACTTGACCGTCGTTTTGCTCATCGCATTTGAGATGACCGCCGCTCCGTATAAGGTCTCGCCTGCCTTGAAACTTGTCGCTTCCTGCGTCACGGCCTTATCCTTGCCGACCTTGAAGCTGCTCATGTTTGCCGTGCTAAAGTTGCAGGCAAGCCCAACGGCGAGAAGTACGGCACATGCGGCCGCTAATTGAATTCTGTTTTTCACCTGGATTCTCCTTTTGTCTGATCTTAATGTCCATTTTCACAGGCCGGGAGCGGGGCGCCCGGCCAATGTGCCAAATGATCAAAAGTTTCTAACCTCAATAACGAATCTTTGCTATCATTTGGGTCAGGGAATCGGAAATATTTCGCAGAAAGAGATATGAATTGGCTGGATAACGGAGAGGTCATTTCGACCATCGGGCATTTTTTGGCTGAAGACATCGGCCGCGGGGATATTACAACCACGGCGACGGTGCCGGACGAGGTTCGCGGCATTGGCCGATTTTTGGCAAAGGAATATCTGGTCATCTGCGGGCTTAACATTGCCGAGGCCGTTTTTCTGCATCTTGACCCGGAAATTCCGGAGATCGAGACCGGCTTTCAGGATGGCGATGAGGTTGAGGAGGGCACGATCTTCGGCTCGCTCAAAGGCTTTGCCGATGTGCTTCTCACCGGCGAGCGGGTCGCGCTCAATCTGCTCCAGCGGATGTCCGGCGTGGCGACTCTGACCCGGCAATACGTTCGAGCCGTCGAGGGGACGAACGCGGCGATCGTCGATACGCGCAAGACGACGCCCGGCCTTCGCTTGCTTGAAAAATATGCCGTAACGGTCGGCGGCGGTAAGAACCATCGGCTGGGCCTCGATGATGGAGTCCTGATCAAGGACAACCACATCACGCTCGCCGGCGGAGTTACCGAGGCTGTAATTGCCGCGAAACAGAAGGTCGGCCATCTTCACAAGATCGAGGTCGAGATCTCCAATTGGGCGCAGCTCCGCGAGGCGATCGAGGCCGGTGCGGACATCGTTATGCTCGATAATCAGTCGCCGGAAGAAGCGGCAAAGCTAGTAGAAATGTCGCGCAGCCTGAACCCGAATGTGCTTATCGAAGCCTCGGGCGGAATGGATCTCGACCGCGTTCGGTCCTATGCCGAGGCGGGCGTTGACCTGATCTCGGTCGGCCGGTTGACGCACTCGGCACGTGCCGTCGATATTTCCTTCAAGATCCAGACCGTTTAAGCCCGGGCACGAACCAGATCAATGCGGTCGAAATGAGCAAGGCTACGGTGCAGGCAATGCCGCCCTCGAGCCCGTAACTTCCGCCGGTAAGCCAAGCCGGCCCGGCATCGGTTTCCGTGAGAAGCGGTGCGGGAACAAGTTCACGCAGTCCGCTTACCTCGATGCCAAAAAACGCCCCCTGCATCCAGTTCCACATTACGTGCAACCCGGTCGCGAACCAAAGGTCGCGGGTCCGTAGATACGCGACAGCAAACCAGATGCCGGCGAGAAACGTATTTCCCCAGGAAAAAAGCGAGGCATTCGGGTTGGCGTTATGGACGGTCGCGAATAGCAACGAGGTAAGCACGATCGCAAAAAGCGTCAGCCGTGAGCGGTCGAACGTCTGAAAGATGTAACCGCGGAAAAGAGCTTCCTCGGCCGCACCGGCCGCAGCAAATACGGCGAACGAGAGCAGCATCGTTTGAATGATCGCCGAAGATCCGGCCGCATTGACCGAGAACGAAACCCCGCCGAATGCCCATGCAATCGCTATCGCAAGCGACAGCGTTCCCGCCCCAAGCAGACTGCCGATAACCAGATTCTGCAACCAACCGGATGTAAACGATGCACCGAGCGAACTGAACGGCAGTCCTTCGAGCTTTCGAGCGCAGAGCCAGCCGATGAGCAAGGCCGCTGCCGTCATTAGTACGCCATTGACGAAAAGAAACGCTGATGAGCCCGGCCCGCTTTCGATGTCGAGCGGACTTGTAAGCACGAATGCGATGCCGCCGAGGAATATGCCCGCAACGAAGAAAAGCGCCGAAAAAACACCAAAGCGCCAGCCGCTTCTGAGTAGGCCGTCAGGCCCGAAGAATATTGACGAAACCGTCATGTTCTGCAAAGTTTAGCGAACTACCCTCGGCGGCACAATACGGCTGCCGGAACTTCCATTTATGCTAAACTCTAGCAAAATGGCGACGGAAAAGAACAAGCCCGACCGGCGAAAAACGGCGATCTTGACAGGGATCTTCGTCGTCGTCTCGTTCGTCGTGCTTTTCCTGTTGCAGACCTCGAACCTCTGGAAAGATTTTTCGGTCCAGACGGCAAGCGACACGCTGCTTCTCTACGCGCTCTCATCGCTCAACTTCTTCGCCTTCATTATCTTCGGGTTCATCTTTCTCCGAAGCGTGCTTAAGCTCGTCCGCGAGCGTCGGCAGCTACAGCTTGGTTCGCGGATCAAGACGCGGCTGTTCCTCTACTTTTTTGCCATCAGCCTTTTGCCGATCGTAGCGATGGCCGGCTTCTCTTATCTCTTTATGAACCGGGCGATCGAACGCTGGTTCTCGCAGATACCGGAGAATGTGCTGACGCAGGCCCGTGATGAGGCTATTGCCGATCATGCCGCCGGCCTGCTTCGCGACGCACGCGCCCTTGCGGCAGCGATCGGCGGACGCGAAGTGTCGGAGTCCGGCCTTCGTGAGATCGCGGAGGCGGCGAACCTCTCGCACATTGAGGTGGTCGATGCCCGCGGAAATGTATTAGCCTCTTCAACGAAGCTCGGCACGCCAGGACGGAAAGCCGAGCTCGACGACCTATTGGCAAAAGCAAAGAGCGGAAGCCTGCCCGAGGTATATATAAACGAGGCCGGCGGGTTTGATGTCGTTACGACCGGGCTTACCGATGGAAGGAAGCTGCGTATAATCCCCGATAAGCTTTCGGGCGAGATCGCGGGACAGAGCTTTCAGGAATCGCTGGTCGAGTTTGACCGGATGAAGGAGCGTCAGATCACGGTCCGCCAGCTCGGCTTTCTAACTCTCGGCGTGCTGACATTCCTGCTCATCTTCGCTTCATCGTGGACGGCGATCTACGTTGCTCGCGGGCTGACCGACCCGATCAAGGCACTCGCCGAAGGTGCGCGCGAGATCGCAAAGGGCAACCTCGGACATCGCGTGGACGCTCCGGCCGAAGACGAGCTTGCACTGCTGGTCGGAGCGTTCAATGAGATGTCCGGCAAGCTCGAGGAAAGCTCGGCGGAGATCCGCGAGCGGCGGCGATATATCGAGACCGTGCTCGATTCGCTCCCGACCGGCGTCGTCTCGCTCGATGCGGACGGACGCGTAACGACGATCAACCGTGCGGCGGTGCGGATGCTGAAGCTCGAAACGGCAGATTTCAAGGGACTCGAGCTCGGGACGCTGCTCGGCGAGGAGAACCGCCGTGTGATCGAAACTCTCGTCTCGCGGGCAAGGCGGATCGGCCACGCCTCGGACCAAACGCAGCTCAGGCCCGAGAATGAAGCGTCGATCGATGCGGTCGAGATACCGGTCGCGATAACGGCGACGGCGCTTGAGAATGAAGCCGGTGCGGTTGTCGTGATGGAAGATCTCTCGGAACTCATCGCCGCACAGCGTGCCTCCGCCTGGCAGGAAGTGGCCCGCCGGATGGCACACGAGATCAAGAATCCGTTGACGCCTATTCAGCTTTCGGCCGAGCGGATCGCAAAGCGTTTTGCCGAGGCCAACGGAACCGCGGACGATATCCACACCACCGACGGCCAGACCGTAAAGGTGATTCGCGACGGCACCAGCACTATAATCCGCGAGGTGCAATCGCTCAAGACGATGGTCGATGAGTTCTCTCGGTTTGCACGATTGCCGAACGCGAAACCGCAGCCCGGCGACCTCAACGAGATTATCCGCCAGGCGGTGGCGATGTATGAGGGCCGCGGCGGCGAGGCACGGCTTGAAACTGAGCTGGCCGATGGCCTTCCGCCGACGATGCTCGACGCCGAGCAGATCAAACGCGTTTTTGTTAACCTGATCGAGAACGCCTACGAGGCATTTGAGGAGCATGGCGACGAGAATCTGATCCGCGTGACGACCCGCTATGAATCGGCACGCGATATAATCGTCGCCGAGGTGACGGACAACGGAAAGGGAATTCAGCCGGCCGACCTTCAGCGGCTCTTTCAGCCATATTTTTCGACCAAGGGCCGCGGCACCGGCCTCGGCCTCGCGATAGTCCAGCGTATTATCAGCGAACACGGCGGCAAGATAATCGCCGCAGTAAACAAGCCAAAAGGCTCAAGGTTTATCATTGAACTGACGATCCAAAGTTGATTTATGTCGAGTAATTGGTTCAAGGCATATCGGGAATTAGTGGTACGAAGCCGTGCGATTGGAATCGTTGGGACTTGCCTGATGATTCTGGCGGTTTTTAATGAGCTGTATGCGACTTATCAGTCGATGTTGATAGCCGAGATCGCGCTCGAACCTAACTGGCCCCGCGGTGTCTTGATTCAAGTCGGGTTGGTCGTGTTAGTTGGGATTGTTTTTTGTGTACGAGTAGGGGTCTTGTTGTTGGCGAAACGGCTATCCTTTCTTTGCCAGAGTTTCAGTTGGTGGCTGTCGTTCGCTGTGGCGGCATTGTACGTGTACCTCACCGCACCTTTTTACCAGGAGTCCACTGTCTGTGATGCAAACGGGATCTGTTACGGCATCTATGACATGTCCCGCAGGTCTAACTTGGTTGTTCTTGTAACCTGGTTTTGGCCGATAATGAGTCTAGTTCGTTTTGCTACGACCGCTGCCTATGCGGCATACACAGTGAGGCATAAATTAACGTGACAACTGTATTAGTGTTGATCATGAGCCGAGTTTCCGCAAAAGATGCTTCGCAGGTGCATGAGGACTTAGAAGCGTTTCCAGGTTTATCATTGAACTGCCGGTAGTTAATTGATGAGTTCTGTTCTTATTGTTGACGACGAGCCGAGTATTCGCGAGACGCTTCGCGGGGTGCTTGAGGACGAGGGGTTTGACGTTACGGATGCGGCGACGGGCGAGGCGTGCCTTGAGGTCACGCGGAAAGAGCATTTTGCGTGCATCCTGCTCGATATCTGGCTCGGAGATGGCATTGACGGGCTCGAGACGCTGCAGAAACTCCGCGAAGAGGGAAACGACGCAGCCGTCGTAATGATCTCCGGCCACGGGAATATCGAGACTGCCGTCCGCTCGACCAAGCTCGGTGCTTTTGATTTTATTGAAAAGCCGCTCAGCCTTGAGCGGACGATCGTCACGGTGAAGAACGCCGTCCGCCAACGCGAACTCGAACGGACAAATCAACAGCTTCAGCAGGACCTCGCCGATGAATACGTGATGGTCGGCGAATCGGTCGCGATGCGGGCTCTCCGCAAGCAGATCTCTATAGTTGCTCCCTCGGATGGCCGCGTGCTCATTTCCGGCGAGAGCGGAACGGGAAAGGAGCTGGTCGCCCGGGCGATCCACTCGCAGTCGAAGCGGCGGGCGGCCCCTTTCGTTGAGATAAATTCAGCCGCGATCCCGGAAGACCTCGTCGAATCCGAACTCTTCGGCCATGTGAAAGGTGCGTTCTCCGGTGCGCTTGCCAATAAGAAAGGCAAGTTTGAGATCGCCGATGGAGCGACGCTTTTCTTGGACGAGATCGGTGATATGTCGCCGCGGGTGCAGGCGAAAATGCTTCGGGTGCTTGAGGAACAGCGCTTCGAACCGGTCGGCAGCAATACCGCGATCAAGGTCGATGTCCGCGTTATCTCGGCGACCAACAAACAGCTCGATTCGCTTATCGATAACGGAAACTTCCGCGCCGATCTTTTCTATCGGCTCAACGTCATTCCGTTCCAGGTGCCGCCGCTCCGCGAGCGAAGCGAGGATATCCCGCTGCTGGTCGAGCACTTCAACCGGCGATTCTCGGCGGACTACGGAAGACCGGCGAAGACCTTTGCGGAAGATGCCATCGAAGCCCTCAAGAAATACACCTGGCCGGGGAACGTACGCGAACTGCGGAACACGGTCGAGCGGGTCATAATAATGACCGCGAAGCAGAAGATCGCCGCCGCCGATCTGCCCTCGTTCGGCACCTCCGATGAAGCCCCCGCCGCGAGCTTTCGGTTCCCATCGTTCAAGGCCGCGACCGATGCGTATCAGCGTGAGTTCATTCTTCACAAACTCGCCGAACACGACGGCAACGTAAGCAAGGCTGCCGAAGAAATGGGCGTCGACCGCAGCCACCTCTACCGCCGAATGCGAAATCTTGGCATTCACCAGAGATAGTGCTTAAGATCTTGGTTCGTTCGATCGGGCTTCGATCTCAGCCTTGTATCTCGCCATCTCGCGGTCAAATTCTTCGAACTCGCGATCTCTTTCGCGTCGCTCGCGTTCCTTGTTTGTGTAGAATTTAACGCCTTTTATGTCCGTGTTTTTCAGTGATTCAAGCCAGCCGTGAAGCTGCTTCGAGATATTGGTTGAGCGTCCGATCAGATCTGAGCTCTCAGATTTGAAATTTGAAAATCGGTCAGACCGTTCGCAGAGCCGAAGCATTGATCGTGTTTCGCCTGCGGAGCCACGAGAGATGTAAAGAAACTGGATCAACTCGGTCGTTGTCTCACGTTCGAACCCCTCGGCGATGTTGTTTGAGATAGAAAGTGATGCCCATTCCAATTGGTTCTTGAGGTCACCCAGGCCGCGAAAGTCTGCTTTCTCTGAGAAGGCAAAAACCCGGAGAGCGAGTTCGACGGAAGCTTGCCAGACCGGGAGTTCTTCAAAAAACTCGGTATTTCATTTCTATCGAAAAGTGAGATCCGTCCCGAGAGCGGAACGGATCCCATTTGAAAACGGCCTACATCTAATTGTGATTAAAATCCGCGCTTCTTCATCAGAGCCTCTACCCTTGGGTCGCGGCCGCGGAATTTGCGATAGGCCTCGGCCGGGTCCATTGTGTTGCCGACCGAGAAGATATACTTCACCAGCCGCTCGCCGACCGCTTTGTCATACGGCCCCTTTCCTTCCGTAAAGGCGCCATAAGCGTCCGCGGTGATCACATCCGACCAGAGATAGCTGTAGTATCCGGCCGAGTAGCCGTCGCTGCCGAAAGCGTGGGCGAACTGCGGCGTCCGGTGGCGCATCACGAGTTCACGCGGCATACCGAGTTTATCGAGCGTTTCCTTTTCGAACTTCGCGACATCGATCTTCTGCGAACCCGCCAGGTGGAGCTTCATATCGATCAAAGCACTCGCCAGATATTCCGTCGTCGCAAAGCCCTGATTAAAGGTCGCTGCCCGCTCGATCTTGTTGACAAGATCCTGCGGTATCGGTTTGCCGGTCTGGTAATGGACAGCGTACTTTTGCAGAACTTCCGGAGTTGAAAGCCAGTGCTCAAGCAACTGTGACGGGAACTCAACGTAGTCGCGAGAGACGGCAGTACCTGAAAGCGACGGGTAGTTCACATTCGATGAAAGCCCGTGAAGCGCGTGGCCAAACTCGTGAAACATCGTGTTCGCGTCGTCCCATGAGATCAGCACAGGCTCACCCGGCTTACCCTTAACAAAGTTCGAATTGTTCGAGACGATCGTCGTCACCTCGCCGTCAAATCGCGACTGCGAACGGTAGGCGTTCATCCATGCGCCCGAACGCTTGCCATCGCGGGCATAGGGGTCGAAATACCAGAGCCCGACGTGCTTGCCGGTCGTTTTGTTCTTGACCTCCCAAACGGTAACGTCCGGATGGAAAACCGGTACGTTGTTGACCGGGGAGAAGGTAAAGTTGAAGAGCTCGCCCGCGACCCAGAACATTGCCTCGCGGATCTTATCGAGCTGCAGATACTGCTTCACCTCATTTGCATCGAGGTCGTAGCGGTCCTTGCGGACCTTTTCCATGTGGTAGCGATAGTCCCACGGTTCGATCTTGATCTTCGCGCCTTGCTTGTCTGCAAGTGCCTGCATGTCGCGGACCTCTTCCTTTACACGACCGATCGCCGGGGTCCATACGGCCTCGAGCAATTCCATTGCCCGCTCCGGCGTTTTCGCCATCGCGTTCTCGAGCCGCCAATGGGCATGCGTTTCGTAACCGAGTAGCTTGGCCCGTTCGGCGCGAAGCTGAAGTATCTCAGCGATGATCGCTTTGTTGTCGGTCTCGCCGCCGTTATCGCCCCGCATTATGAACATCTTCCAGACCTTCTCGCGGAGATCGCGGCGTTCGGCGTAAGTAAGGAACGGATCGACCGAGGACCGCGTGTTGCGGATGATCCAGCTACCCTTTAGGCCCTTTGCGGCTGCATCCGCCGCGGCTCCGTCCTTGAAGGATTGCGACATTCCTGCCAGATCTGCCTCGTTCTTGATCTCGATATACTGGTCGTTCTCGTCCTTCAGAAGATTTTGGCCAAACTTCGTGAAGTGCCCGGCAAGTGCCTGGTTGATCTCAGAAAGGCGAGCCTTTTGTTCGGCGTTCAGCTTGGCACCGGCCCGCACAAAGTTCGTGTAATAAACCCATGTAAGCCTCTGCTGTTCCGGCGTTAATTTAGCTTTTTCCGGCGAGTTGTAAACTGCTTCGATCTTCTTAAAGAGGCCCTCATTCTGAGTGATCTTGTCATTGAACGCGGCAAGCTTCGGAGCCATCTCACGCTGAACCTTGGCGAACTCCGGCGAGTTCATGTTCGCCGCCCAGATGTAATAGACCGTTGACACGCGTTCCATCTTGGAACCCGCCTTTTCCATCGCGGCAATAGTATTTTCAAATGTCGGGACCGCACGGTCATTCGCGATCGCGTTGACCTCTTGTAACTGTTCGGCCATGGCCTCTTCGAGTGCAGGGGCAAAGGCTTCGACCTTCACTTTGTCAAAGGCAGGGACTCCGCTGAAAGGCCCTGTCCAATCTTTGGTCAGTGCCTCGACTGCGGCCTTATCGACTTCCGCTGCCGAAGCCGTCGTTTGGTTACTTGTGGTCATAAAAATCGTCGAAATGGCTCCGGCTGCGAGTGCGGCCGCGAGGTAGCCCTTTCCGTTTTTGAAGATGTGCTTCATTTCTTGCTCCTGAGATGGGTTAGATTATTGCTTTATTCTGACTTTAAATTGCTGTCGTATCAAATACGGTTTACTGACCGGACTGGTTTCGCCCGGCAGACGCCTCGGGTTTGATTCGATTCACGAAGCCGACGTTGGCAGGAGATTCATCCGGCGGACTCCTGACTGCCGTTGACTCTACAAAACTGTAGCCAATTTAACTGTCAGGCAACGAATCTGTAGTATGACCGGACGATTCAGGTCTTTTCGACGATCTTTAACCCTTTGTATTATCTACAATGACACAATTTCCTCTCATTTATGACGAGGGCACGCTGATTGCCAATATGATCGTGTCTAAATCCAATAAACGGGTCATGGAATCCCGACCATTTAACATATCGAAAAATTATGAACTCTAAGAATGTGATTCATTTTGCTGCCGATCAGGAAGCGCGGTTCGTTTCCGTTCGGTTCTGCGACCTTCTCGGTGCCTGGCATCACCTTACGTACCCGATCAGTCAACTGACGGAAGATTCGTTCGAAGATGGCTTCGGCTTCGATGCTTCTTCGCTTCGCGGTTGGGCGGCGATCAACGAATCCGACATGCTGCTCATTCCGGACCCGTCACGGTTCTGGATGGACCCTTTCACGGACGAGCCGACGCTTTGCCTGATCGCGAACGTCGTGGACCCGATCACGAAGGAAGGCTACGGCCTTGACCCGCGTTCGGTCGCGGTACGTGCCGAAAGCTATCTTCGCTTCACCGGGATCGCTGATACGGCATATTTCGGGCCGGAGGCGGAGTTCTTCCTGTTCGATGAGGCCGCATTCCATAACGACCAGAATTCGGCGGGATATTTTCTCGACTCGGAAGAGGGGCATTGGAACAGCCGCCGAAGCCGCGACGAAATGCGGCCGAACATGGGTTACCACATTCGGCCCAAAGAAGGCTACGTCCCGGTTGCCCCGCTCGACAGCCTGATCGATATTCGCAACACCATTTCGCTTACGCTCGCAGCGGTCGGAATTGATGTCGAATGCCACCACCACGAGGTCGCGACGGCGGGCCAGTGCGAGATCGATTTCCGCTTTTCGAACATGCTCCACACGGCGGACAACCTGATGCTCTTCAAATATGTTGTGAAGAACACGGCCGCCGCCTACGGCAAGACCGCGACCTTTATGCCCAAGCCGCTCTTTGGCGACAACGGTTCGGGGATGCACGTTCACCAATCGCTCTGGCGCGACGGGGATCCGCTCTTTGCCGGCGATCAATATGCCGGCCTTTCGGAAATGGCGAAGTTTTACATCGGCGGATTGCTCAAGCACGCGCCGGCCCTGGTCGCATTTGCTGCCCCGACGACGAACAGCTACAAGCGGCTCGTCCCGGGCTATGAAGCGCCGGTGAATCTCGCATATTCGGCCCGAAATCGCTCGGCGGCGGTTCGCATACCGATGTTCTCGGCATCGCCGAAGGCGAAGCGGCTCGAGTTCCGGCCGCCGGACCCGACGTGCAATCCGTACATCACTTTCGCGGCCTTGATGATGGCGGGACTCGACGGCATTCAGAACCGCATCGATCCGGGCGAGCCGCTCGATAAGGACATTTACGATCTGCCGCCCGAGGAATTGAAGAACGTGCCGTCGCTGCCCGGAACGCTCGACGAAGCGCTGATCGCGCTCGAAGCTGATCACGACTTCCTGCTGAAAGGCGATGTGTTTTCGAAGGCGATGATCGAACGCTGGATCGCGTACAAACGCGAAAAGGAGATCGCTCCGCTCCGCCTGCGGCCGCATCCGCTTGAGTTTTCGATGTATTACGACGTCTAGGCTCTCGCCGCGATCGGTCAAAACGAAAAGGCTGTCTGAAAAGGCGGCCTTTTTCGTTTAATGCAGGGCGGGCAATGGTCGAACCGGCAAAATCTGCAACAAAAAGCTGTTAATGAGCGGTTTATTGACGTCGCGGAACCATTCCGCCACGTCCGCAAACCATTCCGACACGTCCTAAAATCGTTTTGAGAGGTCCTAAAACCATTTTGAGAGGTCCTAAAATCGTTTTGAGAGGTCCTAAAACCATTTTGGGAGGTCCTAAAACCATTTTGAGAGGTCCTAAAACCATTTTGAGAGGTCCTAAAACCATTTTGGGAGGTCGTAAAACCATTTTGAGAGGTCCTAAAACCAATTTGGGAGGTCGTAAAACCATTCTGAGACGTCCTAAAGCGATTGATTTGGGCCGTGAAACGGGCCCGCGAGCGATCTCGGAGATACCGGCCAAGGTTCGTTTCTACATTTCGGACCGCCGTTCTTTTACGCCGCAAACTAATTTGATTATTATTAGAAGTGATGTTTTTGGTTAAGTCGTTCAGGCGGATAGGTATGAATGGGTGCGCCGCGGTTCTGGCCGCGGCGGCAATTGCGATCTCCGGTTGCGGCGGTTCGGGCGAGTCCGAAGTTTCGGCTTCAAATGCCTCGGACTCGAACACGACGACCGTGGTCAAGCCGGTTCAGGTCGATCCGAGCGAGGTGAATTCGCCTTCGGCAGAGGCTCCGGGTGACGCGAATGCGAACACGCCGCTGAATCCGCTGGAGCAGGAACGCCTGATAAAGGAAGAGCGGGCAAGGCAGGCGAACATCAAATTGCCGGATGGCGTTGTGCATCCGGGCCAGCGGGCCGAACCGCTCGCCCGGCCGGCGCCGGATAATTCGACCTATTCGACGAAGCTGACCGACGTCGCGACCGAGACGCGGCAGTTTCGCTCGCACCCGCAGATCAACAAGGTCGAGCGAATTACGGATACCAACGGTTCGCGAGTGAAGATCTATTTGAAGAACGGAAAAATCGTCGATGCGGACCCGAACCGTTTTCGCCAGATCGCCAATGTCTCGGTCAATGAATTTATACTGGCCGCCGGCCTGACGCCGCCCGCGACGCCGACCCCGCCGCCTTCCACGGCTCCGGGTAAGGGCGGAAACGATCCGGCAAAGGTCCCGAACGTTTTCCCGGGCCGCCCGAACAATTGATGTATACTTTTTTCCGGAATGGATAAATTCTCGATAGTTTGCCCCTGCTGCGAAGCCACGATCACGGTCGATTCGATGACCGGCAGCGTTCTTTCGCACGAAGAGAAAAAGAAGGTTCTCGGCTCATTCGACGAACTGAAGGGCGAACTCTCAAAGCAGAAGGAGCTTCGCGATCAGCTTTTTGCCCAGGAAATGGCCTCGATGAAAGACCGCGAACGGCTGCTTGAGGAAAAATTCCAGGAAGCCTTAAAAAAGGCAGACACCAAATCAAAGGACCCGTTCAAGAACCCGCTGGATCTCGACTGATCCCGGCCGCATAGTTTGTGACAAAACCCGCAATCGTGAGACAAGAGACCATGGAACCGCGCGAACGCCTGATCGTGGCACTCGACGTCCCGGATAGGGATGCGGCCCTGGCTGCAGTTGAGGAACTCGGCGGTGCGGTCGGTTCCTTCAAGATCGGGATGCAGCTTTTTACATCTGCAGGGCCTGACCTCGTTCGCGAGCTTTCGGCCGCGGGGCACCGCGTTTTTCTCGACCTCAAGTATCACGATATCCCGAACACGGTCGCGAATGCGGCGGTCGAGGCCACCCGGCTCGGGATATGGATGATGAATGTTCACGCTCTCGGCGGCCGCGAGATGATGTCCCGAACCGCGGACGCGGTAAACGACGTTTGCGCGAAAGAAGGCCATAATCGGCCTATCCTAATCGCCGTCACTCTTTTGACAAGTAGCGATGCGGCGGTTTTGGCTGAGCTTGGTATCGGCGGTACAGAAGAAGAAGCGGTGTTGAGAATGGCCCGGCTGACTGCCGCGAGCGGTTTCGATGGTCTTGTCGCCTCGGCCCACGAGGTCGCGGCGATTCGGCAAGATCCGGTCACGGCAAATTGCGTGACCGTGACGCCCGGAATACGACCTTCGGATGGAACAAATGACGACCAGCGGCGTGTAATGACACCGGAGGCCGCTGTGGCTGCAGGCTCGGACTATATTGTCGTCGGCCGGCCGATAATGAATGCGAACGACAGGCGCTCGATGGCGGAAAGCATCGTGAGTGCGATAGCCTCGGTCGAATAAACTACCAGGGGAAAGCTCGATCTGATAAACGCCAATTTCAAAAAGATCCTCAACGGCCCGGGTTTTCTCGGTTTAGCCGCGCTTGCCTTGCTTTGCGGTTTTCTGTTTTTGGGCAACGGGACGGCGGCCCAGCAGCCGAAGTTCCGAGTTGGTGAAAAGCTTACCTATCGTGTTTCGTTGGACAAGTTTGATGATGTAGCGTTTGCCGAGACTCAAGTCGTTTCGTCTGGGTTATTGGACGGAAAGCCTTCATTCGAACTCAGGTTTCGAACGCGTTCGCTCAATTTTGCGACAGCGGCATTCTTCCTTTTCGATGAGGACCGAACGACCTTTGTCTCTGCTGAGACCGGATCTCCGCTCTTTCAGCGCCGAACAGACGCTTCGGCCGTTATCCCGATCGAGTCAACAGTCGATCATCGCGGCGATCCCGCAGCCTCGCTCGACCTTGTTGCTGCCATTTACCGAGTTCGCCAATCGAACGGTTCGGCGAGTTTTGTATTTAGCGAAGGTGGCCGGACGTACTCGTTGACCTCCGCCGTAACCGGCGCGGAGAGGCTCAGGCTTTCGGCGGGTGAATTCGACACAAATACCGCGTCGTTGCAGAGCGAATATTTCACGACGCTTGGGATGTCGGACGTTCGCATAAATTTGACCAGCGACGAACGGCAGATCCCCGTCCTGATGCGAGCTCGTACACCGCGCGGAGAACTTCGGGTCGAGATCTCCGGTATTGTGACCGTCGAGGAACGAACCGAAACCCCGACTCCGACGCCGGTCACGGTCCAAACGCCGACCCCGACACCAACGCCCGTTCCGACGCCGACTCCGTACCAGAACAATCAGCCGATCTCGCGTGAACTTCCGTTCGTGCTTGGGGAAACGCTGAGGTTTCGAATTCGCGAGGGCGGCAATGATTCCGGAATTCTGACCGTGGCTGTCGTGGAGAGAAAAGAATTTGAAGGCGTGGATTCGCTTCGCATCGCTGCGCGGCTTTCCGAAGTTCCGGCATCTTCTGCCGCACTTCACAACGGCGATTCGATCGTCACGTTCGTTGACCCAAATACAATTATTCCGTTCAAGACGGAAGTTCGGTTTTCGGGCGCACTAGCCGCGATGTCACACACCGCGACGCTCGACCGGGCGACAAATGTCATCATCCACGACGGCAATCGCTCTGAGGCTCCATACGCAACCCACAGCGTTCTCTCGCTGATCTACGCGGCCAGGTCGTTCAACCTGAAACCGAGCAACGATTCAAAGAATCCGGTCAACGATACGCGGGTTTCCGTTTTCTGGCGAGATCGGGCGACCGTTTTCATACTTCGCCCCGGTCAGGCCGAGACGCTGCAAAACCGAGGGGAGCCGCGGCCGGCACAGCAGATAACCCTCATCCCGCAGAACCCGGAACTCGACCGCCTGATGCCGCGGCTTTGGCTCGGTCTCGACGCGGCCCGAACGCCGCTCAAATTCACCTTGGGCAATTTTGAGTTCGACCTGATCGATGTTCAGTTTCGCTTGCCGGCTCCTCCACGAGAACCTCAGAGAATAGACCTCACAACAAATTGAAAGTGGTTTTCAATTAGACTACACTTTCATTTATGAGGCTCTCCGAAATGCCCGCCGGGAGTTCCGGGACAGTTACGTCGGTCGATGACAGTTCCCGTGTCGGCCGAAGGCTTAGCGAACTTGGCGTCGTTCCCGGCGTCCGCGTTTCTGTTATCAAACACGCTCCTTTTGGCGACCCGGTCGAGGTGCGCCTGCTCCGATACAATCTTGCCCTGAGAAAGGAGGAGGCGGCGGTCGTTGAGATCGACCCGGCAAGCACAAATGGACGGAGCTAGTTCCCAGAAGACCTCACCGATAGTCGCACTTGCGGGCAATCCCAACGCGGGAAAGACCACCCTATTCAATGCGCTTACAGGTCTTCGCCACAAGGTCGCAAATTACCCGGGCGTAACGGTGGAGCGGCGATCGGGCCGTTGGCCACTTGGAGATGCACCGGCGGAACTGGTCGATCTTCCGGGGCTATACAGCCTTGACGCCACGTCGATGGATGAGGAGATCGCCCGCGATGTACTCCGCGGTTCGCCCGATTCGCCGGTCCGCCCCGATGCGATAGTTGCGGTCGTTGACGCGACCAATCTTGAACGCAATCTTTATCTGATAACACAGATCATCGAGCACGAGACACCCGTCGTCATCGCGCTGACGATGATGGACCTTTTTGAAGAACATGGGCATGTTATCGATATCGAAATGCTCTCGAAGGGCCTCTTCGTTCCGGTTGTTCCTGTCGATGCTCGCAAGGGCACAGGAATATCGGAACTTGCCAATGCAGTCTCGGGAGTTTTTGGAAAAGCTCAACAAGTGCCCGCAGGACTAACGGCCGAGCTTTCCGGCGAGGGAAGCGAGGTTTTCGCCCGCTACCGTTACATTTCAGGCCTCGTCCAATCAGCGGTGAAACACAACGATGTCGATGCGCATCGTTTCTCGGATCGTGTCGATTCCGTCCTTACACACAAGTTCTGGGGATTACTTGTTTTGCTCGGCATTTTGCTTTTGGTTTTTCAGGCCATTTTTTCGTGGGCAACATTGCCGATGGATCTGCTTGAATCCGGATTTGGAGCACTCGGAGATGGAGCGAGAAGTGTCTTGCCGGCGGGTATTTTCGCCGACCTAATCATTGATGGCGTTATTGCCGGAGTCGGCGGTATTCTAGTTTTTCTTCCTCAGATCATCCTTCTTTTTGTATTTATTTCGATACTTGAAGATACGGGCTACATGTCGCGGGCGGCTTTTTTGCTTGACCGCCTTATGAGCCGGATCGGGCTCCACGGCAAGGCATTTCTGCCGCTTATCAGCAGCTTTGCCTGTGCGATACCGGGCATCATGGCGACCCGAACGATTGAAGACAGACGCGACCGGCTGGCGACGATAATGATCGCTCCATTTATGAGTTGCTCCGCTCGGCTGCCGGTCTATGTTCTTATGATCGCGGCATTCTTCGGCGGGCAAACGGTTTTCGGTTTTGTTTCACTTGGAGCGGTGATCATGCTCGGGATGTATCTCCTCGGCATCGTTGTCGCGATCATCGTTGCCTTCATTTTGAAGCAGACGGTTCTCAAAGCTCCGACGCCGCCTTTCATGATGGAGCTCCCGCCCTACAGAATGCCGAGCTTCAGGACTGTGCTTTCGAATGTGCTTGTGCGAGCGGGACTGTTTGTCCGACGAGCCGGCACGGTGATCCTCGCGATCTCGATCATCCTTTGGGCCCTGGCCTATTTCCCGCGAAGCGATGCGGCGGCCCAACCGGGCTCGGAAACGGCGGCAAGCACGCAGCTTGAGAATAGCTTTGCCGGCCGGCTTGGTCATGCGATCGAGCCGGTGATCGAACCGCTTGGCTATGACTGGAAGATCGGTGTTGCCTTGATCGCGAGCTTTGCCGCTCGCGAGGTCTTGGTCTCGACGCTCAGCATCCTCTACAATGTCGGCGGCGACGCCGATGAGACCGAAGGGCTTGCGTCCGCTCTTCGCGAGGCAAAACGGGCGGATGGCTCACCGGTTTGGACAACGCTTACGGCCGTCTCGCTGATGGTCTTTTTCGTGCTAGCGATGCAGTGTATGAGTACGGTCGCGATCGTCAGGCGGGAGACCAATAGTTGGCGATGGCCGCTCTTTATGGTCGCTTATATGACGGTACTCGCTTACCTCGGTGCATTCTTGACGTATCAGGGCGGTCGGCTGCTCGGCTTTTCCTAATGATCATATGGAGCTTTCCTTCCAGGCAATACTTGTTTACCTTGTTGTTGCGGCGGCTGCGGCCCTCGGCATCTTCGGCCTTATCCGGCGGAGTTCCGCCTTCCGCCGCGGTTCTGAGTGTTCAACTGACTGCGGCTGCTCTAGACCTTCCCGAAAACATCCGTGACCGAAGATAACTCACTACTGACAGCCGGCGTAAAGGCGATGTTCCTATCGACTCTCTCGTTCGCTCTCGCCAACGTTTTCGTCAAACAGGTCGCGCATCTTCCGGCAATGGAGATCGTTTTCTTTCGTTGCGTGATCGCCTCGGCCTTCTGTTTCTACGGGCTTCGGATGGCCGGGGCGGATTGGATCGGCTCAAACCGAGCGCTTCTCTTGCTTCGCGGCCTTTTCGGCACAACGGCTCTTTATCTTTTCTTTGTTACGGTCCAGAATGTCCCGCTTGCGACAGCGACTACGATCCAGTATCTCTCGCCGATCTTTACGACCATCATCGCGATATTTCTCCTGAAAGAAGGTGTTCGCCCGCTCCAATGGCTTTTTTACGCTGTTGCGTTTTCAGGAGTGATCTTGATACAGCAGCTTGATGCTCGGGTCTCGGCCTTTTATGCGATCCTCGGTGTTGTATCGGCGTTCTTCTCAGGCGTGGCCTATAACCTTGTTCGGACGCTAAAAGGCAAGGAACATCCGCTGACGGTCGTGCTTCATTTCCAGCTTGTCGGTGTGGTGGCGGGCGGCATAAGCCTATTATTCAACTGGACGACGCCGGTCGGATGGGATTGGTTTTACCTGCTTCTGATCGGCGTCTTTTCCCAACTCGGGCAAATGTTTCTAACCAATGCTCTCCAGCGGGAGGCGGTCGCCGGAGTAGCGATCGTGAACTACACGGGGCTGGTTTATGCCGTTTCCATCGGCTGGATCATTTTTGGTGAACCACAGACTCTCTTCTCTATTGCCGGAATGTTCCTGGTTGTCGTGGGTGTCTTGATGAGCGTACTCTATAGCCGTAGGCAGCGGGCACTCGAAAAACTGGAAGCGACCGCGGCATAAAGCGATGAAATTTGATCCGGAGATAAGGGCGGCGGTTCTGACCGCGAGCGATACGCGAACGAAAGCAACGGATGAATCGGGAACCGTCCTGGTCGGGCTTCTTCTCGGCCTTGGGATCGGAGTTGCCGAGCGGGTGATCGTGCCGGACGAGTTCGAGAAGATCCGTGAAGCCCTGATCGGTTTCGCTGACGAAGCTCAGGTTGACCTGATACTGACCACCGGCGGCACCGGATTCGCGGAGCGCGACGTCACGCCCGAAGCGACGCTCGCCGTTATCGATCGAGAAGCCCCCGGCATAGCCGAAGCGATCAGGCGAGAGACTGCCGCTAGTACAAAATTCGCGATGCTTTCCCGGGCGGTCGCCGGCATTCGTGGAAAGACGCTGATCATCAACCTGCCTGGCTCGCCAAAGGGCGTTCGCGAATGCTTTGCCGTCTTCGAGTCCGTCCTTATCCACGCCTTAAAGCTGATCCGGGGCGAAACAGGCCATTGATGCCCGCTCGCCCCGTCTCATGTCTTCTCCAGTTCGATCGCTCTACTTGGGAATACTTCCGTTGATGAAGGTGCGAATGTCGTCCTTCAACTTCCGCAGCGAACCGACCTCGATGTACATCATATGCCCGGCTTCGTAGTAAGAGGTCGAGATGTTCCGCCGGATCTCGGGTTCGAGGTTAAGCGATGCGAAGGTATAGTCAGCGGCGAAATAAGGCGTTGCCATGTCGTAGTAACCACTTGCGAGGAACACCTTCATATACGGGTTCTTCCGCATTGCACTCGAAAGAGCCTGCGTCGTATCTGCCCAACCGTTGTTCGTGTTCCAGTTCCACGGCTGCGTAATGCCGCCGCCGAGGATGTAATACTCGAGGTCGGTCTTGAACCCGAGTTCGCGACGGACGTAGTCGTTGAGCGTTGCCGTATAAGGCGGCCGGATCGCCGTCATGCTCGGGTCGAATTCCGGCCCGGAACCGCCCGCATCGCGGTCGATACCGGTAAAGCGGCTATCGAGACGGCCGGTCGTTAACCGACGGTCGCGAAGCAGTTCCTTGTTGAATTCGCCGAGCTCGACCCGGAGATTTTGATTTGCAACAAATGTTGGTGAGAGGCCGCTGTACGCTGCGAACTTTTGCACAACGGCACTTCGCTCGTTGGCCGGCATTCGGTCACCACGCATCAAAGCCGAAGCAAGTTCATTAACAGCAAATGCCTCAGCCTCGCGGAGAAGTTCCTGTAAAGACTTCCTCTGCAGTTCGGGCGACAGCTTCTTGTGGTACCACGCCGTTGCCGCATAAGACGGGAAGATCATGACGAGCGGCGTGTCGTTATAGTCGGCAAAGCGGATCGACTGGAAGTTCGTCACCATCGAGACCATGGCCACGCCATTGAGGCCGATGCCGCGCTCGAAAAGATGGTTTGAAAGCCCCGCAACTCGCGTCGTTCCATAGCTTTCGCCGACGAGGAACAGCGGGGACGACCACCGCTCATTGCGGACGAGGAACATCCGAATGAACTCGCCATTCGATTCGATATCGCCATTGACCGAAAAAAACTTTGCGGCGAACTCCGGTTTTGTCGGTCGCGAATAGCCCGTCCCGACCGGATCGACAAAGACCAGGTCGGTAAGATCCAGCCAACTGTGCTCATTTTCAACAAGTTGGTATGGCGGCGGCGGCATCATGCCGTCATCGAGCATTTTCACCCGCTTTGGCCCGAGAGCACCGAGGTGCAGCCAAACCGATGCCGAGCCCGGCCCGCCATTGAACGAGAACATCAACGGACGCTTTGACCTATCCGCAACGCCGTCGAGCTGGTAGGCCATATAAAAAATGCGGCCCTCAACCACTTGCGTCTGCGGGTTTCGTATCGGCATAAAGCCGGTCGTTACCGAGTAGTTCAATACCCGGCCGCCAACCCTTGCCGAGTGTTTTGTAACAACGGGCGGTTCATCCTTTTCCGCCGTCGCCGGTGCCGCAGCCGGTGCCGCAGCCGGTGAAGGTGATGCGGCTGGAGCTTGGGCGAGTCCGGCCGCAGCCGTAACGAGCATTAAAAGAAGTGAAAGAAACGTACTTTTCATCTTCGATTTATCTTGCCTCCTCGCTAACGATCCTGCCGTTGATCATGGTGCCGATGCACTTGGTCGTATATTCGAACGGGTCGCCGTCATACATCGCAAGATCGGCATCCTTTCCGACGACGATCGATCCGACCCTTGAATCAAGCCCGATTATCCGTGCTGCATCGATCGTGATACTGGCAAGCGCATCGCGTTTACCGAGTCCGGCATTTGCCGCCAATGCGGCCTCGAAAAGTACAACACGGGTTTTAGGTACATAGCCTTCATATCCGCTCTGGATGGCAAACAGAATGCCCGCATCTTTTAGTTTTTTGGCGGTGGTCATCGAGAGGTTCTCGCGGTCGCCGCCGGGACGTGCCATGGTCGGGTGAAGGATGACCGGAACGCCCGCGGCCTTGATCTCGTCAAGTACGAGTGGAGCTTCTGAAGCTCCGTCGAGCACAATGCGGATGTTGAATTCCTTCGCGATCCGAAGCGCCGTGATGATGTCCTGAGCCTTTTCAGCGGTGACGAGCAGCGGAACTTCGCGTTTGACCACTCGGACCATGATCTCGGTCTTTAGGTCGGTCGAGGGCTCGGATTTCTTCGATGCTTCCTGTGCCTTGATCAGCTCGGCACGAAGCATCGCCGCTTGCTTTGCCCGCGTTCCGGGCGAACGGCCCTGTCCGCCGAGTCCGGCCTGTCCGAGTGTTACGGCGATCATCGCAAGCGGCGAAACGGTCGCTTCGTCCACGTTCTTTCCGGTGGTCTTCGCGATCATCGTCTGGCCCGAAACGAGAGCTGACGGCTGATGGCCCGTGTGAATCGTCGTCACGCCAAGACTGCGGACCCATTCAACTAGTTTCTCCTCGGCATTGTAGGCATCGATGGCACGAAGCTCCGGCTGGATCGAGGCTCCGCCGTCGAGCGCCATTTGGTCATGCGGCTGATTAAGGTAGCCATTGAGTCCGATCACGGTGTGGGCATCGATGAGGCCCGGCGTTACGACCTTTGCGTTGACGATACGATAGCCATCGGGAATGCGAACCTGCGCAGCAGTGCCGACCGCTTCGATCTTGCCGTCCTTTACGAGTACGACACCGTTGGAGATCGGCTCACCGGCCATTGTCCAAACCGTTTCACCGCGGACTGCGATCTGAGCGGATGCGGATGAAGCGAGCGGAAAAGCAACTATCGAGAAAAGGGCGAGGGAAGCGATCACCTTCGATAAAGTTGCCCGACAGAAGTTATTGCTGAGAAGTTTCAAAATGTTCATTAGTTTTCACCCCCGATATCACCGTCAAAGCAGTGGATGTGGTCGGTGCCTTCGTCATTGCCCGCACCGAAGCCGCCGACAGCGATGAGGTAATCTTTCGGATCCGAGCGGTCAAAGACCTTGTTTCCTTCGACCCAGGTTTCGAGGACGTAGGTATAAACGCTGAGAGGGTCGCCGGAGAGAACGACCATGTCGGCGTCCTTGCCGACCTCGAGCGAGCCGACCCGATCCTGTAGGTCCATCATGATCGCGTTCGCCATCGTTACGGCGTAGAGTGCCTTGTCACGCGACATTCCGGCACGAACAGCGAGGCCGGCAGAACGCAGGAACCAACGCGAATCTGTGATCGAATCGTCCGTGTGAAAGCCTGTTAGCGCACCGGCCTTTTCGAGGGCGATACCGTTCTCGAACTTGATGTCCATCGTTTCAAGTTTGCCGCCCGGAGAATCGATAAAGATTATCGAGGCCGGTGCTTTCGCCGCCGCGATCTCGTCAGCAACTTTCCAAGCTTCAGATACGTGCTGGAGAACGATCCGGAAACCGAACTCCTTCTGCAGCCTCAGAGCGGTCAGGATGTCGTCATGCCGGTGAGTGTGGAAGTGCACAATACGAGTGCCTTCAAGAACTTCGACAAGTGCCTCCATCGCGAGGTCCCGCGGCGGCATCTTGCTGGCATCGCCGTTCGCCTTGCGGATCTTTTCGCGGTATTCCTGAGCCTTGATCAGTTGGGTGCGCACCAACGATGCCGACTTCGCACGCGTTCCGGGAAAACTTCCGCCTCCGGCACGGATCGAATTCGTCCCGTTCGCGAATTTCATCCCTCCCATGTATTTCCCGTTCTTGTCAAAGATCAGAACGTCATCGATCTTTACGGCATTGTCGCGAAGTTTCAAATAGAGCGTCTGTCCGCTATTGAGGTGGCCGGAACCCGGCATCACATTCACAGAAGTGATGCCGCCCGCCTGCGCTCGCTGGAGGCTTGCCGCCCGGACATTCAACGAATCCAGAAGCCTAACTTCCGGTTGGATCGGCCCCGAGGCATCGGCTCCTGCCGTTCCGCCGATATGGCTGTGTGTATCGACTAGCCCAGGCATGATCACCTTGCCGGCCATATCTACAATACGGGCACCCGCAGGTGGGCGTACCGAAGCGGAAGGCCCGATCGCTGTGATCTTGCCGCCCTGAACTACTATTGTTCCACGCTCGATCTCAGGTCCGGTGATCGGGATCAGGCGCGCATTTGTAAAGGCAACCGACTGCTGCTGTCCTAAAATCGGACAGGCAAACAGAGCGGCTACGCAAACTAGCCTTAATAATTTTCGCATTTGTTTGACCTCGTTTTTGATTGCGGTTGTAACGGGAATATGACTAAGGTGCAACGAAATCGTGTGTCTGTCAAGAAAGCCCGCACTATATCGTAAGTTTCATACACCGAAATGGAAATAATGAAGTCCACATATTTCTTTCCAACTTTCGAAAGATAAAGCAGTTATGCGAAAGATCCCGATTGTGATCGCTTTGGCACGGCGGTTGTTTATATCACTTGCGTAATCTCTTTTTGGGGGGAATTCTTATGAAGAAACTAGTAATTGTCTCAATATTCTTCGCATTCATCTTTACGATGATCGTACCGGAATCATACGGTCAAACGCGGAGAAAAAAGAAGAATCCGGGTTTGGCGACAAACATAGCTATTGTTGCAGGTAGTACGGCGGCCGGTGCCTTGATAGGTCGCGGCCGCAACGGTGCAATGATCGGTGCCGGTGCCGGATTGCTTTACGCATCAAGCCGCAAGGGAACGAAGCGCCGGGCCTATAATTCGAACTACAGACGTGGTGCAAAGATCGCCGGCGGAACGCTCCTAGGTGCCGGAACCGGTGCCTGGGCCGGCGGAAAGACCGGTATGGTCCTCGGTGGACTCGCCGGAGCGGGCGCAACTTATCTTTACACCAAGAACGGCAACCGCTATTACCGAGCGAGCAATGGGCGCCAGTTCTATGTTCGTAACGGCAAGCGCTATTACGTAAGATAGAGGTCGCTGACCATTCAGGAAAAGGCGGGGGTTTCGGCGCCCGCCTTTTCATTTGGCCATCGGTAGCTCAACGATGACCTCGGCTCCGCCGTTTGTTCTGGATCGTATTTCGATCGTCCCGCCATGGGCTGTAACAATGCCGTAGCAAACGGCAAGGCCGAGACCAGTGCCCTTACCTGCCGGTTTGGTCGTGAAGAACGGATCGAAAGCGTTTCGGGAAATATGCTCGTCAAATCCGCTTCCCGAATCCGCAACTGAGATCCTTACGGCATTGCCAGAAGTCTCTGCATTTATCTCAAGCATGCCGCCGTCCGGCATCGCATCGCGGGCATTGAGAAATAAGTTCAAAAGTACCTGCTGGAGCTGGCTCGCATCGGCAAGTATCTGCGGTAGATCAGCAGGAACATGCGATCGTATGTCGAGCCGATGGAAGCTCGCATCATAATTTGCAAGTTGTAGCGCCGAACTGACCACATCGCTTACGTTCACCAAAGCACGGCCAGGCGGTCGGCTTCGTGAAAAGTCGGTAAGATCACGCGTGACGCGTTTGATCCTCTCGATCTGTGCTGATATCAGCTCGAGATCTTCAATAGTTTCCGGGTCGTTGATTTTTCGGGAACGGATAAGTTGAATAAGCGAAGAGATCGAGGCGAGCGGGTTATTTACCTCATGCGCTACGCCGGTTGCAAGCGTTCCCATCGCCGCGAGACGGTCTGCTCTTTGAAGCTGTTCATTCATCCGGCGAAGGCGTTCGAGATCCTCAGCCATCTTGCGGCTCATTTCATTAAAGGACGATGCGAGCAGACCGATCTCGTCATTGCTTTTTCTCAGGTCGGCCTCCGCACCGTAACGTCCGTTGGTAACCTCGATCGCCGCAAGTGTTATCCGCTGTAGAGGCCGCGAAACCGTACGGACGATCATAAGTAATAAGAGTAAGTTGGGAATGAGCGCTGAAATAATACTGAAGATCAGATACTTTTGCCATGCAAAGGCCGTCATCCCGTCGCGAAATGCCCACCAAGCTATCGGCACCTGAAAAATGAAGAAAGACGGTACTGCAACCGCCGCAATGCTCACTGCGATCTTGTATGTGATCGGAAAGAGGCGGAATTGATCGAGAGCGGTTTGCAATGAGAGGAGCTTAAAATTTGTGATCGCGTATGCATAGATCAATACCCCGGGAATCACAAACAGCGAGCTGTAAGGCAGAAGATCATACCGGTCGAAGTAGGGAAGGACAAGATTAGCGAGTGTCTTAAGTACACCGGTGATAGCGAGCGCCAGAATTATCGCCCCAAGCTGTTTCGCTCGCTGGGTTCCGGCATAAAGCCGGTATTTTCCGATCAGTACAGCGAAGCCGTAGAAAAACAAAAAGTAAACGTATCCGACGAAGAAATAGGCGAGTGGGGCGAGTGAAATGTCGAAGCGGGCATCAACATACTCGACCGATTCCAAAAGATAACCGAGCCCGGCTGCGGGGATGAATACTATTCCCGGTGCGAAGAAAACGGCAGCTTTTTCGCGCGGAATGCGATTGTTCTCAGGGAACACCCAGGCAAAAATTACAAGAGCATATTGAAGCAGCAATGCAGTTACAAAACTCGCTGCTGCCCACCACCCGGCACCAAAAGCCGCATCGTTGAAATTCCAGAAAACCAGGTCCTTGGTCGTCCAAAACGCGAGAAAGGCGATGAACGCACCAAAGGTTTGATTCGCCCGGCTTCGAGGGTCGTTCACAAAAACGAAAAACCCGAGCAGGACGAGCAGGATAACTACCGCAAGTTGAAAGAATGCGAACATCAAGAGCATTCTAAGCTTGTGGCGGCAACCGCGTAAAACCAGACGCTTTGGGAGTTAATCGATCTCGACCTTGAAGTTGACCCCGATGGCGTTGATATACTTCGGGATCCCGCCGGTGTTATAGCGGTTGAGGTAGAAGATCTCGGTCGTAAAGTTCGACGTGACCTTCCGCTCGATGCCGACGGCGATCTCGTTTCTGAAAAAGCGGCCGTCGCGAAAATCATAGAAAACCTCGTCGGCGACGAAAGGCGAAAATATGGTCTTTCCGTCCTTTTTGACCGGGTGTTTGAAGGTGATACGGTTGCGATATCTGACAGTATCCGGGCGGCTGTGGCGTATCCGGTATTCGACCCGGTTCCGATCCTTTATCGAAAGCTCCTTGTACGCAAAGGAGAGTGTTGTATCGAAACGGACGCGGTGTTCGATATCTTTTCGGCCCGGCGTTTGTTCCGCGTACTTGTAAATGTAAGTCGGCGTTATCGATACGTACTTGTTTATCCTTTTATCAAAACCGATCCCGACTCGTTCGTCCACCGGATAGAGCTTATTCCGACCAAGCCTGAAGCTGCCGATAAAAAGCAAGGTGAGGTCCTTAAACTCTTTACCCTTTGTGTCTTTCTTTTTGACCAAAGGCAGGTTGATGACCGTCTCGCTCCAGACCTGGAAATCACGTTCCCCGGCAGATGTCTGCGCAGTAGCTGTGGCGACGGTAAAAACAAGACAAATGAAAAGTGATGAAGTGAATTTCAGTGCTGTATTAGTATTTTCCACGATTCTTTGGGCCGCCACTTGGCGAAATAAAAGTGGAATGTTAACACAGTATTAACGAAAGGTTACAAATGAGTATGTAAGATAAAGTCTCAGGCACCAAGGAAAAAAGCAGCGGCCGAGCCTGAAATGCCGCCAGCTAAAGGGAAAAGACGCTTGAGAGGAATTTCACCATCTTCGGCAATCAGGCTGTAGATCACGGCAAACAACGGCAATGTTGCTCCAGCGACCATCCCGCCTATCACTCCGCCGACGATCGCTCCGATCACAAACAGGAACAATCCGCCTGCTGCCCCGGAAACGATGCCCCACGTAATCCCGAGGAGTGGAACCAACAAAACTGAGCGGATGAAACTTCCCTCGAGGATCCGTTCCAAAGTTCTCGCAGTTGCTCCCGCAGTAAGATAACCAACAAGACCGGTCACTGTGGTCGCAAGGATGGCGAGAAGCAGCACGGCCGGGTTTGGAGAACTGTCCAACACCAACATCCGAAAGAGAATGGCGGAAGTTGGCACCGTGCCGATCGCAACGCCGAAGAATCTTAACGAAGTTGTTAGATCGAGCGTGTGGTTCAGAAGGCTTAGCGTTGCAGGCTTATGATCAGCAGATCGCGCGAGCTCTTGGGCAGCATTTCGAAGCTCAATGATCCGAAGTTCCTAGTAACTGTCATCTTCGAGTATTGGCTCAACGTGAACGGCCTCATCTTGCTGCGTTATCACTTTCATATGGCCTCCGCGATGTTATGACCTCTGCATGGAAGCGGGTTGCTTCTTGCGGTTCTGGTATGTAGGAATCGGAAACAAGTTCGATGAATTCCGGGGCAGCGGCAACCATCGGAGCGAGACGACCGATCGTTTCCCTGAGGTCCGCTTCGGATCTTGCAGCATGCATGACGATCCGCTCCGAGTTTCTGCGGGCTAGGCAAACCGTTGCAAGATGCGGATTCGGATGTCCTGCAACCGTGTAGATCTCAGCGTTGGCGGCTTGAGCCGTCATCCTCTCAAAACTTGCCAACCGCAATCCAACAAACCTATCAATGGCGTCGAAAAGTTCCTTTCTTATCGCAAAACGACGGTCTTGCAGATCGCCGATACTCTTCTCGATCGACGAACGCAATAAGTTTGCTGCCCGTGTGATACGTGAATCCGACTTATTACGCGTTTCGAAGTTAGAGGTATCGGAGAAAACCGATTTGCGTTGATAGATCAAAAGGCAGAGAAATACCGGCCAGAGGACAAAGCCTAATATCGTTTTTGAAGCCGTCAAGAGGTTGAGTCCTCCCTTATCGGCTTGAAAGAATAGATAGACCCCGACCGGTGAGCCGAGTGCGAGATAGGCAAGAAGAATATCGACATCCATCGCGGTCAAAAGCGGCAAGTTCCGTTCCTGTATTTTTTTTGTCCGTTCCTTCGAGTCCCTCTCGTCTTATTTATTGAAAACCAAGAGGTTGCCGAGAATTTTGGGAACTTCTTAGGTTCGCGGATCGTAAGGCAGATTTGAGGAATTTGCAAATAAAACTCCTCGTAAATTCGCATAATGCAAAAATTTGCTGCCTTGGAGGATATCTTTTATTTTCTGCAAAAATCTGAAAGGTCTCCGTTCTTATATTTAGTGGCACGAGGATTGCTGACTATCTAAATCGGGCAGACAAAATGGCCACGAAAGAATGGAATAATAACCACCCGTTTTGGGATTGAATAGAAAAAGCAATGAAGAAAGTTAATGTCAAGGTCATAAAGAAAGGAGCAGCCGAGGCATCGTCGGATAAAAAGATCCAACAACCTACAAAAGCCCGCGATGCCGCACGTGACGCTGTAAAGACCGTCACAAATTGGGTAAACGATTTCCAATCGCGTAAACGCGAAGAGACCTATATCGCGTTCGAAAACCTTTTTACCCAAGGCCCGCAAGCCTCCGAGAGCTAAGCCCGCTCGAAATAAACCTCATTATTACCTACATTTAGGGCCGGTATTCGACCGGCTTTTTTATTTGTCCGACGGCGAGAAACTGTTTGCAACGCATCCATCCAAGTTGGTATTCTAGGCGTTCGAAAACTATACAGAACCCCTAAATTAATGAAGAACAAAGTTGCCATCGTAACCGGTGCGAGCAGCGGTATCGGTAAAGCCACTGCGGTCCGGTTTGCTGAGGAAGGTGCTGCGGTCGTCGCCGTTGGAAGAAATGAAGCGGGCTTCGGCGAACTTCGGGAAGAGGTTCGCGACTTGGATGGGACTGTACGCGTTCACCTTGCCGATCTGACCGAACACTCTCAAATCGACCGACTTGTTTCCGAAACCGTTCAACATTGCGGCCAGATCGACGTGTTGGTCAATGCCGCCGGGATCATACGCTCTGGCACGCTTTCGGACACTCCGATCGACGACTTCGATAAGCTGATGAACATAAATCTCCGCTCGGTCTATTATTTAATGCAAAAAGTTCTTCCATTTTTGGAAAAAACTCGGGGAAATATCGTCAACATATCAAGTATTGCAGGTTCGAGGGCATTTCCAGGGGTGATTACATACTGTATCTCGAAGGCCGCTGTCGATCAACTGACACGTTGTGCCGCCCTCGAACTGGCAGAAAAAGGCATTCGGGTCAATGCGGTGAATCCGGGCGTTGTCGTAACGAACCTGCATAAACGCGGCGGAATGTCTGAAGAGGCCTACGAGGCTTTTCTCAAAAACGCCAAGCGGACGCATCCGCTTGGACGGCCCGGCGAGGCCCGCGAGGTTGCAGATTTGGTCGCCTTTCTCGCATCGGAGAAGGCGGGCTGGATCACGGGTGTTACCTATGAGATCGATGGCGGAAGAGGCCAAACCTGCCTCAGATAATTTCACCCGATTGGAGACAGGGAATTGAAGCTGAAACTTCTTCCAAGCACATTCGATCAAAATGGCGGCTATTCGCCCGGCCAGCACCTGACTACGTTTTTAATAGATGGCCGCGTAGCTCTCGATGCAGGCAGCCTTGCAATGGCGGCTTCGGAAAGCGATAGGGTATTGGTCCGAGACATCGTTCTGACGCACGCTCACCTAGACCATATCGCGGGACTCCCGCTTTTTGTCGATGATCTTTTCGCTTCGTTAACCGAACCGATACGCGTGCACGCAACGCGTGAAGTGTTCGAAGTTCTGGAGCGTGATGTCTTCAATTGGTCGGTTTACCCGCGTTTTTCCGAACTAAATAATGAAAATGGACCGGTTCTGGAATACCGCCTTTTCACGCTCGGTTCGGAATTTTCGATCGGACACCTGAACTTCCGTTCAATACCGGTTGATCACAAAGTGCCTTCGTCGGGCTTTATCATCGATGATGGCAATGCCGCAATTGCATTTTCCGGTGATACTTCGAGTTCCTCAGCGTTCTGGGAAAAGGTGAACGAGCGAGATGACCTGAAAGCAGTTCTTATCGAATGCGCGTTTCCCGACCGAATGTCTGCACTTGCTGAGGCATCCCACCATTTAACGCCGGCTATTCTTCGGGCACAACTGGATCTGCTAAAAATAGACGCCGAGGTCTGCGTTATCAATATTAAGCCAATGTATCGGGATGAGGTGATCAATGAGCTTGCTGAGACGATTGGCCGCGGGTTCGAGATCATCGAACCCATACGGGAGTATCATTTTTGAGGCTTCGCGGCTGCTGCACGAAGAAAATTGATCGGTTCAAATGAACTCTGCCGATGCTCGTCCGGGAAGTCGTAGAGACGAACCCGGCCATTCGGACGGACCTCTTTGACCTTGTAGGTGCGTTCTTCGCGGGTCTTGCCGGGCATTATCTCGGCGCGGAAGGTAACCAGCATTTCGGGCCGTGCCCATATGTGTTTTTTGAGCGGTTCCTGCTTCCGCTTATTGAACATCACCATTTTCTTCCTTTTCCGGCCGCTGCTTGTGCTTGCTCTTTCTGCCCGAAGGGTAGAGTTTTTCAGGCGGCTTGTCCTCGTCTATCTTCCGGGTCGGCGGGGCGGTCGGCTTTCGTATCGACCCAAAGATGGTCGTTCGCTTCTTTTTCCGTCCTTTTGCCACAGCGGGCGGTATTATAGCAGAGAAGCTCGACCGTTCAGTATTCTGTGCAGTGTCGAAGATTCGTTTGATTGACTAAATGCTCAAAACGATTCAGTATTTACGTCAATAATGTCGGGCAAAAGGGCAAATGCAATGAACGGGCGGATACCTAAGCACGGAGCAACTGCCACCCGCCGAGCGTCTGCTTTAAAAGAACCGTTTCGTGTTCCCGCCGGGAGTTTCTACGCGTTATCAGTGCTTTTCTCGATAGTCGTAGCGATCTTCGTCTGGATGATCCTCTTCGAGGCAGGAGATGAGTCGGCACCCAATTGGGCAATATTTTCAGGCGGCGCGTGTTTTTTGGCTGCGACGCTGTTTCGCGAGGTCATCCTTCGAGGCCGCCGGCGGAGAATGCTCGCTCGGGAAAAGCGGCTGATAAGCAATGTTTCAAGTGAATATGAGGCCCCACCAGTAGTCAATAAGCTGACAGTGGAGCACAATTCGGCGCTGATCCGTTCTATTCAGCAGAAGTCCGATGCGGCCAATGTTCTTGGAGGTTTGGCCGATGGGCATAAGGAAGTGTTCATTTTGTGCGAGGAATATCTTGAATTGATAAAAAGCGAACTTCCGCGAGTCGCACCGGGGTCGCCGCGGTTTGCGGCCTTTCGAAAAGGGACGGTCGTCGCCAACCGTTTGCATTACGAACATATGGTCCGCTGGGCAAAGATCGAGGCGGCGAGTTTTTCGAAAGCAGGCAGTATTGATGAATCCGAAGGTCGATCGATCCGGGCAGTCAAAGCGCTTAATTTGGCCCTGTTCCATTATCCGGAGGAACGCGTACTGATCGAACTTCGCGAAAAGCTCGCCATGGCCGGGAGCGATGGTTTCGGGAAAGTGATCGACGTGGAAGGAGAGATCATCGAGTCCGAGACTTAGTTTTCTTCCGGTTTTCAATAAGATCGGGGGATTGATCTTAACTTTCTCAAAATCCAAAGGCTTGCTTGTTAAATCTTTGTTAGAATATTGTCCGTAGGGTTTGATGCAATATCGGTAAAGTCTGTAAGCACCTTTTGTAAAATGATCTCTCAACGCTGCCCAAAATGTCGTAGTGACCGCATTCGTCGCGGATACAGACCTACGCCTTTTTTTCTTAAACTCATTTTTCGTTTCAATCTGCTCTGCGATAGCTGCAATCTAGAGTTCCGCGGCTTTGCAGTTCCGGGAACGGTGCATTCGCGTTCGAATAAGCGTGACCGGGAGCGGGTGAAGCCGATTCCGGCAGATTCAGAATGAGTAACGAAACAAATTGCCGAACGGGCTGTGTCACTAAGACCCACATTTTGTAATATAGGGAAATTGAGTCATTTTTACCCGCACAGCATAGTTTGCTTTCTCGCGTGCCTCACCACATTTTTTTTGGCGGCGAGCAATATTCTGGGACAAAGTTTGCTAAGTACTATCCACTACGGCGATCGGATAGAGATCGACGTTCTCGGTAGCTTCGAATACGACTGGCGAGGTGGGTTGAATCCGGAAGGTTATCTCGACGGATTTGACCGTGTCGAAGGGCAGATCTTTGCACTTTGTAAAAGTGAGTCAGAGGTTGCCGATGAGGTCGCAAAGCTCTATTCGCGTTTTCTTCGCGATCCGGTCGTGACGGTCAGGATCATCGACACCTCTGGTAGGCCTTATGTTTTCCTTACCGGAGGGGTTCGAAATGCGACCCGCTTTCGCCTGATGCGAAGAGCAACTCTGCAGGAACTGCTTGTTCTCGGGGGAGGTTTGACCGAATTCGCGAGCGGCGATGTGACGATCTTTCGGCGGCCGGATACGAGCTGCGAATCGGAGGTGAACGGGGCCGGGCGGTCACCACGGACGATACGAGTAAAGATCAGCGATCTTCTTGCCGGTAATCCGAATGCCAATCCGGAGGTATTGACCGGCGATATCGTTGACGTCAATGAGGCATTCCCGATCTACGTCATCGGCGGAATTGCGAGGCCGGGCCGGCAGCTCTTTCGTGATGAACTTAGTCTTTCGCGTGCAGTTGCTGCGGCGGGCGGGCTCGATAAGAACGGCGTATCCTCGCAAGTTGTCATTTATCGCCGAGTTGGCGGTACGAGTTCGGTCATCGAGGCTAACCTTGAGCAGATCGCGCAGGGATCTGCGGCTGACATCGAACTCAAGCCCTATGACGTGATCGATATCGGGATCCGCGGGCGCGAGCGGCGGCAATTTCCGCCAGTGGTTGAGGGTACCGGCTCGCCGCCGGTGCCGCGAGAAGAGCTGCCACTTCGCGTGATCGACTAGTCAAAGATAATTTTGAATGCGAGCAAACGTTGTAAAGAGCTTCCGAATCAGTTTATTATTATAAATTGCCGGCAATTCTCCGGCAGGTTCTTATGGCTGAAAAGAAAAAGCTTAGCAGGCGGATGTCCGCCCTTCTTTGGCTGGTCGGCGCAGCGATCGTCATCGGCATACTGATCGCGCTGCATCAGATAGCGGTCATCTATCTGATAGCTACTGTCGCGTTGGTCGTTCTCCTCCTGATCGTTGCGTATTCCGACCTCGAAAACATTGACCGTCAGGACATCCTTGGATCGGAAATGGACTAAGGATTACTGTGACGGCTCGTTTTAATGAAACAAAGCCTCAAGTTTATGCTGTTCGCTGCCGTGCTCATCTCGTGCACGGTTTCAGGGTTTGGGGCATCGCTTGATGCCGATTCGGCGAGCGCTCGCGACCTTCGGTGGCGCGGCAATACGATCCGCGTCGCGATATCAAGTTCGTTGTCGGAACAGATCCCGTCGATCAAACGGGGAAGCGATGTTGCCCTTGCGGTAGAACGGAGCCTAGAGCGATGGGCAGAAGCTGCCGGCATACGCATCCAGGTCTTTCAAACGCCGTTGCAGAACATCAGCCCGTCAGGGCCGCGAGGAGACGGCATTTCTCTCATCACTATCGCCTCGACCGCAGAGAACGCACTTGTATTTAACAAGAACGGCAATTCGCTCCCGGCCGCGACTCGAATCTTTTTTGACCGCAGCGGCAATATCACCGAGGCTGACATCGTTCTTAACGCGTCTCACCAATTCTCGACCGATGGAACTTTCGGCACTTACGACCTTGAGACCGTGTTAATGCACGAGATCGGGCACCTGCTCGGGCTCGACCATTCCCCGACGGTCGGAAGCCTGATGTGGCCGCAGATCAGCCGCAATGGCCTTTTCTCTGTCAATTCTTTTTTCCGACGTGAGCTTCTGGAACACGACATTGCGTCCGTTCGTGAGATCTACGGCACAATAACCGATGACGAAGAGTGTTGCGGTTCGGTCGAGATAAATTTTGCGGGACGAATGGGAAAATCTCATGACTCAGCGTTCGTTTGGCTTGAGAATGCCGGGAGCGGAAAGCTTTTCACCACTTTCTCTGTCAACTCAGATTCCGAAAGCGTTCGCCTCCGTTCGGTGCCTGAAGGAACCTATAACATCTATTTTTCGAACACGGTTCCCGAGGGTATTAGCGGTGGCACAATGGCGGGAACATTTGAGGCGGCCAAGGGAGAGACGACCACGTTTGCTATAGTAGATTGGCCGTCCGCCAACTACTTGGTTCACATTGGCCTCAATGGCGAAACGACGGCGCTTAGCGTGCCGCTGAACTCCGGCAAGACCTTTACCGTTTCGCTTGTGCTGACGGAAGAATCGCAACGCCAGCCTATTCTTTATTCTCATTCTCCTTATATTGTTGTCGATGAAGACAACATTCTGCTTACAAAAGACCCGCTGGGGCGTTCGGTCGCGATCTTCGATGTTACTGTTGCGGAAGATGCATCGGCTGGAACTTATTCGCTTTGCTCGCTTGATCGCAATGGTCAGGAAGCCTGTTTCCCCGGTGTTTTCACCGTTTCGGCTCATCAAAATCCCTGGTATAAGCGGGACTTTTCAAAATATTAAGAAAAGTTTAAAAACTTCTTCCATTTTTTCTCCATATTGTGCATAATCGAGGCGTTCACCTCCCCGGTGAACATCGGTCCGCAAGGGGTGAGGACTTGCGGCCAAAACGGGCGGCGGTGTGGGAGACGCCGCCCATTTTCTTTTCAGGCATTATCCGTACCGTTTTGCTTGCCGATCGATTGATCAGACCAGATCGAAGACTGCCGGATCTCGATTCGTTTTGGAATGACGCACGCGTTAGTATATGCTCTGAATGTTTTGCAGCGGTCAGCTCCGGCACGGCCGCCTATTTGAATTAACGGTTGTTGGAAGAGCCTAATCTCGGCTGAAGGGTCGGGACGCGGTTCTTTTGATTTTTTATGGCAACGAAGAAGCGCGGCAAACTCGGCAAGTGGATGTTCGAAGGCGTCCCGGAGGTCGAGGGGCCTCACGAACCCGAAGGCCGTCACCGAAAGCATCCATGGTGGCAGGTAATGTGCCTTACCGGCGTCGATTATTTCTCGACACTCGGTTATCAGCCCGGCATTGCATTGCTCGCCGCCGGAGCACTGTCTCCATTCGCGACGCTAGTCCTGGTTTTGCTGACGCTGTTCGGAGCTTTGCCGATGTACCGTCGGGTTGCGGAAGAAAGCCCGCACGGCGACGGCAGCATCTCAATGCTCGAGCGACTCCTTTCCCGCTGGAAAGGAAAGATGTTCGTGCTCGCCCTTCTCGGATTCGTTGCGACAAGTTTCATTATCACCATAACTCTCTCGGCCGCGGATGCGACGAAACATATTATCGAAAATCCGTTTGTCGATAAGAACCTGCATTTCCTCCACCACGAGGTGATTGTCACGCTTGTGCTGATCGTTCTGCTAGGTGCGGTCTTCCTTCGGGGCTTTAGCGAGGTGATCGGGTTGGCGGTCGGTATTGTCGTAGTTTTCCTTGCTCTTAACCTCGTTACAATCGGCGTCGGCCTTTACCAGATCTTTTTGATCCAGCCGGACATCATTCCGAACTGGAGCGCGCTTCTTTGGACACAACCGAACGTGAACGGCAGTGTCTTCATGCTTATCGCGGCATCGCTGTTGACATTTCCAAAGCTCGCCCTCGGTCTTTCCGGTTTTGAGACGGGCGTTGTCGTGATGCCGCTGATCAAGAGTGACGTCGATGTGCCTAAGTCGCAACTCGCCGCATTTCATTCGACCCATGTCGATCATTCCGAGGCACCCGATGAGATCAGGACGCACATCGAAGGGCGGATCCGCGGCGGGAAGAAGCTCCTGACCGGTGCCGCGGTGATTATGAGCTTTTTCCTGATCGGCTCGAGCATCATCACGACGATGCTCGTTCCGCAATCAGAGATCGGCCCGGGCGGAAAGGCCTATGGGCGTGCTATCGCATATCTCGCACACGAATACCTCGGGTCGGCTTTCGGTACTGCATATGATCTTTCAACCATCGTAATACTTTGGTTTGCCGGTGCTTCGGCAATGGCCGGGCTGCTCAACATCGTTCCTCGATATCTGCCGCGTTACGGCATGGCTCCCGATTGGGCGCGGGCGACGCGTCCGCTCGTGATCGTCTTCACTGCGATCTGTGTTGTCGTGACGATCTTTTTCGAGGCGAGCGTATCTGCGCAGGGCGGCGCCTATGCGACAGGCGTTTTGATGCTGATGACCTCGGCGGCGGTCGCCGTAACCATTTCAGCAAAGAGAAAGAAGGAAAAGCGGTGGATAGCGTTTCTGATCATCACTTTGATATTTAGCTATACGACCATCGCAAACATGATCGCACAGCCGAGCGGAATTCAGATCGCGGCCCTCTTCATCATAGGGATCATCGTAACTTCGTTCGTCTCGCGTGCCTTGCGGACAACCGAACTCCGCATCGATAAGATCGAATATGACGAGACGGCGCTCGACTTCATTAAGGAAATGGCCGAGGGCGATATTCGAATTGTGACCAACCGCCGCGAGGTTGGCAACGTGGTCGAGTATCGCTTTAAGGAACATGAAAAGCGGATCGATAACCACATTCCCTCGACCGATCCGGTGATCTTCTACGAGGTCGATCTGGGAGATGCTTCAGAGTTCAAAGGGACGATGACGGTCCGCGGGGTGGACGTTGACGGCTACAAGATCCTGCGAACAGAGTCGCCCGCTGTCCCGAATGCGATCGCTGCATTGCTGCTGGATCTTCGCGATCGGACGGGCAAGATACCGCACGTTTATTTCGGCTGGAGCGAGGGCAATCCGATAATGTACCTGGCCCGCTACATTTTGTTTGGCGAGGGCGACACGGCACCGGTCACGCGTGAGATACTAAGACAGGCCGAGCCCGATCCGGAGCTCAGGCCGAACGTTCACGTCGGTGGTTAATTGCTTACTGGTGCGGCGGCAACAGCGAAGGGTTCAGTTCCAGAAAACAAGAACGGCAATAGACCGGACGACCCTGAGACGGGTAGAACGGAACGGTCGTGCTGCACCCGCACTTGGCACAGGCAACCGTTACCTCGATCCGCTGTTTGATGCCGAGCTCCTGAGCTGCGTTGATGGCAGCGATGCGCTCGTTCTTCGCCTGTTTGCATGGCTTGCACCGTTTCGGCGGATTCTTTAGGTTCTTATCGAAAAAGAACTGCTGTTCACCGGCGGTCCAGATGAAGTCGCCGTGACAATCAATACAGTTGATAGTCTGGTCAGTAAATTGCGGTTCATCTGGATTGTCCTGTATTGCCACGCTGAAAGATTCTGAGTAGCCGTTCTTTGACATGCCCTACCTCTTAATCGTCAATGAAAATCCTGACCGCAAAAAACGCGATCGGCAGCCGAACCAATGTGGCCGGGAAACGTCGTAAATGCCCATTTCACAACTGCCGGCATCCGGGAGTGCAGGCCAATCGTGTTGGGAGAGGGCCAAGCGGGAACAAAAACAGAAGTTATAAAATTCGCTAATCCATGTCAAGGTAATGGGATTTGAATTGACCCGATTTCTCTGTAAAGATTGTCTAAGCATATGAAAGTTCTGGTTATCGGTTCCGGCGGGCGCGAGCACGCCATCTGCTATGCGTTCTCGAAAAGCCCGCGGGTCGCTAACATCTACTGCGCGAATGGAAATGCAGGAATAGCATCTATTGCAGAACTTGTCGCGATCAAGCCCGACGAGATCGGCCGACTTGCCGATTTTGCAGAAAGTAAAGGCATCGATCTGACATTTGTCGGCGGTGAAACATCGCTGGCACTTGGCGTTGTTGATGAGTTCGAAGGTCGCGGGTTGAAGATCATTGGAGCCTCGAAGGCCGCGGCAAGGCTTGAAGCAAGCAAGGCCTTTGCAAAGGATTTTATGAAGCGGCAGGGCATTCCGACGGCTGAATATGCCGTTGCAGCGTCGCCTGCGGAAGCCATCGAGATACTGGAAGGCGGACGATTTGGTGAGGTCACTTCGCCGGTCGTCGTAAAGGCCGATGGGCTCGCAGCCGGCAAGGGCGTCGTGGTTGCCAGCGACCGTTTGGAGGCAATTGCGGCGATAAACGAGCTGGAGTCGTTGGTCGGAGCGGAAGCAGCGTCAACGATCGTCCTCGAAGAGTGTCTGTTCGGCCGCGAGGTCTCTCTAATACTCTTTGCCGACGGCGAGAGCTTTGCATTGATGCCGCCGACCCGCGACCACAAACGCATTGGCGAGGGCGACACCGGCCCGAACACCGGCGGCATGGGCACGTTCACCGACGATTCGCTGCTTTCTTCACAGCAGACCGCGGAGATAATTGATACCGTGATCCGGCCGACATTGAAGGGATGCTCTGACGAGGGCTTTCGCTTCCGCGGAATACTTTTCCTCGGGCTGATGATGACCGAAGCCGGGCCAAAGGTGCTCGAGTATAACGTCCGCTTCGGCGACCCCGAAACGCAGGCTATCCTCTTCCGGCTCGATAGCGATCTGGTCGATATCTGCGAAGCGATGCTGGAAGGCAGACTTGGCGAGACCGAGATAAAGTGGCGGGCGGGTTCGTCGGCTTGCGTTATTCTCGCCGCCGAGAATTACCCGGCCAAGCCGCGGATCGGCGATGTTATCAAAGGCCTCGATCAAGCGGCTGCCCACAGCGATGTGGTCATTTTCCACGCCGGGACAAATCTCGATGAGAATGGTTCGTTCGTAACATCGGGCGGCCGCGTGCTTGGCGTTACGGCAGTTGGCGATGACCTCGAATCTGCTCTCGAAAAAGCCTACGCCTCTGCAAGCGAGATCTCGTGGCCGGGAATGCAGTTTAGGCGTGATATTGGAAAACCGGCTGGAAATTAATATTCGGTGATGCTCTTCTGATAAGCCTCGTAGTTTCGCCGCATTTCCTCGATCGAATCGCCACCGAATTTTTCACGCATCGAATTCGCGAGTACGACCGCGAGCATCGCCTCGCCGATAACGCCCGCGGCGGGCACCGCGGTGATGTCGGAGCGTTCGAAGGCTGCCGGCGATTCTTCCTTCGAATCGATATCGACCGAGGTAAGCGGCTTCCGAAGAGTGGAGATCGGCTTGAGATATCCTCGAGCGCGAAGCTCCTCGCCGTTGGTGATGCCGCCCTCGAGCCCGCCGGCCCGATTCGTTTTGCGAACAAACCCCGCAAAGATCTCGTCGTGGACCTCCGAGCCGAACCGCCCCGCGTTTGCGACGCCCTCGCCGATCTCGACCGCCTTGACCGCGTGGATCGACATTATCGCTCGGGCAATGCGGCCATCGAGCTTTTCTTCCCACGAGGTGTGCGACCCGAGCCCGACCGGCAACCCGTGAGCGACCACTTCGAATATACCGCCGAGCGTATCGCCTTTCGCCTTCGCCTCATCGACCAGGGCGACCATTTGTGCCTCGATCTCTTTGTTCACGCAGGCGAGCGGAGCATCCGCGGCTATCGCAACGATCTCCTCCCAAGAAGCATCGATCGGTGTTTCGGGTACCGAGCCGAGCTTTGCGACGTGACTGCGAACAGCGATGCCGAAAGCTGCAAGAAGTTGCTTTGCCAACGCTCCGGCCGCGACGCGTGCGGCGGTCTCGCGGGCGGAGGCTCGCTCGAGAATGTCGCGAAGGTCGCGGGTCTGGTATTTTTGCCCGCCGGCGAGGTCGGCATGGCCCGGCCGCGGGCGTTTTACTGCCCGAGGGTTTTTCGGCTCGGCCTCAAGCCGCTCGGCAGACATTATCTCCTGCCAATGGACGAAATCGCGATTCTCGATCATTAACGCGATCGGCGACCCGAGAGCGCGACCATGGCGAACACCAGAGAGAATTTGAACCGCGTCCGACTCGATCTTCATCCGGCCGCCGCGGCCATAGCCTTGCTGTCGCCGCCAGAGTTCATGGTCGATCGCGGCTTTGTCAATGGCGATACCCGCCGGAACTCCTTCGATGATGACGACCAACGCCGGTCCGTGCGATTCGCCTGCGGTTGTAAATCTGAAATTCATTCGCTGTTCTTTAGTTCGCTAGATTTCGCTTCGCGGACGCTCCGCCTGAAGACGATCAACCCGATACTTGAAAGGATCAAAAGTCCGCCGATAAGCGTTTGCGGCGGGAGCGTTTCGCCGAGAAAGACGTTCCCAACCAGCACCGCGATCAGCGGCGTTACGAGTGAGATCATCATCGCCTTTGTCGATTCTATCCTCGCAAGAAGCCAGTAATAAAGCCAGAAGGCGGCTATCGTCCCGGCGATCGAGAGATAGAGCACGGATGCGACGGCATTGAAGCCCCAATTGTGCTGCAACGGTGAGCCTTCGGCGACGATCGCATAAATGATCAGAGGCGGCAGGCCGCAAAACATCTGCGAAAGAAGGATCATTGCCGGATCGATCCCGGCCGCCTTTGCCTTAACAAGTATCGAGGCCTGTGCAGCGGCGTAGGCTCCGAGAACGATCGCCACCGAACCCGCGAACGCCATCGCACTTTCAACCCGAAGCTGGTCGAGAAAGATAACTCCGACGCCGACAATGCCGATCAGCACGGCGATGATCTTGAGCGGGGTAATGCGTTCGCTCGGCAGGAATATCCAGGCTAGCACGAGTCCGAAGACCGTGATCATCGCCTGCAAAACGGCCGCGAGTCCGGAGGTGATGTACTGTTCGGCCCAAAAAACCGTGCTGTAATTGACCGTAAACTGAAGAATGCCGGTGAGGGCGATCAGTTGCCATTCGCGGCGGCCCTGCGGCCAAGATTTGCGAGCAAAATAGACCACCGGCAAAAGAAGGACGGCTGAGAGTAGAAATCGGCTGACGGCGAAAGTGATCGGCGGAAGGTCTTCGAGCCCGATCTTGATGAAGATCCAAGTCGTTCCCCAGATAAGGCAAAGTATCAGCCAAACGAAGATCTTCATAAGATACGTATCGTTTCCGTTAACTGCGCTCGTAAAAGCTCAGGCGCGTCTCGCCCTGCTTCAAAATTCTCCAACGGCGAAGGTGGCCGACCGCATCCGGCAACTCCGTCTTTGCGTGGTGTTCGACGACCAGAAGGCCGCCATCGTTCAGCAGCCGGCTCGCGGCAGTTCCAAATTCGTGAAGCACCGGCGAATAGTTCATCGCGTAGGGCGGATCGAAAAAAACAATGTCCCATTCTTCGGCGTGTTCGCGGCCCGCAAAGTTCTCGGCCGAAAGCGAAAGCACCTCGGTCTGAGCTTCGGGCACTGCCAATGCGTCCAGATTTTCCTCGATCAAAGCACAGGAACGCCTTGACCGGTCAACAAAGGTCGCGTGCCGGGCACCGCGTGAGATCGCTTCGATGCCAATGGCTCCCGTGCCGGCACATAGGTCGAGAAAGCGAGTATTCTCGTCGATCTTCGGGGCGAGAATGTTGAAGAGTGTTTCGCGAAGACGGTCCGAGGTTGGACGTGTGCGGTTGTCCGCGGGGCTTTTCAGTATCCGGCCGCCGTAAGTCCCTGCAATGACGCGCATAAACCTCTATCCTATCCCAGCAAGGCGATATTTCGCATCGCCGCGAACGCGTTTAATGAGTTCGGCCGTTTCAGGGTTGACCCGCTTGGCTGTCAGAAGCTTTTCGGCATCGCCGCGGGCGGCCTCGAGGATCTCAAAGTCGCGGACGATATTAGCGATCTTGAACATCTGCACACCGGACTGCCGAGTCCCGAAAAGCTCGCCTTCGCCTCGGAGTTCGAGGTCCTTTTCGGCGATCTTAAAGCCGTCGTTCGTTTCTTCCATTATTCCGAGCCGCTCTTTTGCAACGGCCGTTTTCTTGTCGCCGGTCAGCAGAACGCAATAGCTTTGCTCGGCTCCGCGGCCGACGCGTCCGCGCAATTGATGCAATTGCGAGAGGCCGAAACGCTCAGCGTGTTCGATCACCATGGTTGACGCATTCGGAACATCGACACCGACCTCGATGACGGTCGTCGAGACAAGCACCTCGATCTCGCCCGCAACGAATGCCCGCATTATTGCGTCCTTTTCGTCGCTCTTCATCTTACCGTGGAGCAGGCCAACGGCTCTATGCGGAAAAACGCGGTCGCGGAGCTCCTCGAACATCGCGGTTGCGGCTTTCAGGTCCAGCTTTTCTGATTCGTCGATCAGGGGATAAACGACATAAGCCTGTCGGCCGAGCTTCAGCTCGCGTTCGATGCCCTTGTAAACCCCGACACGTTTGTCTTCACCAACGACTACGGTTTTGATCGGCGTTCGGCCGGGCGGGAGTTCGTCTATCACCGAGACATCGAGGTCGCCGTAAACCGTCATCGCGAGCGACCTAGGGATCGGCGTTGCCGTCATTACGAGCACGTCCGGGTTCTGGCCGCTTTTTTTCAATGCGGCACGCTGCAAAACTCCGAACCGGTGCTGTTCATCGATAACGGCAAGCCCAAGGGTCTCGAACTCGACGCCATCCTGAATTATCGCGTGAGTCCCGATGACGATCTGCACCTCGCCCGAGGCGATCGCTTGCCGAGCTTTCTTCTTTTCAGCGGCTTTCAGGCTGCCGGTAAGGAGGCGGACGGAATAACCTGCCGCTTCGAAAAACCGGACTGCGTTGCGAAAATGCTGTTCGGCGAGGATCTCGGTCGGCGCCATGAGAGCCGTTTGATAGCCGTTCTCGGCTGCCGCAAACATCGCGATGAACGCGACGATGGTCTTGCCGCTGCCGACGTCGCCCTGGATGAGCCGGTTCATCGGAGCATCGGACGTCATATCCAAGAATATCTGCTTGACGACCCGGCGTTGAGCCTCGGTAAGCTCAAAGGGAAGCAGGGCCGCGATGCGTTTCTTGACCGTTTCATTTATCTCGATGACCGCACCTTTTGGTTCCTTCTTTCGCTCCCCGCGAACCAGTTGAAGAGCGAACGAGAGCCAGAAGAATTCCTCGTAGATAAGCCGCCGGTGAGCCTCGCTGCGGAAGCGCTCGTAGTCTGAGATCGCGGCTGCCTCCGGCGGGAAATGGACCTCGCACATCGCGTCGCCGCGGCTGATCAATCGATTCGACCGGACGATCTCATCCGGCAGAAACTCGCCGACCGACGGCCGGTCGAGCAGCCGCGTTACAGCATAAACGATCTCGCGGAGTCTTTTCGTTTGAAACTGCCCGAGCTTGCGATAGACCGGAACATGGCGGGCCGTGTGGATGGTCGCAAATTCGGCAACGGACTCATCGGCTTCAAGCTCGTCATCGGGGGCATCGGCTTCCGGGCTTCCAAGCGGCAGGCCCGAGGGGTCCTCGTCGTTCGGTAGTATCTCAAGCTCCTCGGGCTTGTTGACCTTAAGGACGAAGGTGTTTCGGCGGCCGTCCCACTCCCAACGGCCGTGGGCGACAAAGCGAACGCCGCGTTTGAACTTGCCCGTGTAGAATTCGATAGCGTGCTTCGCCGCCTTGCCCGACAGGAACCACATCACGACGACCGGCTTTCGCATTCGTTCGCGGTCGCTGCCGGTGATCTCGAAAATAAAGAGCGGCGGCTGTTTGGGGCCGCGGTTCTTGCCAACCTGAAAGGCTCCTGAGACACGGACATAAAGCTCGACCGAGGCTTCGAGGCCATCGTAAAGCCGGTCGATCGGGAGCAGGTTCGAGCGATCTTCGTATCGCGTCGGGAAGTATGAAAGCAGGTCTTCGACCGTTGCGTCGAGCGGCTCGGCCCGGCCCGCATAGGCCCCGACCGCGGCCGCGAGCTTCCGGGCCATCGTCGGCGAAAGAAAGATCTCAGGAAACCGCGGGAGTTCGAGGATCGGGGTTTCAAGCGTCAGGCGCATCGTTTGGCATGGATTTTAGCAGAAGTCCGGCAGGCATCAGAGCCGCAGCTTGCCGTTAGGTCTCAAGGGTGAACGGGTTAAAATTCGTATCCTTGTCGTAGTAATCCTCTTTCTCCGCTCGCTTGAGAAATCCGACGATGATGTATGTGAACGGTGTTGCGAGCACCTCCCAGAGGACCTTTAGGATGTAGTTGCCGATCATCACGCTGATGACCTGCTCGGTGGGCCAAACGCCGAGGAACGCGACCGGGTAAAAGATCAGGCTATCCGCCATTTCGCCGAAGATGGTCGAACCGATGGTTCGCGTCCAGAGAAATCGGCCGCGGGTCAGGAGCTTCATCTTCGCCAGGACGAAAGAATTAACGAATTCGCCCGCCCAAAAACCGAGCACCGAGGCGGCGACGATCCTCGGCGTCTGCCCAAAGATCATGTTGACGGCTTCGACGTACTCGGGCGGCATCGTCCGTGCGACCGGTAGATTGGTGACCGTAACGGCCATCAGTGAAGCGAAGATCAACGCCCCGAACCCGGCCCAGATCACACGCCGCGAGCGGGCGTAGCCGTAAACCTCTGTGAGAATGTCGCCGAAGAGATAGCTGATCGGGAAAAAGAGAACGCCTGCCCCGAAGATGTACTCACCGTACAAGGGCAGGTTTACGTAAGAGACCTTATGAACGCCGATCAGGTTCGAACACAAAATGACCGCGACGAATGCGGCCATTATCAGGTCGTAGTATTTATATTGCCGTGTTGCCAAGCAGGTTAGCCAGCGCTCTTTCGATCAAGGCTTAAGTCTAGCAAATGGCGTCGTTTATGCAATACGAAAAACGGAGCACGCCTTTCAACGTGCTCCGGAAACAAAAGGAGGAGGATGGAAACTATTTTATTGGGCAAGGCCCGAAACGTGCTTGGTCAACCGCGACTTGTAACGTGCCGCTGTGTTGCGGTGAATAACGCCCTTATTCACCGATTTGTCGATGAGCGCTACGGTCTCGCCAAGCAGGTCGCTGCTGGCCTTCGAGTCCGAGGCTCCGATCGCTGCACGAAGCTTTTTGATCTGAGTGCGGAGCTTACCGCGGTTCGCTCGGTTGATGTCGCGGCGTTTTTCATTCTGTCTGATCCGCTTTTCGGCTGATTTATGATTTGCCATTTCTTATCTGTCCTCAAAAGCTGCCTTTATCGGCAAACACAAGATAATAGTATCTGGCCCGTTTCAAGTCAAGTTTCGAGGCGGGTCAGGACCGAATGGGCAAGATCGGCGATCATAACGAATATCGGCGGATAAAAGATGAACTCCGGGTGCAGTGTCGCCGAAAAGATCCGGGGCATCGTTACGGCAAGAAACTGCGAATAATTGCCGATCACGAGTCCGAGGGCAAAGCTTAAGACGAGTGAGCCGAGGATCAGGGCCGCAACGGTCAGCCGCGAGAATCTCTTTTTCGGTTCTCTTGGTGCGTCGAAGATCGAGTCGTGTATCTCGTCGTCATCATAGGTGAATCGGTCGAGCCCCTGGCGGATACGGCCATAGATGTGGAATAATCCGGCCGCGAAAAGAAAGACAATGATGATCTTGATGATCACCGGAGCGTTGAGGAAATAATGCGGCTTGCCGTAGGCGACCAGAAACGTTGAGAGTATGAGAGCTACGGCGGGAAAGATGAGCTTCTGCAGCTCGGCCGATTGGCGTCGCTCCTCTGCGACCATCCGGTTAATTATCTCGTTGTAGCGGTGCTCGTAAACGAGCTGACGCCAGCGGCGGGCGTGACTGTTTGAAGAGGTGAAGATCGAATCGTCGCCGTTGCCATTGCCGTTGTTGTACTGGGCTTCAAGCAGCTTGCGGTCGTAGCGATCCCGCTCACGTGGGTTGCCGAGCACTTCGTAAGCCTCGGCGATCGCGGCAAATGCCTTTGCTGTCTCCTCTGATCCCTCGTTCTTGTCCGGATGAAGTTCACGCGCAAGCCGCCGATACGCGGACTTGATCTCGTTCTTCGAGGCTCGCTGCGAAACCTTTAGGACGTCGTAATAATTCACTGACCGAAAGCTCGAACGGATGTCTAATCTGGGAGAGATCTGGCGGGTTGTAGAGCACTCGCCACTCACGAAAAGTATAACATAATTCGCCCCGCGAACTTCTGTTCACCTACTGCTCGAGCTGATCTATCTGAAGGCTTACGGGCGAAGCACCGGCCAGCTTTACCGAATCGACGATTCTTGCGACCGATCCGTAGTCAAGGGCTTTCGGGGCCTTGATGAAGACCGTGCGTTCAATGTCTGTTTTTCCGGTTTTCGGGTCGGTTCGAAATGCATTGTTCGCGAGACGTTCTGCGAACGTCTCCATTAAAAGTGCGATCATTTCATCCGGCTCGGCGACTGTCGCGATCGGGCCGCTATTGTTTACCGAAAGATTGCCGAGGCGGTCTGCTCGAATGACGATCGTGTCAGGGTGAGGCGTGACATAGCGTGTAGCGGCCGGCTCGGAAGGAACCCGCGTTTCAAGGCTGCTTGGGCGGGTCGGAGTGACTATCATAAAAATGATCAAAAGGACGAGAAGGACATCGATAAGCGGGGTTACATTTATCTCGGGTCGGTTCATTTCGGGTTCCTCCTTTTAGGCGTTAGACACCGAAATTGAGGAAATGTTCCCGAAATGGGTGCTCACTTTACACCGAGGGCTTGAAGAAGAGCTTTTGCCTTAAGCAGCGATTCGCGATATTCGCTTTCCGGGTCGCTGTCGATAACAACGCCGCCCCCGACATTGAAACGTGCCTCCGAGCCCTCGATCGTTACGGTCCGAATTGCCACGTTCGAATCGATAAAAGGACCGAGCGGCTTAAATTCATCACCCGGCACTACGATCCCGATCGAACCCATCGAAATCCCGCGGGCGATCGGTTCGATCTCGCCGATGATCTGCATCGTCCTAACCTTTGGGGCACCGGTGATCGAGCCGCTCGGAAAAAGCGATAGCAGAACCTCACCGAGACCGGTGCCCGGACGCAGTTTGCCGCGGACGGTCGAGACAAGATGGAAGAGCGTAGAATGTTCCTCAACCGCACAAAGCTCATCTACCGCCACCGAACCGAACTCGCAGATCCGCCCGAGGTCGTTGCGAAGCAGATCGACGATCATTGTGTTCTCCGCTCGGTCCTTCGCGCTCTCGGCCAGAGACTTCCGCAGTGCAACGTCCTCTTCCGGAGTCGTACCACGCCTGATCGTGCCCTTGATGGGAGCGACAGTGATCCAATCACCCTCGATACGAAAGAAGCGTTCGGGTGAGGAGGAAACCACCGCCGTGTCGCCGCGTTGAATGAACGCAGCAAATGCGGAAGGGTTCTGCCGCCGAAGCCGGGTGAATACCTCGCCGGGCGGAACTGCGGCCTCAAATTCAATGGCGAATTGCTGTGTGAGGTTTGCCTGATAGGTATCGCCGCTACGGATGTATTCCCTAATTTGCTCGACCGCTGAGACATATTCATCTTTGATGAAGCTCGAACGTACCGACCGGGCATCCGGTAATTCAGTTGCCGTTGAAACGGTGGCCTGTAAAACGCTTTCGAGTTCTTCATACCGGCTTTCGTTGCCGGTTAGATACGTTTCTCCGCTCGAATAATCATGAACGACAAGTGTGTCGTATCGTGCGGCGTATGCATACGGCTCATTTGAAAGGCTGGGTAAATGTACGGGCTTCGGCTGCAGCGTCGCACCGAATTCGTAGGCGAGTGTAAAGATGCTCGCACCGCCGCCGGTCACGAATTCCATAAGCTCGGCCAACCCTTCTTGGCCACCGGCTTTCAACTCGAACACATCCACCGGATCGGCCGCGGCGATAAGGAGATGAGAGCCGAGATAGCCGACGCCAGAGCTGTCAAGGACCGCCGCCCGCCGCTGGGTCGGAATCGCAGAAAATGCATATACCACGTCAGTGGCTGTTGCATTGATCTCCCTCATCGGAATGGATGATATCACGCCCGCATTGGCGTTTTTCAAAATCGCCGAATTGGCGTAATATACCTCAGACCTCACTTTCCGGTCCTGTCCGTAAAATTTATGACCCTCGACACAAACGATAAGTACGCACTTGTTCGCGGCTTGGGGCTGATCGCCGCCGCATCGGTGATCATCGGTAACGTTATTGGTACCGGCGTGTTCTTTAAGGCAAGGATCATGACCTGCAACGTCGGTGAGCCGACCTGGGTCGTCATCGCATGGATCGCCGCCGGCCTGCTTGCCCTTGCTGGCTCGCTTACTTATGCGGAGCTCACGGCGATGAAGCCGCAGGCGAGTGCCGAATATGTGCTGCTCCGCGATGCTTACGGCAAGATATCAAGCTTTCTATATGGCTGGATGCAGATGCTTATCGCGAAGACCGGTTCAATGGCGGCACTTGCTGTCGCCTTTGCCATCGCATTGAACAGCTATCTCGACGAAAAGCTCGGCTACACCCTCGTTTCTATTCCGGTCGGGTCATCCAGTATCGAGCTCACAACCCTTCAGGTCATCGCCATTATGGCGATCATTATTTTCACTACATTAAATAGTGCTTCGGTCGCCGTCAGCGGAAAGATCGCGACCGTTCTGACCTTCGTTAAGATCGCTTTGGTCGTTCTCGTCGGGCTCGGGGCGTTCATGTTCGTGACCGGAGGCAGTTTCGATAATTTCGGCATGACGGCCGCCGGTGCCGAGTGCCTTGACGTCGCGGAATCACAGCGTTACGGACACGTCAATTATTCATTCTTCGCGGGTTTTGCCGCGGCAATGCTCGGAGCTCTTTGGGGTTATGATGGTTGGAACCAGCTAACATTCGTTGCAGGGGAAGTGAAGGACCCGAACCGCAACATTCCGCTCGCGATCATCGGCAGCACCGTTTTGATCATGGTGCTTTACGTTTTCGTTCACATCGCTTATTTCTACGTCCTTGATCCGACATCGATCGCATCCGTGAACAAGGATGTAGCCGTGGCGAACGTTGTTTTGGGCAAGTTCTTTGCGGCAGATGCGGCGACGGCGCTGACGGGCGTCGCCGTCGCGATCTTTACAATGGGCCTCGTGCTTTCATCGCTCGGTTCGCTCCATACATCTATCCTGGCCGGTGCACGCGTTCCTTACGCGATGGCTCGCGACCGCCAGTTCTTCTCGCGGTTCGGCACGCTCTCGATCAACGGCGTCCCGATCGCCTCGCTGATCTTGCAGGGAGCCTGGGCGATCCTGCTGATCCTGTCTGATTCGCTTTGGCGGCTCTACGACAAGGAGAATGCGCTGTTCGATACGCTGACAAACTACGTCGTTTTTGGCTCGTTCATCTTTTATGCGTTGATCACATCTACCGTCTTCATCTTCCGCAAGCGTTACCCGGATGCGGAGCGGCCGTATAAGACCTTCGGCTACCCGGTCATTCCGGTGATCTTTTTGCTGGTAACGGCCTGGCTGCTGCTACAGACGCTCTATGATGACACGGCAAATTCTTTGATCGGTATCGGGCTGATACTGCTCGGACTTCCGTTTTATTATTATCTGAATAACAGGAACAAAGACGCAGAAACCGAAAATGGCAATGAATGATAGAAGAAGCGGTCGCGAACGCCGCTCTGTTGCACGGTCAAAAGCGGCCGTTGACATCGAGTGGGAAAATCATCTTGGCCGGCATACGGGCACGATAAGCGATATCAGCCGACAAGGATGTTTTGTGTTGACCGGCGGCGATTTCGTTAACGGCGAGACGGTCTTTCTTTATCTGCCGCTTTCCACCGGAGACCTGGTGCGAATTCACGGCGAGATCACGAACAACGTCTTCGAGATAGGATTTGCGGTCAAGTTCGAGGGGCTTTCGGAGACGGAACTAGAGTTCATCGATAATTTCATAGCCTTCCATTCAGAGGAAGGGTAGGCATTAATGGTCGGCGAGAGCCGCGATCGCTTCGCGGGCGGCCTCGCGGTCGTCGAAGTGGAATTTGTCGTTTCCGATGATCTGATATGTCTCGTGGCCCTTGCCGGCGATTATCACCACGTCGCCCGGCTGGGCCGTTCTCATTGCCGTTGCGATCGCTTCACGGCGATCGGAAATGCTCATTTGTTCGGCGTTCGTTCCGGCAATTCCGGCCTCGATGTCGGCAATGATCTTCAGCGGATCTTCAGTCCGCGGATTGTCGGATGTAATGATCGCAATATCGCTCAGCTCGCCGGCAGCCTTGCCCATCGGAGCCCGCTTCGTTCTATCTCTATCGCCGCCGCAGCCAAAGACAGTGATCACCCGTCCCGTGGTCAGTTGCCGTGCAGTGCTCAGCGTGTTCATCAAAGCATCGTCCGTGTGGGCATAGTCCACAACAACGGCAAAGTCGCCTCCGTGCGGAACAAGCTCGAACCTGCCCGGTGCGCCGACACATTTTGAAAGCCCTTTGGCGATAGCGTCGAGACCGTAACCAAGTTCGAGTGCCGCCGCCGACGCCGAGAGCATGTTATAAACATGCGGCCGGCCGACCAGCGGGGAAGAGATGTTCCGCTCGCCCTGCGGCGTCTTCAAAAGAAACGACGTTCCATTCAGGAGCGAGACATCGATGTTCTCTGCTCTAAGGTCCGCATTCTTCGTGTCGGCTTTAGACGGCCTTTGCGAGAACGTAACGACCCGCTGGCCATTCGACCGAAGTTCGCCGGCTAACCTCACACCCCACTCGTCATCAATATTTACGACGCAGGAACCGGGCTTTTCCCCGAGCCGGCCGTCGAAGAGCTTCTTCTTTGCGTCGAAGTAGTTCTCCATCGTGCCGTGGTAATCGAGGTGATCCTGCGTCAGATTGGTGAAGATAGCGACGCGGAAACGGAGCCAATCGCAGCGGTGAAGGTCGATGGCCTGAGATGAGGCCTCCATCGCCGCAAATCCGCAGCCGGCATCGACCGCCCGCCGCAGAAACCGGTTGGTGTCCGAGGCTTCGGGGGTCGTTCGCACGGCCTCTTCGCTTTCGTCGCCGATGCGGTATTCGACCGTGGTCAGCATTGCGGGCTTCACACCGGCGGCTTCGGCAAGTGCGTAGCAGAGATAGGTTGTCGTCGTTTTCCCGTTGGTGCCGGTCACGCCAACGAGGTCGAGCCGGTGCGAAGGCTCGCCATTGATAATCGAGGCCGCCTTTGCGAGTGCGATGCGTGCATCCGCGACCTTCAGCCAAGCCCCCGCAAAGCCTTCCGGTGCGTCAAATTCTGAAATAACGCCGACCGCACCGCGACGCATCACATCCTCAACGAACCGATGGCCGTCAACCGTCGCACCCTTGATCGCCGCAAAGAGCGTTCCCTCGCGGGCCTGCCGCGAGTCGTGTGTGACGTCGAATGCGATATGTTGCGTCGAGCCTGAAAGCGATGCGCCGAGAGACCTTGCAAGTAGTCCCAGATCGGTACCAAAAGATTCCATTTGTTATCCCAGATCACACGAAAAGATGAGTATCAAACTGTGTCTGATTATAGGATAACCGGGAACCGCACGCACACTTTGAACTTACAGTAGCTATTGACTGTCAGAACCTGTTGAGATCGTATCTACTTCGAAGAGGATTTAATTACAAACCTAATTGGGGAAAAGTTTAAGGATCTCGGTAACGGTCGCATCGTCGAGCAGAAGTTCGACCGGCGAAGGACGAATATATCCGTTAGTGCCGTATGCCCGATGAAGATTCGGATCCGGCCATTTCACGCCTGTATGACGCGTAAAAACCTCTTGGTGTTTGATCATTCTATCTTTAAGACCTTTTTGCCCATGCGCTAGCGGATCTTCAGCGGCGAGCGAGTAAACAACAAGCAAGGCCTCCATTGGACTTAATGCAGAATCGCCTGCTCCAAAACGAGAGGGCTCTACCTCAGCGAGAAACTGCACCTTGTTCGTCACTTCTCTCCCTAACTCATATGCAAAGATCTGACGCATTACGGCCCCGACACCACTATCTCGAAGCGTCTTAAGTTCTTTGACGAAAATGTCTTCGTTCATCCAGCCGCGGCCATCCGCTCGCAACGTTATCGTCTCACGTCCCTTCTTGAAGCCCTCTGGAATCTCAGGAAAATAAAATCCCTTCAGATTCTCGGCAATGAAGACGATCTCATCATCTTTGAGTTTTGGGATCCGATCTACCGCGATCCTAGTCAGATGCTGGCTCAATTCACGAACCGAAACGCCTTTGTTCGTTGAACGAAAGTTAAACTCCAGTTCTTTAAGGCGTGCGAGGTTAGCTTTGCTGATCTTTACGCCGGAGCGATATTCAACAAAATCTGCAAGCCGGTCCCCGGCAGCGTCGATTTCCGTCTCGATCGGGTTCATCGGAAGACCGATCTCCGCGAGACCGTCGCGAACGTCGTTCTTGAATTTCTCACGAGCCTCATTACTTTGTGTCGTTGCCGAACGAGGTGTAAGAATGAAGCCGAAGAACGTAAGCGAAGCAATGAACAGGACGATCAGTGTGGGTTTGGTAAGCATATCGGTTCTCAGGAAATCCCAAACAGAAGCGATGGAATACACCTGACATTTTACAGGAGTGACGACTACTGAACAAGAATTTTCTTTCGGAACAATATTCCGCCGCAATTCGTAAATTCTTTTCAAGTGAGGTATTGCGGGATGAAGTTCATAAAAGTTATTCTTACGCTGCTGGCGATAATGTTCGGTGTGATGGCGGTCTTCTGGCTGCTCGGGATCGTTTGGTCGCTTTTCGGCTATGCGTTCTGGCTGGGTGTTGTTGCGGCTCTTGGCTATGGCGGCTATAAGCTCTTCAAGAAACTCGAGAACAAAGCCCTCGCAAGCGGCAGCGGATTCCCGGAGATCGAGGACCGGGATTACACGCTCTCGTGGGAAGAATACAATCGCAAGTACCTCAAGAAGTGACACGCTAGACTTTTCCGCCTCGTTTGGCTAGATTGGGTTTGTCACCTGACCATCCTTGCCGAGGTGGCGAAATTGGTAGACGCACTAGACTTAGGATCTAGCGTCGAAAGACGTGCAGGTTCGATTCCTGTCCTCGGCACCAAATTACTACATTGACGGCCGTTAGCTGTTCGCTCAGCACGGCCGTCCTTGGTTTTTACCAAGGCCGTCACTGGAACTTGTATTCGACTTTTCTGCCCTGCTTAGCTATCCTTTTTATTTACTTAGAACGGTATTTGATTCGTAAATGAAAAGCCAATTAAAAGAGGTCTCGCCGACAGAGCGCGAGATAAACCTGACGATAGACGCGGCATCGCTGAAAGATGCTTACGGCAAGATAAGCCAGCGTTTTGTTAAGGGAGCCAACATTCCCGGCTTCCGCAAGGGCTATGCACCCGTCGATGTCGTTCGTCTTCGCTATAAAGAAGAGATCAAGCAGGAAGTACTGCAGCTTCTTGTGCCCGAAAAGGTCTCTGCCGCGATTGTAGAGCATGGCCTTCAGCCGCTCTCCGAGCCGCATCTGCACATCGATGACGTCGAGAACGTAAAGGTCAATGGGTCGCAAGATGTTGAATTGCACGTCCACGTCGAGGTAATGCCGGAAATTCCGGAGCCGAAATATAAGGCCCTCGAACTCACCCGCCGCGTGAAGCCGGTCGATGATTCCGAGATCGAAGACCTTATCGCCCGCCGCATCAACGAAGAGGCTGCATTGGTCCCGGTCGAGGGCCGGGCTTCGCAGGAAGGCGATACCGTTATCGCCGACCTTGAAGGCACCTTTGCCGACGACCCCGATGCCGAGCCGATCACGGCCGAAGACCTTGAGGTCAAGCTCGGCGATGAACTCATCGAGAAGTCGTTCACCGAGAATCTGGTCGGTGTTAAGGAAGACGACGAGAAGGAATTTACGGTCAGCTATCCGGCAGATTTCTCTTCACCGGCTCTTGCCGGAAAGACCGTTCACTACAAGGCAAAGATCAAGTCAGTCGGCATTATGGAAACGCCGGAGCTGAACGACGAATGGGCCGTCGCACTTGATGAAGGCTACGAGTCGCTTGCCGACCTTCGGGCAAAGCTCCGAGCCGACCTCGAAAAGCTGGCCGAGTCCGACGCCGACGCACGGCTCCGCAACAACGCCATCGCAAAGCTGATCGAGCAGAATGAGTTCGAGGTTCCGAATACTCTTATTGAAAATCAGGCCCGCAATCTGCTGAACAACTTTGCACAGGACCTTCAGCAACGCGGGGTTGACCTCAACAAGGTCGAGACGAACTTTATCGAGATGGCTTATTCGCAGATGCGGCTTCAGGCCGAACGCGACGTTCGCGGCGCGATTTTACTCGAAAAGGTCGGCGATGCCGAGGGCGTTACGGTCGAAACGGCCGAGGTCGATGAAGAGATCGGCAAGATGGCCGAGTACTATCGCACCGAGGCTGCCGAAATGCGAAAGATGTTCGAAACGCAGGGCGGGCTTGCAAACATCGAGAATAATCTTCGGACCCGGAAGGCGATCGAGGCTCTGGTCGCAGCGGCAAAGGTCACCGACGGGCCGTGGGTAGATGAGAGTCAACCCGAATCCGAGGCCGCCGAAACCGAAGAAAAGCCGAAGAAGGCAGCAAAGGCGAAGGCTCCGGCAAAGCCCAGGAAGACAACGAAGAAAGCGGCGGGCGAGGAATAGGCTGCACGGCCCCTGCTTTTTTATTTGCAATTTCAGGAGAAATGTGTAGAATCGGCAATCGGCTGTTTTCCAACACTTTATCTCCACATTCTTAAGGCTAAGCTTTAAGGAATAATCCGAACAGAGGTTTTACGTATATGGCATTGGTCCCCATGGTGGTCGAACAGACGTCTCGCGGCGAGCGTGCGTTCGATATTTATTCGCGGTTGTTGAAAGACAGCATTATCTTCATCGGAACGCCGATCGACGACCAGATCGCAAACCTGATCGTCGCACAGCTTTTGTTCCTTGAGGCTGAAGACCCGGAACGGGATATCAATCTCTATATCAATTCGCCGGGCGGTTCGATAACGGCCGGAATGGCGATCTACGACACGATGCAGTTCATCAAGAACGACGTAACGACGATCTGCGTCGGGCAGGCGGCTTCGATGGGAGCACTGCTTTTGACCGCCGGAACCAAGGGCAAGCGTTTTGCCCTGCCGCATTCGCGCATCCTTATCCATCAGCCCTCGGGCGGCGCTTCGGGGCAAGCGACGGACGTCCGCATCATGGCGGAAGAAATTCTCCGAATGCGTGAGATGACCTCGCGGATCATTTCAAACCACAGCGGACAGAGCTTTGACCAGGTCGAGCTCGACGTCGAACGCGACCGCATTCTTTCGCCCGTCCAGGCGAAAGACTACGGCCTGATCGACGAGGTGATCGAACATAGAGAGAAGTAGGGGGTTGAGTCTAGGAAGTCGAGGATGTCTAGGATGTGTTGGAAGTCTAGAAGGCAACGGATATTGGTTGAATCGAAACGGACTGAACTCGAAGACGACTTCTTTATCTTAACAGACACTTTAGCGTCGACTACTTCCTAGACTGCCCGGACTTCCTGGACTGTCCAGACTAACGATATGGCTAATTTCCGACGACCAGAAGAATTGCTGTGCTGCTCGTTTTGCGGAAAGACGCAGAACGACGTTAAGAAGCTGATTGCCGGCCCGGGGGTCTATATCTGCAACGAGTGCATTGATATCTGCAATGAGATCATCAATGACGACGACAAGGTCGAAGGTCAGCTCTCCCGGACTCATCTTCCGAAGCCGGCGGAGATCAAAAAATTCCTCGATGAATACGTTATCGGGCAGGAGGGAGCAAAGAAACGGCTCTCGGTCGCGGTTTATCAGCACTACAAGCGGCTTGAACTTGCAAAGCGGCGTGCCGATATCGAGATCCAGAAATCGAACATCCTTCTCATCGGCCCGACCGGCACCGGCAAGACCCTGCTCGCCCAGACGCTCGCTCGGCAGCTTAGCGTTCCTTTTTGCATCGTTGACGCAACGAGCCTGACCGAGGCCGGCTACGTCGGTGAAGACGTCGAGACCATTCTGCTCCGATTGCTTCAGGCCGCCGGAAATGACGTCGAGCTTGCCCAACAGGGCATCATCTACATCGACGAGATCGATAAGATCTGCCGCAAGGATGACAATCCCTCGATAACCCGCGACGTTTCGGGCGAGGGCGTCCAGCAGGCATTGCTCAAGATACTCGAAGGCACGGTCGCCAATATCCCGACCGGCGGCGGCCGCAAGCACCCGCAGCAGGAATTCACCCAGCTCGATACGACCAACATCCTCTTCGTTTGCGGCGGTGCGTTCATCGGGCTCGAAAAGGTCATCGAGAAGCGGCTCCGCAACAAATCGCTCGGCTTTCAGGCCGACGTCAAATCGAGCAAGCAGCGACGCAACGAAGCGTTCGATAAGCTCGAACCTGAAGATCTTGTCCACTACGGCCTGATCCCCGAGTTCGTCGGCCGCCTGCCGGTCGTCGGCGTACTTGCCGAGCTCGATGAAGCTGCACTCATCCGCATCCTGACCGAGCCGAAGAACGCCCTTGTCCGCCAGTATCAGCGGAAATTCGAGTTCGACAACATCTCGCTTAAATTCACCGAGGGAGCACTCAAGGCCGTTGCCCACGAGGCCCACAAACGAAAGGTCGGTGCCCGCGGTTTGATGATGATAATGGAAGAGATCCTGCTTGAGTCTATGTACGAACTTCCGTCCGATACAAAGATCAAGGAACTCCTCATCACCCGCGAAATGGTCGAGAAAAAGACGCCGGTCTTCGACGTCATCGCCCCGATCGACCAAGCCGCCTGATTTAACATTAGAGCTACAAAGGAAAAAGAGACGACCGATTTGGCCGTCTCTTTTCAAGATTATGGTGCACCCGGCATGATTCGAACATGCGACCCCTTGATTCGTAGTCAAGTACTCTATCCAGCTGAGCTACGGGTGCCCGAAGCGAACTATTAGATTACGAAGAGCGGCCGAGGCTGTCAAGTAAACCGGCTTAGGCTAGCGGGCGAAGTAGCCTTGTCGCGTTCGGGAGATCAGGCCGGGTTCGTTCACCTCGACGCGGATCTCACGCCACTTGCCGTCGCGGGCGAGGTTGGTCGGGGCATATTCGATGGTGTAGAGCGTGCGTAGATCGGCGGCAACCTCGGCATAGAGCCTGCCCATTTCCTCAAGCCGCTGGATCGTGTTGAGCATCCCACCGGTGCGGTCGGCAATGTACTTCAGCCGCGAGCGGGCGACGCGAAACATCTCGATCTGCCGCGGTGTCGGGTCGGCAAGCCGTGCGGGATCGCCGGTCGGAAGGGCGAGCGGGTAGATTGTCACGCCTTGTTTGTCCGCCCGGTCTAGGATCTCGTTGAGCTTCGTGTTGTCTTCAGTCTTCAGAAAATTCGCTATCTTTTCGTCCGCAAGGCCGGAGAGCAATTGCCGGTCGAGGTCCTGAGCGTCGGTGTCGATACCGTCGGTCAAAACGACTATTGCCTTTCGTCGTGTATTCTCGCGTTCAAGCCGCTGAAGGGCAAACTCGACCGCCTTGTAAAGGTCCGTTTGACCCTGGCCGTTGGCTAGTTGGATCGAGGTCGCAGCCCGCCGTTTATCGGTCGTAAAGTCATTCAGCAGGCGGATCTTTGAGTAAAACTCGACCACTGCCACGCGGTCGTCCGGTGCGAGTACGTCAAGAAAACGCGAGGCCGAGAGCTTGATGTTCTGGCGGAAAGTTTTGGTCGAGCCGCTCATGTCGAGCAGGACGACAACGCTGAACGGAGCGGTCGTTGTCTCAAAACGGGCTATGTCTTGCTTGACCCCGTCCTCGAAGACCGAGAAGTTCGTGCGGTTGAGCTGCGTGATCGGCCTGCCCCGTTGGTCCACTACGCCGATATTCAGCCGCACAAGAGCGGCATCAACTCGGATTGGGTCATCATCCTGAGCAAGGGTGGCCGAGGCTGCAACGCCGAGCACGATAAAGATAAAAATAGGGCAGAAAAGAAAACGCAGCATAGGCTCGGTAGAATGATAACAATCAGACGCCGCAACAGTAAATTTCGTTGTATCTTAACTTCGCGTCCCGCCTCTTAACTTATTGAGCCGTTTGGCTTATACTTCTCGCAACCCGGAGCCGGGAACGGAGTAAATGGGAATGCTCTATCGGCCGAAATATTGCTGCAACTGCGGCGAGCGGATCGAACGGGCTGAGTGGGGTGTTCTCACCAGTCGCCGCTTTTGCGATTTTTGCTCAACGGAAAATATGGGTTCCGAATGGGCAGGCAAAGGTATTCTTGCCCTTGCACTTGTTCTCGGCGTTTTCGGTTTCGCGAGCATCCTTGGCGGTGCGGGAAAAGGATATCCTGCCCAGGTTGAGCCGCCGTCCGCGACTGCGGAGAAGCGATTCCTAAAGCCGCTTGCCGCGAAGACGAAAAGCGGTGAGCAGACATCTCCTGCTGATCAGGTTCCCGAATCGGCGGTTCCAACGCAGGCTTTCGTTGCCCCGGCCGAGCCCGTCAAGGCCGCTCCGGCCGCAGCAAAATTTTTCTGCGGCTACCCGACAAAAAAGGGCACGCCGTGCTCACGGAAGGTCAAAGTTAAGGGAGCGAAGTGCTATCAACACGATGGCCTCGAACTTCACGAGTGATTTTCTTTGCACCCTTTTGCCGCGATTTTGAATCACTTGTACCGAGTCCTTACCTGGATAAGTGTGCCCGGAAGACGATTTCTTGTTGATGTTTAGCCGTATTTGTAAGAAAATAGTGGAACTTAGGCCCCGAATGTTTACTTCACCTGATCTTCAGTTCATCAGCCTAAAAACGAAATGAAACCACTTGCACAAAATACGATGATCCAGGGCCGATACCTGATCGTTCAGCTCATCGGCAAAGGCGGGATGGGTGAGGTCTATCTCGCCGTGGATCAGCGTCTTGGGAGTGCCGTCGCTCTCAAGCGGACCTTTTACGCCGGCGATGAGGCACTTGGGCAGGCATTTGAGCGCGAGGCCCGGACACTCGCCCGCCTTCGGCACCCGGTGCTGCCGAAGGTCAGCGACCACTTCACCGAGGGCGATCAGCAGTACCTGGTGATGGAGCATATCTCGGGCGACGACCTCGCCAAGCGGCTGGAGGTTGCGCAGAAGCCGTTCCCGATGAACTGGGTGATGTTTTGGGCCGATCAGCTTCTCGATGCACTCTCGTATCTGCACTCACACGAACCGCCGATCATTCACCGCGACATCAAGCCGCAGAACCTGAAGCTGACCGACGAAAACCACATCATACTTCTCGACTTCGGGCTCTCGAAAAGCTCGACCGGGAACACGCGAATTACCGATGATGGCAGCGGAGCAACCTCTGGCAGCACGGGAAGCGTTGTCGGCTATACGCCGCACTACGCCCCTATGGAACAGATCCGCGGGATCGGAACAAACGAGAGGAGTGATCTTTATTCGCTTGCGGCGACGCTTTATCAGCTAATGACAAATGTCGTTCCGGCTGATGCTCTTACCCGAGCGGACCGCATGCTTTCCGGGATCGAAGATCCTGTAGAACCGCTTTACAATTTAAATCCGGAGATCTCGCAACAGGTCTCGGACGTCATCGCGAAAGCGATGGACCTCTCGCAAGACAAGCGGTACGCGACCGCCCGCGAGATGCAGAAGGCTCTCCGCAAGGCATACGCGGCGATGCAGGCCGCGACCTCGGAAAAGACCGTCGCTTTCTCCGCCGGAGATGCGTCGCAGATCAAAGAAGAGAGCAGATCCGAACCGCAACAGCCGGGATCGACCTCGTTCGATAAGACCGAGGTGATGGATTTTGTAAATGCTGCCGGAGTGGCCGGAGCTGGAGCTATCGCGGGGTCGGTTGCAAACGAACCTGAGCCGTCCTCGATCGATCTCGATGCAACGGTGGCCTTTAATCCGGAATCCGCCATTCCGGAAGTAAAGCAGTCTGACCTAAAGACGGAAGTTTTTATCGGGGGGGCAGGGCTTGGCGACTATGCCACCCCGACCACGACTCCGCCTGAGCAGTTCGCTGCTGAAGAATCGACTCCGAGCGATTACTCATCGGGTTTCGATGCCGCCCGCGAGCAGCCTTTCGATGCAACGGTTGCCAATTTCAAGACAGCCGATAGCGGGCCCTCGCAGCCCGATGAATTTTATACGACACCGGGATTCACGCCGGAGCCGGGGGCAGGGTTAGAAACGCAGGCCGAGGCACGGTCGGATGATGGGCCTGCATTTGAAGAACCCGCAGTTGCGGCTGCTGCCGCAACTGCTTCTGCACAGCCGGCCTCGACGGCGAAGAAAGGCTCCGGCGGAAAGATCTTCGCGATCTTTGCCGGGCTATTCGCCGTTTTCTTCCTTGCTCTGGCAGGCATCGGCGGCGGATGGTACTACTACACGAACTATTACGCGGTCGATAAAACCGATCCGGAACCGACACCGCTTCCGACGTTTGAAGCAACGCCTTCGCCCGAGCCTACGCTCGATGTTACGTTCGATACGAACACCAACGGCAACACCGATTCGAACGCGAATGTGAACGTGGATGCGGCAACGCCAACACCGACGCCTGTAACGGAGCTGACGCCGGGAACTGGCACGCAGCCGCCTCCGCAGCGGGGACGAACACCTTCAGGGACACGGCCGCCTTCGGTTCGGCCTTCCCCAACCAGGCCGCCGGCAACACCAACACCGGGTAGAAAAGGCCCGGGAATTTTGCAGTAATTTGCCATGGAGACTGTAATGAGAAAGCTCGTTAATGTTTTTGGAATGACGCTAGTTGCACTGCTATTCGGCGTTGCTCTTTTTTCAGCGGATGCTGCAGGGCAGAATCGTCGCGATCTACAACGAGCTAATCGACTCGTCACTGAGGGCAATCAGTTGTTCAACCAGCGGAATTACTCGGCCGCAGCCGAAAAGTATGCTGAAGCCATCGTTCTCGCCCCTCGAAATGCCGGTGCCTATTTCTGGAAGGGGATGGCACATCATAACCTCGGGCAGGGCGAGATGGCACTTGCCGAATTCGACAGAGCACTAACCCTTGGCTACGAACGTCCTGTAGATATATATCGTACCCGTTGGAAGATCCACTTTGCCCGGAAGGACTACGCCGCCGCACTCGGCGACGTTTCCAACGGGTCATCGCTCGACCCGGACAACTTCGAGTTCGTGCTCGCCCGCGGCGACATTAATTTTGTTCAGAAAAATTACAACGCGGCCATTCCTGCATACCTCGCTGCTTTACAAAAGCAGCCTGGTAACGGTGCTATACTGCTAAATCTTGCCTGGTCGTATTACTTCACCGGTGATACGAATGCTCAATATAATTATGCCAAACAGGCATTGACGCGCGGGGTGCAAAATCCAGCCGATGCCCATTTACTTATCGCCGACGCCGCATATAAGCTTCGCCGTTATCCTGAAGCAACGGAGTCATACAGGCAAGCGCTCAATGCAAATCCGGATAATTACGACATCTACCGGAGACTGGCCGATCTGCTTCGTATTCAGAATCAGTATGACGAGGCAATTAGGATCTCGCGGCAGGCGTTGACGCGTCTTTCAAGTTCCGGACAGGCGTCGCGAGAACTTCAGGGGCAGATCTTTACCGATCTCAGTTGGTACTACAGCCTGAACGAGCAGCACACGGAGGCTTCAGAAGCAGCAAAGGCCGGGATATCGTTCCTTCCGAACGAGTATATGGCCTATACGAATCTGTGCCGTGCTTATAACGACCTGAATAAGCCCGAGATGGCCATTCGCGAATGTAACAATGCTCTCCGCCTACGTCCGGGCGACGGTGAAACTCATTTCTATCTTGGCTACTCGAACAGCCTTTTGGGCCGGACCGCTGAAGCTCAGCGAAACTACCGTCTCGCGGTCGCGGGTCTCGAACAATTTACTCGCGAAAATCTTACCTATTCGGACGGCTTCTACCTGCTTGGAAACGCTTATTTTGCCGACGGCCAGATCGACAAGGCCATCGCCGCCTACCGGAAGTCGTTGGAGCTAAGCCCCGGTTTTCCGCGTGCGGTTTACAACCTGGGATTTGTTCTCGTCCAGAAACGCGACAAAGCCGGGGCGATGGAGCAATACCAGATCCTGACCGGGCTTGACCCGAAGAGGGCGGATCAGCTCAAAAAGGAGATCGATAAACTCTAATAACACAACCTGATTCCGGATGTGGTGATAACTATCGATCCTTTACTGGCAGTTTAAGCGAAAAACTCAACGGCCTCTGCGTTCGATTCAATTGAACACAGAGGCCGCAAAGTTTCGGCTTCCAGCCCATTTTAGCGGTACTACAAAGACCAGGATCGGACAATGTCCGTTCGAACTGTTCTCAATTGAACCCGATGTTCGGCAATATGTCTCGCGGGTTTCCGAAAAGAAAGAACGCAAGATTCGGACTCTCGTGCGAGCGGTCATAGCCGACCAATTCCGCATATGCCTTGCCCTTTACCGAGTTTCCGGCGGCAGTTCCCCTTACGCGGCAGGCACCTTCCCAATAGACGATCATCGTCGTCCCTCGGGTGTCGAGTTCCTGGTCGCGGAATATCGGGGCAACCCGCAGGTCGAGCTCGATTTTCAGGACCTTTATCGCCCAGCCGGCCGGATAAGTAGCGTTCGTGTTCGGGCTTGTCCAGTGGTCGGTCGGTTCGATGGTGAAGTCTTCGTTCCGAAGCCTTGTCACATTTCCGTTCTCATCGACAAAGGTTCCGCTTGAGTAAGGCGAGGTCTCATCCTTGCTGTTCCTCAGGTGATAGCACATCAGTTCGCAGCCGTTGTCGAGTTGTATAGAGAACCAATCCCAGCCCTTTTGATTCTCGGTCGGCTGCCAGGTTCCAAACTCTCTGTCCATCCACGCGGATCCGCCGAAATGCTCTGTCTTCCCGCCGAGGGTTATATCGCCCTCCATTTCCATCCGCGTGTAGGCAAAGTACCGCGAGGCTTCGCCGGCGTCCTTGAACGAAACCCCGTTTTCGCCATTGAGTACGACCGGTTTCGCAGGCTTCAGCGAGGCTTCGAAAATCGTCCCGTCCTTGAGCGTCGCCCGGAGAATATGCATCCCGCCCGACTCGCGAACCGACCAGTCGCCGAGCCGAAGATAAAAATGCGATTCGCTGGCCGCTGCGGGTTCGTCGAGAACTCCGTTCGAGCTCTTTTTGTGATTGTAACGGAACGATTGGCTTTCGACGTCTGAGATCGCAAAGTGGGCAAAGTAAAATGGGTTGCCAAGCAGCCGCAGCGGGACTATCGAGAACTTGTCGAGGTCCGTTCGCCGTTTGAAGAAGACCAGTTCGAATCCGAACTCGCGTCCGGCGTCGGTCACTGCGTGGCCGGTGTAATACCACCATTCGGTCTGAACGTCGCTATGAGCCGCGAGGTCGCGGGGCAGTTCAACCGGGTCGTGTTCGGTCCCATCGCGGAGCGTGCTCGCCCGTCCCGAAACCTGCTCGGCGATCGATTCGAAAATCCCCTCGACCGCCCTTAGCGGTTCGGTCGTCACCTGTTCAAAAAGGTTTCGAAGATCCATAAGCTATGGTTTTCGGGGCATATGGCCCGGCAGATTCAAAAAAAGGCGGCCTCGGAGTCCATCTCCACGGCCGCGACTGAGGATCAGTTTGTAGGTTGGATTCAATTCATCGGCGAAGCCTGTCTCGTATCCACATCGACCGTTTGAAGCCTTAGTACAACTCGAACGCTCTGACCGCGGCGGTCCATTTCGGCCGGAACGAAAGGGGCAAAGCTCGGATCCGATTGGAGTGCCTTTTCGAGGTCACGGATCGCCCTGTCGTCATTGATCGGCTCGACGACCTCGGCTATCCGGGCAAGCCCGTTGCCGAAAACGTCGGCCACGACCACAACCTCATCGTCCTTCATCTCGCCGCGAAGGAACGAACGAGTCAATGCGATAAGAGCTCCTTGGGGATTGACGCTCGGCGATTCCGCCGAAACGGAATATCGCGTGCTTGCGTACTGGAATGGCGTTAATTCGGCCGCCAGAGGGTCATTGCCTGTCAGATAGATCGGCCGTTCGGCGGGTTCCCGCGGCGTCCGGTTAGCTGCGACCTCGGATACATTTGCCGGCGACATTATTAACCAGAGAAGCGTTACGCCAAGCACCAGGGAAGCGAGCGAACCGACCATCGATGGCATCAGCCATCGGTCGAACCAGCTACCTGTGCTCTCGATGAGCTTAAAGCCCGGGGCAGCGGCGGAGGTGACCGGCAGGCTTTCGGCGACCGCCAGCCGGATCATTCCGATCCGCTCGGCCGAAAGCAGCGGGCGTGCGAGCGCAGCGATCTCGCTCTTGATCGCTTTCAGATCCGCAAGCCTCTGTCGGCAGACCGGGCAACCGTCGAGGTGTTCGTCTAACGAAGCGGCCTCGGCGGAGCGAAGTCCGCCGTCTAGATATAACGGAAGGATCAGTTCGACCTCTTTGCAACGCATTGATCTGTTCTCTCCGCTCATATATTCCTTAAAGATAAAGTCCGAACGGATCATCGGCTGGCACCACTCGGCCGCCGGAATAAGAGAAAATGCATCTTCCTCGAATCCTGCAGGGCCTGTCGGTCTGGTTTCGCCACATTGATTGCTGGTCAATGTCTGTAAAGATCAAGGCGAACCGTTCCCGAAAAACACTGCAGCTAACCGGAGCAGAGCGTTTTCTGACCTCTCGTTTGGCACCGATACGTCGTTTCTTAGGCTGCTCGAGCAGGTGCCAGCGGATGATCCTATTCGATTGTCAATAACCTTTGAGCTTTCTTCGAAGCTCGTCACGGCCGCGAGCGATCCGCGATTTCACCGTTCCCATTGAGATGCCGAGCACTTCGGCTATCTCGTCGTAACTTAACCCCTCGATATCGCAGAGCACCACGGCCTCGCGAAATATCTCGGGCAGTTCGTTCAGTGCCCGCCGTAGCGAGAGCTGGCGTTCACGCCAAATGGCTTCGTCCTCGGGCGAACGCGAACCCGCATCGAGCGTATCGCCAATGGTCTGTTCCGATGGGCCGATCGGCGAATCGATCGAGATCGTTTTCGATCTGCCCCGGCGGAACCACCAGCGTTTGCGGTTGCGGGCATGATTTATCGCTATCCGATAAAGCCAGGTTTTCAATCCTGAGTCGCCGCGGAACCCCGCGACCGACCTTGCGGCACTAATGAATGTCTCCTGCGTCAGGTCGGCGGCCTCTTCGGCGTCCTCGGTAATGCGATAAAGCGTCGCGAAGATGTCGCTCGAAAACCGTTCGATCAGAGTGTCAAAAGCTTCCTGCCTTCCTGCCTTGAGGCCTTCGAGCAATGCGGCTTCCTGTCGCGAGATGGCCGTGTCGAGTCCCGCCGCCGAAGCTGCCTCGTTCAGCGCGTCCCCATCGAAAGCGATCGATCTGCTAAGGGCCATTTCGTCCGTTTGACTCGAAACCGCCGGTCCGTTTTCAATCGTGCCGTGGGGAAAAATATCCCCTGTAATTACCTTTAGACACCGATTCTCAGAAAATGTTCCCGGGTTTCTTACTTTTTTCGGGAGCGTTCCGTATGCCTTATGTTTGCTCTTCCGCTGCAATTAAGCTACATTTACTCTTTTGGAAACTTCCCGATTTCCTTATTATATAACGATTTCGATAAGGGAAATTGCATTTTTTGTAATGGCAAGAAAGAAACGAAGATTTGAACAGGTCTCTCCGGCCGCGGCAAATGAGCCGGCAGAGAAGCCGCGTTATCAGGATCCGTTCCAGTCGGCCGTAAGCCAGCGGATAGAAGAAGCCGGTAAAGTGTTCGAAGGCAAAAGCCGGACGATACTTTACGGCATCGGGGCTTTGGCGGTGCTCGGCATAATCATCGCGGTCTTTGTTCAATGGAACAACCGGTCGCAGGCCGCGGCACAGACCGCACTCGGCAAGGGCATCGAGATAATGCAGGCACAGGTGACGGACGTCCCGCCGCTTGCAGGCTCGACGGAAAAGACCTACAAGACGCAGCGTGAGCGTGCAGAGGCCGCGATCGCCGAGTTTGAACGCGTGGCGAAGGAATTTGGCGGTGCGGCCGCCGAGAAAGCAAAGTATTTTGCGGCCGTAAATCGTCTTTATGTCGATCGCGAAATGGCGGTCAGCGAACTTGAGGCAATGGCGGGCGGCAGTGGCGAGGTAGCAACCCTCGCAACCTTCGCCGCGGCACAGGCTCGAGCCGATGCGGGGCAATTCGATAAGGCCGCAGAGCACTACAGGAAGCTCAGTACCGGCGATGGAAAGATTATTCCACTCGACGTGATCAAGCTCGAGCTTGGCAAAACGCTCGAAAAGCAGGGAAACAAGGACGAGGCCGTGAATATCTTCTTTGAAGTGGCCAAGACCGCCAGCGAAGCAAAGGATAAGGAAGGGAAGTCGGTCCCGCTCAGCTCAGCGGCCCTTGAAGCGAAAGACAAGTTAAAGGAACTCGCCCCTGAAAAGGCAAAGGAGATTCCCGAACCAGATCCGGCCGCCGCCGGCCTGCCCTTCGGCTTCTAGGAAATTATCCTACATAAAGATCGGCCCGGGCAGTGAAATAACTTGACGCCCGGGCCTTTCTGCATTTACATCTAAGTTTAGTGACCGAACAGTATTCAGATCCGGGGCGCAAAGAAAATACAGCCGTGCTGGAGCGCGTAAGCATCCGCGTTTCGCCCGGCGCATACCTTACGGCTTTGTCGTTCCTGCTTCTTGTTGCCCTGTTCCTTCTTTACCTTGATCTTTACATCGCATCGGCAGTCATCGCGGCATTCTCGATCGTTATCGTTTTCGTGCTTGCCGCGACCGACCGGGTGGTTTTCGACGGCAAGCGGATACGCCGCACCGGCCTGCTTCCTCGCATCGGTTATCGGCTCTTCGGCCTTCGCGACCGGCTAAAGCTCTCCGATATCGAGCAGGTTGATAGCCAGTCGCTGCGAGGCATTCGCCGGAGCGGGCGTTTTCCGTATCGGCATCGGACGACGCTTCGGGGAAAGGGCATAGCGATGACGGTCGTTTCCGGCGGCGAGCGTTACAGAAGGTTCGTCCGCGAGGTGCTCGGCAGACTTGATGCGAATGTGCTCGACGCTCGGTCGCTTGAGCTTCGAGACTACCTTTCGGAGCCTGAATTGCTCGACCGTCTTGTCGAGGAATATCGCATTCCTTCGGCCGACGTGCTGGAGCCCTCTTTCAAGAAATGGAAGTCCGCGAGGAATTCCGACGCCCTTGCCGTCGAGGCCGCAAGCTCGACAGAATTCAGCCAAAAGGCTCGTGAGCTTCGCGACCTCGGCAATCGGCTGCGCTTTTCGGGTTCGTTGATCCAGGCGGCCGAGGCGTTCAGGCGTGCACTGAGGCTCGATCCGCGTGACGGCTGGGTGCTCTTCGATCTCGGGCGGTGCCTGCTTTCGCTTGCCGGCTATGAACGCGACCGCAAACTCCACCGCCGGGCGGTCGCCCTGATGCGGCTGGCCGAGCGGCGTGCCGGCGAAGACGGCGAATTGCTCTCCCGGCTGGGCGAGGCTTATTTTCAAGTTGGCGACTGGCGGCGGGCGAACTCCGCCTTCAAGCGGGCGGTCGAACTGCTCGGCGACGGATTTCGAGCGATCCGCGGGATGGCCGAGATAGCACTTCGCGAAGGCAAGATCGCCCATGTCATCCATAATTTCGGCGAGGCGAACCGCTCGGCCGAAAACGCCGCACTCCGACGCTGGGCCGGCACCGAGGCAGATTATTTCTCGCGGCTCAATGCCGACGAGGAGTATATGGAGCTTGAGGTCAGCCGCGTCAACCTGCTCGAACGCCTTGAGCGGAACAGTCGTGCGGCCGTACGTGTCTCGCTCGTCGGCCTTCTCGTTTTGTTCATCGGGATACTGTTAGACCAAACCCTGATCGCAAATTTCGGCTGGGCGATAGTGTTCATCGCGATCGGCGTTCGGCTCGTCCTGTTGATCGGCCGAAAGATGATGACCAACCGCATCCCGTTCGAGCTGGTCGAACGCGACCGTGAGTAGTAATTAAATTTTACGGCGAAACAGCCGATCGGTGACTTGCCGCATCTTATTTGGAACTTTAGCTAAAAGGAGAAACCCCATGAACATTTTCCGTGGTGTTGCCATCGCCATACTCTTAGCTCTTGCCGTGCCGGTTCTCGCACAAAAGCCGGAGCCATCTCCGACTCAGAAGCCGGCTCCGGCCTCGGCTGATGATCGCGTTACCATTAAGACGAAATTCACAGCCAAGGACTATGAGGATATGCTTGAACGCGCGAAAAAAATCCGACCCGACGGTCGACTACGCCGCGATGCGGATGGCATATACCGAGACCGAGGATTATTCGCCTTACGGTGGCTCGACCGAACGCCACAAGATGTTTACTGAACTCACTGAGAAGAAGTACAAAGAGTCTCTTGCAACCGCCGAAGCGTTTCTGAAGACCAACTTCGTCGATGTCGAAGCTCACTACTGTGCATGGCAAAGCGCACTCGGACTGAAAGATGATGCAAAGACCAAGTTCCACGAGAATACCTTCCGATCATTGATGGATGCGATCTTCGAATACGATGGCCTGACAGCGAAGTCCGCAATGCTGTCGATCGGGATCTCAGAGCAGTATTTCGTGATGGGAGTGTTGGGCTTCCAGCGGCGGTCGAAAGGGCTTGTCCGCGAAGAGGGCTCCATATTTGACGTTCACGACGCTGAGAACAAGGATGGCGAAAGCCGTAAATTTTACTTCAATATCGACAAGGTCTTCGGCCGCTTTTAAACTCACCGAATCTAAAGCAAAAGCCCCGCGTACCATTTAGGCCCGCGGGGCTTTCTCTTTCTCTAGTTATGCCTAATTGCCGGCCTTTTTGGCCCGGGCTTTCTTTTCGGCTGGTGCTTTTGCGGCAGCGGCGGGCTTTGCTTTCGCCTTTGCCTTGGCAGGGGATTTGGTGGCCCTAGTCGTTACTTTTTTTTTAGGCTGGCTTGCCGGGTTCAGCATTGCCGACCAGCGGTACTCCGGAACGTCCCATCCTTCTTTGAGCTTCTTGAGGATGAACTCGGTCATATTTTCGACGATCCAGTTGTGGTTGTATTCGCCGACCGATGCGAGTTCGGCGTCCGGTGCCGGGTTCATGAAGTCGATCGCGTACGGAACGCCATCCTTGATCGCGAATTCGACCGTGTTCAGGTCGTAGCCGAGAGCCTTGCAGATGGTGATCACGTCCTGCTCGACCCGCTTGTGCAGCTCCGGCGTCAAGTAGTTTTCGATGTTGACGTACTGCATCCCGCTCAAATAAGGCTTCGAGGGGTCATACGGCATGATCAGCACTTTCTCTTGCCCGACACAGTAGCAACGAACGAAGTGATCGTATTCGATGCCTTCCTGCAGCGTCATGCAAAGCGTGCCTGACTGGTTGTATTCCGACCAGAGCTCCTCAAGGGAGTTGACCTTGGAAACGTTCTTCCAGCCGCCGCCGTCGAACGGCTTAAGGAATGCCGGAAAGCCGACGTAATCGACGATGCCTTCCCAATCGATCGGGAACTCGAGATTGCGAAGCGATTCGCTCGTGATGTCCTTGATGTAAGCGTGCTGAGGCAGGAGGACGGTCTTCGGGATCGCAACTCCGAGCTTTGCGGCGAGCGAATAGTTGAAGAATTTGTCGTCTGCCGACCACCAGAACGGATTATTGATGACATAGGTGCCCTCAAGGGCCATCCGCTTGAGCATTGCCCGGTAATACGGTACCTCGTGCGAGATGCGGTCGATGATCACATCGTAACGCTTTTCTTCCTCGTGGCGGATGCCGCCGACCTTGACCATTTCCGCAACGACCCCGCCGCCGCCATTCTCATTAATGCTCTTGATGATAGATTCCGGGAACGTCACTTCACGCCCGACCAAAATACCCACTCGTTTCATAGCTTTATTTATGTTCCTTTTCGATAAAAATTGCTGCCGGCGGAGAAAACCCCGGCAAAGTAAAACCTACATTGTATTCGATAGGACTTCGGCGGGCAAGGCAAAGAAAAGCCTTGCGTAAGGGGATGTTCAGGCGTTATTATTTAAAGGCGGCCATACTAAGGCTGCCCTACTCTTTATCCCAGAACCTCTATTTGTTCGAACCTGAATCTATCATGGATATGAACCCCGCGGATCGTCATGCGCCCGCATCGCCCTCAGCCCAGCCCGCTCGTCCCGCACAGTCGGCCGATGAGATCTTCAATAACATCCTTCGCCGTATGCTTGCCGCCGGCGACAAGGTCAGCGACCTCATCTTTTCGCCCGGCAGGCCGCCGCAGGTCGAACTGAGCGGTGACCTCGAGCCCGTTCCAATTCCCGGTTACGAGATGCTCAAGCCGCCGCATATCAAAGCATTTGTCGATGTGATGCTCGAAGACAATAGGCAGGGAAACGAATCTCTCGAAACCAAAGGTTCGGCAGATATTTCTTACAGCGTGCCCGGCCTTTGTCGTTTCCGCGTTAATATCTTCATGCAGCGGGGCTCGCACGCCATCGTGATGCGGGTCATACCGACTCGGCCGCCGAATTGGCAGGAACTTGAACTCCCCGAGGCCGTTCGCAACGTCGCGACGCTAAAGAACGGCCTGGTGCTAGTCACTGGCCCGACCGGTTCAGGTAAGTCAACTACGCTCGCGGCGATCATCGACCTGATCAATACGACGAGGAAGTATCACATCGTGACGATCGAAGACCCGATCGAGTTCATTCACGAGCATAAGCTGAGCACGATCCACCAACGCGAGCTTCACTCGGACACGCCTGACTTTGCGCTCGCACTGCGTGCCGCTCTTCGACAGGCGCCCAAGGTCATCCTCGTCGGCGAGATGCGTGACCGCGAAACGATCGAGGTTGCGATGGAAGCGGCCGAAACGGGCCACCTCGTGCTCTCGACGCTGCATACTATCGATGCCGCAAAGACCATCGACCGCATCATTGGCGTCTTCCCCAAAAATGAAGAAGCCGCGATACGAACACGCCTTTCGCAATCGTTCCGCCGGATCATCTCGCAGCGGCTGATGCCGAAGGTCGGAGGCGGCCGCATCGCTGCGATCGAGATACTCGTTTCTAATTCGCGAACCCGCGACTATATCGAAAAGGGCGAAAAGGAAGGCCGCTCGATCACAGATGCGATGAACGACGGCGAGCTTGACGGAATGCAGACCTTCGACCGCGTGATCGAAAAGCTGATACGCCAGGGCCTGATCACTCGCGACACCGGGATGGCATATGCTTCGAACGCCACGAACCTCGGCCTCGCCATTGCCGACCTTGACGGCCCGCCGACATCGTTCGAAGGGCAAACAGAGCCGACAGCCTACAACACCCCGAGGCAGGAAACGCCGGTCGAAGCCGAAATAATGTTCGAAGGATTTGAGAGGTAAAAAAGAAGAGCCGCCAATCCGGCGGCTTTTCACTTTCATCATTTAGATCTTCTACCGATTGCCTTCGGGCAGTAGTTCGTAGTTGCCCATCTCGCGGTTGTAGGCGTCGAGTTGGCCGACCGAATCGGCTGTTGCGTCGAGCATCTGCTTGGTCATCGCGATGGAATCGGAAAGCTGTTCAAAGTCGAGCAGCGAGAATTTCTCGGGGGTTGACATCGTGACGATCTCGTCATTCAGGTAGCTGAAGAAGTTCTCGATCGACTGCAGTTGGCCCTCAACAAGTTTGACGCTCCGCTCGATCTCATCGAAAGACGCGATGCGGCGTTTTAGGATCTCGACGTTCGTTTGCTGGATCCGCTTCGTCTTCTCGTCTGTAGCGGCCTCTGCGGCACGGTATGCCTGCGAGAGTTGATTATGGACCGCCTGCCGGTTGATCGACTTCAGATGCTGCTTACGCCGGCGATACACGTCGAGCAGATCGACGAAATCTTCCCATCGCTGGTCGAGCGCGACGAGATTCTGCGGCAGCTTGCCCGCACCGGTGAATTTGCGGTAGTTGTCCTGGATCTTTTCCTTAAGCCAGCGGAGATACTCGACCGCCTCGCGTTCACGCGGGGTGAAGGATTTGATCAGCTTTTCGCGGTTCGATTTTGCAAGTTGGAAAAGCCTCTCTTTCTCACGCCGCTGAACGATCTGCCTGTACCAAGGCAGATTCGGCACGAGCATCACGTACATCACTTCTACGATCAGGGCAACGAGCAGCGGGATAACGCTTCCGGTATAAGCAGCAGCAACGGCAAAGCCCGCGAGTCCCCAAAAGTTCGCGGGTTCCTTGATAGCTTCTTTCGCGTAGCTTGTTTGGAATTTTTCCAGACTCTGCTGGTACTTTGCCAGATCTGCCATATAGAACTAGATGCTGCCGGCCGATTTTTCGTTCGAACGATAATTCAACGGCCTAGGACTTTGCTTCGTTCGCTTCGGTCTCAATGACCTGTTCGAGGATCTCTTCTTCAGAAGGAGGCGCGGACGACCCGGCTCCGATCTGCTTGCCGGCGGCGTTCGACGATCCGGCTCCGAGCAGGCCCATTTCCTGTTTGTACGCCAAAAGTTTGTCCTGAAGCTGGATATCCATTGCCTCGCGCTCGATATCGGCCATTTGCGAATCGACCGACGAGGTGCCGAGCTGCAGCTTGGCTTCGGCAGCGGCGACCCGACGTTCGATCTTCTCGCGCATTTCGTTGAAGGTCGAGGCATCGTCGCCGATGTTGAATCCTTCCATCGTCTGGGCGAGTTGCTCTTGAAGTTTCGCCTGTTTGGCCGCCGAGATAAGCTGCATTGCCTCGGCGGTCTTCTTCTTCATATTGAGCACGTAGTTGTCGCGTGCTTTCAATGCATTTGCCGAAGCGGACTGGGCAAGCTCAAGCTGAGCGCTCGTGCGTTCCAGATCGACCTGAGCCTGCTGAAGCTGCCCGATATAGGCTGTGGCGATGTCGTCGCGGCCCATTTTGACCGAAGCCTTGATCTTCGAATCGAGATCGACGACCTGCTTCTCAAGATTTTCCCTGTTCTTTTGAAGGAGCCGTTCGGTCGCCATCACCTGTGCTACCGAATTGTTCAGTTCCGGCACACGGTCGCGCATATCGCGGATCGTTTGCTGGAGCACGAGTTCAGGGTTCTCGATCTTATCGAGAGCCGCACCCGTCCCCGCCCTGAATATCCGCGTTATCCTTTGCCACAATCCCATTTTCTCTGATTCTCCTCTAGAAGTTACGACGAACGGCCCGCCGGCCATTTCTTCTACGTCGCCGCACGGTTCGAAGTTCAAAAATCTGTACAAGTATAACAGGAAATACGGTTTAGTTAATAGCAACGCCGCGCCGGAGCGAAAAGTTTCCCCGACTTTTCCGCGAGGGCGCTTGAAGGCTATGATGTTCGGCAAGCAAAGGAGGAACGATGAACGATGAACTGAAGCGATCGATCCGCGGCCTCGACGAGGAATTAGTCCGCAACAACCGCCACAACCTGGAGCTTTTCGAAAGGCTTTCCGGGCTTCAAAGTGAGCTCGGGCTGCTCCATGGCGATCGGCCGATCTGCCCTTTTCTCCGGCCCTTTTTTCTTTCCCGTGAGCTTTATTTGGAGATCTCTCGGGCCGCAAGGGCATTAAGCGGGGCATTTGCCCGGGTTGCTCTTGCGGCACTTGAGGAGCCGGTGATCGCGAAACTGCTTCGTATCACCGAGAAGGAAATGGTATGGGCACGGCTTGACCCCGGCTACAGCGGCGTAACGGTAAACAGCCGCCTCGACACTTATCTGCATGGAAACGAATTTAAGTTTCTTGAATACAACGCCGAAAATCCGGCAGGTATCGGGGACCAACAATCGCTCAAGACGCTTTTCAACGAGATCCCTGAGGTCAAGAAATTCCTCGCGGCAAACAAACATTATTTCCCGGAGCCGCATCAGACGCTTCTGGGATCGCTCGTTTCGGCTTATCGCGAGTTTGGCGGCAGGCAAGAAAAGCCGCAGATCGCGATCGTCGATTGGGATGGCGTTTCGACCGCAGCAGAGTTCGAGATACTCGCTCGATATTTCGAGGCTAACGGCCATCGGACGCTGATCTGCGATCCAGAGGGACTCGAATACGACGGAGAAGCTCTCCATTTCGGCGATTTCCGTATCGATATTTTTTTCAAGCGGGTGATAATCCACGAGTTTCTTGAGCGGTACGACGAGTCTCATCCGCTTTACAAAGCGTGCCGCGACGGCAAGGTTTGCATGGCAAATGCCTTCCGCTCAAAGCTCGCTCATAAGAAAGCCGGATTCGCGATCGTGACCGACGAACGGTTCTCTCATCTGTTTACGCCGGAGCAATTGGCGATGGCGGAGAAGCACTTGCCGTGGACGCGAAGGGTCGAAGATGAACGGACGACGTATGCGGGCGATGGTGTCGCCTTACTTGAGTTTCTCCGCCGCGAACACGACCGGTTCGTCCTCAAGCCGAGCGATGACTACGGCGGGCAGGGCGTAAAGCTCGGTTGGGAATCTTCCGAAAGCGAATGGGATACGGCACTCGAAGAAGCACTGGAGAACGACTATGTGGTTCAGGAAAAGGCTCCCGTGGACAAGATTCGGATCGCTTCATTTGCCGAGGGCGAGGCCTTTCATTCGGATCTGCTCGTTGATTTCGACCCGTTCCTATTCCGCGGCAGCGTCGAGGGCGGAATGGTCAGGTTATCAGCCGATTCGATCGTTAATATCACACAGGGCGGCGGCGAGACCGGACTTGTCGTACTTGGTTGAGCGATCTGTGTTTGCCCCATTTCCGCAACTGAGTGCATCTTTCGACGATACGGAAGCTGCAAGTAATTCCGGTCCTGTCCGTTCCAAGACCAGGGATCGCTCCTTTGTCCGCTTTTATTGCGGCCAGATGAGCGGGGCCGAGTAAAACGAACGGGAAGTTAACGTAATGAGAAAATTTACCGCTTTGGTGCTGCTATTTGCGATCTATACGGGTGCGGTCGCTCCCTTTGCCGTTTCCGGACAGATCATTGGAAGGACGATGGAGAACAATCTTAAAGACGTTCCTTCGGGACTAACATTTCGGTTGAGCGAGGGTGCCGAAGGTGCGGAAACGCGCCAAGTACAGCAGACTCCGGCCACCGAGCCACTGTCGGATGACGCCTCGGGCAAGTTGCTTGGGCTCCTGCCGGCGATAAAGACCGATCCGGACGACAAAGCCGAATTTGCAAAGCGTATCGGCACGCTTCCCGCACCAAAGACCGGCGAGAAGATCCCTGTCAAATTTCCTGCCTCCGACCAACAGCCGCCGCCCCAAACCGGCGATGCAAAGCAGGCGCTCGAGGTCGTCCGCTTTTCACCCGAGGGCGATGTTCCGCTTGCCCCGGACCTGAATGTTACATTCTCGCACCCGATGGTCGCCGTTACGTCACAGGAGGAAGCCGCTAAATATACACCCGTCGAACTAACTCCGCAGGTCGAAGGACGCTGGCGTTGGCTCGGCACGCGGACGCTGATGTTTGATACCGACAAGCGCTTCCCGATGGCGACCGTCTTTACTGCACGCGTCCCGGCCGGAACGCGTTCGGCAAATGGGCAGACGCTGCAGAAGGACTTTACCTGGACATTCAAAACGCCGCCGCCGAAAGCCATTCAGATGATCCCGAGCGGTCAAACGACCCGCCGAGATGCGCTGATGTTTCTCACCTTTGACCAGGCGATCAACCCGGCGGCCGTGCTCGAAATGATCACCGTCACCGGCGGCGGAAAGCGGCTCCCCGTCCGGCTCGCGACGGAAGCCGAACTCGCCCCGATGAAGTACTACATCGATCAGGCACAGCCCGGCCGCTGGCTCGCTTTCCGTGCGGTCAATGGGACCGGCGGCGTCGAAGATGCACTTCCGCCCGATTCGCCGATCTCCGTTACGATCAATAAGGGAACGCCTTCAGCCGAAGGCCCGCTGACGACGACCGCGGCACAGTCCTTCAGTTTCCGGACCTATGGAGCGATGAAGGCGACCGAGTTCGTCTGCGGCTGGCAGCGGAACCGCGATTGCTCGCCCTTCGAGCAATGGATGGTAACGTTCACGAACTCGATCGACAGCACCAAGTTTCGCAAAGAGATGGTGACCATCGAGCCTGCTGTCGAAGGCCTGAACATCTACCCGGCCGGTAACTATATCTACATTCAGGGCCCAAAGAAGGGCCGGACGACCTACAAGGTAACCGTCAGCGGCGAGCTGACCGATATTTACGGGCAGAAACTTGGAACGCCGGCCGCCGGCACGATCAGGACAGGTTCGGCCGAAAGCAATCTATATTCTCAGGGCGGGCCGATGACCGTGCTCGACCCGCAGGCGAAGCCGAACTTCTCGTTCTATTCGACCAATCACAAGAGTGCTCGCGTCAAGGTCTATCGCGTTCAGCCCGAGCAATGGAACGACTATGTGCAGTACGTCCGCTATCTGAATTACGACGACGGCCGCCGGCCGATGATGCCGGGCCAGTTGATCTCGAACACGGTCGTTCAGATCGAATCGGTTGCCGATGAACTCGTCGAAACCCGCGTTGACCTTTCGAAGTTCCTGAGCGGCGGCTTGGGCCACCTTGTTCTTGATATCGAGCCGACGGTCAAAAAAGATCAGTACGACAGGACGCGGATCATCACTTGGTTACAGGCTACCAGGATCGGACTCGATGCCTTCGTCGATAATTCGGAACTTGTCGGGTTCGCAACGGAGCTTGAGACCGGAAAGCCTCTCTCCGGCGTTGGTCTGACCATCTATCCGAACGACGGCGTTTTGGTCGAGCGTTCTGCAAACGAGGGCGAAACGGGCACGACCTTCTTTGGCTCGATCTGGAACTGGATCTCAAGCTGGGGAACCTCGGACCCGACCGAGAACACCTCGGTCGATGCTAACGGCTCCGCAGTTGAACTTGATACCATCGAACCCGCTCAAAGCAAACAGACGGGCCCGAACGGGATCTTGCGGCTGGAACTCGCTGAAACGGCCTCAAACAAAGGGCAGAATCTGCTGATCGCCCGCCGCGGAAATGACGCCGCTTTTCTGCCGGAGAACTCCGACTACTACTGGCAGGATTACGGCACCTGGCATAAAAAGAGCACCATCGACTCGCTCCGCTGGTTCGTTTTCGACGACCGCCGGATGTACAAACCGAACGAAGAGGTATCGGTCAAGGGTTATCTCCGCAAGCAGACCGCCGGAAAGTTTGGCGACATCGAGCCGCTTGGCGATGCGGCCTCCGGGATCACCTGGTCCGCACGCGACCCGAGGAACAACGAGATCGCAAAGGGAACCGCAAACCTCAACGCCTTCGGAGCGTTCGACCTTAAGTTCAAGCTGCCGGACAACGCGAATCTCGGCTATGCGAGCATTCAATTTTCGACCTCGAGTGGACTTGCCGGGACGAACTACTCACACCAATTCCAGATCCAGGAATTTCGCCGGCCCGAGTTTGAGGTAACGGCAAAGGTCGATAGCGAAGCACCGCATTTCGTCGGCGGCAAGGCGGATCTTTCGGTCGAAGCCAAATATTACGCCGGCGGCGGGCTCGCGAATGCGGAAACCAATTGGACCGTAACGGCGACCCCGACCAGCTATACACCGCCGAACCGCGATGACTTTACCTTCGGCACGTGGGTGCCCTGGTGGCGTGGCGATTTCTATGGCGGGCCGCGCGGCTCGGGCTCGACGCAATACTTCAAGGGCACGACCGACGCGGAGGGCAAGCACCATCTCAAGATAGATTTTGAATCGGTCAAGCCGCCGCGGCCTTACACCATCTCGGCTTCGGCGTCGGTTCAGGACGTCAACCGGCAAACCTGGGCCGGGCAAACCTCGCTGCTCGTCCATCCCTCCGACCTTTACGTAGGCATCCGGACGCCGCGGACATTTGTGCAGAAGGGCGAGAAGATCACGGTCGAATCGATCGTTTCGGACATCGACGGCAAACTGATCGCCGGCCGTGACGTTGAGATCACGGCCGTGCTCAAAGATTGGCGGTTCGACGCCGGTTCGTGGAAAGAGGTGACGACAGACGAACAGGTTTGCACGGTCAAGTCGACCGGGTCGGAACCGCCTGCGTCAGCGGGCGGCCAGAATTCCGGCGTGGCGACGTGCAGTTTTGTCGCCAAGAATGGCGGCCGATACATCATCTGGGCAACCGTAATGGACGACCGCGAACGCTTTAACGAGAGCGAGTTCATGGTCTGGGTTCCGGGCGGGAAGACGCCGCCGAACCGCAGCGTCGAGCAGGAAGAGGTTCAGATAATCCCGAGCCAGAAGGACTTTGCTCCGGGCGACGTTGCAGATCTTCTCGTTATCGCTCCCTTTACTCCGGCCGAAGGCGTGCTTACACTCCGCCGCGATGGGTTGGTGAAGACCGAGCGGTTCACGATGAAGGATTCGTCGATAACGCTCAAGATACCGATCGATGAAAAGTATCTGCCGAACATCTATGCTCAGGTCGATTTGGTCGGAGCCTCGCCTCGGCAGGTCGAAGGGAGAGCGGACACTCCTGTCCGCATGAGCCCGCAGGGCGAAACTAGTTCCGATAGCGAGAGCGGGTCGACAGGTGGAAACAGGGTCGCCGGAGGAACCGGCGATGCGGACAAGAGTGTCCGCGCTCCACTCGTAACGCGGCCGGCATTTGCAACGGGAAACCTGAACCTGCCGGTCTCGACCGCGGCGAGGAAGCTGACCGTCACGGCGGAGCCTGCAGATGCGACGCTCGCGCCCGGCGGCGAGACGAAGGTCTCCGTCGCGGTCAAGGACCATCGCGGCGAACCTGTCGCGAACAGCGAGGTCGCGGTCGTGATCGTCGATGAAAGCGTGCTTGCGCTTTCGCGTTACACGATCTCCGACCCGGCAAACGTTTTTTACACGCCGCGTGGATCGGGCGTTCAGGACCATCATTCAAGGAAGGATGTGCTTCTCGGCAATCCGGAAGATGTGCGATCCGCAGGTGGTCCGCCGCCTCCGCCGCCGTCACCTGTATCTGAGACCGTAACCGTCTCCGCAGATGGCGTCCGAAAACGTCAGGTTTCGGCTCTGCCATCTGCAGGAAGAGCGATGGAAATGGCCAAGCTTGAGCCCGGTGTGGCTGACCGCGATGATGCAGGCGGCGAGACGCCGATCAACCTTCGCGAGAACTTTAACGCACTCGCCGTTTGGTCGCCTTCGGTGCGGACAGATTCGAACGGCCGAGCGACGGTCGATGTAAAGCTGCCTGACAACCTGACGCGCTACCGCATAACGGCCGTTTCGGTCGATAGAGGAAAGCGGTTCGGCAAGACCGAATCGAACATCACGGCCCGCAAGCCGCTGATGGTTCGCCCCTCGGCGCCGCGGTTCATGAACTTTGGCGACCGTATCGAACTGCCCGTCGTTGTGCAGAACCAGACCGATCAGGACATGGCGGTCGATGTTGCCCTAAGAGCGACGAATGCCGATATCACAGGCGGAAACCCGAACGGTAGTGAGGGTGTTTTGTCGCCGGATGACACCCTCCCGACCGGTCGGGTTTCTGCCACGGGAAAACGTGTCGTCGTCAAGGCCAACAGCCGCGAGGAGGTTCGCTTCCCGGTGGCTGCGATGAAGGCCGGAACGGCTCGGTTCCAATTTGCCGTAAGCTCGGGCAAACACAACGATGCAGCCGAGATCTCGCTGCCCGTTTGGACACCGGCGACGACCGAGGCATTTGCCACCTACGGAACGACCGACGCCAACGGTGCGATCTTCCAGCCGGTGCAGACACCTGGCGAAGTTTGGCCGCAGTTCGGCGGGCTTGAGGTGACGACCAGCTCGACGCAGCTTCAGGAGCTGACCGATGCCTACATTTATCTCGCGAATTATCCTTATCAATGCTCCGAGCAGATATCCTCGCGGATGATCTCGACCGCGGCGCTTCGCGACGTGCTCTCGGCCTTCAAGGCCAAGGATATGCCGACGGCGGCCGAGATCGAGGCCCAGTTCAAGCGCGACATCGAGGTGCTTGCCTCGCGGCAGCGAAGCGACGGCAGCTTCGGGTTATGGAAACGCGATCGCGAGCGGTATGAATATCCGTTCCTGACGATCCACGTCGCCCACGCCCTTGCACTCGCGAAGCAGAAGGGCTACAAGGTCCCGGACGAGATGCTGAGCCGGACGAAGCCGTACCTCTCGGACATCGAGAGCAAGCTACGCGATCAGTGGTATATGTCGTCTCCGCAGGTTCGCTGGACCATCTCGGCGTATGCACTTTATGTCCGCAACTTGATGGGCGACCGCGACGCCGGAAAGGCGAAGAAACTGCTTGCCGAAGCGACGATCGAGCAGATCAACTTCGAAGCTCTCGGCTGGGTTCTCTCGGTGCTTGCCGAGGATAAGGGCTCGGCCGCCGAGGTCGAGCAGATCACGCGGTTCCTAATGAACCGGACGACCGAAACCGCCGGTGCGGCAAACTTCGTGACGAACTACGCCGACGGCGGCTGGCTCATCATGCACTCGAACCGCAGGGCTGACGGCGTGCTTCTCGAAGCATTGATCAAGGTCGGAGGGAGCGCGGACACTCCTGTCCGCATGAGCCCGCAGGGCGAAAAGAGTCGCGAACCTGCTGGCGGGTCAAATGGCGGAGACAATGTCGCCGGGGGAACCGGCGATGCGGACAGGAGTGTCCGCGCTCCGGTAAATGACCTGATACCGAAACTCGTCCGCGGGCTGCTTGCTCATCGCAAGAAAGGCCACTGGGGCTCGACGCAGGAGAACGTCTTCATCCTGCTTGCATTGGACAAATACTTCAACGCCTTCGAGAGCGTGACGCCCGATTTTGTTACAAAGATCTGGCTCGGCAATACCTACGCCGGTGAGCAAGCGTTCAAGGGCCGGAGTGCCGATTCGAACGTGCTCAATATCCCGATGTCGTATCTGGTCGGAGGGAGAGCGGACACTCCTGTCCGCATGAGCCCGCAGGGCGAAAGCAGCTCCAATAGCAGGAGCGGGTCGAAAGGTGGGGACAATGTCGCCGGAGGAACCGGCGATGCGGACAAGAGTGTCCGCGCTCCGGTGATGAACCTGATCCTCGACCGGCAAGGTGCGGGAAGGCTCTACTACCGCATCGGGATGCAGTACGCTCCGAAGAGCCTCAAGCTCGAGCCGGCCGACTACGGATTCACCGTGTTGAGAAAGTATGAGGCCGTCGATGATCCGGCCGACGTTCGGCAGAACGCGGACGGCTCGTGGGTCGTAAAATCCGGAGCACGCGTCCGCGTTCGGCTGACGATGATCGCACAGGCACGGCGTTACCACGTCGCACTCGTCGATTATCTGCCGGCGGGCTTTGAGATACTGAACCCCGCACTCGCAACGACCGAGGCAATTCCCGCAGATGCCGGCGGTGGCAGCACGGGTGTGATGGAGGTCGGCGGGCGTTCGATCGGAAGGAACTACTACTGGTGGCGGCAATATTGGTTCGAGCACCAGAACTTCCGCGACGAACGCGCCGAGGCCTTCGCGTCGCTGCTCTGGGAAGGCGTTTATAACTACACCTACGTCGCACGTGCCACGACGCCGGGCGAATTCGTCGCCCCGCCCGCCAAGGCCGAGGAAATGTACGCCCCCGAAACCTTCGGCCGTACGGGCACCGAGTTCGTCAAGGTCGAGTAGGAATGAACGGAAGGGCTGTGCCCGTTGATGAGCGGCGTGTGCTTTGCCCGCTTATGAGAGGAAAGGGCTGTGCCCTTTGATGAGCGGCGTGTGCTTTGCCCGCTGATGAGAGGAAAGGGCTGTGCCCGTTGATGAGCGGCGTGTGCTCTGCCACGCCGTTGGGTTAGCTTCCGCACTTGCGGCTATGCCGCTTGAAAGCGGCGGCGGAGCCGCGGCGGGTTGGTTGGGTCGTTCGGTGAGTCCGAGACTCACCGCTCATCGATGGGCAGAGCCCAAAAAGCCGGTGTGGATTGGATTTTTCGGTTGTAAAAATGGTTTTATCGGGCGTTGGAACAGTTCCACCGGGCGTTGGAATCGTTCCACCGGGCGTTGGAATCGTTCCACCGGGCGTTGGAATCGTTCCACCGGGCGTTGGAATCGTTCCATCAGGCGTTGGAACGGTTCCATCAGGCGTTGGAATCGTTCCATCAGGCGTTGGAATGATTCCAGAGGGCGTTGAAATGGTTCCAACGGGCGTTGGAATGGTTTTCCGGCTTGGGAAAATGGTTTTCCGGCTTGGCGGAACGGTTTGACGACTAGTCGAAGCGCAACTGTCTTCGGCGACTCGCGGCTTGAAAAACGCGGGCGGATTCCGCAAACTTCCGTTCGTGGCAGAAAATCTCGAAAAGATCCGCGAATTGCTGATGCTTGAGGCCTCGGCGGTCGAGCGGGCGGCGGGCCGATTGACGGCGGCGGACGCGGATAAAGCGGTCGGATTGCTTGTCGGCTGTGCGGGAAAGGTCGTCGTCCTCGGCGTTGGGAAATCGGGCGTTATCGCTCAGAAGATCGCCCAGACGATGACCTCGACCGGGACCGTTGCGATCTATCTTCACCCCTCGGACGCGCTCCACGGCAGCCTCGGCGTGGTGACAAGCGGCGACGTTATCATCGCCCTCAGCAACTCCGGCGAAACGGACGAGATCATCGCCATCCTGCCGGCCTTGAAAGCCCGAAAAGTTCCAATCATCTCCATCGTCGGCAATCTTGCCTCGACGCTCGCCCGCGAATCGGACGTCGCGCTCGACGCAAGCGTTGACCGCGAGGCTTGCCCGCTCAATCTTGCTCCGACCACCTCGACGACCGTCGCTCTCTCGCTCGGCGATGCTCTCGCGATGACGGTGATGGAAGCAAAAGGCCTGACCGCCGAAGATTTTGCGGCAAATCATCCTGCCGGCCGGCTCGGCAAGCGGCTTACGCTCCGCGTCCGCGACCTGATGCACCCGAGCCCGAATGTCGCACCCGCGGACGGCTGGCTCTCGGTCGTCAAAGCGATCTCGGACGGATCTCTCGGCGCGGTAAATGTTGTCGATGGCTCGGAACTGATCGGCATCATTACCGATGGCGACCTTCGCCGGACCATCGAGCGAACCGATCCGGCGCATTTCTCTTCGCTGACGGCCGAGCAGATGATGACCCGTTCGCCAACGACGACGACGGAAGACTCGCTTGCCTTTGACGCACTCCGCGCGATGGAAGACCGCCCGTCGCAGATCTCCGTTCTGCCGGTCGTTGATGCCGAAGGGAAGTGTACGGGAATGCTGCGGCTCCACGATATTGTGCGCTCCGGCATCTGACCGACCAACTCATCTCTCGATTTTTGCGTCTCAGAAAGGGTTCAAAGTGAGGACGGAAAGTATGGAAAGGTTTCGGGCTTTAGGGTTTCTACCGGTTTTGATGCTTGCATTTTCGGCCGGGGCTTACGGCCAACGGACCGAGATAACCATCTCGCTCGGGGAGCAGTTCTTCGAAACGGTCATCGATTCGGTTTTTGCGCATGCGGCTCCGCCGGAGTTTTCGATCGCGGGAAGTTCAGCCAGCCGCGGCCCGCTCGCCAATGAGCCTTGGTCGGCGTTGACCATTTCCTACCCGCGTTCGTTTCTGCCCGAACCGAAGGCGGCCTGCAAAGAGGCGATCACGTTGCGGCGTGATAATGCTGGCGTTCGGACGGCTGTTCTTTTCCGCGACGGCCGGATTTCCGCTCCATTGGCGTTTTCGGGCGGCTATAATCCGCCGCTTGTCGGCTGCGTTCAGTTCGCCGGGCTTGCGGACACGACGCTCGACCTCGAATTTGACGAGCCCGGACAGCGGCTCATCGCCCGTGCCCGCGTGACCAACGTAAACCTAAACGGAACCGGCGGCGTCGGCGGGAGCGTCATCGCCCGGCTCGTGCAAAGCTCTATCGACCGCAAGATAAACCCGATCGAAATGATCAGCCTCGACAAGCTATCGTTTCTTCTGCCGCTGCAGGGTGATTCGAAAATGAGGATGGTCGCAAAAGCGATCCGGCCCGAAGTGCATCCGGGCCGGCTTGATATTCACGTCGCTTACGAGTTTACGAAGGCCCAGTGATCAATTCGCACCGGTCAGCTCAACGCCCTGCACGCCGTAGGGCGAGCGGACCTCTTGCTTGACCAGCCCGACACCTTTCGCAAACCAGTTCGTACCCTTGATGGTCATCCCCGGCGCCTTTTGCCCGCCCATCGTCAGGTTGATGGTGATCTCGGTATCTATCTTCGCAGCCTCGTATTCCTTGCCGCCCGCCGTCACCTTGTCGTTGAGCGAAACGACCTTGTTTCTGACAACGACGTTGCCGTCCGAGCCGATCGGCATATTGCCCGCCGTGCCTTTCACCCGGACCTTGTAGCTTGCATCCCAAGCCTTGCCGACCGAAAGCTCCCTCGGGATCGTCAGCCCGGTGCTCTCGATCGTCTCCATATTGAAATTGGAGTTTTCTACCGAGATGTTGCTTCCATACTGCGCGTTTCGTAGGCCTTCAGGATCACATATCCAGTTCGTCGTTACGTTCACACCGGAATCGAACACCCGCGTCTCGTTGAACGAATTCGGGTCGTTGAGCTTTTGCGTCAACGTGTAGCTGCCCGGTGCGGATCCGGTAATGCGATAATCAGCCGTTTGGCCTCCGATCGGGTAATACTCATTTGCACAGTTGCCGAGCGAAGCGGTTTTCGACGCGAGATCGGCCGGATTCGAATCGGTGTTCGTCGGGCCGGGATTTGCCGGAGAATCAGCACTATTTGAGCTTCCGGTAAAGCGTTCGAGCGAGCCGCAGCCCATAACGAAAAATAGAGCCGCGAGGCAGAGTCCACCGGAGATCAATGTCTTCCGGGCCGGTCGCGATGTGTTGTTTTCAAGCATTTCGATAACTCCGTGTTGCCAACTGAGGGAGCCAAATTGTATGAATAGTGTTTGCTTATTTGATTGACCGTAAGCAATTTACCACACCGGACGTGTTCGTGTGAATCTCTTCGAGAAGCGACGCGGCCCGTTCCGATACAGAAGAATGGCACTACCGCTCGTTGCAATTATCGGCCGGCCGAATGTCGGCAAATCGACGCTGTTCAACCGGCTGACCGGCGAGCGGCGTTCGATCGTCGGCGACGAACCCGGCATCACTCGCGACCGTATTTACGGCGAGGTCGAGTGGGCGCAAAAGCGGTTCGAGCTTGTTGATACCGGCGGCATCGTGCCCGATGACGAGGCGATAATCCCGGCAAACATCTTCAAACAGGCAGGTTACGCCATCGATCAGGCCGAAGCGGTGATCTGGGTCGTCGATTCGCGCGCCGGCATTACACCGCTCGATGAGGAGATCTCCGTTCTTCTGAGAAATCTCGGGAAGCCGATCTTCATCGCCGCTAATAAGGCGGAATCGAAAACCGCGACAGAAGAGGCGGGGGAGTTTTATCAGTTCGGCTTTGAGATGTTTCCGGTCTCGGCCGAGCACGGAACGTCTATCGGCGACCTGCTCGATGCCGTCATCGGAGTGCTCAGCTTCGACGAAGATCCCGAGGAGGCACGGCACGAGGAAATTCGTCTGGCGATAATCGGACGGCCGAATGTCGGCAAATCGTCGCTTTTGAACAAGCTGCTCGGGGAAGAGCGGGCCATCGTTTCTCCGATCGCCGGAACCACTCGAGACACGGTCGATACCGAGCTTGAGTTCGAGGGCAACAAGTTTCTGCTTGTCGATACAGCAGGTATTCGCCGTCGCGGAAAAACGACCGAGATGGCCGAAAAGCTCTCGGTGATAATGGCAAAAAAGGCTCTGGAACGGGCGGACGTTGCGGTGCTTGTGATCGACGCCGAAGAAGGGGTTGCCAACCTCGATGCGAACATTGCCGGGCTTGCCGTCGATTCGGGTTGTTCGGTGATCATCGCACTTAATAAATGGGACGCCGTCGAGGAGAAAGAGACGAACACTATCTATGAATTCGAACGCGAGATACGGCGGCATATGAAGTTCCTCGATTGGGCGCCGATCGTCCCGATCTCCGCTCTCACTGGCCAGCGGGTCAGCCGCGTCCTCGAAATTGCCGTTGAGGCGAACGAGGCACGAAACCTTCGCATCTCGACCGGGCGGCTCAATAAGTTCTTCGAAGAAAATATCTCGCAGCCTCGCGGCGGTGCGACTCCCGCCCCGGTCAAGGGTGGCGTTTCGCGGCTGAAGGTTCAATACATAACACAGGGCGGCGTCCGTCCGCCGACCTTTATTTTGTTCACGACCGGCGGAGGAAAAGGGGGATTGCACTTTTCATATCTGCGGTATGTTGAGAACCGGCTTCGCGAAGCATTCGGCTTTTTCGCCACGCCGTTAAAGATCAAGGAGAGGCATAAGACGAAGACCAAATGAGCGATGAGATATTGCTGATATTGCGTGTTTTGCTCGCCGCCGTTTTTGCGCTCGCTGCGGTCGGAAAGCTGCAGGACCGCTCCGGTGCTCAGAAGGCTCTGGCCGATTTCGGCGTGCCTGAGAATTTAGCTCCGGCGGCCTCGTTCGCGCTCGCAATAGCGGAGCTTGCAGTTGCGTTCGCATTGCTGTTCCCGGGGCTTTCGTGGTTTGCCGCGATCGGTGCAACGCTGCTTCTTGCTGCGTTCACCGCCGGAATGGGCTATCAGATAGCGAAGGGAAATGCCCCGGATTGCCACTGCTTTGGGCAATTGCATAGCGAGCCGGTCAGCATTTGGAGCCTTGTTAGAAATGCCGTTTTCCTCGTTCCCGCCGTTCTCTTGTTCATTTCCGGCCGAGCGGTACAAGGACCAGCGATCGCCATCACCGCACACGAATATTTCATCGTTGCTGTTCTTGCCGCTCTTTTCTGTGCGGCGGCAGCGATTGCCGGATATGCAAAGCAGATCCTCGCCAATCAGGAAAAGATCATTAGGCGGGTCGAGACGCTCGAGCTTCTCTCCGGCGGCGAACCCTTGCTCGAACGCGAAGATGCCGGCGACCCCGCCGACGGCCTAGCCATCGGTTCGCCTTTTCCGGATTTTAGGTTGCCCGACATCAACGGAAAGATCTTCACGTTCGATCATCTTTTCGCCGAGGGCGGCCCGATGCTCTTTATCTTCATCGGCCCGGACTGCAATCCGTGCAAGGCACTTTTTCCGGAGTTTCGAGAGTGGGAGCGTGAACTCGCCGGCCGGCTTCGCTTTGTTTACATAAGCCGGGGGAGCGTAGCCGATAACGCCGACAAATTTTCAGAGGGTTCGGACATTCGCCTTTTGCTCCAAAAGGAAAAAGAACTCGCCAACGAGGTCTATGCGAAATGGACGCCGACGGCGATCTTCGTCGATGCCAACGGGAACATTGCAAGCCATCCCGCCGCAGGCGATCAGGCGATACGCGAATTGATAGACAAGCTCCGTAAGGCAGACCTTAGCCGAGAGTACATTTATTTTCGTTCGAACTTCGTAAAGACCCGCGAGCCGAAGATCGGGAAACCGATACCGGAATTCACGCTTAAGGACATCTCCGGCAACGAGGTTAGAAAAGTCGATCTCCTTGGCAAGCGGAGCATGGTGTTTCTTCTTACGCTGACGTGTACCTATTGTCAGGATGTGGTGAAAGACATAAAGCGTCGAGAGGAAGAGAACAACGGGCACCGGCCGCAGTTCGTGGTGCTGGCAGATGGCGAACCCGCAGAACTCGCCGAATGGGGACTGAAGTCGCCGGTGCTGATCGATAAGAACTACAAGATGGCGGTCGAGTTCGGGCTTCATGGAGCTCCCGCAGCGGTCCTGATCGGCGAGGACGGAACAATACTTTCCGAGTCGGCCGTTGGAGCACCGGTCATTTGGCCGCTCATCGGTGAAAAACCATGATCGGAAGCTCGGACAAAGCCATTGAATGGAAAGTTGAGGCGACCGACGGTCGGGGACGTGCGGGCACGCTTCGGACGCGCCGCTCGGTCATCGAAACGCCCGTCTTTATGCCGGTCGGGACGCAGGGTTCGGTCAAAGGCGTTAGGTTCGAATGGCTTGAGGATGAGATCGACGCCCGGATAATTCTCGGCAACACCTATCATCTTTTTCTTCGCCCCGGCCCTGACGCGATTCGAAAGCTCGGCGGGCTGCATAAATTCACCACCTGGCAGCGGTCGCTGCTGACGGATTCGGGCGGTTTTCAGGTCTTTTCGCTGACCGAACTCAGGAAACTGACCGAGGAAGGCGTCGAGTTTCGCTCGCATCTCGATGGAAGCCGGCAATTCATCTCGCCGGAAGTTTCGATGGAGATCCAAGCAGCTCTGGGATCGGAGATCGTGATGGCATTCGACGAATGCCCGCCCGGAGACGCCGTCCACGAAAAGACACGCGAGAGCATGGAGCTTACTCTTCGCTGGGCCGAGCGTTCGAAAACTCGGTTCTTTGAATTACAAGAATCGGGCGAAGATACAGGCCGACTTACGGCTCACGCTCTCGCGGGCAGGCAGGCACTTTTCGGCATCATCCAAGGTGCGGGCCACCACGACCTTCGCAGCGAGAGCCTTGAACGCACGGTCGCGATCGGTTTTGACGGCTATGCCATTGGCGGCCTGAGCGTTGGGGAAGAAAAGCCGGTGATGTACGGCGTTCTTGACCATATCGCTCATCAAATGCCCAGAAATGCTCCGCGTTACCTGATGGGCGTCGGAACTCCCGAGGATCTGCTTGAGGCGGTCGGCCACGGCGTTGATATGTTCGATTGCGTAATGCCGACCCGAAACGGCAGGACCGGCGGCGTATTTACATCGCGTGGAAAGATCAACATCCGCAACGCAAAATTTGCTCTGGATGAAGCTCCGCTAGATGACCGCTGCGGCTGTTCGGTTTGCCGCCGGTACTCGCGGGCATATCTTCGGCATCTTTATCAGGCAGGTGAAATGACGGCCGCGACGATGATCTCGCACCATAACATTGCGTTCTATCTTGAACTGATGCGAGGGGCAAGGAAAGCTATTCGCGAGGGCCGATATGCGGCTTTCAAGCAGGAGCAACTCGCCGGATTTGAAGAGAATGCCTCTCGCGACGTTTGATAATCAAGGGGCTACTATATAATATGAATCTTTTACTTTCTGGTCAGTGTAAGCAATGAACCTATTACTCTTTTTTCAGGACGGCGGATTCTTGGGCGGATTCGGATTTCTCCTTCCGTTCGTATTGATCTTCGCGATCTTTTATTTCCTTATCATCCTTCCGCAAAAGCGGCAGAGACAGCAGCTATCGGAGATGATCGCAGGGCTGAAGATCAATGACGAGGTCGTGACAAACGGCGGTGTGATCGGAAAGATAAAAGAAGTTCGCGAAACAAGCTTCATCATCCTGAGCGCTGAGAAAACGCTGATCGAGATCGGAAAAAGTGCCGTTGTCGGCAAAAAGCCGTAGCCTATTCGGGACGGTGATCCCCGGCCGGCATATCCCGCCCGGCACCGGGGCAAAAGCACATTCGGAATAATATGAACAGTAAGAGTTTGAAAGTACGGACTCTGATAATCCTTGCCGTCACCCTGGCTGGGATCTACTTCGTCTTTGGCCCGCGGCGGACGCCGACCGGAGCCGACTTCACCTGGGCCGGGATCAAGGCAAACCTTGAACAGAACATCAACCTTGGGCTCGACCTCAAGGGCGGTTCGCACCTCGTGATGCGGGTGAAGACGGACGAATACCTCAAGACCCTGACCGAAAATAACGCTCAGGCCGCGCTGACCGCCGCACAGGATGCAAAGCTCCCGGTGACGGGCAGCAACGTTGTTGCCGAGGGTGGGACTTACCAAATTACACTAAACCTCGGGCCCGACGCCCAAGGGGCCGCGGTTGCCGAAGAGGTCAAGAAAAAGGTCGATCTTTTCAATTGGTCCGAGGACGTTTCGGCAAATGCCGTCTCGTGGTCGCTTCCCTCGACCGTTCAGACAAACCTCAAGAATCAGGCGGTCGAGCAGGCGCTCAAGATCATCGAGAGCCGCATCAACGCTTTCGGAGTAAAGGAACCGACACTTCAACGGCACGGTGCCGAAGCCTCTGCTCAGATATTGCTTCAGATGCCGGGCGTCGAAGACCCGGAACGCGTCAAGAACCTGATCGGTGCGGAATCGAACCTGATGCTGATGAAGATCGTCAGCCCGCCGAATCCGTCGCCTGTTCAAACATATCCGACCCGCGAAGCGGCACTTCAATCCCTAGGCGGAGCCCTGCCGCCGAACCGCCGCGTTCTGCCTTACGCCGAGCGCGATGCACGTCCGAATGCCGATGGAACACAGCCGCCCCCGAGCTGGGTCGTCGTCGAATATCCGGCAGTCGTTGACGGCAGCGAACTTCGCGATGCCCAGGCTGTTTCGCGGACGGGCAGCGAAGGCGACTACCAGATATCGTTCTCTTTCAAGCCCGCCGGTGCGCAGAAATTCGGCGAATGGACGGGCCGCAACATCGGCAATTACATGGCCGTCGTGCTTAACGACGAGGTGAAATCGGCCGCATATATCCGCTCACAAATATTCGATCAGGGCGAGATCTCCGGCCAGTTCACCAAGGCTACTGCCGAGGACCTTGCCCTGACGCTCCGTTCCGGTGCGCTTCCGGCAAAGATAGAATACCTTGAGGAGCGAACCGTCGGGCCGAGCCTCGGCGCCGATTCGATCTCGGCCGGCGTCCGTGCTTCGCTTGGCGGCCTGGCGTTCATTATCCTGTTCATGCTCTTTTACTACCGGGCATCTGGCATCAACGCGGTCGTCGCTCTTACGCTCAATATGCTCCTGACCGGAGCCGCTGTCGTGATGTTCGGCGCGACCTTGACGCTGCCGGGGATAGCTGGGTTCATCCTAGGTATCGGCATGGCGGTTGACGCGAACGTCCTCGTCTTCGAACGTATTCGAGAAGAGCTGAGGGCAGGTGTCGCTGTTTCAAAGGCGATCTGGAACGGCTTTGACAGGGCGTTCATCACCATCGTCGATTCGAACTTGACGACGATCATTTCGTCCTTGATCTTGTATCTTTATGGCTCCGGCCCGATCCGCGGCTTTGCCGTAACGCTTATTTTGGCGTTGTTAATTAACCTGTTCACAGCCGTTTTTGTTTCGCGGACCATTTACGGATGGCTCTTGAGCCGCAACCCGGAACCGAAATCTTTGAGTATCTGACCGAGCCTCCGGCTTTTTGCGTAACTGACGCGGCCGGGTCGGTAAACATTTGCAATGTTTCAATTTTTTACTGAACTGAAAGTGGACTGGATGGGCCTTCGCAAGCCATTCGTCTTTATCTCAATAGCGATCCTGCTTGCCGGTTTGATCTCCGCGGCCGGCCGTCAATTGACCGAGGGCGGCACGGATGCCTTCAACCTCGGCGTCGATTTCCAGGGCGGAACGGTGTTGACCGTCAAGTTTCGCGAAAAGCCGACCGCAGATGCGGTTCGCACCGCCCTGAACAACGTCGGCATCAACGAAGCCGTCATCCAGGATTCGACCGACAAGACCGACGAGAAGCTGATCAAGATACCGATCATCGAAGGTCAGGAGACCACCGCTCCTCAGCCCGCACCGGAAGCGAACGCTAACCCAAATACCGAGACAGGCATAACCACAGCCGGAACACAGGTCGAGGTCGGTCGCGCAAAGGTCAAGAGTGCTCTCGATACGTTTGGTAAAGAGGCCGCTCCCGATCAAACACTAGAACAGGACACGGCCGCTGCTTACAAGATCGTCGGGACCGACTCTGTCGGCCCGGTCGCGGGCGAACAGCTCCGAGATGCCGCAGTTATCGCGACCTTGCTCGGCATGGTCGGCATCCTCCTCTTCATCGCGTTCCGTTACGACTGGACCTATGCGGCAGGTGCCGTCATTGCTGTGTTCCATGACGTTCTGGTCACGCTTGCGTTCTTTACGGTCTTTCAATGGGAAGTCAGCCTTACTGTACTCGCCGCGATGCTTACGCTGGTCGGGTTTTCGGTCAATGACTCGATCGTCATCTTCGACCGCATCCGCGAGAACATGAACCTCAACCGGACAGAGTCGCTCTATAAGTTGACGAACCAATCGATCAACCAGACGATGTCGCGGACGATCGTCACCAACGGCCTAACGTTCCTTGCCGTACTTGCCCTCGTGCTCTTTGGCGGCGAGGTTCTACGGACGTTCTCGCTTGCGCTTCTGGTGGGATCGATCGTCGGTACGTATTCGACCATCGCCATTGCCAGCCCGATCGCCCTCTGGTGGCAGAGCAAGATCGGCCGGGCCGAGATGAAGGACGTAACGGCAGAGAAAGCGAGCGGCGAAAAGCTGGCTTCGGCCTCGCGGCGTCAGGTAACTCGAAGGCCGGTTACCCGATGACCGAAGTCCGCGGCCCCGGCAAGGGTTTTGGTTATTAAGTTTTTGTAAAGAATTAGTTTCGCTTACAGAAAATTGGCGATTTTACCTTGACTTTCTGGAGTCGAATAATTAGACTTTGCGTGTTGCTGGTCAATTTATTTCGTTCTCCGTTTGCATCCTTTTCTTAAAGGTTGGGAATTGCTAACGGTTTGTCGTTTATCGTGGCCGGCAAAGATCCAGTTAGCCCCGCATTTAGTGAGAAAGATCTTTAGTATTTTGGAGAACGGACTCGGGAGCCTTGTACGGCCCCACCCGGGCCAGCAGGTTCGTTTACAACGCGATCCAGGTGTTTTTACATCGAAATCGTAGCGTGATCGAGATATTCCCTGACCTCGAGTTTGGCACCGGAAAGAAAGGGAGGACCCAGGATGTTAGAACAATTAGTAGAATCAACCAGCCATTCCGAAGAGAACCGGCGCAAAAGCGGGCTTCTACTTACGACATTTGTGATACTTTCAACGGTATTGCTCAGTTCGTGGGTTTACAGCCTTTTTGCAAAGGACTACGGAATGGGCGATGGCGAGCTTTCGCTCCAGACTCTGGTAGCACCGCCGGTGGTCGAAGAACCGCCGAAGCCGGAACCGGAGGAAGAGAAGCCGAAAGATGCCCAGAAGGACCCGAACGTTGATGTCCGAAAGGAGATCATCGCCAGCATGACCGAGACGCCGCCGAAGCCGCCGGATAAGGTCAGTACCGTTCAAAATACGATCCCGCCGCGCGACCCGAACCGCCTCACTGTGTTGGGCGACCGGAATTACACTGCCGCAAACCCGCTTCCGCCGGACTACAAGGGCCCGGTGAACACCCAGGGAACTGGAAGCGACAGCGGCCGTCCGGGTGGAGGAGGAGACGATGACCGTGGAGGTCCGCCGCCACCGCCACCGCCGCCGCCGCCGGCTCCGAAGAAGCCGATCTCGGGTGGTGTGCTCAACGGCAAGGCCCGCAGCCTTCCGAAGCCGCCGTATCCGCCGGCAGCCCGGGCCGTCCGTGCCGATGGTGCCGTTCAGGTCCAGGTGGTCATCGATGAGGCAGGCAATGTGATCTCGGCAAGCGCCGTCAGCGGACATCCGCTGCTTCGCCAGGCCGCGGTACAGGCCGCTCGCGGAGCAAAATTCAGCCCGACGATGCTTTCGGGCCAGCCGGTAAAGGTGCAGGGTATTATTACCTATAACTTTGTTGCACCGTAACCTTATAACAAGACTTCGGGCCGTTCTTTTCTGCTCGGTGCGGCCCGAATTTTAAGAACAAGATCTGCAATCATAGACATTCACGATTTTCTTTGGAGGAAAAACAATGACTTTAATCGCAAGCCTGCTGGGCAGCGACTTCTCAGCCGCTCTGCTTTTCTTCGCCGGCCAAATGCAGTTCGGCATCTACGACATCGTCAAGAGCTTGACGATCCCGGGTTGGGTGGTCATCTTCGTGCTGCTCGTCCAGTCCGTTTACCTGATCGCCGTCGGCATCGAACGCTGGTTGACTTACAACAAAGCAAAGCAGCAATCGCGGCAGTATGCCCCGAAAGTGGCCCAGGCTTTGAAGAACAGCAACATCGACGAAGCCATCAGCATCAGCGACAAGCACAAGGACTCGCACCTGGCCATGGTCGTCTCGAGCGGTCTCAAGGAATTCAGTGCTCACCTTGGCAACGAGGAGATCACGGCCGACCAGATGGAAGCCTCGAAGCGCGCACTTGAGCGAGCCATCGCCGTAAAGACGGCCGAGCTCAAGCGCGGCCTTTCGGGCCTTGCAACCGTCGGCTCGACCGCTCCGTTCGTCGGACTTTTCGGAACGGTCGTCGGCATCATCGCGGCGTTCGTCTCGCTCGCACAGGCTGAAACGGCCGGTATCGCGGCGGTCGGCGGCGCTATTGCCGAAGCTCTCGTCGCTACGGCGTTCGGTATCGGTGTGGCAGTTCCGGCCGTGTGGCTGTTCAACTACTTCACCAACAAGGTCACCAGCTTTGGCGTCGAAATGGAAAATTCGGCCTCGGAGCTCGTTGACTATTTCATCCGCCAGCGCACCAAGCGTCTGCACGGCTAGTAGTTTGTATCGTTTGGCCGCTCCGTTAGTGGGGCGGCCCAAGGCAAATTCGGAGAATTAAGCAATGGGTGCAAAAGTCGGTGGAACCGATGAACTTAATTCGGATATCAACGTGACCCCGATGGTGGACGTCATGCTGGTGCTGCTGATCATTTTCATGATCGTCACACCGCTGCTCAACGAGGGAGTCGCCGTAAATATTCCGAAGGATATGGCCACTCCGGTCGAGGACGCCGAGATATCAAAGGATACATCGGTCGTTATCTCGATCCCGGACAACAGCAACTTCTATATCGGCAAGGATCCTTTCCCGCTCGATACGCTTGCGGAAAAGATTCAGACGATGATGCGGGACAAGGCTCCCGATAAACGCATCGTTTATATTAAGGCCGGTATCGAGGTCGATTATGGTACGGTCGTTCAGGCGATCGATGTCATTCGCAAGCAGGATATCGATAAGATCGGCCTGGTCGCTGACCGCAAACGCGGTGGAGGCGGCGGCGAAGGCAGCTAATCTTATGAGCGGCAGCAGATTTTCTGCGGCTGCGAGGAGAATAAAACATGGGAATGTCAGCCGGTGGCTCGAAAGATGGGGCCACACCAAACATTAACGTAACTCCGCTGATCGACGTTCTGCTCGTTCTGCTCATCATCTTTATGGTCATCACACCGCTCAAGCCAAGCCGGTTCGAGGCCAAGGTTCCCGCCGAACCTAAGAACCAGCAGAACATCGAGGTCAAGCCGAACCCGCTTACGCTCGTTGTCGCCATCCGGCGGACGAGCCGCGAGCTTCTGCTTAACAACGAAGCGATGGGAACCATTGATGAACCGGAGCAGCTCACCGAGCGACTCAAAGCCATCTTTGCCGAACGCGAACAGAACAATGTCCGGCGTGAAGACAGCAATGAGATCGAAAAGACCGTCTTCATCAAGGCACCGACTCTCGTTCGGTATGGAGATGTTGTGAAGGTCATCGACGCGGTCAAGCTCGCTGAGGCTCAACCCGTCGGATTGCAGATCGACGATCTATCAGCAGAATAAACGCAAAACCGCCCCGCATCGCAAATGGCTAAGAGCCGCGGGGCGGTACTTTTTATATGGAGTCTAAAATGAGATTTTCTCGTTTAGGGGTAATTGTATTTTTAGGTGCGCTGGTCGCTGTTTCAACCGGCTGCGAGGCTTACAATCGAATCCTCTCGCGTAAGGACGTGGTTGACGGTTCAACGGCTTATAAAGAGCGGAAATTTGCCGAGGCCGAACGCCTCTTCCGCCTGGCCGCTGCCCGCGACCCCGAAGGAAAGACGGAAGAAGGCAGAATAGCCCAGCTTTTCCTCGCCCGGACGATCCACTCGATGTACATCGGTGACCGTCAGAATAAACCGCTTGCCGAAAAGGCCATCGAGGAATACAAGAAGGCCCTCGCCAATGATCCGAACGAGCAAAGTGCCTACAAGGCGGTCGCCAGCCTGCTCGATACCCCGGAAAGGCAGGCAGAATGGCGTGCCTGGGTGACCGAGCGTGCTAACAACGAGGGGCTTACACCACAGAACCGTGCTGAGGCCTTGTCCTCGCTCGCTGCCCGCGAAAATACCTGTGCCAATGAGATCACCGATACCGAGGCTACCAAGAAGCCCGGTAAACGTGACGGCCAGGACGTCTTCATTTTCGTCAAGCCCGAGAAGCCCGAAGACCTCGAACGCCTCAAGAAGTGCGTTGCCGATGGTATGGCTCATGCGGATAAGGCCATCGGACTCGAACCGCCGGATGTCGAAGCCGTTAAGAATCTTGATCTCACTGCGCTTCCGCTCGCCGATCTTAATGCCAAGCACGAATTGGTAAAGGTCTTTGAATCCGCCCGGTCTTATAAGGCTGCGATGCTGAACCAGGCCGCTCGTCTGGCTGAGATGGAGGGCCGCGAAGATGATGCCCGTCGTCTTCGAGCCGAGACTGCTGCGGCACGTACCAGGTTCAACGAATTGTCCGAACTGAACAAGTCGATCCAGACCGAAAAGGACCGCCGTATTGCCGTCGAGCGTGAGGCTGAGAATTCTAACGCAAATGCGAAAGCCGGCAGCTAACTTTTTGACAGCGATATATATATTAGAGGCTGGCCGGTTGGCTGGCCTCTTTTCTTATCCTATCCCTGTCCGGTTACGTAGCCGGAGAACTCTGGTATAAACACACCCTATAGCTATAGAATGGTTATAAGGGTTTTCTTATGATCCGTATCGATGACGTAATCGAAAAGGTAGAGCAAAACCGCCCGAACTCGAATATCGATCTGATCCGGCGTGCTTATCTTTTTTCCGCGCTTCATCATAAAGGCCAAACGCGTGCCTCGGGCGAACCCTATCTTGTTCATCCGCTCGCGGTTGCGAAGATCCTCGCCGATCTCCGGCTGGACGAGACGAGTGTTGCGACCGGCCTCCTCCACGACGTCGTCGAAGATACGCTCGTCGATCTTGACACCATTCGCAGCTATTTCGGCGACGAGATCACATCGCTGGTCGATGGATTGACAAAGATCGCCCAGATCAGCAATCTTTCAAAAGAGAAACAGCAGGCTGAGAACGTCCGGAAGATGGTACTTGCGATGGTTACGGACGTCCGCGTCGTTCTTATAAAGCTGGCCGATCGCCTCCACAACATGCGAACGATGCAGTTTCTCAAGCCCGAAAAGCGGGCCCGCATCGCCCAGGAAACGCTCGACATCTATGCCCCGATCGCACACCGGCTCGGTATGGGTAAGATCCGCGGTGAACTCGAGGACCTTTCGTTCCAGAATCTATATCCTGCCGAGTACGAAAGGCTCTCGAAAGAGGTCGAATCGCGCCGCTCCGAGCTCGAGGCTGCATTGACCCGCATCACCGCCACCATCGAGACGCGGCTTAAAGAGAACGATGTTCCGTACATAGAAGTGCAGGGTCGCGTCAAGCGGCTATATTCGCTCTGGAAAAAGCTCAAAAAGCAAAAGATCGTGATCGAGCAGGTCTATGACCTGATCGCCGCCCGCATTATCACCGAAAACGAACGTAAGTACTGTTATCTTGCCCTCAGTGTCATCCACGATACCTGGACTCCGGTGCCCGAGCGATTCAAGGATTGGATCGCCATACCGCGGGATAATCTTTATCAGTCGCTCCACACATCCGTCATCGGTGACGGCGGCCAACCCTTCGAGGTCCAGATCCGCACGCAGGACATGCACCAGATCGCCGAGGAAGGCGTCGCCGCCCATTGGAAATACAAGGAAAAGCGGCTTGGCTCTGCCGAGGACGACGAGAACCTGGAGGAACTCCGCCGAACGGTTGAGAAACTCCTTTTGCCGCTCGTCGAAACTAATAACGAGAATCCCGATTCCGAGGACTTTATCGAGTCGCTCAAGCTCGACCTTTTTCCAAAGGACGTTTACGCCTTTACACCGATGGGCAAGGTCATCCAGCTTCCGCGCGGAGCAACCCCTCTCGATTTTGCCTATGCGATCCACTCCGAGGTCGGCGATACCTGCACCGGTGCTAAGATCAACAGCCGCATAGTACCGCTGAAGACAGAACTTCAAAACGGCGACGTCGTCGAGATAATGACCACTTCGAGCTCAAGACCCTCACGCGATTGGCTCAATTATGTTGTAACCTCAAAGGCCCGAAACCGGATACGCCATTTCATAACCGAGCAGCAGCGGTCCGAATCTATCGATCTCGGCCGCAAGTTGCTTGAGAAAGAAGCTGACCGCTTCCGCCTCTCACCCAAAAAGCTCATCGGTAATGACGACGAGATGAAGCGTATCGCCAATGAATACGGCCTTGGCCGGCCCGAGGACCTTCTCGCCTCGATCGGCTACGGCAAGACCCTTCCGCGGAACGTTTTGGCGAAGTATCTCGGGCCCGAGAAGTTTGCCGAACTCGACCCGGATAAGCGAAAGGAAACGCGGCTCGAGACCGGAATGCGGGCCGTCAAAAAGTTCATCGGGCTGGGCGAGGACGCGATCGTTGTAAAGGGCGTCGATAATTTGCTTACGACTCGTGCCCGCTGCTGCAACCCCATCCGCGGCGAGGAGATAATCGGATACATTTCGCTCGGTAAGGGCATTGTCGTTCACAACAAACGCTGTAAGAACGTCAAGCAGTTAATGGTCAACCGCGAGCGGATCGTCGAGGTAGAGTGGGCAAAGATCGAGAAAGAAGAGATCCAGTCCGTTCGTCTTCTTGTCACCACCGAGAACCGCACCGGTATGCTCGCCGGAATCACAAACGCCATCGCCGAGATCAAGACCGGCATCCGCGATGCCTCCGCAAGCGTCTCCCGCGACGATCAGGGCTTGATCGAAGTAACGGTCGAGGTGTTCGATAAACGACATCTTGACCGCGTTATCTCATCGGTCGAAGGCGTCCCCGGCGTACTTGCGGTGGAAAGGATGAACGCGACCTGACAAAGTCCTTGCATTCAACCCAAACGAGTGTTAATATTCCGTCACTTATTTTGGTCGTCCCAATTTTCCCCGGGCCGCTTCTGATTGCTTTTTAGAATAGAAAATTATATCTGGCTTGATTTACCTATTTTTGGGAGTAAGCCGGGCGAAGCATCGCCTGTAAATTTGTTCAAGGAGATCCATCTGATGAAGCGATTTTTAGCGTTGACGGGGTTGTTGTTTATGGTCGGTGCGATTTGGTTCGTACTGCCGGGTAATACGGTAGAAGGTCAGAAGGCCGAGGAAAAGATCAAGAAGGCCGAAGGCAAGATACCGAACAGGTACATTGTTGTATTTGAGGAATGGGCCGCCGGAGCCCTCGGCGAAGAGTCGAATGCAGAAGCTCTTGCGACCGAGTTCGCTCAGGTTTACGAAGGAAAGATCGATCGCGTCTTTAAGTATTCGCTCAACGGCTTTTCGGTCGAAATGAGCCAGAAACAGGCCGAGATGATGAGCCGCGATCCGAGGATCAAGTACATCGAGGAAGACTCGGTCGTCTCGATCAATCAGACCGATCAGACAGGTGCGACGTGGGGGCTTGACCGGATCGATCAAAGAAATCTGCCTCTCAATAACACCTATTCCTACACGGCCACGGGAAGCGGCGTCAACGCCTATATCATCGATACCGGAATACGCCGAACGCATGCGGAGTTCGGAACACGGGCCTTCGTCGGGTTCGACTCGATCGGGGATGGTCAGAACTCGAACGACTGCAACGGCCACGGTACGCACGTTGCCGGGACGGTCGGCGGCGCGACATATGGCGTTGCAAAATCGGTACGCCTTTACGCCGTCAGGGTTCTCAATTGCTCAGGTTCGGGTTCGAACAGCGGCGTTATCGCCGGTGTCGATTGGGTGACGGCAAATCACGTTAAGCCGGCCGTTGCGAATATGAGCCTCGGCGGCGGCGCGTCCTCGGCACTCGATACTGCGGTCAATAATTCGATAAATGCCGGTGTGAGTTACGTTGTCGCTGCGGGCAACAGCAATGCGAACGCCTGCAATTATTCACCGGCCCGCGTCGCGAACGCCATCACGGTCGGCTCTACCACGAGTTCCGACGCGCGGTCCTCGTTCTCGAATTTCGGTTCGTGTCTTGACATCTTCGCCCCGGGTTCTTCGATCACTTCGGCCTGGTACACGAGCAACACCGCGACGAACACGATCAGCGGAACATCGATGGCTTCGCCACACGTAGCTGGAGTCGCGGCTCTCTATCTTCAGAATAACCCTGCGGCAACACCCTCTGCGGTGACGAGCGCTATTATCAACACGTCAACCACCGGTGTGCTGACCGGAATTGGAACCGGCTCGCCGAACAGGCTCGTTTATTCGCTGCTTTCCGGCACTTCGGAACCACCGCCACCACCGCCAAGCTGCAGCGGCGGAACTTATACAGGCACGCTTTCCGGCACGGGTGCGAACCAGTACCAGCCGAATGGATCCTATTACCAGAGCACGGTAAGCGGAACGCACACCGGGGCGCTGACCGGACCTTCGAATGCCGATTTCGATCTGTATCTGCAGAAATGGAGTGGCTCGCGTTGGAATAATGTCGCTAGTTCGCTCGGCACGACATCTACCGAGAACATTTCCTATAACGGAACGGCAGGATATTACCGTTGGCGGATTTATTCGTATAGCGGAAGCGGCAGTTACTCGCTCTGTACGACGCGACCATAGGTTGGCAGGAGCTTTTCGTCTCCTTTAGGGCCGGGGCATTCCCGGCCCTTTCATTTACCGGCAGGAGTGTCCGAAACTTACGGCATAATTCGGGACTCTTGCCAGTTTCAGGGTCGGTCGATGAGCTTCGGATCTCTCGAACTGCACTCCCGGCTTTGTTTCCTCTACGCAATCTGTTAAAATTCGCCTTTTGCTTTAGGTAAGCAAGCGACGGCTATGAAGGTGATCTCGACAGAAAATGCACCCGGTGCGATCGGCCCTTATTCGCAGGCCATCGTGGCAAATGGAATGGTCTTTTGTTCGGGCCAGATCCCGATAGATCCGGCGACCGGCGAGTTCGTTTCCGGGGATGTGAGCGAGCAGACCGAGCAGGTCTTTAAGAACCTTATTGCAGTACTTGAAGCGGCCGGAGCTTCTCTTGAGAGCGTCGTTAAGACGACCGTCTTTCTCGCGGATATGAACGATTTTGCTGCGATGAACGAAGTTTACGGCCGCTATTTCGTCACGAACAAGCCGGCACGGGCGACGGTTCAGGCGGCACGGCTGCCGCGTGATGCCCGGGTTGAGATCGAGTGTATCGCGATGGTTTAGTTTGTTTCAGGGAAGCGGCAAGGCCTTGATGCCGTACTGAGGAAACAAGAAAAGCCAAACGCCTTTTGAGCGTTTGGCAACGTTCCTGAAAAAGCAAGACTCAAAAAGAGTTAAGCGGCTTTAATGATCTTTCCAGATTTGATGCAGCGTGTGCAGACCTTGGCCCGTGCGTTCCCGCCGGCCGGCATCTGAACACGGACGCTCTGAAGATTAGGGTTGAACCGACGACGCGTTTTGTTGTTCGCGTGCGAAACGTTGTTTCCAAATTGCGGGCCCTTGCCGCATATGTCGCATCTCTGTGCCATGGTTATCGCCTCCGTAAAAATTGCGGTGGAAAGAGTTTGTAAAAACTCAAAAACAAGTTTTATAGCAAACAAGGCTCTACATAGTCAAGTAATGAGTGAAAAAGGATATTTCAAAGGAGTACTTTCGAAAGTGCAGATTTCCAAGTTTCGTTTAGGTTTGGCCGCCGCTGTGGCGGTCACCGGCGTTTTTCTTTCGGCTTGCGGCGGTTCGGGGACGACCTCGGGCACGGGCGGTGACCCCAATGAGGTCGCGGCCAGGGTAAATGGCAAAGACATCAAGCTGGAAGAGGTCGAAAAGGCGATCAAAGCCCAGTCTCAGGGGGCCGAGGTCAATCTTTCGCCGCTTGAGCTCGCCTCGGCCCGGCTTCAGGTGCTTGAGCAACTGATCCAGACCGAAGTGATGTTCCAGCGTGCCGAAAAGGAGCAGACCGTTCCGACCGATGAAGAGGTTACGGCCGAGATGAATAAGCGCCGGACGGCGAGCAACCTCTCCGCCGAGGAGTTCCAGAAGCAGATGACCGCCGCCGGCGAGACAGAGGAAAGCTGGCGACAGAACGTCCGCAAGGAAGTGGCACTTCAAAAGCTCCAGGAAAAAATCACCGGCAAGGTCGAAGCTCCGAAGGACAGCGAGATCGAAGCTTTCTTCAACAGCAACCGCGAGCAGTTCAAGAACAAGCGCGGAGCACAACTCGCCGCGATCGTCATTGACCCCTCGAACAGCGGCCAGGGCGATACGACCACCAACGACCAGGAAGCACAGCTTCGCGCCAAGGAGGTCGGCCAACGAGCCTTGAGCGGTGCAGATTTTGCAACGCTCGCCCGCGAGTTCAGCGAGGACTTCGATACGCGTGCCCGCGGCGGCGACTGGCGTTATTTTACCGAACAAGAGATGCAGCAGGTCTTTGGCCAGGGCGTTGCCGGCTTCGTTATGGGCCAGATGCAGAATGGGCAGATCATTCCGCAGGCGATCCCGTTCGAGGGCCGATACCTGATCATCAAGCTGCAGCGTAAGGTCGAAAAGGACGAAGACCGCACGCTTGAGAGCCCCGAAGTTCGGCCGCAGATAACGCAGCTACTGATCAACGCTCGCAAGAACCTGCTCTGGCAATCGTACATGGCCATTGCGCTCAACGAGGCCCGCATCGAGAATCTGCTCGCTCGCAAGGTCGTCGATAACCCGAACGAACTGAGCGGTGCACGCAAAGCTCCGGCGGCGACCCCGGTCGATGCCAATTCGAACTCGGCGAACGCCAACACGAACGCCGCTTCGAATACCAACGCTGCTGCCAATGCTCCGGCAAATGCTGCGAACTCCGCACTGGCCAACACGGCAAACGCCAACTAGGCGAACGCCAACGCCGGCAAATAACCTCCCGAAAAGGGGCGTTTTACAACAACGCCACGGGGCGGATCGCTTGAGTTTCTTCGCGGTCCGCCCGTGGCATTTCTAGTCTCACGATGCTGTTCAGATTCGGCGACATTACAAAAAGCTACGGCGGGACGGAGATCCTCCGCGGCGTCTCTTTCCAGATAAATCCCGGCGAAAAGGTCGGACTCGTCGGGCGAAACGGTGCGGGGAAGACGACCGTTTTTCGTTTGCTGACCGGTGCCGAATCGCCGGATACAGGCGAGATCGCAAAGATCAATGGCCTTCGGCTCGGCCTTCTCGACCAACACGTCGATTTCGCCGCGGGCGAGACGGTGCACACTGCGGCACTCTCGGCGTTCAAAGAGATCCACGACATCGAGGCCGAGATGCGGCGGCTCGAAAAGCAGATGGAGACGGACCACTCGGCCGAGACGCTCGACCGCTACGCCGACCTCCAGATCCGCTTTGAACAGGCCGATGGCTTTACCTATGCGGCGCGTGCCGAGGCGATCCTCCTCGGTCTCGGCTTTGCCCGTGAGCAGTGGTCGCTTGATACCGGAATTCTCTCCGGCGGGCAGAAGAACCGTCTCGGTATGGCACGCTTGCTGCTCTCCGGAGCAGATGTTCTCTTGCTTGATGAGCCGACGAACCACCTTGACGTAAACGCCGTCGAATGGCTTGAGGGCTTTCTCTCGGAATACGACAAAGCATACGTCGTGATCAGCCACGACCGTTATTTCCTTGATCGGACGACCGGCCGCATCATCGAGATCGAGAACGGACGGGCAGTTAGCTACAAGGGCAACTACTCAAAGTTCCTTGTCGAGCGTGAACTTCGACGCGAGCAGCAGCAGCGGGAATACGAGAACCAGCAGGCTCTTATCAACAAAACGCAGGAATTCATTCGCCGCAACATCGAAGGCCAGAAGACCAAGCAGGCAAAATCTCGCCGCAATATGCTTGAGCGAATGGAACGCGTTGAGGCTGTTATCGCCGACAAGTCCGGAGGCAGCTTTGGCCTAAAGAAGGTCGAACGGACAGGCAATAACGTACTGATGGCCGAAGACCTTACGATCGGATACGGCGATAAAGTGCTCGCCGCAGGCATCAATCTCTCGCTCCACCGCGGCGAGGCTCTCGGGATCATCGGAGCGAACGGCACCGGCAAGACGACGTTCCTCAAGACGATTCTCGGGCAGATCCGAGAGCTCGATGGAAAATTCATCTGGGGCACCAAGGCCGACATCGGCTACTATGCCCAGAACCTAGACGAACTCCATCCGGCGAACGAGATAATTCAGGAACTCCGCCGCGTCGATCCGATGGCAGATAATGGAACGCTTCGGTCGTTTCTTGCGCGGTTTCTTTTTGTCGGCGAGGATGTTTTTAAGCGGGTCGGCGATCTTTCGGGCGGCGAGAAGGGAAGGCTTGCACTCGCAAAACTGATCTATTCACGAAAGAACGTCCTGGTACTCGACGAACCGACGAACCACCTCGATATACCGTCACGCGAAGCGCTCGAGGACGCCCTCCGCGAATATGACGGGACGATCATCACCGTCAGCCACGACCGCTTTTTTCTCGACAAGATAGCGACGCAGATCCTTGCCTTTGAGACGGACGGCGTTGATTGCTACAGCGGCAACTACACCGAATACCATGATTGGAAACTTGGCAAGCGTCAAACGCCCGCTGCCGCCGCGAACGGTGGCCCGGCCGCTTCAGGCGTTTCAAACATTCAGTCCGAAACTGCACACCCGGCAAACGGTTCGACTACTTCAGCCACGGCCAAAAGCCCTGAGTCCCGTTTCAGCAAGAACCAGCTTCGCCAGATGCAGCAACGCGTCGCCCGGCTTGAAGAGCTTATCGCCGAAGCCGAAGACCGGCTCGCCCGCTTTTCGGCCGAGATGTCTGAACCCGCGACGGCCGGCAACGCCGAACGCATCTCCGAACTCGCCCGCCTCATCGCCGAAACCCAGTCCGAGATCGAACGCCACACCGCCGAATGGGAGACACTTTCTTTACAACTTAGCGAGTAAAAAAGGAACCGCAGGGACGATCGGCAAGTTGCGGTTCGTTAGTCCCGAAGGGAAGGTTCGCGTACAGAGTAATCTTCTAAGGGGCATCGGCAACGAAATCGAGTATGAAGATCGAATCGTTTACGTTTATCACCCGTACAGGATTTGAAAAGATAATTTGCTTCGAGCGAATTTCGGCTATATAGGTCTGGCCCACGGTGAGGTCTTCGATCTGGAAGTGCCCAAATGAATTTGAAAGTGCTTGCCGCGGCTCGGGCAATTTGCCGCCAGTTATCGTGATCGTCGCATTAGGAATCCCAAAGCCGTCCGCCGTGGTCACACGCCCCTTGATCGAAGCACTTGCCGATGTTGGTGCGAGGTGCGCGATAGCAAAGGGCGAAAGGGAAGTTGTCTGAGCACAGACCCTTCGACTCGCAAAATCACGTGTCGTCGTCCTGTCGATCCATTCTCCGTTCTCCAAGTGAAACACGAATAAGTCTTCAAAGATCTCGGGAGTGGTAAACGAGGGCAGGTTAAAGCAAAGCCCAATGTTTCCCGTGTATGAAGCGCTAGTGCCGATGTCGTAGATCAACACCGACAGCGGATTCGATGAAATCGGCGGCAAGCCAACACCGGTCAACGGTATCTGCTGTGTGATACCGCCGGTTGTTACAACGTCGAAACTTAACGTGACGTCGCCAACCTGCGTTACTACCGCCCCTGCCGACGCCGGCGTCCTGCTCTTGAAAACCCTCGAATCTCCTACCTCGGCAAACCCTGCGGGTGTATCTGCGGTTTTTAGCTTCCCGCCGATCCCGGCGTTGGTAATGGAGGTAATCTCGGCTTGGGTAAGGGCCCGACTGAATAACGCGGCCTCGTCGATCAGGCCCTGAAACTCCGCAATTATATTTACGTTCGGGTCAGCAATATTCGCCCCGATCGCCAGATCAGCAATACTGTCCGATATTGTAATTGGAGGGTCGGTCCTTGTTCCGACGAGTAGGCCATTGGAGTAAATTCTCCTTTCGCCGGTCGTTTGGTCATAAACAGCGACCAGATGAGTCCAGGTGTTCGGGGCCCAGGCATTGTTAGCTGAAAAGAACCCGTGAAAAGCCGCGTTGGTCTGGTTGGCATCATCTGAAATCGCAAATTGGACGCGCCCAGAGGTGTCAATGATCATTGCATAAGCTCGCTCAAGCGACCAAGGCGCGATCTGGCCCCACTTCGTGAAAACGTATGCGCGTTGCGATGCCGTCGTTGGATAGATCCAAACGGAGAGCGAAAAGCTACCGGTTGGATTCAGCGAAGGAGAGTGCGGCAGCCTGACGACCTGATCGCTCCCGTTAAATCTGAACCCCTGACCCGCAAAGCCGGGAAGAAAACCCGCTCCGTTTTGCACAAGCCCGTTATTGCTATTTCCTGATGTATCATTTGCATTGCCGTCACCGGCCCACCAGCCGATCAATCCGTCAGGAGCAACGGTCGCGGAAGGCTTGCATTTCCCGGCCGGGCCGGCAGCGTGGATGGCAGCGATCTCGGTTTGGCTCAAAACTCGGTTATATAGACTCAGCTCGTCGATCAGTCCGTCAAAATCGCGGGTGCCTACGGGATTACTCCCGATCAGGAGGTTCCCATTGCCGCTCGTGGTAAGCCCGGTCGCCAATGTCCCGGCAGCAACCTCATTGCCATTGACATACAGTCTCGTCTGTCCAGTGGCGGAATCGTAGGTGAAAGCGATATGGCTCCACTGCCCAAGCGAAATGGTGTTATTCGGAGCGTAAAGGGACTGACCGGCAATGTTTAAGCCGAACGAGCTGCTAATGGTGCCGTCGTTTGCGAGCGTGAACAACCATTGATTTGAACCGTTATTTTTCTCGAATATCCGCGGATAAGTATTGGGAAACGTCTCGGGAAATACCCATGCTTCGCCTGAGATCGAACCCGAAACATTGAGGTTGGCGGCAGGCGGAATACTCACCACGTCAGTTACGCCGTCGAGGCTAAACGCCTGACCGACCCGTCCCGCCGCGAAATCGGCTCCCGAAGTGCCATTGTTCCGCGAACGTGAATCCAGGAAATTGCCATCGCCTGACCACCAGGACGTGAGCGCGACCGGTGCAGGCGTGCAGACCTGGGCATCAGCGGTGTGAACCAGAAATACAGAAATCAAGCAGAAGAGAGTAAAACAGAAAAATATTGTCAAACGCATAGAGTTTTTCCCTGCTGGTCGCAATGTTGGACACGGATAGTTCCTTGTAAAAGGATTGTCTGAAACGAGTACGTAAAGTAAAATCTTTCTACGTTTATAATCGGCTTTACCCGAAAAGTCCTAAATTTTTTCTCAAACGTTTCTCAATTAGTTCTCGTTTTGACCAAAAATGGCAGATCTGAACGGAAAAAGTGGCTTTGAATTTGGCGAATTCGTTCTGAACCCCGAAACAAAAATACTTCGCCACAATGGTGAGGTTGTCCCATTGCCGCTTAAGGCCGTCGAATTGCTCTCTGTTTTGATCGAAAATCGAGGAGAAGTGGTCTCGAAAGATCTGTTGATGGAGCGTATTTGGGGCGATGCCTTTGTCGAAGACAGCGTTCTGACGCAAAACATCTATATTCTCCGCAAGGCGTTTAAATCAAGTGGATCGGCCGCAACGATAAAGAACATCCCGCGAAGAGGGTATGTTTTTGAATACGATCCTATTGAGCAGAAGTCGCTTTCAAATGATTCGTTAGAGGCTGAAAAGGTAGTGAGCGGGGAAGTCGGGTCGTTTCCTGCCGAAACCAGGAATGCTGCTACGACCAAGGGAAATAGTCATCGTCGTCAGATGCGATGGGTTCTCGTAACTTCTGTTTTATTGTTCGTCAGTGCAGCAGGATTTACGGCATATCGATATCTCAATGGTGAAAACCGGATTTCAAGCAATACGTCTTCCCGCCCACTCCGATTAGTCCCGGTCGGCCAGCCATCCGCCTTGAAAACGGTTGCGGTTCTGCCATTTCAGGGCACAGATAAAGCGGCGGGTGCAAGTTTTTCCCGAGATATTTCCATCAGGCTCGGCAGTATCAACAAATTTAATGTGATACCGTTGCATCTTATTCAACAGTATGAAACTTTCGGGGTAGAGCTGAGGGCCGATTTTGTTTTGAATGGAGAATTGACGATTGCCGGCCAGAATTATTCTGCTGTCGCTCGATTGGTAAACACTACAGATAACAGCGAAATATGGAGCAGAAGATTTGACTTCGACAACGTTATCCAGCTACAGGACGTGATCGCGAATGCTGCTGGACGTACTGTTATCGAAGGAATGACGGATGCCGAACGAGAGAGTGTCGAAAAAAGACTGCCGACAAATCTATCAGCATACGAGCACTTTCAGAAAGGGGTTTTGCTCCAACGTGATCGGCGAAATGCTGAGGCGCAGCTTAAAAAGGCAATAGAATTGGACGCAAGTCTTGGTCGTGCTTATGCTGCACTGGCTCTGAGCCATGCAATGAGCGGATTATGGGAAGAAGCCGAAACGACGCTTCAGAATGCATTTGAACTCGATGATAATTTGGCCGATGCATATGCTGTCCAGGGCTTTATCCGCATTTTTCAACACCGCGATTGGGATGGGGCTCTGAAGAGTCTCCAGAACGCGATCGAACTTGACGCGGGCAACGTCAATGCAAGACATTGGCTCGGGGTTTACCATTCCATCCATCGTCGGCTCGATGAGGCGGAGACCGAGATGAAAACGGCTCTTGCTTTGGATCCGACGAACCCGACCTTGCTTGCGGATATCGGACAGCTTTATTATTTTGCGGGCCAGCGGGAGACGGCGGTTGAATATTGCAATCGTGCTCTGGAGATCGACCCCGAACATTCGTTTGCTTCCGAATATCTTCCAACGTTTATGAATACGACTGTTTTTGATCGTGAAACGCTCTTGATGGAGGCAGAAGGCTTACTCCAAAAAAGTACTTTCGCGTTGCCCTACCTCAACGTAGATCCCAAGTATGAGTCGCTCCGTAGCGATCCGCGTTTTCGGAAAGTTCTCATAGGTCTCGGTTTTTAGAGGTTAGCTCTCTAGCCGGTAGTTCGGGGCTTCTTTGGTAATTATCACGTCGTGGACGTGCGATTCGCGAAGGCCCGCCGATGTGATGCGGACGAAGCGGGCATTGGCCTGGAGTTCCGATATGTTGCGGCAGCCGGTATAACCCATTCCGGCACGAAGCCCGCCGATGAGCTGCGTTACCATGTCCGCGACCGAGCCCTTGTAAGCCACGCGGCCCTCGATGCCCTCGGGAACGAACTTCGAATCGACGGTCGTCGCCTCCTGCGCGTAGCGGTCGCTGGAGCCCTTCTTCATCGCCCCGATCGAGCCCATTCCGCGATATGTCTTAAAGCTGCGGCCCTGAAACAGGATCACTTCGCCCGGTGCTTCTTCGGTTCCTGCAAAGAGCGAGCCGATCATAACGGTATCAGCACCGGCGGCGATCGCCTTGACCACATCGCCCGAAAACTTGACGCCGCCATCGGCGATAACAGGGACGTCGGTGCCCTTTGCTGCCTTTACGGCATTAGTGATCGCTGTTATCTGCGGCACACCGGCACCGGTAACCACACGGGTCGTACAGATCGAACCCGGCCCGATGCCGATCTTGACCGCGTCCACGCCCGCCGAGATGAGAGCCGACGTGCCTTCCTCGGTAGCGACGTTTCCGGCAATGACCTGCATCTCCGGGAACTTGCTCTTGATCGCCTTTACGGCCTCAAGCACACGCGAACTGTGGCCATGTGCCGTATCGACAACGATCGCATCGACGCGGGAATTGACCAATGCAGCGGCTCGTTCGAGGAAATCGCCGGTCGCTCCGACCGCCGCAGCACATAGCAGCCGGCCGAGATCGTCCTTAGCCGCGTGAGGGAAGCGGATCGCCTTTTGAATGTCCTTCACCGTGATCAGGCCCTTAAGGTGCCCGTCGCCGTCAACGACCAGGAGCTTCTCGATGCGGTGCTTTTGAAGTGTGACCTTCGCTTCGTCAAGCGTTGTCCCAACCGGGACAGTGACGAGAGGCTGCGGCGTCATCACTTCCGAGACCGGAATGTCGAAACGTGTTTCGAAACGAAGATCGCGGTTGGTGATTATGCCGACCAGAAATCCGTTCTCGTCGATCACCGGAACGCCGCTGATCTTGTAGCGCTCCATTATGTGAAGAGCCTCGGAAACTAGCGCCTTCTGGTTGATCGTAACGGGATCGACGATCATACCCGATTCGCTGCGTTTGACCTTATCGACCTCTTCGGCTTGTTCCTCTATCGAGAGGTTCTTGTGTATCACGCCGATGCCGCCCTGCTGAGCAAGGGCAATGGCGAGCGCGGCTTCGGTCACGGTATCCATGGCCGAGGAGCAAAGCGGGATGTTGATCTCGATGCCGCGGCTAAAGCGCGTCCGCGTATCGACCTCGCCGGGGAGCACCTCCGAGTAGTTCGGGATGAGCATCACGTCGTCAAATGTAAGGCCTTCTTTAATTTCGTCGATATTCATATAAGAGCGTATTTACTTACAAAAAAACCCGCAGCTATCTGCAGGCGGCGCAATCCTTGTGATTTGGCGAAGTCTTGTGCGTTTCGTTCGGCGCGTATCGCATCATTAGGGCGTTGGCGTTGCCGCCGGCCTCGGCGTTTGCGTTGCACGAGCGGCCGGTGTCGCCGTTCGAGCCGAAGCCGGTGTAGCTGCGTTTCCGCGGATCACCGGTCCGGGAGTAAGTCCGGGCGTCGATGGAGCCGTCGGTGCCGGAGTCGCGGTTGCGGCCGGAGAGGTTGTCGGAGCAGCGATAGGCGTTGCCGTTGGACTTGCCGTCGGTACTCCGGCTTCTACAAAGCGGCCTGCCGCGTAGATCGCCTCTGCATTCGTCTTGTCAATGGTGAACGTGACCGAGCTTCCGCGTGCCGGAGCGGGCGGAGGCTGTATCGCTTTCCCGTTAAGCTTAAGATTTACCTTATCGGCAAAACCCCGGTAGTAACTGAGCCTGATGCTCTCTCGAGCGGTGATCACCTTTGCCGTTCCGGTCGGCACGACCTCGGAGATCTGCTTTCCGTCAACCACCGAGGTCAGGCTGATCGCTTCTGCGGTCGGCGTGAACTCGATCCTGATCTCATTGAAGCTCGGGGCTGGCGTCGCCGTCGGTGCCGTAGCCGTGCGATTGGCATTCGCATTGGCGTTCGCATTAGCTTCCGGCGTCGAGGGCTGATTCTGCAAATAGTTCACAAGGAAGAGAACACCGCCCGTCACCACCGCGAGCACGATGCCGGCAAAGATCAGCGTCGGGACCATCGATCCCGCTACGTTGTCATCGGTCAATACTTCGGATTTGTAAACGCGGAGTTCCTTGTCTTCAAGTCCCTCGGTCCTGGCAACGATCCGCGAATATTCCTGAACGGCCTCGTTCTCATCCAGCCCGACGAACTTTGCATAGGACTTCACGAACCCCTTGTTGAAGATCCCGCCCGGCAAGGGCTTGTAATCGTCGCGTTCGATCGATTCAAGGTAGAGCGGCGAAATGCGCGTTTGCTCCGCCACCTCGCCGATCGATAAACCTCGCTCCTCGCGAGCCTCTCGCAGTTTTTCACCAAGGGATTGAGACATTTTTATTCGATCGGTAAGCCGTTCCGGAGCCATTTGCGGCCGACGTTTCCGTAAACTTGAAATATAGCCCTGAAAACAATGTGATGTCAATCGGATGCCCGCCGGGGCCTTCTTCGGGGTTGCTTGATTATTCTGCGCTGTGCGTGATACGTTTACACATTGATCAAATACGGTTGGGAAGCCTTCGCGGCGGACTTGCCGCAACACAAAAGGGAGCTAGATCGATGAGTTTAGAGGCACTTGGAATGGTCGAGACCAAAGGTTTCGTCGGCGGCGTTGAGGCCGCGGATGCGATGGTCAAGGCCGCAAATGTTCAGCTGGTCGGCAAAGAGTATATCGGCGCCGGATATGTGACGATCTTCGTCCGCGGCGACGTCGGAGCAGTGAAAGCCGCGACCGATGCCGGCGCCGCTGCGGCACGCCGTGTAGGCGAGCTTATCAGCGTCCACGTCATTCCGCGTCCGCACCAGGAGGTCGAGCGTGTCATCCCGAAGGGCGGCAAGGTTGGCTACAGCCCGGACGAAAAGGCTCTTCGGGGCGGCGGCAAGCAGCTCGCGTCCGGCACGGGCAGCTCTGAGATCTCAGAGAACGACCGCAGCAAATTGAAGTCCAAATGATCTCTAGCTCCGGCTCTTTCCGGTAACGGCTGTCAATGGGCGATAAAGATCTTGTAGCTCAGCAAGAGGCCCGCGACGCGGTCGAATCAGCTCACATAGCCTGGCAGAAGCTCTCGGCTTTTGACCAGGCTAAAGTTGATGCGATCTGCGATGCGATGTCGGCGGCTGCCCTTCGTGAAGCGGGACGGCTAGGTACACTCGCGCATGAAGAGACCGGATTCGGCCGCCCGGAGGACAAACAAGAAAAGAACCGCTTTGCCGCCGAGGACGTATGGAATCACTTCCGCAAGCTCAAGACCGTAGGCGTCGTTGCCGACCACGGCGACGTTGTTGAGATCGCCTCGCCCCGCGGTGTGGTCGCGGCGATCATTCCCTCGACCAACCCTACCTCGACCGCGATATTTAAGATAATCATCGCCATCAAGTCGCGTAATTCGGTCGTTCTTTCGCCCCATCCCTCGGCCGCACGGTGCATCGCCGAAACGACGAGGGTAATGCGCGAGGCAGCGATCGCGAACGGGCTTCCGGCAGAAGCGATACATTGTCTTGAGACCTCAAGCATCGAAGGTACCGAGGCCCTGATGCGGCACAAGCATACGGCCGTAATCCTCGCAACTGGCGGCATCGGGCTTGTCCGTGCGGCATATTCTTCGGGCAAACCCGCATTCGGCGTCGGGCCGGGGAACGTACCGGTTTATGTTGATTCGTCTGCAGATGTCCGCAAAGCCGTCGCCGATATTCTTACGGGCACATGTTTCGATAACGGCACGATCTGCGCTTCGGAGCAATCCGTCGTTGTCGATCGTTCGATCGCCGAGGCCGTTCGTGCGGAGTTTGCGGCCCAGGGCGGCCACTTTCTTGACCGGGCATCGGCCGATGCGGTCGGCAAGATACTTCTCACGCCTCAACGAACGCTTAACGCAGCGATTGTCGGCAAGTCCGCGGCACATATCGCGGAGCTCGCCGGGATTTCGATCCCGCAGGGCGTCCGCTGCCTCGTAGCCGATTGCGACGGCGTCGGCCGCGATCATCCGTGGTCGATCGAGAAACTCTCGCCAACACTGGCGTTCTTTGTGGTTGAGGGTGCAGAGCAGGCCGCTGCCCGCTGTCGCGAGATACTTCAATTCGGCGGAATGGGCCACACCGCGGGAATGCATTCCCGTGATCGCGCCGCCGCGATCCGCTTCGGCGAGCTTATGCCGGCCGCTAGGGTCGTTATCAATTCTCCAACAACGCACGGAGCCATCGGCCTTTCGACCGGGCTTCCGCCCTCGATGACGCTCGGGTGCGGTTCATGGGGCGGCAATGTGACCTCGGACAACATTTCGCCGGTTCATCTCATTGATATCAAGCGCGTCGCCTTTGAGACCAAGCCGGTCAATCGCCCGGCAGCGATGCCCGCACCGGCAAAGGCCGAATCGCCCGCATCGGGACGCAACATCAGCCGCGATGCGATCGCGACCTTGGTCGATTCGTTTCTAAGGGAAAAGCTCGCAAGTGCTCCGCCACCTGCCGCACCGTCTCCCGTTCCGGCTGCGACGCCAAGCCCCGAACCGCCGAAGCCTGCACCGTCCGCGGAAAATCCGATCAGGACTATCATCCATGAGCTCCGTCCGGCTCAGACCGACAGCAAGCCGCGTGTCGCCGTTGATTTCGTCAGCGAAGCAGATGTGAGGACGGCGGTCGATAAGGGCGAGAAGATCTTCATAAACAGCAAGACGCTCATCACCCCGGCGGCTCGCGACCTCGGGGAAGAAAAGGACGTCTTTGCCCGTGTTTAGTTTTCGGATGTTTCGAACCGCGACATTTGCCTTCATTGCATTGATCTCGCTATGCGGATGGGCCAAGGCTCAATCGCCCGAGAGCGAGGGCTTGCCCGCGGTGCGTTCGGTTGGTTTTTTGGTTGATAATTCAGGCACCTTTCGGCGAGTGCTTGACCGTGCGATCCGTATTGCAGCGGGAGTTGCCGAAGGGATTCCGGATGGAACGGCAGGCTTTCTGATCACTTACACCGATCAGGAGAATATATTTCTCAAGCAGGACCTGACGAACGACCGGGAGATGCTGGCCGATGAGATTGAGAACATATTTGTCCGGCCCGGCCGAACGGCGGTTTGGGATGCGATCAGGGTCGCGGCCGATCATTTTCGTAAGGCCACGCCGCCGGAAGGCCGAACGCTGATAGTGTTTACCGACGGAGATGAGATCGGCAGCGTCTCAAAGCCCGATCAAGTGATCAAGGATCTGCAGGAACTCAAAGTTAAGGTGATCGTTGTCGGGCTTGCCGAGCGGCAAGTGAACCAGAAGATGATCGACCGGATTGTCCGCGAATCCGGAGGCACGAAGATCATCCCTTTGCTCGGCAGTGAACCAAAGGCGATTGCGGCGGAGATCCTTGGCCGTTTTAACGATGGAAACTAGCACGGTGGAAAACCAAACCGAGCATCTGATCTGCACTTCATGCGGGGTCGAGTTCCGCGATGGAGCGATGTTCTGCTACAACTGCGGAACAGCGGCCCCGAGCGTGGAGGAGACCGAGTTTCTGGAAGCGGCGTTCGCGGAGGCCGATTCGGAGGCTCAGCTTCTCAAAGAAAAGCAGGCCGAGCCGATCGATCCGGCAAGCGTCAGTATTCCGGTAGGGGCCGCCCGCAAGTCGGCCTCGGCGATCAAGCGACGCGAACGGCGAAGGCCGGCCAGGCCGCAAGCTGTCGAGATCGTCCCGCAGAGCGGCCCGCAATGGCCGTTCGTTGCGGCCGCCGGCATACTTTTCCTGATCGGAATCGTGATAATTATTCTCGCTCTTTACTTCAAATAACTAACGAATGGAGATCGCGATCCTCATCTTCTTTGCAGCCGTTTTGGGCGTAGCCGCCATCCTCCTGATCGGCGTGCTGATTCTCCTTTATCTCAAAAAGCGAAAATAAGAACGGCCGCTTCGTCAGCGGCCGCATTGCAAACAAATAGGTATTAAAGCTAATTCCGCTGAAGTGTCGGTGCGGCTCCGGTCGGTGTCGCGTAGCGGCCGGTGCGGGTAACGGCGATCCGCCGCTCGCGGTTCGGTCCGTCCTTTATCACGACGCGGATATTGCGGTAGCTGCCGTCGTTGTTCTCGTTGGTCGGTGCGTAGCCGATCGAATACTGCATCCGCATCTCGTTTGATATCGAGGCCGCAATGTCGTTCAGTTCGTTAACGTTGTTCGGGAAGTAGGCCCTGCCGCCGGTTTGTTCTGCCAGTTTTGTCAGAAGGCTCTTTGCCCGGCCGTAAGGGCTTTTCCTGATGAAACCGCCTTCTTTAGGGAGTTCTTCGAGAAACCCGATCGTATAGATCTGGACGTCGATCTCCTTAAGCAACGCGAAAAGCTGTTCTTCCTTAAAATAACTGTCGCGGTCCTCTCCGTCCGAGATGACGATCAGTGCACGTCTCTTTCGGTCGTTCGGTCCGACACTCTTTTCGTATTGGTTTACGTTCTCCGCAGCAAGGTAAACGGCGTCTATGATCGCCGTCTGTCCGCCTTCGGTGATAAGATCGTCGAGTGTCTCGTTAAGGTAGGTCTTGTTGCTTGTAAACGGCTGCTTGACCTCGATCTTGGACGAGCTGACAAAACGGATTATAGAGGTCTCGTCCTCCGGGCGATTCGCGTTCACAAGTATCTTACCGGCCTCGATGACCTTCTCGATCTGCGGACGAAGAGAGTTCGAGTTATCGATAACGAGCGAATAGTTCGTCGGAACCTCGGACCGGGAGAAGAACTCGATCTGCTGCGGTACGTTATCTTCCAGAACGGTGAAATCCGCCTGCGAGAGATTGTTTATCGGTCGGTTGCTGCGGTCAACCACGCGGACGTTGAGGTTGACGAGTTCGGTCTCGATCTTGATCGGCTCGTCCTCGTCGATCGTCGGTGCAGGAGTCGGTGTCGGCGTTGCCGTCGGGGCCGAATTGACGGTACGTACCCGGCTCGCGTTCTGTGCCGAAGCATTATCGGAAAAATAGACGCCGGCCGACACGAAACACGCGAAGGCGAGCAAAGTGCTGAAGAACTTGAACTTATTCATCGTATCCGATCCGCCCTAGCGGTAGTTGACCTGTGGAGTGGCGAAGTAGCCCTCCCGGCTCCGAACCGTTAGACGCGGCAAACCGCGAGGGGGTTTGACGCGAACTCTAACCTTACGCCATTTTCCGTCGGGGCTGAAATCGGGCGGGGTGTAACCGATGGAATATTGGTGACGAAGTTCGAGGGCGATCCGCTCGAATATCTCGTCCATTTCGACCGCGGTATTCGGATAAAAAGCGCGTCCGCCGGTGACGGCCGCCAGTTCATCGAGGAACGCCTGGCCCTGCATCCCAAGTTGCGAGGAAACGTCGCCTCGATCCTGAATGCCAACGGCGTAGGTCACGACATCAGATTCCTTCATCAGCCGCTTTACCTCATTGAAGTTATAGCGGGAGGAATTGTCCTGACCGTCGCTGATGATGAGAATGGCCTTTTTTTGGTGAGTGCCGCGGGTAACGCGGTCGAGCCCGAGATAAACCGCGTCGTATAGTGCCGTATTTGCGCGCGGATTTACTAGTGTGAGCTTCTGCAGGACGGCATCGCTGTCGCGGGTCCGGTCGAGCAGGAGCTGGGCACGGCTATTAAAGCCGATCAAAAAGTACTCGTCGTTCGGGTGGCTGGCTTCGATGAACCGCCGAAGGGCGGTCCTTGCCTTCCCGATCTTTTCGCCGCTCATTGATCCCGAAACGTCGAACAGAATGCCGACCGAGACCGGGGCGTCGCTGTCGCTAAAGAAAGTGATCGTTTGTTCCTGGTTGTTGTCGAAGACCCGAAACGAGTTCTTCGAGAGCCCGGAAACGTATCGCCCGTAGAGGTCGGTAACGGTCAACGTAAGAGTTACGAGATCGGTCCGGACGGTAACAGGGCGTGTCGGGTCGTCGGGCGGAGGTGTTGCCTCGGGCTCGGGCTGCTGGGCGAATACCGCGGCCGAGAGCAACATCATGAGGCCAAGTGTCGCGAGCGGGTCGCGAAGTAAACCGCACCGGAACACCGACATAACGGAAAAAACACGCATAGCGTCTCCTGTTAGCTTGTAACTATCTTAGAAAAAAGGCACACGTATCGCAAGATTTTTCTTTGATGAAGAAAGTACCGCTGTGGTTGTTCGACTCGCCGGCCCGCAGCGACTTTTTGCAGTTTGGAACATTTTCTTCCCGACAGCGTGTTATAATTCTGGAATTCCGAGACGGCCCGGCGGCCTCGCGTTTGACCGAGTACCCGGCGATGGCCCGTTTTTCCTTTCTTTATGCCCGAATTCGTTTGCCGGTTTGGCACTCCGTCAGGAGAGATCGTAACACGAATAGTCGAGGCCCACGCCGCGGGCGAGGCTCGCGCCGAACTCGAGCGCGAGGGCTACCGCGTATTTGACGTCAGTTCGACAGAGGGCGGCATCGGCTCACTTCTTTCGATTGGCGGTTCCGGGTCGAAACAAAAGGTCAAACAGTCCGATTTTCTGCTCTTCAATCAACAGCTTTCCGCGCTTCTTCGTGCAGGAATTCCGGTGCTGCAGGCTATTTCGCTGCTCAAAACGCGTTCGCCTTCGGCTTCTCTGAGAGCCGTTCTCGGCAGCGTTGAAGAAAAGATCAAGAACGGCATTCCGCTCTCTAAAGCATTTGAAGATCAGGGGATCTTCCCTCGCATTTACACTGCGTCGATACTTGCCGGCGAGCAGAGCGGATCGCTCGACGAGGTGCTGAGCCGCTTTGTTGAATATCTTCGCCGGAGCGTGTCGATAACGCGAAAGCTCCGCGGGGCACTCGCTTATCCGGCGTTCCTGCTGGTCGCAGCCGGCTTTATGATCGCGTTTCTGACGCTCTACATCGTGCCGCGGATGTCCGACCTCTTCCGCGGGCTCGATGCAAACCGCGGACTGCCTGCGATCACAAACTTTGTCCTTGCGGTCTCGACTGGCCTAACTCAGAACATCTGGTGGCTGCTGCCGCTTGTCATTGTCCTTATTGTCAGCCTCGTCGTATGGCTCCGGACAGCGAACGGCCGGCTGATGCTGCATAAGCTTTTGTTGAAGCTTCCGATCGCCGGAACGCTCATCCGCCAAATGGCTGCCGCACAACTCGCCCGCTCGCTCTCGACGCTGCTTTCCGGCGGTATCACAGTGCCGGATTCCTGGGAGATCGCTTCGCAGGCCATATCAAACACCGAGCTTCGGCGGCGAAGCGAATCGGTGCTTCAACTTATCCGCGAAGGCCGCGGGTTTACCGAATCGCTCGAGCAGGCCAACTGGCTCCCGGAACTTGCCTTGGACATGATCGGTATCGGCGAGCGTTCAGGCAGTCTCCGCGAGATGCTGGACGAGGTCGCGCAATTTTACGACGCCGAGGCCGAGGTCAAGCTCGAACAACTGACGACGTTACTCGAGCCGGCGATCCTGCTCGTAATGGCCGGCGTGGTCGTTGTCATACTGCTGGCGATCTATCTTCCGATCATAGACACGATCTCCGCCGGGCCGACCTCCGGACGGCGATAGCCCGAAAAACTTAATGAACGTGGAAACGACACAAACAACCAGGAACATCTCTTCGCCGAAGATCGAGCTTTCGGACTTTCTTGAGAACGAACCGCCCGAGGTGATCAGTGCAAAGCAGATGGCCAAGCGCTATCGCCTGCCTTATATCGATCTGCTTCCGCCGGATGCTCCTTCGCCGATCGATTACGACGAGCTGGCAAAGATACCGGTCGATATGATGCTTCGCAATCATTTCGTCCCGCTCAAACGCGAAGGCCGCGAGCTTCACGCGGCGATGGCCGACCCGACTGATCTTGAAAAGCTCGACGAAATGGAGAACGCCTTGAACGTTCGGATCGTGCCGTACATTGCGACGCAAGGTGCCATCGATGTCGTGCTGAAGAAAGGCGACGCAACCCAACGCGTTCTGCAAGAAGCGGCTTCGGGTTTCAAGATATCTCTCGTCAAAGAGACCGAACAGGGCGAAGAGGTGCTTGACCTCGACCGTTTGGCGACCGACGCCGACATGTCGCCGATCATCAAGCTCGTCGATACCATTATCTACAACGCGATGGAATCGCGAGCCTCGGACATCCACATCGAGGCCGGCGACCGTGACGTGAGAGTGAAGTTCCGCATCGATGGAGCTCTTTATGCAAAGGTTGACCCGATCGACATCGCCTATCACCAAACACTGATATCGCGCATCAAGGTAATGTCCGAACTCGACATCGCCGAACGGCGGATACCGCAGGACGGCCGATTTCGTGTGCGGTACAAAGGCCGGACGGTCGATTTCCGTGTCTCGATACTGCCGGCGGCATTCGGCGAGAATTGTGTTATCCGTATTCTCGATAAGGAACAGATCTCCGAAGAATTCAAAAATCTGAGCCTCGATGTCGTCGGCTTTGACTCCGATGACCTTCGCCGCTTTCGCATTTACATCAAGGAGCCGTACGGCATGGTGCTCGTCACCGGGCCGACCGGTTCCGGTAAAACGACGACGCTCTACGCTGCCCTCAACGAGATCCGCAACGAAGAGGACAAGATCATCACTATCGAAGATCCGGTCGAATATCAGCTTCAAGGCATAATGCAGATCCCGGTCAACGAAAAAAAGGGCCTGACCTTTGCCCGCGGGCTTCGCTCGATCCTCCGCCACGACCCGGACAAGATAATGGTCGGCGAAATTCGCGACGAAGAGACGGCACAGATCGCCATCCAGTCGGCGCTTACGGGCCATCTTGTATTTACAACGGTTCACGCCAATAACGTCATCGACGTCATCGGCCGCTTCCTAAATATGGGCGTTGAGCCTTATAACTTCGTTTCGTCGCTCAACTGCGTGCTTGCCCAGCGTCTCGTCCGCCTGCTTTGCCCGACCTGCAAGCGGCAGTACGACCCGACCGAGGAAGAACTCAGGGAATCGGGCCTGCGTCCTGAAGAGGTCAAGGATCGCGTCTTTCTTCGTAACGTCGGCTGCGATGCCTGCAACCATACGGGCTACAGAGGCCGGACGGCGATCCACGAACTTCTCGATATGTCAGACACCATTCGGGAAATGATCATCGAACGCCGGCCAGGCTCCGAGATCCGCCGACAAGCTGAGCGCGAAGGGCTCTCGAGCCTTCGCGAGTCGGCGATAAAGAAGGTCTTCGCCGGCCAGACGACGCTTTACGAGATCAATCGTGTCACTTTTGTTGAAGAGGCGAAATAGATGAGCCGACGAATTCTGATCCTTCTCGCGATAGTTACTTTCTCAGCCGCGGCCTTCGGCCAGATGGAAGGGAACCCGCCAAACTGGTGCCGCGGCGGCTTCTTTGCTTCAGAATCGGAGAACTTTTCGATCGGAACCGTGAAGGGCAAGCGCGGGACGCGATCTTACTTTTTCAACGACGATCATGAGGATTGCCCGGCGAGCAGGAACTGTCGGGCGAGGTCCTACGTCGTTGCGGGCGATGAGGTCATCGTAAATCGTACATTAAACGGCTTTGCCTGCAGTTGGTTTCCGGGGAAGAACGGCGGTACTGTCGGCTGGCTCCGCGCCGATTCGCTCGATATGCCCGAAGGTCTTTATGACGCTTCACCGGCGGCGTGGTCGGGCAATTGGGAATACGCCGAAAACTCGATCAAGCTCCAGCCCGAGCCCAACTCGAATTGGCTGCGAGTGACCGGTAATGCCTTCTGGAAGGGCCTAGGCGACAACATTCACATCGGCGAACTCGATGGCCGTGCCGAAGCAAAGAACGGCATACTGAAATACTCCGACGGCGACGACGAATACGACTGCAAGGTCACGATGCGTCTTCTCGGTCGCTATCTGATCGTTTCGGACAACCTGAAATGCGGCGGGGTGAACGTCTCTTTCTCGGGCGTTTACCTCAAGTCCAAAAAAATAAACGAACCGCTATCCGAGAAGTGAGCAGTAAACCGCAGGATCGACATTTCCGCCGCTGACAACCAAGCAGATCTTCCTTCCGGCAAAGCGTTTTGGCTGTTCAAGCAAAGCCCCGAGTGTTAAAGCTCCGGTCGGCTCGGATTTGAGGTTGGCGAGGCCGTAGTAGAGTCTCACGGCGTCGGCGATCTTCTCGTCCGAGACCTCGATAAAGTCCTTCACTCCGTCGCGGATGATCGGCCAGTTCAGCTTTCCGAGCGAGATGGTCCTCGCTCCGTCGGCGATGGTCGTTGGCTCGGTTTCGTTTGGGATCAACCGGCCCTCGCGGAACGAACGGGCAGCGTCATTCCCAAGTAACGGCTCGGCGCCGTAAACCTCGGCTTTATCGCCGTTACGGCAAAGCCCCGTCACCACGCCGGAGATAAGGCCGCCGCCGCCGACCGGCACCAGAACGACGTCAAAGCCCCGACCGGCCAGTTCATCGCCGAGCGTCGAATTGCCCGCGATCACCCATTCATCATCGTAGGCCGAGGCATGGTAGGCGTCCGGCATTTGAGCGGCAAGCTCCGCAACACGCTCGTTCCTTCCGACCTTTCTTGTATCGATCAGATCGACCGCCGCACCAAACCCGCGGACCGCATCGATCTTGACCTGTGCCGAGGTCTCCGGCATCACAACCGTGCACCGCTTGCCGAGCAGTTTGCAGGCATAGGCAAGTGCCTGCCCGAAATTGCCGGAAGAAGCCGTCAGAATCTCTTCGTTCGGTACATTCAAGGCAAGATTGTAGCCGGCTCGGAACTTGAAACTACCCGTGTGCTGGAATGTTTCGGTCGCGATCGTGATATCAAGACCAAGGTGATCGCGGAGCTTTGACGATACGACGAAGGTCGTCGGGCGAATGGCTTCTTTGAGTGGTAACATATCTCGAACGAAGTTTAATGCTCTCGGCCGAAGCGGGCAAGTTCGTCGTCGATACGGCCAAACAAGATAGCTTTATGAAAAAACCGGAAAAGGAAATGAAGGAGCTTTTAGAGCTCATATTTCTTCAGGCGCAGATGCAGTTTGGCCCGGCGATACGCTCGCGATGGCTCCACGCGGAAGACGACTGTCCGGGCTGCGGCGGTGAGCTTAACGTCGTCAAATTCAAAAAGAAGAAGGCACTCTCGCTCAATGCCTTTATCTTCCGCGAACACGGCGTGCTCATCGCGTATATGCTCTGCAGCAAATGCGCGAACGCCGTAATAAAGCTCGGCGAGACGCACCCGCACGGGACGACACCGCTCCATCAGGAGATCGAGAAGAACCTGAAGGCCGCATATCTGAAACACCAGGGACACTAAATGGCTAACGCAGAATTTGGAATGGTCGGGCTCGGGACGATGGGCCGCAACTTTTTGCTTAATGTGGCCGAGAATGGCTTCGCGGCCGTCGGCTACGACCTGAGCGTCGAGAAACGCGAGCTTCTAGAGCTTGAAGGTGCCGGCACCCCGGTGACGGCAGCTATCGAGATAGCCTCGCTCGCAGCATCGCTCGAGAGGCCGCGACGGATAATGATGCTGGTGCCCGCCGGGCCGGTGGTCGATGCCGTGATCGGCGACCTGCTGCCTCATCTTGAACCGGGCGACATCCTGATCGACGGAGGCAACTCGCACTTTCCCGATACAGCCCGCCGCGAAGCGTTTCTAAAGGAACATGGCATCGCCTTTCTCGGCGTCGGAGTTTCGGGCGGCGAGGAAGGTGCCCGCCGCGGCCCGAGCATAATGATCGGTGGCGACCCGGCGGTTTACGAACGCGTAAGCCCGATCTTAGAGGCGGTCTCGGCAAAGGTGAATGGTGATCCCTGCGCCGCCCACGTCGGCCGCGGCTCGGCCGGGCATTTCGTCAAGATGGTCCACAACGGCATCGAATACGCGATGATGCAGCTAATCGCCGAGGCCTATGACGTGCTAAAGCGTGTCAGTAGCCCGCACGTAAGTAAGGGCTCATCGCAACAAACAAACGCCGAGATCGCCCACACCTTCGCCGAGTGGAACCGCGGCCGCCTAAATTCCTTCCTGATCGAAATAACCGCTACCGTCCTCAAGAAGACCGACCCCGAAACCGGCAACTCGCTCGTCGATATGATACTCGACACCGCCGGCCAGAAGGGCACCGGCAAATGGACCTCGCAAGCCGCAATGGACCTCGGCATCCCGATCCCGGCTATCGACTCGGCCGTAACAATGCGGCAGATCTCAGCAAAAAAAGCATTCCGCGAAAAACAAAGCAGCCATTTTCTCCCAATTGGCAATTGGCCGATTGACAATTGTCAATTGGAAGAGAAGGCCATTGAGTCGGCACTCCATAGTTCCTTCGCAGCGGCCTATGCACAGGGCTTCTCGCTGCTCCGGGCGGCGTCGGACGAGATGGGCTTTGAGCTTGATATGGTCGAGATCGCGAAGATCTGGCGGGGCGGTTGCATTATTCGGGCCGCGATGCTTGAGGATATTCGGGCTGCATTTTCAGAGGAACCCGGCCTGGAAAACCTGATCGCGTCGCCGCAATTTCGGGATGCCTTGGCCGCGGGCCGCGAGGATCTTGCCAGAGTAGTTGTTGCTGCCGCCTCTGCCGGCATTCCGGCGATGGCCTTTGCCACGACGCTGAACTATCTTACGGCCTTCGCCACCGAACGCCTCCCGGCCAATCTTATCCAGGCCCAGAGAGACTACTTCGGTGCCCACACGTACCAACGCACCGACCGCGAAGGCACGTTTCACACCGACGACTGGGAAGCTTGATCTACTCTACAATTTTCCAAGAACTTTCGGTTTTAAGGAGCTTGCTCATCAAGGCGGCGTGGACGGCGTGGCCGCTTTTTTCGGCGGTGATCTTGCCGAGGACGGGGAGTCCGACGAGGGCGACGTCGCCGATGATGTCGAGTATCTTGTGCCGGACGAATTCGTCGTCGAAGCGGAGCGGTGTTTCGTTCAGCATTCCATCGGGAGTTAGCACGATCGCGTTATCGAGCGAGCCGCCGAGAGCAAGATTTGCTTTGCGGAGCATCTCGATCTCTTCCGTAAAGCCGAAAGTCCGGGCCGAGGCGATCTCGCGGCCGTAGCTGCCGTTGTCAGCCGTGAATGTGAAGCTTTGTCGATTGATGAAGGGATGGTTGAAGTCGATGACGCATTCGATCGAAAAATCCTCTGCCGGCTCGATCGACATCCGCCGGTCGCCCTGCTCTATCTCGACCCGCTCCCGCACCTTCAAATAGCGCCGCGGTGCGTCCTGCTCGGCGATGCCGGCCACTGCGATCAGCTCATAAAAATTCTCGCTTGAGCCATCTAGAATCGGTATCTCGATATTATCGAGGTCGATGAAGCAATTATCGACGTCCGCACCGCGAAGCGCCGAGAGCAGATGCTCGCAGGTCGAGAGCACAACGCCGCGTCGGACGAGAGTGGTGGCGTAACTGCAGTGCCCAACATATTCGACCGAGGCCGGTATCTCGAAATTATCGAGGTCGGTCCTGACGAAAATGTAACCCGTATTGGCCGGTGCCGGCCTAAGCCGCATATTCACCGGAACCCCCGTATGGAGCCCAACTCCGGTTGCTTCAATAGGTTTTGCGATGGTCGTTTGCCGCATTTTCTAACAGTCGGTTACAAAACGCGTGCCACTCTAAGCGGACAACAAATTCCATACAATCGACAAAGGACCGATGCGAGATTGTGGCGTGGTGCAACACCGAATGTGGCTTTTTAACCTCTTTCTTGATTTTGGGAACTCGTCCCCATCGCCTAGAATTACCTATTGCCCCTATGCCCGTAATTTCAACATTTTATGGCCTTATTGTCCTAATGTATTATCTTTAAGGCAGCGTTAATATCTTGTCCGATTTCGTGGATGAATCGGATCGAATGATCTGGTACCAAAGTCTATTGTGAATACGGTCATCGCGGCAAAAGCAATTGAAGGACATAGGCTCCAGCTTACATTTAGTGACGGCTCGGTGCGGGTTTTTGATGCCACACCATATCTCGAAAAGGGCATTTTCACGGAGCTGCAAGACCCGAATTATTTTCGCGATTTTAAGATCGCATTCGGTACGGTTCAGTGGCCCAATGAGCAAGATTTTGCACCGGAAACTCTTTATTTAGAAAGCGAAATATTAGACTTAAAGAAATAAATAATGGCGATTCAAACTGCGGGCCAAAAGACCGCAAAGACAGTAAAGCTTAAGATCGAGAACGCATCTTCGCTTGATATGCCAAAGGGCGGCGAGGAGACCATCCGGCAGGTGCTTGACTACGTCCCGATCGAGCAGCTCCGCGGGCTTGAGCGCGTAAAGCTTGTCGATTTCATCAACGATCCGCGGCTCAAGAACGTTGATGTCCCGATGAAAGGCGATCTGCCGGGCCTTTATCACCCGAAGGTCGGCAACCAGAACGCATGGTTCGAGATCGCAATGGGCGCTCTACTCCAGCCGACCGAGGGTTTTTCCAAGCGTTGGATGGCCAAGACGTCGTTCAAGGCAAATCTCGCCGGCCTGCTCTTTTCGCTCATTGGCCAACACTATTATCTGACGCTCCGCCACTCGGTCAAGAAACAGAACCTCGAACCGCAGATCCGGCAATACACCGAGAAGAACCTTCGAGCATGGAGCGAGGAACAGAACAAGAACAGCTTCCGGGCCAAGCTCTTCAAACCCATCCGCCCGTTCGTCGAGCGTATGGCGAAATGGCTGAACAAAAAAGCGGCGAAAGCGCAGAAGAAAGTCTAGGAAGTCTAGGAAGTCTGGGAAGTCTGGGAAGTCTGGAAAGTTCGAAAGTTTGATTCGGCGAATGATATGGGGACATTCAAGAAGTTCGAGGATATTGTCGCTTGGCAGAAGGCCCGCGAATTGAATCTTGAAATTTACCGTATTTGCGGTTTCGGGCTGTTTTCGAAAGATTTTGATCTTCGAAATCAGATCCGTCGATCATCAATTTCGATTGCTGCGAACATAGCCGAGGGGCAGGGACGGCGTACCGATAAAGATTTCGCACATTTTCTTAATATCGCCCTTGGTTCTGTTGCCGAAACGAAATCACACATATACTTGGCTTTAGACCTTGGTTACATCGACAAGACGACCTTTGACGAACTATACATTCGGCTTGATGAGATCGGACGGATGACGTTTGGTCTCATCCAGCATTTGCGAAACACGAACAAAACGATAGAAGTTTAGGAAGCCCGAAACGGTTCAAATTTGACCATCACAGACTTCCAAGACCTCCTAGACTTCCAAGACTGACTGGACACTGAACTTATGAACTACTGGATGGTTAAACAAGAACCCGATTCTTATTCCTGGGATGATTTTGTAAACGACGGCAAGACCGACTGGACCGGCGTGCGGAACTACCAGGCACGCAACAATCTTCGCGATATGAAGGTCGGCGACAAGGTGCTTTTCTACCACTCGAACATCGGCAAGGAAGTGGTCGGCATTGCCAAGGTCACGAAGGCCGCTTTCCCAGATCCGACCGCTGATGACGACAAATGGGTCGCCGTCGAACTCTCGCCGGTCAAGCCGCTCAAAAAGCCGGTCGGGCTCGGGCAGATGAAAGAGAACCTCGCTCTTCGCGACCTCAAGCTCATTCGCCAATCGCAGCTTTCCGTAATGCCCGTAACAAAAGACGAGTTCGACGAGATCCTCAGCATGGCAAGGTAAACCGAATGACAAGAAAAGAAGCCGTTGAGTACTACCATCAGTTGCTCGAGGATGCTGATCTCGTACGCGAATCCGTCGATGTGCTCGACCGAGGCCTTGAATCCGCCCGGTTGATCTTCGGCGGCCGCCGTTTGACGCCTTATCTCAGGCCGCATTTCATCACCGCCGATGAATGGTCGATGTCCCGGAGGGCTTGCGAGACCGTTTGGAGCGCTTTGCAAAAGGTCAAGGACGCTGCGGTCGAAAGCGACGAATTGCTTGACGAACTCGGCATAACGGAGATCGAAAGGGAATTGGTGAAGATCGACCCCGGCTACAAGCAGGTTTCGCCAACCGCCCGGCTTGATTCCTTTCTCGGCGAAACGGCCTACAGCTTTGTCGAGCTCAACGGCGAAAGCCCGGCCGGTATTGCTTACTCTGATTCCGCGTCGAACATCTTCCTAGATCTGCCGATAATGAAGCGCTTCAACGAGAGATATCCGGTAACGCAACTCGAAGGACGCTCGAAGATGCTCGAAGTGCTTCTCGATTGCCACGCCGAGTACCTTGGCCGCCGGCCGGACGTGAAACCGATCATTGCGATAGTTGACCTTAAGGGCCTTCCGACGCAGCAGGAGTTCGAACTCTTTCGGGATTTCTTTGAGTATTCGGGCTACACGGCTGTGATCTGCTCGCCTGAGGAGCTAGAGTTCGATGGCGAAAGGCTCTGGTACGGCGGCGTTGCGATCGACATCGTTTACAAGCGGCTGCTCGTTAATGAATATCTGCCGATAATGGAACAAGCACCGGCGTTGCTCGATGCCTATCGGGCCGGTGCGGTCTGCATGGTCAATAGCTTCCGCGGGAAACTGGTTCACAAAAAAGCTATCTTTGCTGTGCTGACCAACGAACGCTATGCCTCGCTTTTCGACGAGGCGGAACTTGCAGCCATCGGACGCCACATACCGTGGACGCGACGGTTCCGAAATGAAATGACCACAAACGCAGGCACCGAGATCGACCTGGTAGAATGGACCCGATCAAATGCGTCGAAGCTCGTCCTCAAGCCGAATGACGACTACGGCGGCCACGGCATTTACATCGGCTGGAGCCTTACAGAAAGCGAATGGGATGCAGCGATAGCGGCGGCTCTGGAGAACGGCGATTATCTGGTCCAGGAAAAGGTCCAGACGGCGAAAGAGCACTTTCCGATGCTTTTTGACGAGCACGGGAAATGGGGAATGGTCGAGCAGCTTGTTGACCTAGATCCGCTTCTTTTCAATGGCGTTGTTGGCTCGGCCTTCACACGGCTTTCATCCTCGGAGCTTGCAAATGTCTCAAGCGGCGGCGGAATGGTTCCGACCTTTATTTTGGGGGAAGTTTAATGACGAGAATTTGGGTCGCTTTTCTATCGGTCTTGTTGTTTTTGTGCTCCGCGGTCGGCGTAAATGCCCAGTCGTCGGTGCGGTTGTTTACGGTCACCGAGGCCTCAAGCCAGTTTGCTGAAAGGTCTTCGATCGCGGCGGTACGCGAATTTACTATCTCTATTAATACCGGCCAGGCACTAATGGCAGAGGCTTTAGAGCTGCCGATGGCTGATGGCAAAGTGTATCGAGCCGTGAAGTCTGAAACTGAATTGCGGGGCGTCGATGACGTCACGTGGCGCGGAAAGATCAATGATATGGGCTTCGAAGGTGACGTTATCCTGACATTCCGCAAGGGCCACGTTGCCGGGTTGATCTACACTCCCGAGGCCGTATATGAGATCGTCCCGCGGGGAGGCCATCACATTCTCGTCGAACTCGATCAGTCTTTGTTCCCGGAGTGCGGCGGTGCCATCGAGACCGACGACGCGGCGACACAAAACCCGTCCGGAGGCCAGTCGCTCGCAACATCTACGGATTCCGGTGACCGTATCGATGTTATGGTCGTTTATACAACCGCGACGAAGAATTTCCTTGGCGGCGATGCCCAGGCCCAAACGCTTTCCCAGAATGCGATCGACGCGACGAACACGGCCTACATCAACAGCCGGGTTCGTCAGCGGGTTCGGATGGTTGATGCCAAGGAATGGGTATATACGGAAACCACAAGCGCAAGCACCGACCTGAGCACCTTGAGAAATGATGCAGGTGTCCAGGCGTTGCGAAACGCAGCAAACGCAGACCTTGTCGCAATGATCGGCGAGATCGCCGGGGCTTGCGGGGTCGGTTATCTTATGGGGTCGAATCCAGCCGGCAACCCGAGCGCCGGATATACCGTCACGGCTCGTAGTTGCGCAGTCGGCAATCTTTCGTTCGCCCATGAGCTTGGGCACAATATGGGTAGCCAGCACAATCCGGAGAACGGCAGCGGTGCGACCTACCCTTACGGCTATGGCCATTATGTGAACGGCGTGTTTCGGACCGTGATGTCCTATTCGAACCCGTGCGCGAATGGGTGCACGCGTCGGCCTTATTTCTCGAACCCTGGCATCACATATCAGGACTTTCCGACCGGGATCGATAACACCCGCGACAACGTGCGTGCGATCAATAACACCGCCGACGCCATTGCAAACTATCGTTACAGCGGCACGAGCATTACGCTTGTCAACTTCGCCAACGGCGGCTTTTTGCCCCGCGGTATTGCACGGCCGGTTACATGGAAGGCCAATAATCTTGGAGGCAATGTTCGCATTGAAATATCGCGAAACGAGGGCTTGACGTGGACTACAGCAGTCGCGAGCACACCGAATGATGGCAATGAACAGGTAACTGTTTGGGGCGGAGCCAGCCGGCGAGCCTGGCTGCGGGTTGTCAGCATCGATTCACCTACGGTGTCAGATACCTCAACAGGCTCGGTTTATATTCGCTGAACCGAGTGGATGTCTTTGAATTTGATCTCGATGATGAGTAAATCTTCCGATAATCGCCTGCGTGTCCTTACCGATGAGTATCTCCACCTTGCGGAAAAACTCCGCGAAGGCGGCGGGCCGGAGAAGGTAGAGAAGATCCACAAGCAGGGAAAGCTGACCGCCCGCGAACGGATCGGGCTCCTGTTCGATGAGGACAGCTACTCGCAGGAGATCGGACTGCTTGTCGCCTACGATGAATACGGCGGGCAGGCTCCGGCCGCCGCGGTCGTAACGGTTGTCGGAAAGGTCAATGGCCGTGAGTGTGTCGTTGTTGCGAACGACGCCACGATCAAGGCCGGTGCCTGGTATCCGGAGACGATCAAGAAAATTCTCCGCGCACAAGAGATCGCGATGCGAAACCGCGTTCCGATCATCTATCTCGTTGATTCGGCCGGTGTAAATCTGCCGTATCAGGGCGGCGTTTTCCCCGGTCAATATGGAGCGGCCCGCATCTTCTATTACAACTCGATAATGCGTCGCTACCTTCGCGTGCCGCAGATCGCCGCCGTTATGGGAATGTGCGTCGCAGGCGGTGCATACCTGCCAGCACTTAGCGACGTTATCCTGATGGTCGAGGGCACGTCGTTCATGGGACTCGGCGGGGCAAATCTCGTTAAAGGTGCGACCGGGCAGACCATCGATAACGAAACGCTCGGCGGGGCAATGACGCACAATGCCATCTCCGGCGTCGCTCATTACCGGACGAAAGACGACGCCGAGTGCATCGCCAAGATCCGCGACCTCGTCGCCGAAATGCCGGCCAAAGAGCCGACGCGGGTTTCGATCGAAGAAAGCCGTGAACCATTAACCGCAAGCGATAAGCTTTATGAATTGCTGCCTGAGGATCACCGCGCACCGTATGACATGCACGCCGTGCTTGAGACTTTTTTGGACGAAGGCACACTCGATGAATTTCAGGCGGATTTCGCCAAAGAGATGATCTGCGGAACGGCCAGAATCGGCGGGATTCTGGTCGGCGTCATTGCCAATAGCCGCGGGATGTCAAAGGGCAAACCCGGCGAGCCGCCGCGTTTCGGCGGGATCGTCTATACGGAATCCGCTGAAAAGACGGCGTATTTCATCGAGAACTGCGACCGCCATGGAACGCCGCTGCTTTTTGTGCAGGACGTTTCGGGCTTCATGGTCGGCGCCGATGCCGAGCACTCGGGGATCATCCGTGCGGGAGCTCGATTTGTCGAAGCGATGGCGACCGCTCGGGTGCCGAAGATCGTTCTGACGGTCAATCACGCCTCGGGTGCCGGCTATTATGCGATGGCGGGCCAGGGCTTTGACCCCGATTTCATCTTCTCGCTGCCGACCGGGCGAATGGGCGTGATGGAAGGCGACAGCGCCGTTCAGGCGATCTTTGGAACACAGCTCGATAAGCTCAAGGCGGCCGGCGAAACGCCCTCAGCCGAACTCGCAGCCGAGATGCAAAAGGTCCGCGAGACCTACGACCGCGAACTCGACGCCAAACACGCCGCCGCCCGCGGCCTGGTCGATGCGATCGTAACACCCGAAGACCTCCGCCCGGCGCTCATCCTTGCTTTCGAGACGTCCCTCAACACATCAACGCCGCACATTGGCGCATTCGTACTACCAACCGCCTGAACGAACGTGATCTATTCGATCGGCGGTTCGATCTTGATCGTGGTTGAGTAATCGTATTCAGTGGTGGTTCGGTATTTATTTGGGGGAATTGTATCCTCGCTGGCCATACGCAGAAGCATTCCGTCCTCACGGTACCAGTACTCTTCGACGAAAGTTCGTATCAGTTTTCTTTCGGCAATCGACGATGTCGTCGTTATGGTTTTCCTGTACCGGTCCGCCTTCTGACCGTTGATCCGATGCTTTCCTAAATACGCGTACTCGGTTTCGATCCTCGGCGGAGTGCCTTGGGTGCCGGAGCCACGGCCACTTCCAATTCCGGAACCCTGACCCGAGGATACTTCAATTTTCCGCCATTCGCTTTCGTTTTGGCGGGTGTAAACACTGCCACCGATCCTGATCGTTTCCGACCTTGTTTCGACACCATTCGACGTTCGGCTGACAGCGATTCGCATCGCGCCATCTGGACCGTGGTCGTAAACCGTACGGCTACGGTCTCCTGGCGCATATCCTTCCGTCGTAACGGTCACGCGCATCGCGAGACCGGCCCTTAACCGTGAAGCATTGCTGATCTTGCCCTTAAATTCCGCCTCTTCGATCTTTCTCGTTTGAGCCTGAGCATCGATACATAAGACCGCAGTTACGCAGATCAAAAGAAAAAATAATGTTGATCTATTCGTCATTATTAGTCCATTGCCTCCGGGATGAAGAAGTGACTGTTTATCCAACGGTTTCGTCGTGGGCCTTTTCTTTGTCATTATGATACGGCTGAGCGAATGTTGTGACAACAACAACCTAGAGGTGCCTATATCCATCACCGCAAACTCGCCCTGATATCTTTGATGTTCAGCATCAAGGTAAGCGGTTCGATCGGTGATTCTTGGAATCCGTAACGTAGATAGAAGTGCTTGGCTTCTTCGTCCTTGGCGTGTGTTAGCATTGCCCGAAGTCCGCCAATATCCGCGGCTGCAAGGGTTCTCAACATTGCGTCCTTGAGAAGGCCCTTCCCAAGTCCTTTTCCTTTCTCGCTAACATCGACCGCCAGCCTCGCCAGCAGGATCACCGGGATCGGGTATTGCGGGAGCTCTGCCTTGATCGACGGAGTCGCCTCAGCATGCGAGACAGACCCGAAAGCGAGAGTGTAGTAGCCGACTACACTGTCATCACGGGTCGCTACATATGTCCGGGATATCTCGTTCTCTTGATTTATGAGAGCGTATTTTTTGAGAAACTGGTTGAGTGCAGGTTTGCCGCAGGCGAACCGGGAACAGTCATGCGACTCGGTCAACAACTCCGGCGGAAGGAGAAGTCCGCTATTTTTCATCGAAAACGGCGGGCTCCTTTAGAAGTTTCCTTAGCGCTTCGATCCTTCGCGGCGGAGCGTCGAGCGCGGCGATGAATTTTTTCCATTCGCGATCCGAGAGCTCGAAGTGAGCATCATCGCGGACGACGGCCTCGGCCGCCGAAAGGGCATTTTCCAATACGAAATCGCTCAGATTCATACGCTCCTTTCGTGCCGCACGCTCAAGCAAAGCTTTGCCTTCGCTTGTGGTTCGAATGCTGAGCCTCTCTTTCTTTAATTCGATCGTCGTTGCCATCGGTTCAATACTTTCCTCTGGTGGGTGTACACCCAATGTACGCCCATTAAAAGAATATCGGATTTCAAGGTGCAAAAGCAAGAACTTAACAGAGCCCGGCAAGCTGCAGATCAAAATGAATCTGGACCAAAGCTAGTTTACCGTTCGCGGGGAGTTCTGATACGATTCGCCGTATGGAGTTTGCCGTCGAAAGATCTATCGAATTGTTGTCATCCACGCCGGGGACCTTGCGGGCGTGGCTCGTCGGGCTTTCAGACGAGTGGACGGTGTCGGCGGGCGATCGGGACGAGTGGCAGCCTTACGATATAGTTGGGCATTTGATCCATGCGGATGAAACGGATTGGATCCCGCGGGCAAGGGTCATACTTGCCCAGGGCAAGGACCGCCGGTTTCCGCCGTTCGATCGTTTCGGACAGTTCGAGCGGCAGCAGGGAAGGCCGCTCTCTGTGCTCCTTGATGAGTTCGCTGCGGTCCGCAAGCGATGTATCGACGAGCTAACCGGATGGAACCTCACGCCCGAACAGTTTGATCTTAGCGGCGTTCATCCCGAATTTGGCGAAGTCTCTTTAAAGCAGCTTCTTTCGACTTGGGTCGTCCATGACCTCACACACATCCGCCAGATCGCGACCGCGATGGCACGCCGCTATGAAACGGCCGTTGGTCCGTGGAAGGCATATCTTAGCATTTTGAATTGATATGAAGTTTACTATTGAGGAATTTCTGGGCCGCCTTCCGCTTCCCGCAAACGAGAAATGGCCCGATGGCGTTTGGGACATCGAGCCATTCGAGAAGGATGGCGTAAAGCTGGTCTTCTTTGCTCCCCGCGGGACCGATCACCAGACCAGCCACGACGAGGACGAGTTCTATTTCATCGCCCGGGGCAGCGGTGAGCTAGTGATCGCCGGCGAACGGCACTCATGCTCTGCCGGCGACGCATTCTTCGTGCGGGCCGAGGTCGAGCATCGGTTCGAGAACTTTACCGAGGACTTCGCGACCTGGGCTGTTTTCATTTGATCGATACCTTTTAGATGGACATGACTCGTTAGTTAGACGCTGATACGTTGAAAGCTCATCCCCGCCTGAAGTCAAATTATGCTGCTGCTCCGGCGGCGTAGCAATAGGCGCCCGGTTCTCAGCCGCATATCTTCGCTCAAGACCACCGGGTCTGCATCTATTCGGCCGCTTTTAGGCAAACTGAGGAGCTTCTCCAGTTCCTGCCCGATCAATTCAAGATCTCCTGGCTTTACAAAATAGCCCGAGGCTCCTGCCGAGAACGCCTGCTTTTTATCGATGTGGCGATCAAGGGCGCTGTAGATCAGTATCGGTACCCGCGGGTCGATCTCTTTGATCTGTTTGCAAAGATCGACTGCAGTAATGTCCGGCAAGCAATAGTCCAATAGCAAAACATCGTACGGATCAGATCTCAGCATATCGATCGCCCGGTTTCCATTCGAGGCTGTATCAACCTGATATCCGTAATAGTGATTCAGCTGAAAGGCCATCAGCTCGCAGCCATCGGCGTCATCATCAACATAAAGAATTCGTGGTATCGTGTTCATGTAGATCACATTCCTTCAGAGGTAGAATGAAAATTATCGGTTGCTGAAGACTGGTAACCAATACTGAGGCTTCCGCCTCAGCCAGACCGCCTACCTTCCGAGCCTTCCGGTTTCCTTCGTATTTATTCAGTCGATTGATGGAGTATCGCGCAAAAACTACCCGGAGAACTGTGCGTTCGCTAACATAACCGAAAAAAATATTGGGTGAAAAACTATGATCTGTGTTCAGACCGGTATTTGTTGAGGATAAGGTCGCGGCATTCGACCACAACTTCGTGGCATTCGCAGACGATGGACATCAGCTTCCCGTGATTTGCGATCGTGATCTTTCCGCGGCTGGTCTCGATCACGCCTTGTCGGCTGAGATTAGTGAGGCCAAGTGACACACTTTCTCTCCGGACACCTAAAAGGTTGGCAAGCTCTGCATGGGTGATGAAAAAGGTCTCAGTTTGAAGCTCGTCGTTCATTTCCAGAAAGAGCCGACAAAGCTGTTGATCGACACGATGTAAGCGATAGCAAATGGCATTTTGCGCGATCTGCGTAACAAGTCCCTGATTATAGGTCATCAGCAGGTCCTGGAAATCGCCGCAATCTGCAAGTTCCTTTCTAACCACGTCGGAAGCCATCTGATAGGCAGTTCCGGTATAGCTGATAACGGCTCTATCTGGGGTTTTCAATCCCATCGCAATGCTCGTGCCGGCGATGCCGTGTCGCCCGATCGTAGCGACCGCTATAGAATCGCCTTCGCCCGACTCATACATCAGCGAAACGAGCGAGTTGATAGGGAAGTAAATAAATCGGCCCCTCTCTTCGGCCTCCCACAAGACCTGGCCTTTGTGTACCTCTACGATGGTGCAGGCTTTTTTGATATTCTGCCATTCCGCATAGGGAAGTGCTGCCAGGAGCCGGTTGAGAGAAGGTGTGTCATTAGATGATTTTTCTGGCATTACTTTTATCTATATCGAAATCTCGGCAAGTCTGGCATAGTCTTCGATGGATGTCCTGATCACCTCATAGGACGCTTCGCGGCCGTAGGAATAGGCGATCTCGCAGACGTTCGGTGCATCGGGCAGCGATTTGTAGGTCAGGAAATAATGCTCGAACCGTTCGAGAATGCCCTTCGGAAGCTGTGAGATCTCCTCATACTGCTCAAAAACCTTGTCGCCTTTGAGCACGGCAATTATCTTGTCGTCTGCCTCGTTGTCGTCTATCAGGCAAAAGCCGCCGATCGGCCTCGCTTTAAGAATGATGTCGCCCCGCGGGATGTGATGCTCCGAAAGCACGAGTATATCGAGCGGATCGCCGTCGCCGCCCTTGACCGGTAACTCCGTCTTCGCCCGGGCAAGTTCGGCGATACCGCTGTCGCAATAGGTCTGCGGAATGAAGCCATAGTTTGCCGGGACCACGTTCGAATATTGCTGCGGCCGGTCGATCTTCAGATACCCTGTTTCCTTATCGACCTCGTATTTGACCGTATCCCGTGGAACGATCTCGATAAAAACGGTCACCTCGGCCGGAGCGCCGTCGCCGATCGGAATGCCGTGCCATGGATGCGCTTTGTCCGTGCGGAACATACCGCTATTATTAAGCGGTAACCCGCCGATGTCTAACCCGCTGACAACCGAAGCAAACGGCGACGCCCTGATCGTCCGGTTCATGCGTCCGGAAGTGCGGAACCCGCTTTCGGCGGATGTCATCGCGGCCTTGAATCGCGTGATGGATAACCTGCCGCCTGCAACCGAGAGACTCATTCTGACCGGAGGCGAAGGCGTATTCGCTTCAGGTGCTGATCTCCGCGAGGTTGCAAAGCTCGATGCCGCGGCGGCACGGGGATTTGCCGAACTCGGCCAGCGGCTGATGAATCGAATTTCGGATCTCGGGGTGATCACCATCGCTGCGATCAATGGTCCGTGCTTCGGCGGAGCTCTCGACCTTGCACTTGCGTGTAAGCGGCGGATCGCGGCGCCTGCGGCCGCGTTTTGCCATCCGGGCGTCGGGCTTGGGATCATCACCGGTTGGGGCGGAACGCAGCGGCTTCCGCGTCTGATCGGCGAGGCTCGCGCGCTCGAGATGTTCTTTACCGCCGAGGCGTTCCCGGCCGAGTGGGCACTGAACGCGGGCCTGGTCGACCGAATCGCCGAAGACCCTGTCATGGCCGAAATTGAGGAGGCATTCTGACGAACGAAAAGTTTCCGGCTCAACATCAGCTGATCGCCATCGCGGTCATTGCACTCGTCACTATCGGCGTCTATTACGGGTCGCTCTCCGGCGATTTTGTTTACGACGATAACCGACAGATCGCACAGAATCCCCTTATTCAGGAGCGCTCTCGTTACGCCACGGCGATCGTTTCCGACGTCTGGGCGTTCAAGAGCAGCGGCGAGATCACGGCCAGCAATTACTGGCGGCCGACGTTCACGCTTTGGAGCATCGCCAACAACGAACTTTTCGGCATCGATCCCTTTGTCTGGCGCATCTCGAATCTTGCCGTTCACATCGCCGCGGCGGTCGCCGCATTCTATCTCCTGCTTTTGTTTGGAATACCGCTGATGCCCGCTGCGGTTTTTGCTACGGTGTTCGCCGTCCATCCGGCACAGGTCGAATCGGTCGCGTGGATATCCGGATCCCCAAGTACGCTCGCCGGCCTTTTCCTGATGCTTTCGCTCATCTTCGCGATCCGCTCGGCCCGCGAACTGAATTCGAGATACGATCTGCCCGCCGCCGTTGCCGCGTTTTTGCTTGCCGTCGGAGCGAGGGAATCGTTCGTCGTTTGTCTGCCGCTGTTTTGGCTTATCTTTTCGACACGCGGGCTTTTCGACTTCTCGGAACTGAAGAAAAGATCAAGCGACAACATTCTACCGCTCGGACTCTTCGCGTCGGCCGCCGCTGCGTTTCTCATTGTCCGGTCGGTCATTTTGGGCGGCGTCGCGTTGCCGGTCGAGAATGCGCCGAGCCTCACTGAGGCGATCCTGACCGCTCCAACGATCTTTCTGTTCTATCTCAAGCAGATCTTTTACCCTGCCGTCATCGGCCCGAATTACGGCATCCGGGCGATAGGCGAGGTCGGCCTGATGAGCTTCGCAGTTCCTGCGGTACTATCCGCCGCGATACTCGGCTTTGCGCTATTCTTTGCTCGCTGTTCGCCGCGGGCACTCTTCGGCCTCGGACTTTTCGTTCTCCCGCTTCTGCCGGCGTTTTACATTCCGGCCTTCCGTCCCGAAGAACTCGTCCACGACCGCTATCTTTATATCTCGATCCTCGGACTCTGCATCATGTTTGCCTCGATGATCTACGACCGCTTCGCCGCGTCGATGCAGGGCATAAATTTCAAAGCGGCGTTCACCATCGGCTGCTTCATCGCATTCCTGCTGGCGTTTCGTTCGTTGGTCTATACGGAGGTGTGGAGGTCGGATGAAACTCTCTGGCGGCATGCCGTTACGGTCGATGCAAACTCGGCGACCAACTGGCTCCAGCTTGGTGCCGCCCTTGAGGCAAACGGCAAAGACGCCCTCAGCGAATTCGAACGCGCCGTCGCCATCCGCCCCGAACCCCTCGCGCTTAATGGCCGTGCCCGTGCCCGCATCGCCCGAAACGACCCCGCAAACGCCATCGCCGATGCCGAGCGCGTCATCGCCACGCCCAATGCGAGCATCAACGCCTACACGCTTTTTCAGGCATATGAGGCGCTCTCGTTGGCACTGCAAAACGCCGGACGGCTTCCCGAAGCCGAGCAGCGGTTGACCGAAGCGCGAGAAAGGTTGCCGATCTACCGGGCCGCTCTGACCGAAAAGATCGCCGTCGTCTTGTATCAGCAAGGCCAAAAGGCCGAGGCTCTCCGCGAGCTCGAGTCTGCCCGAGAAGCTGCCGCAGCCGAGATGATACCGGGTTCAAAGCTGGTCTTTCTCCGCCTAGGGATGCTCTATGCCGAACTCGGGCGTCGGGACGAAGCGAGGCGGGATGTTCAGCGTTTTCTTCAGGCTACGAGCAGGGATCGCTCGCCGATCACGCGCGGATATCGGGCCGAGGCCGAGAAGCTTTTGAGGTCCTTGAACTAGCGTGTTTGCGGCTCTTCGGCCTTGACATCAACATCCGGCCGCGAGAAGCGTGTGTATTCGAACGTCGCACGAACGTCCAGTTCACTTTGCTGCTGCTTACGTTTTAGCGTAAAGAATTCGTGGGTGATTTTCGCAGGAATATTTATTCCGAACTCGCTTGGCTGATATTCGAGCACGACCCGCGAGATCAGTACCGCCCGGACAAATCCCGCCGGACGAACCGTCAGCTCCCGCACCTCGCGAACGACCCGTTTGCTCTCCGCATCGACCCATAGAGAGCCGCGAAGCCTTTCGTTGAAGACATCACGCGAGTTATCGTCGATCTCAAAGCTGACAACCGGCTCTTCGCCCGTCGTCGAGCCGCGGTTGACCGTGATGTAAGGGCTTTCCGCGGTCTGCTCGTAATCGAGCCGGATCACGGGCCCGCCGCCGGCCGCTTGCCGAAAAGCCATCACCCCGCGAACCTTTGGCGAAAGTGCAACGGCCTGGAAAAGCGTGAAGCCGTTGATCCGCATCCCTTCGTCAAACCGCGTGCTCTCGTCCTGAAGCTTCTCGAGCTCTTTCCGCGAGGAGCCGAGCTTCGTCAGCTTTTCAAAGAATTCCTCCGCGCGGAGATCGGCCTTCTCGACCGGCTTGCCATCGACCCGCAGAACGTGCCGATACTCGGCCGCCTTACCCTCGCTGCCGCCGAGTTCATAGACGATAAAGTTCGATTCGACGACTCGCGTCTTCCGAACCCGGCCGTTCGAGTCGTAAAATTCGAGTGTCTTCCGTTCCTCGGCAAGCAGGTCGCGGAACTTGGCCAGGTACTCACGTGTTGTAGCGTAAACTTCATCAGTTAGCCCATCGGCCGCCGTTTGCCCAAAAGCCGGACACAGCCCGAAAAGCACTGCCATTGCCGCACCGATAAAACCGACTCTCCGCCGCCTGTTTCCCATAAATAGAAGTTCAACCGCCTTTCGGCTATATTTATCAAAAGGCCGGTTAAATGCTATGAAAGTACAACTCGTTAAGATCGCACACGCCCGCTCGGGCGACAAAGGCGATACGGCAAACGTCGGGCTCATCGCCCTCGAAGATAAATACTATCCGATTCTCGTCCGCGAGGTAACGGCCGAACGCGTCAAAGCGCACTTCGGCGATATGGTAAAAGGCGAGGTCGAACGCTTCGAACTGCCAAACCTCGGCGCCCTAAATTTCCTGCTCCACGGAGCCCTCGGCGGCGGCGGAACACTCAGCCTGATGACCGACGCCCAAGGCAAAACATTCTCGACCGCATTGCTGCGAATGTATATCGATGCGGAAGATATCGATCTCCCAATTAACAATTGACCGATTTACAATTGCCAATGATGAGCGAAAATCCCATTGTCTCCAAATCTTTTGCGTTTGCCCTGCGAATTGTAAAGCTTTGCCGCATGCTCGCCGATGAGCACAAGGAATATACGCTCAGCCGCGAGTTGCTTTCGTCCGGCACGAACATCGGCCGTTATGTTAAAGCAGCCGTAAGCGGAGAGTCCCGCGAAAGTTTTGTTCAGAACATGGGAAAGGCTTTGCAGCAAGCGGACATTACCGAATACTGGCTGCAACTTATCAGCTTTGCCCAATTGCTCAATGAAAATGAATATGAATCCATTGAACGTGACCGAAAGGAACTCGCGAGGATGCTGACCAACATCGTTAAGACATCTCGGGGCAAATTGTAAATTGTCCATTGAAGGATTGTTAATTGGAAGAAGATATGCCCGTTCTGGTTACAGAAGATCACGAATCCATACGCGTCCTGTGAACGCGACCGCAAAGAGATCGCGAGGATGCTGACCAACATCGTCAAGACATCTCGGGGCAAATTGTAAATTGTCCATTGAAGGATTGTTAATTGGAAGAAGATATGTCCGTCCTACTTACAGAAGATCACAAATACATACGCGTCTTGACCCTAAACCGCCCCGAGAAGCGGAATGCGCTCAATGATGAGTTGGTCGCGGAGCTTAAGCGGGCGGTGCGGGCGGCGGATGGGGAAGATTCGTTGAGTGCGGTCGTTATCCGCGGGGCGGGGAAGGATTTCTGTTCCGGGGCGGACCTTTCGGCGTTGCAGAAGATCGCCGGGGCTTCGTATGAGGAAAATCTGGAGGATGCGAAAAGCCTGGCTGAGCTTTTCTCATTGATCCGGAATGCGCGGGTGCCGGTCATCGCGGCGGTCCACGGGCGGGCGCTTGCGGGCGGATGCGGGCTGGCGACGGGCTGCGACATCGTGCTTGCGACCGAGACCGCCCGCTTCGGTTATCCGGAGGTGAAGATCGGCTTTGTCCCGGCGATCGTAATGGCGATACTCCGCCGCAACCTCGGCGAAAAGCTCGCCTTTGAGCTGGTCACGCAGGGCTTCGAGTTCTCCGCACCGGAGGCGAAGGCCCTCGGCCTCGTCAACCGGCTCTTCCCCGAGGAGGGCTTTGAAGCCGCCGTGCTCGACTACGCCGCCGTCTATTCAAAGATCAGCCGCACCGCCGTCGCCCTCAGCAAATCGCTGCTCTATCGAATGGACGCAATGGACTTCGCCGCCGCCCTCGCCGCCGGCTCCGAAACCAACGCCCAAGCCAGAATGACCGAAGACTGCCAAAAAGGCATCGCCCGTTTCTTGAAGAAATAGTCCGCTTGCGGCTTACACGTACTCGCTGATTTCGAGCTTAGATTTGCTTAACTAATGGTTCAGACATTGCAAATGTATTATCCGCCTCTTTTGCGTGATGGAGCTACACCAAAAATGAATAACAACTTAACGATCGAGCTTATTGCTTTTTTGCCTGGCAATTTCAAATGGCTTTGGGCATAATTGCCCTATCTGACAATGAAAGACAACGGTATTTCAAAGAAGCTGATATTTGGAGATGTTTATGCGGGTTGTGGCGGACTCTCGCTTGGGCTACTTCAGGCAGGTTTTGAGGGACGGTTCGCGGTAGAAAAGGACGCTTCTGCCTTCGAAACATACAAGAAAAACCTTTTAAGCGTTGAATCAGACTTGCAATTTAATTGGCCGTCGTGGCTTCCCCAGTCCCCATTGTCGACTTCTTCATTGATTAGTGAGTACAAAAATGGTCTTGATTCATTGGCCGGTGAAATCGATGTTCTTGCCGGTGGCCCGCCATGCCAAGGGTACTCATTTGCCGGACGACGCAATCCCGAAGACCCGCGGAATGCGCTTTTTAGAGATTATTTGGAGCTCGTGAAAATTCTCAAGCCGCGAGTGGTCCTCGTGGAAAATGTTCGTGGATTCACCGCAGACTTTACGATCAAGAATGGGGTGCTTAATTATGCGAGTGAACTTCGGGAAAGTCTCGAAAAATCATATCGAGTTTATGAAGAACTATTAGATTTGTCGTCGTTTGGGATTCCGCAGGCTAGGCGGAGATATTTTCTTCTTGCGGTAGAATCGGGCCTCACAATGAAGAATCCATTCGAAGAGTTGAAAACCCAACTTCCATCGTTCCTTCGAGATCTCGGACTTTCGTCGCCGGTGTCGTCGAAATCCGCGATATCGGATCTAGAGCTTGGAAATAAGGGTAGCCGTGAGTTTAGTGAGAATCCGAGATTCAGAGAAATAGTCCCGTCAGTTCCGAAAACAAGTTATCAGAAACTGATGAACACAGGTTGCAGCGAAATAGGGGACCTAAGGCTAGCGAATCATTCGGAGAACATTATCAAGCGCTTCAAATATATCATCGCTCAGAGCCATGCTGATGGTCGACTAAACACAACGATAAGCACCGAAATGCGGGAACGGCTAGGTCTTAAAAAAATGGCGCTCAGGGTGTTAGATCCCGATCGCCCCGCGCCGACGATTACAAGTATGCCAGATGATCTTTTACATTATAGTGAGCCGAGAACATTAACGGTACGTGAAAATGCAAGGTTACAAGGATTTCCAGATTGGTTTTCTTTCGAAGGGAAATATACAACTGGCGGCCATCGGCGTCGGATTGAGGTCCCTCGTTTCACTCAAGTAGCGAATGCTGTTCCACCTCTTGTCGCAAGGGCATTTGGCGAAATGATCATTCGTCTATTTCGGGATGTTCGTCAAGAATAGTCTTGAGCCTTTCTTGTCGTATAACCCCTAACATTTCTCTGAACTCCGTGCGTATCGCAAGTATTTTCCGGCGAAGCGTCCGGACCTCATCTAGACTTATGCTCTTTCCGCCAGTAGTAGAGATCTCTTTGGGTTTGCCATCAGCAATGAAAATGATGTGTCCGAGTTCGTTTCTAACGGGTACGACCGTACTCATATATTCAATTACTGATGGTCGGGTTGCCTTATGGCGCTCAAATTCACTTCTTTTTAGTAGCCGAGATAATATTCTGAGCCGATCATTTGCCGTAAAAACATCATGCGCTGCAAACAAAGCCGACATGGCGGATTCCTCTCTTAATCCGTCGAACTTTTTAATTAATTCATTTGTTCGCTCTGAGATGCGTTCAAGGGATTGGATCAACAATTCTTGCTGACCAGTCTCATCCAAGAGTTGATGCATCTCAACAAGGCACTCATTCACCATGTTATCGATGTCACTTGTTGCACCCATGACAATTCCGCGAGCATGGTCTATATCCAAGACCTTCTTTACAAGCGACTCAAATACTCCTAGAACTTCTTCGACTAGCCCGTCGCGGGCCGTGCAATAAACGCCCTCAAGTCGTGCTTCATAGGCTATACGTCGCAGGTCATTCGCAGGTTTTAAGGCTGAATAAAATACAACGTCCTTGTATTGAATCTTTTCTCGAATCACAGCGATTGCATCTTGTCCCGTGCTTTCGGCTCCGAGGTCCCAGTCAACTAAGATCAAATCGATTTCATCGTTGAAGACACTGTCACTAATCTGTTCGGCCAACTTATCCGGAGATTCACATAGTGTCGGGTTGAAAAGGAAGCCCTCGGCTTCCATTCGAATCTTAATAGCTTCGATTTGAGCGTTAACTCGACCTGGCTGGTCGTCGACCCAAAGGACATTAAAATCTATTCTCATAATTCGATGCGAGCTATTTTGTTAATTTAATAACGAAACATGTGTTGCTATCCGAAGAATCTTCGAGTTCGATACTTCCGCCGATTTCCCCAAGGACCTGACGAACATGATAAAGGCCAAGTCCCGATCCTTGCGTTGTCGTATATCCCATCTCGAAAATCCGAGATTTGTTTGTTCCTGATGGGAATCCCCGACCGTTGTCACAGACACGCATGATTAGACCCTTCTTGCCTAAGGAAAAAATCTCAAAACTAATCTTAGAAGCCCGAGCCTTTCTGGCATTGCTAATCAAATTGTCAACAATAATCGACGCATCTATAGGATTAAACCTGAACTTCATGCCGGGGTGTTCGTTTGTGACTTGAATCCGCAATCTAGCACTTCCGGTTGTACGGGCAATTTGTTCGATATAATCGGCCAAAAATGCTGCAATATCGGTCTCAATCTTCTCAGAATCTAATGTAAAATTTGCCCGAGCCGCAAATCTTGTAACCGCCAAAATCTTTTGGTTCAGAAAAGCCATTTGCTCAATAGTCTTTAGTATTTCTTCCCTCGCAATCGACTTCTGACCAGACGTCGCTGTGAGAAGGTTTTCAATTTGCTGTCCGACATCTACCGCATAAATCGTAACCTGATGATGGAGATTCAGAATTGTTGCTGTGTCGACGCTAACCACAGATTCAAGAAAGTGCGACCGTCGACGTTCGACTTCGGCTTCAGCCTCCGCTGTTTCGGCCCTTTCTGTTGCCGCTTCGGCGGCTTCTCGTTCGCGATCCGCTACTTCACGTGCTTCGGCTTCCGATCGCTTGAGTTCGTCGAATCTCTTCTCTGCAATTTCGAGCTGTTTGAGTAATTTCTTATCTTTTGTCTTTTCACCAATTGCCCTTAAATTTGTTAACGATGATTCAAACTCGCTCGATCGTTCATTCAAGAGATTAATCAGCTGCCTACTATAATCGACGAGTTCAACTTCGTCGCTATCTACTAAAGCAGCAACGGCAGCAGTGACCCTTGCCCGACCTGGGTCGGTCTTCAGGCGCGAAAGATCTTCTGTCATAGCCTCGGCTTTATCCGCCCAAGACACCGGAACCACATATTTCTCTAGTCGCTTGAGGCAATGTTCCATTACAGCCTTACGTAGCTCTCCAACTGCAGGCGTTGAAATAAGACCCTGGTTACGACTCGATGCCTCCTGAAAGTCCTCCTCCGCTCCGAAAACGTCCACGCGGCCGATTACTTCGCGAGTTCCGAGAAATCTTGAGTAACCTTGTTGTTTTCGTCGGTCGAAACCAAACCAGTCATTGCCGTCCTCGCCTATTGGATAAACTCGAAACCCATTTCTGAATAAAAACACAGAACCAAACTGTACCGATGGTAGTCCTACTCGACGGGCGAATGTAAGTTTCGCAGATTGATTCAAATAATAAATTTCACACCTGAAATCGGAGTCCTTAAGGTGGGTATAAATGTTCGGCTCACGGATCTTATAGATGAGTTCGCCTCGATCAACAAGAATCGTTTGTAGCTGTTCACCCTCAATTTTGACATGGATGAAGGTCGTTTTTTCCTGAAGTGCTGAAAAGATGAAGTTTCCTACGCGGCCATTTACGATATCCCTTGGCAGGACAACATCGCCCTTTTGTTTAGCCTTCTCTGTCAGGTCAGCATCAGTGGTAACTTCTTGAGGTGCGATGATAGTAATACCAAACCGGTCTGTTTCGTCACCAAAAGGATTTATCAGCTTGGCCAGTGATGCTTTGAGTGCAAGTATACGAGGTCGTGTCCAGGCCCTTCGTAGTTTCCTTACCTCAATTACCGTTCCTGATCCTAATTCTGACGAAAAGTCATGCAGTTCGCCGGGAAGCTCGAATCTATCTTCTTGGTCGTAGGTTACCGGAATTGTCTCGAAGTGTTCTTTATCATCCTTCTCGAATCTCAGCCAGTCGATGATGAGCTTGTGTACCACTCCTGACTTCGACGCGCGGGTTTGCAAGACTATTTCGCCGCCGAGACGATCGGATGAAAATCTCCCGATGCCGTAACTTCCCGCATAATGCCGGCGTTCCGCAACAACGTCACGGAAATCTGCCGGATGGTTCGGCTCACGCTTTGCCGAATAAGCGACGAATAACCATTTGTCCGTAATCTCTGTCCGTGACATTCCTGACCCGTTGTCAGCAATAATTACACGATTAGAATCGAAGAAGAGATAAACGGAATCCGCGCCCGCATCAAATGAGTTTTTTACGAGCTCAAAGACTGCCACCTCATCGTCGGTAATGAGATTACGGCCCAATACTGTCTTTAGGCCAGTGCTTACATCAAAATGTAGAGATTCGTTTTGGATCTTCTTGGGCATTGTGGATAAGTGCTCAGTCCTCAAAAACAGAGCGAACAGCAAAGCAGGTAAGGAGGAAAATTTATTCAGCCGGGATTTCGACCGATCGTTAAACCATACACAGATTTCAAACTACTTGCGGATATCCTTAAACGCCAAAATGGCTGCACAGCGTGGATATTTCCACGTGAGTTTAACAGGAGTTAGAAGCTCTTTACAACAAGTTATATTTTGATTTTCCACAGTTCCAATACTTTGACGTAGGGATTGCACCTATGATACAGTCATGCGTGTCTAGGACAGCCGGGCCGCGGGTTTGCGGCGGGCGGTTGAGGAAAAAATGGTGATGATGGGAATGGATCGGAAACTGGTGATGGCGGCGGAGCGTAGGGAACGATCGGCTCCTGCGTTTAGCCGTTCGTTTTCTTTTTGGGCGGGGCTGTTCCAATCGGCCGACGGAAAACGTGTAAACCTATTTCAGGACAAAGCTCCACGGCCTTGTGTTTCCGGCGTTCGCGATGTTCGCGGTGTTTTCGATGTTCGCGATGCTTTCGGTGTTCACGGCGTTTCCGCGAACGCGCAGTGCCCGTTAAAAAACATAACAACACTGAACGCGGAACCCGGATACGGAAGCCCGCGCGTCAGCAAGGGCTTATCATCCATTGCGATATTCGGAATCTGGAATCTGGAATTTGGAATCTGGAATGAAATCCCGTCGGCTATGGCCGGGACTCAAAACTCCGGAGCGTTTCAGGCGTTTCAACTGTTTCAGGCGTTTCAGCCGTTACAAGCGTTTCATCTGTTTCAACCGTTTCAGAAACAACGTGTCTTCCTAAAAAATGAAACAGAGCGAATCCCAGATCGCCGTCAGGCCTCGATGATCTCGACCTTTGTCTCGATCAGGTGCTTGGGGATGAGGGCGGGGAAGTACGCCATTATCTCCTCGACCTTCGGGCGGCCGCCGGCAAAGCCGGTGACAGCGGGCGGGCCGGTCAGGATGAGCGGTGCGATCTCTTTCGTGAACCGCTCAACGTCCGCCTTGCTCTGCCCGCGAACGCCGATCCGGAACTGTACTTCGGGGATGTCAGATGGAGCGCGGACACTCTTGTCCGCATCGCCGGTTCCTCCTGCAAACGATTGCATTGCCAGATGCCCGTGGGTCGCATTAACACCGACGAACTCGCTGAGCACAACGTCGAACTTAAGGCCGAGGCGGTCGAGCCGCTCGCGGAGTATGCGGTCGGCGGCCTGGGCCTTCTGGTAAGCGTCCGGCCAGGCATATACAAGAGTGCCGACGGCCTTCCAACCATGAGAATATGCGATCGAAACCTTATAGAACTCGGTGTTCGGGCCGCCCTTGATACCGAAAACGCGAACGCGGTCCGGGCCGGCGTCTTCGAGTTGAATGGACGAGAAATCGGCGACAACGTCGGGCGTGATGTAGGCCTTCGGGTCGCCCATTTCGTAAAGAAGCTGCTCTTTGACACTCTGCACGTTCACGCGGCCGCCCGTGCCTTCGTGTTTGGTGACGATGAACTCGCCGCTCGGCCCGGCCTCGACTATCGGAAAGCCGACGCGGGCCATGTCCGGTATCGTCTCCCACTCGAACTGGCAGTTGCCGCCCGAGGCCTGAGCTCCGCATTCGATGATGTGGCCGGCGATCGTCCCGGCCGAGATCAGGTCCCACTGATCGAACTTCCAGCCAAACTCGTGCATCAGCGGAGCAAGCGTAAGGCCCGTATCGGTCAGCCGGCCGCCGACCACGACCCTTGCACCGCGGTCGAGAGCCTCGACCAAGCCGCCGGCACCGAGATAGACATTCGCCGCCTGCACCTTGTCGCGAACGGCCGCAAGCGGCTCGCCGGTGTCCATGTTGGTGATCTCAATGCCGCGTTCGGCGAATTCATCAAGCCGCGGAAGAATGTCATCGCCCGTGATCACGCCGATCTTGAGCTTGCCGCCGAGCCCGAGTTCGCGAGCGGTTTCGCGAATCGCCTCGGCACAGCCTTCGACGTTGACGCCGCCGGCGTTCGAGAGCACCTTGATGTCCTTATCGACGCAATCGGGAAGTATCTCGCGCATCAGCGATACGAAGTCGCGGGCATAACCGGCATTCGGGTCGCGTTGCCGCTGCTTCTGGACTATCGACATCGTTACCTCGGCGAGGTAATCGAGCATCAGATAGTCGATCGGTCCGCCACGCACCTGATCGACCGGTGCAGTAAGCATATCGCCCCAAAAACCCTGTCCGCTGGCAACTCTGACCTTTTCTTTCATAAGCGTTTGTTAGGAAAGTATAAGCGGAAACGCGGGCTTTGGCGAAGTTGGGAGTACGCCTCTGGGCGCCGGGCAGCACCGGCAAAGGAAAAAGCGTCCACAAGGACGCTTTCGAGAACAGAAGGATGCCCACGGCTTTAGTAAACGACCTTCTTCGTGCGGCTGACGACCTTTCGGCCGGTTCGCCAGGATTTGTTGGTGACCCATTTGCCGCCGCGATAGGTCTTATAAGCAACCCAACGCGTCCCGTTCCAGATCTGGAGGCCGACGTACTTGCCGCCGCGGTAAACGCGACGTGTAACGCCAACCTTGCGTTTCCGCTTGACAGAGGTTTGAGCCTGAGCGGCAAACGAATCGCCGCCTCCAGTGACCGAGGAGACGGCTCCGCTGACGAAGGCCGCCGAAAGGATGAGTGCGAAAGCGAAGAATACGGAGATCAGTTTTTTCATCGTTTATTCATTACTCCTTGTTCGATGTTTCTAGCAATTCAGTGTCATGTTCGACCTGACCTAATCAGCGCTTCTGACGTTCGCCCTGATGTAGGTAACAATATCTTCGGTCGAGGTTCCAGGCAGAAAGACCTCCGAGATCCCTTTTTCTTTAAGGACCGGAATGTCCTCGGCCGGGACGATCCCGCCGACAAGGACGAGCGTGTCATCCATTCCGTTTTCACGGAGAAGATCGACGATCCGAGGGCAAAGCGTTTTGTGGGCTCCGCTAAGAATAGAAATGCCGACTGCATCAACGTCCTCCTGCAAGGCTGCCGAAGCGATCATTTCGGGCGTCTGACGCAGGCCGGTGTAAATGACCTCCATTCCGGCATCGCGGAGAGCACGGGCGATGACCTTCGCACCGCGGTCGTGGCCGTCGAGGCCCGGTTTGGCTACCAAAACCCTTATTTTGCGTTCGCTCATAAAAGCGTAAGTATATTACCCGCAAATGTTTCGGGCAAGCGAGGGTCATACGGGCAGTCGGGTTTCGGTGACCGATTCTTCGGCATCGATGTTCGGCGAACCGAAAATGCAGCGGAGTTTTGCAAGCATTCCTTTGCGGCTTCGCATCGCTTGCCACGTCTCGACCCAGCCGTGCGTGTTGATCCAAAGCGGGTTGTAGCTTTTGATCGGTTTGATGATGCCGTATCTCGGTTCCTCTGTCTCAGGGACGAAGGATCCAAAAAGCTTGTCCCAGATGATAAGTACGCCCGCGTAGTTCTTGTCGAGATACGGATTGTTTACACCGTGGTGAACCCGGTGATGCGATGGCGTGTTGAGCACATGCTCAAGCGGGCCAAGGTTTCGAATGAATTTCGTGTGTATCCAGAACTGGTAGATCAGGTTGAACCCGTGCATCAGAGCGAACATCCACGGTGCAAATCCGAGCAACATTATTGGGGCGTAAAATACCCAGTGCAAGATTCCCGAAAACCAGCTTTGCCGCACCGCGACGCTCAAGTTGTAGTGTTCGCTCGAATGGTGGACAACATGGAAGTTCCAAAAGAGCCGCATTTCGTGACTGATGCGATGGAACCAGTAATATGCGAAGTCATCGACGAAAAAGAGGATCGCCCATGTCCACCAAGCCTCAGCCGGGAATTTATAGGGTGCGAGTTCGTACGCGGCGTTATAAATGACCGCTACAAAAATGCCAAAGAGTGCTCCAAAAGCAACACTCATGAACCCGACGAAAATGTTAGTCCACGCATCGCGAGTTTCGTAGGCGTTGGCGTGCCGGCGATGCGAATACCAAGCCTCGATCCCAATAAGAAGGGCAAAGATCGGGATCGCAATTACCGTCGGCTTAAGCATCTCTTTGTATTCTATTACTTTCGCAGGAAAAGTGGGAAGCGAATCTGCCGACACACGTTAAGGTCCGGGTTCGGTGCCGCTTCGATGCGTGAATATGTAACCCCGCTCGTGATATTATTTAGCTTTATGCCGGACCTGAAGATCGTCCATTATCCCGACCCCGTTCTCCTCACGGTCGCAAAGCCCGTGAGCGAGGAGCGTTTCGGCCGGGACCTGGAAGAACTGGTCGATAAGATGTTCGCCACGATGTATCAGGCTCGGGGAGTCGGGCTTGCCGCTCCTCAAGTTGGTATTTCAGAGCGGATATTCGTGATGGACATACCGAACGAAGATGGCCCTGCGCAAAAGCATGCGTTCATAAACCCGGAAATAATTCACGTTGAAGGCGAGCAGATTGGAGATGAGGGCTGCCTGTCCTTTCCGGGGCTTTATCAGCAAGTGAAGCGCGACACGCGGGTTATAGTTCGCGCACATGACATCACCGGACAGGAGTTCGAACTGGACGTCAGCGACCTTGCGGCCCGCTGCGTCCTTCACGAAACTGATCATTGCGACGGCATCGTCTTCCTCAACAGAATGAGCCCGCTCAAACGCCAACTCGCTAAGCGGAAGATAAAACGGCTTCAAAATACGGGAAAGTGGGAATAGATCAGTAAATTGGAGATACCTTATGCAGACACAGAGAGTTTTGGACGAATTTAAGAACGAACCTTTTACAGATTTTTCAAAGCCTGAAAATGCCGAAGCAATGCTGGCCGCGATCGAAAAAGTGCGCAGTGAATTAGGGCGTGAATACACCTGTCTCGTAAATGGCAAGCGTGTTTCGGTCGGTGGAAAGTTCAAGAGTTTCAATCCGGCGAAGAAAGACGAGGTTGTTGGAGTTTTTTCTGAGGTCGATGATGACCTTTCGATTGTCGATAAGGCGATTGATGCGGCAACAGAGGCGTTCAGGACTTGGCGCTTTGTTCCGGCGGCCGAGCGGGCCGAATATCTTTTCCGGATCGCGGACATTATGCGGCAACGGAAGCACGAGCTTTCAGCATGGATGGTGTTTGAGGTGTCGAAGACGTGGGCCGAGGCGGACGGAGATACGGCAGAGGCGATCGACTTTATGGAATTCTACGGCCGCGAGATGCTTCGCTGGTCGCAGGAACAACCGGTTACAAAGATCCCCGGCGAGGACAACAGTCTTGAGTACATCCCGCTCGGTGTAGGTGCGATCATTCCGCCATGGAACTTCCCGCTGGCGATCATGTCCGGAATGGCGATGGCCGCGGTCGTCGCGGGGAATACCGTGGTGCTCAAGCCGTCGTCTGATTCGCCGACGATCGCCGCGAAGTTCATAGAGATCGTTGAAGAGGTCGGACTTCCTCCAGGCGTTGTCAATTTTCTTACCGGAGGCCCGCCGACCGGTGAAGCAATGGTCACAAGCCCGAAAACTCGCTTTATTTCATTCACCGGTTCGAAGGGCGTCGGACTTCATATCAACGAAGAAGCTGCAAAAACACGACCGGGTCAGATCTGGATCAAACGAGTTGTGGCAGAAATGGGCGGCAAGGACGCTATTGTTGTCGCCGATGACGCGGACCTCGATTCCGCTGCGGTTGGCATAGTCCAAGCGGCATATGGCTTCCAGGGGCAAAAATGTTCGGCGTGTTCGCGCCTGATCGTTGACGAAAAGGTTCACGACGAATTGCTCGAAAAGGTCGTTACCTTGACGGAACAGCTCAACGTCGGCCAGCCGACGGAAGGCGACACCAATGTAGCTGCTGTCATAAACAAGCGGGCATTCGACAATACGCTCAATTACATCCAAAAGGGCGTTGAGGAAGGTGGCGAGGTCGTCACCGGAGGTACAGGCGATGATTCGCAGGGCTATTTCATCCTTCCGACCATTATCGACAATGTCCAGCCCGGCGACACCATCGAACAGGAAGAGATCTTTGCTCCGGTGCTCGCTGTAATTAAGGCTCGCGATTATGACCATGCCCTGGAGATCGCAAATGGCACCGAATTTGGGTTGACCGGAGCGGTCTATTCCGCTTCAGAGGAACGGCTCGAACGTGCTCGCCGGGAGTTCCACGTCGGCAATCTCTACTTGAACCGCAAATGCACGGGAGCACTTGTCGGTGTTCATCCGTTTGGCGGGTTCAATATGAGCGGTACGGATTCTAAAGCCGGTGGCCGCGAGTATTTGCTGCAGTTCATGCAGGGTAAAACGATATCCAGGAAGGTGTAATGAGAAGGTCCATACAGAACTTGTTCGTTGTTCTTGCTACTGCGGGCGTATTATTTGTTGGTTCGGGCAACGTTTTTGCGCAAAAACAGGCTCCGGCTCAGGCAAAACCCGCGGTCAAGCCTATCATTTTCGCGGTCCTCAACGACGGCCAGTTGCTGGAGCCGATCGCTCACGTAGAGAACGGAAAGCTCTCCGAGCCGGTTAATGGCAGCGACGAAACGTCGTTGATCGAAAAATTTAACGCCACCTACTACGGCCCGAAGGCGTCATATCGCCTTATCTTTGGTGGAGCGAACGGTGGCACCGTGACCGTCAACAGTGCGGACGCAGGGGTGGAGTGCGGGCCAAATTTAGCTCGGGTGACGACATCGTCAACAAAAGCCGAGCTCAAGGGCAAGCTGATGGCACTCGCGACGAACGCTCCTACAGGAAAGGGAACTTTCGGCGTCCGTCGCCGTCCGACATGGCCGGAGCGGAACGAAGTCGACGCCCTTGTCCGTGCCGAGTTTGCCAAGAATAACGTCGAGGTTAAGAAGCTCGATTACCACAACCTGACCGCCCTCGATGTAAATGGCGATAAGAAGGCGGAACTTGTTGGAAGTTTCTGGGCCGAAAGTGACCCAAAGACGCGTACATTATTGTTCTTCATCGCGGAACGAGGATCCGATGGCAATCTTTCGATAGTCCATTCGGACCTCCGAACAATCAAAGAGGACGAAGTAATGAATGGCGAGATCACGTCTCTCGATGAAGGCGTTTATCATGAACTTCTTCTCGACATATTCGATTTCGACCGAGACGGCACTGCCGAGATCTTCACCTACGTTCAGGCGTTCGAAGGCGCAAGTTTCAATGTTTACAAACGCATGGGTGGAAAGTGGAGCAAGGTGTATGAGTTTTCGAATTACCATTGCGGGTTTTAGATCGCTGGGGCTAATGGGTTTGGGCGGCCGTAGTTCTGTGTACGGCCGCATTTTAGTTTGATGAAAATAGTTTTTATGGGAACACCTCAGGCGGCAGTCCCGAGCCTCGAGCGGCTGGTCGCCGATGGTCACGAAGTAGTCGCGGTTTATACCCAACCTGACAGGCCGTCAGGTCGCGGCCAAAAGCTTACAGCATCGCCAGTGAAGGACGCCGCTTTGTCGCTAGGCATTCGGGTTATTCAACCGGAAAAGATCAGAACCGCCGAGGCCCTATCAGAATTCAAGTCGTTTGAAGCGGAAGCTGCGGTTGTTGTCGCCTATGGCCGGATTTTGCCCGAAGCGTTTCTCGATGCATTTCCGAGGGGTTGTATCAATGTACATTTCTCGCTCCTGCCAAAGTATCGCGGGGCGGCTCCGGTCAATTGGGCGATAGTAAATGGTGAAAATGTCACGGGGGTGACAACGATGCAAATGGACGCGGGGCTTGATACCGGCGATATCCTGCTTCAGCAAGAAACACCGATCGCTCCTGGCGAGAGTGCCCTCGAACTGATGGAACGCTTGACTCTCCTCGGCTCGGAGGTACTCTCAATGACCATGATGGAACTTGTCGAGATCGTTCCACGCAAACAAGACGACGCAAAAATGTCACTCGCTCCAATTCTAAAAAAAGAGGATGGACGATTCGATTGGACAGAGGCCGCTGTGTCGATCGAGCGGCGTGTCCGCGGATTTCAGCCATTTCCGACAACATTCACGAGTTTTCAAGGCAAAAAGATTACGCTTTGGAAAGCTGAAGTTGCTGAGGTCCAAATCACCAACTCGGCACCGGGGACTGTTATTCAAGCTAAGGGTGACGGGCTTGTTATCGCATGCGGCGTAGGTGCCTTGCGGATATTGGAGATTCAAACAGAAGGTCGTCGTAGATTGTGTATCAGAGATTTCCTAAACGGCGTGAAGCTTGAGGAAGGGGATTTATTCGAATAGTCGTTCGCCGAAACTATGTTCGAGATAATCACATTTTATGAGTTCAAAAGAATGTCGGACGTCGGCAGCCTTGCTGATATCCAAGATAAGGTACGCGAAGTGATGCACCGATGTTCATTAAAGGGAACCGTAATTTTGGCGGAAGAAGGCTATAATTCTACGGTCTGTGGACAACCTGATGACGTCCGGAGCTTTGTTGATTACGCTGAAGAGATCTTTAACACTAGGCTTACTTATAAATCCTCATTTCATGATTCGATGCCCTTCAGAAGGGTTGATGTGAAGATCAAGCCTGAGATCGTGACACTTAAGCAGAGTGTAGATATCGAAAAAGGAAAGGGAACTCACCTAAATGCAAAGGAATGGAACCGGATCATCTCCGATCCCGAAACTATCGTTTTGGACACCCGCAATGACTACGAGTATCAAAGCGGAACATTCAGGCGGGCCGTCAATCCGGGAACTGAAAAGTTCAGCGATCTTCCGGCATTCGTCGAAAGTAATTTAGATCCGGAACGTAATAGGCGAATTGCAGTGTTCTGCACCGGCGGTATTCGATGCGAAAAGTTCGCTCCGTATCTGATCGAAAAGGGATTTCGAGAGGTTTTTCAGCTTGAAGGGGGAATATTGAAATATCTCGAATCCGTAGATTCGGATGATTCACTTTGGGAGGGCGAGTGTTTTGTCTTCGATGAAAGGGTCACGGTCGATCATGACCTGAAGAAAGGGTATTTGCCTGACCTCTCCCAGTCAAATTCGGAGATGCCGACATGAAGATCTCCCCTGCTAGAACAAGGGCCTTCGACATCTTGGCACGCATCGAAAAAGAACACGCATATTCTTCGATCCTACTTCACACAGGAACGGAGAATTTATCAGATGCAGACAGGGGGCTATGTTATGAGCTTGTTCTCGGACCGTTAAGGCGACAGATTTACCTGGATCAGGTCATCAAGCACTTTGCCGGGACCAAGAAAGTAGATCTTGAGGTGCGAATTTCCCTCCGGCTTGGGATCTTTCAGATCCTATTCCTAGATCGAATCCCGCCCCACGCGGTCATCAACGAGAGCGTAAACCTGGTGCAACGTGCCGGCAAGAGTTCGGCGAAAGGATTCGTCAACGCGATTCTTAGAAATACGAAATCCGCATGCCCGGAACTCAGTTTCGACGATCCGGCGGAAAAACTCTCGGTTGAAACGTCCCATCCACGATGGCTTGTCGATAAATGGATCTCGGACTTCGGGTTCGAGGCAGCCTCGGAGATTTGCATAGCGAATAATCAACCTGTTCACCCGGCTTTCCGTTTGACTGCAAGATATTATTCGCAGTTTGGATCCGGCGAATCATCCTTGGAGAGTATGTGCAAGTTTTTGGGAGCAGACGTTGGCTACATCAAGGCATCCGAATCTATCAGCGGATGCTTCTACGCAATAGGTAGAGCGACGGAACTTCGGAAGGCTGCCAGAAATGGTCTTATCTATTTTCAGGACGCGGGGTCGCAGCTAGTCGCAGATGTGGTCGAATTTCCTAAGAACGGTAGGTTCCTTGATCTCTGCGCATCCCCCGGCGGTAAAGTAACAAAGATAGCTGCGGATCCGAGGTATTTGGGGGCTATAATCATTTCAGCGGATTACAACCCGGCTCGGGTAACAAACCTTAAGGCTAACTGTGAGCTACAGGGAATGCAAAGGATAAGCGTTATGCAGATCGATGCAGTGAAGGATCTCCCGTTTGTAGAGAGGGCTTTTGACGCTGTATTGGTGGATGCTCCCTGTACAGGAACGGGAACTATTAGGCACAATCCCGAGATCCGGTATCGTGTTGATGGTGAAGCAATATCGATGAAAAAGCGTAAACAACGCAAAATGCTAGAGTGTGCATCAAAAGCGGTGAAGATCGGTGGTTCTCTAATCTATTCAACTTGTTCGCTTGAGCGTGAAGAAAATGAGGAAGTAGTAACCTCATTCTTGGCCGAGAATCAGCAATTTACGCTTGATAGGCCGCGAGTGCCTGATCGTTTTATTCGGGGAACCCATTTTTTTAGGACATTCCCATCCGATTTTGAAGGCGATGGTTTTTTTGCAGTGGTTTTCCGGCGTAACGAGGCTTAGTTTTATTGGTCTGATCACTTAAAAATGTTAACATTCTGCTTTAAGTTTTCTGGATCTCTATGAACGCATTAAAGTTCGGAATGACATCGCTCGGTCGTCTGTTGTTTCTAGCAGGAATGTTAGGAGCGTTTCTGTTTGGAATGGCAGCGGTAGTTTACATGTCACTCTCGGGAGAAGAAGTAAAAGTACCGGAGCTTGTCGGTCGGGATTTTGTTGAAAGTGAGAAAGAGCTTGCAGCTCTCGGTCTCAAGATCAAAAAGCGGGCGGATCGGCCGAGCACAGAAAAGATCAATACGATTCTCGACCAGCTTCCGCGACCTGGTGAAACCGTAAAAACCGGACAAATGATTCTGGTTGTAGTTAGCAAGGCCGGGCTCACTCAAGATGAACGTCCAGACTCGCTCAAGAAAGATATAGAAGAGGACGATACGAAGAAGATCGAGGAAATGATCTCGGACAAGCCTAAACGGCAGCGGACGAATTCCAACACGAACGCGAACAGTAATGCTAACGCGTCTCGCAAGGTCGCCGATACTGCAAGGGATGTCGGGTCGAACACCTCAACTTCTTCTAACATTGCCGTGATGGACACCCCGACACGAAGTGACGATTCGAACAGGCGAGAGTCAACTCCGGCAAACAGTGCAGAGCGGCCGAACCGCAACACGGCCCCGACCTTTACGCCGAGGCCGCAGTCATCACCTTCGGGGGCAAGACCGGCGGGTGATACACGCCCGCGTACTGCCGATCGACCGTAATTATTATCGATGTACAGCATCGCACCATCCATACTTTCAGCGAATTTTGTTCGACTTGAAGAAGAGATTGCCGCGGTCGAAAGCGGCGGTGCGACCATCCTACATGTTGACGTGATGGACGGGCGGTTTGTTCCGAATATTACGATCGGCCTGCCAGTGGTCAAATCGATTCGAAAAGCAACGTCGATGACGATAGATACGCATCTTATGATCGTTGAGCCGGGGGATTACGCCGTTCAGTTCGTTGATGCCGGAGCCGATATGGTTTCGGTGCACATCGAGGCCGATCAGCACATTCACCGAACGCTGCAGAGCATTAGAGATGCAGGGGCAAAAGCCGGCGTGGTAATTAACCCGGGCACCCCTCTTAACTCTGTTTCGGAGGCGATCTACCACGCTGATTACGTACTAATCATGTCGGTAAATCCCGGTTTCGGTGGACAAAAGTTCATTCCGAGGTCGCTCGATCGGCTTCGTGAGCTTCGGCAGATGATCACTGATCGCGGACTGGATGTTAGGATCGAAATAGATGGAGGCATCGATATGAGTAACATTAACGTTGTGGCTGATGCCGGTGCCGATATCATGGTAGCAGGGTCGGCGGTCTTCGGTATGGGTGATCCGGCAGAAGCCGTCAGGGCTTTAAGTAATAAGGGAGCCGTTTGGGTTTGAGCCGGGACGGCAAAGTTTGGGTTTTGTTTGTTATGAAGCGATTGATTTATTTGGTCTCATTTATTGCGGTCTTCGCGACGGGCGTTTTTCTTGTACACGATGTTGTTGGCCAGACACGGCCTGGAGATGGCTCGCCTTCTCAGCGGCTGCAAGTGATGCGGGAAAAGCTTGAGGCCATCCGCCGCTCTGCCAACGGCTCGCTCACCGGGCTTCGCCAAGAGGGTAAGGATACGAAAGAAGCACGCGAAAATGCCGATTCTCCCGTTGCTAGGCTTCGGTCAGTCGAACGTGAAGCGTCTAGTCTCCAAAGCGACGTAATATCGCTTCGGAACAAGATTGACCGTAGCGAGAAGTACGAGGCATCTGAGATAGACCAGCTTGAGGCCGCGGTGGCGGAACTGCAAACCAGAGCAGATCTGGTCTTTACAGAGACAGCAGCCTCCAGGGCAAATCCGCAGTCAACTGTGGGCCAACCCAGAGAAGTCAAAAAGAAGAAGAAGTTTCTCGGAATCTTCGGGGGCGGCGGAAATGATGAATACGATGAACTTCTCGGAACGGTCTCACCGGGACGTGACCGCGAGTTGTTCGTTTCGGCCACCCGTGAGGTCAGGAAGAAAAACTTCGATGTCGGACGCTTGCTTTTTCAGACGATCATTACAACGTACCCCGATTCGCCCTATCTTCCAATGGCAAAGCTCGCAATCGCAGATGCTTTCTTTCTTGAAGGTACTACGAGTGCACTGATCCAGGCGATTGCAGCCTATCAGGATTGGCTAACGTTCTTTCCCACGCATCCGCTCGCTGATCGTGTGGTACTCAAGATCGCTGAATCTGAAATGCGGCAAATTGGACTCCCGGATCGTGACGCAACACGGGCAAAGCGAGCTGAGGTTCGCCTTAAGGCCCTTTTGGCGAGCTACCCGAACTCGATCCTGAAACCCGAGGCCGAAAAAAGGCTCGTCGAAGTTCAGAACAACCTCGGTTCGCACAATTTAGGCATTGCAAACTACTATTACACACTTTCGGTCGATCAGAAGAAGGGGGGGCTCAAAGGTGCTCAATCGCGCTACCGGGAGATCATCGATAAGTTTCCGAATTTCGCTTACATGGACGAGGTCCTCTATAAACTTGGTGTTACTTACATGGTAGAGGAAGAAACCGATCAAGCCGCCAGATATTTCCAACAGATCGTTGCCGACTATCCTAATAGTGAGTTCGCAGCACGATCGAAAGAGCAGCTTGAACTTATAGGGGCATCGATTCCCGAACCAAATCCGGAGAGGTTGAGTGTTTTACCGGCCCCAAAGGATGGGTTTTTTACTAATTTTCGGAATCAGCTTTTTGGGATTTATCCGATGACCATAGACCGGAATGGGGTCTTGATGACAAAGGACTTCGATAAAGAGAAGTTCGAGCTCATCGACCAGATAATCGAAAACCAGGGAGACATTCAAACGAATCAAATTCCTCAGTCGTTTACGACGGTGATCTCTGATCGGAGGACCGCCAGCATTACAACTCCTCAGCCTTAGACTCTGGCGCGGTTAGTTTAACATCAAAACCCTCTGGACGGGGCTGAATCATCGAAAACGGCCCCGTTTTATATTCGTTCCCATATTTTGCCATGAAACTGAATCGTTTCAAGACGCAACTCATTTTTTCCATCACTAGCTTTGTGTTCCTTTTATTGGCTGGTTTTCAAACCGGATCAGCCACACAGACGGACGATTGGAATGCGACGATAGCCAGGTTGGAGAGCCGAGCTGCGACCTCCGCAGGAATAGGTGATGTTCCGAACACGGAATCCTATGCCAAACTGCTCGAAGGCCAGCGACATACATGGGCTGCCAAGCGAACAAGAAGTGCGGCCCGTGCCACGGCTTCTATTCGCTCGGCAAGAACTGCATTGGTTGCTGCAATTGATGCCGACCCGAAGCTAGCAGAGGCTTACACAATGCTCGCTGAAATAGAAATTTTGCGTCGGCTTGGAGAAACGGAGGTAGTTAATGCTATCCGTTTAGCTAAGATGGCATTGAGATTCGATGATAAGAACTTTGGAGCACGGCGTATCCTCGGCCGTCTTTACTCATTCGGAGCGAATCTTGCTCGCGGGCAATTGAACCGGCCGAATGCGGAACTTGCCGTTGTCGAATGGAAAAGGGTCACGGAACTCGATCCGCGGAATGCCGAGGCTTGGGCATTCTTGAGTGTGTTGTATGAAAGGCTCGGGGAGAAAGAAAAAAGGTTAGATGCTCTACGGAAATGGGTGTCTTCAAGTGGAGCAATAGAGAGCCAATACTACCAATTCATCGTCGGGGTTAACGAAGACCTGGCACCGGAGCGTGCATCGGTTCGTTTAGCCTTCGACCTGATCTCTCTTGGCAGGGTCAATGAAGCCCTGGAGGTCATTGCCCCGGTCGTTTCCGACCAACCGAACAACACTGTCGCAGTAAGTATCTTGAGAGATATAGCCGAACAGGCCGACGAAAGTAAGTTCGAACAGGCCGCGGAACCATTAGCCCAGACAGTGGCAACTGATCCCGAGAACGTGGAACTCGCCAATACGCTTGCGCGGCTATACCGAAGGCGGGGAATGCTGCCGCGTGCCGAGTCAGTCTTCACGCGTGCGCTTTCTCAGATAGGGAAAAACGAAACGAGGGTGCGTGCACGGATCCTTACCGGCCTGGGGGATCATTTTGCCGGCATAGGTAAGTATTCCGAGGCGATCGCCGCCTACGCGGATGCGCTGGCACTGTTTGGAGCCAATATCGGCCCCGGTGATCAGGAGATCGCTCGCGAAGCTGCCCGGAAGATGATGCTTACGGCCCGTGTCACAGGTGAGCCTGGCCGCATCGCCGGAGCGTTCGACAAGGCGTCGAAGAGTTTGGGCAGCGGCGACGTGTCAGTAGTGCTTGAGCGAGCGTCATATCTTCGCGAAACAGGGAAGCGAGTTGAAGCCCTTGCATTTGTTAGAGCAGCCGGAGAGCGTGGTGGCCGGACGTTCGAGCTTTTTCGAACCGAGATAAACCTGCTGGTTGAAACGGGAAAAACCCAGGAAGCAATCGCTCTGATCCGGAATGCGACCCGTTCTGACTCTTCCGCGGCTACTTCGGGTCAAAACGGCTCTAACTCGCAATTTTTGGACAAGTTCACCTCCACACTGCTAACCACCGGTGCCTATATTTCCGCAAAAATGGGCTCGCAGGCATTGGCATCAGCTGAAGAAGTTGCGTCTTTTGCCAGAGGGAACGAGCGGCGTCAGCTTGCAGCCATCAGCAGGGCTACCGCCCTGAAACTCAATGGCGATCGTAATGCTGCATTGGATGTTTTACGAGGAATTCTTAACGAATCGTCTGCGAATCCTATTGCTCTCAATAACCTCGGGTACTATCTCCTGGACGAAATGGAAACAGTCGAAGAGGGCACAGCTCTGATCAAAAGGGCTGTAGCGATAGATCCGCGAAATGCTTCATATCTGGACAGCTTCGGAAAGGCGATGTTGATCAAAGGAAATCTTCAGGACGCGGAAATGTACTTGCTCGAGGCGGTTGCGATCGAGCCGGGTTCGATGGCCATTTGGGAGCGTCTCGGCGAGCTTTATCGGCAAAAAGGGCAGCTTGCCGAGTCCCGCCGGGCATTCGAGAGAGCCCGTCAGATAGCCTGGCATCCGGAAGACAAGGACAGGTTGGCCGCCGGCCTAAGGTAAGGTTATTTTCGGCAAAAGAATCCCAAAATTCCGCGAAATCAACTCCTAAGCTACCCCGAGATCCGCTGCCCGAACGATAGCAGGCACCTCTACAACATCAGATCACACTTACTTGAATATCTTCCGGGCGGCAAAAATATCTTTACAGCGTGCAAAATTAAGAATATTGCGTGCAAAATTATATTTTTAACGTGCAAATCTAAATATTTAGCGTGTAAAAATAAGTTTCCAGCACGCAAAAATAAGTTTCCAGCGTGCGAAAATAAGTTTCCAGCGTGCAAAAATAAGTTTCCAGCGTGCAAAAATAAGTTTCCAGCGTGCGAAAATAAGTTTTCAGCGTGCAAAAATAAGTTTTTAGCGTGCAAAAATAAGTTTTTAGCATGCAAAACTAAAACTTTAGCGTGCAAAATTAAATTTTTAACGTGTAAAACTAAAAATTGTGCGTGCAAAAATAAATTTTCAGCATGCAATATTAAGTTTTTAGCGGACCTCAAATACACACTTCGCTCGCAACGCTGCGGTTCCGGTCTGTGATTTTGTCGGTCAATAGGCAATAAAAGAGGCCGCCTTTTCAGACGGCCTCCCGGTATTTGATCTATCCGAAACGCTTATGGTTTCTCCGGTGAAGGAGTAGGTTCCGGAGCCTGGTCTCGACGCTTGAGCTGCGGCGGTTTGCTCGAGGAAGAATTCGATGAATCGGAGCCATCCGAATCGCTGACGCCCGGCTCTCCTTCGGGTTGTCGGCGTTTGAGCGTTGGTCTGCCCGGTTCACCCTCCGCATCATCGCGAAAGATCCCAGCTTTCGCATTGGTCATGCGCAGAAGATGATTCTTGACCCGCTGAAACTCGGACGTGCTGATGATGTATTCCTCACGCTCAGGAAAACGGGCCACGAGAGCAAGGCTCGCGTCTCTGCGATCGAGCGACTGCGGGTGAGTGGTAAAGATCTTCGCAAGTGTGCCGGGCTTTTTCTTGTTCTTTTCGTTCAACTTCTCGAACATCGTCGCCATTGCTGTCGGATCGTAGCCGGCGGCGTAAAGATACTGAACGCCAAGCATATCGGCTTCCATCTCGGCGCTTCGACTGAACTTAAGGAAACTCAAGAGCTGTGCAAAGCCGCCTGCATTCTGGGCGATCGGAGCGGCAATTCCGCCGCCGAAGATGATCGTTGCCAGAAGGCCATAGTTGATCGCCTGAAGTTTGCCCTGATTCTCCATCGCGTGGCGGGCGGCGACGTGTGCTATCTCGTGAGCCATAACGCCCGCGATCTCGGCTTCGTTGTCTGCGGCAAGAATAAGCCCTTTGTTAACAAAGAAATAGCCTCCCGGCAAGGCGAACGCATTGACCTCGTCGCTGTCAATGACCTTGATCGTAAAGGGGATCTTCGCATCGGAATGGAGCACGAGGTTCTGCCCGACCCGGTTGATATATTCCGTGACCATCGGGTCTTCGACCATTTTTGCCGATTGCTCGACCTCAAGAGCCAACTGACGCCCTATCGCGATCTCTTTTTGCTGAGAGCCGCCGAGCCAACCAAAGAACTTATCGGACCCGCTGTTGATCTTGCGCTTGCCGATCATCGCCGGATTTTCTTTATCCGACAGCGGCTTGAGATTCGATTGCGAGGCCAGTTGGGTCGTCTGTGCTTCGGATTTCGCCTTTGAGGTCTTATTCCCGCGTTTCTGAGCCTCTGCCTGAGACGGCAGGAAGGCAAAAGAGCCGACGACCATCACGAACGAAAGCATAAACGAAATTGCTGTTGATTCTTTGATCTTCATAAAGGTGTCCACCAGATCGGTTCAACTGTAATCCTATCGAAAAGAGAAACTGGAAATCAATGTTTTTTCGATGCAAGGAATTTCGATTTGGTTGTGAAAATAACTTGCCACCAATCTATTTTCAACATTCCCAAAGATGTTTCAGCAGCTGAAATAAAATTTTCCTTTTTCCCGGAAGCGAGAACATGCTATATTTTAAGTTGTCGGGAGCCTTCTCACTAAGCTCCAATATCTTCCTAATCCCCGCTTTTCTCTCGGCTGAGAGTGATTCGTAACTGAATGAAGATCCAGGAAAAAGTAAAAGATATTGTCGAAGTACGGCATTATAAGGGCCTTCGCGATTTCCATGCCGATCCTTCCGCTACTCTGGAAAGCTATTGCTTTACGGATGAGACAGCCACTCTGATGGCCGCCTGGATCGATGCTGCCTCAATGATCGGACCGGGCAAAGGGAAGTCGCTCGCCCTTGCCGGCTACCGAGGAGTAGGCAAGAGTCACTTCCTGGCAAGCTTCGGTTCGATACTTGCTCTCCCTGAATTGCGGTCCAAGATCCAGAATCAGCATGTTTCTGCTGCGACCCAGGGGCTGTTGCGAAGGCACTACCCGCTCCTGAATGTCAGAAGGGGAACGCAAGCGACTTTGATCGAAGAGCTCAAGTCGGCCATCTCGGCTTCGATAGGGCCGGAAGCGGTCATAGGTGCTGAGTCGATAAAGACGCTTTTGGAGAAGGCGGCGTCTCGGTCGGGCGATGTTCCGCTTGTGATAATTGTTGATACAGCCCACGACCGCGTCAACCGCGTTTCGCGAAACGACGGCGACGATCTGGCGCAAATGGCAGCTTTTGCCGCCGAGAACAATGCAATTCTCGCAGTAGCACTGGACGACGACATTGCTGGTGCTGACGGATCAAACTCGGCGATCGTACGAGCGTTCAACATTGACTTTCTCGACCAGCAGCATCTCTTCAAGGTGGTGAATTCGTTCATCTTTCCGAAGATGAACCAAAAGATCACATTGATCGAAGAAATATATTCCTTTTTCAGCCGAGTTGTGCCTAACTTCCGTTGGAGTTCGCAACGATTCGTCTCTTTGTATCCGCTGCATCCGGGGATACTTGATGTCGCTCCGTATGTTCGCCTGTTCGTCCAGGATTTTGCTCTGCTCGGATTCGCAGCTGAGGCGGGGGAACGCATTCTTGGGCGTCCGGCAACCTCGCTGATCGCATTCGACGAGGTTTTTGACAATGCTGAAGCGGGACTTAGAAAGATAAAGGACCTTGAAGATGCATTCGTGGCCTATGACCGGTTGAATTCCGAGGTAGTCAGCAAGGTTCCGGTGATGCAGAGGCTACAGGCAAAGCTCATACTAAAGGCTCTCCTTTTGCTCTCTCTAAATGGTCGTGGAGCTACAGTCGAAGAGATCTGCGCATCGATGATGATCTACGACGAATCCGACCCTTCCAAAGCTCTCGAAAGCGTTAAAGGCATCATAAAAATGTTCGCGGATGCCCTGCCGGACGACATATCTTCATACACCGAAGAGGGCGTCGGCATTCTATACAGTTTCCGTGCAAATGCTAAGGAAAGCGCGAATATTGTTCTTGACGAGGCTATTGCCCAAACCGACCCGATCGTGGTGACAGAGATACTCCGGAAGTTGCTGCAAGAACGGTATCCGGATCTCACCCTAACAGCAGCAACTGACAATCCCGATCTACTATCTTCAGAGTCGTTCGCTGTCTGGAGAGGTGGTCAGCGGAGAGGAAGATTCTATGTTGCTCTCGATGACGCAGCGGTCGAAGCAGTTGGAAATCAGGATGAGTCACTCGATTGGCGGTTAACGCTTGACCTGAAAGGGGTCATCAGGGCCTCTGCATCAGCACCACCAGCACCCGACAGTGTGCTTTGGCAGCCTGACATACTTAGAAGAGATGAGATAGACACCCTTCTGCGTTATTACGTGCTTCAAACTCAGACCGAGATGATCGAAACCCTCGGCGACCAGCATCGGGCGCTTTTGCACTCTCAGCGCGTTGCTGCGGTCAACATAGCCGAGCGGGTCTTTCTCACGAACGGAAACCTGGTCATAAACGGATTCGATTTTAACTTTACCGAAGAAGCTGTTAGCTCTCAATCGATCTCGGGTCTAATTTCGGCAATGCTAGACCCGATGTTCGAGACGCAATATCCGGAACACCCCGTTTTCGGTCGAACACTGGGGATCAAAGATGTATCGGCGACGATAACCGATTTTTTCGATCCCGCTAAGACAGGACTCGAAGAAACTCAGGATCTGGCTCGTTCGTTTCTTGCACCGATGGGTTTGGCATCTGAACACGAAGGCATGTTCACGCCGGTTGTCGGGGAAGACCTTGACCAGCTCCCTTATGTCAGGACGATCAATGATCTTTTAAGTGCCGCAGGCGAAGAGCCTGCTGAGATACTTAGCGTTTATCACAGCTTGAAGCAACCTCCTTATGGGTTTGTGCGGGAAGCACAACATTTGATCCTGGCTTCGCTTGTTGCAGATCGGAGGATCGAGTTCGTTACTGCGCGCGGTGATCGTATCAACGCTCGCTCTTTGGATCTCAAGATAGTTTGGGGTGATATTGTTGCCATTGCTCGTCCGGCCGTAAGTGAACGTCCAGTCGTTTCCAACATTAAATGGGTAAAGCTCCTAACCGGCTTCGACGAGGAGGTTTCAGAGTCGGGTCCTTCAGGATCGGAAAGGGTTATCTCGGCCTTGGGGGCCTGGCTCGAGGAGTGGAATACAGCGAACCTTTTGAACCGGTTCGATAAAGTACCAGACTCGCTTGTCAACACCAAGGTCTGGCTCGATGCTTCGTTCGTAAAGAAGACCCTCGGCCGTGTTGTCGAAGCGCTAACGCACCTGATCGCGGGCAATATCCGAATCGACCAGGCTCTCCGGGACATTTCGGATGCGTTTTCTCATAGTGAGATCGAATTCGAGAAAAGCGTCGCCGCTCTCGAGAGGATCGAGACGTTTCTTTCTTCAGCCGCAGTTCGTTTACGTGTTGTAGGGTATGCCACTTCAGCCGGATGTGTGCCCGACCAGAAAGCCAACGATACGAAACGAGCATTGTTGGCTTGTTTGTCGGAAGGTGTGCGGAATCCTGGATCGTCGAAAAACCGCGAGGCGGGCTATCTTTGGGACGGGTACCGTTCACAGTATCAGGATTCATTTATAAAAGAGCACACACGGATAATACGTTCTCATGAGCTTCAGGAGAAGTTCGACAACATAAGGCGAACCGATATTTGGTGGGAGTTCGAATCGCTAAGCGAAATTCCGCAGCTTCGAACTGCATACTGGCAGAAAGCTATCGAGCTCAGCGGCCGTTTGGCGGAGTTGGACTGCGGCTTCGCAAGCGACCAGGGACTCGAGCACCGGGCCGGGTGTATCTGCGAATTTGATATTTCAGCCTCGGGCGAGTGGGAACGGATGTCGGACGAATTGTGGGAAACAGTTACCTCCGGGCATAGCAAGATCCGGGAGATGATCGTCAACGATTGTGAGAGGCTTGCAGATTTTGCCACAAGTACTATCAAGTCGGCTAGGTACAAGCATTTCGGGGAAGCCTGTGAGTCACTTATTACAAGCCTACGCAAAAGAGATCTTCGTCGTCTTGGGAAAGATGAGATAGATATCCTTCGACTATTGTACCGAGATCTTGCTGCCAGCGATCTATCGATGGATCGTGCTAAGGAAACTTCTGGTAGCTATCCTTTTGCTTCTTCCGCTCATAAGTCCAACCTCAGCGAGCTGGCGACGGTTTGATCGCTTCTCGCCTTACGTTCACCAGATCGAATCAACGTCGTTTATCGTTATAGCGAAATTCTTCCTGCCGCTGTATTCTTTTTTATGTGGAAAGAATTGCGATAATTGGGGTCGGTCGTGTCGGTGGAGCTTTCGCACTCGCACTGGATCGATGCGGCTACAGGGTCGCTGAACTTATCACCCGCGACGGTAGTATTCCGAGCGTAGTAAGTTTTCTTTCACGACCAGCTTTCGTGACCGGTATCGATAGCAACGAAGCTATTTCAGCGGAAATAGTGATAGTTGCTACACCCGACCCAGACATCGAGGAGGCTGTTACTGCCGTTGCTCATCGGCTTGCTAAGAACTCGGTGGTATTTCACACAAGTGGTTCGCTTAGCTCTGGTATTCTTTCGGCCTTGGCGAACTGCGGGCACGAGACTGGCTCTGTGCATCCTCTTGTTGCAGTAAGCGATCCTATTTCTGGAGCGGAAGCATTATTAAGTGCTTTTTTCTGCATTGAAGGAACGCAAACTGGGGTTACGGTTGCTCAAGAGATCGTTACTCGACTTGGAGGACAGAAGATAGTAGTCGAGACGGCAAAAAAACCGCTTTATCATGCTGCGGCAGTTATGTCGGCTGGACACCTGGTGGCTTTGCTGGCGACCGCTCATAGACTGATCGCAATGGCTGGCATTGATCCCGAGCAGGGCAGCAAGGCCTTACTCCTACTTTCACGATCTGCACTAGCTAATCTTTTCGATAGGTCTCCAGAGGAATCCTTGACCGGACCTTTTGCCCGCCTTGATATAGCAGCCTTCCGCAGGCACCTTGACCTAATGGAAACTCATGCAGACGATCTTAGCAAGGAAGTGTACCTTTCGCTTGCCGCAGTTTCGTTGCAGATGGTCCAAGCGACGGGTGAGAACGCATCGCTACGAGATCAGTTCGTCGAGGAGTTGAATATGGCTAAAGCTAAATTCAAATGATAAGATTTAATTCACAGGGGACGACCAGTGTCAGAGTTCGAAAAAGAAAAAGAAATTTTCTTGGAACATATCCGGAAATCAGGTTTACGACGGACGAGTCAGCGAGATCTGATACTCGAGATCTTTCTACGAACTGAGGAGCATCTGACCAGCGAGGATCTTTATTGGCTTGTGCAGAAAGAGGATCCTTCAGTCGGCCACACGACAGTGTATCGCACCCTTAAGCTTCTTACTGAAGCAGGACTCGCTCGCGAGGTTCGATTTGGTGATAACAAAACTTATTACGAACATCACTATGACCATGAGCATCATGATCACTTGATATGTACTTCGTGTGGCAAGGTCGTCGAATTCTTTTCTCAGCAGATCGAGGAGCTGCAAGACGACATCGCCGAGCAGCACGGCTTTAAACTCTCGCATCATAGTCTTAGGATGTGGGGGATCTGCGAAGCCTGTTCAAAGTCTCAGGCGGATTTCTCATCGGTTCCCCCGGGGGCTCAGCCGAGAGTTCGGGTCAAGACGGTAATTGGCGGGCAATAATGGAAACAGACGTGAACATAGAAGAAGTAGAGGTCCAGTTCAAGAAGGAGGGGATCCGAGGCAATGTGCCGGCCGGCACTTATCTTATTGATGCCGGCAAGCGGCTTGGGGTTCGATTTCCTATACCTTGCATCCCGGTTTCCGGAGAGCATTATTGTTCCGTAGATGTCGAATCGGGAATTGGTGCGTTGTCAGAGCCTAATGAAGTAGAAAGAGAATTTTTCGAACGCAGTACTGGCGTTTTCGGTAATCGGTTGGCATGCCAGGCCCGACTTGAAAAGCCGGGTTCTGTCGTAATCGAGACCAGGTTTATCGAAGATATAACCGAAGATAAACAAGAATCTGGAACTGAGATCTTCGAAAGTTACAAAGATCGATTTTCAGCACTTCCGCTTGAGCAGAAGATGTCTGAGATCAGTCAATTGGAAGCCATCGCTCTAGCTGACACTATTGGATTTGTATTGAATGCTCCTTATACCGTTGGAAGCAAGGTGACGGATATTCTCGCCAATCTTTCAATGAAAAGGGATTCAGATGAAATGGCAGAGAAACCACATGACAATGGCTCGACGGAGCCTTAAGTGAGCGAGTTTGGCAACTGACACATTGATCACCCAAAAGGGCAGCGAAGTACGAATAACGTGGAACTATGAGCGATAACGCCTTGGAAAAACGAGTTCCGAGCATGATCAAGGAAAAGGGACAATACCTTCTTGCCTTTGGCATCATTGTTTCTATGCTTGCGGTCACAAACATACCATTTCTTGTGATCTTTTTCTTCGGCGTATTCGCTTTTTTCTTGATCAAAACATTCACCGGCGGGTCGAAGAGTGATAATCGGGATATTTTCGAATTTTATCTCAGCGCGAATGAGATATTGCGCGACGACGATCGTCGTTGGTTCGGTTTCGAATTGCGAGAAACGATCGACCGAGGTGAGAACATAGTTCGCAGAATGACAGCTGCTCCGCCTCTCGTGTTTTTCGCTCTTGGTGCCCTTTACAGTAAACTTGGCGAACACAAGGCCGCAGTGAAGTATCTTTCGCGAGTTGTAGAAAGGCCTGAATCAGATGAGTCGGCGTATGTATATCCCACACCTGAACTTCGGCAGTATGTCAGGGTGTTGCGCCGTATTGAGAGGGAGCCTGCCGATGCTCCGCTTACCTCGGCGGCGATACGGTCGCTAGAGCGAGCGCGGAAATTACGAGCAACGACATTGCTTGAGGATAATCGGACAAAGTTTTCGGCCGGAGAATTGAGTCCGGGGCAGGTTGCGGCAGCTCAACTTGACCCCTCAAATGCGGAGGAGAGCTCTGTGCCGCTAGTTTACACTGAAGAGTTAGTTCGAGAAGACTCGTCCCCTGGAGTAGAACGAGACCCTCTTTCGAGTAAGAATTTGTCAACGGATCAAGGTGACCATCATGGCGATCCATTTTCGAATAGAAAGCCGATCACCGAACTCCTTCACGACATCTACGACAAAAACGCTCGCTGATTATTTTTTAAGCCCGAAGAACTGTTTCAATGACAAGAGGAATCCTTGCTTATTCGGGACTGTGATATCGTGGTGGAGTTCCTCGATCGCAGCTAATTCCTTTTGTCGAAGTTCTACGATCTCGACGATCCTCTCGGCAAGGGTCGGATCTTTTTTCAGGATTGGTGTGAGTTCCTTTTTTCGTATCTCGATGACCTGAGTTTCGTCATCCGCAATAACGCTCGCCGAACGCTTTTCGCCTGTCAGCAAACTCATCTCGCCAAAAAAATCACCTGATTTAAGTCGAGCCAGGATATGTTTATCGCCACCCTCGTTGTGTTCGATACGGACACTGCCTTGTGTGATAATGAACATCGATTCTCCGGATCTTCCCTGTTCTACTATTACTTCTCCTGGTGCAAACACCCTGGCAACGGCGTTGGCAGCCAGTTCATCGAGGTCCTTTTCTGAGAGTGGGGCAAAGATCGGCACACTTACGATCGCCTCAGATGAACGGACTGACATCTCTTCGTGGGCAATCGGAGCCGCCGTGCTTTCAACGTGTATGGTCCGCGTCGGAAATGCGAACTTGATGCCCTCTCGCGTAAAGAGATACCAGATGGTCTGTCGGATCACAGCGTCCGTATCATTATGTTTTCTATAGTCCTCGCACCAGTATTTGACCTCCCAGTCGATACCGCTCTCGGCCAAATCACGGATACGTACGTTCGGTCGTTTAAGCGCTGAAACATTTGGAATATTACGAACGGCTTCGCGGACGAGCCGAGCTGTCCGTGTTGGTGAAAATCCGAACTCAGTATTGAAGAAAACGAGACGTGCGTTCAGATTTTCCTTTGGAGCCACCTCGATGACCTCCTTGCCGATCACAGAGTTGCTGATGATGACCAGTTTATCCTGAAAGGTTCTGATCTTGACGCCTCGCCAGGTCACGGACTCAACTACACCTTTTGCTTTGTTCGAAACTGCGATCACATCGCCTACCTGAAAAGGATGATCTGCCTGGAGAGCAACACCCGAAAAGAAGTTGCCTAGCGTGTCCTGAAGAGCGAGTCCGACTACAATGCCGACGATGGTCGAGCCGGTGAAAATAGCGGCCAATTGTACATCAGGGAAATGCGATTGAAAGATGACGAAGAAGGCAGTAATGTAAACCAGAACTGAAACCACGGTACGAGCAAGGGAGACGATCTCCGATTGCGCGATCGACCGCAAAACGGTCGCGAGAAGGAGAGCTGTTATGAAACGAACGATCGCAACGACGAGCGACATCCAGAGGAATATCTTCAGTATCGGGAAGAGGTATGACGCGAAGGAGCGTAGGGTATCCACGAACATCTCGGACGTTACACTACGTGCGAACATGCTGCCGATGTATTCATTGGTTAATATCTCGACCCGAGGAAGTAGAAACAGGAAGACTGAGATCAGAAAGAGGAAAAGAAGCGTGGGAAAAATGCGGCTTACAATTTTATTGTGGTCCATTGTCTAGCCGCTAAAAATATCAGCTATCGAATACCCAATCAACATTAGAGATAAGATCGAGACCACAGAGGTTATTGTCCACGCGAAGATATTGAAGTATTTTCCATTGGCATTATCGCCCATGATCTCTCGATTGCTCGCAAGTTTGACGATCGCAACAAGGATGACGGGCAACAAAAGTCCGTTGATGCTTTGTGTAAAGACCAGGAGCCTTATCTGCGGAATGCCGGGAATCAATGCGACGCTCAGCCCTATTACGATAAGGACCGTGAAAATGCCAAGGAATATCGGAGCTTCACGAAACGAACGTGAAAGGCCTTTCTCGAAACCCAATGCTTCGCTCATTGAGTAGGCCGTAGCCAATGGAAGAACACCCATTGCCAACATCGCAGCACCGAAGAGCCCGATGGCGAAGAGATACTTCGCATACTCGCCGACGACCGGAGCCAAAGCCTCTGCAGCAGTTGCGGCCGAATCGACCTCGTAAATGCCCTGTAAATGTAGAGTAGCGGCAGTGGAGATCACTATGAATGCGGCAATAACTACTGCGAATGTAGTACCGACAATTACATCCGCCCTCGCGATCGGCAGGTCATCCTTGTCAAGTCCCTTTTCGACGACGGTCGATTGAACGTAAACCTGCATGAAAGGAGTGATCGTCGTCCCGATCAAAGCCATTAACGTGAAAAGATACACAGTTTCGGCACGAAAAGTCGGCATTACAAAGGCCGAACCAACGGCGGTCCATTCCGGTCGAGCTAAAATGGCCGAAAGAACGTAGCAGAAAAACACCAAGGACATTGCCAGGAAGACCCTTTCAACACGCTTTTGCGTGCCCCGTACAACCAGCCACCAGATCAGGCTTGCGGAGACTGGAACGGCAACATATCTCGGCACCCCGATCAACTCAGATGCCTGTGCGATACCTACAAATTCAGATATGATTACGCCGGTATTGGCGATGAGTAGTGCCAACATGACCAGAGCAGTCCATCGCACACCGAATTGTTCTCGAATGAGGTCGGCGAGGCCCTGGCCGGTAACCACGCCCATTCGAACGCACATCTCCTGAACAACGATCAAGCTGACGACCATGGGTATGAATGCCCAAAGAAGTGTATATCCGAATTGAGCCCCGACCGAGGAGTAAGTGGCAATTCCGCTTGCGTCGTTACCGGCATTCGCAGCTATAATTCCGGGGCCTAACACGGCCAAGTAAGCATAAAAGCGGAATTTTGACAGACGTTCCGTAAGCCGCCTCTGAAGACGCCTTAACCTGACTATCAAGAACTTTGGTGAAAGTCCGCTGAGGATCATTGCCGCAATTATCGCTATCTAACATGTCTGATAAACAACCTGTTCGGGTCGCGAACGTTGACTATAACCCGATTTAGCAAAACCACAAAACATCCCACTTTGAGGTTCCGTTTATCATGAAACATTCTTGAAGTGTTGGAATTTGTCTCTGCACAGGGCCTTTGCTAAAGTTCCGATATGACAAAAACTACCTTCCTACGGGCCGCTGCGGCTTTCTTAATCTTTTCGTTCACGAACTTTCATATCTCTCATGCGGCCTTTGCAGCGGCGAACAAAGAACCGGTAAGAGCACGGAGCTCGATGGTCGCTTCGCAGCATGAACTGGCATCAAGGATCGGCTTGGACGTTATGAAGCGGGGCGGGAATGCTGTTGATGCTGCAATTGCGGTCGGTATCGCACTTGCGGTGGTATATCCCGAAGCGGGCAACATAGGCGGCGGCGGATTTATGCTCATTCGGTTCAAGGATGGTCGTACTCATGCGATTGATTATCGCGAGATGGCCCCGGCAGCGGCCCATCGAGATATCTTTGTTGACAAGGATGGCAATGTCATCCGAGGTGATGGAGGTTCGACCATCGGATATCGAGCATCTGGCGTTCCCGGTACAATTGCCGGATTTGAGATGGCTCTTGATAAATATGGTTCCGGCAAAATCAAATGGAAGGATCTGATCGAGCCGTCGATACCCTTAGCACGAGATGGCTACGTGTTGACGCATCGACTCGCTTCACTGCTAGAGGGCTATAAAGAACACCTTTCAAGATATCCGGACAGCAACCGCATATTCTTAAACAATGGTAAGTATTTCAAGGAAGGAGATGTCTTCAAGCAACCGGAGCTGGCTGCTACCTTGAAAAGGATCGCAGAGAAAGGTCCCCGGGAATTTTACGAAGGTGAGACCGCGAGAATGATAGCCTCGGATATGAAGGCCAATAATGGGCTTATCACACTTGACGATCTGAAGAACTACAAAGCAAAGGAAAGACCCCCTCTTCGAGGAACGTATAGAGGGCATGAAATAATCTCTATGCCGCCGCCGAGTTCGGGCGGTATTGTTATGCTTCAGGTGCTTAATATGCTCGAGGAGTGGGACATCGCATCGATGGGGCATAACTCGGCCGCTAAGTACCACTTGCTTACGGAAGCCTCCCGACGGGCCTTTGCTGACCGGGCGGAATACATGGCGGATCCGGATTTCGCGGATGTTCCGACGAATGCGTTGACCGCGAAGGACTATGCCGCAGATCGGCGAAAGGGAATCGACCCAAAAAAGGCGTCTCCGAGCCGCGAGGTAAAGTTTGGTGAGGTTGCGATCAGCGAAGGGCAAGATACCACACACTATACGGTTGTCGATCCTGAGGGAAACGTTGTTTCGAATACTTATACGATCAACGACCTTTACGGTTCCCGGGTGACTATAAAGGGTACTGGAATCCTTATGAACGACGAAATGGACGATTTCGCGGCAAGGCCGGGATCTCCTAACCTGTTTGGATTGGTACAGGGAGAGCGAAACAAGGTCGAGGGTGGCAAAAGACCCTTATCGTCAATGACGCCGACGATCGTACTGAGAAAAGATGGATCCGTGTGGTTCGCGGTTGGGGCTCGCGGCGGGCCGCGGATCATTTCCGCCGTAATGCAGACGGTTATCAACGTGATCGACCATGGCATGAACATACAGCAGGCGATCGATGCACCACGAATTCATCATCAATGGTTACCGGACGAGATATTCCACGAGCCCTATGGTCTTTCTCCTGATACGATTGAAATTCTACGTGGCTATGGCCACAAATTTGTCGAGCGCCCGGGCAACATCGCCTCTGCTACAGGAATAATGGTCGGTAGTGACGGCGTGCGTTATGGAGCGATCGACTCGAGGAGCGATGGAGCGGCGATCGGCTACTAAGGCTTCTCATCGTTCTCTAATAGCTTTGTAGTGTTTTCGGTAACGCTTCCCGGCCGACCTTCAAGCTCATTCGTGTCCCGCCATGCTCCCTGTATCGGAGGCGAATAAACGTTCGCTGGAATAGAGGTTTCCGGTGGTAGTTCTTTCACCTTTGCCCCGGATTTCGGAAGTAGCGATCGCGAACCTTCCTTATCGTCAAGTGACGCAACCGGATCAGACGACTCGAACATCAAGGCATACGCCACGCGTAAGATGCCACCGACCGTCAATATTATTGCGAATGCGGCAACAAAGAACGGTTCCGCGTTAGCCGCCATCGTCAACAGAGCCACTAAGGGAACTATGAGAAACGAGAGAAGAAAAATAAAAAGGCCTTGATAGATACCTTTCCGTCGCGGCGATATCTTCCACTCCTTGTTGGGCGTCTTCGGCTTTCCGCCACCATCAATCAAGGCGGCGACGCCGCTCATTTCAAAACCGCAACGCGAACAGAAACGAATTTCTCGCGAGATCTGTTGTTGGCCGCAGATCGGACAGTGCATTACTTATCAAGTTCCTTTTTAAGAAGTTTTGTAGTGTCTTCGGTGACGCTGGCCGGTCGGGCAAGGTCGCCCGTTTCCGGCGCTTGCCAATTGCCTGCTGCAGGAGGTACGAAATCATCCACGGAGTTTCGGTCGCCGACCGGCAGTTCGCCATACGTTCTTGGCATAGAAAACTCGGACTGTCGATTTGCGGTCTCTGGCCTAGGCTGTTCGGTAAGTTTTCGACTCGGCGATCTTGGGAGAAGTATCAATGAAACCAGAAGAAACAGTAAACTTCCGAAAATCGCCAGAACCCCTGAGATCGGTACTAGTTCATCGCCATCGAGGATCGCAAGAATCGGCGTGACGATGAACAGCATTAAAAGAAACCAAAAGCCCGTAAAGATCAACCCATTCTTCCGGGTCAAAAGCGATCCGGCATTCGCCGGCAGTACACTTCGGTACGGGATCTCGCCGTTGTTCGCCAGTACCTCCGCAATGACCCCGAGCGGAAGTCCACACCGGGCACAGAATCGTGTTTCATCGCTAACTTGCTGTTGTCCGCATCTAGGGCAATGCATATTTCTCTGCGCAGTCACAACATTCTCTGTTGCCGTGTCGAAAATCTTACGAATTCTTACATACAAATGTTCGCAATGTAAAACACTATAATCGTGGGGGCGATTCGTCCAACAAGAGTTGAAACAGGGCGAAAGCTCGCCCTTGTAGATGTTCAGCCCGACAAAGTGACTCGAGCAGCACTTCCACGATCGGCCGCAGTTCGCTTGGAGCGGGGATTTCGCGGAGAAGATTTTCATCCCTACCGATGAAAATGAAACCCTGTCGGGTCATTTCGCGAACCTCAGATAGATATTCGAGTATCTTCTCTTTGGACTCCATTGATTCTTCCAGTGTCCATTCGAACGGATCGTCCCAAAGACGTCTAGTGATTCCACCGAACGTCATTTCAACATTAGCAGCCGACCGTATAAGAAATTCGCCACAGGAGAAAAGCGCCGGGAAATAGTCAAGTTGCTTCGGCCTGCGAAATAGCATTTCGTTGGTGCACTGTTTGACGAGACTCACGGAGCGCGAGTCGATAGCCGAGAATCTGCCGGCGATATGACCCAGAATAGTGTTCATAATCAAAGAAGACCGCAGTTTAGCGCGGTCTTCAATCTATCTCATCTTTGAAAATGAACTAACGCTTCCGGAATCGTCGGTCTTTTTCTAGCATTCCGAGACCGAAATTCCGTCCCTGCCAGCTAACGCCGCTGCCGATACGGCCTTTAACCCCAATCTCGGCACCCTTGTTTGGTACCACGTCTTCGGTAATGATCCATAATGTACCAGTCCCGTCGTCGATCTTGTAGGCCCCACCTCGAATAGGTGTTCCTGGAATATTTACGCCATAACTGTCTCGGACAACACCGGCTATTGCAATGTCTTTATTGTTGAATCTGGACGGGTTGGCTTGCAGCTCTGCAATACTCACCCGTTTCGGACATGCGGCCAGAAACAGGGCCCCAACAAGTAGAACTACGATCCCGACAATGGTGCTCTTTCTCATTTATTCATTATTCTCCTGTAGAACTCGATTCTCGGCATTGGCCGACGCCTTAGAGATTCGCTCCGCTAGCGAAATGGTTGCCGAGAAAATTCACAGGGACGTTGACCTAAGACGCGCGTTTTCAGTTCCGATCGTCAGAAGTACGAGCATAAAATGGGAATTTCACGAGCATTTTTGTGGTATATTCGAAAGTTACCCTCCGTTGCTCGCGTTGGGTAAACACATCCGATATTTATTTTATGTCACACAGCCTTTTTAATTCGCGCCAATCATTTCAAACCGGAACCGGCAACGACGGAGTTTTCTATTCATTGCCACAGCTTGAGGCCGAGGGGTTAGGGCAGATCAGTCGTTTGCCAATATCGATCAAGATCGTGCTTGAATCGGTTTTGCGTAATTTCGACGGCGGGCTTAAGGTCAGCGAGGAGAATATACGAACTCTAGCTGCCTGGAAGCCGAATGAGGATAGAACTGCCGAAATACCGTTCGTTGTAGCGAGGGTAGTCCTTCAGGACTTCACAGGCGTACCACTTCTCGTCGATCTTGCGGCGATGCGGTCTGCGGTTCAGAGAATGGGCAAGGACGTCGGAATGATCGAGCCGTTGGTGCCGGTTGACCTTGTGATCGACCATTCAGTGCAGGTTGACTATGCGGGAAGTGAGTATGCATATCAGCGCAACATGGAGATCGAGTTTCAGAGAAACGAGCAGCGATATCGTTTTCTGAAATGGGGAACTCAAGCCTTTAACGGCTTCAGTGTCATACCGCCGGGAATCGGAATCGTTCATCAGGTAAACCTTGAATATCTCGCAAAAGGTGTTTTCGAGCGTAACGGGGTCTATTTCCCTGATACACTTGTAGGGACAGACTCGCATACGACGATGATCAATGGCCTTGGGATCGTTGGATGGGGTGTTGGCGGCATTGAAGCAGAGGCGGGAATGCTCGGCCAACCGGTCTATTTCCTCACTCCAGATGTCGTCGGTGTGCACATGACCGGATCGCTTCCTGAGGGGGCGACAGCGACCGACCTTGTTCTTCGGGTTACTGAAATGCTCAGGAACGCTAAGGTCGTCGGTAAATTTGTGGAGTTCTTTGGCGAAGGGGCGGCAGCATTAAACGCTACGGACCGTGCGACCATCGCCAATATGGCCCCCGAATACGGAGCGACCATGGGCTTCTTCGGCGTTGATGAGAAGACGCTCGAGTACTTCCGCTCAACCGGTCGGCCGGAACAGCAGGTTGAAACGATTAGGAATTACTTCATCGCCCAGCAAATGTTTGGCATCCCCAAACAGGGCGATGTCGATTACAGTGAGGTTCACGAACTTGATCTTGGAAGCATAGTTCCTTCGGTTGCGGGCCCGAAACGTCCGCAAGATCGGATCGAGTTGAAGAATCTTTCAACGAAGTTCAGAGATCTTTTTGTGGCATCGGTCTCTGACGGAGGATTTGGAAAGGACGCTGGTCAGCTGTCGGAGCGATTCACTGTTGAACTCTGCGGCTCTCCGAACGAGGTGGTCAAAGGCGGCGGTGATCAAAGTGCGGTCTCGATACCGCTCCCGGTTTTTGGGCAAGAGAGTGCTAAGGATACGAGCGTAACGACCGAGGTCGAAATGATCAATAACCGCCCAACACCTGACGGCGTTGTTGTTTCAGCCGAAGATTGCACTCCAGAACGGACCAATATCGGCCACGGAGACGTGCTGATCGCAGCTATCACGTCATGCACAAACACCTCAAACCCTTCAGTCATGATAGCCGCCGGGTTACTGGCGAAGAAGGCGTCCGAACGCGGGATGAAGGTGCCGGACTTCGTTAAGACTTCCCTGGCTCCGGGATCGAGAGTTGTTACCGATTACCTCAAGAAAACCGGCCTTCAACAGCATCTTGATGCGGTTGGTTTCAATCTGGTCGGATACGGTTGTACGACCTGTATCGGAAACTCCGGCCCGTTGGATGGGGGTATCGAGAAGGAGATCGTGAAGAACGATCTCGTTGCGGCATCGGTGCTTTCCGGCAATCGTAATTTTGAAGCAAGGGTTCACCAGAATATCAAGGCCAATTTTTTGATGTCGCCGCCGTTGGTAGTTGCGTATGCGCTGGCCGGTAGCGTACTGAAAGACGTTTATCGCGATGCGATCGGAAAAGACCGGGACGGGAACGATGTCTTTTTGAAAGACCTTTGGCCGTCGCTGGACGAGGTTCGAGAAATTCTTGGTCAAGCGTTCGATCCGGAGACATTTAAACGGCTTTACAATGAGTTCGCTGAGCAAAATCCGCTTTGGAACCAGATCGAATCGCCGGTCGGCAAAGTTTATGAGTGGGATCCGTCGTCAACATATATACAAGAGCCGCCCTATTTTGACGGCTTTTCGCTGGAAACCGGCTCTTTTTCGGACTTTGAGGGTGCAAGGGCATTGGCTATCTTTGGAGATTCGGTGACGACCGATCATATTTCACCTGCTGGTGCTATCAAGGCCGACTCTCCGGCAGGCCGCTACCTACAGGAGCTTGGTGTAGAGCCAAAGGATTTTAATTCTTACGGTTCGCGCCGTGGCAACGACAGAGTGATGCTCCGCGGAACTTTCGCTAACGTGCGGATCAAGAACATGCTCGTTGCCCCTAAAGAGGGCGGCTTTACTAGATACCAGCCGAGCGGCGAAGAGATGACAATATACGATGCTGCTCATCGATATAAATCCGCAGGCGTGCCTTTGGTCATTGTTGCCGGGAAGGAATACGGCACGGGCAGCAGCCGCGACTGGGCAGCAAAGGGAACTCGCTTGATGGGTGTAAAAGCTGTGATAGCAGAGTCATTCGAGCGAATTCACCGGTCAAACCTTGTTGGAATGGGCGTGCTTCCTCTTCAGTTCAAGGATGGAGAGACGGCTGAAACTTTAAGTCTTGACGGCACGGAGACCTTTGATCTGTTCGGGTTGGAGGCTGTAGAGGTTAGGCCGATGCATGAAGTTATGCTTCGGATTCATCGAGCAAACGGCGAAACGGTCGAAACGACCCTCCGGCTGCGAATCGATACACCGATAGAGCTCGAGTATTACAAGGGCGGGGGAATACTTCCGTTCGTATTAAGACAGTTGCTACTTTCGGGAGATGCTGTTTCGGCGTGATGTTTTTTTTGGCGTTCGGGAATACCTGACATCGTAGTAGATATTCTCTTTCGGGGAATTTCGATTTTTTTGAGGCAGTAGGCGCATTCCAAAGTCTCTTATAGCTTGTCCACAACAGATGACCTGAAATTTGGTCAGGAGTAGGTATGAAGAAGATAATTTCTCTGGCAATTTGCTTTTCGTTCGCGGTCTTGAGTCCCCTTTCGCTGGTCGCCCAACGCGGTGAGACCAAGAGCAGAAATCTTCCCCCGTTTGCCTCATATTTCACAGAACCGATGACTGAAACTTCTTTCGGGCCAGCATTCGCTTACACCGACGGTGAATCGACGTTGGTCGAATGGACCATGCTTACCGAGAAGCAGAATTTTGGCTTCAATTTGCAGCGGCTTGGTGAAAAGGGCTGGGAAACGGTCTCCGACACATTTGTCGGCGGCTCGGGTTTGTATATTGGTTCTGAGGTCGTAGCCGGAGAAAAATACAACACGCTTGATTATAATGGCGGGATCGGGTCCGTATATCGGATCGAAAGTATCGCTACCAACGGGTCACGGGTGTTTTCTGATCCTTTTACGTCCGTCCAGGTCAATAACCTTTCAGGGTTTTCAGGTTTTCATTTGGTCGAGAGTCGAAGGACCGCCCGCGATGAACGCGGCACTTCGATCTCTTCGTCTCCCAGTTTGCCCAAGGAAGTTGCCATTGAGGTTGAAGCTAACGAGCTAACACCAAATCCGGACGGCCATCGCTGGGTGATGTTGCAGCCAGGAATAAGGCTTGGCGTACGTAAGGACGGGTTCTATCGTGTAACCCGCGTTGAGCTTGAGACTGCGGGATTTAACGTGAATTCTGATCCGTCGCTTTGGCAACTTTTTCTTGAAGGCAATCAACAGTCGATGATCGTGGAGCCGAACGGGCAATACATCGAATTTTATGGCCGCGGTATTGATACGCCAGAAAGCGATAATAGGGGGTACTTCTTAGTTGTCGGGCCAAGCGCAGGCAAGCGAATGGCTACCAGAGTTGCCCGACCTGACGCAAGTACTGTCCGTGCCGCAAACTATCAACATCGTTTTGTCTTTAAAGAGCGGATTAACTACACAAATCAGGTCAGAAACGGCGACGCTGAGAACTTTTTCGGCCGGCCGATAATGAGTACAATGTCGGCAAATATCCCGTTCAACTTGTCGGCGATAGATACTGCGACTTCAACTGCAAATGTAATTGTACGAATTCAGGGCTTCAGCGCAGGAATCCACTCTGTTACCGTTACGCTCAACGGCCAGAGTCTTGGAACCATCCAAGGTGCAGGTCAGCTTAATGTTGAGCAGACATTTTCAGTGCCGACGAGTTTACTTCAGCATGGAGCAAACTCGATGCTGCTTGCTGCGACCGGACCAAACCCGGACACAAATCTTTTTGACACCCTTACGGTCGAGTTTCCACGTAAGCATGTCATGGAGGGCGGAAAACTCGATTTTTACACTGTAGGCAATCGAGGTGCTACGCTTTCGGGCCTGACCTCCCCAAACGTTCGACTGATCGACACGACTTTTGAAGGTGACCCTATCGAGGTCATCGGTCTCAATCCGGTTGAGTCAAATGGCACGTTTTCTGTTCAGATTCCAGCTGCTCGACCGAAAACCTATCATGTATTCGAGCCATCTCAGTTACTTTCGGTAGCAGATCTCCGCCCGATGATCGAAGATTCGTTGGGAACTTCGGGAATTGGGGCACAGCTTATTGTCATTTCTCACCCCAGCCTTATGAGCGAAGTGGCCCAATGGGCGGCATACCGTCAATCGCAGGGCTTGAGTGTAAAGGTTGTGAATGTAAACGATGTCTTTGACGAGTTTGGGTATGGCGTCCTCTCCTCGTCATCGATCAAGTCGTTCCTGCGGTTCGCTTACACCAATTGGAACATCGTCCCCGGCTACGTACTTCTGATCGGAGATGCATCATTCGATTCGCGCAACTATTTGGGCGGTGGGTACTGGAATCAAGTGCCCAGTCCGATCATTAACACGATATTCACCGAGACTGCGAGTGACGATTTCCTCACAGATTTCAATTCTGACGGCCTTTCTGAGATCGCGATAGGTCGAATTCCTGCACGGACAAGTGTTCGAGTGCAGACCGCGTTTGAAAAAATGACCCGATGGGAGCAGTCACTTTCGCAGCCACTTGAACGGGGCGCACTTTTCGCATACGACAATCCTGACGGCTATGATTTTCAAGCAATGAGCGGCCGTCTTAGGGATCGGCTCCCGGGCACGATGCCTGTTACATTCATCGGTCGTGGCGAGGTGAATTCACAGGCAAACTTAGTAACTGCATTGAATACAGGTCCTTACATTGTGAATTATGCAGGTCATGGCAGCACCGGGGCTTGGGCCGCTACGAGCTTCTTCTCAGTGTTTAATGTTACTTGTACCAACGGGGCGACTCAGTGCATCAACAATGTCAACAACGAATCGATCTATACGATGTTGACGTGCCTTAATGGCTTCTTTCACGGAGCTTCTGCGGATAGTCTCGCAGAATCTCTGTTGTTCGCTGAAGATAAGGGAGCGGTTGCAGCATGGGCTTCTACAGGCCTCACTACGGCCGATATCCAGGAAATAATGGGACAAAGGTTTTTCCAAAAGATCGGGGATGGGACAATTCCAAGGATGGGTGATCTGATCAAGGACGCTAAATCAACTATCCCTGGGGGAACCGACGTCAGGTTGTCTTGGGCTTTGATCGGGGATCCGATGTTAAAAGTCAGGTAAAGCCTCATCGTTAACAACAAGAAGGACGACCGATAGAGTTCGGCCGTCCTTTTAATTTTGGTACTCGCGGCAGGAGTCGAACCTGCGACCTCTTGCTCCGGAGGCAAGCGCTCTATCCACTGAGCTACGCGAGCAGGAAACGAAAGTATAGCACAAAGCTACTGCCGCGGTTCAATGCGGATGGTCTTGATCCGGACGTCCTCGACGGGCCTTTCAAAATCTTTCGGTTGGACGCCTGCGATTATTCGGGCGTTGTTCATCCCTTCGATCACTTTGCCAAAGATCGTGTATCGGCGGTCGAATGCGGTCTCGCGTTTCAGAGTGATGAAAAACTGCGAATTCGCCGAATTCACGTCTGGGCCGCGAGCGGCTCCGACGATTCCTGTATTGTATTCGATGTCCGAGAACTCGGCCGCAACATCCGGTTTTTGCGAGCCGCCTTGTCCGTCGTTCTTCGGATCGGCATCCTTCGAGTTCGGGTCCCCACCCTGGATAACGCTGTCGTTAACGCGGTGAAAGGTCGTGCCGTCATAAAAACCCTCGCGGGCGAGCTCTTTAAACCGCTCAACCATCTTGGGTGCGATGTTCGAATACAATTCGATTTTTATCGTCCCGTACGCTCCTTGGTTCTCCATTTCGATCACCGCTATCTCCGCGTCCGGTATCGGGGTTACTCCTGACTTCACGGCCGCATTTGCCGAATTGCTTGTCGATGGCGTGTTGCCGCAGCCAGCCGCAAGAAAAACTCCGAGCGATAAAACCAATGTAGTTCCAAAAGTTCTTCTGATCATTTTTCTTTTTTCAACTCGTTCGTATCGAGCCAGATGGTCACAGGACCATTGTTAACCAACTCCACGTCCATCATTGCCTTGAATTGCCCGGACTTGACCCTGATCCCGGAGCGTGTGACCCGTTCCATAAAGTATTCGTACAGGCGGTTGGCTTCGTCCGGTAGTGCTGCTGCGATATACGATGGACGGCGGCCGCGTCTGGCGTCGGCAAAAAGCGTGAACTGCGAAACAACGAGCATCTCTCCATTTACTTCCGCTAGCGAAAGATTCATTTTGCCCGCTTCATCGTCAAAGATCCGTAGATTTACGATCTTATCAGCAAGAATATCCGCTTCGCCTTCGCTGTCGCCCTTGCCTACGCCGAGAAGCACTAACAGGCCCTCCCCGATCTTTCCAACTGTTTTGCCGCCGACGGCAACCGAAGCCTCGGAGACCCTCTGGATCAAGGCCCGCATTAGTTGACGACTTCTTCGATGTAAACGCGGTTCATCACCACTGGCTCGAGCGGCCTGTCGTTCGGGTTTGTCGCTACCTCGGCGATGGCGTTTACAACGTCCTGTCCCTCGATGACCTTACCAAACTTCGTGTAGCTCGGCGGGAGCGGGTAATCGATATGCATTATGAAGAATTGAGAGCCGTTCGTGTTCGGCCCCGAATTCGCCATCGCCACCGTGCCGCGTTCGTAAACCCCGACGTAAAGGTCAGACATCCGGTCGATCTCATCGTCAAATCGCCCGCCCCATGCCGATTCGCCGCCGTAGCCTTCGCCAAGCGGGTCGCCGCCCTGGATCATAAAATTCTTGATCACGCGGTGAAAGATGACGCCGTCGTAGTAATTTCGCTCGGCCAATAGCCGGAAATTCTCGGTCGTTTTCGGAGCGTCCTGCTCCATAAGCTCAAACTTGATAGTACCCTTGCTGGTCTCTATAACTGCGATCCTGTTGCTCATTTAACTCTCCTGATATGAATAAATACAAATGAAAAACCTACCACGATTGACCGATAAAGGCGAATTGTTCGGTTATCGTTCAAGGATGAACCTCCTTATCGCCTCGGCAACACCGGCGCTGTTATTGTCCGCGGTGCGGTGGACGCCCTCGCGTTCGAGGAGTTGCCGATCTGCATTGCCCATTACCACCGGAGTTCCGGCGTATTCAAGCATTTCCAGGTCGTTGAAGTTATCGCCGATAGCCATAACTTCTTCCTGCCCGATGCCGTGGCGTTCGGCGAGCCTTTGAACACCGATACCCTTCGATGCGTTGCTCGGGAGTATGTCTAGAAGGGTAAAGTCGAGTTTCGGATAGACGGTCGCAAGGAGCGTTACCGTGTCGCCAAGCTCGGTTCTGAGGAGCTTTTCGAGCTTCGCCATCGAGTCGCAGCCGCCCGAGAATGAAATATGTATCACCTGATGGTCCGGAAGTGCGTCCTCAAGCGAACTTACGTGATTGACGGCCTCTTCGGCCTCGTCGCCGTGCATCGTCTCGGCCCAGCGGATGTACTTCTGGAGCGGCTCGTTGTCGTGGGAGACGCGGTCGTAGATCATCGTGCCTTTGCCGTGCGGATCGGCGCTGACGAGTGCATCGCCGCCATACTTTTTACCGACGCGGACGATCTCTAGAGCAATATCGGTCTTGAGCAGCGAAGCCTCGACGGTTTCAAGGGAATCGGCGAATTTCAGCAAGGCTCCGTTGTGAGTCACGAGCGGGGCATTTAGCTCGAGCCTTTGGCCTACGTGCAGGGCATCGCGGAAGCGGCGGCCGGTCGCGATAGTGACACGCACGCCCGCTTCTTCGGCCTTACGGATCGCGAGGCGATTCGCTTCCGGCACTTTGCCCTGTGAATCGAGCACCGTGCCGTCAAGATCTAATGCAAGAAGTTTTATCACTGCCGATTATCGTTCTCCTTTTTACGTTTTCGCTGTTCTTCTAGCCATCGCTGGTAAACAGCCTTGCCTTTTTCGAATTCGGCTGCGGAGGCGTAGAAGTGGTGCGAGCCGTCATTCTTCCCGACATCGAGCACATAAAATATGTAGTTCGTTTCGGCCGGGTTGAGGGCTGCTTCGATCGCCGAGGCTGAGACGGACGAGATCGGCCCCGGCGGGATACCGCCATACTTTCGCGTGTTGTAGGGCGAGTCGGCCTCGATGTCGCTTTTGTGGATGGTGCCGTCCCAGCGGTTCTGCATCTTGGCTACATAGACAACCGTTTGGTCGATGCCAAGTGGGATGTTGCGGTTGATGCGGTTATAGATCACCGAAGCGACGATCGGTCGTTCGGCCTCGACCGGCGATTCGGTCTCGATCAGCGACGCTATCGTCACAATCTCATGCGGAGTGCGGCCGAGTGCCCGTGCCCGCTCGGTCCATTCCGGCTTCCAGGTTTTGCGAAACTGCTCGACAAGCCTCGGAATAATGGTTCTCGGCGTGGCATCCGGCGGCAGCTCATAAGTCGCCGGGTAAAGATAGCCCTCAAGGTTGCGTGCGTCCGGGTCGAGATCGCGGATCAGCGCCGTATCGTTCATCAAAGCAAGGATCTCGCTTTCGCTCATCGCCGGTTCACCCGGGAATTGCTCCGCGAGCCGCTTGGCGATGTCGAAACGGGTGAAGCCCTCAGGAATGGTCAGCCGCTTCGTTGCAGTCGTACCTTTCTCAAGTGTTTTAAGCACCTCGAGCGGCGAGATCGGCGATGCAAAGCGGTACTCGCCGGCCTGGAGCTTTGAGGCATCGCCTGCCGTCCGGAGATAGAGCTTAAGGGCAAGCGGCGAGCGGACAATGCCGTCGGCCGCGAGGCGATCTATGATGATGTTGGGCGCCGTGCCGCGCTCGATAGTGATGACCTCATTGGCTTTTGTGTGCTCGGCCTTCGCGTTAAGCGACGAGTAAAACCAATAGACACCCGCACCGGCCGCCAAAAGCGCCGTCAAGCCGAGTACAAATATGATCTTCACAAGTTTGATCATCGCTCCCACCATCTTACCAAAATCGCCCAACCGTAATCAGTTCGACTCGCCAGTGGTGTTTCATTTTTTAATGTGAGCATATGTTTCTGAAACAGTTGAAACGAATGAAAGAAATGAAATGCCTGAAACACTTGAAACGCCTGAAACGCCGTGGCGTTTTGAGTCCCGGGTTTCGAGAATTCCGGATTCCCGATTCCAGATTCCAAATTCCCAAAACTCCCCTCCTTGAATAGGAGGGGTGGACGCCGCTTCGGCGGACGGGGTGGTAGAAGGCAGCGAATACCGGCCTTGTCCGGCTGTTTGTTATTCCAAATTCCGAGTGCTCCCCTCCTTGAATAGGAGGGGTGAACGCCGCTTCGGCGGACGGGGTGGTAGAAGGTTCTGAGTCCCGGCTTTCGAGAATTCCAAATTCCAGATTTGGAATATCGCATTGGATAATAAGCCCTTGCTGACGCACGGGCCTCGTCATTCCAGACTCCAGATTCCAAATTCCAGATTCACCATTCACCATTCGAACATACGCCCTTGCTGATGCGCGGGCTTCTGCATTCGGATGCCAGATTTTAGACTCCGAATTCATCATTCACCATTCACCATTCGAGCACGCCCTCCCTGACGGTCGGGCCTCTGAGACGGCGGGCCTTTAACAACTCTTCACCCCATTACTGTTAGTCAGAAGCCGGCTGGTGCCTTTGGCGGCGAAGGCGGAGGGCGGGAAAGAAAAACGCGAGATGCTCAATGCACCTCGCGTCTTTCGTTTGTTTGTAAACGGCGGCTATTCGCCCTTGGCGACGGCAATGGTCGGGAGTTCTTCCTCCGGACGCGGCGTTGCAAGCCCGAGCTCCGGCGAACGCCAGAGGTTTGAGACGAGCAGCTCGCGGATGAAGGTCATCTCCTTCGGCAGGCGGTCGTAGAGCTTGAAGAAAAGGTCGTCGTGGGTCGAGATCTCCTTGATCCACATATCGCGGTCGAGCTTCATCACCGTGTCCCACTGTTCGCGGCTGAAGTCGAGCCCACGCCAATCCATGTCCTCGTAACGCGGCATCCAGCCAAGCGGCGTCTCGGTTCCCTTCGACTTGCCGTGCGAACGCTCGACGATCCACTTCAGAACGCGGAAGTTCTCGCCAAAGCCGGGCCAGAGGAACTTGCCGTTCTCATCCTTGCGGAACCAGTTGACCGAGAAGATACGCGGCGGTTCGGGGATATTGCGGCCGAGGTCGAGCCAATGCGAGAAGTAATCGCCCATGTGGTAACCGGCAAAGGGCAGCATCGCGAAAGGATCGCGGCGGACCTCGCCGATGTTTCCAAAGGCGGCGGCGGTCATCTCGGAGCCCATCGTCGCGGCCATATAAACGCCGAATGCCCAGTTGAACGACTGCTGAATGAGCGGCACGACCGTATTGCGGCGGCCGCCGAAGATGAACGCCGAGACCGGCACGCCCTTCGGCGAATCGAAGTGCTCATCAACGACCGGGCACTGCGTGATCGGGGCGGTAAAGCGGGCGTTCGGATGTGCAGCGGGCTTCTCGCTCGCCGGTGTCCAGTCATTGCCCTGCCAGTCGATGGCGTGTGCCGGCGGTTCGCCGTCCATGCCTTCCCACCAAACGTCGCCGTCGTCCGTCAAAGCAACGTTGGTGAAGATCGTGTTCTCGCGGATTGAATCCATCGCGTTCGGGTTGGTCGAATAGTTCGTTCCCGGAGCGACGCCGAAGAAGCCGGCCTCGGGGTTGATCGCGTGAAGCTTGCCGTGTTCATCGGGCTTGATCCATGCGATGTCGTCGCCGACGGTCGTGACTTCCCAACCCTCTTCGCGGAATTCCTTCGGCGGAATGAGCATCGCAAAGTTGGTCTTTCCGCAAGCCGACGGGAACGCCGCACAGACGTAATCCTTGCGACCGTTGGGCGATTTCACGCCGACGATGAGCATGTGCTCGGCAAGCCAGCCCTGCTCGCGGCCGAGCGTCGAGGCAATGCGGAGAGCGAGGCACTTCTTGCCGAGTAGGGCGTTTCCGCCATAACCCGAGCCGTATGAAATGATCGAACGCTCCTCGGGAAAATGAACAATGTATTTGTCCTTCGGATCCGGCGAACACGGCCAGGGCACATCCTGTTGGCCTTCCGCGAGCGGCATACCGACCGAATGGAGGCAGTGGACGAATTCGCCGTCACCCATTGCTTCAAGAGCCTTCGTGCCCATTCGCGTCATGATCTTCATATTGACGGCGACATAGGGCGAATCGGAAAGCTGAACGCCGAACTGCGAAATGGGCGAACCGATCGGGCCCATGCAGAACGGGATGACGTACATCGTCCGGCCACGCATCGAACCGCGGAACTTGGGCGTCAGGATCGCCTTCATTTCCTTCGGGGCCATCCAATTATTGGTCGGGCCGGCATCGCCTTTCGAAAGCGAGCAAATGTAGGTGCGGTCCTCGACGCGGGCAACATCCGAGGGATGCGAGCGGGCCAAAAAGCTGTTCGGTCGCTTTTCCTGGTTAAGCCGGATGAACGTGCCTGCCGCAACCATCTCTTCGCAAAGCCGGTCATATTCTTCCTGCGAGCCATCGCAGAGATAGACCGCATTCGGTTCGCAAAGTTCGGCCATATCCGTGACCCAACGCTGGAGTTCCGGGTTCTTGATATCTTCGGGAATCGTATATTTAGCCATAAATTTAGCTCTCTTGATCTTAATTCGTTGTTAAATCTTCAGGTCTAATCTTAAACGGTCAATAACCGGCCGCTTTTGGAAGTATTTGAAAAGATTATCATAAGATTAGTGCAAAAGTTAACTTTAGGGCAGCACTTTGAAGTGGTTTCGGATTTCGGCATTCCGGACCGCATTAAGCCTCCACAGAAACGGCCTTTCGGGTGTATTGGCGGATGGTATGAACCGCGACCGCAGCGATGATGATCGCACCGCCGATCATTGCCCAAATGGTCGGTATCTCGCCGACAAAAAGCAGCACCCAAATGGGATTTATGAGTGGCTCGATAAAGCCGATAATGCTCGCATCAAGCGGCCGGACACCCGCCGCAACTCCTTTTGTGAAAAGAATATACGCGATGCCGATCTGAAAAATGCCGAGAAAGGCGATGGCAAGCAGGTCGTTGGTCGTGATCGCGGCCGGCGGCGATTGGGCGATGAGAGGTATCATCACAAGAACGATGATCAGATTGCCGTAAAAGACCGAGACCGCAGGATTCCTCTGCTCCGACCGCGGATGCCGCAGGAAGATAAAATAAAGCCCGAAGCAAACGCCCGAAACGAGGCCCGCGATGTTCCCGGAGAATGGGTCAGGAGCCGTCGCCGAACTCGCGTTATCAAGAAAGAAAAGCGACATCCCCGCGATGCAGAGAAGCACTGTAACAAGGTCGCGAACGTGGAAGCTCTCGCGGATCAGGAACGGGGCGAGCACGAGCACGTAGATCGGGGCCGTGTACTGGAGAAAGATCGCGTTTGCGGCGGTGGTGTTCTTGGTCGCGTAAACGAAAGAGGTAAGCGTCGCCGCATAAAGGAACGAAGCGAAGATGGTGTAGCGGTCGAGCCGCAGGCCCTTTTTGTAGGTGAAAGCCGCTACAACGATCGCCGCAAAAAGCGACCTTCCCATATTGACCGAGAACGCATCGAGCGTCGTCAGCTTGATAAAGAGGCCGCCCGTGCTCCACAGCAGTACTGCGATCACAACAAGCACTACCGGATTCACGCCCAGGCTGGTTGATTCGCTCTTTTGATTCCTCTCTTGCACTTCGCTTGCCAAAATGGGATTTTTACTTAATTCGCCGATAAGAGCAAAGGTACTATAGTGGCATGAGCCTCTGCCGTAATTTGCGGCCTAAGATATATGCTGATCGAACCTGTATTGGCCGCCGGAGCTGTTCCGCAGTTCCTCACCGAAACCGTAGCATTGATCGTCGCCGGTGCAGCGATAGCATACATCTGTTTCCGGCTGCGGCTGGTTCCGATAGTCGGCTTTTTGATCGCCGGTGTCTTCATCGGGCCGAATGCTCTCGGGCTGGTCCAGGATCGTGAGCTTGTCGATGCAACGGCCGAGATCGGCGTAATCCTGCTTCTTTTCACCATCGGCATCGAGTTCAGCCTCGAGAAGCTTGCCCGCATCCAAAAGCTCATCTTCGGCGGCGGCAGCCTGCAGGTCGGGCTGACGATCGCGGCGGTCGGCCTTGTGCTTTATGCATTCGGCGTAAGCCTTCCGGCGGCGATCTTTACCGGAATGCTGGTCGCCTTGAGCTCAACGGCGATCGTCCTGAAGCTGCTGGCAGACAAGGGCGAAACGAACTCCGAGCCGGGCCAGGTCGCCCTCGGGCTTCTGATCTTTCAAGATCTGGCGATCGTCGTGATGGTACTTCTTGTCCCGGTGCTTGCAGGCGGCAGCGAAGGCGGGCTCGGGCAGATAGCGACCGCACTTGGAACCGCCATCGGCATAATACTGCTCGTACTTGTCGTCGCGAGACGCGTGATGCCGAAGATCCTCGAATCCGTCGCTTTGACGTGCTCGCCCGAGTTGTTTCTTTTAACCGTGATCGCCATCTGTTTCGGTACGGCATATTTAACAAGCCTCGCGGGTGTCAGCCTCTCACTTGGTGCGTTTCTCGCCGGGTTGATGGTCAGCGAGAGCCGCTTCTCGCAGCACGCACTCAGCGAAACGCTCCCGCTCCAGATACTTTTTTCGGCCACATTCTTCATCTCGGTCGGAATGCTTCTGGACGTTTCGTTCCTTCTTCAAAACTTGCCGCTCGTAGCGGGTGTGATCCTTGCGGTTCTGGTCATCAAGGCCGTAACGACGTGGATCAGCGTCAAGGCACTCGGCTATGCAACGCCGATCGCAGCGGCCTCGGCACTTACTCTTGCACAGATCGGCGAGTTCTCGTTCGTACTCGAGCGAGCCGGCCGCGAGGTCGGGCTCTTCCCCGCCGGTGCGGAATCGGGTTCTCAGGCGTTCATTGCGGCAACCGTTGGCCTGATGGTCGTGACGCCGCTCTTGATGCGGCTCGGTGAAAAGGCATCGGCAAAGGCTGCGAGCAAGATCGATCGCCTGCCGGTCTCGGCCGAAAGCGAAGAGCACCAGACCGAGCACACGCTTGACCTTGAGGATCACCTCATCGTCGCCGGGTACGGCCAGGCGGCGAGGTCGCTGATTCGCGTTGTTGCCGGCTCCGGCATTCCCTATGTGATAACGACGCTAAGCCCGACCGGTGCCAACGAGGCTGAATCCGAAGGCCTGCCCGTTGTCCGCGGCGACGCCTCGCGTCCGTTTTTGCTGAGGCACGTTGGCATCGACAAAGCGAAGATCGTCGTGATAGCCGACGACGACCCGGCTACGGCACATAAGATCATTTCGGTCGCCCGGCAGTTGAACCCGACGCTTCGGATCGTCGTCCGAACGCGATATTCGGCCGATGCCGAGCACTTGCTCGAGGCCGGCGCCGATGAGGTCGTCTCCGAGGAGTTCGAGTCGATCGTTCAGCTCTTTGGCGAGGTGCTCCGCGAATACCGCGTTGAGGCGGCGGAGATCGACCGCCTGGAAGACCTTGCCCGCCGCGACGGCTACGCCGCATTGATGGCCGAGACGGTGCGAATGACGAACTCCGAATTTGCCTGCGAGACCGGCGAAGGCTGCTTCGATTCGAGGACGGTTACGGTTCGCGAAGGCTCGGCTGTCGCAGGGCTCACCGTTGCTGAGGCCGAGCTTTCCGGAAGTTCCGGCCTGCGTGTAGCCAAGGTCACGCGGGTTTCCGAGACCTTCGAAGGACCGGGTGCAGATTTCGTTCTTCAAGCCGGCGACGAACTTTTGCTTGAAGGCTCGACGGAAGCATTTGCCCGGAACGCGGCGAAATTCAGGAAGCCGAGTGCGATGGCAACGGCGGCCGGAACCTCGGTTGCAGTCGGGTTCGCTTCGCAGCCCAAGTCGCCGCGGCGGATCGATACCGAAAGCCCGTTCTCTCATCTCACAGAGGTTGATACATCTGTCTGCGAGCACGTTGAGATGATCCGGCCGGTCTTTCCGAGTGCGGCGGGCTGCGAGGAGTGCATTGCGATGGGCGAGCAGTGGGTGCATCTCCGCATTTGCCTGACGTGCGGCCACGTCGGCTGCTGCGATACCTCAAAGAACAAACACGCCTCCGCCCACTATGAAAAAACCGGGCATCCGCTGATCGCATCATTGGAGCCCGGCGAGAATTGGGGTTGGTGTTACTCGGACGAAGAGTATGTCTAGCTGATCATTCGCCGGAAACGGCCGAGGCGATCGTTTCGCGAAGCTTCTTCGCGGACGTCGTCGCCGGTTCGAGTTCCGAGTCCTCGACGTTTTGCCGGACCTTCTTGCCGAAGACGGCGTTCCAGGGCGGAACGACGATCGTCACATTGCCGGTCGCCTTTGCCTGGCAGGCGAGGCGGATGAAAGGCTTATCGCCCTCGGGCTGGTTATAGCCAAACACCTTCATCTGCTTGCGCTCGCGGGCCGAGGGTTCGCTAAGCTTTTCGGCACCGCCGAGAACGCCGACCCAGCAGGTGCCGCAAGAGGCGGATGTGCACTCTATCGGCACCGGGCCATCCCAGCAGCGTTCGTCCATTGACTGCCAATCCTGCGAGTGGTCTTTCTGCGAGGCCGAGGCGATCTCTTCTTCGTTGATGACCTTGAAGCGGCCGCCGGAGTATTCATCGCGGATGACCGAAAACTCCTTATCGATCGTTTTGAGGAATCCGAGCAGGCCCTGCGAGTCGTCCTTCGCACGCTCGGCGACGATCGCGTCCGGCGACTTGGCCATCAGGCCCGCGGGCTTTGCCGCGATGCCCGCAGCCGCCTTGAACGCATCCTGCCCGACCTGCAACAGCGTCATCAATCCGACGGCGGCGATGCCGAGCGACAGGCTTTCTTTCGTTTTGGCGTCTGAGGCGACCTGCTTCGCTATGCCGCGGATCTCGTCGGCGATAGCTCCGGCCTCGCCGTCCTCGGCACGAGCCGCGACCGCCGCCTTTACCTGCGGCCAAAATCGGTGGCCGTAAAGAAAGCGGTGCGAGGTATCGATCTTGTCCGCAAGGCCGAAATCGCCCTGCATCGCGAGGCCCTTCTTTGCTTCCTCAACGTCCTCCGCCGAGTTCAGATACCGCACCAGATCGAGCGGATAGAACCGGAACCAAACCTGCGTCGCGTCGCGATCGACCGCGTGGATATCCGCCGCAACCGTGGCAACCGCTGCCAACCACTCGGACTCATTATGCCTTGCCAGAGATTCAATAAATGCGTTGCTCATAGTCGCAATTTTCCTCGTTATCGCAAACGGATATTTAAGCAAATTTCCCGCCCGGCAACAACCTGGGAAGATTCCGAATTCCAGATTCGCCGCTCGTGACTTGTCACTCACCGCTACGAATCAGCCCTTTCTCACGCGCGGGCCTCGGACACGGAGATCCGGTATTCCGAATTCAAACGGCTCCCCTCTTTGAATAGAAGGGGTGAACGCCGCTTCGGCGGACGGGGAGGTAGATGGTTCTGAGTCCCTGCTTTAGCTGGCCAGCTTGGAGTCCAGGCTTAGCGTCATGAGGGGTTTCTCCATTGGCGTGCCCTTGCTGCAAAGGAAGTGAAAATAGTTCTTGACTTTGTAGAATTTCGGATTATTATTAGGCAAATTCGATTTGAGTTCCCGCTGCTCTTTCGGATAGAGCGACGAGTGTCTTCGCTTTTTGCGGTCCTACAAAGTTGAGTAGTTAGGGAACTCCTAGTCTGACCTGCTACATCTCCCTATTCAAGAGATAAGTCAGTTCAGGAAACCCACGGCCCTAGCTAGACCTGTCACGGTCATTGGAGGATCAATCCCATGTTCGCTTCCCCTGCGGTTCGTTCAAAGATCGAACTTTTTGGTGCGCTTCGTCTTCAAATTTTTCTGCTTGTAATGGTCGTCTGCTCAATTAGTGCGGATTATGCGTTCTCTCAAATAATTCCAACAACCGAATTCAAGTTTTTGCCGGATCCTTCTACAAGCCGTCTAATCGACGTGCGAAGAGGAAGAATTGAGGCGGTGGAGGTTTCCGACGCCAACGGCTTTCGAATTCAAAAAGATCGATTGAAAGCGGAACTCAGTAACGACAAAATACTCGATTTGAAGATCGATGATGGAAAAATCTCGTTAGCATGGAAAAATCCCTCGAAAGAGGAAACATTGACGATTTCCGTGGACGGTTCTCCATTGGCCTCGTACAAGATTCGGGTACTTGAAGAACTCGATGCGGTCGAGTCCAGGGTTGGTGATGAAATCATACTGCTCCAGAACTCCACCAGGACGATCTCAGTGCGAGATTCACTCGTCTTCTATTCAAACTTCACTGAGAAGAGACAAATCGACAACAGGACCCCGCTACCAAACCTTTTGTGCGAGACGACCAACACCACGGTTGCGCGAGTAGACGAAGATTGTGAGACTTTGTCACCAGGTAGCCTTGCAGGAATTACCGACCTGCGCATAACGCACCCTAACTTTGCGACGCGGCTCTTTCGAGTACGCACAAAACAAGTCGCGAGCTCGATCGTCTTGAGCCTAGATTCGGGGCTAAGCCGTTTAGAACCTCGACGTGATTCGACGACAGTTCGGGCAAGTCTTCGTGATTCTAACGGCAATAGCTTCACCGAAAGCCCACCGCAGATCAATTGGACTGTAGTGAATAGTGAGAAAAAAGAGGATGCTGAACTGGCCGCGTTTGTAAACCTTTCACGGATTGACAATTCCACTGTAACTGTTCGGCTCTCCGCCAAAGCTCTCGACCAAGAGAATATTCCGGGATCGCTGTGGATCAGCGGTTGCATCGCTGGGCAGGCTGAATCAACAGGCTGCGATCACATCCAGTTGGAGCTACGAAAGGTCAAGGTAACTGGTTTCAGGCCGTTAAGAATTCGTCTAGATGTCTTGGACGATCTAACTGCAAAGGATTTGTTTGGAAAGCGTGCGGCGAAAGAGTATTTCATCGCAAAAGTTCGATTGTTCAACGAGATTGGTAGGGACGACTTGGAATTTGGAAAATCTATTCTTGTCTACAGTGAATCACTCGAGGTCAACGTTGCCGTCGAGTATCGACAAAATCGACAAATAGGTGATGACGACAAAGCCGCAAAGAAATGGAGAACAGTATCTGAAGGCGACTTCAAGAAATTGTTCGGCGTAGATCACCTTACGGCCTACCGAACGTACGAAGAACGATGCGTGCGCATCAGCCAAAAGGACATGAAGGTCCCATATCGGCCGTTGACTTTCGAAATGGTTTTAAATACACAGGATCGTCGAGACTCTCGTAGCTTAAAGAGTAAGATCCTGTTAATTATGAATGGGGCTTCGAGCCTAACCTCGTTCGTCACATCGATAGCTGTTCCCGGTGCCGGGAGTGACCTTCCAATAGGACTCGAAAAATTCAATAATCTGCTAATTCCCAGTTTCCAAAAGCTCTTCCCGAGCCTAAATGAGGTCCAACGTCAGAATATTACCTCAATGGTAATGCGCCCCTTGGAGGAGATTCCATTCGGATCAGATATAACCCGGGTTCTGTTCTTTCCGAAGAAGTCCTTCTCCGGCGTTTTACCAAATGGCGATGGCGTCAGAAAGACTGAGATCCGAATTAGTGCAATCAGTATTGCGGACGCCTGTGCGGAAGTTGGGATCATTGAGAAGGCCTCTGAGGCTAAAATTCGATGAATCGGTACGCATGAATGTCTCGTGAAAAATAAAGAGACCATGGACACGGGCGGGAGACGATTCCGCCCCATCTTAACCAAATTGAGGCGCTCACTTTGAACTTCTCAACACTAAGTTCTCGCAATTTAGAGCGCGGTCACACGGTCGATGCAGACTTGGGCGTTGGGGCGTTTTACTCGGATGCGGAGGCGGGGCGATGGGCGATTGGGGTCGGGCTCGGCGAGTTCGGAGCGATATGTGATGTCGTAGGCGGCGCGGAGTTGGCGGGCGATGTCCTCGTATGCGCGGTCGATCTCGGCGACCTGCGAGATCGGAAAATAGACGCCGCCCCATAACCCTCAACAAACCCGATCATCGTCGCAAAATGCTCAATATTCCTCGCGTGTCCAGTTTCAGCCATGACAAACTCTCCTTTATTTTCCTATGATTTCCCGCCAGAACGGCGGAAATTTAACACGAAAGCTATACATTTTTCAAGCGTAAATAGTTCTTGAGAGAGCTTCGCTTGTTAAATGCCCTTCACGCTCGAACTATTCGATTATTCAAGCGTTTAAGCGAATTTTTCTATGTTCTGAACAACTTTCGGGTTAAACGCTAGATTTGCCGCATGTTGGGCCAGATCTATTGAATGAAACTAAAGTGTTCGATTTTGTCGGGGTAGAACTCTCGGCAATACTCCCGAAAGAGCGTCACTGCTTCGGCCTTGACCTCGCCGGACGAACTATAAGGAGCTTTCTCCGCTACATCAAGTCCGAAAGAACGAGCTTCGTTTCGTTGCACCACCAGTTTCGGATCATCATATGATGCATATAACCAATCCTCGACAACCTCGGGAAATTCTAAACCAACGTATCCTCCAAGCGAAGACCATAGCGAAACCATAGTATGAGCAGACTCTACCGGGACTTTCTCCTTCGCCATAGACGCAAAAAATCCAGTCGGATTACCCGAATAACCGGAGGTCGCCATTGCAGAGTTATTGACTAAGCTAATGAAGTTTTCTGCATCCGGCATGTATGGGAGTACATAAGTTCCGGCCAGACCGCCCACCGCTTCAAGGCCACCAGCTTCCATTCCCTCAGCTCCTCCTAGGATAACAAAGAAAGGAAATTTGGCGTCACGGCAAAGTGAGCCAAGAATGGCACAACGCTCGAATGCGTGGCCCTGTGCACCGATGACATTCATAGCTTTTATGTGCTCCTTTCCAAGAAATGATCTTTCTATCGCCGGACGAACGAGCAGTTTTGCCAAGGTGTGCATTAGTTTAGGTGCCTTTTCATTCATATGTTCTCCTTCTTATCATTTCACCAATTCGCAGGGTTTAAGGGCGATGTTTTTTAGGTCCATGTAGTTTTGGCTGTGGATGTTTGCGATCTTGCCTTTGACGGTTACGTCCATGTTCATCCAGTTGTCCGCGATCTCGTCGGGTATTTTAGCCTGCGGGACGGTGCAGGACAGTTGTCGCTCTTTATGGACCCGCCGATCGAACTTGAGCGAGAGGGTGTAGCTGTTGCCTTCTGCTCGAGGCTGGTTGGCGATGTATCCGTGGACGATGACCTCTTTTCCCATGTAGGCCTCTTTATCCGCGACGGCTTTATCCGCCAATTCATCAACGGCGTAACCCTCTTTGGCCTCGCAGCCCGCGAGGGCGAAGATTACGAAGGATGCTGTAATCAGTAGTAAGGACTTCATCTCTTTTCGTGCCCGTTAGCAATCGCTACCACAATACTGCCACCAGATTGCTTGCCGCAATCGCTTTATCGACGGTGAGCAAAGGAGCGCTTAGGCGTCGAGCAAGGCCGACAATGATCCGGTCGTGCATTTCGGGTACGGAAAGATCGTTGTCAAAATCCACGATGTCTTCCGGGTCTAAAGGCGTCAAGACGTACTGGGAGCCAGCCTTCAAACTCTGAAACTCCGCGGAATAGTTGATCGGCGAGCCGTATTTAGCGTTGATGTAGTAAAGTTCGGCAAGAACTATCGAAGAGATGTGGATGAACGCTTGTCCATTCTGAGCTTCGTCGAAGGCCGCTTTTGCTTTCGGACCGAGTTTCTGGGAAGCGATAAGATACCAAAACAGAGCATGAGTATCCGCTACATAATCATTCATAACGGCTATTCTGCGTCTAGTTTCTGTTTCCAGCCATCACGGATCTCACGCAGATCGGAAACGATGTCGATATCATCCGGAAACTTGTTTTTCCATGCCCCGTAAAGGTTTTTCGGCTTGCTGTTTGCACGAGTATTTGAGCGCAACCGATGAGCCAGATGCTCGACTAATTCGAGTTGCTCAGCAGGCGTTAACTGCTCGGCAAGCTTTGTGATCTCCTGAAGTCCGTTCATATCGTTATCCTCAAGATCATTATAACTCAGGACGTTTGCTAAATCTCCTCAAAATCTAAAACGACCTTGCCGCAGTTGCCTTCGCGGATGGCTTCGAAGCCTTTTTCGAAGTCTTTGTAGGAATAGCGGTGGGTGACGACGGGCGAGATATCGACGCCGGCGTCAAGGAGGTTGGACATCTGATACCAGGTCTCGTACATCTGGCGGCCGTAGATGCCTTTGATGGTGATCATGTTGAAGATGACGGTCTTCCAGTCGATGGCGAACTGCTCGGCGGGGATGCCGAGGAAGGCGATCTTGCCGCCGTGGAACATATTGGCGAGCATATCCTTGAACGCCACCGGAACCCCGGACATTTCCATCCCGACGTCGAAACCTTCCTTCATTCCCAATTCTTTCTGGACGTCCTTGATCGACGTTTTGCTGACATCTACGGCACGTGTTACGTGGCCCATTTTTTCGGCGAGCTGGAGCCGAAAGGGATTGACGTCGGTGATGACGATGTTGCGTGCTCCGGCGTGCTTCGCGACCGCGGCGGCCATAATGCCGATCGGGCCGGCCCCGGTGATAAGCACGTCCTCGCCAAAGACCTCGAACTCGAGCGCCGTATGTACCGCATTGCCGAAGGGGTCGAAGATGGCGGCGACGTCGAGGTCAACGCCGGGCTTGTGCTTCCAGATGTTTGTGTGCGGCACGGCGATGAACTCGGCAAACCCGCCGTTGGTGTTAACGCCTACGCCGGTCGTATTGGCACAAAGTGCCCGCTTCCCTGCCATGCAGTTGCGACAGCGGCCGCAAACCAGGTGGCCCTCAACGCTGACGATGTCGCCGGGCTTGAAATCGACGACGTTCGAGCCGACATCGACGATCTCACCGACGAACTCGTGGCCGATGGTCGTCGGCACGTCGATCGTCGCCTGCGCCCATGCGTCCCACTTGTAAATATGGAGGTCCGTGCCGCATATGCCGCCGCGTTTTACGCGGATCATCACGTCGTTTATGCCCATCTCGGGCACTGGCACGTCCTCTATCCAAAGGCCGGGCTCGGCCTTGCTCTTAACGATAGCTTTCATTTATCGAAGTCACCTTATTTTGCGGAATAAAGCCAATGATATCAGAGGTTCGGACGGCGGGCGAAAGCTCTCGCGGCGAACCGCGGCGGGCGGCGGCGATATTTTTCTTCCGCCCTGTATTTTCTCGCCGGATTTCGGTTATCCTTAGTGTTTATGTCTGATGCAAATCAACATATCGAAGCGGCGAGGACGGCATTTGCCGAGGCCTTTACACCGTTCGATTCACTTGACCTAAATGGCGGCGGCCTTGCCGATGCCGAGGCGAAACTTCGGGAACTTGGCGAGCTGAAGGTCCGCCACACCGGCAAAAAGTCGGCACTTGCCGAGGCGAAAAAGATGATCGGCCGCGTCGCCCCGGAGGAGCGGTCAGCCTTTGGCCAGGCGGTTCAGGCCGCCGAGAAGGAGATCATCGACCGGCTTGAGAAGGCCGAGGCCGAGCTTAATGAGTTCATTACGGCGGCGAGGATCGAACGCGAGCGACTTGATGTAACGATTCCCGGCCGGCGGCCGAGGACCGGCCATCTGCACCCGATAACGATCCTGCGGCAGCAGATCGAGGACATCTTTGTTTCAATGGGCTACGCGATCGAGGACGACCGCGAGATAGAGACGGACTATTACAACTTTGACGCGCTGAACATTCCCGAGGGCCATCCGGCCCGCGAGTCGCAGGACACGTTTTACACGACCGGCGGCTTTGCCCTGCGTTCGCAGACCTCGACCGTGCAGATCCGGGCGATGGAGCGCCGCGGCGTTCCGATTCGCATAATCGCACCGGGCAAGGTCTTTCGCCGCGACACGCCGGATATGACGCACGTGCCGATGTTTCACCAGATCGAGGGCCTCTGTGTCGATAAAGGCATCACGATGGCGCACCTGAAAGGCACTGTGACCGAATGGTTAAAGCGGCTCTTCGGCGAGGATACCGTCACGCGGTTTCGCCCGTCGTACTTCCCTTTCACCGAGCCCTCGGCCGAGTTCGATTTCTCGTGTTTTGTCTGCCACGGCTCCGGGCGAGTGAGCAGTGAGCAGCGAGCAGTGAGCAGTGAGAAAGGCGAAGATGGCGACGGACTGCTTACCGCTCACGGCTCACCGCTAACAGACAGATGTCGGCCCTGCAAGGGCTCGGGCTGGATCGAGCTTGGCGGGTCGGGCATGGTGCATCCTAATGTGCTCCGGGCGTGCGGCGTCGATCCGGCCGTTTACTCGGGCTTCGCCTTCGGCTTCGGCCTCGAACGCATGGCCGCGATGATGTTCAACATCGACGACATCCGGCATATGTTCGAGAATGATGTGAGATTTTTGGAGCAGTTTCGGTAAATGGATCAGTCTAATCCAATAATTGCGGCACACAAGCATTCCTCCAATCATCGGGAGGAACTCCTTTCGAGTGAAAACTGCGGCTGCTTCCACTGTCTCAAGATATATTCGCCAACGGAGATCGAGGATTGGATTGATGAAAATGATAGTTGTGCGCTGTGCCCAAATTGCGGAATTGACTCTGTGATTGGTTCTAAATCCGGCTATCCGATAACAACGGAATTTCTAAGGCAAATGCATCAACACTGGTTTTAGAGAATGAACATTAGCTACAACTGGCTCACGGAGTTTATTGATTTTGACCTTTCACCGGAGAAAAGGGCGGCGTCTTTGACGCATGTGGGATTCGCGGTCGAGTGCGTGTGGCCAGCAAAGAATCGTTTGGGTTTCGAGGCACTTGATCTTTGCCAAATGTGATAAAGTTGAGGGCAGGAAGATATGTCTGTAACAACCTTCGAAGGTGTCGTAAAAGATGGTAGGGTCGTCATTCCTTCGGAATTCAAACTTCCCGAGGCTGCAAGGGTTTACATTATCGTCCCCGATGATCCGCCCAGGCGAATTATGAGTCCGCGTCTGGCAAATAAGGACGACGCTAAGCTATTTATAAAAACTGTCGAGGAAGACATTGAAGACTGAATTTGACCCGAGCTTTGACCCGCCCGCTCCGATTGGAACTGTCCTGAAAAGAAATAGAACTACTGGTGAAAGGAGCGATGAGATCAAGATGCTTCTTGATACGGGTGCGGACGTTTCACTCCTGCCTGAAGACCGGATTCCGGCCCCGGTTCTTGATTCGGCCCGTTTCGGAACAGTTCGGCTGACTGCATTTGACGGCAGTTCTCGATCCTATCGTTCAATCGAACTGCAGATCGTTTTTCAAGGCAAGCGGTTCACAGGCGAGTTCTGTTTAATTGACGACGACATTGGAGTTTTGGGCCGCGATGTACTTAATCAGGTTTCAATACTGCTCGACGGCCCGAATCTTGTTTGGGATGTAATAGAATCCAACAACTAACCTTTTTCTGAATGAATATTAGCTACAACTGGCTCAGGGAGCTTATTGATATTGAACTTTCGCCGGAGGAGACGGCAGCGGCTTTGACGCGCGTTGGTCTGGCGGTCGAGGGCATTCATCCGCATAAGGACGACCTTGTTCTCGACATCGATCTTACGTCGAACCGGCCGGACTGCCTTTCGCATCTCGGCGTCGCCCGCGAACTCGGCGTGATAACGGGGAAGGAACTTGCCGCGGTGACGCAGACGCACGGAGAGACCATGGACGACGTTGCCGTGGACTCGATCCCGTTTCCGGCCGTCCTTGCTCCTGAGGTCGCACGTATTGAGAATCCCGAGCTTTGCCATCGCTTCACGGCTCGCGTCATCCGCGGGGTAAAGATCGGCGCTTCGCCGGAGTGGCTTGTCGATCGGCTCGAGGCTCTCGGTGAGCGTTCGATCAACAACGTAGCCGACATTACGAACTACGTTATGCTCGAACTCGGCCAACCGATGCACGCCTTTGACCTCGATAAACTCGCCGAAAAGCGGATCGTCGTCCGCACTGCCAGGGCAGGCGAGAAGATCACGACTCTCGACGAGGCCGAACGCGAGCTTGACGAAACGATGCTCGCCATCTGCGACGCCGAACGCCCCGTTGCCGTCGCCGGCGTTATGGGCGGTTTTGAAAGCGGCATTACCGAAGCGACAACGAACGTCCTGCTTGAGGTCGCCTATTTCAAACGCGAGAACATCCGTCAGACCTCGCGTCGGCTGGGCCTCGCGACCGAGGCAAGCTATCGCTTTGAGCGCGGCGTCGATATCGAAAATCTTATCCGTGCCTCGGACCGTGCGACCGAGTTGATCCTCGAACTCGCGGGCGGCGAGGCGGCGGACATCGTGGACGTTTATCCCGAACGCCAACAGGAGCGAACGGTACGCTCAGCCAATATTTCCGCGGCCGTCAAACGGCTAACCGGGCTCGATGTCGCGGCCGATGAATGTGAACGGATACTCTCGGCTCTCGGCATCGAGCGCATCGGTGAGGGCGAATATACATCGCCGACCTGGCGGCACGACATCGCCATCGAGGAAGACCTTGTAGAAGAGGTCGCCCGCCACGCGGGTTACGAGAACATCAAGGACGAACTCCCGCCCGCTTACGGTGCGGGCGAATATCAGGCGACCGAGGTGCGTAAACGCCGCCTCCGCGGAGCACTCGCAGAGCAAGGCTTCGACGAAGCGATCGCCTATAGCTTCATCGACGTCCGCCACGATGATCTTTTCGCAGCAGTGCCCGAGTTCCTTCGCGAAGGCGGCGAGGAAAAATTTGTTACGCTCAAGGACTCGGTCATCGAAGGTGCCGTCCGGATGCGGCCTACGCTTATTCCCGGCCTGCTTGGCGCTCTTCGGCTAAATCTCAACCATCAGCGGCGGGACGTTAAGCTCTTCGAGATCGGCAAGGCGTTTGCCGCTTCCGGTATGGGCGAGCTGCCGGTCGAACGCGAGCTTTTCACCATCGCTGTGACCGGCGGCGAGGTACACGAGGACCGTGCGATGCCGGCCCGTCCGCTCGATCTCTACGATGCAAAAGGAGCGGTCGAAGCCGCTCTTGAGGCAGCCGGAACAGCGGGCTATGAATACCGCCCCGCAGAGGTCTCGCACCTGCGGCCGGGCCAGGCCGGCGAGGTGGTAAAGGACGGCCGCGTGGTCGGAACTTTCGGCCGGCTGAATGAGGAAATCGCAGCCAATTACAAGTTTAAGCAGCCTGTATATGTTGCGGAGCTCGATCTACAAACGATACTCGCGGAACCGAGCGACCCGGCTGTTTACACGCCTCTATCGCGGTTTCCTGCGGTCGTACGCGACATTTCGTTTCTGGTCCCGCGTTCGCTGACCTTTGCCGAGGTGCAGCGGACCGCACTTGCCGCGGGTGCCGCAAACCTTCGGGCGGTCTCGTTCGTCGATATCTTTGAAGGCAAGGGGCTCGCGGATGATGTCCGCTCGCTGACCATCCGGCTTGAGTTCCGGAGCGATGAGCGGACACTTACCGACGCCGAGGCCGAGGCGGAATACAACACGATCCTCTCTCAGCTTAAAGATGCGATGGGACTTGTGCCGCGAGCTTAATAGCGGAAATAGATCGAACTTGCAGTTTCGTGAGAAAATTTGGATAATCGTCGTCACGCGATCAGCCAAATGCTCTCACCTGGAGTCAATCGGATGAATGGTCTAACGGGAATGGAGAAGTTCTCGCATCTCGAGGATAAGATTTACCTCACCATCGAGTTTGCAAAAAAACTTCGCGATGAAAATGAAAAGCTCGAAAAAGAGCTCGTCGATCTTCGCCGCGAAAAGCTTGGCTTTGATGCCGAGCGAATGCGGCTTGAAGAGAAGATCGAATCGCTGCTCACCGAGCGCGATGCGATCCAGCTCAAGGTCGAGGCCATGCTTGAGGCGATGACGATCCTCGATACCGAGGTCGCTGCCGCGGTCGGGAGGGTTCAGTGATGGCGGTCGGACGCGAGGACGGCGGCTCGGCCGAACAGGCGATCCGCGTCGAGATCTACAACCAGACGTACAGCATCCGCTCGGATGGCGACAACGTGTATATTCAAAAACTCGCCGATTACGTCGATTCGAAGATGCGCGACATCTCGTCCGGTACGCTGACGGTCGATTCGCTTAAGGTCGCGATCCTCGCCGCACTTCACATCGCCGACGAACTCCATCAACAGCAGCATCAGCATCAGCAATCGGATGCGCAGCTCGCCTCGCGGAGCGCAGAATGTACGGAGATGCTCGACCGCATCCTCAAACACAAGGACATCGTTCCGCAGGAACTTGAGTCCGACCGTTCGATGTGATTTTTATCCGGGCAGAGCCCACAGATTTCTTTCCTTCCACTTCTCCGAGTGCTATAGTTTTCCTAGGCGGCGAGCAATGACTGCCGGGTGCGTGACTGAACGCATTTATAATTGAGCCAACACTTGAATTGAGGGAGGCTGATGCCGATTTCAGTGCGGCTCCCTACGCGGGAAGCCGCCGGAGGATGAGGCTTAGATGCATCGAAAGATGTAGAAGGCCACCCACCTGTTTGAAACAGGTTCAATTCACGCGTTTGGAACGGCTCAGGCGGTCGCTCGCTGCTTTTACTTTTCTGCGGGGATCATTTCGGCCTCGGTCTCGCGTTCAAGTTCGAGCCGGATCTCTTCCGCGGCCTGTGCTTCCTGAAGTGCAATCGGGAGTTCGGACGAGCGTGCGGAGAGCCGCTTCATCGCGAGTTCAGTGCCGGCAAGGCTGCCGCCGCGAAGTGCCGCGGCCTCGATCATCTGGAGCCGAGCTTCGGCCTCGCCGAGCATTCCCTGGGCTTCCGCATTTATTTTCTCTAACTTTTCGGCGTCCTTCCTGATCGAGTCGAGAAACTCGGCCTTACGTTCGGTCTTGAGCTGGCGAAGTTTATTCTCTCGCCGCTTTGTTTCGTTGAGCTTTTTACGTGTCGCCCTGATGACCCGGGTTGCGGTGAGCCGCGAGGCGAGCGTTTCGCGATAGGCATCGGCAAGAAGCGGGTCGTTGCGCTCCATTTCTTTGAGTGCACGCTTCTCCTGCGGCTTAAGCTCATGCCGGAACCAATCGACCTCGCCGGCCTTGATGCCGTCAATGGCCATCAGTTCCCTCACCTCATTTCGCCAGCGTGAATACTTGTAAGCAAAGATGGCCGAGAGTATTGCCCCTTTAAGGAAACCGATCGCCGTGATCAGGAATCCAAAGAAAAGTATCGTAGCCGCGACCGGCGGCGACGAGGCGAAAAACACGAACAGGATCGCCGAAACGATGATCGGCAGCAGCGTCAAGACGACCGGCGACGCAATGGCCGCGAGCCGCAAATTCCGGCCGCGGGCAAGCTCGCGGGCGTCAACATCGTATTTTACCGGCAGGTCGCTCATTCCCGATTTACTTTACAAACAGTATCATTCTAATTCAAACTAGGTCCTGAAACGATGAGCAACGAACGAAAACCTTTCAGATCGAGTAGGTTGGCACTGGCGAAGGCGGCGGCACATTCGCTTGTTTGTGTGCTGTTCACGTTGCTCCTCGTTACGGCGACCCAGGGACAGGACCAGCCGGACACCCAGGCTCGAACGGTTTCTATCCCGATCTCCATTTACACCCAACAGGAACTCCGCACGGGTCAGCAGCAGGAACTGGTCGAGGTCGATCAGCTACTGGTTCGCGAGAATGGGATCGAGCAGACGATCCTCTCTATCCGGAGCATCGACGATGCCCCGCTCGCACTCGCCGTTCTGATCCAGGACGACCTGACCTCCGAATTCAACCTCCAGCTAAAGGACATCGCGAACTTCATTCGTGGACTTCCGAAAGGCTCACGGGTGATGGTCGGATATCTTCGGGCGGGCGTCCTTCAGGTTCGGCAGCGTTTCACGACCGACCTTGAAAAAGCGGCACGTTCGCTTCGGATAGTCGCCTCAAGCTCAACCGTTTCGCCGCGGAATCCTTATGACGGTGTGCTCGATGCCTTGAATCGTTTCGATTCGCTTCCAGCCGGACGCCGGGCTATCTTTATGGTCTCGGACGGGGTCGATGCTTCGCAGGGTTTTTTCGGCGCGACGCCGAGCCAGAGCGTTGATCTGGACCGAGCCATTTTTAACGCCCAGCGAAAAAGCGTCTCGGTGTTTTCGATATATTCGCCGACGGTTCTGACCGACAACCGGAACACTGCGTTGGCATTGTTCGGACAAGGTTCGCTAGAGCGGCTTGCAAAGGAAACGGGCGGCCGGGCGTTCTTCCAGGGCCAGATCGCTCCGATCAGCTACGACCCATTCTTTCGCGAACTCAAACTGCTGCTCGACCGGCAGTTTCTGCTGACCTATCTTTCGACCAGCACAAAGAAGGGTTTCTATCGCCTGGACGTCCTAAGCACAAATCCCGACGTGCGGATCGTCCACCCAAAAGGCTACGTTTACCGCTGATCTATTTCACTGCCCGCTTGCAGATGGGGCAAACCGGGACATCCTCTTTCAAAAGCAAACCTATCCAAAAAAAGAAAAGCGTGAAGATAAGCAGGGTGCCGAAGACGATCCAGCCCGCGGTCGAGATGCGCCTTTCGATGACGGGAAGGAAATGCGTCCCGCAAAACGGGCAGCGATAGTTGCCGGAAAGGTCTTTGGGCCCCGTGTAGGCGAGTGCACCGGCTTGGGGAGCTAAGGGAGTTTCAAGCAGCGGCGTGGTCTGCGGCCGGGCACCGAGGTTGATCGTCTTCCCTTCTGCCTGCGTTTGAAACTCATCGGTCTTCCAGGCATAGGGCCGCGGCGGAGCCTGGTCGTAATCGACCTGCTGCCTGACGGCCATCCTTGCTCCGCAAAACCTGCAGAACTGGCTTTCATCGGCATTTGTCTTGCCGCAATTTTGACACTGGATCACAACCTTTAGCTACGCGGAAACGCTGACCGAGGTTCCGCTACATTTCAAAAGCGTATTCGTTCTCCGCTTCGGATGGAAGTATATACCGATTCGACCAATTCGACCGACCGGAAACCGTCTTCGGCGGTCACCAGCGGTTCGCTGCCCGCGAGGATCGAATCGATGAACGCACGGTCCTCCTGAACATAACCCCAACGCTCCTCTTTTTCCGTCATATGAAATGAGAGCGTTTCAAAGTTTGCGTCCATTCCGCAGGAATCGAGCAAGCGTTCCATTTCTTCCGTCATGATAGTTCGGTGATGACAAAAGACCTCGATCCTCTCAAAGGGAAAATGCCAACTCGCGTCCGAGGAAGATGCGAAGGTGCAGTGAAAGCCGCTCTTGAACTTGAAGATGATCGAAAATTCGTCGAGTTCGGGATATTCGTGCTGCGACCCGTAGGCGACAAGCTCTTCGATCTCACCGAACTGGAACCGCATCATATCGAAGAGGTGTATGGTCGTCTCGTAAAGAAAGCCGCCGGTCACATTCACGTCGCCGGTCCAAACGGGATTCTTCAGTTCGCCGCGGTTCATCTTTATGTGGGCCGAGTGAGCCGTGTCGTTACCGAGCAGATCCTTCAGCGTCGCATAGACCGGTGCAAAGCGGCGGTTGTGCCCGACCTGGAACACACCTTTGCCGCCGTTGGCTGCATCGCGTAATTCTGCCGCGTCTTCAATGCCGATCGCGAACGGCTTTTCGCAAAACACATGCTTCCCTTCGGCGATGGCGTGAAGCGCGATCTCTTTATGCGTCTTGTTCGGCGAGCAAACGAGAACGGCGTCGCAGTTCGCCATCAGTTCGTCGCGCGACGAGCAGACCTTGCCGCCGATGCTCTTTGCGGTACGCTCCGCCCGCTCTGGGACGATATCGAACAACGCCGAGACCTCAGCCCGCTCATCGCGGGTATAAATACGCCCGTGAACATTACCGATATAACCGGTTCCGACTATGCCAATGCGAACTTTATCCATTGATCTCGCTTTGAGTGCGCGATTTATCGCGTATCTGTTTCGTATTATCAGGTTTACGCGATAAATCGCGCACTCTGAACTTACCAACTTCCGCCGGCGGCGTACTTTCCGAGTCCGAGAGCCTTTTCGGCCGCTTCTTTCGCTTCTTTGGCGACGACGAACGGGTCACGCTCCCAATATTCCGGCCGAAAGATCTCAACGCTCGCCGGGCCTTCGTAGCCGATCTTGTCGAGCGTCTCTTTCATCTTTGCGATCGGCAGAACGCCTTCGCCCGGATAGAGCCGCTTCGAATCGTTAAGCTGATCTTTTGGCAGGTCTTCGGCTCCATTGATGTGAAAGATGAAAAGCTTCTGCGGGTCGAGGTTCTCGAGTGCCTCCCACGAGGAACTGCCCGCGTAAAAATGATAGGTGTCGATCACATTACCAACGCTTTCGCGGCCAACGAGGTCAACGATCTTGCTGCCGAGGTCGAGCGTCGTCACCGAATTCCCTGCCTCGCCGAGAAATTCGAAACCGAGCTTGATGCCGTGCGGTTCGGCAATGTCCGCGAGTTCATTAAGCACGCGGACGGATTCCTCGATGGTCTCTTCGTCGGTCTTCGGCCCTTGCCGCAAAGCTCCCGGAACAGAAAGCACGTACGGGCAGCCGATCGCTGCCGAAATGGCCGAAAGCTTTTCGCATTCTTCCTTGATCGCGGCGTAGTCTTCGTCCGAACGCCACGTGATATGCTCGAGCGTGTTGATCGAGAGCACTCCGACGCCGGTCTCTTCCAAAAGCTGCTTCAGGTCCTCGACCGTGTGCCCGTCAAGATAGTCGTAAAGCTTATTCGAACGGAGTTCCACCAGTTCAAATCCCGCCGCCGCGGCCGAGCGGATATCCGTCTCGAGGTCCGCCGTCATCGTGGTCGCGCCATTCAATGCAAGTTTCATATATTCCTAAATTCTTGTGGATCAAAGTTGTTACAAATAGAGTCGGATTAATCTTAACGGACATGTCTATTCTTGGAGAAATCGAGCGATCGCGAACCGTTTCCCGTTATTTATTATGTCTGGGGTATCGGTTGATCCGGCCACAACTATCTTACCGTCAGGTTGTACCAAAACTGATGTCGGTATCGCGCTTAAGCCGTCGTAAAATGCAGTCAAACCAGTATCCTCAATAACACCGGTTGATGAATACCTAACAACGGCGAAATGCGATGGATCGTTTCCTGAAGGCCTGAAGTCGCCAACGACAACCAACTTGCCATCCGATAAAGCTACGACCGCCGCCGCAGATTCGATGCTCCCCGTTGTCCCCAAATTCGTGCGAACAATGCCGTGTTGACCAAACCCGACGTCTCCGCGTCCCCTTTTAGTTAACCGCAATAACAGAAAGTCAAAGTCGGTCGGGCTTTCGCCAACCCTGCCGACCAAGAGCAGCTTACCGTCAGATTGGAGAAATGTGCCCTGGATACCAATGCCTGTACCCGTCGGAAAAACTACCCTTACAACCCCCTGTAACCCAAATGTTCTATCAAGGTTGCCAGACTCATCTACCCGCAATGCCCAAGCTATATTGCCGCCGGATGGTGTCCCGCGGTCGTTCGCCATACCTGCTAAGACGATCTTCCCGTCGGTTTGTATATGAATACCAACGATTGTAAAACTTCCTAGTCGGCTAAGATTCAGGCTCGTGATCCCGTTCGTACCGAATGATTGATCGCGGCTTCCGTTGGCGTTTAATCGCATCAGCCGGTACGGCCCGGCCCCCGATTCTGCCATAATCACATTTATCTTTCCATCTTGCCTCAAGGCGAAACCGATGGCCCGAACATTGCTGCCAAACGAATTTACGTTCGCCGAAAAAGATTGATCTAGCGAACCATTTGCGTTATAACGCGTAAGAAAGGCAGAATTTGAGAATCCGGCAAATTGCTCCCATAGTCTTAAATAACGGCCATCAGAAAGCTGCTTAACATCAACGAGTCGATAAAAAGAATTGTTCAGTATCTGTAAGGTTTTTCCGTTTGTCCCGAAGTTCACGTCCAGTTCGCCAGACGAGGTCAGGCCGCAGAACGCGATGCCGGCAGCCTGTGGTAACGGCAGCGGATATACATGCTCACCACCAATGATCAGCCTTTGTGACGGTTGCTGAAATAAATATCGGGCGAAGGAGCCACGACTCTCATTCGTCTCGAAATCGACCGTAACTAGGCCGTCACCATCGAAGGAAGGGTCCAGAACAATTGCACCGTTGACGTTAACAGCCAATAGAACCGATAGAAATGACGTCAAGATTTTAAATGATAGGGAGCTTTTCATATGTTTTATCGTTTCTTTGGATTCTATAGAATTATCACATTCCTTTCGCATATAACCAACACAAATCTCGTCAACAATAAACAGAAGGCGAACGCTGGGTATTGTCAATTCATCAAAGGCTCGGTTAACCTTAACTAAGTGTTTCCTACCAAAATTGTATTTATGAAAACCTACTTGGCAATCACCTGTTGTATCGTTTTATTCGTAACCGGAGCATTTTCTCAGACTTCGGATGCGGCACTTCGGCGGGCGATCGATGCCGACAATGCGGCGAAGCTTGAGGCCGGCGGAAAGCTGCCGGTGATGGCCGTTGAAGAACATCTCTCGCGTGCGGAAACCTACATGGCAAATCGGCTCTTTCCGCAGGCCCGCGAGCACTGGGCGATCGTACTTGAGAAATACCCCGAGGCGGCCGGAACGCCGAAGGCCCTTTTCGGCACCGCCCGCTCGTATATGTGGGAACGCGAATACCTGAAGGCGGTCGAGTGGTTCGATCGTCTGCTGAAAGACCACCCGATGACCAAAGAAGGCCGCGACGGCCTCGCCTTCAAAGGGGCAAGCTACGTTCGAGCCGGAAAGAATCTCGAAGCCGCCCGAACCTACGAGCAATACACCGTGATGTTCCCGACCGGCGAGAGGATCGAATCGGCATACTTGAACATCATCGACGCCTATCGCGAGGCGGGAGAATACGCCAAAGCGGCCGAGTGGGTCGAAAAGGCGGTGCTTGAATTTCCGGGTAAGTCCACTGAGGTCAATGCCTTACAGGCTCTGGTCCGAATGGAACTCTACCGCGGACGCTGGAATGAGGCTGCCGCCGCTGCCGACCGAATGCTCGCCGTTCGCAGCTTTGCGGGCTCGATGACCTCGGCTGACGAAGCGAGATTTTTAAAAGGATTTGCCCTTGATAAAGCAGGAAAGAGGAGCGAGGCGAACACGGTTTTCGCGTCGATAACGCAGTCTCCGACCTCTTACTTCGGCGGCCTCGCCGATGAGCGAAACACGGGGTCGCCGGTCAAAAAGACCGCTGTGGTCTCTTCGCGAATGTATTCGCAATACCCGACGCCGTTCAAGCTTCAGGTTATGCGGCACGCCGCGAAGCAACGCATCGATCCGCGTTTCATTCTGGCCATAATGAAACAGGAAAGCTCGTTCCGGCCGAACGCAAAATCGCCCGCCGGGGCTCGCGGGCTTATTCAACTCGTTTTTGATACCGCCATCAAGTATAAGGACGAGGCCGGATATCCGCGGCTTCAGCCCGATGACCTTTACGACCCGGAGACGAACATCGCGATCGGTTCGATCTACATTCGTAAGATCAAGGACGAATTCGGCGGGCTCTATGAGGCGGTCGCGGCAAGCTACAATGCCGGCGAGGACAACGCCGCTCGCTGGCTCAACCGGACCAAACCCAAAGATCCCGGGCTTTTCGCAGCGGAGGTCGGCTTTGCCGAGACCAAGAACTATGTCTTTAAGGTGATGAACAACTATCGGGTCTATCGCGAACTTTACGACGAAAAGCTCAATCGGCGATAGTCCCGTGAAACGATCGACAATGCAAAATGCCCGGCCATTTGCGACCGGGCATTTTCATTTCGAGCAACTTCGGACTATTGACAAGCCGTTTTGCGCCAGCCGATGGGCCCTTCCATACACTGGAACATCTGACCAACGCCTTCAAGTGTGAACGATGTGTCCTCAACATCGGCTTTACTGAACTCAAGCCGGTAGAGCTTTCCGAGCACCGATTCATCGTCCTCGACGAGGCGGGAAACAAATACCACCGTTACGCTCTTTTCGTTGACTTTGCCGAGTTGATAGACGCTAAAGTCGGGCGACGCACCGACCTCGATATTTAGTTCGGTGAGCATCTTTACCGCGCATTGCTCCGGAGTGCCGGTACATACTGCCGGTGCCGTGAAGTCGATGCCGTCCCAACGGCTGGCATCTGTTACGACCTTCGAGAGTTTTTGCTGGGCGAGAACATCGGCCGAGAAAAGACCGAATGCGAAAAAGAACAGAGCGAATAGGGTCAACCTTTTCATTTTTTTCCTCCTGTGATTTTGAAGAGATGATAGTGCCGGTGGAAATTGCCGGCGTTTGACAGGCACTTGCCGAAATGGCCAAACAACACGTAATCCGCGTTCTGCACCGACAGCTTGGATTTTCCGGAAAATGGGCTCGGCAAGAGCCGGAAGCGATAAGAATTGTGTGCTGCCCGAACGAAGCCCATGGCCGCACAACATGTTTAAACATATCATGGGTTCGACGTTAGTGTCCAGAAAGTCGCCTGAACAAGTAAAACCCGGGCTGATCCATGCCAAAGCTGAGGCACGGCGAGGCCGCGAATCTTTGAAAACGTGCCGCTGGCGTCTAAAATAGAAAGCATGAGCGAATCTGCTGAGTTGCCGATGAATTTTGGCGGGATTGACGACGAGGGCTTATCTTCATTTGACCGGTCCAAGATACTCGTTTGGCCTGTTTCGTATGAAGGCACCGTCTCGTACGGAACGGGAACCGGGCGCGGCGCAATGTCGATCGTTGACGCCTCGCGGAATATGGAGCTTTACGAGGAAGAGACCGATACCGAGCCCTACCAGGTCGGCATTCATACTTTGCCGGAGTTCACTCCGCGTGAGACGCCGGCTGAGATGATGGATGCTCTCTACACCGAAGCGAAGCGGTTGGTCAGTTCGGACAAGTTCGTTTGTATGATCGGCGGCGAACACTCGGTCTCGGCCCCTGTCATCAAGGCCCATGCAGAAAAATATCACGACATCAGCGTTCTGCAGATCGATGCCCACGCCGATCTCCGCGACACCTACGACGGCACACCGCATTCGCATGCCTCGATAATGGCGAGGGTTGTCAAGGATATGCGGATCCCGTCGGTGCAGGTCGGCATCCGGTCGCTTTCGGCGGATGAAGCTCGCTCGATCGCGGACGGCCTCCCTACCAAGATCTTCTGGGCACGCGATGTCGCCGGCAGGACGGACTGGATAGACGACGCGATCGCCGGGCTGACCGACAACGTTTATCTGACCATCGACATCGATGGCCTCGACCCGGCAATCATGCCGACCACCGGCACGCCGGAACCCGGTGGATTGGGTTGGTACGAAACGCTTGAGTTGATCAGACGAACAGCAGAGAAAAAGAACATCGTCGGGATGGACCTCGTCGAGTATTCATTCAACGATCTGTTCGACGCACCGGCGTTCTTGTGCTCAAAATTGATCTACAAGTCGCTTGCTTATGTTTTTCGCGATTCGCTCCGGCAGGTCGCCGGCGCGTGACGCGTGGGCGATGCTGCGGATTTGCCGAACCATTAGTGCCACAATAGCGTATTGATTTGTTAGTCTAGAACTTCTGGATCGAAATACTCGACGGATGTTACCGATCAAGATCATTGAATTGCGGAGTATTTGAAATGAAAAGGTCACAAGCATTGATCGCCTTTATATTCGTTTTCACGCTCTTTATTGCAGGCTGCAATACGGGCCTGCTGTCGCCTGCGGAGGTGCCGGCGCCATCCGAAACGGCTCCGCCGCCGGCACCGGTCGTGGTTGACGGCATTCGTACTTCCTATGCTGATATCGTTGAGAAAACGTCGCCCGCTGTTTTAAGGATCGAATCCGAAGTACGGTCGCAGCCGCAGATGCGCCGTACCGAAGAAGGCTCGCCCTTTGACGAGTTCTTTCGTCAGTTCCCCGGCCCGCGTGGAAATCAAGGTCCGCGTGTCGAACGAGGTGTCGGCTCGGGCGTTATCGTCTCGGCCGACGGCACGGTGTTGACCAACGCCCACGTCGTTGACGAAGCAACGCGGATAACAGCGATCACGGCAGACAATCAACGCTTTGAGGCAAAACTCGTCGGAATGGACAAACCGAGCGACCTGGCCGTTCTAAAGATCGAGGCGCAGAACCTGCCGTTTCTTTCGCTTGGAAATTCGGATACCGTCCGCGTCGGCGATATCGTTCTTGCTATAGGTAACCCGCTCGGAATCGGCCAATCCGTTACGGCCGGGATCATTTCGGCAAAAGGCCGCCGGACCGGACTGGCCTACGGCGGAGCCGATTCATTCGAAGACTTTTTGCAGACCGATGCGCCTATCAACCGCGGCAATTCCGGCGGGGCTTTGGTAAATCTCGAAGGCCAATTGATCGGCATCAATTCACAAATACTTTCTTCGCCGGGCAGCGGCGGCGGAAATATCGGTATTGGCTTCTCGATACCGTCAAATATGGCGAAGAACGTGATGGACCAGTTGCTCGCCAATGGTAAGGTCCGCCGCGGCCTTTTGGGTGTGAATATTCAGGCAGTGACGGGTGATACCGCCCGGGCGCTTGACCTTCCTGACGCTTCTGGGGTTCTCGTGAGCAATGTCCGCCCCGGAAGTGCCGCCGAAAAGGCCGGCGTCCAACGCGGCGATATCATCACGGCCGTCAACGGCGAAAAGATCGACGACGGCAACGTTCTCCGCAACAAGATCGCCGGAACCCTTCCGGGAACGGAGGTCAAGCTGAGTATCCTTCGTAACGGCAACACCGTCGATTTGACTGCGGTCCTGGACGAATTTGACTCGGAAACGGCATCGGCCAACCAGCCCGCGCAACCGGGCGACGAAGCCCAACCCGAACGCGGCAGCGGAAAACTCGGTGTAACTCTTCAACCGGTCACGCCGGCTCTTGCACGCCAGTACGGCACGGGCTCGGAAACCGAGGGTCTTGTCATCGTGGATATCGACCCGAGCGGCCCAGCGGCCGAGGCTGGCATCGCCCGCGGCGATATGATCCTCGAGGTAAATCGACGGGTGGTGAAGACGGCAGAAGAGGTCGAAGCCGCTCTTCAACAGTCAGGCGGGCGTCCGATACTATTGCTCATCTCAAGGCGCGGAACGGTCACCTATCTGACCGTCCGCCTGAGCTAGAAAGATCTTTCAGTCTCGGTTCCAAATAGATAAAGCCGGCAAGTCAAACGACTCGCCGGCTCAATATTTGTTGGTCGGGATGGCGGGATTTGAACCCACGACCTCTCGCACCCCAAGCGAACGCGCTACCAGACTGCGCTACATCCCGATCGCGAAGTTTCAACTTTAGATTCGAGTGCGTGGATTGTCAAACCCATCAGGCAAGCTGCGAAGCATAGTCTAACGGCCGTTCTTCAGCATCGACCGTAGCTCGAGAAGATGCTGGGCGAGGTTTTTCAACGCTTCCCGCTGGTCGGGCCCAAGGTCTTTCTCGACGGCACGAACGGTCTCGACCGCAGTTTCGATCCGGTCGTCAAGCGTGATCTCATCCGCGTCGTCGATCGGCTCATCGAAAAGACCGGGAGCTTCCGACTTTGGCGAGCCCGCTTCTCCCGGCGGCTCGGGGCGGATAACTTTCAGCTTTGGAGCCTCGGCACGAGATTCGGCTTGCAGCTTCTTTCGCGCACCGGCGATGGTGAAAAGATCGTCGTAAAGAAGCTCTTTGATCCGAAGGGCGATCTCGACATCACGGCGACGATAGCTGCGTTGGCCCGAACGGTTCTTCTGCGGCGAGAGCTGGGAAAACTCGGTCTCCCAGTATCGTAGAACGTGTGCCTGAACGCCTACGATCTCGCACACTTCGCCGATCTTAAAATAGAGTTTTTCCGGTATCGCCACCGCTGCTTGCCCCATGTTTTTGTTTAAATTGTGTTAAAGTCGGTAGTAAATAAACCGCCGTTATTGTATGTATTTACGGCACTTGTGTCAATCTATTTAAAATGCGGTCCGAGTTCGACTTCATCCATCACATTAAGAAATCATACGGCCTGGGCCGCATCGGTGATGACTGCGCCGTGCTCCCGAAGGACAGCAAGACCGACCTTTTGATCACGGCGGATATGCTGGTCGAGGATGTCGATTTTCGGATCGGGTGGACTACTCCCGAGTTTTTGGGCCATAAAGCGCTTGCTGTATCGCTTTCGGACATTGCCGCGATGGGCGGCCAGCCGACATTTGCGATGCTCTCGCTTGGTGTGCCGGAGAGGCTCTGGAAAAGTGACTTTCTCGATCGGTTTTATGCCGGTTGGCACGGCCTCGCGAGGGATTTTGGCGTAGAATTGGTCGGCGGCGATGTCTCTCGAGTTCCCGAGAAATTTGTCATTGATTCGATCGTTTTGGGCGAGGTCGAACGCGGCCGGGCGATACCGCGTTCCGGTGCAAAACCCGGCGACAAGATCTACGTGACCGGCTCGCTCGGCGGCGCGGCTGGCGGTCTTAAGCTGCTGGAATCCGGAACCCGGCCCGATCAGGACCTAAGGCAAACGGTGCGTGAGATGATTGAACGGCAGCTTTGTCCAGCGCCGCGTCTGGGCGTTTCGAGTCAACTCCCCGCTTCGGCGATGATCGATCTGAGCGATGGGCTGTCATCGGACCTAGGGCACATCTGCGAGGCGAGCGGCGCCGGAGCCGTGATCTTTGCCGAGCAGATTCCGATCGACATCCGGCTCGATTCGATTTTCACTTCTCTCGACGAAAAACTGCATCTCGCATTAGATGGCGGCGAGGATTTCGAGCTGCTTTTCACCGCCGATCCGAAAAAAAATTTGCCGGCCGAATTCGCGGATCTCACCTGCATCGGAGAGATCACCGCAAATGTTGGGAGGATGGAACTTATCCGCGACGGCGTGGCGTCGGAAATGAAACCGAAAGGGTTCCAACATTTTCGCTCAAATTAGCCTGCCTGAAATTTTTTCTCAAAAAATGCTTGACAAGCGATTTTTTGTCGTGCTAAAACTCTTCACCTGTCGCGGAAAGTGCGCGGCAAATTTTTTGGAGATCAGTTGATGACCCGAAGTTCGTTACATACATCGAGAATATTCCCGACCCTCACGGCGGCCATTTTGATGCTGCCCGGAACGGGTTGGAATACGTTTGCGTGTGCGAGCCTCGAAACAGGCAATTATCAGCCGAAACGGCGCGATCTTGATCGCACCGAACAACCAGTTTGACACAGCGGGAGCGGCGTTCCCGCTCCCGAAACATCGAAAAGAAGACGAGAATTTTTCGTCGCGAAGTTTTTAGGAGCGGTTACGCCCGGGTCACGGAGACCCCGGAGTAAGCCGCTCCTTTTCTTTTCGATGTTTGACAACTGAATAGCCGTATTTCAGTGACAAGGGACGAGTGATGAGTGACGAGCTTTTTGAGGCTTGTCACTCGCCACTCTTCCCTCGTCACTACTTTCAGGAGACGTAGCTCAACGGAATCAGAGCAGCTGAATACGAATCAGCAGGTTGTAGGTTCGAGTCCTACCGTTTCCTCCAATTTTTTCGTTGTCTGTCGCTTTTGAGTCTTTGTCGATAACCGATCCGAAGACCGGCGACCGACAACCGACAACTGATCTTTCGGGGTCGTCTAATCGGCAGGACGGCTGGCTCTGAACCAGTAAATGGAGGTTCAAATCCTTCCCCCGAAGCCAGAAAAAGTTGTCAGCGTTCAGGCGTCGGTCGCAGACGAACACCATCTTCGACGACTGACCACTGATCACTGACCACTGTTACAGAGCGTTCCGCAGATGGCTATACGGGCTTGTTTTGGAAACAAGTGTTCGCAGGTTCAAATCCTGCCGCTCTGACCAATTTTTCTGCACGCGTGGCCAAATCGGAAAAGGCGCCGGTCTTAGAAACCGGATATTGAAGGTTCGAATCCTTCCGCGTGTACCATTTTCGATTTCGGATTTGTGATTGCGGAATGTGGATTTGAGGGTCTTTAGCTCATCTCGGTATCGTTCAGATTCGAGTTTTCACGAAATCCGAAATCCCAGATCCAATATCCGAAATCGGTGTGCGGGCGTAGCCAAGCGGCCCAAGGCGGCGGACTGCAGATCCGTTCATCATCGGTTCAAATCCGATCGCCCGCTCCAACAAATGCGGAATTGGGATTTCGGAATGCGGAATCTGAAATCACAAGTCCCAAATCCCAAATCGTTATGTGGTTCGTAGCTCAATCCGGCAGAGCACCTCGCTGTGAACGAGGCCGTTGCAGGTTCAAATCCTGTCGATCCACCCAAACTTCAGTGGTCAGTGGTCAGACGAAGGCCAGCTTCAAAAACTGACAACTGACAACTGTTAGAGGGGCCGTGGCAGAAAGGCTTATGCACTTCCCTGTCGAGGAAGACGATGACGGTTCGAGTCCGTTCGGTCCCGCCAGTCAGAACCGCCTGCGTAAGCGGGCGGCCAGTTTACCAAAGGAGATAACACCTATGTTTGCACTCAAGAGTCGCACATTTATCGCGACGTGACCGCACAGCTTTTCCTAGTTTGCTGTGTGTCGCGCGGAACCCCTAAAGCAAAGACATTCAGCAAATTGACCAGAGGAAAAGATAATGGCCAAGAAATATCACGTTGAGCGACGCGAGTTCCTCAACAAGTTCAGCAACATGCGGGCGTATGTCATCGCAGTCGTCGAAGACGCCCGTGAAAAACGCGTCTGCTGCAAAGACTCGGACGACTGGCATGAGATAACTCTCAAGATCGCCGACTGCAGCGAAGAGATCGAGCTATATTTCGATCTCCGCTCGGTCGAAGAACGCGAGAACAGCCTTTACAAGATCAGAACGCTTGCGGAGGTCGTTAACGAGTTCAAGCGGGCGATCGAGCTTGAGATAGAGGTCATTAATGCCCGCGAGGCAATACCGAGGCACGAGCGTGCCTTGGCCGCGGTCCACTGATCCTCCCACGCCGTCGCAACCGGCCGGTTCACCTCGGGACCGGCCGGCTAAGGTTACTTCCGAGTTTCAAAAATTATAGCGGTCTTACCAAACCAAACGCGGCTGAGCGGAGACGAGAGCCTGCGGGAATGCGTACACACCTGTTTTGCAAGAAAACACCGTATTCCCGCGGCTTGTTGACCTTCCGGCCTCAGCCCCGCGTTTGCCCTTCCCGATCGGTAGCCAAGCCCGGTCAAGGCACCTGCCTTTTAAGCAGGGGATCGTGGGTTCGAATCCCACCCGATCGGCCAATTTAAAGGCGAAAGGAGAAGGGATAAAGGTCCCATTACTTACGTGCCTCGTCCTTTATCCGTCATCCTTGATCCTTTTGATGCGGTGTAGCTCAGCGGTAGAGCGCGGGTCTCATAAACCCGTGGGCGAAGGTTCGAATCCTTCCGCCGCAACCATCTCAGCAGGCAGAACATTGAGCGGTAGCGAGTGTGCCCATTGCTCTTGGGTCATACTCCCTGCCGGTCGTTATTCCGCCTTTCAATTGACAGATAATCCCGATGATCAGAGAGTCGAACTGTAAAGCCTGGCATTGCGGTTTGTCCCCATTGATCAGCGACACCGCTTGCCGAACTGCTGGTCCGGCAAGGGTGCTGCAGATCGATTCAGTATCGAGAGGGCTGTTCGATTGTTGGCGATGGGGATGGTTCAGGGCTTGGTTCTTCGTCAGGCGTTGGAGTTGGGGTCGGACACGGTTCATCAGGATTCTCCGGCGTGGGGCATGGCGTCGGAGTAGGCGTCGGAGTAGGCGTCGGGGTTTGCGAGCTAGGAACTGCAAATGTTTGGCCTGACCCATATCGAGTGCCGGCAATGATGCCGGCGGAAAGAAAAATACCTAATGTGAGAATATAAATAACACCTCGGAACATAAAACCTCCATATTCGCGTCGGTTCGATCAACGAGTATGGGCACACTGTCTTAAAAACGTTCGTTCTTGCTTGTACAGTGCAATTTCCGTTCCGTGAATGCCGAGTTCGCATTCGCCGGGCGATCAGACATGGAGAATTCATATGCCATACAACAAACTAAACATTAGCGGAGCAAAGGCTGATGTCCTTTCGTGGGTCACGCATGGGCTGGACCATGAGGAGGAAGCGATGCTCCGCAACGTATCGCGTCTGCCGTGCCTTTACAAGCACGTTGCACTAATGCCGGACGCGCATCTGGGGAAAGGTTCGATGGTCGGATTGGTCATCGCAACCAGGGACGCCGTTATCCCCGCAACGGTCGGGGTCGATATCGGCTGCGGGATGATGGCGGTAAAGACGCCGTTCAAGAGCGGGATTCTCGACCGGAAGATGGCGGAGTTTCGCCACGAGATAGAGCGAGCGATCCCGGTCGGGTTCAACGCGTACAAGGAATCGGTTGACGAGGCCTCGCGTTGGGAAGGCTGGGAAGCGTTCGGTGATCTTCACCCGAAGATCCAGGACCGCAAGCAAAAGTCGATGGTCCAACTCGGAACGCTCGGCGGCGGAAACCACTTTATCGAGGTCTGTCTGGATACGGAAGACAACGTCTGGCTGATGCTGCATTCGGGTTCGCGAAACATCGGTAAGGAACTTGCCGAGCGTCACATCGCGACCGCGAAATCGCTGCACCGGCTTAACGAACTTCCCTCGCCTGACCTGGCTTACTTCATCCAGGGCACGGACGAGTTCAAGGCCTATTGGCACGACCTCGACTGGGCACAGAAGTACGCAATGAAGAACCGCGAGATCATGATGAACCGACTGATCAAATCGTTCAGGCGGATGTTCGGATGGAGTGCGGACACTCCTGTCCGCATGAGCGACGCTTCGTCGCGAACGGGCGATCTCGCCGGAGGAACCGGCGATGCGGACAAGAGTGTCCGCGCTCCGTTTGCGGTCAACTGTCATCACAACTACGTCGCGATCGAGGAGCACTTTGGCGATAAGGTTTACGTTACCCGAAAGGGTGCAATCAACGCCGAAGACGGCCGCTACGGTATTATCCCGGGATCGATGGGAGCGAAATCGTTCATCATCAAGGGCCGCGGTAATGCCGAATCGTTCAATTCGTGCTCGCATGGTGCGGGACGCAAGATGTCGCGTACCAAGGCGAAGGCGAAGTACACCATTGAGGACCTGAAAAAGCAGACCGAAGGCGTCGAGTGCCGCAAGGACAAAGGCGTCGTCGATGAGATCCCCGGTGCCTATAAGGACATCGAGGAAGTAATGCGTGCCCAGCACGACCTCGTCGAGGTCGTCGCCGAGCTAAAACAGGTCATTTGTGTCAAAGGCTAAGTTTGGAGTTCCCGCTTCAGCGGGCTTATTCTCGCTGAAAGCAATTCTCTTCGGCGAGAGTAGTCAGCTAAAGCTGGAACTCCGAACCTAAACCATCGTTCCTGCTCCCGGTCTTCGATTCTGACCCTTTGAAGAAACGGTGACCGGATGATGCTAAACCGCGATCGTCGCAGACCGCAGTTCTGCATCAACCTCTTTCCCAATTCTCACAACGATCTCAACCAACGCTTCAAGGTCTGAGGTCGTTGTTCTGAAATTTACAATACAGGCTCGAAGAAAATATCGGCCGTCGATCAATGCATTCGAGACAAATACTTCCCCGCCTTTCTGAATGCGATTGAGTATCTCGGTGTTCAGCTTATTCAGATACTCGCTGCCCTCGGCTGTGCCGCTGTCGAGGTCCTTAGGAACGAACCGAAAAGTCGTGATACTAAGGTTGTGCGAACCCGTTTCGAGCATGGGTTCAGCCTCAACGAACTGGAAAAGCTCCGTTGCCAACCGGATGTCATCGCCGATCATCTTCTCGTAACCTTCGCGACCGACGTGCTTGATCGCGAGCCAGACCTTCAGAGCCCGAAATCCGCGTGAATTCTGCAGGCCGTATTCGTGAAAGTTTATCGGGTCGTTCTCGCCGTCGCCATTAAAATTATAATATGCAGGGCGGTGACTGAATGCGTCGATCAGGTACCGCTTGTCGCGGACAAGAGTGCATCCGGCCTCGATCGGGCTATAGAGCCATTTGTGGGGATCAAGTGCGACCGAATCTGCAAGGTTAAGTCCACGAAGATCTTCGGACGCGTCAGGAAGCATTGCGGCCGGTGCTCCATAGGCACCGTCGACGTGCAACCAGAGGCCATACCTCTCGCATACCTTTTTTATCGCCGGCAGCGGATCGACGGCCCCTGTTCCAACTGTTCCGGCAGCAGCGACTACCATGAAGGGCTGGAGTCCGTTGCTAATGTCGGTCTCGATCGCCGAGATCAGTGCCGGGATAAGCATTTTCTGATCCGCATCAACGGGCACCTGTCGAATAGAACTTTTGCCAAGCCCGAAAAGCTCGGCCGCCTTGTCGATCCATATATGCGTTTCGGTCGAAACATAGGCAACAAGCCGGCGTTCTGCCGCAGCGGTACCGTCGTTTTTGATATCCCAAGAGGCCTTCGCCTTTGTTGCTGCTAAGAACGCGACGAAATTGGCCATATTTCCGCCGCTTACCAACAGCCCGCCGCAATCCCGTGGGTAGCCTATGAGATCAGCGAGCCAGCGGACCGTCTGAGCCTCGATCTCCGTCGCCACCGGAGAAAGCACCGCGGCTCCGACGTTTGGATTCACCGCCGAGGCCAGCAGATCGGCCAAAGCACCGATAGGGGCGGCGGACGACGTAATATATCCCCAGAATCGCGGATGGCCATTAAGGAGAGAATTTTCGAAAAGAAGCCTGGAAGTCTCGGTGAATAGTTCATCGGCCTTCGCGCCATTGACCGGCAATTCATCCGACCCAAGTAACTGCCGCAATGCAATTGGCGAGCTAGCGACTGTTACCGGACGCTCACGGATCCCGTCAAGAAACACGGCGATCTGGTCGACCATCTGATGGCCAAGGACGCGAAATTCTTCGCCGCTCATCGCCAGCGGGGCGTTACGCTCGCTTTTCAAGTTGGCCTGCTTTACTGAACTACCTGTTTTCATTTGAGTACACCTCTTGCTCAATATTTCAGACGCAGACAAGTCGCGAAGAGGGACAGTCACGAGTGATGCTTGTTCTGGTATCGTTCGATCATCGGCCAGCGTCTCGGTCTTTCAAGAGGATGATGCCGGTTAGAGTCCGGTACACTGTTTTGATCTAAACCGTCACGTTTTCAGCCCTTTTCTTGATCGCCGGGAGAAGTAATAGTCGGATCGCGACGATGCCGAAGCGGGCCCAGCGCCAGTATCTTAGGAATTTGCGGCGGGCTTCGTCGTCGGTGGCGGCGGCTCGGACCTCGTGGATGAAAAGAGTTACGCCGAGCCCGGCCTCTTCGGCCTCAAGCGTCCAGGCGATCTTTACTTGATCGGGTTCGCTGTAGGCGGCAAACTCTTCCGGCGGGATCGGCGTGAAAACAACATCGCCGAACCACGGCTGGCAGACGGCTCCGCAGATCAGCAACCGGCCGGGTTCTTCGGCCAGCGTGCCCCAGCCGAGTTCCCGAGTTTCTTCGACCAGCCCGCGTGGACGTCGTTTCTCCCATGTGCCGCCGAGCACGACCTTGCGGGCATTGACGATCGCCCGGATCAACCAGATCGACTGCATATCAAAGTCATACGCCGTCCGCATCACGGCCTCGGGCGGAGCCTTCACCCGCCGCTCGAACCGCTCGCGAGTGTCGAACTCCGGGATGAAGTCGCCGATCGATACCATCGCGACCAATTTACCACCGTTGCCGTCTTTAGGCGATCAGTGGTTGGCCCAGATGTACAAGCAACCGGTTGACCGATTTCCGTGCCAACGAACGTGCCGCGGCGAAAGTGATCCCGCCCGTTTCTAGAGCGATCTCATTCGGCGTCATAAAGAGCGACAGCAGCCGATTGATCGGATTGCTTTTGATCCAGCTCTCAAGGTGGACCTTGCCATCCTCGGATGAGATCTCGAGCATCGTCGGCAACACGATAAGGCCCGATCCATGCCGGTAAACACGCTTATTGCCCGAGCTTTCGAGCAGCTCGAATCCTTCTTCACCGGCCCATCTATCAACCGTGGGCCAAATATCGGTCGGGACGGAAAAATCGCGAACGGTTCGTGAGTTCATCGTCTTAATCAAATATTGAGTTTTTGTAAAACGCCGTGGGAAATAAATAAATTAAAACGACGAATACCGGTTTGTCGAGCGCAGAAAGCCGCCCTGAACCACCACGATAAAAACGGGCTTCAACCTTCTATAATTGACCGCGGTTCGGAAAAACTATCCCCGGCCCGAAGTTGCCAACTTCCCTGCGATCCATGCGGTCGGGATGTAGGCGAAGATAATATCCACCGCCACAAACCAAAGCGGTGCCGGGATCATCAGGACCGCGATTATTCCGCCAAGCATTGTGAACGCTCCAATTCCGAGAGCGATTCCCATCTTGTGGCTGACCGCGATCAGGGCCGCGACCAACGAACCGACAAAAGAACCAAGAGCATGGGCGAGGAACGGTGCTATGAAGTGTTTCACTTCGAGCAAAGGCATCGCGGCGGCAAGTCCGCAGATGACATATCCGCTCCCGGCGGCGGTGGTATCACCATCGGACCAAGTGTGACGATCCCCATATTTACGACGCCACCGGCGAGGATACCGACTATCACCGCGATAATGTTTCGAACCTTAGCTTTCTTTTGCTCCCTAGCGCAGATCGCCCGCAAATTTTCGATAAAGCGGAATAGTTATAGTCCGATTTACACCTGTTGTCTATTGAAGTGAAACGAACGCGATGATCCGCGAAGGTCCATCCGCTCAACATCTTGGGGCCTTGAGCCCTAAATCACGCGTCTGAATTTTTGGTTACACACAATATATTGTGCTTGCCAGACATCGTATTTTGATATTAAAGTAAAACCTGAATAAGGGAGGAGGTTAAGTTTGCTTACAGGAAGAGTATTGCTTTTGAACTTTTCTTACGAGCCGCTTGGCACCATCGGTGTTGCCCGGGCGGTCTGTCTGTGGTTTCGCGGCGCGGTCTTCATCGAAGAGCACGACGGCGACAACGTTCTCCGCTCTCCCTCGACGACGTTCCGTGTCCCATCCGTTATTCGCCTTCGGCATTATGTAAATGTCCGCCGCACGCGTCGTGAAACGACGATGAAGCGTGCCCGGATCTACATCCGCGACCGCTATCGCTGCCAGTATTGCGGCGACCATCGGCTCGCCAAGGACCTGACGCTCGATCACATTCTCCCGCGGGCACAGGGCGGCGAAAGCACGCCGGCAAATCTGGTCACGGCCTGTGTCGCCTGCAACCAGCGGAAGGGCAACCGCACGCCGGAGCAGGCCCGCATGCCGCTGCTGACCTCGCAGAAACTGCTGAGGCTCGGGCTCGACCACGTTCTGCTCTGCCACTACGCCGAATCGCGGCCGGAGTGGAAAAAATACCTTTTCATGGACGACCTCGGCGAAGAGCAGGTTCGGGCCGCGGCCTGACATCGTTCGCTATCGTTCTTCATTTGCGGCCGGTCATATCGATCGGCCGTTTCATTTTGCGGCGGAGTAGTTTAATTGGACAAAATCCCGGCCTCATAAGCCGAAGATTGCAGGTTCGAGTCCTGCCTCCGCAACCATTTTTTCTAACGGCTATTCGGTTGCGTGACATTTGTCCGCTTCCGGGTGTTAACCGCGTCTTTCAAAGTAAGCGAGAGCGTCTGCATCACATCCGGACGCTTTCGCTTTTTTGCATTGGAGAATTTTGGCTATGCGTTATTTTAGAAACGAGAAAGAGATTCTCGACCTGGTGGCGAGCTTTGAATCGGCAACCATCGCTCGAGAGGACTGGCGGCACGCCGAGCATCTCGCGGTCGGGCTTTTCTATGCCGATAAATACGGACTTGAGGCCGGCACGGACAAGATGCGATCAGGAATCCTTCGGCTGCTGGAGAAAGGCTTTGGCGTCGATCTGTCGAAGGAAATGCCGTACCACGAGACCATCACGGTCTTCTGGATGCGGACGGCTTACGCGTTTCTCCTAATGACCCGCGGAGCCTCGCCGGTCGAACGGACGAACGCACTTGTCGCCGCGTTTGATAAGGACTTCCCGCTACGGTTCTACACCCGCGAGCGGCTATTTTCGGAAGAGGCCCGGGCCGAATATATCAGCCCGGACCTTTTTCAAGAGTGGTCGTTGGAGGAAGAGATCCATCGCTCGCTAATTCCCGCCAAAACCGTCGTCGGTATGGGCTGATCCGAGAAACGGGCCAGCGAGGCATGCGATAGTGAATCTGACATTTGGCTGCTTGATCTTGCCGAAGAATGAGCCTACCTGTTGAGACGCCTTCCCCGAACGAATATACTGAGATTTTCGTTCTGATCGAACACGTATGCTTAGATTTTTCAATACATTATCGCGGCAGGTCGAGGAATTTCAGCCGATCGAGGACGGCAAGGTCAGGATGTATATCTGCGGGCCGACCGTTTGGAACTTTGCACATATCGGCAACTTTCGGACGTTCATTTTCGGCGATGTCCTGCGGCGTTATCTCAAGTTCAAGGGCTTTGAGGTCACCCATGTCTTTAACCTGACCGACATCGACGACCGGATAATCAACGAAGCAAAGGCACGGAACATCTCGATAGACGATTTCACGGCCCCCTACATTCAATATTTTTGGGAGGATTTCGATGCTCTCGGGATGGAACGCCCGGAGGTCACGCCGCGGGCCACGCATCATATCGCCGAGATGATCGACATCATCGCCCGGCTGATCGAGAACGGGAAGGCGTATGAATCCGATGGGTCGATCTATTACCGCATCTCTGCCTTTCCGGAATACGGCAAACTCTCGAAGATCAATTTTTCGGGAAACATCCACGGGGCGAGTGAGCGGATAGATACCGACAAATACGAGAAAGAGGACGCTCGCGACTTTGCCCTCTGGAAGCTCGTCGGCGAGGACGAGGAACCGGGTTGGGACGCGCCTTTCGGACGCGGCCGCCCGGGCTGGCACATCGAGTGCTCGGCCATGTCGATGAAGTATCTCGGCGAGACCTTCGACATACACGCCGGAGGGCAGGATCTTCAGTTCCCACACCACGAGAACGAGATCGCCCAAAGCGAAGGTGCGACCGGTAAGTTGTTTTCGCACTATTGGATACACAGCGAATTCCTTAAGATCGACGACGTAACGATGTCGAAATCGAAGGGGAATTTCTTCACCTTTCGCGATCTGAAAGAACAGGGATATTCGCCGCTGGCGATCCGCTATCTGCTGCTCTCGGTGCCGTATCGAAAGCAGCTCAATTTCACCTTCGAAGGGCTTCAGGGTGCAGAGGCGACCGTCGAACGGCTCCGCAATTTCCGCGCGCTTGTGCATGACGCAAAGGTGCGTGACGGCTCGAACCCGGCTGTTGCTGAACAAATAAAAACGCAGCTTTCAGAGTTTGAAGCAGCGATGGACGATGACATGAACACTGCCGTCGCCCTTGCGGCGATCCACAATCTTGTCCGTGAAATGAACTCTGCTCTTGCCGCCGAACAGTTGCTTTGCGACGACCGGGTGGCGGTGCTCGAGGCGATCAAGAAATTCGATGCAGTTCTCGGGATCTTCGGCGAAGAGGTTACGGAAATGCTCGATGCCGATATCGAAGCATTGATCGAGGAACGTCAGGAAGCCCGCCGAAACCGCAACTTTGCCCGCTCGGATGAGATCCGCGACGAACTTGCAGCAAAGGGGATCATTCTCGAAGACACCAAGGACGGTGTGCGGTGGAAGCGAAAATAGCTTGACCGGTTAAAGCTGAATTCCGCTGCAAAGCTCGCCGTCGATACTCGAATAGGCGAGCTTTACGGTTTTGAAGGTGTCGGTGTCTCGGCAATAGGAGATACAGGTATCGAAAGGCTTTGAGTAAATGTGAATGCTTACGGCCCGCTCGTCGAACTCGGCCAGATTGAGTATCTGGTGGATCGGCTCTTCGAGTTCTACCTTTGCCGCAAGGCACTCGGCAAGCTCGAACGAATCCGTCTCGCGCAGCTTGCAGAAGCCGGTGGCGTCGTCCATCGCTTCGACCGCAAAATTCTGCCCCTTCAATCGGCCGATCGGCACCGTCATCCAGCACCGCTGCTCCGCGTGGTTGTGCACCCGCGAGACCTGCCCGCGTTCCCAGCAGATCGCCATCATCTCGAACCGGTCGTCCTTGTAGATCAGATTACGGGTGTAGAACTTGTCGCTCCAGAACATATATTTCTGGATCGTGTCCGTATCGATCGGGTTTGCCGAGAGGTAGTCGTAAACGGTCTCGCAAACGAACTCCGCGTCCGGGATCTCGCAAAGGCCCGAAATGAGGTTGCTGATAGATACTCGATTCATCGCTCGTCAAGAACGGGAAGAATCGTTATTATTGTTGACCTCTCTTCAAAAAGTCAACGAACTCGGACACGTTTCTCGTCAGTCCCGGAAACGTCGCAAGCACTTTGCCGTCGCCGTCGAGTATTGCATAGAACGGCAGAGCGACCGTCTTGAATCGGCTTTCCTGAAATTGCTGCTGCCTCTCGTATATCTCGCCAGAACCGTCCGTATAAAGCGAGGCGAGCACCATATTTTTGAACTCGGCCTCGACCTCGGGCTTTGGGAATACATTCGCCTCCATCCACCGGCAGTTAGTGCATGTGTAGCCGGTGAAATCGACAAAAAGCAGCTTATTCTCGGCCTTTGCCTTCGCCAAGGCTCCTTCGTAATCGTTCTTTATCCACTGAAGCTTTTCGCCGCCGCCGGTTCCGCCGAGCAACGACCGGGTCGGGTTTCCGCTGATGTCCGGCGGGAGAAACGCCTCGAGTTCGCCGAGCCTTGCGCCGAATAACCCGGTCAATAAATAAAAGCTGATCGCAAGGCTAACGACGGCCGACGCGAGACGAAATGCACCGATCCGCTCGGGCTTTGAATCATGCGAAAGCTGGAATTTGCCGAGCAGATAGATCGTCAGCGTTACCCCGATCGCGACCCAGACCGCCAACACGACCTCGCGTGTGAAAAAGCCCCATTTCCAGACGACATCAACGTTCGAGATGAACTTCATCGCGGCCGCCACCTCAAGGAAACCCATCGAGACCTTGACCGAGTTCATCCAACCGCCAGCCCGCGGAAGGCTCGATGCCCATTGCGGGACTAGAGCAAGTATGAAGAACGGCAACGCGAAAACGGTCGAAAAGGCGAGCATCCCGAGCATCGGCATCTGCCAATCGCCCTGCGACGCGGCAACCAGGATCGTTCCGACAAACGGCGAAGTGCAGGTGAACGACGTCAGCGTAAAGGTCAGTCCCATCAGCAGCGCGCCGATGATGCCGCTTCCCTCGCCTTCGGTCGAACGGGTCAGGTTATCGAGCTTTGTGAGGATGCCGTTCGGGATCGTGATCTCGTATGCACCAAACAAATTGAAAGCGAAAAAGAGAAATATCGCCGCGATCAGAATATTGACCCACGGATTGGCCGCAAAAAGATTTATCCCGGCCGCACCGACAAAGACGGCCAGAAGCATCCCGAATAAAGTAAACGTCGCGATTATCCCGAGCGAATAAATGGTTGCAAGTCGAACTGCTTTGGATCGGCTCCCTGAAGCATGGTTCGTGAAATAAGAGACCGTGATCGGGATCATTGGAAAAACGCACGGCGTTAGCAGCGAAAGTGCACCAAGCGTGATCGCGAGCCAGATAAAGGGCCAAAGGTCGGTCGGCGTTTGCTGCGCCGAATCGGCGGTGACGGCGCTCGCCACGGGCGGTTCTTCGGAGACATCCGGAGTTGCCGAGACGACGACACCGCCGCGAACGTCGGCCTCGCCTGCAAAGCTGACGCGCTTCGTTCTCGGCGGCAGGCATACGCGGTCATCGCAAAGCTGAAAGCGGACATCAATGGCTATGTCGTCTGCCGCCATGTCCTTAGTCGCTTTCAGCTTCGCGGTAAATTCGACCGACTGCTGGTAATACTTCGTAAGCAGCGGTTTGCCGTCAACTATGAAATTTTGGTCTTCTTTTGTCTTTGGCGGCGGAAAACCGACCTGTCCGACAAGCTCGTACGGGACCCCTTCGGGCAGCGTGACGCGCGTCGCTATCGGGCCGCCTTCCGGCTGATCTAGCCCGTAAAGATACCAGCCCGGCTCGACCTCGGCTTTGACCTTTACCTCAAATTCCTCACCGGCCTTGATCGCCTTTCCTTTAACCGGAGAATCGAGCACCCATCGTGTTGGGTTCTGTGCCGCCACGCCGCCGACAAGAAGAATGAATGCAACGAACGCTATAAATGGTGCCTTTCGCATCATTAACGATAATCTTAATACTTCCGAAGATATTCCTGAAACCACAATGCGGCCTCTTTGTCCCACATGCTTTGCCTTTGTTATTCGCTCTCGCTTATAATTTTGGTTTACGCATTTTATCGAATTAATAACCGTTTCAGAGTTAATTGGAGGCTCAATTGGCACGCACCGCAGCAACCACAGGTTCAAAACGATCATCCTCAAAGCCCGCGGCAAAAAAGCCGGCGAAGGCCGAATCGAACGGCAACGGCCGCCTGGCCGTCGTCGATATGATGCAGGCCGAATATGAGAAGCGCCGCAAATCGCAGATCGAGGCGATAAAGAAGACCGACAAGAAGCTCCTGCGCGAAATGCTTTACCAGATGGTGCTCGGCCGCGTTTTTGAGGAGAAAGCGGCCGAGGTTTATCGGATGGGCAAGATCGGCGGCTTCTGTCACCTCTACATTGGCCAGGAAGCGATCGCGATCGGCTCAATGATGGCATTGAATCCGGACGATATGGTGATCACGTCCTATCGTGACCACGTCCAGGCGATGGTCAAGGGGATCAAGCCCGAGGCCGTTATGGCCGAGCTTTACGGCAAGGAAGGCGGCTGCGTAAAGGGCAAGGGCGGCTCGATGCACATGTTCTCCAGGGAGCATGAGTTCTACGGCGGCCATGGCATCGTCGGCGGCCAGATCGGCGTTGGGACCGGGATGGCTTACGCCGCGAAATACAAAGAAAGCGGACAGGTCACGCTTTGTTTCTTCGGCGAAGCGGCGGTCAATCAGGGCATCTTTCACGAATCGCTGAACATGGCACAGCTCTGGAAATTGCCGATCATTTACATCTGCGAAAATAACCAGTACGGAATGGGCACCTCGCAGGAGCGGGCGATGAGTTCGCGGAACATCGCCAAAAAGGCCGAGAGCTATGAAATGGCGAACGAGTTCGTTGACGGCATGGACGTGATGGCTGTCCGCGACGCAACGCTCAGGGCGATCAAACGTGCGCGTGAGGAATCGCTGCCGACTCTGATGGAAGTTCGCTCGTATCGCTATATGGGCCACTCAATGTCCGACCCCGGCAACTATCGGACCCGCGAAGAGATCGCAAAATACCAGGAACGCGACCCGATCGTGCTCTTCCAGGACAGCCTGAAGACCGCGAAAGTGTTCACCGATAAGGACTTCGAGGCCATTAGGCAGGAAGCGATAGAGGCGACCAAGAAGGCGATCGAATTTGCGGAGGAGAGTCCGTATCCGAGCGAGAGTGAACTGACGACCGACGTGTACGCATAGTTCAGATAAAATTGAATACGGTCTTCTATTTGGAAATCGGGCGTTGAAAGATCTGCGTAAACTCGACAAGCGATCGAGCAAACGCATCATCGACAAGATCGAGGCGTTGACGAATGACCTATGTGGAGATGTAAAGAAATTGACTGATCATTCGCCTCAATACCGGCTTCGGGTTGGTGATTTCAGGGTGCTGTTTGACCTTGACGAGAATACGATATTTATTCAACGAGTTTTGAACCTGCGTGAATCTTATTAAAGCTATGACAACGATCGAACTACATCCCGAATTTTTGACCGCAAAAGGTAAGCGGCAGTTCGCGGTTATACCTTATGAAGAGTTCGTCGCTCTGCAGGAATGGATCGAAGATGCAAAGGACTTGACCGCCTTGCGGATCGCGAGAGAGGAGAATAAAGATGAACCGTCATTCACTATAGAGGAAGTAAAAAAGGAGCTGGGAATTGACTAGCGATCGGGTCGGCTTGCTTCAATCGCAGTTACATGCATTTTTTCGAGCCAGCACCGAATTGACACCAACGGTTTTTTACAAAAATTATGGCAGTTTTGACTATTCGCGATGCACTGAACCAGGCATTGCGTGAAGAACTTATACGAGACGAGAACGTCTTTATCATGGGCGAAGAGGTCGCCGAATACGACGGCGCCTATAAGGTGACCCGCGGGCTCTGGAAAGAGTTTGGCGACAAGCGCGTCGTCGATACGCCGATCACCGAACTCGGCTTTGCGGGCTTGGGCGTCGGCGCGGCGATGGCGGGCCTTCGGCCGGTGATCGAGTTCATGACGTTCAACTTTTCTATCCTCGCAGCGGACCAGATCATTAACCACGCCGCGAAGATGCTCTATATGTCCGGCGGCGAGTTCAAGGTGCCGATCGTTTTCCGTGGCCCAAATGGCTCGGCGTTCCAGGTCTCCTCGCAGCACTCGCAGGCCCTCGAGGCTTTCTACGCGAACTTCCCGGGCCTCAAGGTCGTGATGCCCTCGACCGCGGCCGATGCAAAGGGGTTACTCAAGTCTTCTATCCGCGACGACAATCCTGTCATTTTCATGGAACAGGAACGGATGTACGGCATGAAGAGCGAAGTTCCCGAGGACGATGATTTCACCATTCCGCTCGGCGTGGCGGACATCAAACGCGAAGGCACGGACTGCACCATCGTTGCCCGCTCGATGACCGTCCCGATGGCTCTCGACGCCGCGGAGAAGATCCAGCAGGAGTTCGACGTCTCGGTCGAGGTGATCGATCCGCGGACGATCAAGCCGCTCGATATCGACACCATCGTCGCTTCGATCAAGAAGACGAACCGGCTGGTCATCGCCGAGGAATCGCATTCATTCGCATCCGTCGGTGCCGAGATCACATATCAAGTTATGGACCACGCTTTCGACTATCTAGACGCTCCGATCAAGCGCGTCTCGACCGTCGAGGCCCCGATGCCGTACGCAAAAAACCTTGAAGCTGCCGCACTGCCAAGCGTTGATAAGATCGTCGCCGCGGTAAAGGAAGTCTGTTATCTTTAAGTTGTTATGAAGCTAAAAGTCGTAGTTCATGAAGCGGAAGAAGGCGGATACTGGGCTGAGGTACCGGCGATTCCCGGCTGTGCTACGGAGGGCGATACCTTTGAGGAACTTCTTGCGAACCTCTATGAGGCGATCGAGGGCTGTTTGTCGGTTGACGTACAGCCAATCCAAGTCGGTGACCGCACTCGCCTGCTCGAGATCGCCGTATGAAGCCGCTTTCAGGTAAAGAGTTCTGCAACCTTCTTGAGAAGAATGGTTGGACTTTGTTGAGAATCCAGGGAAGTCACCACATCTACGGCAAGGCTGGTTCAGTATGTGAGGCTTTCTGTTCCGGTTCATAAAAACAAAACTTTGAAGACCGGCTTGTTCAATCATCTTTACAAACTTTCTGGAATCTCGGATTCTGAAGGAAAGTGACTCGAATTATGGCTGAAAAATTTTTAATGCCGAAGCTTTCGCCCACGATGGAAGAGGGCCAGATCGCCCGTTGGGTAAAGAACGAGGGTGATACTTTCGACGCTAACGAAACGCTTGCCGAGGTCGATACCGACAAGGCGACGATGGAGATGACCGCTCTTTCCGGCGGTACGTTGCTAAAGATCCTTAAGCCTGCGGGCGACACCGCCGCACTCGGAGAGGCGATCGCTATCATCGGGCAGAAAGGCGAGGACATCTCGGCGTTGTTAAACGAAGTCTCATCGAACGGAAAATCTGCCACAGAGGTCACAGAGAGATCAGAGTCAGATTCGGAAAGAGCGTTGTCTGCAGCAAAGGCAGAAACAAGCTCCGTAAGGAGCGTGCATTCGCCAAATCCGCAATCTGCAATCACAGATCCGCAATCGAATGGCGGCCGGATGATCGTTTCGCCTATCGCTGCCCGTATGGCAGCGGACAACGGGATCGACCTCCGGAACATTTCGGGTTCGGGCCCGCAGGGCCGCATCATCAAACGCGACATTGAAGAGGCACTCGCCGGAGGCGGAACAAAGGCCGCCGCAGCGGCGAAGACCTTTACACCTTCGACCATTGTCGGTGCCGCGGGTTACAGCGACGAGCCGACATCCAAGATGCGGCAGGTCATCGCAACGCGGCTTGCCGAATCGATCGGCCCGATCCCGACCTTTTATCTTACGGTCGAGATCGAGATGGACAACGTCCTTGCGACCCGTAAGCAGATGAACGCCGTGCTCGAAGACGACGCGAAGATCAGCGTCAACGACATCATCGTAAAGGCCGCGGCGATGTCGCTCCTCAAGCATCCTTTTGTGAACGCCTCGTATCAGGACAAGTCGATCCGCTTTTACGATCAGGCCGACATCGGCGTTGCCGTGGCCATCGACGAAGGGCTGATCACGCCGGTCGTCCGCGGAGCAAATTTGAAGGGGCTGGCTGAGATCTCGGCTGAGATAAAGGACCTCGCCGCCAAGGCCAAGGCACGGAAACTTCAGCCCGAGGAATACACCGGAGCGACCTTCTCGATCAGCAACCTCGGCATGATGGGCATCAAGGAATTCACTGCGATCATCAACCCGCCCGAGGCCGCGATCATCGCCGTCGGTGCCTCGACCCCAACGCCCGTCGTCCGCGATGGCGAGGTCACCGTCCGCAACCTGATGCATGTCACGATGTCCTGCGACCATCGCGTAGTTGACGGAGCAACCGGAGCAAAGTTCCTCCAGACCTTCAAGCAAATGCTCGAAACCCCGGCAATGATGCTGCTTTAGGGATTCGTAAGTTTGAAACTGCCCGTACGCGGACGGCACTCTGCCGGGTTCGTGTGCGGGTTTTCCAATTGAGCCGAAAAGCAATGGTTGGCGTTGATCAGTTGTGAAAGACCAGATCGAAAAAACAGATATCACTCCACACGCCGCTTTGCTTGCCGTGCAGGCGTTTTTCGGTTCGCTGCCGGTTATCGGGAAGGTGGTTCTTGCTGTTTTGCCGGCCGTTTCGCTCGTCGGTTTTCGCGTCGGGATCACAGCGTTGATACTCTTCGCGGTTCAGTTCTACCGGCGGCGGATCTGGCTTCAGGAGCGGGCGGATTACGTCCGGCTCGCGGTTCTAAGCCTATTCGGCGTAACATTTAACCAGCTTCTTTTCGTCGGCGGACTCTCGCTTACTAAAGCATCGAATACTTCCCTTCTAGCCGTCACGATCCCCATCTTCACCATTATCATCGGTGCAGCTATCGGCAGCGAACGGATCCGCTGGACAAAGGCGCTCGGCGTCGTCCTTGCCGCAGCGGGAGTTGTAATTCTTATCGATCCGCGCAACGCCTCGTTCTCATCCGAGACGACGCTGGGCGATTTCCTCATCATCCTTAATTCGTTTTCTTACGGCATTTATGTCGCGACATCAAAGGAGGTGATCACCCGCAACGGCGCTTTTCGCTCGATGATGTGGGTCTTTATCTTCGCCGCCGCCGTCTGCGTGCCGCTCGGTGCTTGGTCGATATCGTCCGTCAGTATTTCTGATATCCAGCCGATGATCTGGTGGCTCGTGCTTTACATCGCCATCGTCGCCACCGCCGGCCCGTATTTGTTGAACGCGTTTGCCATCTCAAAGGTCGATCCTTCGGTAGTTGCCATTTATATCTATCTGCAGCCGTTGATCGGCTTTTTGCTTGCCGTGCTCTTTCTCGGCGAGGTCATCGATCTGAAGTTCATCGCGTCGGCGGTGCTCGTCTTTGGCGGCGTCTTTTTCGCGACCCGTCCGGCTCGCAGCCCTCGGGAGAAGAGCCTGAAGGGAACGGGCGAATAATGATTCGAAAATACACGTGAGCCTTGCAACATTTTGCGAACTTTAGCGTAGAATGTGCATCTAACTCTAAACGATGGCGACCCAGATCAACCAGTTCGAATCCGACGGACGTGTTTACTTTCGCGTTGAGGGCGATATGTATCTTGAGGATGCCGAGCTTCTCGAAAAGCTCGTTCGCGAGGCTCGTTTTTCGGGTGACATTTTAGTAACGGTCGATCTGGCAGATCTTACTTTCCTGGACAGCGAATCGGCTTCGATCCTCCGGCGGATGGAGTCGGAAGGTCTGGTAGAGATACAAGGCATCGAGTTCTTCCTGCAGTCTGCGATCGATATTGCGGAGCGAGCTGCCTGACAAATCCTGCAAAAACAGATATTTTTGAACCGATGAGAGCACGTGAGATCGCGGAGATCATCGGCGGACGGCTTTTTGGCAGCGGCGATGTTGAAGTGACCGCGGCGGCCGATATCGCCTCCGCCGGTCCGGGCCAGGTCGCGTTCATTCAGGGCGATCCCGGTGATATTGAAATAACGGCCGGCTGCGTCATCGTTGGCGAGGGGTGTGAGGAGGTAGCCGGAGCGGAGAGCTTTATCGCGGTTCGCAACCCGAAGCTGGCGTTCGCCCGCGTCGCGGCCCGGCTGCACCCGCCCAAGCGACGCGAGCCCGAGATACACCCAAGTGCGGTCATCGCTCCGGATGCAGAGATCGGCGAAGGCGTTTTCATCGGAGCCTTTTGCACCGTCGGCGAACGAAGCTCGATCGGTAGCGGCACACAGCTTCGGGCAGGGGCAAAGGTCGGCGACGGTGTCGCGATCGGAAATGACTGCGTGCTCCATCCGAATGTCTTCGTCGAAGACGGCAGCACGCTTGGCGATCGTGTGATACTCCATGCCGGAGTCGTGGTCGGAGCCGATGGCTTTGGCTATGTCCGCGACGAAGAAGGCGAATATCAGAAGTTCCCGCAGATCGGCACCGTGGTGATCGAAAGCGATGTCGAGGTCGGGCCGAATACCTGTATCGACCGCGGAGCTCTCGGCGAAACACGCATCGGAGCAGGGACCAAGATCGATAACCTCGTCCAGGTCGGCCATAACGTGCAGATCGGAAAGCGCTGTGTGATCGCCGCCCAGACCGGGATCTCCGGCAGCGTTACGATCGAGGACGATTGTGTCATCGGCGGCCAGGTCGGCTTCGGCGACCACGTCCGCGTTCAAAGCGGAGCGGTGATCGGTTCGCAGGCCGGCGTGCTGCCGGGAAAGATCGTCCGGCCCGGAGTTTGGTGGGGAACGCCCATCCAGCCGCTTGACGAATACAAACGACAGAACGCCCACGTAAAGGGCCTTGAACGGCTCAAGAAAGAATTACGAGACCTCAAGAAGGCACTCGAGAAAATAAAGGAAGGAAACGAAGATCAATGAGATCAATTTTGATTACAGCGGCCCTCACCATTTTCGCCGCAACGGCAATTGGCCAAATACCTCAGGCACCTGCCCAACCCTGTGCCGACACCGATTACGACTGCCAGATAAAACTTTACTCAAAAGCGGTCAAGGATAAGCCGAAAGACGCAGAGAACCACTATAACCTCGGCGTTGCCTATCAGCTCAAGGGCCAGTTCAAAGAGGCCGTTGCTGCATACGACAATTATCTGGGTGCAAAAATGACCGGACAGGCGAACCTCGCCGATGGCTACAACAACCGGGCGATCGCAAACCACAAGCTCGGAAAGAACGAAGCTTCGCTCGCCGATTACAACAAGTCGATCGAGCTGAATCCGGCGAGTGCCCGGTTCTTCACCAACCGGGGCAATCTTTACAGCGACCTGAAGCGGTTCGATGAAGCTATCGCCGACTACACGAAAGCCATCTCTTTGGATCCGGCCTATGTTGCCGCCTACGAAGGCCGCGGCATTGCCAACGGAACGAAGCAGGATTTCGCGAAAGCGATCGAGGACCTCTCAAAGGTGATCGAGCTGAATCCGGCCGATTCGACCGCATATTACAATCGCGGGGTCTATTACTCGCAGAAGCAGGACTTCCAGATGGCGAAGGTCGATTACACAAAGTATATCGACTCGAACCCAGCCAATAAGATGATGCTAGCGGATTGCTTCCTGAACCGGGCGATCACGAACTATATGCTCAATGATGACGCCGGTGCACTCGCTGACCTGACAAAAGCGATCGAGACGAACCCGAAACTCGTCAACGCATATGTCGCCCGTTCGCGTATGTATCGCGAGCAAAACAAGATCCAATTGGCCGAAGCTGACGAGAAAAAGGTCGCCGAACTTCAGGGCAAGCCTTGATCACTTTTCAAGTAGATCTCGAATGGCCGCGGCGGCACGCTTTGCAGCACCGCCGTGGCCAAGTTTATCTGCCGCAGCCTTTAATTCCTTCCGTACATTTTCATTGACCTCCGGAGAAAGCAAACGGAAAAGCTCCGCCGCAAGGCTTTCCGGGGTAAAGTCATCCTGGATCAGCTCGGCGGCTAACCGCCGCTCCGCGATCAGGTTGATCAGCCCAAAATGTTCGACCCGGATGAGCGGACGCAGCAGTTTGTAATTGATGGCCGACGACTTGTAAACGATCGCCATCGGAGTACCGATGATGCCGGTTTCGAGTGTTGCCGTGCCGCTTGTCACGGCGGCGGCATCTGAAGCGTTCAGCGCGTTGTAAGTCTCGCCGAAAACCGAACGAATATCTTTCAACACCGCGCGTTCGTTCTCAGCAAGCAGTTTAAGTGCCGCTTCAAGTTCGCTGCGATGCCGTTCGAAAGCGAAGGCGATGAAGAACTGAATATCGCCATTCTGCCGCAGCATCCGGGCCGCCGTTCGTAAAAGCTCCGGCAATATCCGTACGATCTCCTTGTGTCTGCTTCCCGGCAAAAGCGCGACGATCGGCCGTTCGGGGTCGAGGCCATTGCGGCGGCAGAACTCCGGCCTTTCCTCGGTCGCGTGAACTTCGCGAGCAAGCGGATTGCCAACATACTCGACGTGATGGATACCTCGTTCCACATACCAACCTTTCTCAAACGGCAGGATCGTCAGAAGCAGATCGACATAATGCCGGATCGACCGGATCCTGTAAGCCCGCCACGCCCATATCTGCGGCGAAACGTAATAGACGACGCGAATGCCCTGCTTTTTCAGCGATTTAGCGAGCTTAAGGTTAAAATCAGGAAAATCGACCAGAATAGCCGCGTCGGGCCGCTCCGCTCGTGCCGCTTCCAGCAGGTTTTTACGAGCCCGAAGGAAGATCGGCAGAGCCTTTGCGATCTCGATCAGCCCGACGATCGAAAGTTCATCGGACCGAACAACATCGCGAACTCCCGCTTCTCTCATTTTTGGTCCGGCGGCTCCAAAAAAATCGGCATCGGGATAAATTTGCCGCAGTTCCTCGACCACGCGCGCCGCGTGACGATCGCCCGAAGCCTCACCGGCGACGATCATGAACTTTCGAGGATGTCCGGCCATAAAAGCGTTGCCGCCGAGCAGCACTTAGATAGTAATTCAACCCGCGAGTATTTGGAATTACAACCTAAAGCGGCACTTTAAGCATCGAAAACCCGTTTTAGAAGATTCATGATCGGCTCCGGACGTTTCAACTGCTTGCAGAATGGCCGCCCAGAGCCTAAAATGTGAAGTTTGTTTGTCGATTTTCGTATAGAGTTATTTACTTTGTTCAGGCGGAAGGCCGCCCGTTGGAGGAGTTAGTGAAACTTCGCGTCATTCTTGGCATTTTAAGCCTCTCATTTTTTGCTTTTTATTCGGTGATCTCGGGCCAGGTCGATTCGGTCATCGGCCAGTTCACCGATTCTTTTGCTGAATCATTCGCCGGTGGCATTAGTGGTGACGGGCGCTTCATCGTTTTCGAATCCCGCGGGAACCTGGCGACGGTAAATCCCCGCAATTCAGACGGCAACCGCGAGATCTTTCTTTTCGATTACGCCCAGCGGCAGATCTTTCAGATCACTGACACAAAGAGCGTCCTTTTCAGCACGAGCCTGAATCCGTCATTTAACAACATTCGCGTTGAGATCGTGAATACACGGCCCGTAATCAGTAATGATGGCCGTTGGATCGCATTCAGTTCCAACGCCACGACCTCTACGCCAGGCAATCTCAACGATACGAACCCCGGCAACTTTGATGGAAACTCTTTCACGACCCCGACGCCGACTCCTTCACCGACAGCTTCGCCGACCCCGACCCCAAGTCCGACACCGACTCCGCCGTTCAATCCGCTTCAGGAAGACGGCAACCTTGAGATCTGGCTTTATGAGATTCCTGCGTATGCCCCGGCGGACCTCAGGAGCGGTGACGAGATCCCGTTTGTGGATCTTTCCGGTGGAACGTTCACTTTGGTGACCAACACTGATCCGAGCCGTTTCCCGGTTCCCGGAACCTCGACGACCGGGCCATTCGTTGCGGACGATAATCACGATGCAAGCATCAGCGACGACGGATCGGTCATAGCTTTCGTTTCGACCCGCGATCTTGTCACCGGGCGAAACAGCTTTCCGGACAATGACAATGACGAGATCTTCACCTACGTTCGATCCGGCGGCGGCAAGGCTCACGTCGGCGATGTAAAGACGCCGGAAGGCGGAAACCCGGTATGTGTACCCGGAAATGGCGGAACGATCTGCCAGATTACCGAAACGCCTCGCGGGCCGATCTTCGACCCGATCTATAACAAAAACGTCACTATCTCCGGCGATGGCTCGCGGGTAGTTTTCGCAAGTACCGGCGACAACCCGATCATCGGAATGACCGGCGGCAACAACCCCTCGACAAGCCGCAATGAAGAGATTTTCATTTCAGATCTGGCCCCGACAGGTGGCCCCGGAACGCTTAAGCGGCAGGTAACGACGACCACGCCGACCAACCCCGGCGACGTTGTGAATATCCTCGACCTCGGCCGGCGAATGAGCCGCGACGGTAATTTCGTCCTTTTCGACTCATACGCCGATCTCGCGAACGAACACAGCGGAGCGAACCAGACGGCTTTCGCGACCTTTCTTTACAACGTATCGACCAATAGTTTCCGCCGTGTTCTGCCGCGAAGTACTGCTGACAGCGAAGCATTTGGCGGAGACGTGCAGCGATATGGCGGATTTTCGGATTACGGCACTGATGGCGTGGCGCAAACTCTTGTTCTGCAGACAAGGATGAACATCGCTCCGAACGGTACGATCCCTACAAACGAGGACGACGGCCTGAACCCGATCGACGACCGGCCGGTGCAGATCTACCGTTATCCGATCAATGTTCCGGCAAATAACGCTATTTTTACGCGGATGAGCAAGTTCCCGATCTCTCAATCGTTCCTTGCCTCGACGCAGCCGATTCCGAGCAATACTTCAAATCGGATAACGTTCAATCTTGCCCTTACCGAATTGGGGGGCGGCAACGTTGATGGTAATTCCGAGGTCTATTACCTCTATCTTCCGGACAAGGTTGGGGAAAGCGCCGCGAACTTCAACTTCGCGACCGGGGCGACCCGACGTCCTGTAATACCTGAGCCGGTTCCCTCGCCGAGTCCAACGGCAACGCCGACACCAACGCCGACACCGACGCCGACACCAACGCCGACACCAACGCCGACACCAACGCCGACACCAACGCCAAGTCCGAGTCCGACTGGAAGCCCGACGCCTACTCCGAGCCCAACTCCGGTTACACCTAACGCAGTTGTCGGGTTATCCCCAGGGATCCTTGCTTATGTAAATTACAATGCATCTTTCGATCGTCCTGTGATAGCTCGTACAGCCGTGGGGTCACTTAACCGGATGCCTCAATTGCCTATCGAGTTGAGCGGCGTCACTGTAACTATCGGAGGTGCGGCCGCGGGCATAAAATCGGTTAGCCAAAGGCAGCTCTTGATCGTAGTCCCAAAAGGGCTTGCGTCTTCGACCTCCGGTCGAGAACATCCTCTCGTGATCAACAACAATGGAGTGGTTTACCGCGGCACGGTAGTACTCGTTACAGCGCAGCCAGATGTGTTCGCATTCGACAATATTGGCCCCGGCGGGCGTGCGAACGTCAGGAACGTGACGAACCGGGTCCATACCTTCGAACCTTTCGGTGTAAGGACAGTTCAAATTCGAGGCGGGAAACTTGTGCCTTCAAGGTTGAGAATTTACCTTACCGGAGCTACCGGTGCCCCACAATCGCTTTTGAACATTCGAATCGGCTTTAACCCACAAACCTCTGCTACCATTCTGACGGACGCCGTGCCGGTAGAACCGGGCATTCAACGGATAGATTTCTTGGTCCCGCCCGATCTGGCTGGTCGTTCGGATCAGGTAGTCACAATTAGCGTTATCGATTTAAGTGGAAACATCTTTTCTTCCCGGCTCGCCGATACCGCTCCGCGGATAAGTTTTTACTAAATTCCTGAGCTTTGAGACCTTGAAAAAGGACGGCCTTTGAAAGGGCTGTCCTTTTTTCTTTACTTTTACGACTTCCTTTGAAAGGTAATAACCCCGAGTTATTGTCCGATAACTTTTTGTGATGTTTGCCATTCCGGGGGCGATAAATTAAACTAAATATTGCGGATGAACCTTTCGAGCCTCACAGATCATCCGTCCGATCGCGGCCCCGGCCGCCCAAAATTCATACCAATATAGGAGCAATTTTTAATACATGGCAGGAAAAGACGTAGCTACAATGAAGATCGCAGGAAAGGTTTGGAAGAACGGTGAACTGATCGATTGGGACGATGCCCGCATCCATGTGATGTCGCATGTGGTCAACTATGGCTCAAGCGTTTTTGAAGGCATTCGCTGCTACAACACCACCAAGGGCTCGGCGGTGTTTCGTCTTACGGAGCACATGCAGCGGCTGCTCAATTCGGCCAAGATATACCGGATGGACCAGAAATTCGGCCGACAGGAGCTTTGCGACGCCGCAACCGAACTCATCCGCATCAGCGAGCTCGATGAATGCTACATCCGTCCGGTCATTTTCCGAAGCCTCGATGAGGCAAAGCCCGCATTTGGCGTTAACCCGTTCCCGAATCCGGTCGATACCTACATCGCCGCCTGGCAGTGGGGCAAGTATCTCGGCGAGGAAGCCCTTGAGAACGGCATCGATGTTTGCGTCTCAAGCTGGACCCGCATCACGTCGAATTCAATGCCGGCGATGGCTAAGGCCGGTGCGAATTATATGAATTCGCAGCTTATCAAAATGGAGGCACTGCTTGGCGGATTCTCCGAGGGCATTGCCCTTGATGACCGCGGCTACGTCTCGGAAGGCTCGGGCGAGAATCTTTTCCTCGTAAATGGCGGCAAGCTGATCACGCCTCCGCTCGGCGCTTCGATCCTTCCCGGCATCACCCGCGATTCGGTCATCCAGATCGCCCGCGAACTCGGCATCGAGGTGGTCGAGACGACCATTCAGCGAGCCGCCCTTTACCTTGCAGATGAACTTTTCTTTACCGGCACGGCGGCCGAGATCACGCCCATCCGTTCGGTTGACCGCATCACGGTCGGCTCCGGAAAGCGTGGTGAGATCACCGCCAAGCTGCAGGAAGAGTTCTTTAAGGTCATCATGGCCGAACGCCCGGCCCCGTTCGGTGCCGATTGGCTGACGTTCGTTCACGACACCGAAGAAAAAAAAACAGCATCGGCTAACTGATAGTTAGTCACACGTTTTCGGCCCCGCTGCGGAGTGTGAGAAACTCTCCGAGCGGGGCTTTTCTTATGCCGGAAGACACACAGCAACCAACCATTAGGCCCGTCTTGCTTGAAGCCGTGGTGTTCCTCTGTGGTGCCCTAGTGATGTCCTATGAGATCGTCGGGGCGAGGATCGTGGCTCCGTATCTCGGTTCCTCGACATATATTTGGACGAGTCTGATCGGCGTTATCCTCGGAGCTTTGAGCTTGGGTTATTGGCTCGGCGGGCGGATTGCCGACCGGCGACCGCAGCTTCGCGTGCTTTCCGCCGCGATCTTCATCGCCGGCGGGCTCGTTTCGCTGACCATCCTCGTCAAAAGCGTCTTCCTTGGCTCGATCGCCCGCTCGACACTCCCGCTGGAGCTTCTCGCCCTTTTAGCATCTCTAACGCTCTTCGCACCGGCAAGCGTCGCCCTAGGGTTCGTGATTCCCTACGCAACAAAGCTGCGGCTCGTCTCGCTCAGCGATACTGGTCGAACGGTCGGCCGGCTTTATGCCCTCTCGACGCTCGGCAGCATTTTCGGTACCTTTGCGGCGGGCTTCTTCCTTATCCCGTTCGTCGGTTCGACCCGTACGCTGTATCTGATAGCAGGAGCTCTTTTCGGACTTGCGCTTCTGATCTCGCCGGTCATCGCCGAGCGAAGGAATATCACCGCACTTATCCTTTTTGCCTTTGCTGTCGGCGGGTCGGAACTTGAGGCGGCATATCTTCGTTCCGTCGGGGTCGTTGAATTCGATAGCGAGTACAACCGAATTCGAATCCTCGAGACGAAAGACAGCCGCACCGGCAAGGCGATGACGGCGATGGTCATTGATCCCTTTGCGATCCAATCGGCAAAGTTCCTCGACAGCGATGAACTCGTTCTTGAATACACGAAATTCTTTCGCCTCGTCCGCCACTATAGGCCGGATCACCGGACGGCGCTGATGATCGGCGGTGCGGGGTATTCCTTTCCGCAGGAACTTCTTCGCGAGCATCCCGCCGCGACGATCGACGTCGTCGAGATCGACCCGGCAATGACCGCAGCCGCAAACGAGCATTTCGGTTTGCAGACCGATCCGCGGCTTCGTATTTTTCATGAAGACGGCCGAAGGTTCATCAACCAAGCACCGGCCGAGAGCTACGACGCCATCTTTATCGACGCCTTCGGGACGCTCTTCTCCGTTCCGTTTCATCTGACGACCGTTGAGGCGGTTGGCGAGATCGAGCGGCTGCTTGCGGACGATGGCGTGGTCATCGTCAACATCGGTTCGGCCCTCGACGGCCCCGCCGATGGCTTCCTTGCCACGACGCTCGCTACCTATCGGTCGGCGTTTCCGTTCGTTGAGGCATTCAAAGTAGATGGTGAGTTGGAGGCGGGAAAAGTGCAGAACTTCATCATCGTCGCCCGCAAGGCCGAACCGGAACTCCCGGCAGAGCCGCACCCGCAGGCCAAGCCATTGCTTGCAAACAAACTAAAGAGCGAAAAGATACGAGCCGGGCAGATCTTGACAGACGAACTTGCTCCGGTCGAATTCTTTGCCTCGCGAGCCGCACGCTATCGCTAACGCAAGCCCTGCCCGAACTGCTCGGTACCGAATGCCCCGATGCCGTTGAGCCGGAAGCTGAAGACGATCCGATTCTCATTGCGTGCACCTACGTTAAAGTTGAAATACTGGATCGCCACGCCGCAGCAATTGCCCGAATAGCCAAGTGTGTAGAGCGAACTGATCAGCGGGCTTAGCTGCGTCGCCCGGCGATTCTCGAAATCGAAAAAGACCGATGCTCCGCCGTATAGCCCCTTGTTCCGGTTGCCGAGAAATACCGAAGGGCTCCACTGCGAACCGCGTCGCGTGCCAGGCTCTTTGCCGGCCTCGTTCGCGTATTGTGAGAGCGAGGGAACGAGCGTAACTGCCCGAGTGTAATAGAAGGTCTGAAAGAATTTGACCAGCGGCGTGTCGTAGCCGACCGTTGCCGAGACCGCCCGAAGCCCGTCGCCGTAGGTGCCGATGTCCGCACGCGTTGCGACAAAGATCGTCCGCTGCGGCCTGTAGGTAAAATCGATATTGATCGGCGAAAATCGCCGCGGCACGCCGCCGAACGTGTAGAACGAAAGCGACGTGATCGGTGCGATCTGATTCCTCCGCCCGACCTCCAACGCCCCGCCGAATGTCTTATCGAAAAAGTATTTCCCGCGAATGGTCAAGCTCGCGATCTCATAGGGCTGCGAGCTTTCGGCATCCTTCGCTCCCGCTCCGGCATCGCGCAGCCGCCGCTGTGCATCGCCCGTCACCGCCTCTGCATATTTCCGCGTATAGATGCGGTTGGTCACGCCGAACTCGATCTCGTTCGTGTCGGTGATCGTGTCGGTCGCGTCAAAGCGGATGATCCGGCGGAAGTTATCGACGCCCTTGATGTAGCGATAGGTCGCGAAGGGCTCGATCACGTGGCGGAAACGGAACGTGCCCGACTTGCCGTAGAAGTTCCTGGCGAGAGCGACCGGCCGGACGTCGAACTCAAATTCACCGAGCTTGCGGATAACATCGCGGCCGACGACCCGCCGCATATCGTTGAACGAATTCGAATAATACGTGACCCGCGTCGCAGCGGTCGCGGTGAAGTTGAAGTACTTCGTGCTGATCGGAAGCGTGATCTGCGGATAGATATCGAGCCGCTGGCCGATGGCGGGCGAGACCACCGGGTCGGCTCCGGCAGTTTGCTGATAGAGGGCGAGGTTCCGAGCCTCCTCGCGACGCGAAACGCCCTCGACGCTCGTCTTGAACGAAAAATATAGCGGCTTCAGAAAAGATATCTGCGAGGGCCGCTTTTCGAAATTCACGCTCGGCAGGTTTCGCGTCTTGATCTGCACGTTCGGGATCGAGATCTCCTGCGAGCGGGCGAGCAGATTGAGCGTGTAGTTGTTCCAGCTTTTATTGACGAACGCCTGCGAGACCTCGATCGGCGAGATGATCTGCTGGATGCCGTCCGAGAAGACCTGCCGGAAGTCGAGGTTCGAGGTGAGCCTTACGTCGGCCGCGGCCGTAAAGCCATTCGGAAAATACTGCACGCCCTCGGCATAGAGCAGCGTGCCGCCCTGATCGGGATTTTCCGCGCTTTCCGCCGGGCCGAAGATGCGGTCCTTGACGGCGTAGAAGCCGAAGTTGAAATACGACCGCGAGTTCGCCCGAGTTCTTACATCGAGCCCGTAGCCGACGCCGCGTCCGGTGTAAACATCGGCCCGCAGCGTCGCATCGGCGCTTCGCCCGAGCGTTTGGTAATAAGCACCGGAAAGCCTCGCTCCTTTGTTTCGCGAGTAGCCGATGGTCGGCGTCAGGAAGCCGCTCGCCCGGTCGCGCTCTTTTATCGGTATCGAGGCGAACGGCACCGGCAGAACCGGCACATCGCTCAGCCTGAACTTTGCGTTCTTGAGCTTGATGCGGTCGTTCGGGCGGATGCGTGCCTCGTCCGCCGTAAAGGACCACGTCGGCACCGCTTCATCACAGGCGGTGAACTTGCCCTTAGTGACGACGACCTCGTTGAGCGAGACGCGCTCGACGCGGTCAGCCGTGAAAAAGATCACGCTCCCGTCGTTCGTCTGATTTGTAAAGCCGGTCGAGTTCTCAAAGACCCCGAGCTTCGTCCGGTAGTTCCAAACGCCGCGTGAGCCGGTTATCCGCTGGTCGTCGCCCTGGTCAAAGACGACGCTGCCCGTCGCCTCCATCCGGTTCTCGGCCTCGTAGATAACGATCCGGTCGGCCTGCATCCGATAGATGCCGTACCGCACGTCCACGTTCCCTTCGTGCACGATCACACGCTTGCCTTCCGCGCCCTCGACCGTCTGCCGGTTCGAATAAACGACCACCTCGCCGTCGCCGCCTTCCGGCTCAAAGCTCGGCTTCTTTTTCGGAGCAACGACGCTCCGCTCTTCCGAAACGGGATTGATGTTCGGCGTGTCGGTGATCGGGTTCGCGACCTGCCGCTCGACCGGATTGGACTGCTGCCCAAACCCCGCCGCCGCAAGCACAAGCACCACCACACCAAAACAAAGGCGTTTCACCATATCCAAAAATATAGCAGTTAAACAATAAAGTCGTCGAAGACGACGCCATTAATGTTGCCCACGTCGCCAGACGTGGGAACCGCCACAACGAGTTCCCCGAGTCGTCTTCGACGACTCTCCGAATTTTTCTCCAACCTCACCCACATCTTACGATGTGGGCTACATCAATTCCATCGGCTCCGCCGATTCCGACACGTCGTCAAACCGTTCCGCCAAGCCGGAAAACCATTTTCCCAAGCCGTCAAACCGTTTTCCCAAGCCTAACGATGCCTTTCCCAAGTCCGCAAACCATTTTCCCAAGCCTAACGATGCCTTTCCCAAGCCCGCAAACCATTTTCCCAAGCCGGA
>JAHBSL010000020.1 GCA_019639135.1 Acidobacteriota bacterium
CTTTGTAGAATATTGTGATCTTCCGCTCACTTCCGCCAGTACCGGCGTAAACAATCTCATCTTGGAAATCCTGCGCACTCTCGTCTCCATAGTTGATGGTGGTTGCCCGATTCAGCGAATCGGTAACTTTTGTCAATAGATAAAAGCCGGATTGTGTTGACGCTGAGTACTCAAACCTTATGTGATTTCCGTTTCTATCTTCGATCTTGCTTAGCCTTGTGTTCTCGCCGTGAAAATCGGATACCCCAGGATCGAACGTCATCTTTACTCCATTACTCGTGTAGATCGTCCCAGAAACTGGTTGTGGACCAGTCAGGTCTTCTCCCGTGACGCCAAATGTCAATTGATCGTAGACGTCGCCGTCCGCAACGAATGTAGCATTCTCACCATCAATCGATCGAAATACCCTTCCACGAGAACAAGCGGCAGGCAAAGGCGGAGGGGGGAGCCAGGGGGCTATTTTACAGCCGCGTGCTTCCGCATCTAGCGGCTGCCCATTGGTCAAGACGTCCCGGAACGTTATTATCGATCCATCGTTTGCAGTAAAGGTGATCGATGTAACTACAGTAGGGTCGTACGCATACGAACCCAGCCGTCTGGTTTCTGCACGGAGTTTGCCAACGATCCCGTACCCGCCCCGCGACAGGCCCGCCATCGTCACATCTCTCGGTGGAAGTCCTGGATAGAGTTGAGGGCCGAGCACCGGTTTGTAGTGTTGATAAAACTGATAAGGATCAGGAATCTCTGTTGTTGCATAGTTGTACGGATACCACTGAGAGTTCCTGATCGGTAGCAAAAGGGAATGCGACACTTCCCCCCTGCCACCTACCTGAAACAACGATAGATGGCCTTCGAGTTTGCCGGAGAAAATATCAACCATTTCTATTTTCGATTCAGCGAACGATCCAGTAAGCGTTACATCACCTTGGGCACTAACGTAGACGCCTGTCATCGCTATAACGAACAAAGAAAAATATAGGGCAAACGATCTTCCAACTAGTTGAAAATTCCTGATTCTCATATGCTGCTGCCTTCTTCTACTGTTTGAAAAGTGTCCCATTCGTTCGACGAAAGTAGGATGGGTTAACGCCGATACAACGCCGGTACAGCTATGTCGCCTGTCGTTCCCCATTGCTCTGTTCGCGTGCTGAGGTCGGAGGACTTACGGATGTACCAGGTGCCGTTCGAGTCGCGCCAGACGGCGATGTCAACGATGCCGTCGCCATCGTAGTCGTTCTGCACGGCCTTGTCGCCGCCATCTTGCCAAGAAACTGTATAGACGCTCTCCGAAGACTGTGGCGTTCCGGAGCCGGTAATGATGTTTGGAAAAGCCGAGGAGATCTTCCAATCGGATCCGCTTCTGACCGCGTAGTTCGCCTTGCCGTCGCCGTCATAGTCGGCAGGGACGGGCGTGCCAGTCGAGTTGATGTTGGTACTTTCGACCGTCAGGTCCGAGCTGCGATAGGTGTAGAAGGTCGTGTTCGAGCTGCGATAGACGGCGATGTCGGCCTTGCCGTCACCGTCAAAGTCGCCAGGTGCGGGCACGTCGCTCGAGAGCCCGAACTGGACCTGATAGCTTGAACTGTCAGAGCTTCGGGTGATGTACCAGGTGCCGTTCGCCCCGCGGTAAAGTGCGGCATCCGAGCGGCCGTCGCCGTCGTAGTCACCAACTGCCGGCAGGTCGGCGGCTTGGCCAAACGCAATGGTCGTTGAGGTGTTGTCGGATGAGCGGTAGATCCACCACTCGCCGGTCGATCCTCTGTAGATCGAGAAGTCCGTCTTGCCGTCGCCATCAAAGTCGCCGGGAACCGGCTTGTCTCCGGTGCCGCCCCATTGGAACGAGGTCTGCTGCGAGCCCGGCCCGCCGAGCACCCACCAGACGCCGGTCGAAGGCCGCCAGACGGCGAGATCGGCCGGAGGTGCGGCATTGGCGTTGGCATCCTCCACCGCAAGCAACCGCGAGCCCGCATAGATGTACTCCTTCGAGAGCTGAGGGGCCGGCGTCGGGCTCGGGCTCGTCACATATGGGTTGATCGCCGAGAGCAGCGAGCGGTCACGCGGCTTCATTGCGTTCTGCCGTCGGGCGTCCTCTTCCATGTACTTGAGCGTGGCTCCGGCAACCCCGGCCACAAGCAGCACCACGACCGCGACCAGCCACAGCCGCCCGCGGAAATAGGCAACGATTGAGCTTGTCCGCCCCGCCGATGAACTGGCCGCATCGGTCGCTGCAGTTTCCATGGCCGGGCCGTCGCTCGCTATCTGCCGTGCCCGTTTCGAACTCTTTGCTTTTGACATCAGGTGAACCTCTCTCCTGCGGACAGCCTTCGCCTGCCTCTACTCAAGGCCAGCCAGGCCGCCCATTGGCGGTCGAATATTGATTTTTGGGGACTTTTGGGTGTAGTATGCGCTTGTCTGGGGGCATACTACGGAACCCTCGGGTCCCGTTCTATGAACCAAGAAAGCCGGTCGGTAACGCCAATTACCGGCCGGCTTCAATTCTTTCGTTCAAACTCTTTGCTGTCTCGTCTTGCTGTGTTTTGGCTGAGGATCTTCGAGTCGATAGATACCAGTCGGCTCGCTCGCCAAAATACGTCTCGCTAAACCAAACGCTCTTCGAGCCAGGCATCTCCGTGGAAGAACCTTCTTGGAATCTCGCGAATGGGAAGAAGCGTAAAGCCATCTAGCTGAAAATGCGGGATAACCCAGCTAAATGCCCGGTATCTCTCCGGACGGCGCCGCACCAAGGCACGGCCAGAAAAACGAAAAAAGCTTGTCGAAGAACCTACCACGGACCAAGAACCCAAGTCAATAACTTTTTTTCGTGATGTAGCTAGCACATCATATGTCCGGTAGGAATTGCCGATGAAACGTCCGTCGCCCGGTTTCTATTCTCGTGTCATTTCTCAATCTTTGCGCATGTGGAATCCGACCTCTTCTGCCAGATCATCTACGTCGATCTTCATTCGATCAGCAAATGCATTTAGCATCACTTCCCGTTCGGAGCGCGACGCGTTTGGGTACTCGGACAGCCAAAGCAAGAATGCTTCTGCACCAGCCATGACCTTGGCTCGCATTTCTGTTCTGCTATTATTGGATTCGAGCTTGTCTCTTTCGATCCAACCTCGCCCCCTTCCCCTTGCCTTCAATGTGAAAATTATTGCCGTTATGTCGCCGTCCGCGATTTTTTGCAACAGTTTTGATTCGGCAAGATCAACCAGGCGGTCATCTGGGCGAATCAGCTTCAATCGTTCTCTGAATCGGATGTTCACGGGCGTCAGGCTCTTGATCCAGCGATAGTATGTTTGGCGCGATATTCCGGCGTATTCGCAACTCGCGCTAACATTGCCGCACGTTCGCTCGAAGGCTTCAAGGAAACGCCTCCGTGTATCCGATTTCTCACCTACTCGGCTCAGTGCGGCACGCGGTTCATCGTTTTTTTCTTCGATCTGTAACATCTGTAACTCGGAAAATGGCCTCCTTTTCTCGACTATCCGCCGATGTGATTCGGTCTGTGATCCTCTTGCCCAGAATCGCGAGACTGTTTGGACCGACATTGACCGCGTTTATTTCCTCATCCACCTTTCTCGCATAGTAGGCAAATGCCGTGGTCGCCCGGATGGCACCTCTCGCCGCATACTGAACATGGCATCAAGGCGGTAAAGGTGCCTGTCGGTGCCGCCTGTCCGTTCCCATGAACATCCGCAACATCCGCAACATCCGCAACCGTCCTGATATTTATTGGCTTTTCGTGTTGCGGATGCGATGCGGTTGTGGCGGTTACCTTTTCCGCTCCCGCAACATTCGAGGCCAGTAAAACATTGCCTTGTGTCGCTTGTTGCGGATGTTGCGGACTTTCGGGCAATGAAACAAGGTATCTAGCCCAAGCGTCGTGGAAGTCCTCGAGGCGGTAGCCTTTCGGCGTTCCCCCACCGCTAAGCCTGATCGACCGGCTCTTAATGTCGTATGCCTTTAGCAGATTAGCGAGCCGCCTGGAATCGAGCGGCTTGCCTCGAAGATCACCCCATGGCGATTCATCGATCTCAATAAGGGACGCTATTAAATTCGCCGTCGGTATCTGCTCGTACCCACACTTGCTGAATACGTTCCTTATGTCTTCAAGTAATCGAACCCCAAGGCTAGGCGTGCTTTCCTTAGCAGCCGCAACAAACGCAACAGCCGCAACACGGGCGAGGTCCGGCCAATGACCACCCGCCGCGTCGGCGATCGCGATCAACGGCTCCCAAACATCCGCCGAGCGATCCTCGACACCCGGAGGCATTTCAGGCTCAGCGGACTCTAACCTATCAGCAACGCTGGCAACCCAGGCCGATAATCGTTCTCCTAGCTCAAGGCCCCTCGGGCGGTCTTTACGGACGCGATATGGGGATACACGTTCATTTGGTGACCGCCGCTTCATTTGCACAGCTACCGCTCTGCTTAGGATCGTATCAGGCAGATTACCGAGCCCCGCGATGGCAACAGCCGAGTAAGCCGGAAGCTCCTCGGTCTCAACCGTCTTACCTCGCACGACGCACCGACCGGCAACCGCACCCTTCCGATGGCCGGCATTAAGTAAACCCCGAATATCCTCATGCTCTCTCGCCTTCGGTCCGAAGATGGTGTCTATCTCATCGACCAAAATGGTTGGTGCCGGTTCCTCGCCAACTTTTCGAAACAAGTAGGCCGGCGAAACGTTGACCGCTTGCACCGGGTTCGGCACGAGCGGCTCAGTAACCTCTAACGCCCTCGTCTTTCCCGATCCCGGCTCGGGCGATAGAAAGGCAATCCGTGGCGTTGAATGCCAACAATCCATGGCGTGCGCGTGTGCAATCCACAACGCGTGGGCATTAAGAGCCTCAACACTCGGATACGCAACAAACGTCCGTAGCCACCAAACGACCTCATCGAGAATCGCCGCACCTTCGCCCGCGTTTTGGCGGCGGCGGCCCTCAGCCAGAATGTCCGCTGTGACCGGGAGTGATTTTGCATCTAGCATTAACGCGTCACCTCCCGTGATCCAAGAACGACCGGGGTCTTGTCCGTCGGCCGATCGTAAATTATGAAGTGGTCTAGTCGCCCGTGCCGAAACACCGGCCGCATAAACCCGCCTTTTGTCGGCTCAATATCGAGCCGGATGCTCTTGTCGTAGCAGTCGTAGTCGATGGCGAAGCCCGGCCATCGTAAGACCTCGTCCCGTCCGTAGATCGCTTCGAGTTCGCGGCAGATAAGGCGGTTGGCTAAGTCGCTCGGGACCGCTACGATGTGATTCTCGAAAATGAAATCCTCGATGCCGTCCTTCTCGAAGAGCCGATATAGTTGCTCAGGTACCGTCCGAATCGTCGTATAACGCGGATGCCCTGAGAGTTGAATGACCGTTGCCGCGTCCTGCCGGAATATTTCAGCTTCCGATACGCCATGCAGCTCAGCCACTTTCCAGCGAAGCTCGGGGTCGAGGCTGAAAAAGATTTGCTTTGTCGCTGTGTGCTGAACCTGTCGGCCTTCGAGCATCACCAGAAGTGCATCGTAAACCGTCCCGCGATTCACCCAAACCGGCCGAGCTGTCGCCGACAAAGGCAAAGAGGAATCTTCGATTGGCGAGAACCTTGAATTTGAGCCTCGGGGTATTTTGCATTCCGATTGTAGTGATAAGGGCCATGCGTTCCGATCTTCATGGGACAGAGATTCAGTCTGCTTTCCCAAGCGGATCCGTTTCGCAGCTGAAAATGCTGTATTTCGGCTGTTTCGCACGGCTACGATCGATTTTTTTGATTCAACCATTTTCGTAGCCCTCCCCGCGGTATTGCATGAATGCCCCTCGCGGCCGCCGCGTTTGCATTCGATCCTCTCGCTTTCCTGAGGTTCGGTAGTGATTCCATTCGGCGCGGCTGGCACCAAGAGATCCTTGACCAATACGTTCTTGAGAACTTTCTCGAAGCTCGTGTTCCGCCTTTTGTTGGCACCTCTGGCAGCAGCCATCCACTGCAAACCGCAAGTAGTCGGACCCGCAAGTTTTACATTGACCCGAACCGCGAAATGGGCTAGCATTCGGAATAGAAAACAGTGTCCTTGAATTTCTGTTCATGTTTGTTTTCTGGCCGAAGTTGCACCTTCGGCCTTTCTTGTTTCTAATCATTGTCGTTACCCTCCTTGCCGATTTGCGACTCGCTCTTCCACGATCGCGGCCGGCAAAAATGCGCTTCCAGGTCTTCAGGTTTGTAGCAGATATAGGCCCCCAATCTGAAGAAAGGCAGCCCCTTCTTCCTAGCCCGGATAAGCGTTGCTTTGCTCATCGGCCATTGCTCTAACACATCCTTCTCACGAACAAACTCGGTAAGTTTTTTCAAATCACATATCTCCTTTCATTGGTTTTGACGTCCTGCGTAAAACGCAAAAACGCCGTGCGAATCTCTGCACAGCGTCTATAGTATTTTAAAGATAAGCCTTCGGTCGTGGGGAATTTCAGATTTGATTTAGAGCATTCTCCTTTCCCCCCCCTGTCCACACGGTCATCCGAAGCCAAGTAGTTCTCGGGCCGATTTGACCCCTTTTTTTACCTTATCGATCTCTTGGTTCAAGACATATCTCTCTTTATCACTTTCTTCGAGGACTTCACCGACAGCGTATCGTGCAGTTCGAGTCGCAATTGCATCGCGCCGCTGCTGATCGCTCCAATTGGCGATTTCCTCCTTCGCGAGTTCGCCATAAGACATACCGGGCCTTTTAACTCTGCGGCAAACCAGAAAACGAATATTTCTACCTGCCTGCAAATACCGCTGAAACCCGTTCGCCGGAAAAGTCTTCTCGAGCAATTCTTCCGCGTATCTCATTATTGACTCGATCGCCACGTCTATGTCCTTGGTGAACACTAAGGGATCATCTAGGCTTTTCCACACTGGGTCTTCATAGATCGCCCTATTCAAACTGTTATAAATACACCTTAGGATCGCATCTTTTTCCCGTGCCAACACATCACGCTCAAAGATTCCAAGAAATTCCACATTTGCAATATCGTCCACTGCAGAAAAAACGGAAGCTTCCCCGAATTGCCTACGCTGCTTTTCTAACCGTGTGATTACAGATTCCCCAAATTCAATGCACCATTCCTTGTCCAGATTCCAGCGCTCTGCCCACTCGTGTAGCTCCGATACTGGCGTGGCCTCAAGTTCCTCAAAGACCTCCGGAACGATCTCCTTGACGGTTTGCCAAAAGATCGCCCTTGCCGTCTCTGCAGGTGGAACAACGACAGATCTACGGGTGGCTCTTCCTTTTTTCTTCATAAGCATTTGTTCGGTTTTTGGGTATCTCCACAAACAGGCTGCCGATACATAACAGCCCCCGGGTTTGAGCATCTCCCCTTTTTGAGCCTCGGAACTCGGAACCGGCTATCTGTGATAAAGCCAATAGCCGGATGTCCAATCCGCGGATTCGACGCTGTGGATAACGAGTCCTTTGCCGCTTCTCAACGCGTCTGGTCGATGTATGTATCGAACCGGTCCGAAAGATTCTCATTATGCTACGACCTACCAGGCCTTTCCTCAGATAATCTACGATTCGCAGGATTTTTCAAGTTGATGCTAAAATCTTGGCAACTTTCGGACCCGTTGATTCTTTGCAAGATATGACTTTCTCCACACTTGCGGCATTCCTTTGGTCGGTAGCGGATCTCCTTCGCGGCGATTACAAGCAGTCGGATTATGGCAAGGTGATCCTTCCGTTCACCGTGCTCCGGCGTTTGGACTGTGTCCTGGAACCGACCAAGGACGATGTTCTCACCGAGTTGGCAAGGCGAAAGGACTCGGGCATCGCTATCCACCCGTTTCTTCTCAAGGCCTCCGGCCAAAGCTTCTACAACACTTCTCGGTATAACTTCGCCCGGCTTTTGGACGACCCCAATAGCATCAAGGCGAACCTCGTAGATTATGTTCAGGGATTCAGCGAGAATACTCGAGACGTCTTTGAAAAATACGAGTTCGCCAACCAGATCGAACGGCTCGACTCGGCCAACCTCCTCTATCAGGTGACCCAGAAGTTCGCCGCTATCGACCTCCATCCCGATCGCGTCTCGAACGACCAGATGGGCCTTATTTTTGAGGAGTTGATTCGCCGCTTCGCCGAGCTTTCAAACGAGACGGCGGGAGAGCACTACACACCTCGCGAGGTTATCCGGCTGATGGTCAACCTGCTCTTCAACGCCGATGACGCGGCACTGGCAAAACCCGGCACGGTTCGCAGCCTCTATGACCCGACGGCCGGCACTGGCGGCATGCTCTCGATCGCTGAAGAGCACCTCCACGAGATGAACCCAAACGCCCGCCTCGTCGTCTTTGGCCAGGAACTGAACCCGGAGTCTTACGCTATCTGTAAGGCCGATATGCTCCTGAAAGGCCAGGACATTTCCAATATCATCTTCGGGAACACACTTTCCGACGATGGCCACGCCGCCCGGGACTTCGATTACATGCTTTCAAACCCGCCCTTCGGCGTCGAGTGGAAGAAGATCGAAACTGCGGTTCGCAACGAGCACGAGAAGAAGGGCTTCGGCGGCCGCTTCGGTCCCGGCCTTCCGCGAGTCTCAGATGGCAGCCTCTTGTTCCTGCTTCACCTGATCTCAAAGATGCGGCCCGCTTCCAAAGGCGGAAGCCGAATCGGCATTGTGCTCAATGGTTCGCCGCTGTTTACGGGCGGGGCAGGCTCCGGCGAGTCGAACATCCGGATGTACATCCTCGAGAATGACCTCCTCGAAGCGATCGTCGCCCTGCCGACCGATATGTTTTACAACACCGGCATATCGACCTACGTTTGGATCCTCTCAAATCACAAACCGCCCGAGCGTCGCGGAAAGATCCAGCTCATCAACGCCGCCGATCTCTTCGTGAAAATGCGGAAATCGCTCGGCTCCAAACGAAACGAGCTGTCTCCTGAGAACATCGCCGAGATCACGCGGCTCTACGGCGAGTTTGAGCAGACCGAAAAGTGCAAGATCTTCGACTCTGCTGATTTCGGCTACTGGACGATCACCGTTGAGCGGCCCCTGCGTCTCAATTTCAAGGCCTCACCGGAACGCCGCGAGCGGCTGCGGGATCTGAACACAAGCGAGAAAAAGACCAATATCTTCTTTTCAGACGAAGAGCTCGAACGCCTCGAACTGGGGCTCGACGCCCTTGACCCGGAGCGGATTTTCATGGACCGGTCCGTGTTTCTACCGCAGCTCAAGAAAGCACTTAACGCTGCGGACTTCCACGCTTCCGCCCGGCAGATGAAGGCTATCGTCCAGGCTCTGGGCGAACGCGACCCTGCGGCCGAGATCTGCCGGGACTCAAAGGGCAAGCCCGAACCCGATCCCGAGCTTCGCGATACAGAGAATGTCCCGCTCAAGGACGATATTCAGGCATATTTTGAACGCGAGGTCCTGCCCCACGCTCCCGACGCCTGGATCGATCACGAAAAGACCAAAAAGGGCTACGAGATACCCTTCAACCGGCATTTCTACGTCTTCAAACCGCCCCGCGACCTCGCCGAGATCGACGCCGACCTCAAGTTCGTCACCGACCGCATCCTGACAATGATCGGAGGGCTGTCGAAATGAGCTTTCCGAGGTACCCAAAATACAAACCCAGCGGCGTCGAATGGCTCGATAACATTCCGGAAGACTGGTGTTCTAGCAGGTTCTCCCGAGTTATTAATCGCATAAAGGATGGAACACATGGAACATTTAACCGCACAACCATTGGGCTGCCGCTTTTGAGTGCAAAGAACGTTTATGTAAGCGGCATTGAAATTTCTAACGAGGAAAGTCTAATCTCGGAAGCTGACCACAATTCGATCGTTTCTAACGGATTCCCCAGATACGGCGATATTCTTCTTACGATTGTTGGAACGATTGGGCGCTCTTGTGTTTATTCGAGAAAGGACCCATTAGCATTTCAGCGCAGCGTCTGTTTCTTACGTCTTACGGCAAGCAACAATCCATTCTTTTTTAACTATCTTCTCCAGTCCCAGTTTTTTCAGGATCAGCTCAACAGGCTGTCTAAGAGTGCCGCTCAAGGGGGCGTCTATATGGGAGACGTCGCAGCTGCTCGGGTCGTATACCCTCGGTCGGGTGAAGAGCAAACCGCGATCGCGGAGTTTCTGGATCGGGAGACGGGGAAAATCGACGAGTTGGTTGCGGAGCAGAGGCGGCTGATCGAACTGCTGAGAGAAAAACGCCAGGCCGTCATCTCCCACGCCGTCACCAAAGGCCTCAACCCCAACGCCCCCCTCAAACCCTCCGGCATCCAATGGCTCGGCGACGTGCCCGAACATTGGCGAATTGTCCCGCTGAGGTGGGCGTCAAAGTGTTGCAGTGGCGATGGGCTTTCGAGCGACAAAGTCGAGTCGATTGATGATGAAGGCCACGCAGTGCGAGTAATTGGTGGCAATGGATTGATGGGATACACGGATCAGAGCAACATCGAGCACTCTGTTTTGGCAGTTGGCCGTGTGGGGGCTTTGTGTGGGAATATCCACGTCGTCAATCCGCCGGCATGGATAACGGACAACGCTCTCATTCTCGATCCCGATTCCAACGTGTTCGATCTACAGTTTCTGAGTTCGGTGTTGCGAATCAGAAATCTCAATGACATCGCATCGAAAACAGCGCAGCCACTGATCACGGGAACTCAGCTCAGCGACCAACGAATTCCCGCGCCGCCGTCCAATGAGCAGCGGGAGATCAGCGTTTACCTCGAACACGAAACCGCGAAGCTCGACGCCCTGACCGCCGAAGCGGAGCGAGCCATCGAGTTGCTGCAAGAACGCCGCACCGCCCTGATCTCCGCCGCCGTTACCGGCAAGATCGATGTCAGAGGGCTTCGCGAGGAAGGGCCGGATGAAACATATCTGGATCGGTAATGTTCCCATGTGGACGTGCTCAGATCTGGGGCATTCGAGAAAGGATCATGAGTGCGCAGGAGTGGGTCTCAAAGCAAAGCGTGCCAGAAACCTGAATATCATTGGGTGATTTGCACTTCAGGTCGCATAAACTAAGAGTGATCTTGCGAGTTGAAGGCAACCGCCAGCTCTGCGGACTTATTTAACCGGGAAATCTATCAAAGGGTCGACCTTACGCTTAACCCCTGGTTTTTCAGATAGTTGCTTATGTAACGGCTATGTAATTGGAAAGCTTAAAATGCCTGAATTACACAAAGAGATTGTTTTCGAAAAGGAGATCGTTGAGCATCTGGCCGCGAACGGCTGGCTCGTCGGCGAGGCATCCGCCTATGACCGCGAGAGGGCGATCTATCCGGAAGACGTGGTGTGGTGGCTCCGCAATGCTAACCCACAGGATTGGGCAAAGCTTTCTATCAAGTCAGACGAGGACAAAGAAAAGGCTCTTCTCGCCCGTGTCTGCTCCGAGATGGACAAGAACGGATCGCTTGCAGTTTTACGTCACGGCTTCAAACACCTAAATGGCAAATTCCAGATGTGCCAGTTCCGTCCAGGCAGCAATCTTAACCAGGACGTGCTCGACCGCTATTCCTCGGCCCGTTGCCGCGTAGTCCGTCAGGTCAAGTATAGCTTGAGCAATGAAAACTCTATCGATCTGGTGTTTTTCATAAATGGGATCCCGATAGCAACCGCTGAGCTGAAGACCGATTTTACGCAGAACGTGCAGGACGCGATCCGGCAGTATAAACGTGACCGTCAGCCGAAGGACCCTGCCACAAAGCGTGAGGAGCCGCTGCTTGCCTTTAAGAGGCGGTGCCTGGTTCACTTTGCCGTGAGCTCTGACGAGGTGTACATGACGACCGCTCTGAGGGGGGCGGACACAAACTTCCTCCCGTTCAACATGGGCTTCGATGATGGTGCCGGCAACCCACCGAATCCGGATGGCTATAGAACGGCCTACCTTTGGGAGGAGGTACTTCAGCGTGACAACCTGCTCAAGATAGTTGGCCGTTTCGTTCATCTCGAGCGTGAAGAAAAGCCCGATGACTCAGGAAAGAAAAAGGTCCTGGAAAAGCTGATATTTCCGCGTTATCACCAGCTGCAGGCTGTCAATAAGCTGATCTCTGCCGCCCGCACTGAGGGGCCGGGGCATAAATACCTCGTCCAACACTCGGCCGGCTCCGGCAAGTCGAACTCCATCGCGTGGCTCGCCCACCAACTCTCGGACCTGCACAATGACAACGATCAAAAGATCTTCGACAGCGTCATCGTTATCACTGATCGGACTGTTCTAGATGAACAGTTACAAGAGACGATCTATCAATTCGAACACAAAGCCGGTGTGGTACACCGCATCAAGAAGGAAGGCGTCAAGTCAGAGCAGCTCGCAAAAGCACTTATCGAGCGGGCCCCGATAATCATCGTAACTATACAGACGTTTCCGTTCGTGTTGGATGAGATACGCGAAAACACCTCATTACAGGAACGACGCTTTGCGGTGATCGCGGACGAGGCACATTCGTCGCAAACTGGGAATGCCGCCAAAAAGCTCAAATTGGCCCTAACAGCCGAGCAGGTCGAAGAGGGCGAAGAGATCAGTGCCGAGGACGTAATGATGGCTGCGATGGAGAGTCGTGTCCACCCTCAGAACATTAGCTACTTTGCTTTTACCGCCACACCTAAAGCAAAGACCCTCGAAATGTTCGGAAGGATCGGCGACTCCGGAATGCCCGAGCCGTTCCACCTGTACTCGATGCAGCAGGCGATCGAGGAAGGATTCATCCTTGATGTGCTCCGGAACTATACGCCCTACAAGCTCGCGTTCAAGCTCGCACACAATGGCCGCGAATACGACGACAAGGAAGTCGAAAAAAGCGAGGCCCTGAAGCAAGTGATGCGTTGGGTTCGACTTCACCCGTACAATATCAGCCAGAAGGTCTCGATCATCATCGAGCATTTCCGCGAAAATGTGGCCCACCAGCTCTCAGGTAGGGCAAAAGCGATGGTCGTTTCCGGTTCACGAAAAGAGGCAGTCAGGTACAAACTCGCGATCGATAAGTACATCCGCGAGAATAGCTATCAGATCGGTACGCTCGTCGCATTCTCGGGTGAGGTGATCGACCCGGAAAGCGGGCCGGAACCGTTCACTGAAGGTAAAATGAACGACGCGAAAAGCGGCAATATCCGTGAGGAGTTCAATACTGACGACTATTCCATTTTGCTCGTTGCTAACAAGTTCCAGACAGGTTTCGATCAGCCGAAATTGGTCGCGATGTACGTTGATAAGAAGCTCTCCGGAGTTACCGCGGTTCAGACCCTATCGCGGCTCAATCGAACCCATAAAGGGAAGAATGAGACATTCATCCTTGATTTTGTGAACTCGGGCGAGGAGATTCTGAAGGCATTTAGAACGTACTACCGAAAGGCCGAACTCTCGGATGTTTCGGATCCCAACCTTATTCACGACCTTCAACTAAAGCTCGATAATTACAGGATCTATCTTCCGTCTGAGGTGGATGCATTTTCCCTGGCATTCTTCGATCCGCACGGGACCCAGAAGGCATTACAGGCCCACATTGCACCCGCTGTTGAGCGTTTTCGCGAACGCCAGAAGATGGCGGTCGAGAAGAATGACCGCGAACTCCTCGACTCGCTCGAGGTCTTCCGCAGAGATCTCGGAAACTTCACGCGGGCTTACGATTTCCTGTCGCAGATCATTGATTATGGCGATACCGAGCTTGAAAAGCGGTCTATCTTTTTCAGGCACTTATCTCGTTATCTGAAAGGATCCGCCTCCAGGGATCCGCTCGACCTCGCCAGCGTTGAGCTTACGCACTATCGGATCTGGAATCTCGACAAACGTCGTTTTGCCCTCGGTGAATCAAGTGATGAGGATCGCTTAAAGCCGCTAACTGAAATTGGTTCGGGTAAAGCCCATGATCCTGAATATGCTTTCCTGTCCGAGGTTGTGGTTCAGATGAACTCTTTGTTCGAGGGCGAGCTTACCGATGCGGATCTATTGAACTATGCACATCACGTTCGCGACAAGATGCTGGAAAACGAGGCTCTTGAGGAACAGGCCCGCAACAACTCCAAAGACCAGTTCGCTCTCGGTGATTTTCGCAATGTCATGATCGACAAGGTGATCGAGGGGCTCGACAACTACAACAACATGGCGACTCAGGTTCTCAATGACGATCGGGTTCGCGAAGGGTTTGCAAACATCCTCCTCGAACTCGTTTACCGTGGTTTCAAAAAGCGGTCGGAACCCAATCCGGAGTAGCAAAATAGGTCCGTAACAGAATGACCGCCCGCTCCGAGGACTTGTCACACCGGCAAGCTATTCGTCAATGATCTCGGGCCACTGAATGAGCCGTGCTTCGTTCGCCGCGTTTATCCTTTCGGCCGCATCCCGAACTACCGCCGCATTATCCGTTGATGTGTAGTGCTTTTGCGTTGTTTCCAGCCGCGAGTGGCCGGCGAGTTCGGCCGCTATGCCGATCGAAACTCCGCCAGTCTGTAAACGAGTTACAAAAGTCCGTCGGAGATCGTGGAAGTTAAGACCCTCGATTTTAGCGACCCTGAGTGCTGTAGCCCATGAACGCTTGAAGTCGTTGAATGGAAAAATTCGTCCCTCTTCACCGAAGTTTTCAAGTGCTCTAAGTTCAGCCGCGGTTCGTCTTGTTAGCGGAGCCGTACGGGTCCTCTGCGTCTTTGTATGCGTCCCGAGAATCGTGACCACGCCTTTCTCTAGGTCCAGATCCTTCCATTCGAGCTTCAAAATCTCGCCCCGTCTCATCCCGGAGTCCAATCCGAGTAAGATAACCGCCCTTAGGTACGGGTTGTTTCCATCAGCCTCCAACTTGAGCTTCTTCCCTTTCCGGTAATACTCGATTGTTCGCGTGCCGCCGCATGAAGCTAGCAAGCGCATTTCTTCCTCGTCCGTCAGGGTTCGAGTTCGCGCATTCTCGGCGTCCGCATCGATCGCCTTTGAGCCCTTTGTGACGTTCTTAGTAATCAGGCCTGCATCGTGAGCCTCGATCAAGAGATGTTTGAGGATCGCAAGTCCCCGGTTAACAGTTGATAACGTAACCGGGTTTCGATCTTTCGGCTTCAACTTTCCTTTCTCACCACGAAGATCGCCTTGTTCAAGTCGCCATATTTTGTATCGTTCAAGATCATACTTCGAAAACTTTGCCAGCGGCTTGTCGCCAAAGCATGCGATCAAGTGGTCTATTAGTATGTGGGTTTGCCGATGTGCCTTGATGCCCGCAACCTTCCGGCCTTCGTTGATCACTGCAGGCCGATAAAAATCCGCCTTTGCGTATTCGGCCCATTGTTTGAAGGTTCGAATGTTGTCGAGATCCCGCCCCTTGCTTTCAACTAACGCAACCAATTCCGCTTTGCGCCGCTCGACGTCGTCCTTCGCATCCTGCTTCGTAGCGTACTGCCAGGTCCTCGTCGATTTCTTGCCGTTCTCATCAGTATGCGTTAACCGAAGTACCCATTTATTGGCATAGGCCTTCGCGTTCCTTCCTCCTTTCTTTCCTCGACTGAATATCGTGTGATAGATCTTCATACAATCCTCTCTTTGAAATCCTATCGGTACACAAATTAGAACTAAATTTAGAACTAATTAGAACTAACCACTATGCAATATTGTGCCAACATCTGAAACGTACTGCAAACCAGGAATTCCACTTTCTCCCATGTTTACTGGGGTTATACGCAATTTTGGCCCGCACTTCTCCGAGTTCGCCTTACTGCGGGTAGTTCATTTGTAATCATCAGGTCGGGGGTTCAAGTCCCTTCACCGGCTCCAGATTCTTATTTGGCCGCCTTAAGACCTTATTTTCGAGAGTTTGTTCATCACGTGCAGGCCGTTCCGGAACGGGTCCTTCGGAATCCCGTTAACTTCCCGTCTCGTTGCTTATAGTGAAAAAGAGCTTTATTTTTCTTCGGATTCGGGTTAAACTTTTCGGCAGTCGAAGCAACCCTGAGCGGGAGGTACACCATCATAGGCTCCAAGGATTTTCCAAACTCCAGTTCCGAACTTTTAGCACGCGACCTCTTTACGGGAGCTTCTATGGAATCAAACTCCGCCGCGGCGGCCCTGGAAGGTGATCTGGTACTAGGTTTAGACGAGTCTGCCAGGTTAGGCTCGGTTCCGGCTTCGTTGCCGGGCCGGGTCGAGTTTTTTGATTCGGAAACATCGGACCTCGACCTCGCCCGCCTCGCTTCGGAAGGCGACCTCGCCGCATTCGAGTTGATATACAACCGGCACAACCGTCGGGTCTATTCGCTCTGCCTGCGGATGACCGCAAGCCAGACCGAGGCAGAGGACCTTACGCAAGAGGTCTTCATCCAGCTTTTCCGCAAGATCGGCAGCTTCCGTGGCGATTCGGCCTTTTCGACCTGGCTTCACCGGATGACGGTCAACCAGTGCCTGATGCACTTCCGTAAGCGGAGCGTCAAAAGCGAGAAGACAAGCGAGGATGGCGATGTTCCGGAGCAGGCCGTCGTCGGTTCGCAAAATCCGGGCCGGATGCAGGTCGTTGACCGTATCGCACTCAAAAACGCCGTCGCCGGGCTCCCGGATGGCTACAAGAAGGTATTTCTCCTACACGACGTCCAAGGTTACGAGCATGAGGAAGTTGCCCGCCGGCTCGGGATCTCGGTTGGCACCTCGAAATCTCAGCTCCATAAGGCCCGGCTCAAGCTTCGCGGCCTGCTTCAAAAGGAGAATTCTTCGGCGTAAGCGTTCCTTCGGCCCGGAAGATCTTGCCTGGTCCGCAGTGAACTCTTAATTTGTGCCGATTTTTGGTCTCTATGGACTTCTGCGGGGCAACCAATCAAGACCGCGGACAATCTATAAAGGTTGAAGCGAACAAGACCGTTTGGCACCGGCAATGAACTGCATTGATTTCCAAAACGAGATGAGCCGTTACCTTGACGGCGACCTTGAGCCGCAGCGAGCGGTCGAGGCCGGGCTACATCTTGCCGAATGCGAGCCATGTGCCCGGTCGTTCGAGGAATTTTCGCTGATGCTTGATTCCTGCCGCGGGATCGAGATACACGAAGAAGTTCCGCCGAATGCCGAGGCGCTCTGGTGCCGTATCAGCAACGTCATCGAAACGGAGTGTGCCGCCGAGAAGCACAGCGAGCAAAAGGCCGAGCCCGTTCGCCGCTGGAATTTCTCCTTCGGACAAGCTTTCGCGGCTTTCGCCGGTATTGCACTCGTCAGCTCGCTGCTGACGATCGTCGCGGTCCGCAATTATCTCGAACCGCCCGTAGAGGACATGGTGACGCGTTCGGTCGAGACCGAAACGACCTTTGAGAAGCTTCTGAGCCGCATTGGCCTTTCGGAGTCGCCCCGCGAGGCACGCGAACGCCGCATCCGCGAGCAGCAGGCCGCGATCGATTATTGGGACAAGCGTGTCCGTGCTCGTCGGGCCCAGTGGGACCAGCGGATGCAGCAGGCGTTTGACCGTAATCTTCGCGAGATCGATCAGGCCGTGACGGAATATACGCGTATGCTCGAAAGCGATCCGGACGATTCGCTCTCCGTCGAGATGCTTGACGCGGCACTTAACGATAAAATGAATTTGCTAAGGCAGTTTTCCGAGCTTTAGCCGCACAACGTGACCCGAAGTTTTAAGAACATTTTCGCCCTAGGCGGGCAAAGCGGGGCTGCAAAGGTGACCATCACCGGCGTGGTCTTTCTTCTTTTGGTGTACGCCCCATTCGCCAACGGACAGCGGCGCTTCTCGCGCAGCTTTCCGGCAAACAATGATGTCCGTATCGAGCTTCTGAACCGTTCCGGTACGGTTACGGTCGAGGGCTGGAACCAACAAGAGGTCAACGTTTCTGCGTTTCTCGAAGCTCCGGTTGCCCTCATCGAGCCCAAGGTCGCCAACGGCACCATCTATATCAATCTGGTCAAAGACAACCAGGGCCGGGGCGAGGTCGGCAGCGTAAACTTCACCGTCCGCGTTCCGTTCACCTCCAGCGTAGATATCGAAACGCTTGTCGGGAACTTGATCGTTTCGAATATTCGCGGCGGCCTGCTCCGTGCACACATCACCAGCGAGGGCGACATAACGCTGACCAACATCGGTGCCCGTGCGGTCTCGGCACAGAACGGCATCGGCGATATCTTTTACGACGGCACGATCACCTCGGGCGGCAGCTATCGCTTTCAGTCCGTCCGCGGCAACATTAACCTCCGCATTCCATTCAGTTCATCGTTCAAACTCGTTGCGACCGCACCATCGACGCGAAACATTTCACTCGGAGCCCTTGCCAATACGAATATGAGCTATGCGGGCGACGGGCGTCGTGTGGTCGGCCGGGTCGGTGATGGAAGCGCGACCATTTCCGTCACCAATCAGCGCGGCAATATCGCCTTCATCAGCCGTTAGCCATTTGGAAAAACATTGCTTTTCTTTCCTGTAAAGGCGTAAGATACGAGAGGCCGCTCTTCCAGCCCACCCGAAACCGTCATGAAAACCAAACACCTAGCGATAGCCGCACTTCTTCTCGCTCTTTTTGCAACCGCAGCCGATGCCCAGCTTTTGAAGCGTACGATCTACAAGAACGACCGCTTCGATTTCGGAGTGGGCGGGACGATCGAGATCACCGGTGCCCCAATGGGCTCCATCCGCATAGAAGGCTGGTCGAACCGCGAGGTCGAGATCGAGGCCGAGATCGAGATACAGGCACCGACCGAAGCCGACCTCGACCGGATCGGCAAAGTGACCGGCTTTGTGCTGCAAGAAACGCTCGGCCGCACCGGCATTACCTCAGTCGGGCCGCATGACAAAAAGGCTATCCGCAAGGTGGATAAGAAATTCCCGAAGGCTCTTTACACCATGCCGGTTCGCATCAATTACGTGGTACGCGTCCCAAAGTACTCCGATATCCTGATCAACGGCGGCAAAGGAGAGCTTAATATTTCCGGCATCGACGGCATGCTGCGCGTCAACTACATCGAAGCCGAAGCGAAGATCGACCTCGTCGGCGGCGGAATTCAGGCGACGCTCGGAGCGGGCACGCTCGATATCACGATCCCGAGCCGAAGCTGGCGTGGGCGATTTGCCGATGTTTCGGTCGCAAGCGGCACCATCGACCTCAAGCTTCCCGCCGGGCTGAACGCTCAATTTGACGGCTCCATTCTGCGAACCGGCCGCATCGAGAATGGCTACGAGGGCTTTAAGCCCCGCAACCGCAACGCCCAGTTCACCGAGCGCTCGATAGCAGCGACGGCCGGCACGGGTACCATCCCGCTCAAATTCACCGTCGGCGACGGCACACTCACGATCAAACAATTCGACCCGTCCCGTTGAGTTCACCGCAACTTAATTATCGAAAGAAATAGTGATAACGTAATCGTCGTTATCACTTTTTCTATGTCCATTAAATCCGATATCTGGCTCCGGAAGATGGCTGCGGAGCACGAAATGATCACGCCCTTTCTGCCGGAGCTTGTCCGCGAGGTCGGCGGCAGCCGGATAATCTCGGCCGGCACGTCGAGCTACGGCTACGACATGCGGCTCGCCGACGACGGCTTCAAGATCTTCTCGTCAGTCCACGCCAAGGAGATCGACCCGAAGCGGTTCAACGACCAATATTCGCTCGTCGAACCCGAGCTTCAAACGGCCGAGGACGAAGCGAAGTATTACCTACTTCCGCCGCATCATTACGGACTCGGCGTTACGGTCGAGACCTTTAAGATGCCGCGAAACGTCACCGGCGTCGCACTCGGCAAATCTACGTACGCCCGCGCCGGATTGCTTGTGAACACAACGCCGCTTGAGGCCGGTTGGACCGGTAGGCTTGTCGTCGAGATCGCGAATCTGGCCAATTTACCGCTCCGCGTTTACGTCAACGAAGGCATCGGCCAGATACTGTTCTTCGAATCCGACGAAGACTGCGCCGTCTCATACAGCGACCGCGGCGGCAAATATCAAGGACAGACGGGGCTGACCTACGCGAAAGTCTAGTCAGCTATGGAGAAAAGTTCGGCTACTTAACAGAAAAGTTCGGCTACTCAACAGAAAAGTTCCGCAACTATAGAGAAATGTTCGGCAACATGGGGCAAATGTTCGGCAACATGAGGCAAATGTTCGGCAACATGGGGCAAATGTTCGGCAACATGAGGCAAATGTTCGGCAACATGAGGCAAATGTTCGGCAACATGAGGCAAATGTTCGGCAACATGGGGCAAATGTTCGACACCTTTTTTGTAAAGATCAGCCTGCGAATCGTCGCGAATAATGTATGAAGTCCAACATTTACCGCCATTTTAACGTCCTTTGCCTGACTTTTTGCTTGGTCACAGGAGGTTTGGCCCAGAGTGCCACGGAAACCCGTCCGCGGGCACGCGATCTCGGCATTTCGATTGGAATTTTGCCGACCGGACAGCTTAATTCGATCACGGATGTGGCCGGAGTCGGCGTTGGTCAGACTACGATCATCAAAGGCGAGAACATCCGCACCGGCGTCACCGCGATTCTTCCGCACAACGGAAATCTGTTCAAGGAAAAGGTGCCCGGAGCTGTTTTTGTCGGCAACGGTTTCGGCAAACTGGCGGGCTCGACACAGGTGAACGAACTCGGCGAGATCGAAACGCCGATACTTTTGACCTCCACGCTCAGCGTCCCGAAAGCCGCCGATTTCCTAATCGACTATATACTCGGCTTGCCCGGAAACGAGCAGGTTCGTTCGATAAATCCGCTGGTCGCCGAAACGAACGACGGCGGGATCAACGACATCCGCGGCCGCCATATCACCCGCGACGACGTCTTCAACGCGATAAACAAAGCCGTCCGCAGTTTGCCTGAGGAAGGCTCGGTCGGAGCCGGAACAGGAACCGTCGCATTCGGCTGGAAAGGCGGCATCGGCACGGCGTCGCGAAAACTTCCCGCGAACTTAGGCGGGTATACGCTCGGCGTTCTCGTTCAATCGAACTTCGGCGGCGTCCTCACGATCGACGGCGTCCCCGTCGGCGAGGAACTTGGGCAATACTATTTGAAGAATGCCGTTTCAATGCAGAAGCCCGCGCGTCAGCAAAGACGTGATCTGCTATCCAACGACGCCCTTACTGACGTGCGGGCCTCTGCATCGGATCCGAACACCGCCGACGGTTCGATCATCATCGTTATCGCCACCGACGCGCCGCTCGACCATCGACAGTTGAAACGCCTCGCGTCACGATCTATGATCGGCCTCGGCCGGACCGGAGCCTCGATGACGAACGGCAGCGGCGATTACGCCATTGCGTTCTCGACCGCGAACCGCATCAACGCCGATGCCCGCATCCGCAGCATCTCGGTTCTCGGCAACGACGCGATGTCGCCACTCTTCCAGGCCGTCATCGAAGCCACCGAAGAAGCGATCGTCAATTCCCTGCTCAAGGCGACGACCGTCACCGGCAACGGCCGCACCGTCGAGGCTCTCCCGATAGATAAGCTCAATGAGATCCTTCGCAAATACGGTCGCACCGAAAAATAAAAGGCCGTCCGGTTTCCCGAGCGGCCCTTTTGTCGACTCTCAAACAGGTTACACCGTCGAATCGTCGAGCCCGGTATCGTAGCTCGATGTAGTGTCCACTGCTCCGGCGTCAAAACCGGTATCGACAGCAGACATATCATAGCCGCCATCATAAGCACCGGCGTCGTATGTGCCGCCAGTCTCGACCGCCGACGACGGATCGACGTCATATCCGGTTGACAGCGGGTCGGCCTGGTCCGCGTAACTATCTGCCGATGCCTGATATGCCTCGGCGTTTGCCGCACTGCTCTCCGCCGCGTCCATGTTTCCCTGTTCGGCATACCACTCTGCATTGTCAGCAAAGTACTCGGCATTCTTTTCTTCGTGGACCGCGTTGCCGAGGTTGTAGGCGTCCTGGTCGGACTGGCCCGTGTGGTCGTCGCCGCCGGCATTGAAATCGGCGTCGCTCGTCGCATAGGCCGCGTTCTCTGCCGCCTCCTTTGCTCCTTCGTAATCGCCCTCGGCGATAAGGTCGGCTTGTTGGGCGCGGTAATCTTCGGCAACTTCCTGCTTATAAGCGGCCTGTTCGAGGTCGGAGGAATCCGAAGCCCCTAGCATGCTCGAGTCACCCGCTGCCCAAGCCGCGTCTTCCGCCTGCTCGCGGGCATCGGCCGCCGCTGCGTAATCGCCCTTGTCAACGAATTCATCAGCCGCGGCCTGTGCTTCGCGTGCGGTCTCAGCCTGTGCCTCACGTTCCGCAGCCTCGGCGTCGATGGCCGCGTCCGCTGCAGGCTCGGCTTCGGCCACGTAAGGCTCCGCGGCGGGCGGCTCAGAACTCGCGGCGAAATACCCGTCGTCAACCCCCGCCTCAAGCGCTCCCTCATCCTCAGGGATCACCGCCGCCGTATCCTCGAACCCTTCGCTTCCGAGATTGAATTCGACGGAGTTCATCGAAAGTTCCTCTTCGCTCGGAAGGCCTTCATCCGCCGCAAGTTCTTCGATGTCTTCGGTCGTATCAAATTCGCCGTCGCCGTCGCTGTCCGTCATGAGAGTGTCGGCTTCGCCATCGCCATCCGTGTCCGCGATCGCAGTATCAAGAAGCCCGTCGCCATCGCTGTCAACCGCGACCATATCGATCTTTCCGTCGCCATCAACGTCCGACACGCCGGTGTCAAACTGGCCATCGCCGTCAGTATCTATTACGGCCGTGTCGATCGTACCGTCGTTGTTCGTATCGGCAACTGCCGTGTCGAAAAGTCCGTCGCCGTCCGTATCGGCGGCCGTAATGGTGACCGCGTCGTCGGTCTTTTCGCCATCATCAAACACGGCATTCACGACATCTTCAAGGACCGAGCCCGATGTGTCCTCGGCCTTCGCAGCCGAAAGTTCAAATTCTTCCACAGATCCGTCCGGGGCAATTTCAGTTATTATTACGGGTTCATTCGGCATAATTTTGATTCTCCATCCTGTTCATTTCTTTGGCCCTCGAAGCGGCCGGCTTGGGGTTTTTACGGATAACGGTGAAATTCCCGCAACTCGCATCCGGGCATTTGACCGAAAGCTGCTGCTTTCCCTCAAGCACGGACATCGGCACCCGCATCGGCGCCGAGCAGGTCGAGCACTTCAACTTAAGTTCCGTCGGTTGCGGTTTTCCGTCTTCTTTCGGCTTCGGCGGCGATGCTTTCTTTATCGTCTCGCCGATTATCTTCAAATAGCTTTGCAGCTCCGTGCTTTTGGCATATTGCGTCAGCAGCTTAAGCCGGGGCCCGAGATATGGCGTTGATGTGGTCGTAAGCTCCGAAAGCCTGAGCATATCGCCATCATCCACGGATTGCTGCTCGATCCAGGCATCCATATTCAACTGCCGGTACATCAGCGAAGACTTCAGCGACCAGGCCATCAGCACGCGGCGGGCGATCTCTTCGCTGCCGACCGCAAGAAGGCCCGCCCGATCGGCAGTTATCTCTGCCTGGCGTGCCCAGGCAAGCAGCGGCATCTCGATCGCTCCGCCGATCAGGGCGCTTGGGCTGAGGATCGCGTTGAAGATACCTCCGGCCATAACGCCTCTTGCCGGCCCTTGCTCGCCGAGGAAAAAGCGGATCACCGTCTTCCAAAGAGCATGGCCTGCCTTGCAGTGCCCGATCTCGCGGGCGAGAAGGTAAAGCATATCGACGCCCTGAAAATTGCCCGCCATCGCCGATCCAATGACGATGAACGAGTCGGTATCGCTGCCAAAAGTGAGCATGTCCCACGGGCGTTCGCCGGAGAGATAGACGTCCGGCATATGGGTCATTCCAAGAATTCTGGCCGCACGCACCGCCTGCCCAAACACCTGCGGCATCTGCTTCTCGCCGAGCCGAACCCCATTGAACGTCACCTCGATCCACCGCCGGCCGACCTTTTCCGAAACACCTTTGGCGGCCGCATTGAGCGGTGTGATCGCCCGCAGAGCGGCCATCGCTTTTGCGTCCGCAGCCCATGCAAACGCGGACGAATCGACCCTATATCCCGGAACCAGTGGCCGTAGCCAGCGGCACTCGGGACACATAACCTTTGCATCCGCGAGCCCCTCCCCAAACCCGCCGCAGGTTTGGCATCTCGGCGGTGGTGCCGGCACTTGCTGATAGATCGGCGGCGGCTGAGGCTGTTGGTGAAACTGCTGCGGCGGCGGTGGTTGCTGTTGATTCGGCTGCTGCTGTTGAACGGGCGGTTGAGGAACAGAGTGCTGCGGCGGCGGAACCGGAACTGCTTGCACGATCGCAACCCCGCAAAAAATACAGAACCGTGAGCCCGCCACAGTTTGCCGGTGGCCATTTGGGCAAATTGGATTTCCGTTTCCCTCGCTGCTCATTAGTAATAATAGGGGCCCGATGCAGCCGACATCATGCTCATCAAAATCCAAAGGAAATAGATGCCCACGTGAATGATGCTCGAAATGATGCCGCCCCAAAGCCCTACAAGCGCCATCCAACGCCCGCCGGCCGGCGAACGGCCGTTCTTGATCGAATCAAGCTCAAGCCAGCCGACGATCGCCGCCGGTACACCCGAGATCGGCCCGCAGCAAAAAAGCGCCAGAATGGCCAGGATCAACGCCGCGACCGCCTTCTGGCCGTATTCTCCGCTCGAATTCTGCTGAGCATTGCCTGTCGGTGCCCAGTTCTGGGCTCCCGGCTGCTGCCCGATAAAAGGCGGCGGCTCTTGCCGCGGCGGGGCACCGAGCGGCGTCGCGCAATTAAGGCAAAAGGCCGCTTCCGCGGGATTGGGCTGATTGCATTTTGGGCACGGCTTTGTCATATAGGCGAAAAAGCGGAAGAAGTTGTCCTCCGTTGATAATGCGAGAAACCTCGTGGGAAAAGGTCAGATTTCGTCTTAAGTTTTTGATACTATACAACAAATTCCGTTTCCAGGGCGACCAAGACCCCGGCAAACCAGATCGATTGCCCGGCTGAAAGCCAAGAGCTGAGAGCTGTTCGATAACGAAATGCAAAAGATCAAACATCACATCGGCCGTTAAACTAGAAATGCCCGGCTGAAATCTGACAGCTAAAAGCTGAGAGCTGTTCGATAACGAAATGCAAAAGATCGAAAATTACATCGGCGGTAAATTGGTTCAGCCCGCATCAGGCGAGTATTTTGACAACATCGAACCCGCGACGGGCGAGGCCTATTCGTTGATACCGGATTCGGACGAGCGCGACGTCAACCACGCCGCAGATGCCGCGAAGGCCGCTTTTCCGGCGTGGTCCACGACACCGCCCGAGGAAAGATTTGCGATATTGATGCGGCTGGTTTCGCTTATCGAACGCGACCTCGAACCGCTCGCCCGTGCCGAATCGAAAGATAACGGTAAGCCGGTCTCGCTTGCCCGCAGCGTCGATATCCCGCGGGCCGCCGCGAATTTTCGCTTTTACGCGACGGCCGCGATGCACCTTGCCAATGAGTCGCACGAGACCTTTGCACCGGGCGGCGTTCACGCGATCAATTACACCTTGCGGCAGCCGCTCGGCGTCGCGGGCTGCATAAGCCCATGGAATCTGCCGCTTTATCTTTTTACCTGGAAGATCGCACCGGCGATCGCCGCCGGCTGTACCGTCGTCGCCAAACCGAGCGAGGTCACGCCGATGACGGCTTACCTGCTCTCAAAACTCTGCATTGAAGCGGGCCTGCCGCCGGGCGTTCTGAACATCGTCCACGGCACCGGGCCGAAGGTCGGCTCGGCCATCGTTGCACATCAGGACATCAAAGCCATCTCATTCACCGGCGGCACAAAGACCGGCGAAGAGATCGCCCGCACTGCCGCACCGATGTTCAAAAAGCTCTCGCTCGAACTCGGCGGCAAGAATCCGAACATCATCTTCGCCGACTGCAACTACGACGAGATGCTGGCGACGACCGTCCGCTCATCGTTCTCGAACCAGGGCGAGATCTGCCTCTGCGGTTCGCGGATATTTATCGAACGCCCGCTTTATGAGCGCTTTAAGAAGGACTTCGTCGAACGCGTTGCCGCTCTCAAGGTCGGCGACCCGAATGACCCCGCAACCGACATCGGAGCCATCGTCTCAAAACAGCATTTCGAGAAGATTCTTTCCTACATCGACCTCGCCAAACACGAAGGCGGAACGATCCTAACCGGCGGTTCCGCATATTCCCCTCCTTGCTTAGGAGGGGTGGCAGCCGCTTCGGCTGACGGGGTGGTAGAACGAGATCTCTCAGGTTATTTTGTCGAGCCGACCGTCATCGAAGGCCTCCGGCATGATTGCCGGACGAACCAAGAAGAGATCTTCGGCCCGGTCGTGACGATAATGCCGTTCGACACCGAAGACGAAGTTCTTGGCTACGCCAACAGCGTCCGCTACGGCCTCGCCGCAACACTCTGGACCGAAAACCTCCCGCGGGCCCACCGCATCTCAGCTAAACTCGAGTCCGGCATCGTCTGGGTAAACTGCTGGATGCTCCGCGACCTCCGCACGCCCTTCGGCGGCGTAAAAGACAGCGGCCTCGGCCGCGAAGGCGGCTTCGAAGCGTTGAAGTTCTTTACCGAAGAGAAGAATGTCTGCGTAACTCTATGACCCGAGGGGGCACCAGCAAACGGCTTATTCACTATGCATTTCACCGTTCACTATGTGGAGCCGTAATCCGCCGTTGAGACGAGCACCTTATCTACCCGGCGGCCGTCCATGTCCATTACCTCAAAGCGGCGGCCGTTCCATTCGAAGTGGTCGCCTTCGTGCGGGAGCCGCTCGAGCCGAGTCAGCACGAACCCGGCGAGTGTTTGATACATCCCGCGTTCGCCCGCTGGCAAAGCCTTCACGCCGATCGCTTCGAGAAATTCGTCGATCGGCATACTTCCATCGATCAACATCGAGCCATCTTCTCTTACGACAACACTTCCCTGAACCGCACCGCCGATCGGAAAATCGCCGACGATCTCCTCAAGGATATCCTTAAGCGTAACCAGCCCCTCGATCGATCCGAACTCATCGACAATGAATACCACGTCCGACGCCGTGCTGCGGAAGAGTGCGAGCAGTTCGAGAGCCGTGACGGTTTCGGGCACGAACGTCGGCTCGCGCAGAGCCGATGCAAGGTCGAACTCCTTGCCCTCAAGCATCTGAACCAGCACATCGCGCTTCTCTATCACCCCGGCAAGTTCGTCCAGGGTTCCACGTCCGGCCGGGAGCCTTGAGTAGCTGCTTCCTGCCAATCGCCGTTTAATCGTCTCCGGGTCGTCATCAAGGTTTATCCATTCGATCTTTACCCGAGAGGTCATCAGCGCCGTTGCCCGCAGGTCATCGAGCCGAAGCACGCTATCGATCAATTCCTTCTCGCTTGAGTGAAAAACACCGATCTCCGCACCTTGGGCAATGTGGGCCTTGATCTCCTCCTCGGTCATCACGCTGTCCGTCGCCTCCGAGACCCGAAAGATCCCGAGTATCAGGCGCGTCGAACGGCTGAGCAGCCAAACAACCGGTGCGGTCAATTTTGAAACGAAACGCATCGGCCGCGAGAACGTCTTCGCCACAGCCTCCGGCATATTGAGCGCGATGTTCTTGGGGACAAGTTCGCCGATGACGAGTGAGAAGTACGTGATCACGAGGATAACGAGCCCGAACCCGATGCTCGCCGAGTATGGCTCAAGCGCTGGAAATGTGGCGACCAGTGCAGAAACCTCTTGGGAAAGAAACGCTCCGCCAAATGCACCCGAAAGAATGCCGACCAGCGTAATGCCGATCTGCACCGCCGAAAGAAAACGCTCCGGCCGCTCCTGCAGTTCGATCGCCGCCGCCGCTCCCTTGCTCCCTTCGCCGGCGGCGCCTTGCAGACGCATTCGCCGGGCCGAGACGACCGCGATCTCCGTCATAGAAAAAAGGCCGTTGATGATGATCAGGGCGCCGATCAGCACGACCTCAAGGATGATCCGTTCCATACCTTGATTGTGCGGTATCTCTAAGGCAAAGCCAACAGGCCACACAGCACGGGCAAAGTTTCTGCATGGCCGCTTCTGCGATACAATCCACTCATGGACGAAAACACGGCCCTCGAATCTTCCCGGGCACCGGAGCCCGTCGGGCTTTATCCGCACGCCCGCCGCGTCGGAAACCTGCTCTTTCTTTCGGGCGTCGGCCCTCGGACTCGCGGCACGAAAAAAATACCCGGCGTAGAGTTGAGCGATGCCGGTGAGATCGTCTCTTACGACATCGAGACGCAGTGCCAATCGGTCTTTCAAAATGTCCGTTACATCCTTGAGGACGCAGGGTCGTCGTGGAACAACATTGTTGACGTTACGGTCTTTCTTACCAACATGAAGGCCGACTTCGCCGTGTATAATAAGATCTACGCCGAGTATTTCGCCGAGAACCGTCCGTGCCGGACGACCGTCGAGATATGCTCGCTTCCCACGCCGATCGCCATCGAACTGAAGGTTATTGCCACGATCGATAATGAATAGCGGAACCATACAGATGGGAGCACGGAGGCCTTGGCCCACCGTTGTCGCGTGCGTGGCCTTTTCTGCGTTCTTCGTTTTCGCGGAACCATCTGTAGAGGCCCAGTCGAGAAATGTGGACACGATCGTCGCTCGCAGGATGGCCGCGACCCGAACTCCCGGAATGGCGGTGGCCGTTCTTGTCGAGGGCAAGGTCGTCCATAAGAAGGGATATGGCGTTGCAAATCTCGAAATGCAGTCCAAGGTAACTGAACGGACTGTATTCAACCTCGCTTCAATCACCAAGTCGTTCACTGCACTAGCCGCAATAAAGCTTGTTGAGACCGGCAAGATCACCCTGGACGATCCGCTTTCGCGGCATCTTGAAAGTATCCCGGAGCACTGGAAGGGAATAACCTTACGGCAGCTTTTGAACAATACGTCCGGGATTAAGAGCTTTACTTCGCTGGCCGAAAGCGAAGAACCATGTAATGCTGCCCAGGACATTCGAACATACAAACGAGGCGACGCTATCAAGGAGGTCGAGTGTTTTCCGCTTGAGTTTGTCCCCGGCGAAAAATGGCGATACGCGGACACCGGCTTTTATCTCGTCGGCATGGTCATCGAGAAGATAAGCGGACAGGACTACGGATCCTTTCTTAAAGAAAACATCTTTTCCCCGCTTGGTATGCGCAACACTAAGTTGCTTGATTATTCCGAGATAGTGCCTGAGCGTGCAAACGGTTACAGTTTCCGAGATGGTCGTATCATCAATGCATCGCGTTTCGATATCGACGAATTTGCTAACGGGGGGCTCGTATCGACGCTCGAGGATATGACCCGCTTTGAGCAGGCGTTTTTAACCGAGAAAGTCCTCAAAAAGAGTTCGATCAACACGATGTTGGCCAATGCTCGACTTAACAGCGGTGAGGTCGTGGTCAACTACGGCATCGGGCTCGGCTTGACACCCTATAAGGGCCAAAACCGCTTCGGGCATACCGGTGGCGGTGGACTTGGTTTCGCGACAGCATTTGCACATTTCCCGGACAAAAAGGTAACGGTCGTCGTTCTTGCGAATGCCGACCAAGACGGCATCGGCGATTTCGCAAATGCGATCGCGGAGCTTTATTTCAAAAGGAACAGCAATAAGGGAGAACAAAAATGACAGCAGCAGCAGCAAAAGGGATCGCGACTCGCGGTTTCGCAGTTTCCGGCCCCGAGGCCAAGTTTGAACCATTCGAATTCCAACGCCGCGAGCTCGGCCCTAAGGACATTCTCATCGACATACTTTACTCGGGTATTTGCCACTCGGACATCCATCAGGCACGCGCCGAATGGGAACCGCTGATCCCGTCGCTCTATCCTATGGTACCGGGCCACGAGATCGTCGGCCGCGTGACCAAGGTCGGCAGCGAAGTAACCAAATTCAAGGATGGCGACATCGCCGGCATCGGCTGTTTTGTCGATTCGTGCCGCGAGTGCGGTGCCTGCCACCACGGCATCGAGCAATACTGCATCAAGGGTTCGGCGCAAACCTACAACAGCACCGAAATGGACCGCCAGACGCCGACATTCGGCGGCTATTCGAAACACTACGTCATCGATGAAGCATACGCATTGAATGTCAATGCACCTGAAGAAGCTCTGCCAGGCGTCGCTCCTCTCCTTTGCGCGGGCATCACAACCTACTCGCCTCTCAAGAAATGGGGCGTCGGTCCCGGAAAGAAGGTCGCCATCGCAGGCCTCGGCGGGCTTGGCCACATGGGCGTAAAGCTCGCCGTAGCAATGGGAGCCGAAGTTACGGTGCTCAGCACTTCGCCCTCAAAGGAAGAAGATGCGAAGAAGCTCGGAGCACACAATTTCGTCAATATCCGCGACGACGAAGCCCGAACGGCAGCGGCCGGCAGTTTCGACTTCATTCTCGACACGATCTCCGCAAATCACGACTACAATGCATACCTCTCGCTGCTCGGACTGAACGGCGTAATGGTCATTGTCGGCGTCCCGACCGAACCCGCCGCCCTCAATGCATTCTCGCTGATCGGCGGTAACAAAGTGCTTGCCGGTTCGCTTATCGGCGGCATTCCGGAAACGCAGGAGATGCTCGATTTCTGTGCAAAACACGGCATTACGTCAGACATCGAACTGATCAAACCGGATTACATCGACACGGCCTATGACCGAACGGTGAAGGCGGACGTCCGCTATCGCTTCGTCATCGACATGGCGAACGCTTAGAAAGTTGCAAAGGGTAAATGTGAAAAGGTGGAAAAGTTGAAGAATGAAAACACAGGAAAGTGGACCGGTTTGAGACCTCCCACTTTTACCTTTTCACTTTTCAACCTTTTCACCTTTTCACTTTTCAACCTTTTCACCTTTTCACCTTTTCACCTTTTCACTTTTTCACTTTTTCACTCTGAATGAGACACATTGCACTTCTCCGCGGCATCAACGTCGGCGGAAACACATTGATCAAGATGGAAGAGCTTCGGGCGATGTTCGAAGCTCTCCGCTTTGGCAATGTTAAGAGCTACATCAACAGCGGCAATCTCGCGTTCGACAGTGTAAGTAGCCCGCAAGTAAGTAAGGGCAAACCGCCCGAGGTAATCCTCTCGAATCAGATCGAATCCGCCATCCAAACCACATTCGGCAAGGCCGTCCCGGTAATGGTCCGCGAGCAGCGGCACATTCAAACCGTCCTCGAAAGTAATCCCTTCGCCGGCCAGTTCGGAAGCCACAAGGAAATGCATGTTCTCTTTCTAAAAGAAGAAATGCCTGATGATAAAGTGCAGCAACTCGTAGCCAATCAAACAAAAGACGAACGCTTCGCCGTTCTTGGCCACGAGATATTCTGCCACCTGAAATTCGGTGTTGCCGATAGCCTGCTCGGCAAAGGCTTCATCGATAAAAAGCTAAAGATCGCCTATACCGCCCGCAACTGGCGGACGGTCGAAAAGCTGGCCACACTTTGACCTTTACCCGTGCTTCGCGGTTACAATGCAGCTATGATTCGCCGTCCCTTCAACTTCAAACAATGGATCGATGAGCACCGCCATTTGCTCAAACCGCCGGTTGGAAATCAGTGTGTTTATCAGGACGAGGATTTTATCGTGATGGTCGTCGGCGGGCCGAACTCGCGGAAAGATTATCACTGGGACGAAGGCGAAGAGCTTTTCTACCAACTTGAGGGCGATCTGCTTGTTAAGATTCAAGAAAACGGAAAGGCGGTCGATGTCCCGATCCGCGAAGGCGAGATGTTTCTGCTCCCGCCTCGCATTCCGCACAACCCCATCCGCGGAGCGAATACGATCGGACTCGTCATCGAACGCAAACGCCGCCCCGGCGAACTCGACGGCCTGCTCTGGTTCTGCGAGAACTGCAACGAAAAGCTCTACGAAGAATATTTCCAGCTTGAGGACATCACGACCCAGTTCCAGGGTGTCTTCGAAAAGTTCTACGGAAGCCAGGACCTACGGACCTGCAAGAGCTGCGGCACCGTAATGGAACCGCCTCCGGTCGTCAGCTAGAATCTATTGACATACATATATTCTAAATATATCCTATGTTTGTCTGGGACGAATATAAGCGGCTAAAAGTTCTTAAGGAACATCATATCGATTTTGCATTGATACCCGATATTTTTGAAGACCCGCATGCGATATACCGGAACGATGAGGGACATTCAGAGAGCGAGGCCCGTTATTCGGTAACGGGAGTGACGGCTCAATACGGACTTGTATTTCTTGTCTTTGTTTACCGCGAAGAGAAAGTTCGTTTTATCACGGCCCGCCGGGCAGAAAAGTGGATGGTGAAAGACTATGAGCGACGACTTTGACGAATCGATACTAAAAGACGAAAAGGCCTTCAAGAAACGGTTCAAAAGGATCGAGCGACCCGCCTTTTTAGACGAACTGAAAAAAAAAGAGAACAAACGGACCATTACGATCATGCTCGACCCCGACATAATCGAGCATTTCAAAGCCGAGGCTGAGCGTTCGCGTTCCGGCTATCAGACCCTCATAAATCAAACACTTCGCGAGTCGATCGAAGAGACGGAAAAGACTGTCCCGCTCGAAAAACTCCTCAAAGACAAAAAAGCCCTCCGCCGACTAAAAGAGGGATTGGGAAAGCTATGAGGAGATTCGGATAGGCATTTGAACGGCCACGAAACTAATTGGTTTTCGTTCATTTCTTCATGAGTTCAGTGTAAACTTCGGCAAAAACTGGGACAGAGTACAGGAGAGTTAGCCAATCTAGCACACGGCTCCGTTCCGATGAGGCAATCCTTCAAACAGCATCTTTTAATATATGCCCGCGTTCATTCCATTTAAAAAAATGTCTGATCGGTTGGAAACTGCGAAGCAAGATTCCGATTCGTCGTACTTCGATTGTCTCCTGCTCTTCGGTGAAATGCTCATAAAGACCGTAGTATGTGCTTTAGGCTCGGCCGTCGACGAGGATCGGAACCGAAATCGATATCGGATGTTTCATGCACTTGTGAGAGCCGACGGGATTGGATCTTGGGCGGCAGCCCTAGACGACATTATCGCTGGGGTAGCTTCTGACCACCTCCAAAAGGAGGTGCGGAATCGCGAAAAGCGTGAATTGACGGAGAAATGTGGGAGTGGATCGTGGCAACACGAATCAGTTTCGGACCTACAGAAAACTTTAAATATTTTTAATCTCTCGGGAAACCAGACGGGTGCAAAGGTTCAGCTAAAGACGTGGTTTTCGCTCTTCTCTACGTTAAGAAACGGCACCCGCGGTCATGGCGCTCCATTAAATGATCTTAAGAGCGCTGCCTGTGTTCCTCTGAGGGCATCGATAGACTCTATCGTGACGAACTTTTCTCTGTTTCAACGAGAATGGGCTTTCTTGCATCAGAATCTCTCAGGAAAATACCGAGTTACCGGTCTTACGGATTCTGTCACCCAGTTTGACGAACTTAAATCAAAGCGATTTGGTGGCTCGGAGTATCCAGACGGACTTTATGTTTTTTTTGGTGATCGAACCAGAGTGATGTTGATTGAGTCTGATCCTGACTGTTCAGACTTCTATTACCCGAATGGTAATTTCAGATCACATGATTTTGAATTACTTTCGTATATCTCAGGCAGCAGAAAGTCCCGGGAGAATGGTGAGTTTCTCATTCCCGCCGAGGAACTCCCAGAAAGCGAAACAGCGGGCCTCGGGAAACTTGAAGCAATTAACGAGTCCCTTTCGAATATTCCCCCTATAGCCACAAACTACGTTTCTCGCACTTCTCTTGAAGAAGAGCTTTCGGCAAAGCTCGCGGAACGTGACCGATACCCGATAGTAACACTGAAAGGTGTTGGAGGAATAGGGAAGACGTCGTTGGCTGTTAAGGTGCTACATGATCTAACAACAATTGGGCGCTTTGATATGATACTGTGGTTTAGTTCGCGTGACATCGACTTGAAATTCGAAGGACCAAAACCAGTTCGCTCGAACGTACTAAACCAAGGTGATGTAGCAGAGGAACTTTGGAGTTTACTCGAACTGAATAAAGCAAACATAGGTGAGAAAACAAAGTACCTTTCTGAGCAATTATCTGAAAGTGAATATGGTCCTACGTTATTCGTTTTCGATAATTTCGAGACGGTGAGAAATCCTTCGGAATTTTTTGCATGGCTCGATACCTATATTCGATGCCCAAACAAGATTCTTATTACTTCGAGAATAAGTACCTCGTTTAAGGCAGACTACCCAATTGAAGTATCGGGAATGGCAGTTTCTGAATGCAAGGAGCTTATCCGAACTACTGCGGCGAGCTTTGGAATCGAAGCTAGGTTGTCTGAAGACGAAATAACAAAAATCATCGACGTTTCGAATGGACATCCTTATATTTTGAGGATCCTCTTAGGAGCCTACGAAAAGCAGAGATCGTTTGACATTAGAAATATTGTCGCGAACAAAGACGAAATCCTTAACGCCCTGTTTCGAAGGACTTACGACTTCCTGTCACCTTCAGCAAAACGAGTATTCTTGACATTATCCAGCTGGAATTCCATCGTTCCGCAGATTGCACTAGCGGCGATTCTCCTGAGACCTGAAAACGACTGGTTTGAGGTAGACGAGGCTGTGGAAGAACTTCGAAAGAGTTCACTGATTGATGTTTCCATATCGGAAGTCGATGATGAGGTGTTTATCTCTGTACCCCTAGCGGCCTCAATATTCGGACGAAAAGAGCTACAGGTTAGCCCCGAGCGATTATTGATAGAGAATGATCGAAAACTTCTTGAGGAATTCGGGGCGGCCCAACACTCGTCGGTGGCAAAAGGAGTCAGTCCCAGAATTGAACGAAAGTTCCGCTCGGTAGCAACACAAATAAGCGAAGGTAAGGCTAAGCTCGAATTTCATCTTCCTTCCCTAGAATACCTCGCGGGAAAGTTCCCGAAAGGATGGCTCTATATTGCAGATCTTCACAAAGAATTTTTAGATCCGAAGAAAGAACAAGACGCTCTTAGAGAATATTTGAAGACCGAGCAAGATATATACTCCAAGAAGGACGCGTGGTGGCGACTGGCTCGCGTCTACGAACATTTGGGAAACACTTTGGGACGAATCGACGCACTTGTTGAATGCGCTCGACTCGGTGAACCATCAATTGCGGAGCTAAGCGATTTAGCTAATTTAATAAATCGCAATTTATCAAAGGAGAGTATTGAACTTGAAGTCGATGTTAAGCGTGGGATTGTAAACGATGTAATCTCAATGATTGAAACAGTAATCGATCAGGCCAACGCAACTGATCTTTCCAGGCTAGCGTGGCTATACTTGGCGTCACAGAACGAAGAGAAAGCGTTGCACACGGCCCGCCTTGGATTGGCAAAAGAGTCGCAAAACGAGTTCTGCCAAAATTTGATTAGTAAAATTACAAAATAGATTTCGGGGTTTTTCCCGTGTTCCGTCAAAAGATGATTCGTACTAATGCTTAAGATCGACGTACACACACATATTCTTCCCAAAGATATTCCGGCGTGGAAGGGGCGGTTTGGGTATGGCGGGTTCATCGGGCTTGATCATTACCAGCCGTGTTCGGCGCACATGGTCCGCGATGATGGCAAGCAATTTCGTGACATAGAATCAAATTGCTGGGACCCGGTTAAACGGATAGAAGAAATGGACGCACACGGCATCGGCGTACAGGTTCTCTCGACCGTTCCGGTTATGTTCAGCTACTGGGCAAAGCCGGCCGATTGCCTTGAGGTCTCAAAGTTCCTCAACGACCATATCGCAGATATCGTCACGGAGTTCCCGCTCCGCTTCGTCGGACTCGGCACGGTCCCTATGCAAGAAGCGTCGCTTGCCGTAAAGGAACTAGAACGCTGCAAAGAGGTCGGCCTCGCCGGCGTTCAGATCGGCACCAACATCAACCAGCTCAACCTCAGCGAGCCGCAGTTCCTCGAGATTTTTCAGGCGTGCGAAGATCTCGGGATGGCCGTTTTCGTTCATCCCTGGGAGATGATGGGCGAGGCCGACATGCAGAAATATTGGCTTCCGTGGCTCGTAGGGATGCCCGCCGAAGTCTCGCGGGCGATCTGTTCGCTCATCTTTTCCGGGACGCTCGAAAAGTGCCGCGACCTCCGCATTTGCTTTGCCCATGGCGGCGGTGCGTTTCCGGCGACCATCGGCCGCATCGAGCACGGCTTCAACGTCCGGCCCGACCTTTGCGCGGTTGATAATCCGCATAGCCCGCGACGATACCTCAGCCGGATGTATTTCGATTCGCTTGTCCATGAACCCGCAAAGCTCGATTATCTGATCAAGCTCGTCGGTGCAGACCAGGTCGCGCTAGGCACCGATTATCCCTTTCCGCTCGGCGAGCTCGAACCGGGCAAGTTGATCGAGTCGATGCCCTACGACGACATGATCAAGTCGATGCTCTTCCACGGTGCTGCCCTCAATTGGCTCGGCCTGCCGATATCACAGTTCAGCCAAACATAGAAATGCCCCGCACCGGCTTTCCCTTCCGGCACGGGGGCATCTCGTTCTTTCAACCTCTCAGCCGAAAGCCTATTCCGTCTTTACCTCGGCCGAGTATCGGACCCTTGCCCTCTTCGGAACCGCGATTCCCGAATCAAGCATATTCACCTTCGCAAGTGTCCACTGCCCCTGCTGGCGGGTGAAGACAAGCTCGGCCTGACTCTTCGCGATGTCACCGGTGTACGTTGCGAATACCGACTGTACGACCTTGCCTTCATCGTTAACGATGAACACGGACGCACCTCCGGCCGAGTTGCGGGCAACGCGGACCTCATACTTTCCGGCGTCGAGCGTTTTGTCGCCGACGGCAAAGTCAAAAGCGATCTCGGCTTCCATTTTGGTAACGGTCTGTGCGCTTGTTGCGACAGCCCCTGCGAAAAGTGCGACAGCGAGAAGAGAAGTAAGTTTGAAGATCTTTTTCATTAGTGCCTCCGTGGTCCTGGGTATAAAGTTTCGGGTTCTGCTTGGCCCCGCATCTCCTAACGCGAGCTTCGGATCAAAAAAATATCAAGAAGAAAAAATGATCGCCCGTTTAGGTAGATTGCTTAACGTCGGCGGTTTTCGAAATGTTCCCGATGGTTTAGATTTGTAACAGAAATTTATGACGCTCGATGTTCAGTTCATGCCCGGGCCGGAGTTTGCCGCGGCCGCCGACCGCGACGATCCGTTTGCAGGCTTTCGCGATCGGTTTCACATTCCGCAGATCCCCGCGGGCGGCGACGCGGTCTATTTCACCGGAAATTCACTCGGCCTCCAGCCAAGGACCGCCCGCGAATACATCAATGCCGAACTCGACGATTGGGCACGCCTTGGCGTCGAGGGCCATCTGCATGCCCATCACCCGTGGCTTCCCTATCACGAATTCGTGACCGGGTCGCTCGCCCGCCTTGTCGGTGCAAAGCCGATCGAGGTCGTCGCGATGAACTCGCTAACGGTCAATCTTCACCTCCTGATGGTCTCCTTCTATCGGCCGACGCCCGAACGTTGCAAGATCGTCATCGAAAAGGGAGCGTTCCCTTCGGATCAATATGCGGTCGAATCGCAGATTAAGGTTTGGAGTTCCGCCTTTAGGCGGCTATCTGGTGAAGTCGGGCCAGCTAAAGCTGGAACTCCAAACGACGGAACTCCGAGCCTGATCGAACTCACGCCCCGCGACGGCGAAGCAACACTTCGCACCGAGGACATCCTTGAACTCATTGAACGCGAGGGCGAAAGCATTGCTCTCATTTTGCTCGGCGGCGTCAATTACTACACCGGCCAGGCGTTCGATATGGCCGCCATCACCGAGGTCGGCCATAGCAAGGGCTGCGTCGTCGGTTTTGACCTTGCCCACGCCGCGGGCAACTTGGAACTTAAGCTCCACGATTGGGACGTCGATTTCGCCGCCTGGTGCTCATACAAGTACCTCAATTCCGGCCCGGGAGGCATTGCTGGCATTTTTGTCCACGAGCGTCACGCCCGCAGCTTTGACCTGCCGCGGTTCGCCGGATGGTGGGGCCACGATAAAGCTACCCGCTTCCTGATGGGACCGGAGTTCGTCCCGCTCGCCGGTGCCGAAGGCTGGCAGCTCTCGAACCCTCCGATCTTTCAACTCGCCGCCCTGCGTGCCTCGCTTGAGATATTTGACGAAGCGACGATGCCGCGTCTCCGGGCAAAGTCCGAACGCCTTACCTGTTACCTCGAATATCTTCTCGGCCAGATCGCGACCGATCGGATCGAGGTGATCACGCCCGCCGACCCGCAGCAACGCGGTTGCCAACTCTCGATCCGCGTTCGCGATGCCGACAAGCAGATCTTCGACGCTATAACCGCCCGCGGCGTCTTTGCTGATTGGCGCGAGCCGGACGTGATTCGCGTCGCTCCAGTGCCGCTCTATAACAGTTTTTCCGATGTCTTCCGCTTTTCTGAGGTCATCGGCGAAGCCTTGCGCTAAAATGGTCATATCACGTTTGGCTTAGCCTGCATCTAGCCTTTGTTTTTCCCGTCAGGACCTGCTTCAGGAGGCCATATGCTACACGCTACCATCAACGGCAACACCCGCGAATTCGCCGAGGGCACGACCATCCTCGCCGCTGCAAATCAATGCGGCTTTTCCATTCCCACGCTGTGCGACGACCCGCGGCTAAAGCCCGCCGGTGCCTGTCGCCTTTGCCTTGTGGATGTCGAGGGTTCGCTGCGTGAAACGCCATCTTGTGCGGTCGAGATCTCAGACGGGATGACGGTCGAGACGCACTCCGCCGAGGTCGAGGCCGGCCGGCTGATGAACCTGAAAATGCTTGCCCGCACCTATCCGGCCGAGGCGTTCGAGCAATTTCCTGAGAAGCCCTTTCACCGCATCGCCCGCGATTACGGCCTGACCGCGGCCGACTTTGCTCAGAATATCAATGGCCATCTGGTCGATGATTCGCACACTTACATCAAGGTCGATATGTCCCGCTGCATCGATTGCTATTCGTGCGTCCGTATCTGTGACGAAGTGCAGGGACAGTTCATCTGGCAGGTCGCCGGCCGCGGCGAGGAGTCGTTCATCGTACCTGACAACTTCGGCCCGTTCGGCGAGAGCAGTTGTGTGTCCTGCGGTGCGTGTTCCGACGTTTGCCCGACCGGGGCACTCGAGGATCGCTCGGTCATCAGCCTCGGCATACCCGAAAAATGGACCCGAACAACTTGTCCATACTGCGGCACCGGCTGTGAGATGCAGGTCGGCACTCGCGGCGACCAGATCGTTCAGGTCCGCCCGGTGAATGACGCACCGGTCAGCAGCGGCCATCTCTGCGTCAAGGGCCGCTATGCTTACGGCTTCGTCGATGCTCCGGACCGCGTCACCGAGCCGATGATCCGCGAGAACGGCGAATGGCGAAAGGTCGCCTGGGAAGAGGCGATCGCCTACACCGCAGAAAAGCTGAATGGCTATATCGCCGCCGACGGCCCGGACAGCGTCGCCGTTCTCGGCTCGGCACGCGCGACCAATGAAGAGAACTACATCGCCCAAAAATTTGCCCGCGTCGCACTCGGCACAAATAACGTCGATTGCTGTGCCCGCGTTTGCCACACGCCGACCGCCGCAGCGATGAAGATGATGCTCGGCACTGGTGCCGCGACCAATTCCTTTGACGACATCGAGCTTGCCCGCACTATCCTCATCTGCGGAGCAAACCCGACCGAAAATCACCCGATCCCCGGAGCACGTATCAAGCAAGCCGTCCGTCGGGGTGCAAAGCTGATCATCATCGACCCGCGTCGAACGGAGCTGACGAAATACGCCGACGTTCACCTGCAGCTCAATGCCGGGACAAACATTCCGCTATTTAATGCACTGGCCCACGCGATCATCGATGAAGGTCTTGCGGATGAGGATTTCATCCGCGAACGGGTTGATGAGTTTGAGCAGTTCAAGACATTCCTCGCCGATTATTCGCCCGAGGCGGTAGCGGAGGAATGCGGCGTCGCTGCCGAGGATATCCGCGCCGCCGCACGGCTTTATGCATCCGCAAAGCCCGCGATGTGCTTCCACGGCCTTGGCATGACCGAGCATCTTCAGGGCACCGAGGGTGTGATGACGGTCGTTAACCTCGCCCTTCTGACCGGCAACATCGGCAAGCCCGGCTCGGGTGTCAACCCGCTCCGCGGTCAAAATAATGTTCAAGGCTCGGCCCATATGGGCTGCGACCCCGGCATCCTCACCGGCTCTATCGCCGTCGAAGAAGGCCGGCCGCTCTTCGAATCTGTTTGGAATGCACCCGTGCCCGAGGCCAAAGGCCTGAATCAGCTTCAGATGGTCGATGCTGCCAAGGCCGGGAAACTCAAGGCTCTCTGGACCATCGGCTACGACGTCTTTCTCTCAAACGCCAATTCTCACGAAACCGAACGATCACTCGCCGGCCTCGAATTTTGCATCGTTCAGGACCTATTTATGAACGAGACGGCAAAGCGGTTCGCCCACGTATTTCTTCCGGCCCAGTCTTCGTTCGAAAAGGACGGGACGTTTATGAACGCCGAACGCCGAATTCAGCGCATCCGCCGAGCCGTAACGCCCCGCGGCAATGCCCGAAACGACTGGGAGATCGTCTGCGAAGTAGCGAAGGCGATGGGCAAGGCCGAACATTTTGCTTTTGAAAATGTGGAACAGATCTGGGACGAGGTCCGTGCCGTCTGGCCTGCCGGCCGCGGCATCAGCTACCCGCGGATCGATCAACACGGCTTGCAGTGGCCGTGCCCGGATGAGTCGCACCCCGGAGAAACGGTACTGCACGGCGAGAGCTTCTCGCTCGGCAAGCGGGCCTCACTCCGCCGCATCAAGTATCGCCCGACGCCCGAACGTGTGTCCGCCGACTTCCCGTTTTTGCTAACGACCGGTCGGACGCTTTATCATTTCAACGCGGGTACAATGACGATGCGGACGCCGAACATCGAATTGCTTCCAACGGATGAAATAATGATCTGTAAAGCCGATGCCGACAGTCTCGGCCTTAGGAACGGTGAGCGGGTGCGAATGGTTAGCGCCCACGGCAACGCTACGCTTCCGGTCAAGATCACCGAAAAGGTTCGGCCCGGAAAGCTCTTCGCTACGTTCCATGACCCGAAGGTCTTTTTGAACTACGCAACGAGCCCGGTCCGTGACCGCTTTACGCTAGCACCGGAGTTCAAGGTAACGGCGGTACGGCTCGAAAAGATCGGCGGATAAATGATGCCTGAGCAAAATGTGACCATTATCGGAGCGGGCCTTGCGGGTTCGCTCCTTTCCATATACTTGGCTCGCCGCGGCTTTTCCGTTACGGTCTTCGAGGCTCGCGGCGATATGCGAAAGGAGCGGGTCGAGGCCGGCCGCTCCATCAACCTCGCCCTCTCGGACCGCGGCATTGCCGCACTCCGCGAGGTCGGGATGGACGCCTTTATGCTCTCCGAGGCCGTGCCGATGCTCGGGCGGATGATCCACTCAGCAACGGGCGAGCAAAAACTGCTCCCTTACAGCGGCCGCGAGGGCGAATATATCAACTCGGTCTCGCGATCGGGCCTCAACATCGCACTGATGAACGAGGCCGAAAAGTATCCGAACGTCGCTTTCATTTTCGGTGAACGCTGCACGGATTTCGATACCGCTACAGGCGAAGCGACCTTCGCCAGCGGGCGGACGTTTCGCGGCGATACCGTCATCGCGACCGACGGAGCCGGCTCGCCTGTTCGGCAGGCAATGCAGAGGCAGATTCGCGGCTTCGAGTTCTCGTCGCGATTTCTCGACCACGGCTACAAGGAACTGCACATCCCGCCCGGGCCCGATAGCTCTTTTTTGCTAGAGAAGAACGCCCTGCATATCTGGCCGCGGCACCGCTTTATGATGATCGCACTGCCGAACCACGACGGCAGCTTTACATGCACGCTATTTCTAGCCCACAAGTCAGAACCGCTAGCTCCCCTCCGGCCTGAGGAGGAGTGGCCGCAGGCCGGGGTGGAGGGAGAAGAGGGCGGCCTGTTCGAATGGTCATTCGACGAACTTACCGACGAGGCCTCGGTCCTCGACTTTTTCACCCGCGAGTTTCCCGACGCCGTTCCGATGATGCCAACGCTCGTCGAGGACTTTTTCGCCAACCCGACCGGACAACTTGGCACCATCAAGTGCTGGCCCTGGAACGCGGGCGGCAAAGCCCTTCTTCTCGGCGATTCGGCCCACGCGATCGTGCCCTTCTACGGCCAGGGAATGAACTGCGCATTTGAGGACGTCCGAGTGCTGGATACGCTCATCGAAAACGCCGGCACGCCCGATTGGGAAGCCATCTTCATCGAATACGGCCAACTACGCAAGGTCAACGCCGACGCCATCGCCGACCTTGCCGAAGAAAATTTCTACGAGATGCGCGACCGCGTTGCGGACCCCGTTTTCCAACGCAAACGCGAGCTAGAAACCCGTCTGGAACAAAACTATCCCGATTATTTTTCGAAATATTCGATGGTCACCTTCCGCGAAGATATGCCATATTCCGAAGCGCATCGCCGCGGCAACGCCCAGGACGAATTGCTGATGACGCTTTGCTCTTCTGTCGATGACGTAAGCGAACTCGATCTCGATGAAGTTGCTGAAAGCTTGCGGCTGTTGGAATGTTAGCTGTTAGCTCTCCGGCTAAATGCTTATGGCTAACAGCTTAAAGCTCGATACAAAAATGACGTTCGATATCTCAATTCCGCTAAAGTTTAACGGCACGCAGCCGAATGCATATGGCGTCGATCGGGCGCGGTCGGAGCCCGTTCGTGCCGGCAGCCTCGTTGGCGATACGCGGATGGGCGGAAGCGTCAATTTCGAGCAATACACTTTCATCCCGCATTGCAACGGCACCCACACCGAATGCGTCGGCCACATCACCAACGAACGCATCTCAGTCCGCGATTGCCTGACCGAAATCCTGATCCCCGCTGTCTTGATCTCAGTCGAGCCGTCAGAACCACCTGTGTCAGCGGGCGGCCAACTTTTGTCGGAACCGCCTGTGTCAGCGGACAGCCAGTTTGCCAACGACAAAGTCGTCTCCAAAGACTCCCTATTCGAACGTCTCGCGTCTGTTGAAGATGATATTCCGCATTCCGCATTCCGAATTCCGCATTCAAAGGCCCTCATCGTCCGCACCCTGCCAAACACCGACGCAAAACTCTCAGCCGAATATGGCGAGGCCAACATTCCGCCTTATTTCACCGCTGACGCAATGCGGCTGATCGTCGAACACGGATTCACACACTTGCTCGTCGATATGCCCTCGATCGACCGGATCTTCGACGACGGCAAGCTCATCAACCATCGAATTTTTTGGAATGTTGAGGAAGGGAGTTTTGAAACGAACCCGGAAACGCGGATGAACTCGACCATCACCGAATTGATCTACGTCCCAAACGAGATTCCCGATGGCGAGTACTTGCTAAATCTTCAGATCGCCCCGTTCGACTCCGACTGCGCCCCAAGCCGGCCCTTACTTGTTTCCGCACGGTAAAAATCTACGACGTTGAATTCAATGTTTATCGTGGGCGGGAGGTATTCGATATCCCTTTAGCGATGTGAATTTTGTTCATCGCTAACGCAAGATCTATTAACTCCACAGCTGTGTTCGGAAGTCGCTTTCGAAATTCTCTTGACTCCCCGGGAACCGCTTGAAGGGTCTTCTTCAGTCGCATGTACGTCGAATTCTCCATTTCGAGGCGGTTTACCTTCTCAGATACAACGATTGACGCAAGTTCGTTGAGTGCCTTCGAGTTCAATTCTTCGATGAAATCAAAACCTACACGAATGGTTTTGTTCTCGTTAAGTGACCGAAACTGCTTGTCCAGGAATCGGATTCCATAGTCCTTAATGTCCGAGAAGACCTCCGACGCACACCGCATGCACACTTCCAGCGAACCGTCATGGAAATAGTACGCTTCTTCATAGGGAATAATGCCAGTTCCCATTTTTACTGAGACTAGATCTGCGTGGGGATTGATGAGGCCCACATTGTACCCATTGTTGAAAACGAGTTCTGGGTTGAGGCGTGAGGCAACTGAGCAAGAGAATACTCCGCCTTTCAAAGAAAAGCCCACGTGGAACAGTTCGTTAACCTTGTACTTACGAAACGTCCTTTGCCGACGAAATGTGTAAAAGCCTTGTCTATAATCCAAAAACTCAAAGTCGGGAATCGTTGTTTTGGCAAGATCTAAAAGTATCCCTCGAATTTCTCCCCGTTTTAGGGCTCTAGTATCCGGTAGGGATGACGAGCTTTCTTTTTGCTTGAATTTATTCAGGAGTTTCACTCAACTGCTTTCTCCAGTGCTAACTTCAACTCCGGATACTCAAACTCAAATCCCGCATCCTCAAGCCGCTTTGGCAGAACCTTTGTTGAATCGAGCAACAACGCGTCGCCCATTTCGCCGAAGATCATCCCGACGGCAAATTCCGGGAGCGGAAGAAACGTTGGCCGGTAGAGCACCTCGCCGAGCGTTTTGGTAAATTGCTCGTTCGTCGCAGGGTTGGGCGAGGTCAGGTTCACCGCCCCGCGCATCTTTTCGTTCTCGAGAACAAACAGCATCGCCCGTATCTGATCCGCTAGCGAGATCCAACTCATCCACTGCTTGCCCGAGCCGACCACGCCGCCGACGCCCATCTTGAACGGCAGAAGCATCGTTCCGAGCGCTCCGCCGTCCTTCGATAGCACGATGCCCGTGCGAAGCAGAACTGTACGAATGCCGAGATCCTCGGCTCGCCGCGATTCGGCTTCCCAGTCGCGGCAAACCTCCGGGAAAAAGCCCTCGCCCGCCGGGCTTGCCTCGGTCATTTCGTCATCGCCGCGGTTGCCGTAAAAGCCGATCGCCGAGCCGGCAATGAATGCTTTCGGCCGGTTCTTGAGCTTGTTAAATGCATCGATCAGCGTCCGCGTCCCAAGCACGCGGCTGTCGCGGATGGCCTTCTTTTTCTCCTCCGTCCAGCGAAGCCCGGCGACGTTCTCACCCGCAAGGTGGATCACCGCGTCAAGCCCTTCGAGCCGCTCGAGGTCCTCGTCTCGAAAGCCTTCCTCGACCGTCCACTTGAAGTGCCGATCGTCCTTAGGTTCGCTCCGCGAGGCAAGCAAAAGCTCCCAGCCTTTTTGCTTCAGGGCCGCTTGAAGCGCTTTGCCGATCAGCCCGCTCGCTCCCGTGATAAGTGCTTTCATGTTCTTATTGCCCTCGCAGGTCGCGTTTAACCAGTTCGACCAACAGCCGCATCTCCCGTTCGCTCAATTGCCGCCGAAAGCCGACCATCCCGTTGCCGCCATTGGCTATCTGGTCGTAGATCTGGTTCTCCGTCTTCGCCTTGAACTCACCTTCCCTTAGGCTCGGGACCCGCGTGCCGTCATCGAGTGTCTTCCCGTCGCCTTCGGGGCCGTGGCAGATCGCGCAATTCTGGCGATAAAGCGAAGCCTCATATGCTTTGCTTTCACCGATCATATATCGTCCGCCGCCTCCGAAACACCCTGCCAGCCCGATGGCCGCAAACACCACGACCGCAAACAACTTCGCTCTCGGCATCTAGTGTCCCGCCACCTCTTCCTTGAGCGCACGCTTAAAGATCTTGCCCGTCGCCCCGATCGGCAGGCTGTCGCGAAACTCCACGTACCGCGGATACTTGTTCGCCGCAAATTGCTCGCGGCACCAGTCGATGAACGCCGCATCCGAAAGCTGCGCGCCATCCTTCAGCACCAGATAAGCTTTCACTTCCTCGCCGAGCCGTTCGTCCGGCACGCCGATTACCGCACAAAGCGAAACAGCCGGATGCGTCATTATCACTTCCTCAAGCTCCCGCGGATAAATATTGTAGCCGCCGCGGAGGATCATGTCCTTCTTGCGGTCAACGATGGCGAGATACCCGTCTTCGTCCATGATGCCGATATCGCCCGTGTGGAACCAGCCATTGCGGAAGGCCTCGGCCGTCGCTTCGGGCCGTTTGTAGTAGCCTTTCATGACGTTCGCACCGCGGATCACGACCTCGCCCCGCTCGCCTCGCGGAACTTCTTTATCTTCATCGTCAAAGCACCGGACGTCCACGCCAAAGATCGCCTGGCCGACCGTGCCCGGCTTTGAGGCCTTCTCGAAATGGTTAAAACACGCTAACGGTGAGGTCTCCGAAAGCCCGTAGCCTTCCATCACGCGAACACCGAACTTTTCCTCAAAGCCTTTCATCACCTCGACCGGCATCGGAGCTCCTCCCGACGAACAGACCTTCATCGTTTCCTTGATACCGCTGATGTCAAAGCCCGTCTCCTCGGCAAATTTTAGAAGAGCCCAATACATCGTCGGCACACCGACCCAGAAATTCACACGCTCCTTCGCCATCGTCTCAAGCGTCGCCTGCGGCTCGAACCGCGGCAGCAGTACAACGCGGTGGCCGGCATAGATCTGCGTGTTCATCTGCACGGTCTGCCCGGTCGTGTGGAATAGCGGCAGCGTGATCAGGCACGTCTTCTGTTCGCCATCCGTGAAATCAAGCATCGGCAGATGGACGAGGAACGTCGTCACGACGTTCGTGTAGAGATTGAAATGCGTCAGCTCGGCTCCCTTCGGCTGGCCGGTCGTGCCGGAGGTGTAAAGTATCGCCGCCGTATCGTGCGGTGCGGTCGGATAGGTCTCGAACGTGTCCGGCTGCGTAAAGATCACCTGCCCAAGCGTCTTGTGCTCCGGAAACGGGCTCGCACCCGCCGGGTCTTTCGTCATTACGATCAGGTCCTTGCAGCTCTCGACCTGGTCGAAACCGCCCTTCACTGCCTGTCCGAGCGGCAGTTCGTGGGTACCCTCGAAAACGAACACGGCCTTCGCGTCAGAGTCCGCCAGATGATAGGCAACTTCCCTCGGCTTAAAAAGCACGCTGAGCGGCACTACGGCCGCACCGGCCTTCAGAATGCCGTAATAGACCATCGGAAAATAAGGGATGTTCGGGCAGCTCAATGCGACCTTGTCGCCATGGCCGATACCCATTGCCGTCAATGCATTAGCGACCTTGTTCGCCATCGCGTTGAGCTGGCCGTAGGGCATCCGCATTTCGCTCCAGACTATCGCCTCTTTCTGCGGGGCAAGCTTCGCGTGGTGGTCCAGCATCGAAGCCAGGTTCAGTGTCGTGGCTGAATATTCCATCGTTTTGTCGTTCTGTTTACTCTCGAAATTTCTAAGAATGATACCCGCAAACTGTTGAATTATCTACTTTATTCGCCCGGATCGATGCGTTCGGATGAAGATATCGCTCCCCCAAGCCGTTGGATCGAATGGAGCCGGAACGCCTCTTCCTGCCCGGGGAAATCTGTCCTGAAGTGCCCGCCGCGAGATTCCTCCCGCCAGAGTGCGGCCGCCGCGACGAGCCCCGCGAGCGTGACGAAATTGCGTGAAGCCGTGCTCAGGTTCGCCTTCGCGATCTGGTCAAATTCCCGGATCGCCCGCCGAAGCGACTCGCGGTCCCGAAGAATGCCGACCCGTTCCCACATCACCCGCTTAACGCGCTTCCTAACCGCCGTCGAAAGAGCGGGCTTGTCTCTGTTTTCGGACGCCGACTTTCTGCCGTCTGACCGGCCACTGACCACTGACCACCGGCCACTGTCGCTCGCCGCCGCTTCGCCGGCCCTCGCCCCAAAAACGAGTCCCTCGAGCAGTGAGTTCGAGGCCAAGCGGTTAGCTCCGTGAACACCCGTACAGGTAACCTCGCCGGCAGCGTAAAGCCCGGGCAGCGTTGTTCTTCCCCAAAGGTCCGTCCGCACTCCGCCCATGCAGTAATGCGATGCCGGCGATACGGGCAGCATGTCTTTTGCAATATCGAGCCCGAATGCCCGGCAGGTCTCATCGATCTTCGGAAAGCGGTGGCGGAGAAAGTCGCCGTCGAGCGACGTCATATCCAAGAAGACCGTCCGCGAACCAGTCCGCCGCATCTCGGCAACGATCGACCGCGAAACGATGTCCCGCGGTGCAAGCTCAAGCCGTTCGTCGTAGCGGCCCATGAACCGCTCACCCTGCGCATTTCGCAGGATGCCGCCCTCGCCCCGCATCGCCTCCGAGAGCAGGAAACGCGGTGCCCCCTCAAGGCTCAGTGCAGTCGGGTGAAACTGGATGAACTCCATATCCGCCATATCCGCCCCGGCAAAGTACGCCATCGCCATCCCGTCGCCTGTCGCGACCGGTGGGTTGGTCGTATGCTGATAAAGCTGGCCCGCACCGCCCGTGCAAAGGACGACGGCCTTTGCAAAGATCTCCCGCGGCGAGCGAAGTATCGGGTCAAGATACCGTACGCCCGTGCACCGCCCGTCCACGGTCAAAAGGCTCTCGGTCGCCGCAAACGGCAGAAGGCTGATCCGGCTTTCGCGGCCCGCCCTCGCGATCAGCGAACGGACAAACTCGGCTCCGGTCGAGTCGCCGTGGGCGTGCAAAATTCTCCGACGCGAGTGAGCCGCCTCCTGCGTAAAAACGAGCTTGCCGCCCTCGCGGTCAAACTCGGTTCCCCACTCGATAAGCTGCCTAATGTATTTCGTGCCCTCGGTAACGAGCGTCTCGACCGCCCGCTCGTCGCAGATCCCCGCACCGGCGATGAGCGTATCTCCCTCATGAAGTTCGGCGTTGTCGTCATCCGAAAGGACAACGGCAACGCCGCCCTGTGCATATTCCGTATTGGATTCGCTCGCCTTGTCCTTTGTCAGCACCGTCACATCGGCGCCCGCTTCGGCCAATGCGATCGCCGCCCGCAGCCCCGCGACGCCGCTCCCGATTACGATGAAATCCGTGGACAAGGACATTACGGAAAATGTATCAAATCACGCGGCCAAGTTGCGAGTTTCACGGCTCGGAGCGACTAGCTAAAGCCAGCACTCCGAGCCGTGAAAATCATCAACACATCTGAGAGAATTCTCGCAGTCGTTGCCAAAGATCCCGCCCTGTCCGCGGTCGCGAATGTAACGATTTGTAAAGCACCTCTCGGCCAGATTCCGAACAGAACTTCCTCGCCCCGCGAACCTACATTTGCTTGACCTCTAAACCCAGCTTACACATTCGTTTAACCGAACGTTCGTTAGCTCGGTTACACCCCATTATTTCGGCCTCGGCCGCATGGCAACACGTCACCCGCGAAAATGTACTTATCTGCCAAACGAGGGAACGTGAATTGCTTTCTGAATAGGCAAACGGGGGAAGCCTGCACCGACGAAGTCTCCGAACGTGTACGCATTAAACGTAGGGAGGTTAACTAAAATGAGGCACAGGAATTTAATAGCAGTTTTGATCGTCTTGGCACTATTGACGGGCTTCTCGCTCGCCACATATGGCCAAGGAAAGGGTCAGCCCAAAAAGGGCCAGACCACGACTCAGCAAGATCGCGATCGCGACCAAACCCGTGATCAGGACCGCGATAAGACCCGCGATCAGGACAAAGATCAGGATCGGAACCGCGACCGTGACAGGGATCGCGACTTTATCCGGGCGAACGATCAGCAGCGTGATCAGGTCAATGCCGAAGTCGCGATGATGGAGCGGAACCGTATTCAGGTCCGCGAAATGATCGAAGAGTGCGGCAATAACGGATTCACTCAAAACCAGGCCCGGCAACAGCACGAACGCATCCGAAACCAGATGCAGAACATGGAGCAGGAACACGAGCGAATGAGGCTCGGGCTCAATGCCTATCAGGCTCAGCGGTTCCTGAATCAACTCGGTAAGATCGAGCAGAACCACGAAATGCTCCGCAATCGTATCCAGATGATGGAGCAGGAAATGAACCGTGGGGAGCTTGACCGCATCCGTCAGCGGAACCATCTGCGAGAGATGGAAAAGGCGATGAAGAAATGGCAGAAGCAGGTCCGCGATATGCAGAAGCATATGAACGCCGGCTAACTTCTTAAACCTCTTCTTTAATGTTATTCCAAACGCCGCCTTTCCAAACGGGCGGCGTTTTTCGAAACGCGGGGCCGGACTTGTCATCATACAAAAAAAGGGACGATTCAGGTGGAATCACCTGAACGCCGTCCCCATACGCGACATCTATGATCGCTGGATCAACAAATACGCGAACCACTCCGTCGATGTCCTGACCAAACTAAGCCGTGATCTCGGAACAAAGTGAATGGCGGCACACGTGGCTAAGTTACCTTAATTTGCTAATCGGTCAAGATTCTTACCGCACGATCGGTCCAGTGCTTTCTTCCTAAGATTTGGGTTGAGGCCATAAGGCGGGATCACGGTCGAAGGGTTCGTGTTTATTTCCTTCGAGTTTTCGTTGGAGGCAGGGACGATGTTTTCTTCGACACAAAACGCGAATCCGAGGCTCGCGAAGTAACGGAAAAAGAAAGGCGGCCCATTTCTGCCGCCTTCGTCATTCCTGATCTAATGGATCGCTAGCGATCTGCCGGAGCCTTATCTGATTCGGCAGAGTTTGCTCCGGGCTTTTCTCCGCTGGCCGGCGGCGTCCCACCCTTGATATCAGTTATCTGGGCCTTTACAAATTTCCAGCCGTCTTTGTCCTTAACGATCACCCAGGTCACATAGGAGTTACGCTCCTCTGATCTTCCGTCGATAGTGACCTTTCCATTCGCCCTTGCGGTCATGACGGCACCATCGCCCGAGGGGTGAATCATCGCTTTTAGGTCGCTGAACTTCAGGCCGTCCCACTTGATCTTTCCGGATTTGATCTGCTCAACACGGGATGCCTTGGTTTGAATCTGTCCGTTCTGGTCGATCAGTTCGTAGTCATCTCGATAAAACTTTCCGACCGCATCGGCGTCGTTCTTGTTCAGCGCAGCCTCAAAATCGGCGATCATCTTCTTGACGCCGGCTTCCACAGCCGCTGTATCCGCAGCCTTAGGGGCCGCATTGCCCGCTGTGTTCGCCGCCTTATTTGCCGTAGTATTCGTGGTGGCAGGTTCGCCGCAGGCGGTTGCGAGAGCCAATGCCGCCGTCAGCACAAATGCGAAAAGTCTCTTTGACATATTTTTCTCCCAACAAGAAAGGATGCGGGACGTGAGCAAGAACAAACGGCCGTCGCACCCGAATGGCGGTCGCTGGCTCGGAGACCCGGGAGTTCGACGATAGGAATATACGAGTCTTATACTCCCGAATCAACGAACAGTCAAGATACCATTTCGGTAGATGCCGGAAAACGCGACACAACAGCGGGAGCGTCGTTAAAGATTATCACTGAAAAAGGGCACGCCCGCATTGGACCGTGCCCTTTGTTAAAGTACGCAGGAGTGTTTCTTATTTCTTGAACTTCATCAGGCTGCCGTCGGCGGAGACTCGCGTATCGCGGGCAAAGCGTTCGGCCTGCTCCATTGCCCGGAGCATATTGCCGCCGAGCACCATCAAGATCTCCTTCTCGGTGTAACCGCGGCGGAGCATTTCGTAAGTGACCAGCGGAAGATCTTCGACTCCCTTCATCGGCGGGTTGAGGAACGGCACGCCGTCATAGTCCGAGCCGATGCCAACGTGCTCGATGCCGGCGACCTTCTTGATGTGGTCGATGTGGTCAACGATTCGTTTGTAGTCGGCGATATAGATCGGATTCGCATCGTAGAGCTTATTGCGAGCCGTGTAGAAGGAAGCATCGTCGTTCTTGTATTGCTCGCGGAGGGCAGCGATCTGATCGCGAAGCCGTCCCGAGCGTTCGCTCTGCTCCTTTGCCGTTCTTTCATCTAGGAAAGCCGGATAAAAGACGACCATGATCACGCCGCCGTTCTGCGGAAGCCGCTTAATCACGTCGTCCGGGACATTGCGCGTGTGGTTCGAGACACCGCGGGCACCGGAGTGCGAGGCGATGATCGGCGCCTTCGTGATGTCGAGAGCATCGTGCATCACCTTGTCCGAGACGTGCGAGATATCGATCAGGATGCCGAGCCGATTCATCTCGCGGACTACCTCCTTGCCAAAGTCGCTAAGCCCGTTGTTCCGCTTCTCGTCGCCGTGGGCATCGGCCCAGTCGTGCGTAACGTTGTGCGTCAGCGTCATATAGCGGACACCGAGGCGATAAAAATTCCTGAGAGCGTAGAGCGAATTCTCGATCGCATAGCCGCCCTCGATGCCCATCAGCAGACAGATCTTATTTTGCTTTTTCGCCTGCCGGATCTCGGTCGCGGTCGTGCACTTAACAAGGTCGTTGTGCCGTTCGATCTCGCGGTTGGTCACGTCGATCAGCTCCATCGCCCGCCGCATCGACCCGCCGGTCTTAAGCGTGCTGCCCGAGACGTAGATCGACATGAATTGCCCGGTCATCCCGCCCGCTTTCCAGCGGTTGATATCCGTGTGGATCGGGTCGCCGCCGATTTGAAGCATCCCGCGGGTATCGGTAGCGAGGTTCAGGTCCTGGTCCATCATCGGGCCGGTGATGTCGTTGTGGCCATCGACGATGATCGCTTTCTTGTGGATCTTCAATGCCTGAGCCCAAAGCTTCGGGTCGGCATCGGCCGGCATCGTCTGTCCGAGTGTGGAAAGGGAGAACATCAGAATAAGCAAAAATGACAAGAATCTTTTCATATTGGTCGCCTTTGGGAACCGGAGAGCTTCTTAATGTTAAGCCTTTTCGTCGATTTTTTCCATCGCAGCTTTTGGTATGCCGGTTGCTTCCGGCAGTTGTTGCCCGTAGCGGTTTTACGGATCATAAAGCTTGAATTAACAGTTGTCAGCGGCTCCCGACCGTGTTCTGTAGGCTTTTTGCCTCCCTGCAAGTAACAATTCGTGATAGCTGATAAGTGACGCCTTTTGTCACTTTATGACCGTGTGCAAACTATGGACCACCTCATGGACACCTCCTCACCGTCCTTTGATGAAAGTTCGCCCGAACCTCTGAGCCGAGACACACCGCCCAGGAGAATGAAGGGACAGACCGACTATCGCAGCCTGATCGAGAACCTGCCGGTTCTCTTTTACGTCGTCGATCCCGAGCCCCCCTATTCGCCGCAATACGTAAGCCCGGCATTCAGCCTCTTTGGCTATCCGCTCGAAATGTGGACCTCGGACCCGGAGGTCTGGATTCGTATAATCCATCCGGAAGACCAGGAATGGGTCTTTTCACAAACGACTGAATCGACCGAGAGCGGCGAGGAGGTTGATTACGAATACAGGATCTTTGATGCCGCGGGTGAAGTGCACTGGGTACGCGACCGCGGGTGCCTGATCCGCGATGAGGCAGGCCGAGTCATCTTTCGCGAGGGCGTGATGATCGACATCACCGGCCGCAAGATCGCCGAGCAGGCCCTCGCTGAGAACGAACAGCGCTACCGCACGCTCTTTGAGAATGCGAACGACGTTATCTACGTCCACGACCTTGAGGGTAACTATATCTCGATGAACACTGCGGCCGAACGCGTTTTCGGCTATACGCGTGAGGAAGCATTGCAGCTTCACATGTCCGAGATCGTTGCCCCGGAACAACTCGAACTCGCGAAAAGGAAGCTTCAGGAAAAGCTCAAAGGTGAAGCGTCGCAAACGGTCTATGAACTCGATTGCATTCGCAAGGACGGCTCACGGCTTACGCTTGAGATAAACAGCACTGTTATCTACAAGGACGGTCAGCCCGTCGCCGTTCAGGGCATTGCCCGCGATATCACCGAACGGCGTCAGTCCGAAGAGGCACTTCGCGAAAGCGAAAAGCGTTACCGCGACCTTTTTGAGAACGCCAACGACATCATCTATACCCACGACCTTCGCGGCAATTTCACCTCGCTTAACCAAACCGGCGAACGGATAACGGGCTACACCCGCGAAGAAGCATTGAAAATGAATATCGTTCAGGTCGTCGCCCCGGAATCGTTAGCCTCCGCACGCGAGATGACGGCACGCAAACTTGCTGAGGATCAATCAACCACTTACCAGATCGAGATCGTGGCCAAGGACGGCCGCCGAGTTCCGCTCGAGCTCAGCACGCGGCTTATTCTCCAACGGGGTGTGCCGGTCGGCGTCCAGGGGATCGGCCGCGACGTGACCGAGCGCCGGCGTGCCGAAGAGGCCCTAAGGTCGAGCGAGCACAAGTTCCGCCAGCTCGGAGAAGGCATTTATCACCAGGTATGGACGGCCGAACCCGATGGCAGGCTTGATTATGTGAACCAGCGGACGATCGAATACTTCGACCGACCGGAAGAGGAAATACTTGGAGCTGGCTGGCAGGACATGATCCACCCCGACGATCTGCAAACATGCTTGATCGAATGGTCAAATTCGCTTGCGACCGGCAAATACTTCGAGGTCGAGTTCCGGCTTCGCCGCCACGACGGCGTCTATCGCTGGCACAAGGCACGTGCAAATGCCGGCCGGGACAGCAGCGGCCGCATTACAAAATGGTTCGGCACTAATACCGACATCGATGACCAGAAGCAGACCGAAGATAAGCTCAACTACCTTGCCCGCCATGATGCCCTGACCGGCCTTCCGAACCGGCCGGAATTCATGAACCACCTCCGCGGAGCGATATCGCGTGCCGAAAGGACGGAATCGGCCCGGTTCGCCGTTCTCTTCTTGGACCTTGACCGCTTTAAGGTGATCAACGACAGTCTCGGCCACATCGTCGGCGACAAACTGCTTAAGGCGATCGCCGACCGGCTCAATGCTCTCGTTCGGCCGGGTGATGTCGTCGCCCGGCTCGGCGGCGATGAATTCGTCATCCTGCTCAACCGGACGGGTTCGCGGGAAGAGATTGTCAAGGTCGCCGACCGCCTGCAGGAGAACCTCGAACGCCCCTTTGAGATCGACAGCTACGAGGTCTTCACTTCAGCCAGCATCGGCATCATCGTCTCGGACGACATAATGCGCGAACCCGAGGATTTTCTCCGAGACGCCGACTCGGCGATGTACCGCGCAAAGGAATCGGGCAAGGCTCGCTACGAGGTCTTCGACAAGGAGATGCATACCCGCAATCTCAACCTGCTCAGGGTCGAGACCGACCTCCGCCGTGCGGTCGAACGAGGCGACTTCGAAGTGCTCTATCAGCCGATCGTCGATATCACGGACGGAACGGTCTGCGAATTCGAGGCATTGATCCGCTGGCGGCATCCGGAGAACGGGCTAATTCCGCCGGACGAATTCATAAGCGTCGCCGAGGAAACGGGGCTGATAGTCCCGATCGGAAAATGGATCTTGAACGAGGCTTGCTCTAACCTCGCCGCCTGGCAGACGAAGACCGCCCATCGGCTATCGGTCAGCGTCAACCTCTCGGCAAAGCAGCTTATGCACCCGTCGCTTATCGGGCAGATCGAAACGGTACTGACGGAGACAGGGCTTGAGCCGGGGCAGTTGAAGCTTGAGGTGACCGAAAGCACCGTTATGGAGCAGAGCGAGCGTTCGCTTCGCGTGCTTCGGGAGCTTGACGCGCTTGGGCTGCAGCTCGCGACCGACGACTTCGGTACAGGCTACTCGTCGCTCAGCTACCTCGCCCGCTTCCCGTTCGACCGGTTGAAGATCGACCGCTCGTTCATCGACAAGATGATCATCGACGACAAGAGCTCGGCGATCGTCAAGACCATTTTGATGCTCGGCGAGAATCTGGGGATCGACGTCGTCGCCGAAGGCATTGAAACGCCGGACCAGCTTCGGCGGCTTCAGCTTTTCGGCTGCCGGCTAGGCCAGGGCTTTTACTTTTCAAAGCCTGTTGGCGCCGAGATGGCTCGAAATCTTATTGGGAAGCGTCCCGGCAGGATGCTCGAACTCGGCCCGCCGCCGCTGCCGGCCGCTCCGGACGTTGTCGAACTCCGTGATGTTCAATAAAAAGAGGTTGCCCAAAGCGACAAGGTTCTTATCAGTGTTTTCGGATCTCGATCTGTGGATTCTGTGTTTTACGCCTTTGAAATAGGGGCGTTACCACAGATCGCACAGAACAAGACACAGAACCTTGCCCTTCCGGACAACCCTTTCCTCTGCTCAACCGCTACCTTTCAGCTGGGGCGGCCTGGCCACGCGGCTTTGCGTTCTTGACGTGGCGTTCGAACCACTCAAACTGCTCGGCGATCGCGTGCCCGACCGATTCACGGGCAATGTAGCCGTGCGATTCGAGCGGCAGCATAACGAGCCGTGCCGTTCCGCCATTGCCGCGAATTGCCGCAAAGAGCCGCTCGGACTGGATCGGGAATGTGCCCTGATTGTTGTCCGCTTCACCGTGGATGAGCAGGATCGGCTCGTTGATCTTGTCCGCGTAGAAGAACGGCGAGACCTCGGTATAAATACGCTGTGCCTCCCAGAATGTCCGCCGCTCATCCTGAAATCCAAATGGCGTCAGCGTCCGGTTGTAGGCTCCCGAGCGGGCGATACCGGCACGGAAGAGGTCCGAGTGGGCAAGAAGATTCGCCGTCATAAATGCCCCGTAGCTGTGACCTCCGACACCGACCCGTTCCGGATCGACTACGCCCATCTCAACGCCCTTATCGATCGCGGCCTTTGCCGAATCGACGACCTGCTTGACGAACGTGTCGTTCTTCGTCTCGGGCGTGCCTACGATCGGCATCGTCGCATCATCGAGCACGGCGTAGCCGTTCAGCAGAAAGAAGAGATGCGAGGCACCACCGATCTGCGTGAAGCGGTTGGTCGAGCCCGTCACCTGGCCGGCGAGGTCGCCGCTGGTAAAGCTCTGCGGATATGCCCAAACGACCGTTGGGAGCCGTGTGCCCTTCTTATAGCCCGGCGGCAGATAGAGCGTGAACGAGAGGTCAACGCCATCCGCACGTTTGTAGCGGACAAGCTCTTTCGTAATGCCGCGAAGCTGCGGCGACGGATCCTTGAACTCGGTCAATTGCCGATAGGCGAGTGCCGTGCAGACACGTCCGGGAGGGCAAACCTGCCGCATGAAGAGATTTGGCGGCTCGGTGGTCGATTCCTTTCGGGTGATGAAGTTCATCCCTTCGTCATCGAGCATCGCGACGAAGGCCTCATATTCCTCTGTGCCCGAGCGAAAGATCTCGCGGGTCTCAAGCGTATTGACGTTCATCGCCCGGAAGAACGGCCGGTCGCCCTCGGGCGAAGCACCGGAACCGGTCAGGAATATCTCGTCGCCATTCTGGACGATCACCGAGCTTCCGTTCGGGAGCGTCTTGCTGATCGGCGAGCCGATATCGTTGTACCGGTCCGTAACGTTTAGGTCCGAGATAAGCTTCATCTTGCTCGGGTCGTTAAGGTCCGTCATGAAGATGCGGCGATGCTGGCGGTCGCGGTCAAAATCGTAGAAGAGCATCATCCCGGCGCGTTCGCCAAAGCCGCGGCCCTGGTATCGATGCTGGACCTTGAGCAATTCGCTGGCGTTGCCGGAGAACGGTGCCACCATCTTCATCAGCCGGTCGCGATGCTCGGCCTTCTGCCGCGGGTCGCCGCCATCAAGAGCTTCGGCCCAAATCAATGTTGCCGGTTCGGTCGGTATCCAGCCGATGCTCCGCGGACCCGTCGGAACGCCCTGCACCGGCAAGCGGTCCTGCAGCGGCGATTCGTGAACGGCTTTGACCACGCTGCCCGAAGCGTCCCAAATCTCAGTTATCCGCGGGAACCGCGAGACCGGAAAGAGATAAGAGAACGGCCGTTTGATGGTGGTAACGAGGAAATAGCGTCCGTCCGGCGAGCGTGAAAGATCGGCATAGATCGCCGGTTTGCCGATCCGCGTCACCTGTCCCTGCGGGGTGATGATCGCGGGCTGCGAGGTCGCGAAATATTCGAACAGTGCCTCGTCGTTCGGGCTTCTCAGCAGGTCCTGAAATGTAGCGATCGCACCCGAACGGCCCGCGGTTTCCTGAACGTTCGGCTCGCTCGGCACAACGTCGCGATACTCGGGCGGAGCTCCGCGTCCGCTCGGAACAAGCATCGCGGCGAGTGAGTTGGGCCCTTCCCAACTGAAGCCGCCGTAGGCCGTATTGACCTGCACGTTCGGCACTTTCGTCGCTCGCCCGGTTGCTGTCTCGATGAACCAAAGCTCGACGCCCTTGTCCGTTACGTTGCCGGCGGCGATGTATTTGCCGTCCGGCGACCATGCCGGCGAAATGATCTTGGCACCGGCCGGAAGCTGAACACGGCGAACGTTGCCATCGGCAATATTCTGCAGGCTGACGCCCGAGAAATAGTTCTGGCGGTGCTGGGCATTCGTCCGCGGGTTTATCCGCAAACCGGCAAGCCGAAGCATTGGCTCGGCGAGTTCCGAGACCGGCGGATAGCGGACCACATCGAGCAACGCGATGCGGTCACGCGAAGGCGCAATAGAGGTCGCCGGCGGTGCCGGAGCGTTGAGCACATCAAGAACTTCCTTCGGGGGCTGCTTGTACGTGCCCTGTCCAAATGCGGCCGCCGAAAGCGAACCGACGACCAGAAGTGCAAAAAGCGAACTTAGTTTCCTTGTCATTTTTTCCTCATTCCCTCGATTAGATTTGCGACGATCAGCGGGATGATGTCTTTGTCATTCGATCGGTTCTCAGTGAATACGGCGACGGCAAAACGGAGCCCGTCCGGCGTTTCGATGTAAGCCGCGTCATGCCGCGTCCGGCTCGTCCAGCCGGCCTTTGACCAGAGCTTTGCCCCTTCGATCTTCAGATCGAGCAGTGCCCGGCCGGCAAATTCGACCGCCTGGCTGTTTGCCTCACGGCCGGTCGCGTATGGGTCGCGTTTGAGAACCTCGAGCATCTGCTTGCTGCGCTCCGGCGAGACGGCAAGCCCGCGGGCGACCTCGGCGATCAGCCGGGCAGAGGCATTCGCCGTAAGCATATTCCGGTTCTCGCCGCGGTAATTGCGAAACTGCTGCTCGACGCCGTAGGCATCTTCGCAATGCGTTTTCTGGTTGACGTTTATGTTCGTGTAGCCCATCGCGGCAAAGTAGCGGTTCATCCGGTTCCGCCGGTAGGACCAAAGCTCGAACTCCTTCTCGGGCAGTTCGCCGCCGCTTGAGGTATTGGTCAGGACATCAACGATGTACTGCGTTGCCTCGTTCGACGAAGTAACGATCATGTCGCGCATGCCGCGTTCAAGTTCCTTCGTCATTTGGATCTTGCCATCGGCGAGTTGCTGATAGAGCGTGACGAGATAGAACATTTTCACAACGCTCGCCGGATAAATGCGGTCTTCGCCGCGATGCTCGCCCCACTTACCCGCGTCACCGCGAAGGTCGATGAGCGAGACGGCAACTTCCTCCGGCTTGAAGCCCTTTTCGGCGGCCGCCTTTTCGACCGATGCCTTGACGAGCGAATCCATCTCCGCAGAACGCTCCATTGCGAGCCGCTTGTAGCCTTTCGACGGAACGATCTCCGTCTCGCCCTGCGGTGCCTGCGGAAACGCTCCAACGACAACAAATAGTGCGAAAATAACCGAAGCGAAAAGACGTTTTGGCTTGGACATAATACGAACCGAGCGGGAGAGGCCGAACCGTGTTGCTTTACCTGAATTTATTTTCAGAGTATAAACGAAAAGCATCTCCTGAAAAAAGCAGGCCCGTTTAGCAAAAACCGATGACAGAAGAAAAGCTCGTCCGAGGCATCAGCCGCTGGGACCTGACCGCGATCATAATCAACACCATAATCGGTGCCGGCATCTTTGGGCTGCCCGCCAAGGTCCACGCATTGATCGGGACATGGAGCCTTATCGCGTTTTTTGCCTGCGCACTGATCGTCGGCTTTATAGTCGTGTGCTATGCCGAGGTCTCAAGCCGCTTTTCCGCGACAGGCGGCCCGTATCTTTACGCCCGCGAGGCCTTCGGCCCGATCGTCGGCTTTGAGGTTGGCTGGCTTTACTGGATCGTCCGCGTGACCACCTTCGCCGCAAACTGCAACCTGCTGATCACCTACTTCGGCTTTTTCGTCGCCGAGGCGGACAAGGGAGCTTTTCGTGTTGCGATGATCTCGGTCATCGTGCTCGGTATCTTTGCCGTAAATCTCGCGGGTGTGAAGCAATCGGCGATAATGACGAACATCTTTACGGCCGGAAAGCTGATCCCGCTTTTCGTCTTTGTTGCGGTCGGTATCTTTTTCATCAACCCGGCAAATTTCACCTTTGACGCCGTGCCGGAATACGGAGCCTTCTCGAGTGCCGTTCTGCTGTTGATCTACGCCTTCGTCGGCTTTGAGGTCGGCGTGGTGATGGGCGGCGAGACGAAAGACCCGCAGCGGAGCACGCCATTTGCACTCTTTGTTGCATTGGGAATTGTGGCGACGCTTTATATTTTGATCCAGGTGGTCAGCATCGGCACGCTTCCGGGCCTTGCCCAGTCCGAGCGGCCGCTCGCCGATGCCGGCGCTCTTTTCCTCGGCACATTCGGTGCTTCATTCATCACCGTCGGAGCATTGATCTCGATACTCGGCAACCTCAACGTCGGCTTTCTCGGAAGCACTCGGCTGCTATTCGCAATGTCTGAGAAAGGCGAACTTCCGGCCGGGCTTTCGCGGACGCACGAGCGTTTCAAGACGCCCTGGGTCTCGATCCTTCTGACCTCGGTCGTCATCTTTTTCCTGACGATCTATTCAACGTTCCTGACCGCACTCGCCATCGCAACGATCACGCGTCTGCTCGTTTATGCGACAACGTGCCTTGCCCTGCCGGTCTTCCGCCGCCGCGGCGATGCACCAGAGGCCAAATTCTCAGCCCCGCTCGGCGTTTTGGCTGCGGTGCTTTCGCTCGGCCTGATCGCCTGGCTATTGACCCGCGTCGATTTCAACCGCGAGGCAGTTCCGATCATCGTCGCCGCGGGCATCGGGCTGGTCATATATTTCATCCATAAAGCGTTTGACCGGAGGCCAAAGGGCGATGCGTCTTAAATGAACGGAAACTCTTTGAGCCCTTTGTGCTAACCTCTTTGGGCTTCGCTCAACCCTCTGTGCCCTTTGTGCAAAACCTTTGCGTGCTTTGTGTTTAAGGATTTCTTAAACACAAAGGCCACTAAGATCGGGCACAAAATTCACAGACTTGGAATAACTCGGGTCAATGTAAATGGGGTTTGAAATTAAGATGACTACACGAATTTGGATACTTCTCGCATTTGCGTTGACGCTCTTTTGCCTCCCGGCGGCCGGGCAGACGGTCGAGGATTCGAGCAGGCGGACGATCGGTTATATCAGCACAAGCGGGACTGTCGAGGACAAGAGCCGGCGGACGATCGGCTATTTTAGGGACTCGGGCGTGGTAGAGGATTCGTCGCGGCGGACCATCGGACATATCCGCGAGGACGGCACGGTCGAGGACGCCTCACGGCGGACGATCGGCTACATCAAGAGCAGCGGAACGATCGAGAACGCGAGCCGCTCGACCATCGGCCACGTTACTTCATCGGGCGTTGTAGAGGACAGTTCGCGAAGGACGATCGGCCATGCCAAAGGCATCAAACGCGAATGGGCTGCCGCGTTCTTTTTCTTCTTTTTCCGGCCGGCGGATTAATTGAAAACGTCGGCCCCGAGAAATTCTTTCCTCAAGTAATTGATCGTTTCGTTCAGTGTTTCCTGCGGATCGCGGGCTGAAAATCCGAGCTCCTCGGCGGCCTTTGAGGAATCGAGATACCAGAAGTGCTCGGCCTGCTCGACCTCGCCCGGTTCGACCGGCGACGTTCGGTTCCAGTTTCGAAAAACGGAATTGACGATACCCGCTCCGGCGACGGCGATGTTCTTCGGAACGCGGATCCGAGGAGCGGCGACTCCGCTCAAACGCTCAAGCCTGCCGAAGAATTCCTCGAATTTTAAGTTCGCCGCTCCCATCAGGTACCGCTCCTGATGCCGGCCTTTCTCTGCTGCATTTATTGCGGCGGCGGCAACGTCGCGGGTATCGACAAAGCTCAAGCCGCCCGACGGGCAATAAGGTATCTTGCGGCCAAGGAAGTCGAGCACGATCTTTGTCGAGCTCAGCCGTTCATCGCCAGGGCCGAGCAGAAGTGTAGGGTTGAGGATGACGAGCTTGCGGCCCTCGCCGTCAAAGCTCTCAAGCGCCGTTCGTTCCTGATAGTACTTCGAAGCGTAATAGGCCCAGCGGGAGATTATCTCGACCGGCGGCGGGAACGATTCGTCGATCACCTGTTCATCTTCGCTGACGGCTATTGTCCCGCTCGAAGAGGCGAGCACCATCGTCTGCACGCCGGCCGCGGCTGCGGCCTCGCAAAGCACACGCGTGCCCTCGACATGCACCCGGTTCATCGCCGCGGCATCATCATTATCACGCGAGACCTTGCCGGCGAGGTGATAGACGACGCTCACGTCTTTAACGGCCTCGCCAACACGTTCGCGGTCGGTGACCGACCCGGCAAAAGGCTCAACGCCCGCGTCCGTCATCCAAGCCGGAACGCTCGATGCCATGACGCGAAGGTTCTTCTCGCCCGCCGCCAGAAACTGCCGGACGATCTCCGAACCCAAAAATCCGGTCCCACCGGTGACGAGTATCTTTTTTCCGATTTTCTTCGAGACACGTTTCGCCATATCCAATTCTTTTCAACGCAGAGACCGCAGTGGCCGCAGAGTGTTTCAGAAATTGTTGACCACTCGTCGCACTCCATCCCTCAGAAGCTTGACGTTAAAATTGATGAGCAGTCCGAGTCGCCTATCGCTCATCCGGAGATACGAAAGCAATTGAGCTTCATGCACGGGCATCAACCGTTCGATAGCCTTTAGCTCAACGATCACCGAATCTTCGACAAGCAGATCGATACGATAGCCCGAACTCAGTTTGATACCGTCATAAACGATCGGCATCGGCACCTCGGACTCGACCCTGTAGCCGCCTTTCGACAGTTCGTGGGTCAAACAGACCTGGTAAGCCCCTTCGAGCATCCCCGGACCCAACGCCTTGTGAACCTTGATCGCCGATTCGATCACCTTCCCGCTGATCTCGTTCAGTTCATCACGACCATCGGTCATAAAAACTCTCTGCGATCCCCGCGTTGTCTGCGTTAAAACTACACTTGCTAATTCCGTTTCCTGATATCACCGAGCCCGAGTCACCCTGGCAGAACAAACTCCGCGTCTCAGCGTCTCTGCGGTTAATTTCTCCTCTCTAATTCAGCCTAACTGGTTCGCCGAAGCCGAGTTCCTTCAGCCGCGGAAGCTGCGTTTTTGCGTCACCGACAACGAGCCAGTACATCCGTCCGGCGTTCAGGTACTTGCCCGAGAGTTCGCGGATGCGTTCGACCGTCATACCGCGAACGATCTGCTCCCGCTGCTTTACGTAATCCGGACGCAGGCCGTATTTGCTGATGTTCTCGAGCATATTCAGCTTCGCTCCCGAGGTTTCGAACGCACGCGCGTTGCTCTTTATCAGGAAGCTCTTCGTCGTCGCGAGGTCATCGGCGGAGAAATTCTTCGGGTAATTTTCGACGATGCTCTTGACGAGCTGTGCCGCCTCAAGTGTTACGTTTGCGCGGACGCCGCTAGCGATGGTGAACGGCCCCGGTACCTTCGTCCCCGAAAAATTCGAGTTGATGCCGTAGGTATAGCCCTTGCCCTCGCGGAGTTCCTGCGTTAACTGCGAGGCAAACCCGCCGCCGCCGAGTATGTAGTTCATCACGATGGCCGGATAGTAGTCCTGATCGGTCGCGGCAAGCGCCGGATAACCGAACCGGAAGACCGACTGGACCGCTCCGGGGACGTCATAGAAGTAAACCTTCGACTCCGCCGGCGGTGCGGGCGTCTTGACGGTCGGGACCGTCACGCTCTTTGCCTTCCACTTTGCGTTAAGCCCGGCAAGCGACTTGACCGTCCGAGCCTTGTCGATGTCGCCAACGATGTGCATGCGGGCTACCGAGGGCGAAAGGTTCTTCGCGTAATAGGCCTTCATGTCGTCAAGCGTTATGGCGTTGACGCTCTCGACCGTTCCGAGCGGGATCCGCGAGCGAATATTCTCCTTGCCGTAAACAAGCTCGTTGAACCGAAGCTGTGCGATGGCGTTAGGGTTTGCTTGTATCTGGCGGATCTGGGCGATCGTGCTTTGCTTGATCAGTTCAAATTCCTTCGCGTCCCAACGCGGCTCAAGCAGAATCTCCTCCACCAGGGCAAGCGTCGCCTCATGATTGCGGGCGAGCGTGTTGACGGTTATTCGCACATCCTCGGTTCCGGCCGAGACGTTGATCGAGGCACCAAGCTGCTGGATCGCCTCTTCGAGTTCGGCGGGCGTCCGCTTCGCCGTTCCCTGCGTCATCAGGCGTGCCATCAGGTTCGCGACCCCGACCTTGTTGATGTCCTCCATCAAAAGGCCGCCATCGATGACGATCTCATACTGCACGAGCGGCACTTCGCTATTCCGAATGCCGTAAACCCGCATTCCGTTGCGGAGTTTTTGCTCCCAAACGGTGGGGATCTTCACCTGCGGTTCGGCACCATAGGGCGGCTCGACCGAGCGGTCAAAGGTCGAAGGCGTTTTCTCATATTCGGCCTCGACGTTCGGGTCAACCTCGTTCTCGGCCCCCTGGACGATCGGCTCCTCGACCACCTCGGCCCGCTTCGAACCCGAAAGTGCGAGTTCGGCCTTGCCCTTCGGGACGAACGAAGTCGCAACGAAGTTTTTGCCCTTGATGTATTTTTCGTAAACGCGTTTGACGTCCGACGTCGTCACCGAAAGGATCGCGTCGATCTCTTTCGCTGCGAAGCCCGGATCATTGGCGAAGATGTTGCCCTGGGCAAGCTGTGCACTCTTGCCGAGCACGCTCGAAAGCGAATTGTAGAACTGCGTCTCCTGTCCGGCCTTGATGCGGTTAAGATCCTGTTCGGAAATGCCCTCTTTCTCAAATTTCGCAAATGCTTCGTTGATGGCCGCCGCTACATCATCGAGCTTCACATCGGCGAAGGCACGAACCTCAAGCTGCGTCTGGCCTGCAAGCTCCGATTCGTAGGTGAACATCGAAACGTTCGGAGCGAGCTTCTTGTCTTCCACGATCACCTGATAGAAGGGTGCCCGCTTCCCCTGGGTCAGGTAGGTTGTCAGAACGCTAAGAGGATACGAATCTGGATGGTACTGCTCGACCGTCGGCCATGCCATTGTCAGCTCGGGCAGGCGGGCGAAGTTGTCCTCGTGGAAGAATTTTACCGTCTCTTTGACCACGCCCGGCCGCTTCTCAAGCGGCGTGATGTCCTCGCCTCGTTTGATCTCGCCGAAGTATTTTTCAACCCACTTCTTTGCCTGCACCGGATCGAAATCGCCGGCGACCGTCAGCGTTACGTTGTTCGGCACATACCACCGGCGGAAAAACTCTTTCACATCGTCGAGCGTTGCCGCCTGAAGGTCCTCGAGCGAGCCGATGACCTGCCAATTGTAAGGATGATCGGCCGGGTAAAGTGCCTTGTCAATTACGTACTGCGTGTGGCCGTACGGGACATTATCGACGCCCTGCCGCTTCTCGTTCTTGACGACCTGCTTTTCCTTTTCGAGCACCGGCACGGTCACCGTATTGATGAACCAGCCGAGCTTATCGGCCTCCGCCCAGAGCATTTTTTCGAGAGCGTCGTTCGGCACCGTCTGCAGATAGTTCGTCCGGTCGCGGCTGGTCGAACCGTTCGCACCCGAACCGCCGATCCGGGCCGAGAGCTTATCGAGCCCGCCCTTGCCGAGGTTTTCCGATTCGAGGAAAAGCAGGTGCTCGAACATATGGGCGAAGCCCGTCCGGCCCGCTTTCTCGCGTGCCGAACCGACGTGTGCCGTAAGGTTTACGGCAACCACCGGGTCCGAGCGGTCAATGTGAAAGACCACATCGAGCCCATTCGGCAGCGTGAACTTCTGATACTCGATCTTGAAGCTCGGCTTCTGCTGGCCGAATCCGATCGTTGAAAGTAGAAGGGCGATTATCGCAAACGAAAATATCTTTCTCATCATATGTTTAGGGGCTCTAAGCCGAGGCGTAAATAGATGTTACGCATTAAGCGGCCGTAAGGTTTTTTCGACAAAGTGCAAATAACTTTCTTCCAATGATAGTTTTTCCCGCTCCGCTCCGCATTCTCTCTCGGATGGCCATTACGGCATCCAAGATAAATAACTAAGGAGATGGCATGATGAATTAAACGGTGGCGATGTACTCTGATGTTGAAAGACGTTGGAGTAGAGAGGCTTGAAGCTGAATTTTTTCATGCGGCTTAATGACCGCGTTAAGGAGACTAACTCCGATCCCGCTTCTCGCCCGCACCGCCACCATGAGGCAGCTCGAAAGAGTTGACCTCGAATAGGAGAATGGCACATTTGCCACCGTTAATCTACTCCAAAGCCGGACGACAACAAGAGATTTGGAGGGAAAACGGGATGAGATATATCGGAGTGGATCTGCACACGACACAGATCACGGTTTGTTATTTGACAGAAGAAGAGGGGCCGACAATCGCGAAGTATCAGCTCTGCGAGATCGAGCGTTTTGTCGCGGGCTTGTCGCTATCGGATGAGATAGCGGTTGAGGCGACAGGCAACACGAGATGGTTTGTCGAGCAGGTCAGAGCGGCATGCGGCCGGGTGGTTTTGGTCAATCCGAGACAGTTTGACGTGGTGAAGAACTCGGTCAAGAAAACGGATCGGAACGACGCGATAAATCTGGCGCTCTTTTTGAAGGCGGACATGCTGCCGGAAGTCAGAGCAAAGAAGGAAGAGGCGGATAAGGTGCAGTCTTTGGTGGGTACAAGGACGAAACTGGTGAGATTGAAAACGAGTCTTATAAACAAGATACACGCACTGTCGGTATCAAACGGACGAAAGTTGAGGAAAACGAGCCTGGCATCGGAAAAGGGATTGGAAAAAGTTCTCGAAGAAGAATGGACACAAATCGAACGGATCGAGCTGGACATAATAATCGAGCAGATCAGGTCTTTGAAAGCGGGAATCAAGAAGCTCGACACAGCGATCGCGACAGAGAGCGAAAAGTTGACAGGTTACCGCAACCTGGTTTCGATCTCGGGGATCGGGAGCTTATCGGCGGGCATTCTGCTGTCGGTCATCGGCGAGGTAAAAGACTTCGGATCGGCAGACAAACTGGCGAGCTATTTCGGAATCGTGCCGCGAGTGTCGAATTCGAACGAAACCGTCAACCACGGGCGGATAACAAAACACGGAAACAAGACGGGGCGGACAACATTGGTCCAATGCTCTCTTGCCGCGATCAGGAAAAACGATTATCTCAAACGGTATTACGAACAGATAAAGATGAGACGCGGCCACGGAAAAGCCAAAATCGCATTGGCCCGAAAGTATTTGAAAATAATCTACAGCACACTCACCAACAATTGGGTGTTTGCGGACTTTAACAATTTCGAATTGGCAGAGTGAATTCTTTGCTAATGGAGTAGAAATTCATCATAGGAGAACTAATAATGAAGAACACAACCAAGAAGATCAAAGGAATCATGGGCTTCACGCTCATCGAACTTCTCGTCGTCAGAGCATCGGCAACGATGCTTATCGGACTGCTTCTTCCGGCTATCCAGAATTAAGCCCGGCGGTGCAACCGCTCAACAACGCCGAGGGTCCTTTCGAGGGCTCTCGGCTTTATTCATCTATCACAGGTTCCTGCTTTCGTGCTTTCCGCCGTTCAGCTTTCCACGCTTTTCTAACTGCCGCCACGTCAAATTTATCCCGCTTGCCGTCGCGCATATTCTCCACCTCGTGCTGCACTCTGGCAGCGATCAGGCGATATGCCTCCGTGTTCGGTACGCCCTCGGTCATATCCCGCAGTTCCTCATAAGAAAGAAACCGCCCGATCTTCGCCCCGACCTTTGCCCCGATGCTGTCTCGTTTCGGGATGGTCATTCCCTTCGGATACGCTTCGAACGTTCCCCAAAGGTAGATCGGAAGAATGCCGATCTTCTGATTCAAGGCCAAATAGCCGATGACCGGCTTGAACTCGGCGATCTCGCCGGTCAGGCTGCGCGTGCCCTCGGGAAAGATCAGGGCGTTGTAGCCTTCGTGTAGGATGCGCGTTACGTGGCGGAGCGATTGCCGCAAACTTCCGGTCCGCTCGATCGGCACAAGCGTCGTGAAGTTGTTCATATACGCCCGCTTGTATTTCGTATCGAACCAATAATCCGCTGCGGCGACCGCAACGGTCTGCTCCGCAACGTCCTTGCCCAGTGCCCGCTTTACGAGGCCTGTATCGATGTGCGAGGCATGGTTCGGCGCGACGATGAAATTCACGTGGGCCGGCACATTGCCCTGGCCCTCGATGCCCGTGTCAAGAACCTTCGAATAGAGTGTCTCTTGCGCCAAGTCAACCGCCGCGTTGCCGATCCGCCGGACGAGCGAAGGTATGTGGATCTCCTCTTCATCCCTCTTCTCCTCGACCTTCGGCTCATCGGCCAGCCGCTTTGTCTTATCGACCCGCTGAACGGCGGTCAGCAGTTCGCGGACCGTTTGCACTTCATTGAGCGTATCGGGCGAAAGCACGCGTCCGCCGGCGTCTTCGACCGCCGCCTGCAGCTCAACGAACATCAGCGAATCAAACCCGAGATCGGCGAGCTTGTCCTCGACCGCAACGTCCGAAAGCGGCCGGCTCGAAACGGTCGCCACGATCTTCCGGATCCAGAGCATATTATCGTCGCCTTTCGATTCGACCACGGCCTTCGTCTTCTTGCGGTCGCGCTCCTCCAGTGCAATGAGCATCTCGACGACCTCTGGCCGCTTTACCTTTCGCGTCGCCGTCCGCGGCAGCTCGAAAGGCGTCACGTGCATCACCTTTACCCGCTTGAAGAACGGCAGCCCGGCCGCGACCTCGCGGAAATGTTCCTCGATCCGCTTGTTCACATCCGTCCGCGAAAGGGCGATGTCGTGTTCATAATCCGGTACGACGAGGGCCGCGATCTTCTCGCCGCCGTCGCTGTCCGGCAGACCGACGACGCTTAGTTCCTTTATAAAACCGGACTTGGAGTAAAGCTCTTCGATCTCGTCCGGATAGATGTTCTTACCATTCGAATCGATGATCACATCCTTTGACCGGCCGACGATGTAGAGATTTCCGTCCTCATCGATCCGGCCGAGGTCGCCTGTCCGCAGCCAGCGGTCGTGTAGCACTGCCTCGGTCGCCTCGTCGTTGTTGAAGTAACCGAGCATCACGTTCTGCCCGCGAGCCAGGACCTCGCCGACGCCATTGTCGTCCGGCTCATCGATCTTCACCTCAACACCGGGAAGCGGCTTGCCGACGCTTCCCCGCAGGAGCTTGTTGCCCGGCCGAGCGACCGTAAGCACCGGTGACGACTCCGTCAGCCCGTAGCCCTCAAGCACCGTAAACCCAAGCCCGTGAAGGTCTTTCTGTACCTTTTCGCTCAGTGCCGATCCGCCCGAGATCATGTAACGCATCTTTCCGCCCATGCCCTGATGGATCGGGAAAAAGACGATCGGCCCGAGGTTGAACGGCGTGTTGTCGCGGAGCCAGGCATTGAACTCGATCATCGAATCCGCCGCGTCGGCGATCCAATCGCCGCGTTCGCGAAGCCGCGTCTTGATCCGGCGGTGGAGCATTTCCCAGAGTGCGGGCACGCCGACCATTCCCGTTACGTGCCCCTTCTCGATCGCCCGCGAAAGCTCCTCGGCGGTCAGGTCGTCAAGATATGTGATCTGCGTTCCGTTAGAAAATGGCGTCAGAAATCCCGCCGAGAACTCGAACGTGTGGTGCATCGGCAGAACGGAAAGAACGCCGTCCGTGATGTCCATATCGAGCACGCTCGAAAGCATCGAGACCATGTTCGTGAAGTTCTTGTGCGAGAGCATCACGGCCTTTGGCTTGCCGGTCGTCCCGGAAGTAAAGATCAATGACGCAACGGCATTGCCGAGCACTTTCGGAGGCAGCAACGCGAGCCGTTTTGCTTCCTCAAGCTCGTCCGGCATCTCAAAAACTTCACCGAACTCCCAAACAAACGGAGCGCGGACACTCTTGTCCGCATCGCCGGTTCCTCCGGCGAGATCACCGGCATCTGCTGGCCCGCCCGCGCCATCCACGCCTTTTTCGTCCTTCGGACTCATGCGGACTGGAGTGTCCGCTCTCCATGCTGAGGCGAGCCTTTCTGCCAGATCGGGGTTTTCATTCGCCAGCCGCGGGCTGATCACGATAGCCGAGACCTCGCCCGCCTTCGCAAAATTGATGATCTCATCGACCGAACTCGCCGGGTCGATCGGCACGGCGGTCGCTCCTGCCTTCAGGATGCCGAAATACGTCATTCCCCACTCGGGCATATTGTGCGAGAAAAGTATCACACGGTCGCCGGGTTTGATGCCCTTATCGGCAAGAAAGCCGGCGGCACGGAGCGTCAGCTCGCGGACGTCCTCAAAGGTGTACTGCTCTTTGCGGCCGTTGCGCTCGATCCGCATCGCGACGCGCGTCGGGAACCGTTTGGTTGCCGTATCGAAAAGATCGAGCAGGTCCTTATACGTATGCGACCGCCGCTCCTGCGTCTTGAGCTCTTCCTCGAGCGTCGGCAGGACCCACTTCTTCATTCCGGGGAAATGGACCTTGAGCCAGTAGTCGTACCAATCGAGCCGCTCCGGGTACCACGGCAGCAGGTGCTTCTCTTTTTCTTTGACGACCGCCATCAATGCCCGGACGTTGTCCGACCGATAAAGATATTCGTTGTCGATCATGAACGGCTTGAACATCGCAAAGGCGTGCATCGTCTCGCTCGTCGTCCGTTTGAATTCCTCGGTCGATTTCTTGAGGTCCGAAATGATGTTGCCGATCCGGCCGCCGCCCCAGCGTGGCGTTGCCCGGTCCATCAGGTCGTCGGCCCGCTTGGCGAGCTTGTTGAGCATCGGCGCCGAGGTCAGTTCATACGTACGCTGCTTGACCGGTGCCGCCTCGATCATTCCGGCGAGCTTGTTGACGATCTTACTGCCCGTCTCTTTTTCTTCGAAATGCTGCCGCTTGTAGAGCCCGACCAACCCGACGATGCGTTTCATATCGTTCGGGTTCGAATCGCCCGACGAGGCCTGAAAAACGAGCGGCGGATTATCATCGACCAGAGCGTTCATCGCCGCCGCAAGTATTACACCCGCAACCATATCGACCGGGATGATGTCGAGGATCAGCTTTTCATTGACCGGAATTATCGGCTGGCCGCGGAGTGCGATCAGGATCAGTGGCGCGGTCGTCGTGAATCCTTCATTCCATCCCGGGAATGGATAGCTTTGAGAGGATTCGACGATCGAAGGCCGCACGAGCGTTTTGACGATGTCGTCCTGCGAGGCGATGATCTGCTCCGCGAGCGACTTCGAATAGGTGTAGATGTTCGTCCAGCCCCAATATTCGGCACGCTCGGCACCTAGTTCGGTCGTCCGCTCGCGGATCCACATTTTGCGTTCGCGGAAGATGGCGGATTTCAGCTCGGCCTCGTCATCGGGGTCGCGGCCCTCTTCGATAAATCGCTTGCGGGCCTGCTCGCGAAACTTCGCGGCCTGGACGGCGTCGTCGGCTTCCTGCCGTGCCTGCTCGGATAAACGTGCGCAGTCCTCGACCTCGCGATTGACATCGAACGTCGTGCCGACAAGCTCGTTCTTTCGAGGAAAATAACCGACCACCGGCTCGTTTTCCCAGATCGCACCGCTCCGCTTGCCCGCGACGAAACACGTAGAAACATGAACAACACGCGGCTTTTTCATCATCCGGGCGAGCTTGATGATGTTGTTCGAACCGACGACGTTGGTCCTTAAGGCAGACTCGAGCGGCGGGTTGAACGTAACGTTGCCGGCACCGTTGATAATGATGTCCGTCTCGGCCATTATCGCCGCGGCCTGCTCTTCGCTCATTCCGAGATACTCGTTTCCGACGTCGCCATTGACCGGCACGACCTTTTCGCGGATGAACTCCTCGAACTTCTCGCCGTATTTTTCGCGCAGCGGATCGAACGTCGGCGAGGTTACGATGCTCGTCCAGAACCGCGTCGTCGATTCGTTCTCATCCCGCGCCCGAACGGTCGCATAGACCTTCCCGACATCCGGGAAATTATTGAGCAGCATCGAGAGGGTTACCTTCCCGACGAACCCCGTCCCGCCAATAAAAAAGATCGTCTTGCCCTTAAATATTTCTGTTGGTGATAATTTCATTGCACTTCGCTCGCAACTTCGATCACTTCAATTGAAGGCTCAAAGCACGTTGCTATATCGATAACGTGGTTAATGCAATTTAACCGGTAATGCCGAGGCTTTTCCTCCGCGATTGCTTCGGCATAGTCGATGTTCGAATTTGCGATCACATAGTCTAAAAAAGGCGATGCTGAAATCACTTGAAATAAACGGCTATACAATGTTTCAAATGTTGGTAATTTTTCAAAACTCTCATTAAAGACCGCATATGCGATATAGCCTTCGAACAAGATTCTGAAGAGTCTTGATTGCGGACTCGAAACAATTTGCTCGTAGGAGGATGAAACAGCGGCTATGTTTCCTTTGCCGAGCGGTCCGGCTTCGTGAATCCAGAACTCGACCTCCAAATCGTTGATCTCAATCAACTTGTCCAAATACAAGTGTTGGCAAGCATTTATCTGTCGGAACAAATCCATCAATTGACCGCACTCCCTAATCCATCGCTTAAGAAAGCCCGATGATCCGCTGTTGGAGTATTGTGATCTCGGCGTCGCGATTGTCTTGCTTTCGCCCGCACGGCTTCACGCGTTTCATCCTTCAAGGTTCTCAGAAGCTCTTCCAGATCTTGCAGCGTCCGCTCCTTGCACTTGCTGCACTCGTACGGAAAGAACTCGTATTTTCCAACCACCAATTCGGCCATTGATAGTTCCTCCTCTAACCCTTCATAACGCAAACGGAACGATCTTAGATTTAAGGATCTTGCTGTCCCGCGTTAATAGCGGAATATTCTCAACGACACTCGTCGCAGCTATGATCTCGTCAGCCGGATCAGATCGAAAATCCAGGGCTGTGCTTTGACGGGCAATTCGAACTGATATCGGCAAGACGGTCAGATATCGCATAGAACGACGAAATGCGGAGCCATCCATATCAAGTTCGAGCCGCCCACGTTTTATGAGCATTGCCAATTCCCATAAAACGATGTCGGAGATGAACAGCCTCTCGGATTCGATAAGAGTTGCCTCGGTTGGTCTAAGTTCCTCGTTGATCGTAGCGACGAGGATGTGCGTATCAAGATTCAGCATCCCATTTGATCCCGGTTGAGAAAATATCGCCGTGTATCTTGATCTGCCCTTTCATCGAGCCGATCAGCCCGGAGTTATCGACAGGGCGAATCGGTATTACCCTTGCTACCGGTTTCCCCCGTTTTTCGACAACAATACCTTCGCCTTCTAGTTCGTCAAATATTTGCAGGCATTTTGCCTTAAATTCCGTTGCGCTAATTGTTCGAGTTTTGGTTTTCACAATACGAAATATATCATAATGACCAGTCATATGACCAGTTATTTAATCACTCACATTACACAACCCGATGATCGGCTGGTGGAGCATTGTGATCTCGGCGTTGCGGCCCATGTAGCTGCGGCCCATGGCGATGGCTTCGGTCAGGTTGTCGGCGCGTTCCCAGCCCAGCATTTCCGGCACGTGTGCGTTCTCGGCGCCCGCGACGATCACCTTGCCGACGTGCTGGCGGCCGTTCTCGCCCCAGTACCACATAAAGAACGGGTGAGCACCGTGATAGGCGTTTCCGCGGCGATACATCTCGATATACGCCGGGTTCGACGCAAACTCGCGCTCATACTTTTCGCGAAGGTAAAAAGCGTCTCGCGATTCCGGCAGCAGCCGATGGAAAAACTCGATGTACGATGGGTGGAAATTATGGTCAAACTCGTCAAAGCACGGATGCGTTATGATCATCACACCACCTTTCCGCAGCAGCGGCTTGTTCCGGTACATGTTGAAGTGGTACCCGAGCGCCATCACCTGCACGAGCAGCGGATTGAGTGCCGAATAGACGTTGTAGGGCGAGATGTCCGGAATGCCGGAGATCAAAATATCGCACTGCCCCTTCACCGGTATCTCGTACTGCCGATAGTTGAGATCGAGTATCTTGTCATGCACCGGCTCGGTCTTTCCGGCAAAGCAGCCGATCATCTCATATTGCGCCGGTATGGCGTGGAGCATTTTCCGCCGTGCACCACGCGGCAGCGGCGAGAATGTCCGGGCCATCGCCTCCCATTTCATCCGGTCCATGAACGAGAACTCATCCTCGTTCCGCGTCAGGATGTCGTAGCCCTCGGGGAACATCCGGTTGTTGAGCGACGTCTCGATATGAAAGACCTTGCACTGCTCATCGACCAGCTTGCCGAGCCTGATCACCTTATGATTAAGCTCCGAGGCCGGCGGATCCATATAGGAATGCGAATCGCGTATGGTCTGCGGCTCGTGGTGCGCCCGCAGGCTTTCGTAATCGCAAAGCCCGACCGCGACCGACTTATGTCCGCCGTCCATCGGTACAAGATTGATGTTCAAGTAAATGAGCAGGTCGCTCTCGATCGCCCGCTTGTTCACACGCAGCGGTTCGTTGTGCCGCGTGTGGCCGAGCGTGACCAGATTGTCGTCGTCCTCGGCGTCGTGGTTGTAATAGCGGTCCGGGTAAAATTCGCTAAAGATCGCCGGGCCGACCATCCGCTTCATCTCCCACTCGGTCATCTTCCGGTGGAGCGAATTGGCGATGATCAGGTGGATGTCGTCAACGCCGTTTGCCGCGCACATATCGAGCACGACCTCGAGCATCGTCTGCCTTAGGTCCGGCAAGGCCATCGGCGGCAGCGGCAGCGAGATATCGTCCATCGCGATCGTTACCCGCATCCCTGGCTCGAGCAATGCATAAAGCGGCTCCATCTCGATCGGGTGATTTACCGCATAGCGGATCGCCGCCTCGCGGTTCGGCAAACCCTTGATCGGCGGGTTCGGATAAATGACCCGCGTCCCGATCGGGATATCCTCAAGGATGAAATCCTCGCCAAACGGCATGATCCGCGGCGCCGAGTCCTTATCAATGTACACGATCGATTCGTGCGTCTTCCTGCGTAATTGCAAAGCCATTCAGTTTCCTCGGAGAATAGTCCTAGAGTTCAGAAGACTACCGTCAGTCAACTAATTTCAATTCGGGGGTCGGTTCAAGTTTGTCGATTTCACAAAATCGAAGACTGCCGTCGTACTCACAAAACCGAATTACGGATTCGAGTCTTAAGTCAAATTCCTTGATCGCCAATGTCTTCAGATCCGAAGCAAACCCAATCCTGACCAAAACGTTCGCTCTGGCCCTCGTAAATATGTAAGGACAAGCCCCCGCCTCGACAAGATAGCCATCGCTATCACACATAACCAGGACTGTCCTGTTTGAAAAATTTCCAAAGTATATTCTTACGTCACGTTCCATGGTTTGACCCTGAATTCCTAGCGAGCAGACAAGGCTGAAAGAACTGTCGGATCAAAATGGCTCCATCCTGATCTCTTCGCCGCATATTTCAAGCAAACGGGAAAATGCAGACGCAACGCGTTTCGCGTTTTCGTTAGAATCAAAGAAAATTGTGAGCGTGTCCTTCTTTTCATTTTCTCTGTTGCTGTTCGAGCCGACCCATTCCCTCGACACATCGAAGTTACGCCCAAAATCTAACCATACTCCCCAATCGCCATGGGTGTTTCTGGAGACCTCTACCTTCTTTGAAAATCTCAAATCAGGCCGATGTGTTTCTCTCCACCCGATCTTGCCTTGTGTGTGTACCGTAAACTCCATACTGCATCCGGAAATCTTCAGGCGCTCGTATTTGTAACTCATATCAATTGTGCGGAATACCGATCCTTCCAATCTCCCGATCAGCCAGGTAACTGTGTCAACGTACGAGGGTTGCTGAATTGGAGATGAGCCGCTGCATAGTTCTTGTATTCGACGAAATTTTGAGATTGCACGGGTAATGTCCTCCGTATCGGTATCGAGGAACAATATCCCAAACTTGTTTAGCAAAACAGCCTCAAAATTACCGGATGAATCTTCAGACCGGCTAACAATGTTCTTAGCTAGCTCAAAGCGAATAGAGTGAGGAACGCGATTACCTAACCGAGCGAAGTTTTTCACGTGGCGAAGATCGACTGAGTACGATTCTTTGTCAAAATCACCTTTGGCAGAATGGCTCGTCTTCGTGACGGCCATTGAGCAACCAAAGAATGAGATCGAGACCTTACTTGAATAGGTGTTGTCGTGAGTTCGCAAGATCGACGAGTTAGCCACGAAAGAAGACAAATCCGACGCAATTTCATCATAGGTCATTTCACCTATGTTTTTCGTTTTCGATGCATCGGGAAAAGGCGAAGTGAGTTTTTCTTTCTGCCCCTTTTCCGAGTCAATGACATTGTCTGGTACACGACGCTTATCGTCATTCGGGGCTCTACTTTTTTCGGTATTTCCACTGTCTGAAACAATCAGCGGCAACTTAGACTCGGGAGCTCGTGGAACTAGTATCCCCCAGCCATTCGGCACGGCGCTTTTCACAACATTGAGATTTTTCACCGACTCCTCATACTCTCGGAGAAAACGTCGAACACTCGAAGCGGGAACAGCGAAATTTAGGTTTTGTCCACTCGAAAAAGTCCCGGTTGCTACCCCGATCACCTCTCCTTTGGAATTCAACACAGCTCCACCGCTAGAGCCTGAAGAGATTGGTGCATCAAACTGCATGAGGCTTACGTTCCGAATCTGCCGAATATTGCTGGACACGATCCCCCGAGAAAGCGTTCCAGCCAACCCCTCAGGGTTACTTAGCACGTATACCTCTTCGCCGATCTTGACCTGGTCTGATTCAGATAGCACCAAGTTCGGCGGCGGATTCGGCGTTCCGCTCCCCTTGATCGTGGTTGGAGGCGTTGTCGTCAAGTCGACTCTGTCGTCGCGGATCTGGATGGAAAGTAGAGCCAAGTCATTTTGTTTATCGACGAACACGATACCACCGATCCACCACTCGGCGGAATTCTTTCCGCCTACTGCGACCTTCACTTTGCCGCGGACCATTCCCTCGACAACATGGTAGTTGGTCAAAACATATCGGTAACTCGATTCCTGATAACTTAAAAGAACATTCTCACCAGCAGGTACTGATTTGTCGTTCGACCGCGGCGATCTCAGAAACGCAAGATCCTCTTCTGATAACGGACGATCGTCTTTTGACCTTATCAATTCCCCACTGAATTCGATAAAAAACCCGCTTCCCAGTGAAACCTTTCCTTTCCCGTCATCACAGACAATTAGAACAACGCTCGGCAGGAATCGCTCTGCGATCTTCTGAGCCGAAAGAACCGGCTTCGCCTTCGACTGAGTGACTCGCGGTTTTCTTTGAGCGAAGCCCGTGTCAAAAAGAAAGACACTAACGATGAGAATCACAAGCAATCGAAAAAACAAACTCATTTTTGTCCCTCACATCTGGCGGATACAGAACGATCTACTCGACACGCTTACTCCTCCCACGGATTCAAGATCGTCACTGAAGAATCTTGAAAGTTCTTAACATTTCGCGTGACCAGGATCAGGTCGTGCTCCAAGGCCGTTGCCTCAAGGAGCGAATCAAAGATCGGCCTTTTCATTCCCTTTTTTTCGAACGATGCAAACATTGCTCCCCAAACCGCGAAAGTGTCTTCGGTGATCGGCAAAATACGTCCGGCGAATGTTGTCCGGATCCCATCGAGCCAGTTCCGAAGACGCGTCTTTTTCTTTCCCGACGCCAGCATTTCGATACCGCGACGTATCTCACCTACTGTCAGAGCACTCAAATAGACGTTGGAATCATCTCTTGCAGCAAGCCAATTTAACACAGACGGATTCGGCGTCGGCTGCTCTGATTCTGAAACAACATTTGTGTCAAGCAAGTAACTCATTCGAAAGAAACCTCTCTCGGCGCGCCGTCAGGCCGATCGTCGAGATACGGCAGAATTTCTCTAAGTCCGCTGTCCTGAAATAACTCAAGCAGCGTCTTCTTTTTCCCGTTAGCCCGTTGCCAATCTTCCATTGATACAACGACAGCTACATCCTTATCATGCCGCTTGATGATCTGCGGCTGTCCCTTTTCGGCAAGCCGTATCAGGCTGCTCAACTTGTCTTTGGCTTCCTTTACCGTATATGTCATTCTCCTTACCTCCTTAGCCAAAGTGGCTACGTAGCCATTTTATCAGAAGTTCTCGGCGTCGTTCAAGATTTATCCAACGCCCGAAGTGATTCGATGACGGTCTCAACCGCCTTTACGTAAAACGTCGGATCGATCTTTTCGAAGTCGTCGGTTGGGCGGTGGTAGTCGGGGTGATCCTCGACGCCGAAGTATATGAACGGTATCTTTTCGCGGTGAAAGGCTCCGTGGTCGGACTGAAACGTCCAATCGTCGCGACCGCTGCCGGGCGTGTCGTGCCCGAGCAGGAGCTTGACGGGTGCCTTTTTCTGAACTGCTTCGAGAGCCGGCTTGAACTGCGGATAGTGATACGTGCCGGCGGCGTAAAGCTCGCCCTTTTCGCTCCGCGAGAGCATGTCCATGTTCACGTTCAGCAGTATCGCTTCCTTCGCCACCGGCAGATTCGCGACCAAATGCCTCGCTCCCTGCAGGCCCATTTCCTCTGCGTCAAGAGCGACAAAGATCAGCGAATGCCCCGGCCGGTTCTTTGAAAAGTACGACGCCATCGCGAACAACGCCGCCGTGCCCGAGGCATTATCATCCGCACCGTTATATATCTCGCCGTTCTGAATGCCGACATGGTCGTAATGAGCCGTGATGACGATAAACTTCCCTGCCTTTTCCTTCGAGCGGCCCGCGATCCGCCCGATGAAATTGACACCCGTCAGCGCGTCTTTCCCGCGGCGGGGCATGAATTTGAATTCCTGCCGCTCGGGCTCGATCCCCGTTTCGCGCATCCGCTTTGCAATGTAGTCGCGTGCCTTCGCGATCGACGGCCGCTCCGGCGAACGGCCTTCGAGCTCGTCCGAGGCGAGATACTTCACGTCCTCGAGTAATCGCCCCGCGTCGAAATACTTCGAGCTCGGCCCGCTGCTGCTCGGTTCCGAGCGTTTACCGATCGCGATCTGCCCCGAAACCGCGACGCCCAACACCACCAACGCCAGCCAAAGTTTGTAATTCCTAATAATGCTCATCAATTGTCTGCACTTCGGTGCCCTCTGTGTCTTCCGCTCTGTGCTCTCTGTGGTCAAAAATGATCGATACCGCAGGTCCGAAGCTACCTCAGGTCAACCACCGCCCAGTCGTGCTGCCGTGCAGTTTGCTTCAATCTAAAATCCGGACAGATCGCCACCGGATGCCCGACGATCGAGAGCATCGGCAGGTCTGAGATGCTGTCCGAGTAGGCGTAGCTTTCCGAAAGGTTTATCCCTTCCCGCTCGGCATATTCGCGTATCCATTTCGCCTTCGTCGCCGAGGCCATCACCGGCGGCAGCACGCGCCCCGTCGCATAACCATTTACGAACTCAAGCCGATTCGCGACCCAATGGTCGATCCCGAGATGATCCATCAGCCGGTCGATGGTGAAATCGAGAGCTCCGGTCAGCACCACCTGCCGCTGGCCGTTCTTTTTCCCTTGGGCGATCAGGTCCGGTGTGCCGGGAAAGATCGCCGGTTTCAGCACCTCTTCGAAAAGCTCTTCCGAGAAATACCGAAGGCGGTCCTCCGACCAGCCCTCGTAGCTCCGGAAAAATACCTCATTGAAAACGTTCCGCGAGTAGAGGTCGGTTACGCCAAAGAAGGGCAGCTTTGCCAGCGTGCTGACACTCGCTTTCGCCGTTTGCCAGAGCCCCTGCTGCCGCGTCGAATAGAACGCGAGCGTGTGAACAAGGTTCGTGCTTACGAGCGTTCCTTCCAGGTCGTAGAATGCCGCAGGTATTCCATTCTTGGCCATATCGTTCTATAATCCCGAAAAACCGTCTTTTCGTAATTAGGAATAGTAACATTTATGACCCGAAAAGCTATCTCCATGCAAGCCGCGATCGTCGGCTCGGCACTTTTTGTAATTACGATGTGCTTACAGGCTTCATGCACCTCGAAGGCCGAAGGCGAAACGCCGGCCGCGAAGCCCTCGCCCGGCCAACTAGCCGCGGCAAAAGCCGCTGCCGCGAAGCTCTTTTCCGAGCGGTCCGATGCTGCAAAGCTCCGCGAGGCCGTTCGGACGCTTTCGGATATTCGCGACCCCGAGAACCGCGACTTTGAGACCGAGTGGCTTTATGCGAAATACAGCTTCTTCCTCGGCAAGGCGGTCGCCGAAAAGGAAAAGGAAGCGGTTTGGGAAAGAGGAAAAACGGCCGGGCAGATCGCCGCTCGGCTTGAGCCGAACCGGCCCGAGGGCCATTTCTGGTATGGTGCAAATCTCGGCGAACTTGCAAAGCTGAGCCCGGTAACGGTCGGCATCAAGTCGGTCGATGACATCCGCTCGGCGATGAACCGCGTTATCGAGATCGACCCCGGCTATCAGAGCGCGAGTGCGTTCGACGCCCTTGCCCAGGTCGAGCTTGCAACCCGGATGTTTGGCGACGGTTCGGCCGAAAAAGCGGTCGAATATCTAGAAAAGGGCATCGAGCTTGGCCCCGAGAATGCCTATCTCCGCGCAACGCTCGCCGAGGCCTACGTCTCGCTTCGCCGGATGGCCGATGCCCGAAAGCAGATAGACGCTATTCTAAAGATGCAGCCGAACCCCGACTATGTTTCCGAGCACCAGGAAGCGGTCGAAAAAGGCAAACGTCTGCTCAAGCGGATCAGTTAAAGGTTAGATCGTGGAAGTTCGAAGGGAATCTGGAGTCGCCAAATTCTCTTTTGTAGTTCCACCAAAATTAAGATGACAATTTCACACTAGCTTCGTGTTACCAGTCCATCATCGCACATACGAATTCGGCAAAGGCACATCTCCGTTTGCTCCGAAGGTCACTGCTTCGAAACCCGCCGTTGAACGAAGCAGGTACCAGATGTTATTTGATGGGCGAAAGACCGCGGCATCCGCTTTGCCGTCGCCGTCGTAGTCACCCGGGACCGGAACGTCCGTCGAGATACCGAAGGGGAACGAGTAGAACGTGTCGTCTTCGCTGCGGAGCACGAACCACTCGCCGGTCGATGGCCGCCAGAATGCGAGGTCGGCTTTGCCGTCGCCGGTATAATCGCCTGGAACTGCTCGATCGGTCGAGCTTCCGAACGCGTACGCACGATTCGCTCCGTCTGAGCTTCTCAGGTACCACCATTCGCCGCCGCCGGAACCGCCAACGGGCCGATAGATCGCGATGTCAGCCTTGCCATCGCCGTCATAATCCGCTGCGACCGGAAGATCGCCCGCCGCACCGAATGGCGTCGTCGTCACCTGGCCATCCGATGAACGAAATGTGAACCAGGTGTTCGTCGAGGGCCGGAAAACTGTCTGGTCCGCTTTACCGTCGCCGTCGAAATCCGCAGGCATCGGAACATCGCCAGCCGAACCGAACGGGAATGAATAGAACGTCGAATCCTCGCTCCTCAAGATGAACCACGAACCCGTCGAAGCCCGCCAGAATGCAATATCCGTTTTCCCATCACCGGTATAATCGGCCGGCACAGCCTCGTCCGTCGCTCCGCCAAACGCAAACGCCCGATTTCCGCCATCCGACGACCGCAAATACCACCATTCGGCTCCGCTGCTACTGCCATTTGGCCTAAAAACAGAAGCATCCGTCTTCCCGTCTCCATCAAAATCAAATGGAGCAAAGCTAGACGCTTGCAGAGATAAAGATAGTCGCCCGATCGATGTGCGCGGGACGCCCCTGAGAGAGTCGAAATCTCCGCCGACCACAATTCGCCCATCCTTCTGCCCTTCAATGGCGGTAACGATCCGATCCGCTGACGCTTTGCGATCAGGGTCGATGACACCATCTGAATTTAGAAAAGCTAGGTTTTGACTTATGGCTTCGCCAAGGCCGTTGAAAAGTCCGCCGACAACCAGATCGCCGTTCTGTAATCTCCGAATGTCTTCTACTCTGGCAAGATCATAGTTGCTAACGATCACATTCCGCTGAAATGTTTCGTCAAGACTTCCATTGGTTTCAAAGCGTGCAAGACCGGCCGGCTCGACCGAATCTTCAAAGTAAAGCGAGCCGCCGACCAACAATTTCCCGTTGTTTTCCAGCAGAACTTTTCTAACGCTCGAATAACGGCCGACCTCAGCCAGCAGATTACTTCGGAACGTCCGATCATGACTTCCATCTGAGTTGAGCCGCATCACACCGTTGTGAAACTCGGTTGGTGCAGGTGGACTTACATAGCCGAAACCAAACGTTCCTCCGGCGATGATCTGGCCGTTCGGCAGAGCGACTAACGTTTCAAAGACAAAATCTCGAGGAAAGTTAAAGCTGTTATCCAGAGAACCATCTGCGTTATAACGAACGAGACCGCCGATCTCGCGTCCATCTTGAACAGATTGGAGATACGACATTAAGATCTTTCCATCGGCCTGAATCGCCAAGGCTTTTGTTGTGAAGGTCGAGAACTCTACTTGGTTGAACGAACCGTCAACGGAACCGTCAGGATTGAGCCGAAAAAGTGACCTACCCGGTCCGGGGACGGCAGCTAAGGTTCGGCCGCCAACAAGTATCTTACCGTCAGGTTGAATCAGCAGAACGGTAACCTCAAAGCCAAAGATCGACCCCGCTGCGAACCCCTCGTCGATGGTGCCGTCCGGATCGAGTCGTGTTAGGAGTCGGCGTGGCAAGCCGTTCACTCGATCAAAAATCCCACCGATAAGTACCTTTCCGTCGCTCTGGACCGCAACTGCCCGAACCCTTCCGCGCCCACTAAAGTTGGGCTGGAAGGATAGATCACTCGAGCCATCTGTATTGAAAATAAACACTGTGTTCGGAGTGCCCGAAACGGGAGCGAGAGAGCCGGCCGCAAGAATCTTTCCGTCACTAAGTTGAGTTATCGCAAATGGAGTACCGAGGACGCTGACGTCTGAAGTAAAAGCAAGATCGAAAGAACCATCGGGATTTAACTGTCTCAAAACTGTTTCCGACTGGGAGATGAAACTGCCAAATAAAATTTTACCGTCTGTCCGCAAATATAGCGACGTTACGGTTCCCGTTGCTTGCTGTCCTGCATCGAAAGTCTGATCCAAAGAACCTGTATTATTAAGCCTTGCAATATATCTCCTCGACATACCGCCGACATTGGTAAATGCGCCGCCAATGATTATTTTGCCGTCTGGTTGCAGGGCCAGTTTGTTGATCGTGCTACTTACTGTTGCCGAAACGAATGCATTGTCGTAGGTTCCATCCGAATTTATCCTCACTATCGAGCGAATGGTTTGAGGGTCATAGCTAAGGTAAAGTCTTCCGCCAACCAAGATCTTGCCATCGGGCTGAAGGGCGAGAGTGTTTACCACACTCGGGATAGACGAGGGCGGCGGATTTGGATTCGGCGGCGGAACCGATGGAAAAGGCGATGTGAATGTTGCATCGACCGAGCCATCCGCATTTAACTGTATAATCAAGGTTCATTCCTAACAGGTTTGGTTTGACCCAACGGCGGCGTCGCTCGCTACGTCGGCGCGGCTGTGGGCCGCTCCGCTCGCGACGCCTTTCTTGTTCTGCAAGTAGTTGTCAATAGTCTCGATGGGTTTACGACCCATGTTTCGGTAGCCCTGGTGGGGCCGTTCGAAGTTGTAAAAGCGGAGCCAGGCATCGAGGTCCTTTTGGAGGTCTTCGACGGAGGCAAAGGCTTTTTGACGAAAGGCGACCCGAAAGAACTCATCGAGGACGGTACGATTAAAGCGTTCGATAAAGCCGTTGGTCTGAGGCCGCCGGATACGACTGGTGCGATGTGCAATATCGTTCAGCTCAAGATAAACCTCATACGGGTGAAGATCGGTGCCTTTGAACTCAGTGCCGTTATCGGTCAGGACATTTTCCACCTTTAGTTTCTTTTTCTCGTAGAAGGGCAGGACCTCGTTATGAAGCACGGCAACGGCGGCTTCGGGTTTTTTGCTCGTGTGCAGAAATCCGAAAGCAATGCTCGAGAAAGTATCCACAACAGCGTGAAGATAGACCTTTCCGATGCCTTTCAGACGGCCTACGTAGAACGTGTCCTGATTAAGCAATTCTCCGGGCTTTGAGCTCTCCACCTTACGTTCGCGAAACTGCGGATTCTGCTTTTCGATAAAGGCGATCTGTTCGGCCGTCAATTCCATTGCCGATTCCGCTCTCCGGCGCTCAAGGGCAAGCCACCGGTCATACCGCTTTCCAAGCCCGTTCTCATCCAGGATCTTCTGTATCGTCACCCCCGAAACGTATCTGCCCTCCGCCTGCATTAATGATTCGATATAGCGACAACCCCGCGACGGGTATGTAAGTGCCAACTCCTTGATCCGTTCCACCACCTCGGGCGGCGTTGTGAACGGATGATTCTTTACGATCGGCGGCAGATCCCGCAGCCCTTCAAGCCCGTGTGTCTGAAACCGCCGCTTCCATTCGTAAAACTGTGTCCGCGAAACTCCCCTACGCCGGCACGCCTCAGCCACGTTCCCCAAAACGGCCGCTAACTCCAAAACCGACGCCTTCTGCTTTATGACTTTTTCCTCTGCTTTCATATTCCCTCCTCCTAAGTGTAGCGTAAGGAATGAAAGTTAACTATACAATTTAACCGTGCTATGTAATTCCGAAATGTGTTGCTGATGTTTGTAAAACTGCCGCCGACCACGATCTTGCCGTCCGCTTGTACGAAAAGATCGGAAACGGCCCCGTTCGCCCCCGTCGCCGGATAAAAGGACTCATCGATCGAACCGTCCGTGTTCAATCGTGCAATGTTGTTCCGACCTACGCCGCCGATATCAGTAAAACTGCCTCCGACGATGATCTTTCCATCACTCTGTTGGGCAATTGCCTGGATGAGTCCATCAATGTTCGCATCAAATCCGACATCGATCGAGCGATCGGCGTTCAACCGAACAATGCCGTTGCGTGGGACACCGTTTATCGACTTAAAGCTTCCCGCTATGAGCACCTTGCCGTCGGGTTGCATCAAAACGGCTCTCGCGTTTCCTGTCGATGTATCGACCGAAGGATCGAAGTTCGGGTCAACTACGACCGCATTATTGTTGGTTAAGCTCTTGTTCGCATTGCGAACTTCCGACGCAAAAATATTGGAATTGCCGCTTCCAAAAAGCGCTATTGAGGCGACGGATATGACACCAGGCAATAGCAAAGCGAAAATCGCAGAAAGCCGGGAGAGCAAAACGCCCTTTAGAATCGAGCGATTGACCGATATGGTTCCGAATGATTGGGAATGTTTCATTACTTTAAATTGCTCCGTGGAAAAATTAGACGGGTAACCGCTTAGGGACCGGAAACTACAAATATTTCTTTTTTCTTGTCAATAAGATATAGCAACTTTAGTGGAAAATCCAGACTTTTTTCGCTTATGTGTCCGGAGCTATGTGGAGATCGCGATAGATTAGCGTAGATAAAGAATGGGGGGCGAGCGGGTTTGAATGCAGCGACGCTGAAGAGGGGACAGGTTGACGGCCCGCCGCCGACGCGTGCCGAGGGCGGGCCATCGGGCTAATTTCCGGTTGCGGCGCTGCTCCGGTCCTCAGCCAAGCCTTTGACAAGGCCCTCGATGTCCTTCGCGGTCCGCTCGGGAGCCTCCCAGTTCGGGGCGTGGCCGATGCCCTCGTAAACCTCGAGCCACGAACCCGCAATTCCGGCAAGCAGCCGCTCCTGTTCATCGATCCCGAAGTAAGCGTCCTGATCGCCCCAGATCAAGAGCGTCCGAGCCTTTATGCGATCAAGTAGCGGCCGGTGGTCGGTCTCGATCATCGAATGGCAAGCCGCTTTCCAAACGCGCGACGGAGCCTTCAGGCTTTCCGCGACCGCCTGTGCAAAGAACTCGTCGCTGATGCCTTTGTAAACGGTGCTCGTCTGAAACTCGGCCGCAAATTCCGCCGGGATCGGGTCCGAAAGGTAGTCGACCGCCTCGGCGACGAACTGCTTTACGCCCTCATTATCCGCACAGGTCGCGAACGAAGCTACCAGAACGACGCCATTGACCCTGTCCGGATATTCGATCGCGAATCGCTGTGCCGCATAGCTTCCCATCGAGTGCCCGACGATGACCGCCGCCGTGATGTCGAGAGCGTCCATCACCTCGGCGAGGTCGCCGGCAAGGTCGCTCGAGCTATAGCCGGCTTCGGGTTTCGAAGCCTCGCCGTGGCCGCGTTGGGTTATCGCGATGGCCCGCAGATTCGGGTCGAGATAAGGAAAAACGAGCTCCCACGAGCGGTGCGAATCTGTAACGCCGTGGAGAAAAATGACGGGCGTCCCGGCCGCGTCGCCTTGTTCGATATACGGGAACCGAAGCCCCGAGCGAGTAGTAACGAATTTCTCATTGAATGCCATATAGATAATGCCTCCGATCTCTAAAGACGCGAACCGGGCGGCAAACAGGAAACGTAAAGCGTGGCTGGTTTCGCTTTCGCGGTGAAAGTGCGTAAAATGCAGGCTTAAATGCGACGAGCTATCTTTCCGGGTTCATTTGACCCGCTGACCAACGGCCACCTCGACATCATCCAGCGGAGCATTCCGCTCTTCGACGAGATTGTCATTTCCGTGCTCAACAATCCCGACAAAAACCCGATGTTCACGGTCGAGGAACGCTGCGAAATGATCCACGAGATCGTCCCTTCCCTCGGCGGCAATGGCTGCGAGATCCGCGTCGCGAGCTTCTCGGGCCTGACTGCCCACTTCGCCCGCGAGATGCAGGCAACGGCCATAGTCCGCGGCATCCGGGCCGTCAGCGACTATGAATACGAACTGCGGATGGCACTGATGAACCGCAAGCTCGAGCCCGAGATCGAGACCGTTTTCCTGATGGCCGGCGAGGAGTATTCCTATGTCTCGTCAACGCTGATGAAACAGGTCGTCGAACTCGGCGGCCGCGTCGAAGGCCTCATCCCCGAATCCGTCGAACGCCGCATCCGCCAAAAACTCGCCCAGACAAACTGACCCCGCATTGCTGAATCCCATTGCAGAGGCCCTCTCTAAAGACGGGGCCGGGGTCAAGCGCAGGGGTATCTGGCCGCGGATGTAGCGGCACTGATGCCTACTTCTTCGTTGGAAGAAGGTTGGCCTGGCCCTATCACGCGAACGGTCATTTCAGACCACG
>JAHBSL010000021.1 GCA_019639135.1 Acidobacteriota bacterium
TGCCCATCGATGAGCGGTGAGTCTCCGACTCACCGAGCGACCCAACCAACCCGCCGCGGCTCCGCCGCCGATCTAAATGCTCGGCGGCATAGCCGCAAGTTCGGAAGCTAACCCAACGGCGTGGCAGAGCACACGCCGCTCATCAACGGGCACAGAGCCCTATAAGCTCATTACCACCAACCGCGGCTCCGTCATTTCCTCCATGGCGTAGCGGAGGCCTTCGCGGCCGAAGCCGGAGTCTTTCACACCGCCGTAGGGCATATTATCGACGCGAAAGGTGGGCACGTCGTTGATGATGACGCCGCCGTATTCGAGCTGCTCGGCGGCGAGACGCGCCCGGCCGAGATCGCGTGTGAAAACTCCGGCCTGCAAGCCGAAGCGGCCGTGATTGGCAAGCTCGACCGCATCCTCGAACCGCGCGAAGGGTTCGACGACCGCGAGCGGTGCGAACGCTTCCTCTGAGACGACCTTCATCTCGGGCGTCGAGGCGGTCAGCACGGTCGGCTCGAGCATCGCACCCTCGCGGCGGTTGCCGCAGATGAGCTTAGCGCCGCCGTCGAGCGCTTCGTTAATCCATCTCTCGGCCCGCTCGGCGGAGGCGGTGTCGATCATCGGCCCGATCTCCGTCGCCTCGTCCGCCGGGTTGCCACGCTTGAGCAGCGACGCCCGCCGTGCGAATTCGTCTATCCACGCCCCGAACCGCGATTCGTGGACGAAGATCCGCTGTACCGAAATGCAGACCTGCCCCGAAAAAGCGAACGCCCCGACGATGTTCTTGCGGAGCGTGTCCTCGGCGTCGGCCGTTTCATCGACGATCACCGCCGCGTTGCCGCCGAGCTCGAGCGTTACGAACTTTTTCACCGCCCGCTGCTTTATTTGCCAGCCGACCTTGTCGCTGCCGGTGAATGAGATCATCGCTATGCGGCCATCGGTGTAGATCGGGTCGAGATGTTTGACGTCCGCCGGAACGACCTGCAAGGCCGACTTCGGCAGGCCGCTTTCGAGGAAGACCTCTCCAAGCAGGAGCGAGGTCAGCGGCGTGCGGTCGCTCGGCTTGATGATGACGGCATTGCCCGAGGCGAGCGCCGGTGCGACCTTGTGGGCGACCAGGTTTAGCGGGAAGTTGAAAGGCGTTATGCCAAAGACGACGCCCCGCGGGATGCGAAGCGTATAGGCCATCTTGCCGCGGCCGGCTGGCTGCGTATCGACCGGGACGACCTCGCCGGTAAAGCGTTCGGCCTCGCCCGCTGCCCATGCGAAGGTGGCGATGGCCCGTTCGGCCTCGCCGCGGGCATAGCGGCGCGGCTTGCCGGCCTCGGCTACGATGCTCTCGATGAATTCCTCGCGGCGCCGCTCGATCCCCTCGGCCATCCGCCGCAGGCCCTTCGCCAGCCGAAAACGGTCAAGCCGCTTCATTTCCGCCGCCGCTTCCGTGGCACTCTCGACCGCCGCGGCAAGCTCATCCGGCCCCGCCGAACCGACTTCCGCGATCACCTCGCCGCTCCACGGCGACGCGACCCGAATGCTCTCCGCCCCGGCCCGCCACTCGCCGCCGATCAAAATTTTTTTGGCTTCAGACATCTTTTGACGTATTGTAACAGGAATGGAAACCGTCGTTCAGAGTGCGCGATTCATCGCGTACACTGTGTTACGAGCTAAAGCTCGCACTCCAAACAGCGAAGTTTGCAAACCCCGCGGCCAGAGTTTAAACTTCTCCTTGCGTGCACCCTTAGCTCAGTTGAATAGAGCGTCTGACTTCGGATCAGAAGGTCGCAGGTTTGAGTCCTGCAGGGTGTACCATTTCAATTTCGGATGTGGGATTTCCGATTTGAGATTTAGGCTTACAGCATCTGACCACTGACCACTGACCACTGACCACTGACCACTGACCACTGACCACTGTCCACTGCCTAAATATCCGGCACCCAAAACGTCCGTCCCGAATCTGTTATCTTCTTGAGACCGAGCGACGGGAGTTCGGCTTCTTTTACCCCGAGGTAGGTGAAATGCGGCAGGTCGGAGGCGACGGTTTGGAACCAGCCGTTTTCGTTGAGGATGCTGCGGACCTGCGGGTTGTCGAATTCCTTTACGTCAAAAGCCAACAGCGAGAGATGCTGCGAGGTTCCCGGCGGAGCGACCGAGTAGATGATCGATTTCGAAAGATCCTTGGCGAAATAAATGCCCTGTTCTTCAAGCCGGAGCACTTCCTTAACTTGGTCGAACGTCGAAAGCCCTTTTAGCCGGTCGGCGTCCGCCTTTGTCATCCGGCCTTTGCCGACCCAATGAACGAGCGCCGGATCGACGCGGCTCTGCCAGAGCCCGACCGTCTCGTTATAGGTCCGCTTTGCCGAGTCGGCCCCTCGCGGGCTGATCGAAAGCCCCTTGGCCTTCGCCTGCTCGATCGCCGTGCGGAGTGCGTCCATCGCCGCGGCCTGGAGTGTCAGCTGAAAACCGCCGATCGAAGCGGCCGAGGTCTTAAGCGTTCCCTGAAACGCAGCAACCTCCGTTTCGTCACGAAAGACGACCTTTTTCGGAGCCGTCACGCCGCCGCGGGCAACAAAGACCGAACCATACTCACGCAGCAGCTTCCGCCCAACGTCGTCGGTCGGCTGTTCAAAATCCGCCGGTAGGTTCCCCGCAAATCCCTTCTTCTCACCCATCTCGGTGTTGCTGTTCGCCGTCGTTTTATTGGCGTTGGCCGTATTCGTTACGTTCGTGTTTGAAACATTTGCCGGCCGGTCGCCGCTGTTCACCGGGCCTTCCGGACTCCGGGCCGTCGGGCTCGTCCAGCAGGCAGCCGTCGCCGCGACCGCCGCAAGCAAACTCAAACGCAAAAATACGCCAACCCTCATCGCTCAAAATTCGGTATCCAAAAAGTGTAGCCGTCCTTCTCGGCGGCGACGAGGCCACGCTTCGGCAGCTCGTCCTCATCGAGCCCAAGATATGTGAAATGCGGCGTGTCGTCAATGATGGTCTGGAACCAGCCGTGTTGGTTGAGTATCGCCCGGACGTCCTTGTTCGCAAATTCGGCGACGTCGAGCGCAAGCATTGACAGATGCTGCGAGGTTCCAGGCGCCGCGACCGAAGAGAAGATCGAGCGGTTGAACCCGGTCGAGAACCAGATCGAATCCTTCTCCCATTCGATCACCTGGGCCACCTGATCGGTCGTCTCCATCTTCGCCGCCCGTTCCGCGTCTTCTGGCTTTATCTTCCCGCGGGCCGTCCAGTGTTTAAGGGCCGGGTCGAACCGCGACTTCCAGATGCGGAAAGTATCCGCATAGCTCCGCTTGGCCGCCGAGGCACCGCGAGGCGTTATCGTCAGCTTTTGCTTCGCCGCCGCGGCCCGAGCCTTTTCAAGAGCGTCCATCGCCGCCGATTGGAGCTCGATTGTCCGCCCGCCGATCGTCGCCGTTCGCGACTTGACCGTTGCCTGAAACGCCGAGACTTCTTCCTCATTGGCAAAAACGCAGTTCGTCGGAAACCGCACCTCCGAGGCCGCGATGAACATCGCTCCGTAGTCCTTAAAGACCCGCCGGGCGACGACATTCGTATCGATGGCACAGATGTCCTCTAGCTTCAGCTTTTTCGCAGCAAGCCGTTTTTCGACCACCGGCCGAAAGTCGAGCGGCCCGTTCTTCTGTGCCGGAACGATGCCGGCAAACAGCGAGGCGATGAACAAGGCGATGAGTGAGGTTTTCGTTATTTTCATTTCAGGTCAGTCGTTGACGGGTGAGATAAAGTCGCGGACCACTGCAAGGACCTCGTCCATGTGGCCCTTCATATACTCGTCACGTCCGATGAACGGAACACGCCGCCGGATGCCTTCATATATCTCCCGCGTACCAGCCCCGAGCCGCTTTTCTTCTCCGATCCGTGCCTTGCGGAGGTCAACGCCCTGTGCCGCACAAAAAAGCTCGATCGAGAGAATGTTAGCCAGATTCTCGGCAACCTGCCGCAATTTCAAAGCGGCCGTAGCTCCCATAGAGACGTGGTCCTCGACGTTTGCCGAACTGGGGATCGTATCAACACTCGCCGGATGTGCCAGCACCTTATTCTCCGTGCAGAGTGCAGCGGCAGTGTATTGAACGATCATAAAGCCCGAGTTCAGCCCGCCGTTCTCGGTCAAAAACGCCGGCAGGACATGGGCATTTGACGACTCATCGGTCAGCCGCATTATCCGCCGCTCGGAGATATTTCCGAGCTCGGCAAGTGCGATGGTCAGATAATCGAACGCCAGTGCCAGCGGCTCGCCGTGGAAGTTCCCGCCGCTTATTACCTCTATCGACGCGCCGACGCGCGGACGCGATGAGGCGGCGAGAGGATCTTTTGTCCCCGCGTCCCCGTGTCTGTCATTCTCCTCGTCGCTGACAAATATCAACGGATTGTCCGTCACCGAGTTCAGCTCGATCTTTAGAAGCCATTCGGCATAGGCAACGGCATCGCGGCAGGCACCGTGGACCTGCGGGATGCACCGAAGCGTGTAGGCATCCTGCACATTCGCCGGATCGAATCCGCGGACGAACTCACTTCCCTCCAGATGCTTGCGAAGATTTCGGGCTGTATCGATCTGCCGCGGATGCGGGCGAAGTGCGTGTATGCGCTCGTCAAATGCCAAAACGGTCCCATTTAAGGCTTCGAGGCTCAAGCAGCCGGCAATGTCGGCCAGATCGGCAAGCCGGATCGCCCGTGCTGTTTCAAGCAAACCGACGGCGGTCATCACCGTTGTTCCATTGGTCAGGGCGAGGCCCTCTTTTGCTTTCAGCGAGACCGGCGAAAGCCCGGCTTTGCTCAAAGCCTCAGCCCCGGACATCACCTCGACGCCAAACTCCGCACGGCCCTCGCCGATCAGCACGCACGCAAAATGTGCCAGCGGAGCAAGATCGCCGCTTGCGCCCAGACTTCCCTTTTCCGGGATCACCGGATGCACACCGCGGTTGAGGCATTCAAGGATAAGCTCAAGCGTCTCAAGCCGGATGCCCGAAAAACCGCGGGCAAGCGTGTTCGCCCGGATCAGCATTATCGCCCGGACGGTCGGCACATCGAACGAATCGCCGACGCCCACAGCATGGCTCAGGACGATGTTTCGCTGCAATTCCTCGACCTGCTCGCGGCCGATGATCTTGTCCTTAAAAGCCCCGAAACCGGTCGTGATGCCGTATGCCACCTCGCCGCGTTCGAGCAATTCATCGACCGCCGCCGCCGCCCGGTTCACATTCACCTTCGCCCGCTCATCAAGCACAACGCACGGCTTGCCCGGCCGCCCATAAGCAACCGCCAAAACCTGTTCGAACGTCAGGCTTTCGCCATTTATTGCGATCTCACTTATCACCTAAAACTTTTTCCTTATTCCGCTCCACCGGCCGCCCTTCGGCAAGCGTTTCGGCAATCAGATTTCCCCCAAATTCATATACGAGCATCCGCCAATCGCATGAATCCAGAAACTTCAGATCAGCTCGCTTCCCTACCTCGATCGACCCGTGCGTTTCGCCAAGTCCGATGGCATGGGCGGCGTTTATGGTTGCCGCGTTCAGCGCTTCGGCGGGAAGAAGCTTTTGGTATCGGCAGGCGATCGCCATCGCCATCGGCTGCGACGGGCACGGTGCCGAGCCGGGATTGTAGTCCGTGGTCAGTGCCACGGCACAGCCCGCATCGATCAGTTTACGCGCCGGGGCGAACTGCGTTTTGCCGCCGTTGAAATTCTCGGTCGGAATGACGACGCCGACCGTTTCGCTTGCGGCGAGCAATGCGATCTCTTCGTCAGAAATGGCGTCGAGGTGATCTATCGAGACCGCGTCGTGCTCGACCCCGAGCCGCGAACCGCCAAGATTGGTGAACTGATCAACGTGCGCCTTTAACCGAAAACCGAGCTCCGCGGCCGAGGCGAATATTTGCTCCGCATGCCCGGTTGTGAAAGCATTTCGCTCGCAAAAGATATCGGCAAAGAACGGCGTGCCCTCCGTATCAAAATGCGAACTCGAATACCATTCCCACGCCTGCGGCAGCATCTCGCCGCAAATCATCTCGATATAGCCGTCCGCATCGTCCTTAAACTCCGGCGGAACCGCATGAGCCGCCAGAAATGTCGGCACGACCTTTATCGCATGCCGCTTGTCGAGCGCCTCGATCACCCGCAGCATCTTCAGCTCCGTCTCGGTGTCGAGCCCGTAGCCGGTCTTTATTTCGCAAACGGTCGTGCCGCAGGCGAGCATCTTATCGAGGCGGCCGAGAGCCGCGACGATCAACTCCTCTTCCGAAGCAGCCCGCGTATTCCGGACGGTCGAGATTATCCCGCCGCCGGCGGCCAGGATATCGAGATATTCCGCTCCCTTGATCTTCAGTTCGAACTCGTTCAGCCGATCGCCGGCATAAACGATGTGCGTGTGCGGATCGACAAACCCGGGAACTACCGCTCGGCCCTCGGCGTCGATCAACTCAGCGGCCTTGTGCTGCTTTAGCACCTCCGCCGACGTCCCGACGGCAGTAAAAACCCCATCTTTGATCGCAACGGCACCATCGGCAATTATGCCGACGTCCTGCATCGCGGCCCCGCGTTTCGGCCCGCCCGGCGAGGCACAGGTGGCAAGCTGACCGACGTTATGGATTATGAGGTCGTTGACCATTGAAGCGTCTCGCGGCCGATGCCGAGCGCGTCGGCAACGCGATTGATGTAGTTGAACCACGACGCGATCAGCGTTATCTGCAAGATCGCCGTGTCGTCAAAGCCCGCAGCCCGCAGCCGTTCGTGATACGCGGGCGTGATCCGCGTGGCATCTTTCGTCAGCTGGACAACGTAATCGAGCATAACCCGCTCGGCCTCGGTGATCGGTGCGGTCGTGTAGTCCTCGCGAAGTGCCTCGATCAACCCATCTTCTAAAGTGACGCGACGCAGAAACTCCGCGTGAGACTCCACTCAGTAAAAGCAGTCGTTCGTGTGCGAGACCATCGTCGCGATCATCTCGTGCTGCCGCCGTTCGAGCGGAAGCTCCGGCGACATCATCGCAGCAAACGCCATGAACGAATGATGAAGTGCATCCGGCATCAACGTATGCGAATCGATGATCGATTCATCGATGGTGCTCGCCCCTTCGGCGGGCGTCGCGTATTCCTGCGGATACGCCATCCGCGTCTTCATCAAGATCTCCTGTAGCTTCGGGTCGGCGTCCTCGAACTTAATGGTTTTTATCCAGGCCATGTTTTCGCTTGAAAATGAAATGATAAACGGGAATGCCGAGCGAGACAACAACGAGGCCGGTCGCGGTCTGCAGCGGGCTTCGCATTCCGACAAAGAAAAGCACTACGGCCGTCAGAATGAGATAAACGACAAGCGGCAGCGGATAGAGCGGCGTCCGATAGCCGGAAGTCTCTGCCCGGCGGATGCGATGAAGCCCGGCAACGGCCACGCCGATCGCCAATATCACGACAAAAAAGAAGTAGCCGAGTATCTCATTGAAGCCGCCGGTCAGGATCAGGACGGAAGCGAGCACCATCTGGATCGCGATCGCGAGATACGGCGTCCCGAACCGCGGATGCAGTTCACCGACCTTGCGGAAAAAGAGCCCATCGTTCGCCATCGCATAGTAAACACGCGGCGAAACGAGCAGATATGCGAAGAGTGTACCGACCACGGAGATACAAACTACCGCCGCAAAAACCTGCCCGCCGACCGGGCCGAACATCGCCTGCCCGGCGAGTGCGGCAAAGGCTTCGTCGTTCGCAACGCTCGCCGCCGGTACGAGGTACATAAAGACCGCACTTGTCAGGATATAAATGACCGAAAGCCCGAGGATGCCGAGCACGAGCGTCCGTGGTACGTTCCGCTCCGGGTCGGCGATCTCGCCAGTCATTCGCGTTACCTCCCACCAACCGGCAAACGCAAAAAAAGCACCGACCAGGCCGCCCGCGAGTGCACCGAAAATATCCGGCGGCGTTGAAAAGAAGGGCATCAGGTTAGCCCAATTCCCGCTTCCGCTCAGGAAGCCGAAGGCGACGATGAAGAGTAACGTCCCGACCTTGATCAGCGTCAGCACCCGCAAAAAACCGGCTCCGATCCCGGTCCCGAGCATTGTGAGAGTGCCGATCGCAAGCACCGCCGCAATCGCAAGCGCCGTTTGCCCCGCGGGCGAAAGCTCAAAGATAAAGCTCGCGTATGAAGCAAAGCCGACGCCGAAGATCGCCGTCAGCCCCGGGTCAAGCACGAGCAAGACCATCCAGCCGTAAACGAACGCCGCACCTTTGCCGTAAGCCTCGCGGAGATAAACGTAACTCCCGCCCGCCTCCGGAAAACGCGACGCAAGCTCCGCATAGCAGAGCGCTCCGCAGAGCGTCATCAGCCCGACCGCCGCCCAAATGCTAAAGAGCCACGCCGGCGACCCGACCGACTTCGCCATCCCCGCCGGAACCAGAAAAATGCCGACGCCGATCACCTGCCCGATGATCACCGCCACCGCCGTCCAGAGCCCGAATCTGCGTTTAAGTTCCATGGTGAGGACGGCCGAAGACCTACATCGGATTCTTTGCGATCTTCTCGTGGATCTCGTTGACCATCATCAAGCCGGCCGAGCCGTAGTATTTATGATATTCGGCGATCATTTCGCCTTTCACAATTACCGGGTCGGTCTCGGTCAGCTTCTTGGCTTCCTCGATCGAATCGACCGCAAAAACGAACAGCCCACGCCACCCATCAACGCGGTCGAGCGGCCCCGCGAGCACAAGTTTGCCTTCCTTGGCGAGCCGCGTCATATTTGCAAAATGCCCGGCGAACATCTCGTCGCGTTCCTTTCCTGCAGGTATCGTCTTCGGCCCGGTCTTGAGGATGACAAGAACGTATGATCGCATCCCGCGTTCGTCCGCCCCAAGCTTTTTCGCCAGCTCCGCGTCATACTTCGCGTTTGCCGGCGTCGGCTTCGCCTCCGGCTGCTGCCCAAATGCCGAAACCGAGCAAACAACGAACATCGCGAGCGTGAGTAAACTTCTACTCATAACTTATTTCTTCTCCTAGCTATTTTCCGACGAGGAACCGGATAGGGACATCGGCTCGTTTTCGCCACGAGCGCTCCGAGTGCTCCTCGCCTTCGAACTTTCGGGTGACCCAGTTCCGCGGGCCGTAGCCCTTCTCCCGCATCACCGCGTCTGCCTTCACCTGAAACGGCTCATAGGTCGAATCGAGCGTCTCGGTGCCGTAGTCAAAGTATATCTTACGGCCATCCGGCCTCGGCATCGCCTGCCTGATGTAGTCCACCACGATGCCATCCGCCGCCGGGAAATGCGTCGAGACGCAGGCGGCCCCGCCAAATACCGCCGGATATTTTATATAAGCATAAAGCGAGATCAATCCGCCCATGCTCGATCCCATGATGAAGGTCCCGTTGCGGCCCGCGACCGTCCGATACTGCCGATCGATAAAGGGCTTTAGCTCTTCTACGATGAATCGCAAATAGCTGTCCGAGATGACCTCGCCGGCGTTCATCGCCGCGGCCCGCTCCGCCGGGAGCAGCTTCATCGCATCTTGCGGCATATATTCCTGAAACCGTTTCTGTGAGTTCCAGATGCCGACGACGATCATATCGCGGACCGCCCTCTCGGCATGAAGCCGGGTCATCGTCTCGTCAATTCCCCATTCCATCCCGCCGTAGCCTTCTTTCGGGTTGAAAAGATTCTGCCCGTCGTGCATATAGATCACACGATACCGCCTTGACCGCGAATAATCGGCCGGGACCCAAACATCAACATTCCGCGCCGCAACGTGCTTAGACGTAAACGCCGCATACCGCGTAACGCTCCCGACAACCCCATCGCCCGTAACCGCCGAACCCTGCTGCCCGAATACGGCAGATGCAAGAAAAAACCCCACGAGTATTGTCCCAAAGAACCTCATACTTTTGTTAAAAACTGATGGAAGGATAATATATTGCCCTATCACCGAAGACAATTCTATGACACGAACCATCCATGCACCGACCGGAACTGAGCTTACCTGCAAGAATTGGCTGATCGAGGCCGCTTATCGGATGATCCAGAACAACCTGGATCCGGACGTCGCCTTTGACCCTGATAACCTTATCGTTTACGGTGGCCGCGGCAAGGCGGCGAGGAACTGGGACAGCTACGACGCCATTCTGGAGAGCCTCCGCAACCTGAACGAAGACGAGACCTTACTCGTCCAATCCGGAAAACCCGTCGGCGTTTTCCGAAGCCATACAGATGCTCCGCGTGTCCTCATCGCTAATTCAAACATCGTTCCGCATTGGGCAACGCAGGAGCAGTTCGATCAATACGAACGCGACGGCCTGATGATGTACGGCCAGATGACAGCCGGTTCGTGGATCTACATCGGCACGCAGGGCATCCTTCAGGGCACCTACGAAACCTTCGGCTCGCTCGCCCGCCAGCACGGTTGGGGCGACCTAAGCGGCAAACTCGTCCTGACCGCCGGACTCGGCGAAATGGGCGGTGCACAGGCACAGGCGATCACGTTCAACGGCGGCGTTGGGCTTCTTGTCGAGGTCGATCCGTGGAGGATAGAACGCCGTCTGCAGCTCAAGCAAGTCGACGTCGCGGCAAAGAATCTTGACAATGCGATTGCCATCGCAAACGAAGCCGTTGCAACGAAAGAAGCGAAGTCCATCGCACTTCTCGGCAATGCCGCCGAGGTGCACTGGGAACTGCTCGAACGCGGCATCATTCCTGATGTTGTTACCGATCAGACCTCGGCCCATGACGTGCTTTTCGGCTATATCCCTGTCGGCTACTCGGTCGAAGAAGCAGCGGAATTCCGAAAGCGAGATCAGAAGGCTTACGAACAGGCCGCGATGGACAGCATGGCACGCCACGTCGAGGCAATGCTCGAATTTCAAAAACGCGGCAGCATCGTTTTCGATTACGGCAACAACCTCCGCCAACGTGCAAAAGACAACGGCGTCCCGAATGCCTTCGATTATCCCGGCTTCGTCCCGGCCTACATTCGCCCGCTGTTTTGCGAGGGCAAGGGCCCGTTCCGCTGGGTGGCTCTTTCCGGCGACCGCGAAGACATTTACCGCACCGACGAGGCGATAATGAACCTCTTCCCCGAGGACGATCATCTCGCCCGCTGGCTGACGATGGCACAAGAGCAGGTCGAGTTTCAGGGCCTGCCCGCACGAATCTGCTGGCTCGGCTACGGAGCGCGTGCCAAGGCCGGGCTGAAGCTCAATGAAATGGTCGCGAGCGGCGAGCTGAAAGCCCCGATCGTCATCGGCCGCGACCACCTTGACTGCGGCAGCGTCGCCTCACCCAACCGCGAGACCGAGGCGATGCGAGACGGCAGCGACGCCATCGCCGACTGGGTCTATCTCAACGCCATGATCAACGTCGCGGGCGGTGCCACTTGGGTCTCGCTCCATCACGGCGGCGGAGTCGGCATCGGCTACAGCCTCCACGCCGGCCAGGTCATCGTCGCCGACGGCACCACCGAAGCCGCCCGCCGCATCGAACGCGTCCTAACCACCGACCCCGGCATGGGCGTCATCCGCCACGCCGACGCCGGCTACGAAGAAGCGATTGAGTTTGCCAAAAAGAACGACATTATCTTGCCGATGCAGGCAAAGTAAACCACGTTACCCGCATCTCTACCCTTTCAAGATCAAACAAGGAGTCAGGTCCCTTTTAATGAAAAACTTTGCAGTCTTAACCCTCACGATCTTATTTACTTTGGCCTTTGCGGCTGCGGCATCGGCCCAAGGCCCGGCCGGCGGACGTATCGCCGTTATTGACACGCTCGTCTTCCGCGATGAAAAGGCCGGCATCACGAAATATGTCAACGCGCTCAAGGCCGTAAACGCTGAGTTCGCCCCGGTGCAGACAGAACTCCAAACACTCGGTACCCGAATCCAAACGCTTGACAAAGAAATGACGGCCATGAGAGACGCCCAACAAAAAGGCACACCGGTCGATGCACGAGCCTTCGAAGCCAAACGCGATGAATATGATCGGCTGCTTCGCGATTACAAATTCAAAGAAGAGGATGCAAAGGTCCGTTATGAACGTCGCTTTTCCGCCGTCACAACACCTTTGAATCAGGCGATCGGGAACGCCCTCAATGAATACGGAAAGCAGAAGGGCTACTCGATCATCTTCGACATTTCCCGCGACACCGCCGGTCTCATCGTCTCAATACCGGACGAAAAGATCGACATCACAAAAGACTTCATCGCCTTCTTCAACGCCAAACCGTAAACCTCCGCCCGCGCGTAAGCAAGGGCTCCAATGCGCAAGCCCGCACGTAAGTAAGGGCGGTTCATCCGACTTAGATCTAATCTGTCCCATAACCACACATGCAGAAACCCGACCGTCAGCAAGGGCTCATCTAAATGCGGAATTCGGAATGCAGTAGCCCGCGCGTCAGCAAGGGCGCATCTTTGAATGATGAATGATGAATGGTGAGTGATGAATGCCCGTGTCAGAGGCCCGCGCGTCAGCAAGGGCGCACCCTGCGCAAGCCCGCACGTAAGTAAGGGCGGTTCATCCGACTTAATTCTCATAGCCGTCCCTTAACCGCACAGGCGGAAACCCGACCGGTAGATACTGTCTTGAAAATCAAATGGATCAAGCCAGGTTTGGGTCGAAGGGGCGGTTATTTTTTATGACACCGAACGCGATGTGAAGCAGTTTTCTCATTGCTGCACAGACGATCTGCATGGGTGTCTTGCCTCTTTGGCTCAAACGGTTGGCGAAACGGATTATGGCTGCATTGTGACGGACAGCGACGATGGCCGGGAAGTACATTGCTTTTCTTATTCGGCCGTTGCCGATCTTTGACAATCTGGTCCGGTCGATGGTCGACCCTGACTGGCGCTTCCCGGGGGTAACTCCGGCCTGTGCGGCCACACTGCGTGCCGACCGGTAGGCAGAGAACTCCATCTCACTAAGCAGCAGCGAGGCAGTTTTCTCGCCTATTCCGGGAATGCTTTGGAGGAGTTCTCTTTGCTGTTTCAAACCGGGATGATCGTCAAAGTGTTCTTTGATGAGCTGCTCGACACTTCCGATCTCCTTTTCCAGAGCTCGGATCATCCGCTTGAGGCTCGGGCGGATCTCTCGCGGAGCCTGCTCCAATCGGTTACGTTCGGCGGCAAGTATCTCTTCAAGAGCCTCTATGCGACGTGTCAACGCCTGAAGATGCTTTATCTCTTGGGGCAGCGGGTGATACTCGTCAGGGTCTTTCTCCAAACAGAAATTGGCTATTGTCCGGGCGTCGGCCGTATCGGTCTTGTTGCGCTTTAGGTCCGATTCGGCGTATTTCCTGATCCTGAGCGGGTTCACAACCGATACTTTGCAGTTCTTTTCATATAGGAACTCCGCGATCGCCTCCGAATACGCTCCGGTCGCTTCCAGGCAGGCGTGGCAGGCTCGCAGGTCACCGAAATGCAGTGAACGAAGCCAGCCTTCGAGAAGTCGGAAACCCTTTGGTCCATTCTCAAACGTTCGAACCAACGTCCTGCCGTCGAACATCAGGGCAACGTCCAACTTCTTCTTAGATACATCGATCCCAAGAATTGCTTTTGACACAAGTGTTATCCTCCTTCGTGAAAAAATATGTCCCTTCGGCCAACCTTGTTCTCATTCGGACTCACTATGGTCACACGATACTGTCCGGCCTTTACGGAACATTTCAAAAACGGAAAAGAGGTCTTATCTACCGGCCGGACTCGTTCGTCCCGGGAGGGTCCCAGACTCATCTTTTCCAACACAATCAATAAGCGTCCCCATCGATTGCACAACATCTGACTTTCAAGATACAAGGGAGGGTGTCTCTTGGAATGATGAATGCGGAATGATGAACGATGAATGCCCGTGTCAGAGGCCCGCGCGTAAGCAAGGGCGTATCTTCGAATGATGACCGATGCACAATGAATGCAGTGTCCCCGTTCTGAGTTTCCTCTTCAGCCCAGATTTCGCATTTCGGTTGTCCCGGCTTCAGCCGGCCCGAGACTCCGCCGCCCCAGTCGTCGAAGACGACGGCATTCTCGCGATAACAATGGCGTCGTCTTCAGCAACTCTCGCATTCCGCATTTGGTCGAATCGCCCTTGCTTACGCACGGGCCTCGGACACGGTGGCCTCACACAGGCGGAAACCCGACCGGCGTGCGAAAGGAGAAAGAAGAAAGAAGAAAGGAGAAAGTGGGACCTTTTGTTTCGTATTTTCTTTGTTCGTGGTTAAAAATTCTTCAATTGGCCGGATGCCGATGCCGCCGTCTTCGACGGTTCGGGTTCAGATCGGGACGCGACCCACATCTCGCGATGTGGGCTACATCAATGGCGTCGTCTCCGACTACTCAAGCAGGCCGGCTAAAGCCGGAATCAGATAAATGCGGAACTCGGAATGATGAATGCGGAGTCTGGACCTCACCCCTCCGCAACTTTGAAACTTTGAAACTTTGAAACTCTGTAACTTCGCAACTCTCGCAACTTCGCAACTATCCAGAACTTCCATATCATCCATATCTTTCATATCTCACGGATCGCCGTTCACTTTCGATAAACGGTTAAAGAAAATGGACAGCGGAGGTTAGTGAATCATGAATCGTCAATAGTGGATCAAGTCAAACGACCTTTGCGGTGCCTTAGCCGGCTTTTCTCCTTTGCGGGAAAGTGGTCATTAAACGCGGAGCCCGCAAAGATCGCAGAGGCAAGTTAGCATTGAGAACCGGATCGAGGTTACTTCACTTTGGTCGGTTGATCATTAGGGTTTGGGAATCAGCCATTAGCTCTTAGCCATAAGCCGTTAGCCGGGATTCAAATAACAATGACCCAGCGAAAGAAGTCAGAAGTCAGAAGTCAGATGTCAGATGTCAGATTCCAGAAACCAGAGTGCGAACATGCAAAGACCAAAGACCAAAGACCAAAGACCCAAGACCAAAGACCCAAGACCTAAGCCCAAAGATCAAAGCCCAAAGCCCAAAGCCCAATGTCCTCTCTTAACCAATTTACGATGGTCCAATTAACAATTGACAATGCGAAAGAATGCCAAATCCCAAATCCCCAATCCCACATCACAAATCGCCAGACCCGGCCGCGTGTCCCAGTTGTCCCATCTGTTGTCTTGTCCTGAAATAGGTTTACAGGTAAAAGGGAACAGATGAAACAAGAAGAAGAGATGATAAGAGAGGCAGTTGAGAGGTACGGGAGAGGGGGTGTGTCGATGCGGGAGTTGGGGAGGATATACCGGGTTTCGGCATCGACGGTACACAGGTGGATAAGGGGCCGGGAGCCGAGTAAGGAAGGAGGTGATGGGGGAGAGAGGGTCCGAGGATCAGGCGGCGGGTCGTCTGCCGGGTCTTCTGGGTCGGCTGAGGTGAGGCGATTGCGGAAGGAGCTGGAGGAGGCCCGGCTATACAACGAGTTGCTGAATGCGATGATCGATATCGCGGAAGAGCGATTTGAGGTACCGATCAGAAAAAAACCTGGGGCCAAGCGGTAAGGAAAGTAGTAGAGAGCGGCAGGGGGAGAAGCCTGGGAGAGGCCTGCCGGCTGCTTGGCTATACGAGACAGGCATATTACAAGGGGAAGCGGCGAGTGGAGAAGAGGGCGTTCGAGGCCGAGATGGTGCTGCAGGAGGTAGGAAGATTGAGAAAGGAGCAAAAGCGGATCGGGGTAAGAAAGCTGCATCACATGATGAGCGGGTTTGCCCGCGAGCACTCGGTCGAGATCGGCCGCGACGCTTTGTACGACCTCTTGCGGGAGCATTCGCTGCTGGTCCGCAAGAGACGGAGGCGAAGCCCGAGGACAACGTTCTCGGGGCTCTGGATGAAGAGCTTCCCGAACCTTGCAAAGGGCTTCGAGCCGACCCGCGGCAATCAATTGTGGGTCAGCGATATCACCTACATAAGGGTCCGGGAAGGGTTCGCTTATCTGTATAGTTAACTTTCATTCCTTACGCTACACTTAGGAGGAGGGAATATGAAAGCAGAGGAAAAAGTCATAAAGCAGAAGGCGTCGGTTTTGGAGTTAGCGGCCGTTTTGGGGAACGTGGCTGAGGCGTGCCGGCGTAGGGGAGTTTCGCGGACACAGTTTTACGAATGGAAGCGGCGGTTTCAGACACACGGGCTTGAAGGGCTGCGGGATTCGCCGCCGATCAAAGAATCATCCGTTCACAACGCCGCCCGAGGTGGTGGAACGGATCAAGGAGTTGGCACTTACATACCCGTCGCGGGGTTGTCGCTATATCGAATCATTAATGCAGGCGGAGGGCAGATACGTTTCGGGGTGACGATACAGAATGATCCTGGATGAGAACGGGGCTTGGAAAGCGGTATGGACCGGTGGCTTGCCCCTGAGAGCCGGAGAGCAACTGGCACAATCCACGGCCTGAACAGATCGCCTCTTTATCGAAAAAGAATCCGCAGTTTCGTGAACGTAAGGTGGAGCTCAAAGCCTGAGAATTGCTTAATCAGGACACGTTCTACGTAGGCCGTCTGAAAGGCATCGGAAAGGTCTATCTTCACGCTGTTGTGGATACTTTCCGAGCATTGCCGGATTCGACGAGCAAAAACCCGAATGCTGCCGTGCTTCATAACGAGGTCCTGCCCTTCTACGAGAAAGAAACTAAAGGTGGAAAATGTCCTGACCGATAACGGCACTGAGTTCAAAGGCACCGATCTTCACCCGTATGAGGTTTATCTTGAGCTGAACGATATTGCACATCGCACCAGTCGTATCCGGCGGCCTCAGACCACGTGGTGGCTTTATCGAACGCTTCAATCGTACCGTCCTCATTGTTCTTTCGGGTCGCCTTTCGTCAAAAAGCCTTTGCCTCCGTCGAAGACCTCCAAAAGGACCTCGATGCCTGGCTCCGCTTTTACAACTTCGAACGGCCCCACCAGGGCTACCGAAACATGGGTCGTAAACCCATCGAGACTATTGACAACTACTTGCAGAACAAGAAAGGCGTCGCGAGCGGAGCGGCCCACAGCCGCGCCGACGTAGCGAGCGACGCCGCCGTTGGGTCAAACCAAACCTGTTAGGAATGAACCTTGATTATACAGCTTATCTGAGCTTGATCACGGACGCCTATTCGCGAAAGATAGTCGGCTACTGCCTCAGCGAGGACCTGACGGCCAGAGGGCCGGCGGCGGCACTGCGGATGGCACTCAGGGACAATCCGGAACGCGACGGGCTGATCCACCACTCGGACCGTGGGCTCCAATACTACAGCTCGCGGTATATGAAGCTGATCGGGAAACGGATCCGGGTCTCGATGAGCGAAAAGAGCGACCCGCTGGAGAACGCCATCGCCGAACGCGTCAACGGCATTCTCAAACAGGAACTGCTGCGGACAAGCTTCAAAAGCTTCTCCGATGCGGCCCGGCAGGTCGGCCAGGCGGTCAATACCTACAACCACCTGAGGCCGCATCTGTCGATCGATATGCTCACCCCGGCCGAGGCCCACGCCAGGACCGGCGAGCTCAAGAAGCGCTGGAAGAAATACTATCCGGCCAAAACTTTTCACTCTCAGGCCGCGGCCTGAGAGTGAAACTCAAAACCAATAAAAGGAGATGCCCGTAAACCTTATCCAGGACCAACACAAAACAGGAAACCTATACCAGGTTTACCTCCAAATTGTGTCAACTTTTTTCAGGACGACACAGCCGTTTCACTTGTTTCAGTTGTTTCACCTGTTTCAGAAACACTCACTCCCCGCAAAAAATGAAACACCGGGACTTTCCAATTCCAGATTCCAAATTCCAGACCCCAAGTCAACAGATCTGGAATCTGGAATTTGGAATACAAGAAGGCCGGCTGAAGCCGGGACTCAAAACCTTCTACCACCCCGTCCGCCGAAGCGGCGTCCACCCCTCCTATTCAAGGAGGGGAGCACTCGGAATTCCGAATCTGGAATCTGGAATCTGGAATCCGGAATCCGGAATTCTCGAAACCCGGGACTCAGAACCTTCTACCACCCCGTCCGCCGGAGCGGCGTCCACCCCTCCTATTCGAGGAGGGGAGCACTCGGAATTTGGAATCTGGAATCTGGAATTACAAACAGCTGGACAAAGCCGGTATTCGCAGCCTTCTACCACCCCGTCCGCCGAAGCGGCGTCCACCCCTCCTATTCAAGGAGGGGAGCACTCGGAATTTGGAATCTGGAATCTGGAATAACAAACAGCTGGACAAAGCCGGTATTCGCAGCCTTCTACCACCCCGTCCGCCGAAGCGGCGTCCACCCCTCCTATTCAAGGAGGGGAGCTCTCGGAATTTGGAATCTGGAATTCGGAATCTGGGATACTCGAAAGCCGAGACTCAAAACGCCACGGCGTTTCAGGCGTTTCAGGCGTTTCAAGTGTTTCAGGCATTTCATTTCTTTCATTCGTTTCAACTGTTTCAGATGCATATACTCCCCGCAAAAAATGAAACAGCCGGAATTTGGATCAATGAAAAGCGGCTGCCGATCAGACAGCCGCCATCATTTAGTTCTTGGATTGGATCAGTCTCGTTCGACGGCCATAGCGACCGAGTTGCCGCCGCCGAGGCAGAGTGCGGCGACGCCTTTCTTCGCGCCGCGACGCTTCATTTCAAAGAGCAGCGTGGTAAGAATGCGGCCGCCGGAGTTGCCGATGGCGTGGCCAAGCGCGACCGCACCGCCATTGACGTTGACCTTGTCCATCTCAAGCCCGAGTTCCTTCATCACGCCGAGTGCCTGTACGGAAAAAGCCTCGTTGAGCTCGAAGAGATCGACATCGCCCATTTCCCAGCCGGCCTTTTTGAGTACGTTGAGCACGCCCTGGACCGGAGCCATCATGATCAGCTTCGGCTCGATGCCCGAGGTCGCCGAAGCGACGACGCGGGCGAGCGGCTCAATGCCGAGTGCGGCGGCACGCTCGGCCGAGGTAACGACCAACGCGGATGCTCCATCGTTAACGCCCGGTGCATTGCCCGCGGTCACCGTGCCGCCGTCGCGTTTGAACGCCGGCTTGAGCTTGCCGAGAGCCTCTGCGGTCGTATCCGGGCGAACCGGCTCGTCGTAGTTGAGCACGATCGGGTCGCCTTTCTTCTGCGGTATCTCGACCGGCACGATCTCGTCGGCAAAGCGGCCGGCTTCCTGGGCTTCGGCGGCCTTGCGATGCGAGTTAAAAGCGAAATCGTCCTGTTCTTCACGCGAGATCTGGTACTTCTCGGCCACGACCTCGCCGGTATTGCCCATATGCCAATTTTCAAATGGACACCAAAGCCCATCCGTGATCATCAGGTCCGTCACCGTCTGATTGCCCATTCGGTAGCCGTCGCGGGCACCCGGCATCGCGTAGGGAATGTTCGACATCGATTCCATTCCGCCGGCAACGACGACCTCGGAATCGCCGAGCTGAACCGCCTGCGAGGCGAGAGCAACGGCACGAAGCCCGGAGCCGCAGACCATGTTGACCGTAAGCGCGGAAACCTCGGGCGGAAGCCCCGCCTTCAATGCTGCTTGACGGGCCGGAGCCTGACCGATCCCGGCCTGCACTACGCAGCCCATGATGACCTCGTTGACGTCCGAGCCTTCGAGTCCCGCACGCTTGACCGCTTCTTTGATCGCGATAGCGGCGAGGTCAGGGGCCGTAAAACCCTTCAGGAGTCCCTGAAATTTCCCGGTTGGTGTGCGGGCAGCACTCAAGATAACTGCTTTGTTCTTATCTGTCATTTTTCCTCAGATGATAAATATATATTTTCTGACTATAAGACGGAATTATATCAATTAGGTCCCTCGTCCGCCATCCTAGAAGCGATGAAAGCGTTCGCGGGCCTGCCTCTCAAGCTCCTCTCGGTGGTCGGGATGGGCAATGCGGATCAGTTCCCTCGCCCGCTGGCGGAGGTTCTTGCCGTAAAGATCGGCGACGCCGTATTCGGTTACGATGTAGTGGACGTGAGCACGGGTCGTTACAACACCGGCCCCTTCCTTAAGGAACGGCACGATCTTGCTCTCGCCACGCGAGGTGCTCGAGGGCAACGCGATGATCGGCTTTCCACCTTCCGAGAGCGATGCACCGCGGATGAAATCCATTTGCCCGCCAACACCGGAATACTGCCGCCGGCCGATCGAATCGGCACAGACCTGTCCGGTCAGGTCCACTTCGATCGCACTGTTGATCGCCGTCACCTTCGGGTTGCGGCGGATGACGGATGTGTCGTTGACGTATCCGATGTCGAGCATGAGTACCTGCGGGTTGTCATCGACGAAATCGTACAGCCGCTTGGTGCCCATGACGAAACCGGAAACGATCTTACCGGGGTGCTTGGCCTTCTTGCGGCCATTAACCACACCGGATTCGACCAGATCGATCAGACCATCGGAGAACATCTCGGTATGAATGCCAAGATCTTTGTGGTTAGTGAGCGACGCGAGCACGGCATTCGGTATCGCACCGATGCCCATTTGAAGCGTCGCTCCGTCGTCGATCAACTCCGCGATGGAGCGGCCGATCGCTTCATCGACTACCGTCGGAGCGGGAGGCGGTACCTCGGGCAGCGGCTCATCGACCTCGACGGCGAAATCAATATCCTTAATGTGAACGAGGGCATCACCGATAGTTCTCGGTACGTTCGGATTGATCTGTGCGATTACGATCTTCGCCGTATCGGCGGCCGCACGGGCGATATCTACCGAGACGCCAAGCGAGCAGAAGCCGTGCGAATCGGGCGGCGAAACGTTGATCAAAGCAACGTCCAACGGCAGCACTCCACGACGAAAAAGAGCCGGGATCTCAGAAAGAAAAACCGGAATGTAATCACCGCGGCCTTCGTTCACGGCCTCACGGACATTGCCACCGACAAAGAAGGCGTTCACGTGGAAAGAATCCTCATGCTCGGGCAGCGAATACGGTGCCCGGCCTTCGGTATGAAGATGCACGAGTTCGACGCCTCGCAATTCGCCCGAGCGGTCAACCATTGCCTCGATAAGTACTCGCGGGGCAGCCGCGACTCCATGGATAAAGACACGATCGCCGGACGCGATGGAACCGACAGCCTCTTCAGCAGAAACGAATTTCGCCATTACATTTGTATTTCACTTGCGTTCCGGAAGTTTAGCTTAACGAAAAACCTATGTTATCTTAGGAAGGTTTTTCAACAAAGTCGCAGCATTGAACAAGGAGGAGAATGATCTGTGCTTGTTTGTCTTGAAGGGAGTTCGCCCACCATTTTCGGCGAAAACAATTACAAATATTACGTTTGGGAAGCATACTTGACGACGCGCGAACGTCACGCGAAATACATTCCCGGACCCGCCGCGATCTCGATGTCCGGCAGCCAGATCAACATCCGCAAGATGGCCGATTGGGCATGCGCCTTCATTGAAGCACGGCAGGAGAATGTTTTTCTGATCGGCTGGAGCCGCGGTGCCGCCGCCTGCATTCAAACAGCGTATAACCTAAAGAATAAGGGCCGTTCAGTCGAGGCAATGTTTCTTTTCGATGCTGTTGACCAGGACACATCGACCAACTCCGACCTCAACTTCATCCCGAGCAGCGTCGTGAATTGCTATCATGCGATAGCTACGAAAAAAAGCTGGATAGACCGGCAGATATTTCCGACCTGCGGCAAACAGGCCGCGAGCGGCGTTAACCTTGTAAAAAAGGACTTTGATACAACCCACGGCGGAATTGCCGGGGCAGGTGACGGAATCGGCGACGCGGGTTCCAAGGTCTGGATGTGGGAACAGATGCGTAAGCATGGTGTTGTATCTTAATTTCCAGCCTTGCTTGTATCGTCTTCCTGTAGGAATATTCCATGGTCAGCCGTGGGAAGTGCCTTCATATCCCGAACACAGACGTAATAGCCGAAGAAGATGAGAATTATGCCCACGAATTCTCCAATGTATAACGCTTCGACCATGCCGGCCTTTGCCATTCCGCCACCGATCCCCGGCAGGATCGCTCCGATCGTGATCAGGGTATTTCCAATCGCTCGATTAAAGCCGTTCTCAACTTTCGAGAATCGGATGGCGCTATAGGCCGCAGACCCTATCAAGAAGATGGCAGCATAACCATTGATAAATGGTGTAAGAAGCCGAACCCACTGCCACTCGAGAGCGGCACCACTTGGCCGAAAAGTCTCAAGCGAGGCAACATTTGTTGGTGAAAGCAACACGGCGATCGAGGCGAAGATAATGAAGGGCAACGAGATCGCAGTCAATACAAGCGCCGTCCTTCTGCGTAAGTGTAAGAAAACTGATCCCTGAGCCAGCGGATAACCACCTAGGATCGCACCGGCAACGTATATTTATTAAGCATTGGTGTATTGCCGCTCAAGGTGAATATGGATTCCAACAATGTCCCTAGTCCATAGGTAAGCACACCGATCGCCCACCAAAGCAGATGCGGGCCGCCGAGGGTGAAATACCTTTTGCCGATATGCACAAAAAAAGAATGCGCAAAAAATGGTCGTAAGGATCGGCAGATAGTGCACGATATGCAGATTCGTAAATACGGTATCCTTAATTCTCTCTTGTGAAATGCAATGTAGTTCGAAGCGGTCAAACCGAATTTGCGGTTCATTTCGCAATTGTCTTAATCTAGGATCATGACTAATGCTCAGAGCTTCGTACCTGGAGATTTTCTTGTATTTCAGCTCGAATCCGGCTACGGGCTGATGCGTCTCTTGGCCATCGGAGCCCAGGCAGGAGAGGCTGTCTGGCACGTGCGGGGTTACTCCGACCTTTTCTTTGATACCGAAAACGCCGAGGAGCGTGCCCTTAACGGCGTTCTTGGCGTCGCAGTCAGTCACGTCGCATTGACCGAGCGAGCGTTTGAGAGCACTCAGGTCTCCCGCCTCGCTCATCGAGACCTTGAACCGGAGCTTCTCGCCCTAGTAAAGGCGTGGGAAAACGATCCGGAAAGGGTAGTCTCAGACCGCTCGGTTCGCCTCCATCTTGGCTTACGCTAAACCACGTCGCTTCAATTCCTTAGTTATCAAATTAAGCTCCCGGCTTACCTGCCCTGTCACCGACGTATTCTCCTCCGCACGGCGGATAAGATACGGGACCGCATCCTTTACCGGCCCATACGGTACATATTTCGACACGTTATAGCCGTGCTTTGCGAGTATGTAGGAAAGATTGTCGCTCATCCCGAAGAGCTGTGAAAAATATATGTGCGGATGATTATTCGGGATATTCTCGTCATACATCCGCTTTGCAAGGTGATAGCAGCTTGCTTCGTTATGCGTGCCCGCGACGAATGCCACTTCATCCAGGTGCTTTAGGCAATAGTCAACGGCTGCATCGAAATCGAGATCGGTTGAGGCTTTGTCCGGCTGGATCGGTGACGGATATCCCATCTCCTTTGCCCGTTCGCGTTCCTTTTCCATATAGGCGCCGCGGACGATCTTGATACCGAGCTTGTAACCGCCCTTACTCGCCGCCCTACGTGCTTCCCTTAGGAACTCAAGACGATCGTGCCGATACATCTGGATCGTGTTGAAAACTATTGGACGTTCAGAGTTGTACTTCTCCATCATCTCCGTCGCAAGGCGGTCGATCGCGTCCTGAACCCACGATTCTTCAGCATCGATGAAAACGGGCTGCTTGAGCTTGAAAGCAAGTCCGCAGATCTCGTCAACGCGCCGCAAGATCGATTCACACTTCATCTGTCCCTTGGCATCGAGCTTTTGCTTTGTGGACATCTTCTCGAGCGTGCCGAGCGGTGCAATACCTGAAAACTTGAACACAGCGAACGGGATGTTCGCATCATCCTTCGCGCGTTCGACCGTCCGCTTGATCTCTTCCGCCGTGCGGTCGAAGTCCTCTTCGTGAGTTTTGCCCTCGACCGAATAATCAAGGATCGTTCCAATGCCGGCCCTACCGAGGCGTTCGATCGTCTTTTGCGAATCCTCGATCGTCTCGCCACCGCAAAACTGCTCGAATACGGTTTCACGGATCAGTCCCTCTACCGGAAGTCCGATAGAAAGGGCAAATTTCGCCATTCCGGTGCCGAGCGAATTAAGGAACGGTGAATTCATCATCCGGAACAGGCGGTACTTCTCTTTCAGTTCGGAATCGGTACGGTCGGCAAAGGCAGTGGCGGTGTCGTTGAAGTCAAGAGTGAAGTCGCTCATAACAATGGCGTCTTTACGGCGCGAAAGCCTAGGTTATTGAAAAGGATAGCTTTTGTAAAATTGTAAGGCGAACCAAGATGGATTAGTATCTAGGTTTTTATTGACGAGTAAAGATTATTTGTATGAGTAAAGGCTTACCGAAACGTTCCGAGAACTATCCGGAATGGTACAACGAATTAGTTAAACGTGCCGGGCTTGCGGAAAACTCAGCCGTCCGCGGGTGTATGGTGATCAAGCCATACGGCTTCGCTATTTGGGAAAAAATGCAGCGTGCACTCGACGATATGTTCAAGGCAACAGGGCACCAGAATGCTTACTTCCCGCTCTTCGTCCCGCGGTCGTTCCTAGAAAAAGAGGAAGAACACGCTGAAGGCTTCGCGAAGGAATGCGCGGTTGTTACGCACTATCGACTGAAGGCGGATCCGAGCGGAAAAGGGCTGATGGTTGACCCCGACTCGAAGCTCGAGGAAGAATTGATAGTCCGGCCAACGTCTGAGACCGTCATCTGGAACGCTTACAAGAATTGGATCCAGTCTTGGAGGGACCTCCCGATCCTGATCAACCAATGGGCGAACGTCGTCCGATGGGAAATGAGAACACGTATCTTTCTCCGGACAACGGAGTTCCTTTGGCAGGAGGGCCATACAGCACATGCGACGGAGCAGGAAGCCGTTGCCGAGACCGAGCAGATGCTTGGAGTTTATGCCGACTTTGCCGAGAATTGGATGGCGATGCCGGTCATTCAAGGTGTAAAGACGCCAAGCGAGCGGTTTGCCGGGGCGGTTGAAACTTACTGTATCGAAGCCCTAATGCAGGATGGTAGAGCCCTTCAGGCCGGGACCTCACATTTCCTCGGGCAGAATTTTGCCCGCTCGTTCGACGTAAAATTCGTTAACAAAGAAAACCAGCTCGAGTTTGCGTGGGCGACGAGTTGGGGCGTCTCGACTCGGCTGATGGGAGCGTTGATAATGGCCCACTCCGATGACAATGGACTCGTGCTTCCCCCTAAGCTTGCACCTATCCAAGTTGTTATTGTGCCTATCTACAAGACCGAGGAAGACCTCAGGAAGATAAGCGAACGCATCGATCCGATAATCCTGGAACTCAAGGCCCTCGGTATCACCGTCAAGTACGACGACGACGACAAACAGCGTTCAGGTTGGAAGTTTGCTGAGTATGAGCTAAAGGGTGTGCCCGTCAGGCTTGCGGTCGGTATGCGTGATCTCGAAAATGGCACGGTCGAGGTCGCCCGCAGAGATACACTCACCAAGGAATCTCGGCCGATCGAGAGCGTTGCCGAATACATCAGGGGACTACTCGAAGAGATCCAGTCAAACATATACGCGCGAGCTATGGAGTTCCGGGAAGCAAACACATTTACTGTTGATAGCTGGGACGAATTCAAGGAACAGATAGAAAAAGGCGGATTCATCTCTGCCCATTGGGACGGAACAGCAGAAACAGAAGCGAAGATCAAAGAAGAAACCAAGGCTACGATCCGTTGCGTTCCGCTAAATTCGATCGAAGAGGCTGGCAAATGCGTCTATTCGGGAAAGGAATCAGCCAAACGTGTGATCTTTGCCCGAGCCTATTAGATTGCTTTTCGTCAACTTTTTCGTTGAAAGCGGCGTCTAAGCTACAGGCCACGGGGAGTTATCGATCACGGGCCGTTTTTCGCTGGTCAGTAACCGGTATGTTTGCCAATGTTTGGAGATCTGACGGATGAACAGCTTGTGACCGCGGCCGTGGGTGATGACCCCGAAGCTTTCGGCGCGCTTGTCAAGCGCTGGGAACGTAAGATCTTTGCACTTTGTTTCGGTATGCTCGGCCGCGAGGACGAAGCCAAGGACGCGGCTCAGGAAACTTTTGTTTCAGCTTACCGCAACATCAAGAATTTTCGTGGCGATGCGAAAGTTTCGAGCTGGCTGCATCGGATCGCGGTCAATCAATGCCTGACGATCAAGCGGCGACAAAAGGCTAGGCCCGAAGAGTATCTCGACGAGGAAACGAACGAAGCGGAGCGGGTTTTCGTTGCACCAGCTAGGAACTCACCTGCGAGTACGACGGAACAGGCCGAGCGGCTTTACCATGTTCGAAACGCGGTAACTTCACTTCCTCCGGAACTCAGGCAGGTGGTCGTTATGAAAGAATTTGAAGAAATGACCTTTCAGGAGATATCTGAAACTCTCGAAGTACCATTGAGCACGGTCAAGAGTCGGCTATACACAGCACTTAAGCAATTGCGGGCGAAACTAGATCGGCTGCCGATAGAGGTAGCGTAGAGGCGATGAAGCACGAAACGATAAAATTTGAGAGCGGATGTGAACGTTCAGCGGAGATTCTTCCCTACATTTACAGGGAGGGCTCCGATGTCGATTGCGACAGGTTCGACGCCCATCTCGCCGACTGCGTGGCTTGCCGCGACGAGTTTGCCGCAATATCGTTCGCTCGTTACTCCGTTTACGAATGGCAGATGGAAGAATTTGCCCCGCTCGCAACGCCCGACTTTGTTGCGGCGTTTCAGCCAAAGGCGATTGATGCCGCAACCATCGATTGGTTCGAAAGCATCAGGGGATGGTTTACCCTGCCGCAGCGTCTGGCTTTTTCTGGCGGTTTTGCCGCAATACTCGTCGGGATAATCACCGGAGCGGTTTATTTAACCCTGCCGAAAACGAGTAAGACTGAAGAGGCAGCAACCGTAGCCGTTCCTGCAGTCTCTCAGCCCGCCCCTGTTCTGGTAAAAGAAGCCGTGATTGATAACAACGAACCATCGGTCTTACCGGCTGAGCCTGTCGAGATCGAGGTTGCTCGAAAAGCTTTGAATCCGGTATCGCGTAAAACTGCGGTGAAAAGAGCCCCGGTCGAGAAACAGCCATCGGATAACATTGTCGCAACTGTGCAACCCGCCGAACTGCCGCGGCTTACCGAAGACGATGATGATCTCGATTATGGACTTCGTCTTGCGGACCTCGTCGCGGATATTGAGACGCGTGAAGATGAATAGATGCAGATTAATTTAAGGACAGTGCCACGGTTTTTGCTGCTATTCCTCGCGGCTTGCACACTTTTTGGAGCGGTTGTGTTGGGTCAGGACGGCAAAGAAAAGGAAGAGCCGGAAACTCCGCCCGTACAAGAACGGCCGAACCTGATGCGCGCTCTAGGTCTGAGGCCTGAACAGGTGCAGCAGTTCCGAAGATTCAATCAGGATTGGAGGCCGAAACGCCAAGCGGCTGCTATGCAGCTCAGGCTTGCCAATCGCGAGCTCGATCAAGCCATCTATGCAGACGCGCTTGATGAAGCTATGGTTCGAGCTAAACTCGCCGCTTTTCAGGAGGCCCAGAAAGAGGTAGCCCGTTTACGGTTTGAAGAGGAGTTGGCGATTCGTAAGATACTGGACCCCGAGCAGCTTCAGCGTTTTAGGGAACTACGCAGGCGCTTTGCAGAGAACCGGCAACAGCGCCAGCTTCGCCGACAGGAAAATCAACCCGGACCGGTGCGTCCTAATCGCCCGGGTCAAAGACTCGCTCCCAGAAACCGCCAGCCGCGTCCGATAAACTAAACGAATTACATCCAGCCGCCAACGGGCCGTCAACGAAAGGGCGGCTTTTTGTTTGCCGTTTTCCAGGCTACGTTGTAACCTTACCGTGTTCTTCTTTGATGAACTGCCGACCCGTTTTCCGATGAATCCCCTTTTCAGATTTATCGCCGAGCTGCAGGATGTGAGCCTTCTGCTTTGGCGCTCGATCATAAGCCTGCGGCATGGCCCGAGGTACTTCGCCGAAACGCTACGTCAAATGGATATGATCGGTGTGGGTTCCCTCCCGATCGTTCTTCTAACGGGTTTTTTCACGGGTGGCGTGCTTGTTCTGCAGACTTACCCGACTCTTGAGTATTACAGCATACAGAACGAATCCGGCCGCTCTGTCGCGACCTCGCTGATCCGCGAACTCGGTCCGGTGCTATCGGCCTTAATGGTTTCGGGCAGGATCGGGTCGGCAATTTCCGCCGAACTTGGGTCGATGGTCGTATCTCAGCAGATCGAGGCGATGCGCGCTCTCGGAACCGATCCGATTCGAAAGCTCGTAGTTCCCCGGATTGCTGCACTCATCTTGATGTTGCCGTTATTGACGGTCGCCGCGGATATTTTCGGCCTGATTGGCGGAGGTATTGTCGCAAACTATATCTATAGCCAGGACGTTCAGGTTTTTGTGGAGTCTGTCCGGAACGGGATCTCGACCAAGGATATTGTTGGCGGAATGATAAAGCCGCTTTTCTTTGGATTGATCATCGGCGTGGTTGCATGCCACAAGGGTTTGAGCACTAGAGGCGGTACAGTTGGCGTTGGCCGCTCGGTGACGAACTCGGTCGTCACAGCATCGATCTGGGTGATCATTTTCGACTTCTTTCTCGCAAAGGCATTGCAATACCTTCTCGACATCGGTCGCCTCTGACACGTATAATCGGGGAAATTTATGCTCGCTAACGAAGGCAATAGCGTACTTCCGCTCTCGGACGACGTCGAATTTTCTGATATGGAGGAGGCGGTCGACGCCCCCGAACGGATCGCTCCGGTTATCGAGTTTCGCGACATCTGCCTCGCGTTTGATGAGAAAGTCATTCTTGACGGCATTAGTTTCTCCGTTCGGCGGGGTGAGACAAAGATCATTCTCGGGCGAAGCGGCGGGGGCAAATCTACCATCATCCGTCTTATTCTCGGGCTTATCAAACCCGATGCCGGCCGCATCCTGATCGACGGCGAGGACATTACGGATTACGACGAGCCGGAGCTAATGCAGGTCAGGCAAAAGATCGGCATGGTATTTCAGGAAGGAGCTCTTTTTGATTCCCTTCCGGTTTACGAGAACGTGGCTTATCGGCTCCGCGAGCAAGGCACCGAAGAGGAAGAAGTCGATGCCGAGGTTCGTCGAATGCTGCGGTTCGTTGCCCTCGAAGATGCGATCGACAAAATGCCGAATGAGCTTTCCGGGGGAATGCGGCGTCGCGTCGGTATCGCACGGGCACTTGTCGGCGACCCGGAAATCGTACTCTTTGACGAACCAACAGCCGGACTCGACCCGCCGACGGCGAGGACCATTTGCGAGCTTGCCATCAAGCTGCGTGACCTTCATGACGTTTCGTCGATCTTCGTCACGCACGAGATGAACAACCTTCGATATCTTTCATCGGAATACGCAGTGATAGACGAGAACGGCGAGGTCCGATTTGAAAAAGAAGGGGGGCGGCTTTGCATGATCAATACGGAGATCATGATGCTTCGAGACGGAAAGATCGGCTTTCAAGGAAAGGATGAGGAACTTATGCGTTCCGATGATCCTTACATTAGAACGTTCGTACACGGCAAATAGGAGCATTGGCAATACGATGGTACAAACAAGGAATTCACTAACGCTTTCTCAGCTACGTGTCGGTATTTTTGTTCTTGCCGGGCTGCTTGTACTCGCGTTTCTGATACTCAATTCGACTGGCGACTTTAACCCCTTCGCCAAGCGGCTAGTTCTTAAAGCGCGCTTTGCGACCGCCGACGGACTTAAATCCGGCTCAGACGTACAGCTTGCAGGTATTCGTATTGGCCGGGTCCAGGAGGTCATCTTTCTCCCGCCGGATTCTCCGGAGAATGAAAAGATCGAAGCTCGAATGCTTGTTGACGCTGAACTGAACGGCCGCCCGATCACCGAAAGGATAAGGACCGACTCGACTGCCCAACTTATTGCCGTTTCCGTTTTAGCAAACGAAAAGATCATCAATATCTCGCCTGGTACGGCCGACGGTTCGGCGGTCGCCGAGAATCACGTTCTCGAATCGAGCGAGGCAATTTCCGTAAATCAGCTCACGAAGACTGGAAATGACCTCCTTCAGCAGATAAACAAACTCGCCGTTCCCGCCAATGAGATCCTCAATAAGGCGAATCAAGGCGAAGGCACTATCGGTCGGATAGTCAATGACGAGTCGCTTTACAATAACCTCGACGCGACAGTAGCCGAAACCAAGCTGACAATGGTGAAACTCCAGAATACGATCGATAAGATAAACAGCGGCGAAGGGACCGCCGGGCAGCTAATTAACGACAGGCAGCTCTACGAAAACCTGAACAAGACCGTTGTCCAACTCGAGGGTATCTCTAATGACATCCGTACCGGTCGCGGCACAGCAGGTAAGTTTGTTACCGACGATGCCCTTTACAACGAAACACGGGCGGCGATAATCGATCTTCGGACCACAGCGAACAAGATCGGTGCGATCGCTGATGACCTGAAAAGCATCACAGGCCCGCTCTCGGGCGGCGAAGGGTCCCTCGGTAAGTTCCTGAAGGACGAGCAGCTTTACGACAACGCCCGCGACACGCTCGCCCGCTTTAATGCGACCGCAGCTAAGCTCGAAACAATCCTCGGCGACGCTCAGGCTGGAAAAGGAACCGTGGGAAGGCTCGTCACCGACGAAACGCTCTACAACAATCTGAATCAAACCGCATCGAACATCAATCAATTCTCAAGTGAAACTACAAAACTGATCTATGATTTCCGCCAGAATCCGAAGAAATTTCTTCGTATAAAACTTTCACTCTTTTAGCGTTTCCGATATTCGCGAGCAGCTATTGACGTCCGCTTGTCATCTCTTTATACTGCATATTCAATACGGATATGCAGTATTGACGCATAAGTATGCGATTCGATGGATAAGCACGTCAGATTACAGGAAATTTTGAAGCTCGTCGGGGAACGAAAGATCGGTCGGCAGGAGGAGCTTGCCGCACTTTTGACAGAGCGGGGATTTGGCGTTACGCAAGCAAGCGTTTCGCGGGATCTTGACGAACTTGGGATCGTCAAGACAGGCGGAATTTACACATTGCCGGCCCTGGATAAGCGAAAAGCAAAGCTCGGCGTTAGAAGTATCGAAGCGGCAGGCGATTCGCTGATCGTCGTAAAGAGCGAGCCCGGCTTTGCCTCGGCGGCCGCAACGCATATTGATTCGGAAGGCATCGCCGAGATCGTCGGAACCATCGCGGGCGACGACACGATCTTCGTTGCTGTTCGCAAAGCGGATCAGCAGCGTTCGACCATAAAGCGACTATTAGAGATATTTGGCGGTTAGATGAACAAAACAGGGACCAGAATACGGGTAGGGATCTTCGGTGGATCGGGCTATGGAGGCAGCGAACTATTGCGCATCCTGCTATTCCATCCGAATGCAGAGATAGTTTTCGTCACGGGAAACGAGCATGCCGGCAAGCCGGTAACCGATGTCCACCGTAACCTCAATTCTCTTACAGATCTGCAATTCACTGCAATCACTGATGATCTGAGCGAACTTGGCGAGATCAAGGTTGCGTTTTTCGGCCTTCCGCATGGGCAGGCTTTAGAAGTCGTACCGCGGTTACAATCGGGCGTTAAAGCGATAGACCTTTCGGGCGATTTCCGGATCAATGATCCGGGGATCTTCGAAGCATTTTACAAGAAGCCGCATGCGGGTGAACTTCAAAAGAAATTCGTATACGGATTAACGGAAACAAATCGCGAGGCGATAGCCAGAGCCGGGCATATTGCCAATCCCGGTTGCTTTGCGACAGCGGTGTCACTGGCTCTCTCGCCGCTAATCGCGAAAGGCCTGGTCACCGGAAAGCTGATAGTCGATGCGAAGACGGGGTCGTCGGGATCCGGAGCAAAGTCCGCTGCTAATACGCACCACCCGCAGCGAGTGAATTCGTTCTATGCCTACAAGCCATTCTCACATCAGCATGTGCCCGAGATCGAACAGCATCTCGGTTCCCTTGGTACGCTGGAAGAGCCGCTGGTTTTCATGACACACAGCCTGCCGGTTTCGCGAGGCATTTTCGCGACGTGCTATGCCGCACTTGATCGCGAGATGACCAGGGAAGAGTTGGCGAACGTATTTCGCGAGTTCTATCGAGATGCATTCTTCGTTCGAATTGTGGAAGGCTCTCCGGATATCAATTGGGTAAAGAACACAAACTTCTGCGACATTGCGGTTCACGTTTCCGGCCGGAATGCCGTGGTCTTTTCGGCGATAGACAATCTGGTCAAAGGAGCGGCCGGGCAAGCGGTACAGAATATGAATGTCATGTTTGGGCTCGATGAGAAGACCGGACTGGTGTTTCCGGGAAGCAATCCGTGATGAATTTTAAAGAGATCAAAGTAAAGGAAGACTCCTTTCAGGTGGCCACTTATGCCAAGATGCCGATCGCCGTAGAGCGTGGGCAGGGTGCTTGGGTGTGGACTAGCGAGGGCGAGAAGTATCTTGACCTCTATGGCGGCCACGCTGTCTGCGCGACCGGACATTCGCATCCGCGGGTGGTTGATGCGATCAAAGATCAGGCAGAGAAGGTGCTCTTCTATTCGAATCTGGTTTATAGCGATATCCGCGGCCGGGCGGCAGAGAAGCTCGTCTTGGTGGCTCCCGCAGAACTTACGCAGGCTTTTTTCTGCAACTCTGGAACGGAAGCTAACGAGAACGCCATGCGAATGGCCCGGATGGCAACCGGTAGGCAGAAGATCGTTTCGTTCGACGGCGGGTTTCATGGACGAACGGCGGACTCGATCTCGGCGACGTTTCTTGGACAATACCGAAAGATCGGTGAGCCAAATGTTCCCTTTCATGTCGAGGCTGTCTTTGGCGATATCGAGAGTGCCGAGCAGCTTGTCGATGGTGATACGGCCGGTGTGATTCTTGAGCCGATCCAATCGATGGCCGGAGTTGCAGAAGCCTCGCCGAAGTATTTCGCGGCTCTCCGGGAGATCTGCGACAAGACAGGGGCAATGCTCATTTTTGACGAGGTTCAAACCGGTATCGGACGCACCGGCAATTGGTTCTTCGCAGGCAGCGAACTCGCCGCAGGTGTCGTCCCGGACGTTGTAACTCTTGCAAAATCGCTCGGCAGCGGCGTTCCGGTGGGAGCCTGTCTCGTGAATGAACGCATCTCATCAGCGATAAAGATCAACGATCTTGGTACGACATTTGGAGGCGGGATGATCGCAATGGCTGCCGTGTTAGCAACGCTTGAGGCGATAGAACAAGACGACATGATGCAAAATGCCCGAGCAGTCGATCTTAGACTTCGCAATGCTTTGAGTAGTATGCCTGGTATTGTAAGAATACGAGGCAAAGGATGTCTCCTTGGTATCGAGTTTGTAACGGCGTGCAAACCTTATTACGAAGCACTGCTGGCAGATCACGTGATTACCGGTACCTCAAGCGACCCGAGTGTGCTCAGACTGTTGCCGCCGCTTTGTGTTGATGCGGAGGCCGCCGCGATTGCATTGGTGAAAGCGGTTTCCGAAATGAGTGCAAACTAGGAAGTGGAAAGTGACGGGCGTATCATGCGTCATTTCGCCACTGCAGCATCTGCATTTTTTACAATAAATGAATTTTCTATCCACTGGCTACTTCAACCTTGACGAATTGAATGAACTCATCGAGTCCGCGATGAGGTTCAAGAATGGGCATACGGAGCGCCCGCTTGAGGGCAGATCGGTTGCTCTTGTCTTCTTCAATCCGAGCCTTCGGACACGCGCCTCGATGCAGGTCGGCATCTTTGAACTCGGCGGTAATGCCGTGATCCTTGAGCCAGGGAGCACGTCGTGGACTCTCGAACACCGTGAAGGTGTAGTGATGGACGGCAACAAGACGGAGCATTTGAAGGAATTTGTCCGGGTTCTTGAGCGTTATGTCTCAGCGATCGGAGTTCGAACGTTTGCAGAGCTGAATGACTGGGGGGCGGAAAGAGCGGATCCGATATTGAATGCCTTTGCCCGGTACGCCAACGTTCCCGTTATCAATCTTGAATCTGCAATGCACCATCCTTGCCAGGCAATGGCGGACATGATGACGATCCACGAGAAACTCGGTAATGAGAAGAAGAAGGTGCTGCTGACATGGGCATGGCATCCAAAGCCGCTACCAATGGCCGTACCGAACAGTTTTGCTCTCGCTGCGGCACAGTTTGGACACGATATTCGAATCGCTCACCCTAGAGGCTACGAGCTAGATGAGGAACTGATCCGAGAGGTGAAACATTTTGCGGCGGAAAGCGGCGGAAGCATGGAGATAACGCACGACCTTGAGGCAGCTTACGATGGCGTTGATGTGGTTTACTCAAAGAGTTGGGGCGGCAAGGATTTTTACGGCAATGCTGACGCCGACATCGCACATCGTGGACCGTTTCGCGAACAATGGATCGTTGACGAGCAGAAAATGGGCCTGACCAACGACGCGATCTTTATGCATTGCCTGCCAGTTCGGCGAAATGTGATCGTAAAGGACTCAGTTATCGACGGGCCGCGGTCTGTGGTGATCAATGAGGCCGAGAACCGACTGCACGTACAAAAAGCGATGCTGACGAAGCTATTGAGATGAACATCGAAACACTAGATATTCTACGCGAGGCACTTCCATACATCCAACGATTTCAGGGTAAGACCTTCGTCGTTAAGTTTTCGGGTAAGGTCACCGAGGACCGGGAAAACCTTTCATCGCTCGCAGAGGAATTGGCTCTGTTGCATCAGGTCGGCATTCGGGTCTGCGTCATCCACGGCGGCGGCAAGCAGCTAACGGAACTTGCCCAAAAACTAGGCGTGGTTCAGACAGTTATCGAAGGTCGCCGGGTGACCGACGACGACACCCTCGACCTCGCCAAGATGATATTCCGCGGGAAAATTAATACGGAGATCCTTGCTCAACTTCGCGGTCGAGGCATCGACGCTGTCGGGCTTTCGGGCGTTGATGGCGGCGTGATCAAGGCGGTTCGGCGGCCGCCGAAGAACGTAATCAACAAAGAGACCGGCGAAGTAAAGTCGATCGACTACGGCAATGTCGGGGACATTGTTGAGATTGACACGCACCTTCTCGATCTCTTGCTCGGCGGCGGCTATTTGCCCGTCATCTCTTCTCTAGCAGCAGATGACAGCGGCAAGGTCTTCAATATAAATGCTGACACGATCGCGGCGGAGATCGCAGTTAGTCTGAAAGCAGAAAAGCTGATCCTGCTTTCGGATGTGAACGGCATTTACCTTGACCCAAACGACGAGACTACGAAGCTCGACCGGCTTACAACAGTTGACGCATTCAGGATGATTAAGAGCGGAAAAGCGAGCGGCGGGATGATACCAAAGCTTCAAAGCTTAACGTCGTTGCTCAGCCGCGGCGTCGGCTCCGCTCACGTCATAAGTGGTTCGGAACGCAATGCCCTTCTTGCCGAAGTCTTCACTGACGAAGGCACGGGCACGATGATCGTAGCATCCTAGAAGCCCCAAGCTATTCAGCCGCAATAAACTCGATTTCTGATACCGAGTCGATTGGCGTTATGACGCGTACCGGATCGAAAAAGATGTAGCGCTTGTGTTTGATCGACACGATCAGAGTCTCACCGGCATCAATACCGTCCAGTTCAAAATAACCAAATGGATTCGTCAACAATGGCACCTCGAAACCGTCCTGGCGAGTTACGACGATAAGCGCACCGGGAATGCCCATACCATCTGGCGTCGCTGCTCGTCCAATCAAAGTCACGCCGGCAGCGGTCGGAGCAAAGCAAAAAGGAATTGTATCCACAGTCGCTCCATTCTGGCCGACTGCACCGGAGGTAGCACCATTTGCTGGGAATTCGCTCAATGCGTCCGAGGTTGTCGTCCCAGATGTGCCGCCGTTCGCAGTTCTCACCGGGGCCCCGGTTCGGACCGCAATGAAACCGCCGCCGCCGCCGCCGCCGGGACCAGCAGCTTCGTTCGAGGAAACGATGTCCTGATTACCGCCCCGCCCGCCGTTTGCGTCGATCGGAACCGTTGTCAGGTTCGCATTATAAAGAACGATTGTGCCACCCGCTCCGCCTCCACTTCCTGCATCATTGCCCGGAGACAGCGCATCAGCCCCAGCCTGCCCATTTGACCGAATCGAGCCACTGCCAGTAATTGTATCGGCGATCAGGAAAACAATACTGCCGCCGTCACCGCCATCGCCGCCGACGTTATTGTTAGCCTCGCCCGCGCCGCCTCCGCCGCCCAGGAAAAGTCGGCTGGCTGGATCATTGTTCACAGGACGCCCGCCGAGGCCCCCGACCTCCCTCCGCTCATCGGGCGTTCCCCATGCGGGATCATTTGGGCCATTAACTTCCGCATCAAGGTCATTCAAAGACAATGTGTACCCTCCTCTGCCGCCGCCGGAGGAGTCAGTACGAGCATTGCCGTTTGCTATGTACCCGGGATCGAGAGCCCATGCGAGATTCGATCCTCCGACCATTGCCCCCTGTCCTGACCATGGATTCCCGTTGTTGCCGTTCGCTCCTCCTCCGCCGCCGCCATTGTGACTATTCCCGCCGCCGCCAGCGTTGGCCGGTGCACCACGTCCATACCGGCCAAAAAGAAGATCGTACTCCGGCCCGAAGCCCGCTATTCCTTCACCTTTCGCCGCAGCCTCATGTAAGAGAGCGGTTCTGTATGTTGTTATGCCGCTCCAAAATATACTTCGATAGACGCCGCCACGAAAACCTCGCCCTGAACCGTCTATCACCCCATCAATTAGCAGCGTACCAAATATGCGCAACGCCAGAACTCCTCCGGTCGTTCCATTCCATGGCTCGGGAACAATACTTGCCGAGGCATTCACTGTAAGATTCAAGAAATGCGGAATCCGAACTACCTGAGTCTTTCCGGCTGCGGAATAGCTGTTTCGTAATCCTGAAACACAGTTTCTGTTGTTGATCGTAATGTCATTTCCCGCAACACTCGAAACATATACGATCTCATATGATCCGGCTCCATTCAGCGCTGTAACCGACCCATAGTCCACGGAATCGGAAGTGTTGATTGTTGCACCTTGCATTTGGATGATCATCAAGAGGTCACCCGTGCTTAAAGGCCCGATCTCCGGTATTGGGCTATCGAGGTCGGCAGCGTTGGTGACGGTGATCGTCGTTGAACCAGCCGATGCATCGGACGCAAGAACCGCATATTCGTTAAGAACAGTATCTGCCGCCGTGACCGTATAGTTGCCGTTCGAACCGATCAGTTGCGGGACCTTCGGATCTTTGTTTAGGGATTTCAGCGAACTTGGAATCTTTGAATCAATATCTCCTTTGTGGTAATCGAGTGACTGTCCGGATGAAGCCAAAGTAAAGGCTAAAATGGAAATACCAGCCAATACGAGCAATGAACCAATTGCAGTGGCGTGCCAAACCGAATAAGGGACTTTCATGGGATTGTGCTCCTCTAATAAAATATCCATAGCCAGGGTTTCCCATCTATCACCTAGTACTAGATCGTAAAGATGAAACCTGGACAAGTTCGAGAGTTACAGATTAAAGCACGATTACGGGAGCGTTTTCAAGAACTTTTGCTATAAAGAGAGAAAAAAAAGGAAATAACCTTAAGCGGCTATTTCCTTCATTACCTGGTGCTGAGGGCGGGACTCGAACCCGCACGGATCGCTCCACACGCCCCTCAAACGTGCGCGGCTACCAATTACGCCACCTCAGCAAAAATTTTCAATGGTAAGCAAACTAAAGCTAATTGTTTGCCGCCGGCTGCTCTTGACCAGTTTCTTCAGCGTTCGTATTCGATGCCGAATTCACAGAGTTCGCAGCAGGTTCCGACACGTTATTGTTGGTCACCGGAACAGTATTGGCATTAGCATTCAAATCCGAAACTACTGAAGGTGCAGTCGTTTCTGTCACAGGTTCGGCAACCGTATCAAGCACCGAGACCCCTCCACGGAGAGCCGGCAAAGATATAAGGAACGCGGAGACCATAAAAACCGAAGCGGCGACGATAGTGATCTTTGCGAGTATGGTCGCAGTGCCCCGCGGATTGAATGCAGAACTCGAGATATTGCTCGTGAAAAGAGCTCCGGCATCGGTCTTACCCGGCTGCAACAGCACTGATGCGATCAATACGATGCACGAAATAAAAAACAATGTATAGAGAACGTAGATCAAATCTTTCTCTCCCGCAAAGCCGATCAGGCACTTGCCCGATAATTGACGATCTTTGCAAAACTCTCGGCCTCAAGGCTCGCTCCGCCAACCAATGCACCGTCGATGTCCGCCATTGCCATCAGTTCCCCGATGTTGTCCGGTTTGACCGACCCTCCGTAGAGGATTCGGATCCCATCGGCAACCTTTTCACCGTGCGATCTTGCAACCTCGCGACGGATATGACCGTGCATTTCTTGAGCCTGTTCCGGCGTGGCGGTTTTACCCGTACCGATCGCCCAAACAGGCTCGTAAGCGATTATGATACGTTCCATATCATCGGGTGTCAAACCTGCTAGGCCACCCGCGAGTTGCCCCGAGACGACCGACTCCGCATTCTCCGCTTCCCTCTCGGCAAGGTGTTCGCCGACGCAGACTATCGACGTCAAACCGGCTCCCAGGGCTGCGCGCGTTTTGCGGTTGACGCTTTCGTCCGTCTCGCCGTAATACTGTCGCCGCTCGCTGTGACCAATGATAACGTGCGAACAGCCGGCGTCCTTAAGCATCGAAGGCGTTACTTCGCCCGTGTGGGCACCGAAGTCGTTCTGAACGGCACAATCCTGAGCTGCAACATGGATATTCGAACCCTCCAGTCTATCCGCAACCGTCTTTAACGCCGTAAAGACAGGTGCGATCACGACCTCGCAATGCGAGGAGTTGGCAACTAACGGTTTCAAGGCAAGCGTCGTCTCGACCGATTCGCCGATCAGCTTATACATCTTCCAGTTTCCGGCAATAACGGGTTTTCTCATCTATTTATCATCCAGTGCCGCAACGCCGGGCAGTGTGTCGCCCGCTAGAAACTCCAGCGTGGCACCGCCACCGGTCGAGATATGCGAAATGCGGTCCGCGAGTCCAGCCTGATTAACGGCAGCGACAGAATCGCCTCCGCCAACGATCGAGGTCGCCCCGTTATCGGTTGCTTCGGCAACCGCGTTTGCAATTGCGATAGTTCCCTCGTCGAAGGGCTTCTCCTCGAACATTCCCATCGGACCGTTCCAAACGATCGTCTTCGACCCCTCAAGCGCCTTAGCAAAAGTCGCAGCCGTATCAGGCCCGATATCGAGCCCGACCAGACCGGCGTTGGTGAACTCGATCTGGATCGCCTTTCGGGAGTTTAGCGGGTCGTAGGAATCAACGACCTGATGGTCTGTCGGCAGCAAAAGCTCAACTCCAGCGGCCTTCGCTTGTGCTTCGATCTCAAGTGCCTTAGGCATCATTTCGTCCTCGACCAGCGACTTTCCGACAGTGTAGCCTTGGGCTTTAAAGAATGTGTAGGCCATGGCACCGCCGATGAGGAGCTTATCGACCTTTCTCTTAATTAGAGACTCGATTACGGGGATCTTGTCGGAGACCTTTGCACCGCCGAGTATCGCGACAAACGGCCTTTCAGGATCGTTGAGCGCCTTCCCGAGAAACTCGAGTTCCTTTTCCATCAACAGCCCGGCAACGCAAGTATCGACAAAGTGAGTAATACCTTCGGTCGAGGCATGGGCACGATGGGCTGTCCCGAAAGCGTCGTTCACATAAACATCGATTCCCTCGGCAAGGTTTTTCGCAAACTCAGCGTCGTTCTTTTCCTCACCCGGATGGAATCGTAGATTTTCACGCATCAGTATGCCGCCCGGGGCGAGTGTAGCGATCTGGGAAGCGATGTCGGCGCCTTCGAACCCGACTTCACTTTCTAGAAGTTCCGAGAGACGTTCGGCCACCGGCCGCAGCGTGTACTTCGCCGAATCATATGGTGTGCCTTTCTCCTCTGCCTTCTTCTTATCCTTGAGCGGACGGCCGAGATGCGAGGCGAGAACTACCTTCGCACCCTGCTCGATCGCATACTTGATGGTCGGCAAGGCTCCGCGAATCCGCGTGTCGTCCTCGATCTTCCCGTCCTTGATCGGAACGTTGAAGTCGACCCTGACGAACACGGTTTTACCCTTGAGGTCAATATCTTTGATGCTCTTTTTCTTCATCTAGTAAAAATAGCTTGAGGATGTCAGAAAACTAGTAGCATTCTCGGCGAAAACCTCAGCGGCCCTTGCTTTGCGATTCATTAAACTTACAGTTCACAAGATTTACGCGGAGATCACTGGGGTTACGCCGCTTGCGCAGAACGAATGCGGCTTCCCACTTACTGCTTTTCAGACAAACTCGGTAAATAGTGAATATTGCACGGTAAATCGTGAAATTAGCACGGTAAATGATCGAATTACGGCCCTAAACTCTCGATTTACGGCCCTAGACTCTCGATTTACGGCCCCAAACTCTCGATTTACGGCCCTAAACTCTCGATTTACGGCCCTAAACTCTCGATTTACGGCCCTAAACTCTCGATTTACGGCCCTAAACTCTCGATTTACGGCCTTGGATCGTGAAACTACGAAAGTGTCTCGAGAGCCGAACCTTCCTTTTCTGACAACCTCAGGCTAATTATTCGAAATAGTTCCTACAGTCCTTTTGCGGCAATGAATTTCACCAAGTCGCGAACGCGGCAGGAATAACCCCATTCATTGTCATACCACGAAAGGATCTTGATGCAGGTTCCGTCGATGACCTTTGTGTTCTCAGCGTCAACGATCGAGGAATTCGGATTGCCGCGAAAGTCGATCGAAACAAGCGGTTCCTCCGAAAATGCAAGGATTCCTTTGAGCTCTTCGTTCGCAGCGTCCTTGAGGACCTGATTGACTTCCTCGGTCGAGGTTTCCTTTTCGACGTTCATTACGACGTCGACCAGCGAAACGTTCGGCGTCGGGACCCGGACGGAGATGCCGTCGAACTTGCCCTTGAGTTCCGGAATGACCAATGCAACGGCCTTTGCCGCTCCGGTCGAGGTCGGGATCATCGAAAGAGCTGCGGCCCGAGCACGGCGGAGGTCCTTGTGCGGCAGGTCAAGCAACTGCTGATCGTTCGTGTAGCTGTGTATGGTGTTCATCAGCGCGTTCTTGATACCAAACTTTTCGTGGATTACCTTAGCGACCGGAGCAAGGCAGTTCGTGGTGCACGAAGCGTTCGAGATGATGTTGTGGCTTGCGGCGTCGTACATGTCCTCATTAACACCGAGCACGATGGTAACGTCCTCGCCCTTTGCCGGTGCGGAAATGATCACCTTCTTGACCGAGCCGCGAAGATGCTTACCGGCATCCTCCGCTTTCGTAAATCGGCCGGTTGACTCGATCACGACTTCGGCACCGACGGATTCCCAATCGATCGCGGCCGGCTCCTTTTCCGAGAACACCTTGAACGAATCGCCGTCAACGGTTATCGTGTCCCCTTCGGCCTTGATATCGTTATCAAGATTGCCCATTACCGAGTCATATTTAAGAAGGTGGGCAAGCGTCTTAGTGTCAGTCAGGTCATTTACAGCAACAAAATCAATGTCCTTATCACCGAGGCAAGACCTCAATACATTGCGGCCGATCCGGCCAAATCCGTTAATTCCAACTTTGATACCCATAGTTTTATAGTCTTCTCCAGGCTGAAATGTTAAAACGAAAACGATAACCGAAAACGTTCATTGTTTCAATCGTCGAGAACTGGAGGTTAACCCTTTTGAAAGAGGCAACTGTTCAAATTATTGAAACAATGAAAGTAAAAAGGACGTAGTTAGCGTTTGTGCCAATGGGCAAACGATGTCGCCCGAATGATTCGGAGCAATCAAAAAATGACGAGATCAAAAGAACTCAAGACCCTTTTCTTAACAACTGTCGCGGGATGTTTGCTATTGACGGCTTCAACGCCGGCACAGGAGAAAGGAGCGGATCCAAAGCTCGAGCCCGTTGCTGCGGTCAAGCCCATCCCTGAAAAGAGGGATGAGCCTTTGCCTGCCCCGGCGGCTGAGACACCCTCCACACGAGCCGAACTCGACCTCCGACGCCCGGGCGTTCAACAAGCCGATCCACTTTCTCTCTCACTTCAGGAGGCGATCAGGATGGCGCTCGAAAGCAATAACGCAATCGCCATTGTTCATGACGATGTCCGGATCAACGAGCAGCGGGTTCGCGGAATTCGGGGTTTTTATGATCCGGTGTTTTCAGCGACACCGACCTACAATCGCAATTCTACGACCGGTTCGACCGCCACAAACGATTTCACGGTCAATTCGAGCCTGACTCAGCAATTGATGACCGGCGCGAATTATAGCCTCTTTTTCAACAATTCCCGAACGGAAAGTGCATTCAGCCAGGCCCAGGTTAGTTCAGGTGCCATCACGACCGGCAGCAGTGCGATCTACTCGTCGAATTACGGCATCCGGCTTACCCAGCCGCTGCTTCGAAATCTTTCGATCGACGGTAACCGCCGAAACCTAAAGATTGCCCGGAGGCAGCTTCAGCAATCGGACGCCGACTTCCGCCGGCAGACGGTCGACACGATAGCTCTCGTCCAGCGAACCTATTGGGACCTTGTTTTTGCTCTCCGTGATCAGCAGAACCGTCAGGCCAACCTTGAGCTCACCCGAGAAAACCTTCGCCAGGTCGAGGCCCGTATCGCAGCCGGTGCCGCAGCTCCTCTAGCAAAGGCTGAGGTCGAGACTGAGCTTGCAAACCGCGAAGGCGATCTTCTACTCGCAACCCAACAGGTCTCGAACATCGAGAACAACCTGAAGGCTTTGATACTACGTGAAGCTACCGGACCAGAGTGGTCAAGAAGCGTCGTGCCGACCGATCGGCCCGGCCTCGATCTTGCACCGGTTGCGATGGAGGACGCCGTAAAGGATGCAATGGCAAACCGCTATGAATTACAGCGGCTAAAACTAGCCCAGGACATCAACGAGATCGACCGCAAATATTTCAAAAACCAAATACGTCCTCAAGTGGACCTAAACGGCGGTTTTTCTCTTTCGGGCTTTGCTCGCGGCGGCCCGAACGATCCTGTCACGACGAATCTTTTCACATCGCTGCAGGACTTGACTCTTCTGGCTGCGATCAACAACACGCGAGCCTCAGTTCCCGGCCTCGATCCGATCCCAAATCCGCAGGTGATCTTCCCGGCAGGTCCGTCGTTCCTTTCAGGTGGGTTCAATCGGTCGCTTGCGAACACGTTCCGTAGCGATGCTCCCAATTACTCGATCGGTGTGACGATCTCTTTCCCCTTCGGAAACCGCACAGCTAAGGCAAATCTAGCCACAGCCGAGATCGAACGTGAACAGCTCGATGCTCGTCTTCGTTCGCAGGAGCAAACGGTGATCGTTGAGGTCAGGAATGCGGTACAGGCTCTCGACATCGCTCGCCAGCGGATACTGATCGCCCGGCGTGCTCGCGATAATGCCGAGATCCAACTCGAAGGCGAACGCCGTCTCTTTGAGGCCGGCCGTTCGACGACGTTCCTGCTTTTCCAGCGTGAGAATGCTTTGACGAACGCCCGCAACGCAGAGATCCGTGCCGAGACCGACTACAGCAAGGCTGTTGCGGATCTGCAAAAGGCAACGTCAACGACCTTCACGGCAAACAACATCGAAGTGGTTTCGCCGATAGACAATAATTAGGTAGTTCGCCCGTCAAGGATGAGGAAGCGTGGTTTCGGCCACGCTTTCGTTTTTCTCTTTCTAATGCAACAATTAAGTCCGTGAAGATCTCTGCCTGTATCATCGTTTACAACGAAGAACAGAACATTCGTGGCCTTTGTGAGACCGTCGCCTGGGCCGATGAGATCGTCATCGTTGACTCTGATTCATCTGACAAAACCGTGGAGATCGCCCGCGAATATACGGACAAAGTCTATAATCGCGAGTTCCTGGGGTTTAAGGACAAGCATGAGTTTGCCGACTCGAAAGCAACCGGCGACTGGATCTTTTGGATCGATGCCGACGAGCGGGTTACGAATGATCTCGAAGCCGAGATCGCGGCGTTGAGAACGAAGAATCATGCCGAGTTTCCTGACGGGTTTCGGATTGCTCGAAGGACGGAATATCTCGGCAAATGGATCCGGTATTCGGGTTGGTATCCCGATTATCAAATGCGGTTGTATCGCAAGGATTTGAGCTTCTGGGACGGCGTCGCACCGCACCAAACCGCACGTGTGCCCGGAAGGGTTGAAACCCTAAAGGGTGAGTTGCTTCACTACACGAAGCAAGACCTGTCGGAGCATCACCAGGTTACGGAACATTACGCAACTCTAGCGGCTCAGCACCTCTTCGAGAAAGGCACAACCGCAAATGCAAGCAAGATATTCATATCGACGGCCGCAGCCTTTTTAAGGACGTTCATTGTGAAACAAGGCTTTCGCGACGGTATCCACGGGCTGATCATCGCGTTCTTTACGGCCTACGGTGTGTTCTTGAAATATGCGAAACTCTGGGAACTTGGCCGGTCGAAATAGCGAATGAAAACGGTTATCTTATGCGGCGGCCGAGGCACGCGATTGGACGAACTCGGCAAGGTTGTGCCAAAGGCCCTGGTCGAGATCGGCGGGCGTCCGATAATTTCGCACCTGATGCAGCTTTACGCATCTTACGGCTTTAGTGATTTCTCGCTTTGTTTGGGCCACCTCGGCGATAAGATCAAAGATTATTTTGGTGCTAGAGGTGAAGGGAACATACGTGTAACCTTTCAAACGGAAACGAACGAAAGCTGGGATGTGTCGCTTTATGAAACCGGCGAAGACACAAACACCGGAGGTCGAATTGCCCGAATAGCTAATTTGCTTGCCGATGATCAACGCTTCTTTGTGACCTACGGGGACGGTCTTGCAGATGTCAATATCGGTAGCCTGCTCGAGTTTCACAAAGGCCACGGAAAGCTCGCGACGATGACAACCGTTCATCCACGTTCCCCGTTCGGTATCGTGGATCTAAATGACGACGGAACCGTAAATTCATTTCGCGAGAAACCGAGGCTTGATGTCTGGATCAATGGTGGATTTTTTGTATTCGAACGTCAGGTACTTGACCTACTTGATGGCGACCCGGTGCTTGAAGAAGGCCCCCTGGAGACGCTTGCGAAGATCAACGAGCTAATGGCGTATCGTCATACCGGTTTCTGGAAATGTATGGATACATATAAGGATAGCCTTGAGTTCAACGCACTTTGGGAAACGGGACCGCCCTGGAAAACCCAGGATTAATGGGCCATTTTTGATGATGGTAAATTCTTTTTGGAAAGCTAGAAAAGTGTTGGTTACCGGCGGGACCGGTTTCGTCGGAGCTAATCTCGTAATAACGCTGATCGCAAACGGAGCATCCGTTATCTGTCTCCGCCGCGATCATATCACCCCGAGTTCGCTCGATGCGCTTGGCATAGCCGGAAGCGTTTCGTATGTCAACGGCCCTGTTGAGGACCACGACCTTATCGAGCGGGTCCTGAACGAGAACGATGTCGATACGGTCTTTCACCTTGCCGCTCAGGCAATAGTCGGCTCGGCAAACCGTTCACCGCTCTCGACCTTTGAGACGAACATTCGCGGAACGTATATGCTCCTTGAGGCGTGTCGTCGTTCCCCGCTCGTCCGCCGCATCGTGGTTGCCTCAAGCGATAAGGCGTACGGCGAACAGACCCAGCTTCCCTACACGGAAGATCTCAACTTGAACGCTCGCTATCCTTATGACGTTTCGAAGGCCTGTACGGATATGATCTCGGCCTCATTTGCGGCGACCTACGGTCTTCCAGTCGCGGTTTCACGTTCCGCAAATATCTATGGCCCGGGCGATTTGAACCTTTCGCGGATCATACCCGGAACAATAATATCAGTCCTTAAGGGCGAAGACCCGATAGTCCGTAGTGATGGCTCTCCAGTGCGCGAATTCATCTACGTTGACGATGTTGTCAGCGGTTATCTGGCACTGGCCGAGAATATCGATGTCGCCAGCGGCCATGCATTCAATTTCGGGACGAATGCTCCTGTGCGGATAATCGATCTGGTCAACAAGATCATTGAGGCATGTGGCGCCGCTGACGTGATAAAGCCCAACGTTCTCCTTCAGGAGAAGATCAAGAACGAGATCGACGCACAGTATCTTTCAGGTGAGAAAATGAAGTCGGTAACGGGTTGGGTCCCGTCGATCCCGCTCGCTGAAGGATTGGCTCGTACAGTAGATTGGTATCGTGATAACATTAACCTGTGGAAATAATCCACGCTTTGCCCGGCAGGAAGCGAACCAACGGGCCATCCCGGGCATCCTAAATCTTTAGTATCTCAGCGAGATAATTTATGCGATATTTTTGCGGATTCTTGATCTTGGTGGCCATCGCAGTTTCTGCCGTTTCGGCCTCGGCTCAGAAGGGTGTGGATTCGCAGACGCAAACCATCAAAGAGGACGCGAACAAAGCCACGAGTCGGACTGCAGATGCTTCACGCTCATTTGATTGGGGTAAGGGCAAAACCCGTGTCCGTGAGCGTCTGCCGAATCCGTATCAGTTGAACTCACGGCGAGATGTCTTGCTTCAGACGATCAAAGATGTTCTGGCTGAGAACAGGCTCGTTATGGACGAGGCTTCCTCGAGGCTTTCTGAAGGCATTATAGTCACGCAGCCGTTCGTTTTTGGCCGCGGACCGGTCATTGCTTCCTCGGAGCTCAAACGTTACGGCATCATCGAGTTTGCCGACACAGCTTGGTCCCGAGGCCAGTATTCGCTGACGATAGAAGTACAGTCTATCGACGGGATCAAGAACAACGTTTCCGTTAATGCCAGAGTTGAAGGCCGTTCGGGCCGCGGGCTGACGACGGAATGGGTTACGGTTCCGAGTTCCGGGGTTGCTGAAGAAGAATTCTTGACCAAGCTTGTCGAGCGGGTAACCGGTGTGGTAATGGACCCCTCGCAGAAGGTTGAGCAGCCATAAAAACTGAAATGCGTTTCTTCTCTCTTTTGATCTTCTTTCTTTTTCTCGTTTCTGCGGTTGGAGTTCAGGCTCAATCCGCAGAGAATGACGGGATGTTCCCGAATGATGTCGACCGCGTCCGAACGCGGCCTTCGACCTCGATCCGCGAAATGATCGAAAAGCAGCGGGCAGCTAAGCGGAAAAAGGAACATGAAGAAATGCTGAAGCGAGGCGAAGAGGCCCTGGAACTGGTCGATCAGCTTAATAGCTCGCTTGAAACTGCTGGAGGTTTTACAAACGACGATCGCGAGAAACTCGACCGGCTCGAAAAGATTGCCTCCCGCATAAGGAAAGATCTAGGCGGCGGTTCAGATGGGACCGATCGATTTGATGCAGAAGAAAAGCCTCCTGCAGACGTCAGGCAGGGATTCAACGCACTTAAGGAATCGACCGAGAAGTTGGTCAAGGAATTGAACCGAACGACACGTTACACCATATCCGCGGCAGCTATACAGACCTCGAATGCAGTGATCAAATTTGCACGGTTCCTTAGAATTGCTCCTTAATCGCGTTACGATGAAATCGAATCTTTTTCATCTAATGTTTCTGTCCTTCATGGTCGCGTTGCTGCTTGCGTTAGGAGCGAAAGGACAGGAGGAAGATGCACCGCTTACGATCGATTCAAATCTTGTAGTTCTGAATGTTTCTGTCCGTGATGGCCGCGGCCTTCACGTCTCGGGTCTAAGGCAAAGCGCATTTTCCGTTCTCGAGGACGGTGTCACCCAGCCGGTCTCTTTTTTTGCTGCGGAGGAAACTCCCTTTGCTGCCGTTATTTTGCTTGACAGCAGTGGAAGCATGGGGTCGAACATCAGCCTTGCCCGTTCGGCCGCGATACGATTTCTGGACGGTCTGCGGCCCGAGGACAATGTTGCTATTTATCGCTTCGATTCGCGTGTTCATATGGTGCAGGACTTCTCGAACAGCCGGGATGTAAATGAACGCATTTTCGAGGTTAAGGCCGATGGGATGACAGTTCTTTACGACGCCATCTTTAAGGCCGCCGAAGAACTTAGCAAGCGGCCGGAAAAACGCCGCGCCATAATTGTCCTTTCTGACGGTGCCGACACTCAAAGCGGCCGTTCCGCAACGAGGGCACTAAAAGCGGCCTCAGCGGCTAACGCCGTTATCTACTCAGTTGATATGACCCCGAGCAGTTCTACATCGTCAGGACGACAGGCGTCCCGAGCCGTGTTGAAAGATTTTGCCGAAAAAACAGGCGGAACCTTCGTAGAAAAACCAGGCGGGGCTGACCTTCGCACCGCGTTCGAGGCCATAGTGAAGGAACTCGGCGTTCAGTACACGCTTGGGTACGAACCGCTCAATGAAAAAAAGGACGGAAAGTGGCGTTCGATAGAATTGCGGATCGCAAGGCCAAACCTTACGATCCGCACGCGTGACGGCTATTATGCCGTGAAATAGGGTCTATTCGTCGTCTGCAAGGACAAATGTAAGGATCATCGCGACGCGATATTCGGCTACCTTCCCGTCAACAATACTCACCTTTTGCTCCTTTACCCATGCACTGCGTAAATGATCGATGGTGCGAGCGGCCCGCTCTACCCCCTGCTTGACAGCATCATCGAAACTGACGGTCGAAGTGGCTATTATTTCGATATTTTTTGCTACTGACATACACCCTCCCATTTAAGTTGATTGTAGCGAAGTGAGGTTACGCGAACGGTCAGCGTGCCGTTCGATAGCGAGAGAGATCAACTGATCGATAACCTCGGTGAATGAAACTCCGCTGCCGGCCCACATCTTCGGGTAGCCCGAAGCATCGGTCAGGCCCGGCATCGTGTTGATCTCGTTTATCAAGAGCATACCGTTGTCGGTGCGGAGAAAAAAATCGACTCTGGCAAGGCCTGAGCCATCTATCGCTTTGAATGCCGTAAGCGACATATCTCTGATCTTTGTTTCGAGTTCGGCAGAGACAGGTGCCGGAACAACGAATTCATTGTTCCCGGTGCCTGCATATTTCTCCGTGTAGTCGAGAAATGCCTTGCTTTTGTCTCGAATGACGTATTCTCCCGGCCGGCTGGCTTCGGGATAATCGTTGCCAAGCACGCCGCACTCGATCTCTCGCATCTTAAGAGCTTCCTCGACTATCACCTTGCGGTCGTATCTGGAGGCGAGTTCGATCGCGGCCTGAAGTTCTTCGGGGACCTTCGCCCGCGAAACACCGACCGAAGAACCCAGGTTGGCAGGTTTAACAAAAGCCGGAAAGCCGATCTCACTTACAATTCGGCCGATGACCGCTTCCGGATCAGCCTCGAAGTCCCGCCTCAGAAGCCAGGCGTACTTGCACTGCGGCAGCCCGGCTTTCTGAAACAACGATTTCATTACCACCTTATCCATCCCACAGGAGGAAGCAAGAACACCGCAGCCGACGTAGGGAAGCCCGGCCATTTCCAGCAGTCCCTGAATCGTGCCATCCTCGCCAAAGGTTCCATGGAGCACCGGAAACACAACGTCTATCCCGACACTTTCCGATTCCGGCCGTAATGATGTTAGGCCGTTGTAAGAAGTGTCCCCTATTAGAGCGAACTCTCCCTCCAAAGCTTCAGTTGAGAAAACATCCCGGATCTTCTCCGGCAGCCGGACAATAGACGCCTTCGGGCTGAGCCACGCGCCGTCGTGTGTGATCGCAACCGGCACGGGCTCGTATTTGTCTTTATCGATGTACTCTATGACAGCCGCTGCGGAACGCACCGAGATCTCGTGTTCACCGGAACGGCCGCCAAAGATCACTCCAACGCGGGTACGCATAATGTTTTGCAGATCAAAGGATCGTCTTTCCGAAGGCGGAAAGGATAAGCTCACAGGCAAGCTCTACGGTCAGATTGCTCTGGTCGAGAAGCGGATTTACCTCCACGATCTCGAACGAACGCATTTTACCCGATTCGGCAATCAGTTCAAGCGCAAGATGCGCTTCGCGGTAGGTCGTGCCGCCACGGACGAGCGTACCGGAACCCGGTGCGAAACGCGGGTCGATCATATCGACATCGAAAGTGACGGCAAAGCCACCGGAAGCGGCACCAGCAATACGAATAGCGTCCTCGACACAGGCCAGCATCCCTCGCTTGTCGATATCACTCATTGTAAAAAAGCGGTCGCGAAGTCCTAATTTCTCGATCATGGCCTTCTCGCCCGGGTCAATATCACGTGCTCCAATATGGGCGAAGAAGCGTGGATCGAGCTTTGATCCGTTCGACGCTACATTCACAAGCTCCGTGGCACCGTAACCGAGTATTGCAGCGAGTGGCATTCCGTGGATATTGCCCGAGGCACTGGTTTCAGGGGTGTTGATATCTGCGTGGGCATCGAACCAAATAAGGCCAATTTCCTCGCCCTTCTCCTTGAAATGTGTGGCAATGCCCGAAAAACTTCCGATAGCGATACTATGATCGCCGCCCAGCACAACGGGCGTCGCCCCACTGTTCAGTGATTCGATCAGAACCGCCGCAATATTCGCAGAGGACAGTGACACCTCTGTAAGGTGTCGGACCCCACCACTGGTTTTGTAACCGTCCGAGGGCTGCACGATAGGAACATTGCCGCGATCAGTTACGACATAACCAAGCTGCTCAAGGTGATGAGTCACCTTACTCCCGCGGATCTTGCTGTGGCGAATGGCCTCGACGCCAAGTTCGCTCCCGGACTTTCCGGCACCGAAGCCGAGAGGCACGCCAATGATGTCGATCATTTTGTTATTGCTTATCTGCACAGATTGTTTCTATCAAAGCTCCCCGAAGCCGCTTTTGAAAAGCTCCTCGACCGCGTTAAGTGCTTTCTCCTCGTCCGGGCCTTCCGCCTGTAGGTGAAGCACAGTGCCGATCGATGCGGCAAGCGTCAGCAAATTCAGTATCGATTTTGCGTCGGCAAAAATATCTTTGTCGGGTCGAATTATTCTTATTGTCGATTCAAATTGACCGGCCAAACGTACCAACTGTGCCGCCGCCCGGGCATGGAGACCGAGGTTATTCACGACCGTTACGCGCGATTCAACCATTTTCTGCCGAACGCGAATCGAGTAGAGCCGCCGTTCGATAAATCGCTCCTTTTCCAGTTTCTTCGATGATCTTTGAGGCCTCGCTCAAAGTACCGTCCCCGGTATAAGCGGCAAGCTTGACCACCATCGGAAGGTTAACTCCGGTAACGATCTCGACAGCACCGTCCTTGAGGAACATCGCTGCGATGTTCGTCGGCGTACCACCAAACATATCAGTTAGAATGATAACTCCGCGGTCAGAGGAAACCTGTTCGATGGCCCGCTCGATCTCCTTCTTAGCCAACTCCACGTCGTCGTGCCAGCCAATCGAAACAGCGGTCAAATGGCTCGTTTCGCCGACAATGGTCTCTGCGGCCGCGAGAAGCTCGTTTGCTACTTGTCCATGCGATATTATGACGCCAGCGATCTTTCCCATAACTGCTATTTTTGCATATCCCGGTGCGAGACCGAAGTTTTGAATCCTGCCTTTGCAATGATCCGGTACAGCTCATTGGCGACCATCACCGACCGATGCTTCCCGCCGGTGCAACCTATCGCTATGGTCAGATATGCTTTTCCTTCACTTCGGTATTGCGGCAAAAGGTAAAGCAAAAGATCTGAAAAGCGGGCGATAGTCTCTTTTACCTCGGCCTGCTCGCGAAGGAACTTTACTACAGCCCGGTCAGCTCCGGTCTTTTCGCGAAGCTCAGCAACGAAATAAGGATTCTGTAAATGACGAACGTCGAACTGAAGATCGACATCGCGAGGCGTTCCGTACTTATGGCCAAAGCTCATTATTTGAACGAGCAATTCCGGCGCGACCCCGGCATCTCCGAACCGCCGCAAAATCTCTTTCCGCAGCGTATGAACAGAATGTTCGGAGGTGTCGATTATCAGATCGGCCTTTTCGCGAACAGCAGCCATCGCTTTACGCTCGGCCCGGATAGCATCGCGTAGCCCTTTACCGCGTTCGGCCGGATGTGGTCGGCGTGTCTCCGAAAAACGACGCATCAGAACCTCTTCTGACGCTTCGAGGAAGATCACGGTCGGTTCAAGCAGCTTCTTCTTGACCTTATTGATCTCTTTGGCAAAGTCGGCAAGGAAATGACGTTCTCGGATATCGATGACAAGTGCCGCTTTCGGAATCGGGACAATACCTTCTTCGTTAGGCGACATAAGCCTTACGAATGGTGAGATCATCGTGACTGGCAGGTTGTCGATACAGAAGAAGCCGAGGTCCTCGAAGGCATTCATCGCCGAGCTCATCCCCGAGCCGCTCAGGCCGGTTATGATCGCTAACGATCCATTCTCCCTCAAATGTTCTTTCGATCTCGCCACGATACTTAGTTTTAGGCAAGCTGCTCCCCGTCTCTCGCCACTGCCCTTGTGTGCCTCTCTATAACCTCTTTGGCAGCATCCGAACCCTCACAACGAAGCATAAAAACTTTCACCGCCGTTTCTACCAGCGACGCAAGATTCCGCCCCGGTCGGACCGGCAATGAGAATTTTGGAAGATTGCTGCCGCATATCTCTTCCCTTTCCATCTCGAGCCCGAGCCGGTCGCCTTCGATATGGTCGTCTGCCCGCCGAAACTCGATGCAAACCGAAAGCTCTTTTGAACTCCTTACGGAGGCAACGCCGAAAAGTTCGCGGACATTGATGATACCTAGCCCGCGAATCTCAAGAAACCCTGCAGTGATCTCGTCCGAAGAGCCGACGAGCGTCCCGCCAAGGCTCTTGATCCGTACCGAGTCGTCCGAGACAAGCCGATGCCCGCGTGCCACCAGATCTAGCGCACATTCGGATTTGCCGACTCCCGATTCGCCGCGGATCAAAACTCCGAGGCCATGCATTTCAACAAGCACGCCATGAATAGTTGTCTCCGGAGCAAGCCGATCCTGCAAAAACGAAGTAATAAGTACGATTGCTCTTGAACTAACTGCATTGCTTCTTAGCAAGGGTATAGCATTTTGTTTGGCGAAAGTTCTCAGCTCAACGAGCGGCTCAAGACCTTTCGTGATTAGAAGGCATGCGATCTTTTCTGCGGGGAGCGATGCAACCGATTCCGCTCGCTTCTCCGATGAAAAACCCTCGAGGAATGCGGTCTCGCTCTTACCGATCATTTGGAGCCGCCCGTAGTGAATGTAGCTCGAGTATCCGGCCAGACCGAGGCCGAGCTTTTGGATACGTTCCGAACTAAGTTCGTGCCTCTCTAACCCTTCCGCCCCAGCAACAAGCTCGAGCCGAAGCTCCTCCGGAGCTGTCCTGAAGAATTCTGCGATCGTAATAGACCGCGGATTCGCAATGCTCTCACTAAGCATGGTCTATGGCTCGATCAGCCCAAAGTTCCCATCCTTTCTTGAATAGACGACGGAGATACGCTCATTCTCGGAGTTACGGAACACGATGAAGTCGTTATTCGATTCCGCCACAAGCAAAGCCGCCTCTTCAGGCGACATCGGCTTTACAGCATAGCGGCGCGACCGAACGATCCGCGGTGCTCCAGGCACAGGCCGCACTTCGACGGCTTTGTTAGCAAGCACTCCGGCCTTCTTGGCCTTATGGGATTTATCAATGACCTTGTTCTTTAACCTAAGGGCCTGCTTCTCGATCTTGTCTATCGACTGCGAGAGCGACTTGTACATATCGGAGTTTACCGTGGTGGCAGTCAATATGTCATTGCGCCATTTTACGATGATCTCCGAACGATGCCTTCCGCGTTCGACCTCAATGATCACCTGAGCCTTTGCCGGCTTGCCCTGAAAGAGGTGGTCGATACGCTTAAAATGTTCCTGTACGTGCTGTTTGAGGGCGGGAGTGACCTCAATGTGTCTTCCTGTGTATTCAAATTTCATGGTTCTGGAACCTACCTCAAAAAAGAGAAATAAGTGAAACTTAAATTATCGTTTTCCGCTCACGCGAACCCGGGATCTTCATTTGATCCCGATACTTTGCGACCGTACGACGCGAGAGCTTCACACCCTCTTTACTCAGGATCTTTACGATCTGGTCGTCGGTCAGCGGCTTCTTGGTGTCTTCCTCTTCTATAAGCTTCTTGATTCGGAGCTTGAGAATGCGGGTCGAAACCTCCTCGCCGTCCTCATTCATCATCCCCTCGCTGAAGAAACGACGAAGCTCGATAACACCTTGCGGCGTATGGGCATACTTCCGGTTGACCACACGCGAAATGGTCGAAAGATGCATGCCGATATCTTCGGCGATATCCTTTAGCATCATCGGCTTGATGTATTCAACGCCCTTATCAAGGAACTCACGCTGCCGTTCAACGATGCACTCGACTACACGGTAGATCGTTTGCCGGCGGTGCTCTATGTTACGAAGAAGATCGACCGCCGAGCGGACCTTCTCACGGATAAAATCCTTTGTCTCTTTGTTCGTGTCGTTCTTATCGAGAAGTTTATGATAGGTCGGGCTGATGCGTAGTCGAGGGGCTCCGTCGTCGGTGAAATAAATGACGTAATCATCATCGACCTTTTCGATGTAAACCTCCGGAGCAACGAATACTGCCTCGTCCGCCGAAAAACGACGGCCCGGGAAGGGATCGAGGTCGCGGATTATCTGGATCTCCGCGTCTAGCACTTCAAGTGATTCGCCGGTTGCCTTTGCAAGATGCTGGAGGCGATGCGGCTGAAGGTCCTCAAGGTGTTCCTTTACGAGTGTTGAGGCAAGCGAATTGCCCTCGCCCATTGCGTCAAGCTGAACCAAAAGGCATTCTCTTACGTCCATTGCCGAGCAACCGACCGGATCAAGCCTCATTATCATTTGGCGGATCTCTTCGACTCGTTCGGCCGGGACGCCGGTCATCACCGAGATGTCCTCGATGGACGCGGAAAGGCGTCCATCCGGGTCCAGGTTCCCAATTATGGCCCTAGCCACCTCGGCCGAACGATCAGAGATCTCCTGCATCGAGAGCTGCCATTCAAGGTGTTCGGTCAAGGAAGGCTTATGCGATAGGAATTGCTCAAAACTCGGGACGTCGTCCTTGTATTCGATCTCCTGTGTCTTGTATCCGGGGTCGAGATAGTCCTGAAATTCGCGGCCAAAATCTACCTCTTCAAAAGCATCCTGTGTATTGCCGTCGCCCTCATCAAAGCTTTCGGCTTCACCTTCAAATTCGACGGCCTCATTGCTTTTCGACTGCGACGTACTTTCGAAATCACCAGCTGCTGCGGACTGCCCATCAATACCATCCGAGCCGCTGTCGGCCGGCTTTCCATTGTTCAAAAAGTCATCGAACCCATCCGCATTTTGGTCAAGAATTTCCTGCGAAAGTTCCTGAATCTCCTCTCCGGGGGTGATCTCTTCGAGCACGGGATTGGACACCATTTCGGTCTCGATCAGCTCGTTAAGCTCCATTGCGGTCATCTGGAGCATCTCGATCCGCTGTCGAAGCTGCGGCGTCAGCACCATCTTTTGCTGTAGTGAAGTTGTAAGGCGAAGAGATGACATTAACAGTTGGTCGCAGCCGCTCCACATTTGTGGTGCGGAAATTGCTTACTCAGATCGATTATAGATTCTTTATGGAAAAAAGGCGAAAGATTAATGCCTATAACTTAAACTGTTCGCCGAGATAAATACGACGAACTTCGGGATCCTCGACCAGATCCGACGGTCGGCCGGATCGAAGTATTTTGCCCTCCGACATGATGTATGCACGATCGGTTATCCCTAGCGTCTCGCGGACATTATGGTCGGTGATGAGAATACCGATTCCCTGCTGTCTCAGATATAAGATCAGGTCGCGTATGTCTTCAACGGCAATAGGATCTATGCCGGCAAACGGCTCATCGAGGAGAATGAAATGCGGATCGGATGCAAGGCACCTGGCGATCTCAACGCGTCGTCGCTCGCCCCCGGAGAGCGAATCGCCGCGGGTTTTGCGGACGTGCTCAACGCCGAATTCTTCAAGAAGCTCTTCGAGCCGGGCGAACCGTTCGGAACGTGACATCCCTCGAGTCTCAAGTACCGCAAGGATGTTCTGTTCGGCGGTCATTTTGCGGAAAATGGAAGGCTCTTGCGGAAGATAGCCAAGTCCAAGCCTCGCACGAAGATACATCGGGAGGCGGGTTACGTCGTCGCCGTTCAAGAAGATGTTCCCGCCCTCGGATCGCTCAAGCCCGGCGAGCAGGTAGAATGTCGTTGTCTTGCCGGCACCGTTCGCACCGAGCAATCCGACGACCTCACCATCGTGCATCTCAAGATCAACGCCGTCGACGACCGTTCGCCGGCCGTAGGACTTGCGTAGTCCTGCCGCCGCGAGCGTCCCCGCCGGTTTTCCATTTTGTGATGAGGTATCCGAATCCACCAATCAGAGGTTAGTCTGGGTTTTGAACTTTGTAAACCGAGCGGTTGCGGCCTGTGCGGTTCGTGTCGCTCCGGCCCTCAGCGATAGCCCTATTATCGCGAAGAAAAACGGTTATCTCTGCCGACTGCGTCGTTCCGCTTCGCGGGTCCTGAACACGGGCTGGTTCGCCACGCAAGACGACTCTTTCATCAGCGGCAAAATACAATGCCGTCCGCCCGCTGGCGGTTCTCCCCGGCTGCGAGATGATCACATCTTGCTCGAACTCGGCACGCTCGATCTCGTTCTCCTTACTTAGAAAGATCCTCGCAACCTCCGAATTTATCTGTTCCGGTCCTTGTTTAATACGGACGCTCCCGGTATATGTGATCTGCGAAGCGTTTCGCTCGTAGTCCATTCTGCTGGCGTTCGCAAAAACCGGAACGGTGCCGCCAGTGCCGCGGGTCTTAACGCCGTAAAGCTGGCTTTCTACATCCGTTTCCGCGCGAAAACGCCCTTCATTCTGAAAGATCGTTATCTGGCCACCCTTTACGAAATTATCCTTCTGCCACGCCCTGGCGTTCCCGGCGAAAACCGCGACCTGGGTCCGATGGTCGATCTCCGCCGTATTCGACGTTATGTACACAGGATCATTGACCGAACCGAACGGAGTGGAACTCCCCGTCGCTCCCTGGCTGTAATAGGTCGTGCTGACGCCGCCGGTAAGCCGCGAACGCTGATTTCGTACGTCCCAGTCGATCTCACGAGCACGGCCGCGGGCACGCGAATCCCAGGCGGTCGGAGTGCCGCCTCTCAGCTGAACTACCTCTGTTGCCGCATTGAATACGAACCGCGATGCTGAGGCGTTGCGGTCGAGTTCCGTAAACCTCGCGTTGCCTTCGGCCGTTAGCGTATCCACGTCGCGTGAATCCTCGCGAAAAGCAGCCGTCGCCGTTTCCGATATCATCACCTGTTCGCCGCGGCCTTCGCGGGCAACGGTCGGAAGCCTTCGGGTCCGAACACCCCGGCCGGCGACGCACTTACGAGCAAAATTACGGCCCGGATAAAAGTCGCAGTCGAATCTCGGTGCCGCAACCATTGTACGGTAAATATCCGGTCCGGTTCCCCCCGGTTCAATGTCGAGCTCGGAATTTCCGATGGCTTCGGCTTTCGCAAGCGTCTTACCATCGGTCCCGAACGATGAAATGATCTTATCCGCTCGAAGCGTGCGTTTTGTCGAGGCCGCATCGCCCGTTTGCGGGTCAAGCACAAGCATTGTGCGGCCGTCCGTGGTCATGGTTTTCGCCGACCCCTTTTCCATTATCAAGACGATCGCTTGTGCAGCGGTGAGGTTCGCACGCGAATATCCCGCCGCATTTGCGGGTACGACAACGGCGTTCGCCCGTTCTTTCAGCTCTGCTCTTGTAAGGTCACCCGCAGCGTCAAACGCGGCCTCGATCCGGGACGCGGCCAACTCGACACTTCTATCCGCAGAAGTCTGAGTGACCTTAGCGTCGCCAAGTACCGATGCCGCACGAAGTTTGCCTCCGACGGCAAGCCGGGCATTTATCTCACCGCCGCTGATACGCTCCCGAGGCGTTTCGATCGTACCGCCGCCAAGCAACCGGGCTGATGCAGAACGCTCGTTGTAGAGCGCGGCTGCCGCGGTCATCTTCACGGGGCCGCTCTCGCTCGGGGCAGTGATCACGACGTTCCCTTGAAGGTCAAACGTCCCGGCCGTCTTGTCATACTTTCCGTAATTCGCAGCGATGGTCCGCTTGCCAATGCCGTTCTCCCGCCTCTCGATGTTAACTCCTTCAAAAAGCTCAGCCTGAGCAACGTCAGCCGATGTCTCGCTAACCTTCAAAAGTGTAATGACCGCCCTCCCGGCATTTAGCATATCCGCAGATGTCTCGACCGATACGTCACCGCGAAGTTCAACGAGATTCTTTCCGTGATCATATGACGCAAATGACGAACTCATCGACCACGGCCCGGTCGCAACGGCAACGCCCTCGGCACCTTCATTGCCAACAATGCTTACCGATCCGCGAAGTTCGACACGCTTCTCGTTCACAAAAACCGTGGCGGAGTCGGAACTGCCCGTTATGTTCTCCCGGCTAAAACGGATCGGCCGGTCGGCCTCTGCGACTCCGGTAGCGTGGTCGTAAACGATGATCTCTGTGACGAGCTTCAGCCCTTCGGCTGAATCAACCTCCACATTGCCGTCGAAAAACGCCTTAAACGCGTTGTTCTCACCCGGAAGATATATCGCCTTCGCCGCCCTGATCTGATTCGGCCGCTGCTGTTCGTCGAAAACCTCGAGAAAGACGTTCTCAAGTTCCTGGTGGTTATCCGAAAAGGTGGTTGCCTTGTCTGCTCGGATCGCATACTTCGCGATTCCGTTCTCGACCTCTCGTCGCTCATAGCCGTCAACAACCGCGACAACATCTTTTGAAAGCGATGCCGGAAGCCCCCGAGCGCGAAACTCCGCGTTGGCATCGTTACGGGATAGGTAAACGATCACGCCGATAGTAGTTGCGACCAGCAGAACCGCAGCAACGACGCGCATAACGAGCGGCAAATACGCCCGCTGCTGCAGTTTCTTCACATTTCGCTCGTTTGCGGCCATCGGCTAATTATCGTCTCGTATGTCTTCTATCACAAGCTGAAGCCGTTCAGTTCCCTGCCAGGAATTTACGTCCAGCGTGCAAGCAACTTCGATGTTGCGCCCGACCGCAAGAGTTTGCTCTTTTCCTTTCTCCACACCGTCCCACCACACCGCTTCAAAACGCCGACCGTCTCGGTCGCCGAGATAGAGCTTCAAGTGGCGATCCTTCATCACCTTAGGTTCAAAACGAAGCGAAAGCCCTTTAGTCGCGAAAACCGGCTTCGGGTTTCCGGCACCGAAAGGCTCCATTCTCGAAAGCTCACGGACAAGGCTGATCGAAAGCGACTCTGGAGAGACACGTGCATCGATGTGAAGTACCGGCGTTCGGCTTTCTTCTGTCAGCACCGATTCTGCATATTCGCAAAGTGCACGCCGGAGTGAGTCAATATTCGCTGTCGGGAGTTTCATCCCCGCCGCGGCCGCGTGACCGCCGAATTGGTTAAAGAGTTCAGAGCAGCTTTCGAGAGCTTTCAAGATGTGAAAATTTCCGATACTTCTTGCGCTGCCGTGTGCGGTGCCGTTCTCGGTTGAAAGAACTATCGCAGGCCGATACAGCCTTTCAGCTATACGCGAAGCCGCAAGCCCGATGACCCCTCGATGCCAGCCCTCACCCGCGACAACGACGATTGTTTCAGTTCCCTGCTCGGCCGCCTGCAAAAGTGCAAGTTCCGTGATCTTCTGCTGCTCGGTCTGCCGTTCTCGATTGCGCGAGTCCAGCATCCCAGCGAGTTTCCTGGCTGCGCCGAAATCATCAGCTTCAAAAAGCTCGACAACGTATCGCCCAAGGTCCATCCGCCCGGCAGCGTTTATCCGCGGACCTAATCGAAAGCCGATATGCATGCTCGTCATTTCGGACGTGCAGCCGGCGGCTTCCATCAAAGCCTTAAGCCCGTAGTTCCGGGTGTTCGGCAGATCTCGCAGCCCAAGGGCAACGATTGCCCTGTTCTCGCCGGTGAGCTGCATAATGTCAGCAACAGTGCCGATCGCGGCGATCTTCAGAAAGGACGGGACAAGAGCTTCTTTACCGGCCGACCGTAATAATGCGTGGGCCAGCTTGAAAGCCACGCCGACGCCCGCAAGATGTTTATCCGGATACTCGCAGCCCGGCTGGTTTGGGTTAACCACCGCGACCGCTGGCGGATTGCCGCGTTCCTCATCGGACAGGTGGTGATCGGTAACGATCACGTCGAGGCCGTTCTCTGAGGCCCATTCAAGAGATTCAAAGCTCCGAATGCCGCAATCTACAGTAATGACAAGCGAGCAGCCTCGCTCCTTCGCTGCTTCGAGCGCTTCGATGTTAAGCCCGTAACCTTCGGTAAAACGGTTCGGTATGTGATATTCGGTTTCGGCTCCTAGAATTTGTAAAGCGCTTCGCAGAAGAACCGTCCCGGTCGTTCCGTCCACATCGTAATCACCCCAGATCAGGATCGTTTCGTTCGATCGGATGGCAGCCTCGATCCGCTCGACCGCTTCGCCAAGGCCCTTCAATAGATGCGGCTCATGTAGATGATCGAGCGAGGGATCAAGGAAAGCCCGGGCGGCGGCCGGCTCGGCATGTCCGCGGGCGATCATCAAAGCAGCCACAAGGCGATGAACACCGAGTTCGGCCGCAAGTTTCTCAGCGGCAGAGTGATCATGTTTGGCTATATTCCAACGCTTCCTCATCTGCCGGCCGTTCAAATGTTAACTACAGGACTGAGCACACCCTGCCAAAGCAAGATGAGCAAGACAATGCCTAGAATCACGCGATAGACGATAAATATCAGCGTCGAATTCTTTCGCAAAAAGGCGAGCAAAAACCAGATCGAAAGATAACCGACAACACCAGAAACAATGGTCGAAACGATCAACGGCCCCCATGCATCTTCCGGCAATATGCTCCATGCCTCGCGGAGCTGCAGAAGCCCCGCTGCCGTGATCGCCGGTATCGAAAGCAGGAAAGAAAAGCGTGCGGCAGTCTCGCGGTTAAGCCCGATAAAAAGTCCGCCCATTATGGTCGAACCGGACCGGCTTGCTCCGGGCATCAGCGAAAGAACCTGCGATAACCCAACCACGATCGCATCAAACACGCCCATCGTCCGCATCTCTTTCCGCTGGCTGCCTACGACCTCCGCAAGAGCAAGAAGCAGCCCGATGACGATCAGCATCGTTGCAATGATCCAAAGATTTTTGGTATTCGGTCCTTCAATGAAATCCTTGAGGAGCAGACCGACCACGCCTATCGGGATCGAACCGATAATGATAAGCCAGCCGAGCCACGCCTCGCTTGATAGCCATATCGGCCGAACGCCTTTTGTGCCGGAATGGCGAACTGGATTTTTTCGCGTTAACACACCCCAATGGTCGCGGATGAACGCGTTCGTGATACTCAAGATGTCAGACGCGAAATAAACCAGAACTGCCGCGATAGTGCCAAGTTGGATCACCGCCATCGTCGCCGTGATCTGCTGCGGGTCGCCGCCGTAAACGTTCGTCCACCGGCTTGCAAAAACAAGGTGCGCGGTCGAACTGATCGGTATGAATTCGGTAAGCCCCTGAACAATGCCAAGGATTATAGCTTGAATATAGTTCATAAACCGGAAAAGGGGGTATCTATGTGGGCAAGCTCTTGGGGATTATATCGTCTGTGGTTTCGGTTTGCTATTCGCGGTAGCGTGCCCTCCCGGCGATGCGGTCATAAAGCCATCCAGGCATGAACTTTCCGGCGCGGACGATGGTCGCAAGCTGCCATGGAAACGCGGCAAATCGCTTCTTCTTTTCGATCGCCTTAATGAATAGCGGGATCGCATCGCCGAGCTCCATCAGGAATGGCATTTTGTTCTTGCGGCCTGAGGTGAGTGGCGTTTTAATAAAGCCCGGCTGAATGATCGTTACGTCGATGCCTTTATGTTTCAGGTCAAGCCGCAAGCTTTCAAAGAAAGCGGTCATTCCTGCCTTACTCGCAGAATACGCGGCCGACTTCGGCAGCCCACGGAAACCTGCAAGGCTGGAAATCGCGACGAGATGGCCGCTGCTCCGTTCGACCATCTGCGGAACAACCGCATGAACCGAATTTACTGCTCCGAGCAAGTTAACGTCGATCACCTTTTTGACGGAAAGCGGGCGATAAGATCGCGTCTCTTCATCATTCCCGCCGATCCCAGCATTCGCGATGAGTATATCGATCCGGCCGAATTCAGAGCGCATCTCGTCAGCAGCTTCTGCAACCGACACTTCATCCGTAACATCAAGTGCAAAGACGCGGACCGTTCCTCCTAGCTTGCGACAGCGGTCGGCAAGGTCCTCAAGCATTTCCCGGCGGCGGGCGACCAGCCCAAGAACCGCGCCACGCTTGGCCAGAGTGAGTGCGAGCCCCTCTCCGATGCCGCTTGAGGCCCCGGTGAGAAAAACAACCTGTCCGTCCCAGTTCATCTAAAAACTAACAAAGCTCCTCAACGTGAGGACCTAGAGCCTTCAACGCCCTTGCAAGATCATCTTGTTTTACAAGAATATGATCACGAGAGAACGACGAGAGAGCCACGATCGATACGCCGGCTTCTGCCAGAATCCTAGCAACTTCGGTGAGAAATCCGACGACCGAGAAGTCCATGACGGTATCGAACGTAAGCAGACGAAACCCACGTTCGACCTTCGCGGACCGCAAAGCGTGTCGCATCGTCCCTAGGTCAATCTCATCAAGCAATAACGTTACCTCGTGCGGATCGCGAAAGATCATGAACGGAGCAGACATCCGCGGGCTCAGCGCCGGGTCTTCGATCAACCGCTTCCATTCGGCCTCCGAGAGACCAACAAGTGCGTAGGTTTCTGCCGCAACGACAACTCTCCTCGTAAGCAACAATTCTTTTGGGTCGGATGCACCAGTTCTCATTAAAAAAGTGTCCACTTAGACCTCAACCACTGTAGTCACGATCACCGGTTTTGTGCCAAGTTCCTTCTGGACAAAACGCTTCAAATGTATCCGGAGATTTTCTTTGAAGACCGCTCGGTCAGCGATCTGTTCGCGTTTCATTTCGCTGACGGCGTCGGCTATCGCCCGACGGGCTTCCGCCCCAAACTTATTTCCATTCGAACCGACCGCGATCGTTGCGTTGTCCGCCATACCGGCCACACCGTTGAACGTAATGTGCGGATCGCCGATGAGTTCGTGGGACTTTCGGTTGACCGTTACGACGAGCGAGATCGCGCCGCCATAGGCCAACTTTTTCCTCTCGCGGATAACGTCATATTCGATTTCCTCAAGCGATTCTTCGTCGATAAATGTGCGATGAAGTTCATGTTTTTCAACGATCCTCGCCCCAAATTCATCAATTTCAAGCAGATCGCCGTTCTCTATAAGAATAATGTTCTCGTCGTTATATCCAGCGACGTGATTCTTTACGTATTCTTTGTGCCGAAACAGCATTCTATATTCGCCGTGTATCGGGACGAGATATTTCGGCCTTGCCGTTTCGACAATTATCTTGATGTCTTCCTGAGAGGCGTGGCCGGAAACGTGAACGAGCCGCCTTTTCTCTTCGATGATATTCGCCCCGCGTTTGTAAAGATGCCCGATCAACCGGCTGATGTTTCGTTCATTTCCCGGGATGATCCGTGCCGAAAGCACAACCGTGTCACCCTTTTCGATCTGCATCCCCTTGTAGGTCGAGGTCGCCATGTTCCACAATGCGGCCCGCATTTCGCCCTGCGACCCGGTTACCAGAAAGCAAATTTCGTCATCGTCATAAGCGCGAGCCTCGCTCAGGTCGATCAGCGTGTCACCAAGTATCTTCAGCAATCCCAGTTCCTCGGCTATCTCGACATTCTTGACCATCGAGCGGCCGAGCACACAAACTTTGCGGCCATACTCATGAGCCAGGTCGAAAATTATCTGCAGGCGGTGGATCGAGGACGAGAATGTGGAAACGAAAAGCCGGCCTTCGGTTTCCTCGAAGATCTCCCGAAAAGCGGGTATGACATCCTGCTCCGAAGGCGTCCGTCCCGGCACTGTCGCATTTGTCGAATCGCCGAGCAAAGCCATAACACCACGGTCGCCATATTCGCGAAGGGTCTCAAGGTCATATGTCGGGCCGATCACGGGCGTCGGGTCGATCTTGTAGTCACCGGTGTGAATTATGGTCCCGAGCGGTGTGGTGATCGCAAGCGAAAAACAATCGATGAGCGAATGCGAAGCATGGATGAATTCGATGTCGAAATTGCCGATCTTTGCAATATCGTTTGCCCGTACTCGATGAAGTAGCACGTCGTCAAGCATCTCGTGCTCGTCAAGTTTCTTCTCGATCAAGGCCTGAGTAAATCTAGAGGCATAGACCGGCAAATTGAACTTACGGAGGATGTACGGCAATGCACCGATATGATCTTCATGGCCGTGTGTCAGGATGATCGCGGTCAGGTCATCACGAAATTCTTCGAGAAAGTCGAAGTTCGGGATCGAAATATCGACCCCATAGGGAGTTTCCTCGGGAAAGCCCATTCCGGCATCGATGACAATCATCTCGTCACCATAGCGGACGCCCATGCAGTTCATCCCGAATTCACCGATGCCGCCGAGTGGTATTATCTCTATTCTGCTCAATCGTTTACCGCCTTTTCATAAAACCGGATATGCCTAGATAGTAGCATAATCGCCCGGTTCAAGGCTCTATTCGATCGGCGAGTAAGGCGTAAAGACGAAGCCATTCCGAAAGTTCCAGCGTCTCCGCTCGCCGCTTCGGATCAATACCGGCATCAGCCAAAGCAACGGTCGGCTCAGGATAAGCTGCCTTCAGGTTGTTCGCTAGCGTTTTCCGCTTTTGCGAAAAACCCGAACTTACAAGCCGCCGGAACGCCGCATCGTCTGCCGGGCCTGTCGGCTTTGGAATGAGGCGGACCACCGAGCTCCAGATCTTCGGACGCGGGCGGAAGGCCTCGGGCGGAACGTCAAACAGCCTTTCGACCGCAAAAGCCGCCTCGACCAAAACGGTTAGATATCCACGCTCCGAATTTCCCGGTTTTGCCGTGATCCGCTCGACAACTTCGCGTTGAAACATCAAGACGAGATCGGATAAGCAATGCCGCTCATTTGCCAAATGCTGGAGAATCGCGGTTGAGATGTAATACGGAAGATTGGCCACAAGTTTGGCCGTTGGCGTTTCGGGATAGAACTGATCAAGCAGCTTGCGAATATCGGCCTCCGAAGCATCGGCCACAACAACGATGAAGCGGCCCGTCCCGCCGTTATCATCTCGCAACTGCGGAACAAGTTCCCGGTCAAGCTCGATGGCAAGCACCTTCACACCTCTGTCCAGCAGTTCACGCGTCAACGCCCCACGACCTGGGCCGATCTCGATCACGACCTCGTCCTTTTCCGGATGCACGGCATTAACGATCTTAGAAACGTAGTTTCCATCGACCAAGAAATTTTGGCCGAGCGATCGCTTTGCCCGCATCGAATGTCCCATTTTCTCGACCATTCCCGTTGAGTTTAGTCGCGAAATCGAGCATCGGCAAGCAGAACAAATTTCTCCCTTTTGAGTTGTCTATTTCCGCACATTCGCTTATAACTTTAGCGTTCTTGCTCTTTACCGTAATTCCAGACCGCACACCGTACCGCGTATGAACAAAATACTTTACCTGCCTTGTTTGGCCTTGCTGTTGATCGGCATCGCCGTTACAGCTCAAGACGACCCGAACCCTAATTCGCCATCGCCGGTGCTAGTCGCCGGGAGCGAGAGCGACCGAATACTTTTGCGCGGCAATGCTTCGGCTTACCGGCAGGAACCGGGCCGCGAACTTCGGGTTCTCTATCCTCCCGCAAATGAATGGGTCACGGCAAATATCCGTAATATCCAGCCATTGGAGAGCGAAGGTGCGAACTCCATACGGATCTTCGTAAAGCAACGATCCGGTAAGACGTTCGAATTGGACGTGCGCGAGCTCAAGCGACTATCGAAGGACGAGTTTGCTATTACTTTTCGGGTTTTCGACCGCAGCGGCTTTCGCGGCCAGCCCGTTGCTGACGGCGATTCGCTGATCTATATGACCTGGCGCGGAAACGCATCGAACATGCTCAAGATCGGACTAGGTAGTACCGGCGGCATCGAGATCCCGAAGCTGCTGGAACCGGCAGGCATCAGATCTTCCGATCCCGAATACGCAGGTTACCATTTTGCGGGCGACCGAATTCGGTTTGCCGAGCAAGCGGCATTCGGCCCTTCGCCGATGCTTGATATGCGGCTCCGCAGGGTCGGATTGCGAACCTGGCTTGCAGAACAGTTCGACGCGCCTTACCCAACATTCGCGTATCCGGATCCGCCGCAATCGCCGACCAATCCGCCATCCGATTGCAGCCTCGCGACATTCCCTACTTGCTATCGTGAGCGGTACACGATGATACCGCTCCAAAAGTGGTTTTTTACGGAAGCACTTTACGGCGAGGCTCAGCTTCGCCATCGAACGGCGTGGTCGCTCAGCCAGATCTGGGTTACCTCAGGCTTGACGGTACAGCAAAGCAGCCACGCGATTGCTTATCACAAGGTGCTTTCGCGAAATGCATTCGGAAACTATCGCCAGTTGATGTATGACATGACGCTCAACCCGGCGATGGGCCATTATCTCGACATGGTTCGGAGCACGCGAACGAACCCGAACGAGAATTACCCGCGTGAAATACTCCAGCTTTTCTCGATCGGCCTTTACATGCTAAATCCGGACGGAACACTTCGGCTTGACCAGAACGGCCAGCCGATCCCGACCTACGACCAGGCGACCGTCAATGAGTTCACGAAAGTCTTTACCGGTTGGACGTATTGCAACATAACTTGCCAGAACTCGTCGCCGGGCATCGTCAATTACAAGGATCCGATGATCCTTAACCCGACGAATCACGACCTTTCGGCCAAGACATTGCTTCAATACCCCGGAGCACCAAATCCTGTGATACCGGCCTGCACAAACTGCACAGACCCGGAACAGATCAGAAACTATGCCGAACAGTCATTGAACATGGCTCTCGATAACATCTTCAATCACCCGAATCTCGGGCCGTTCATCGGGAAGCTGATGATCCAGCATATGGTTACGAGCGATCCCTCGCCGGCTTATGTACAGCGGGTCGGGGCAGTTTTCAATGGCGAGACCGGAAGCCCTCGCGGTGACATGAAGTCTCTGCTGCGCGCGATCCTTCTTGACCCGGAGGCACGCGGGAATGCAAAGACCGACCCGCGTTACGGCAAGCTCCGTGAACCTGTCCAGCTCATTACAAGCCTCGCGAGGATCTTTCCGGCGGTCGATTTCAACGGCGAGAACCGCAGCGATGGTGCATTGGCAAGCTATGCGAACTTAATGGGACAAAATCCCTTTAATTCGCCGACGGTGTTCAACTACTATTCGCCCGACTACAACGTCCCGGGGACAAGCATACTTGCTCCCGAGTTCGAACTGCTCAACACAAATACATCGACCCGGCGGACGAATTTTCTTCACACATTGATCTTTGACGGGCTGACGCCGAATGCGACCGACTCACTTCGCGGAACATCGTTGACCTTTTCGGAATTCATGCCGTTGGCTGAAGCCGACCCGACGGGAACATTACTCCTCGATGGTTTGAACGCACGCATGATGCACGGTCGAATGTCGCTAGCCCAACGCGACATAGTTTTGCAAGCAGTAGCGGCCGTACCGTCCTCTAACCCGATGCTCAGGATAAAGACCGCCGTTTACCTGATCGCCGTTTCATCCGCCTATCAGATCCAGAGGTAACCGATGACCATCTCAAGAAGACGATTTTTAGCACACGCTGGAGCCGGCCTTACGATGGCCGGTCTTGTATCAGGCTCACATCCCTTCGGGATCATGAGCGCCCTTGCACAGACTTCCGATGGCGGTGAGCCGTCGGATTACCGGGCACTTGTCTGCATTTATTTTAACGGCGGAAATGACGGTAACAACACCATCGTGCCGCTTCATTCCGACCAGTCCGTCAGCGGCTACGACCACTATTTTCAGGCACGCGGGCCTCGTGGACTTGCCCTTTCGCAGAAATCGTTGTTGCCCATCGCCGTGCCTCGTATCGGCGGATCGGCCTATGGGCTTCACCCGGCGTTGGGGACGGTCGCAAACGGAATAAACCCCGGACTTCACCCGCTTTGGGGCACGGGAAAGATGGCGATAGTAAGCGGAGTCGGGCCGCTGATAATGCCGATAACGCGAGCGCAGTATCAGTCAGATCCGTCGGTCCGACCGCGGAATCTTTTTTCGCATACGGACCAAACGCAGCAGCATCACAATTCACGAGCTGATGCCGTAATGCTGAGCGGATGGGGCGGCCGCATTGCAGACAAAATAACAACGGTGTCGAATCCGAACCGACTGGTGCCGACGGTCTCGTCGATCGTCGGCCCGCGGCTCTTTACCGTTGGTGAAAATGAACAGCCGCTATCGCTGGGGCCGGCTCCGACCCCACTGAGTTCCATCTTCTCTTTGACCGGCTATAACGGAACCCCGATCGCGAATGCCCGCCTCGCCGCACTTGAGGCGCAGATCCTGCTCGAAAAGGGCCAGGACCTGGTCGAAGCCTCGAACGATATCCAAAGCGAGGCACTCCGAATTAGCCGAACACTGAATTCAGCAAACGAAGTGACCGCGGTATTCCCGGCAACCAACCTCGGGAACCAACTAAAGCAGATCGCGAGAATGATCAAGGCCCGAAGCGCTCTTGGCGTCAGGAGACAGATCTTTTACTGCTCATTGGATGGGTTTGATACGCATAACGGCCAGCTTTTAGGGCAAAACGCCTTGCTGACGCAGTTCAGCCAGGCTTCTCGAGCTTTCTACGAGGAAATGGTGGTACAGGGCATCGAAGACAAGGTCACGCAGTTCACACTTACGGACTTTAACCGAACATTCGACCCCGCGGGCACCGGTGCCAATGTCGGCAGCGACCACGGCTGGGCGAATCATCAGTTCGTGATCGGCGGAGCCGTCACCGCTGCCGACTTTTTCGGTATCAATTCTTCGAATGGAACGCCGTTTCCGACGTTGGTCAATAATGGACCGGATGATGCAGATTCGGGGACGGGAGCACGTGGGCGATGGATACCCACTGCATCTGTCGAGCAATATGCGGCGACACTTGCCCGCTGGTTCGGGCAGAGCGAAGCAGACATGCCGTTCGTTTTCCCTAATATCGGGAACTTTCCTGTCACTGATCTGGGATTTATGGCAGCAAGTTAGTTGGGGCCTTTCACGTTTCCTAGCTTGGGTAGCCCGTGATCTCGATGTCATCGCCGAGTCGGGTCACGGTCAGGTCGCGGAGCCGTAGAGCATCAGCAAGTGTTTCAGCACCCCGACCGCCAACGGCGTTCGGGGCTTCGCTTCCGCCGATGACCAACGGGGCGAGTATGAATGTGACCTTATCTACCAACCCGGCGTCGATGAATGCACCCGCTACCGCCGTTCCGCCCTCGACCAATACGCTTTGAAATTCGCGCCGCTTAAGCTCTGCCATAACCCCCGCAAGGTTCCTTGCTCCGCCCTCGACCGGAACCACCTCGACGCCCTTCTCCTGTAGCGGGCTGACGCGCTCAGGGTCAATGCAATTTGTCATCACATATGTCGGCGCCTCGTTGGTTGTAGTTGCGAGTTTTGAATCAAGCGGTAAACGCAAGCTATTGTCTAGGATCACTCGTGCGAGCGGCCGGCGTCGCGGCCGACCGCTGCGATCGGTTAGCGAGGGATCATCGACTGCCGCAGTAGTTGCACCGACCAATATTGCGTCGTGCTCGTGTCGGAGTTCGTGCACACGTTCGCGAGCCGCGTCACCCGAAAGCGCCGTCGATACGCTATTCTTTAGCGAAATACGCCCGTCGAGTGACATTGCAAGCTTGAGATGGACGAACGGCCGGTCGTTCTTGTGCCAACAAATAAATTTCTCATTCACGCTGGACGCTTCATCAGCAAGAACACCGGTCACGACCTCGATCCCAGCCGCACGAAGCCTCTCGAAGCCTCTGCCGGAAACAAGCGGATTCGGATCCTCTATCGGGCATACGACACGGGCGATGCCTGCATTTACCAATGCCTCTGTACACGGCGGGGTCTTACCATGGTGGTCGTGCGGCTCCAGCGAAACGTACGCAGTTCCTCCCGCAGCTCTTGTACCAGCCTTCATAAGAGCAATAACCTCAGCATGCGTGACTTCACTCTTGACGTAGGTGCCTTCGCCAAGCACCTCGCCGCTTTTAGCAACGACCACGCAGCCAACCAACGGGTTAGGCGAAACCAGCCCCGCGCCAAGGCTCGCAAGCTCGATCGCCCGCCGTGTATGTTTCAGATCTGTCTCGGAATACTCGCTCAACCCCGAACCTCCTGGTCTGAATAATGGACCACCTAGTTGAAAAGGCTGTTCACATACCGCTCGGCATCAAAGACCATAAGGTCATCGACCTGCTCGCCAATGCCGACATATCGGATGGGCAAATTCAATTCCTTTGCGATCGCAACCGCAATGCCGCCCTTAGCCGTTCCGTCGAGATTTGTCAGTAATGATACCGGTGACGTTCGCGACCTTGGTGAACTGCGCGCCTGCTCAAGGCCGTTTTGGCCGGTCACCGCGTCGATGACCAGCAGCGTCTCGTGCGGGGCACCTTCTACCTCGCGTCCTGCGATCCGCTTCATCTTCTCGAGCTCGGCCATCAGGTTCGCCTTGTTATGAAGACGGCCGGCGGTATCTACGATAAGCACGTCCGCTAACCGTGCCTTTGCCGATTGGAGAGCGTCGAACAGAACCGCGGCAGGATCTGTTCCCTGCTTTTGCTGAATGATCGGTACCCCTGCACGCCCGGCCCAGATCTCAAGCTGATCCGACGCCGCAGCTCGAAACGTATCGGCCGCGCAGATCAGCACATCATTACCCTCATTCTTTATCCGCTGTGAAAGCTTGCCAATCGTAGTTGTTTTCCCGACGCCGTTAACTCCGACGACCATTAGAACGTAAGGCCGGATCGATTCATCTACCGCCGTTTCCGAGGCGACCCCGCCGGTCGAATGCCCGAGAATATCAAGAAGTTCCCGTTTCATCGTCGCCTTTAATGCATCTATGTCGTCGATCTCCTTTCGCGTGACACCCTTGCGGACAGCTTCAAGTACCTGCATCGTCGTCTTCACGCCAATGTCGGTCGAGATTAGCATCTCTTCGAGTTCGTCAAGCAACCCTTCGTCGATCTGCTTTCGGCCCTCGAAGACCGCATCGAGCCTGTCATTGAGCGAGTCCCGGGTTTTGGCGATCGCCTTTGAAAACCGGACGCCGATCTCTTTCTCAACCGCTTCTTCCTGTGCCTTCAATTCCTCGATGGACTTGTCAAGACCGAGTACCGAGGTGGAGAACGGATCTTCTTTTTTTCTGCGCCAAAATGCCATAAAAACCAACCGCGAATCTTTGAGTATAGAAAAAACCCGTGCGCCGAACAACGCACGGGCTTTTTTCCAGAGCAATGAGGTGATCTAGCTCGGCAACGCGAGCTTTTCGCGATTGCGGAACAGCAAAAGACCGATAAGGCAAGCGTAAACCGCCCAGAAATAGAAACCGAAGAACGCACCGACTGCCTTCGCCGGCAGATTACCGACGCCCGGCATATCGAACGGCGTAAGCAACATGGTCGGGACCGCGATCACAATACCGGAAACGACCGAAAGGATCAGACCGAAGATAAGGAGCTTGACGTAATCGACCCCAAGATGCCTGATGGTGTTGAGCGCCGTGCCGGGATTGATCGTCGCAGTGAATGATCGCGTGTATCCTGCGACGGCACATGCGGCAGGATAAAGCAGCAGCCCCCAGACAAACGTAAGCATCAGCAACACGACGATCGGGGCTGCGAGTTGGAGAAATCCGCTTAAAAACTCTTGAAACTGAGCATTTCGTGTTTCCGTAGAGGGGCCGACAACTGACTCAAGCTGTGCCTGACGGTGCTGCTGTGCCATTGCCCATAATTCTTCTTGCTCGCGGGATTCTTCATCGATAACAGGCGTTGGCCGACCGCTCGGTTGCGTCACACTTCCTATCTGTTCATTCTTGCCATCGGCGATCTCGGTCAGGACACGCTTCACTTCACCAGACTGTTGGGCAACGTCGCGCTGTGCGTAATAGTGCGTTCCGGGAATCTTTTCGAGGTCGGCGTTGATCGATTCGACCTTACTGCTGACGGCGCTAAAGATCAGGTAAATCCCGACAATGGCTGCAAGAATGAACGGCCCAAAGCTTGAGATGTATGCAGCGATGCTCAGAAAGAGCGGATGAACGACGTCTTCCCAGATCGAGAAATCTTCGAAATCCGGCATGAAGTTCGAATCAATCGCCCCTTTCGAGAAGTTGTCAACTGTGTTGGCCAACACGCCGAAGGAAATCGCATTTGTGGCCATAACCGCGATCAAAGCGGTAGCAACCATGAAGATCCCGCCGATGCCCGCAGCCGATTGCCCGAGCGAGAGGAACGTGTAAAGAATGCCTCCTAAAACAAGGCTGGTTCCGAACCTGAACGGGTGGCCAAATGAATAACCGAGATCTCCGAAACCGAACGTATCGCCTCTAAGAGCGGCCGAGCTAGCGGCAACTTTAGCTCCCGCTAGGGCCTCCGCTTCGCGGCAAAGCTCGCCACAAGCCGGACAGATCTTGACGCTGCCACCGTATGAACGAGGACAAGTTTTGCAGAACCCCGCTCCGCAGCCTGAACAAATGTATTTCGAAGGGACGTCTGCGTGATTCGCACACCGGGAGTTATCAGCCGCCGCTGACGGCGTGAACTGGTGCGCGATGCCCGCGGCGTGAACGGCTGTTTGCGGCTCCTGCACGGCAGGAACCGAAAGCTGTGGCTCGGCGATCGTTTGCGGAATGGCGGCCTGAACTATCTCGGAAACTACGACTGGCAAAGGTTCGCCCTTCGCCTTCGCGTTAAAAAAAGGGACGAGTTGCGGAACCTTTCGGGCCTCGATCCAGCGAAGATTTCCGCGGCGAACCTTGTCATCAGGCTGCAGCGAGCCTTCGTTTATCCATTCCGGCAGTTCGGCAAACTGCGCCTCATAGACCGTTCCGCCGACCTCAACTTGCCACGTTTCGTGTAACTTCTGCTCCTGTAACGCCATTGTTTGATACCTTTGGGAGCTCGGCCGGATCATGGCCGCTATTTGCTGTCAGATTTTGGCCGACCCCGACGTTAACGACGCGGTCGCCGTCCTTTACCGTGGTCGCGATCTGCTGGACCACCCCTCGGCCGATCAGGCCTTTTTGGCATCCACGGACGAGAGCCTCAACTACGGCACCGTCATATCGTGTACCGACGAATGCCCGGATCCGGTCAAGAGCTTCGTTTAGTACCATTCCCTTAGAATAAGGCCGGTCAATGGTCATCGCGTCGAAGGTATCGGCCACGGAAACGATCTTTGCCTGCAGCGGGATCTCATCGCCCTTCAGGCCCTGCGGATAACCCTCGCCATTGACCATTTCGTGGTGCGAGTACATCCCTGGGAGAAACTCCTCAATCCCGGGTATCTGTGACATGATCTTGTAGCCTTTCACCGGGTGCGTCTTCATAATGTCGAACTCATCTGCGGTGAGGGCGGCAGGCTTCTTGAGGATGTTGTCGTCGATCGCTATCTTGCCGACATCGTGCAAAAGTGCACTGATTCTGAGTGCTTCGAGTTCCCTTTCGGAAAGGTTCATCTCCTTCCCGATCGCGACCGAAATACGTGCCACGCGTTCGGAGTGCCCGCGTGTATATTTATCCTTTCCGTCGATAGCAGCGGCAAGCGCCTTGACCGTCCCGACGAAGAGTTCACGGTTCTCCTGAGCCGCCTGAGCGAGCCTGCGGATATGCTCCTCCAGACGATCACTCATCGTGTTGAAAGCAGTTCCAAGCGTGGCCGTCTCTTTGACACCGCCAACCTCGACACGGGTCGAAAGATCGCCCTGTGCGACCGTTTCCGCTGCTTGTGCAAGGCGTAGTATCGGCTGTGCGAGTTGGCGAGCGACAAACAATCCGACGAGCGATGCGAAAAGCCCAAATGCAAGACTGATGACCCAGGTTTGCGTCCGCATTTCGCCGACCGAGGCAAGTGCCTTGGCTTCGTCCTGCATTGTGATAACACCGAACTTGGCGTTTGGCCCGAAATCAACGGTCGAATAAGCCCCGATCATCGAATGCTCGTTGCCGTCGAATTCGCCGATGAACGGCACGAGTCCCGACTGGATCTGTTCGCTCGATTGCTGCCATTCGGAAACGATCTTTAGTGTTGTCAGCGGCCGCTGCTGGCGGGCAACCTGTGGGTCAGGGTGAAAGATCGCCCGTCCGGCCTCGTCAACAATAAGAATGATCGGCAGGCCGGAGTCCCACATTTGCTCTTCGGAAACTGCGTCCTTACCGACCAGTATCTTTCCAATGTTCGAAAGGCTCACGATAGCAATTACCGAACCCGCACCGTCTTTGCCGCCAATGCGAGCGCCGATCGCAATCACACTTTCGTTCGAACCTTCTGTCACGGTCGCTTTCGAGATCATCGAGGCCGAGCCCTGCGAAGAAGCGATGAGCGTATTCGCGATCGAATCGATCTGTTGTTTGCCTATATTCCCAGGACGGTAAAGTGCGAGCGTGTCGCCGGCGGGCGGCGTTACGAAAAGTGCCAGTACGTCCGGGTTTTCACGAAGCTTTTCTTCAAGCTGCATGTCCGTGCGTACCTGACTATAAACCTCCGGGCTGCCTGCCAAAGCAAAACCATTAGCCAGTCCTCCAACAAGATCGAGCTGACGCTGGAGAAACATCTCGAGCGAGCGAGCTTTCTCCTGAACAAGTTGGATCTGGTAACGATTCTCTACCGCTCGAAGTTCGGTCCCGCTTCGTTCCGATAGGAACCAGCCGGTAAGGATCAGCGGAAGGAGGCCGACGACCAGAAGTGTGGGGATGACAATGTAAATGAGTTTCGGTTTAGACATCGCGGGATGCTGAAGGCGGGAGCGCAATTAGCGCCACAAAAATCGTAACAAAAAGGCGGCTGTTTGGCAATATTAATGTTTGTTTAACACCAAAGGTAAAATTCCTTCAGTTTCTTCATTTCAAACACTCGGACCGAATGACGTTTCGACCGATGACCCTTATAATGGAAAGGCGTGAAGGGCGGCGACTGGCAGCGGATCGAGGATACGTTTCACGCGGCACTCGAAGTGCCCGCGGCGGAACGCTCTGTCTTTCTCAAAGAACGGCTCTCCGATGCTCCGGCCCTCATAACTGAAGTTGAAAAACTCCTTCGAAGCGAAGCCTCTGACGAACAGTTCATTGAGGCATCGGTCTGGACGGACAGCCGCTTTCTCTCAACAAAAGCCAAAAAAGAGATCTCGAACTCTATATCGGATGCTCCGGCTGCCGACGCCACCTCAAACCTACATGACCGCAGAATTGGAGCATTTCGCCTTGTTGGAGAACTCGGCCGCGGCGGAATGGGGTCGGTCTATCTTGGTGAACGTGCCGATGGCGAGTTCGAACAAAAGGTCGCGGTCAAGCTGATCAAGAAAGGAATGGATTCGGACTTCATCGTCCGGCGATTCCGGCATGAGCGTCAGATCCTTGCATCATTTGACCACCCATATATTGCCCGTTTGCTGGATGGCGGCACGACGGAAGATGGACTTCCCTACTTCGTGATGGAGTATGTTGACGGCGAAACGCTTTACAACTACTGCGATTCACGAACTCTCTCGATCGAAGATCGGCTCCGTATCTTTCTTCAGATCTGCTCCGCGGTCGAATATGCCCATGGCCGTCAGATCATTCACCGCGACATTAAGCCCGGCAACGTACTGATCAACAAAGCTGGTGTTCCGAAACTTTTGGATTTCGGTATCGCGAAAGTACTCGACCCGGAATTGATACATGAATCTGTCAACCCGACAGCATCAATGCTGCGGATGATGACGCCCGATTATTCGAGCCCGGAACAGGTTCAGGGCGAAGATGTAACACCGGCTAGCGACATCTATTCGCTCGGAATACTGCTTTATGAAATCCTTACCGGACACAAGCCGTATAGCTTCGCCGGACGTGCGTTGCACGAGGTCAGCCGTGTTGTTTGCGAGGTGATGCCGGAACTTCCAAGCTCGTCACTTCGTGTTGACGAGACGCTTCTCGCCCGTTACAACGCGGACGCCGAACGCCCGGCAAAGGCCCGGCGAACCAGTATTGAAGATCTACGCGAGGTACTCAAAAAGGGCCTTGACGATATCGTCATGAAGGCCCTTGCGAAGCGGCCCGAGGACAGGTACGCGTCAGCAGCGGAGCTTGCCGAGGATATCGAACGCTACCTTGCCGGTAACGAGATCCGTGCTCCAAAATACTCGCCGAAGCGGCTTGCTGACTCAAACTCCCTTATCCGGAGGTCTGAGGCTGCAAGGTCGGTCGCTGTTCTCCCCTTCAAATTCATCAACCTCGGCCCGCCGGGCGATACCGACCATAGTTTTCTTGGGCTCGGACTCGCCGACGCGATGATCACACGACTAAGCAAGGTGCGGAGCCTCACCGTTCGACCAACAAGTTCTATTCTGGCGTTCAGCAAAGAACAGCCGGATCCGGTCAAGGCCGGCGAGGCACTCGGCGTCGAATTCATCATCGACGGCAGCATCAAACAGGCCGGCGACCGTCTTCGGGTTAACGTTCAACTTTTGAGCATCACAGATAACGCGACCATCTGGGCAACCTCGATCGACGAGACTCTCTCCGATGTTTTGACGCTTGAGGATACGATCTCTGTTCGCGTGCTCGAAGCGATCCTACCGCAGATCAGCGGTGCCGAGGTCGAAGAGCTTGCAAAACGCGGAACAGACGACCCTGAAGCCTTCGAGAACTATCTTCGGGGTCGTTATCACTTCAACAGCTTCACCGAAGAAGGGTTCGCCCAAGCATTTGTCAGTTTTCATAAAGCAATCGCTGCTGACCCTAATTATGCTCTTGCTTATACCGGCATCGCCGACTATTACGTTTGGCTTGGGATCATGGGTGTGCTGCCTCCAAGCGAGTGCTTTCAGCCGGGTATTGCCGCGGCGCAAAAGGCGGTGGACCTCGATCCCGAACTTTCAGAGGCTAACGCAACGCTCGGCTTCTGTCTTCACGCGGGCAACTATGACTGGTCGAAAGCAGAAACTTATCTTTTGAAGGCGCTCGAGCTTAACCCGGCGAACGCGAATGCATATGTTTGGTATTCGATCGTGCTTTTAACCGAAGGAAGGTTTTCCGAGGCTCTGCAGTTTGCCGAGCGCGGAGCTGAACTCGACCCGCTGACCCCTTTCAATCAACACAATATCGCGTGGGGGCTTTATTTCGCCCGCCGCTTTGGCGAAGCTCGGGAACGGTATGAGAGGGTCGTTCGCGATTTCCCAGGTTACGGCCTCGGGCATTACGGATTGAGCAAGGTCCTAAGAGCTTTGGATGAGCCGCGACTGGCCATCGAGGAGAATGATAAGGCCATCGCCCTCATGGGTGACGGGCTTTTTGCTCGTATCGCAAAGGTTGAGGCACTGGCTGTTGCGGGGCGTGACGACGAGGCACGCAAAGAAGCGGATGAACTCGAGGCACTTTCTTTGACCCGCTATGTTTCCCCATATCAAATGTCGCTTGGTTACGTTGAGCTGGGTGATCATCAGAAAGCGATCGCGAAGCTCGAGGAAGCATTGGAGTCTCGTGAGGCCTGGCTCAATTGGCTCGGTGTCGAACCGGTCTTTGACCCGATCCGTAACGAACCTCAATTCGATGCGATACTTGAGAAGACCGGCTATCGGATGCTTTTCAAGCGCTTTTCTGAAAGCGGGTATCGCCTCGGCCACGATACTGACGGCAGCCTCTCGCGACCGGATGAGAAAACGACCCTTGTCATCAACAAGGGACCTGACACCGCCGGGATGGAAATGTCCGGTACACTCGTCGGCCGCTTCCCGAACAGGATCGCCGCAGCAGTTGCCGGACTCTTGATAATTGCCGGTATCGGTTACTTTTTATTGCCTTCTTTTATCGGGGTATCTCCGCAAAAGGCAGTGGAAAGACCGTTCTCTGCACCCACTATCCTTGTCCTGCCGTTTCGCACGGTACAGGACGACAAGTTCAATCTTGGCGTCGGACTTTCGGACGCTCTTACTCAAAAGCTCGGAAACATCAAAGGGCTTCAGGTGATCTCGGCGAATTCTGCACGGACGATCCGCGAAGATGATCTCGCGGCCATTGGAACGGTTGGTGCAAATTTTGTAGTCAGGGGTGAGCTATCGGTCGAGAACGGCGTTTCGACTCTTTGGGCCGAAATGGTCAATACTTCTTCGGGGTCGCGTGTTTGGGAGGAAACCTTTAGAGCTGATGAGACCGGTCTCTTTTCACTTCAAACCGATCTCGCAAAGAGGATATGGACGACGCTCGGCATCGAGCCGCTTGCTCTCGAACGCTACCAGGTCGAGAAAAGTTACACGGAGAATGCCGAAGCTTACGAGCTTTATTTAATCGGACGGTACCAATTGACCAGGCGTTCCGCCGCAGATATACGGCAGGCGATCACAACCTTCGGGCAATCGCTCGCCAGGGACGGCAATTTTGCCCTCGCCTACGTCGGGATGGCGGAAGGCTACCTGCTCCTAAAGCTTTACGACGTAACGGCCCCGGCAGATTCCTATCATAAGTCACGCGAATTCATTGACCGGGCTTTAGCCATCGATGACGGCCTTGCCGAAGCATATTCGGCGGATGCCTATCTCAAGTTCTATGCAGACCGCGACCGTCAAGGTGCCGAACTGGCTTTTAGGCGAGCGATCCAGCTTAATCCCTCGCTTTCGCAGGCACATCATTGGTTTGCATTGTTTCTTGCGGCAACCGGCAAGCACGTCGAGGCGGCTCAGGAGATCAAGAACGCTCAGCGGCTCGATCCGCGGTCGCCGGCCGTCCGGGCCGCTGCAGCCATGGCGAATTTCTACGCTCGCAACTACGAAGAGGCTATTCGCGAAGCAAATGCCGTTCTCACAGAAGAACCGTCTTTCTTACCGGCCCTTAAAGTAAAGCGTTGGACAGCCTCGGCAATGAACGACCTTCCGCTTGCGCAGGCCGTCTTCAGCAAAGAGATCAATTATGGCAACGGCGACCCTGCCGACCCTAGTTGGCTCCTTATCGAACTGCAAACACGCGACCCGCAGGCCGATCGTGAGGCGTCGCTTCGGGCATTAGAACAAGCAGCCGCCGCACGCGCGATCTCGAAAAATCCGTACGCCTTCGCTCATGAAGAGGCTCTCGCGTATTTGCATTTTGGGTTGCCCGAGAAGGCTCTCGACGCCCTTGAGCGTGCGGAGGCCGCGAGTTCGCATGGTATCAACTTCCTCGAGGCCGACCCACGATTTGACGGCCTTCGCAGTCAACCCCGTTTTCAAAGCATTGTGAGCCGGCTGAAAACCCCGTCCGGAAGGTGAGATTGACCGCTTCTTCGGCTGATGTCAGAATTAGGCTTTCGCGATGAGCGAGCCCCTGCGAAATCCTGTGCCTAGTGCCGCCGCCCGCATCGGGCCATATCGGTTGGACACCGTACTCGGCCGCGACAGCGTGGGTGAGGTCTATCTTGGTGTTCGTGTTGATGGTGAATTTAACCAACGGGTCGCCGTGAAGCTTCTCCAAAAAGGGACTTTTGACGACGTAACGCTCGAGCGGTTCAAACGCGAACGTCAGATCGCCGCTTCCTTGAACCACCCGAACATCGCACACTTCTACGGCGGAGGCACTTCGGTGGACGGTTCGCCCTACTTCGTAATGGAGTATGTCGAGGGGGCCACGATCCTCGAATATTGCGATCGCCATCGGTTGAGTTTCACCGAACGAATGGTCATCTTCAGGCAGATCTGTCAGGCGATACAGGCCGCGCACGAAGCGGACGTCCTTCACGGAGACATCAAGCCGGAAAACATTCTTGTAACCGACGATGGCACAGTGAAGCTGCTAGATTTTGGCCTTCGTCGATGCGACCCCGAAGCAAGTATCGCTCCAGGACGGGTCGCCGAGAGCAAATTTGATGCACCGGAATGTGCTCGCGGAGAGTTGGCGACGGTTGCCTCCGACGTGTATTCCCTGGGCGTCATTCTCAGCCAGCTCTCGAAGGACGCGGATGCAGGCCCGGGCTTTGCCGCATTGGCCTCAGGACTAAGAGTGATCGTCGCGAAAGCTACGGCGGAGCTTCCCGAGGATCGCTATCGCGAGGCCCGCGATCTATATAAGGCGGTAGAATACCTTTTTTCAGACTCCTCGGCACCGGAGACAGTAGCGGGAACTCCGACATCCCGATCTCGCAAACCGACTCTGGCAATTCTTCCTTTTGACGCCGAAGGAACCGACGCGGCCGCTGACGCATTTGGTGTCGGTCTTGCCGATTCGCTCGTTTCTCGGATATCACGCCTTGCCCGCATTGTGGTCCGCCCCACAACCTCGGTTCTATCTTTCAGCAGTCGAAAACCCTTCGATGCCGGACTTCGGCTTGGTGTCGATTTCGTACTTGCCGGTTCAAGCCGATTGTCCGATGGCGAAGCCTACGTCTCTGCAAGCCTCTACAACGTCGCCAAACACAACGCGGTCTGGTGCCGAGAGTTTGTGGAAGACGCATCGGATCTGATAGAACTTGAGGATTCGATCTGCCGTCAGCTCACCGGAGCACTTTTGCCCGAGCTACCGCGGGAGGATCGCGAGGAACTTCATCGGCCCGCCACCAAGGACAACGAAGCATACGCCGCTTACCTTCGCGGCCGTTTTCACTGGAGCCGCTTTACAGATGAAGGGCTGACCGCCTCGCTCGAAGAGTTTCGGCGGGCTGTTCATCGCGACCCTCATTTTCTACTTCCCTACATCGGCATTGCGGATTTCTTCATATGGTCCGCGATCTTTGGGGAGATCGCCTCTGCAGATGCATTTCCCGAAGCAGCCGCGGCGATCGATAAGGCGATTTCTATAGATGCCGATTCGGCCGAGGCACTGTCGAGGAAAGCGTTCATCGAGCTGCTGTGGAAGCGTGATTGGAAGGAAGCCGAACGACTTGTCCGGCTCGCTATCGATTCGAATCCCGACACCCCTTTTGCTCACGAGTGCCTTTCAAATATTTATTGCAGCCAAGGCATTTTTGACGAAGCTGTCAGCGAGATCCTGAAGGCAGAAGCTCTTGATCCGTTCGCCCCGCGAGCCGTCCTGATGTCTTCATGGACGTACTATCTATGCAGAATGAATACCGAAGCAACGCAAAAGGCCCGCAAGGCTCTTGCAATGGCACCTGGTATGCCGCAGGCGATGCTTCACCTCGGAAATTCGCTCACGGAAGCGGGCGAATACGACGAGGCCGTAAAGCTTCTGCGGCTTTCAGCCGAGTCATGGAAAGCTGCCGGCCTTCCTCGATACATGCTTGCTTTTGCTCGGGCGGGACAGGGCGACAAAGAATCTATCAATAAGATCATTGCTAAGCTTACCGAGCTCGAATCCTCATCACACGTCAAGCCTTACTTTCTTGCTATGGCATTTCTCGCGGGCGGCGAACACGACCGCGCATTTGAGTATTTTGAAAAGGCTCTGAATGAAGGGAATGAATGGATGGTCTGGTTCGGGGTTGACCCAAAGCTTGATCAGATACGGAGCGATCCGCGTTATCGCTCGATCCTGGAACGTACCGGCAACCCGATCGCACTCGAAACGACGACAGCCCCAAGAACGGACGGCCGCGAACGGTCGATCGCGGTCCTGCCATTTCGCCTTATAGGGTCTTCGGCTTCGGCCCTTGGGTTACCCGAATTCCTCGGCACGGCACTTGCCGATGCTCTCACGCTTCGGCTCTCGAACGTTCGAAAGCTCAAGGTTCGGCCGACAAGTTCTGTCGTGGTTTCGGTCGAACGGAACGATGATCCCTTCGAATGCGGATCCGAACTCGACGTCGAATTTGTGGTCGACGGCATTTTGAGGGCCGCCTCCGATGGTATGCGGCTGACTGTGCAGTTGCTCGACGTGGCCGAACGTTCCGTGCGTTGGTCGGCTAGTTTTTTTGAATCGACCGTCGATCTGCTTGACCTTGAGGACTCGATCTCAGAACAGGTTACGCGGTCGCTTCTGACGCATATCGACGACGAAATGGCTTCGCAGATGGCAAAGCGAGGGACGTCGAACCCCGCCGCACTTGACGCCTACCTGCAGGGACGATTTTTCTGGAGCCAGTTCTCGCCGGAGACATTTCCGAAGACACTTGCTTCTTTCCAGCGTGCCGTGGAACTCGATCCGGAGTTTGCGGCGGCATACGCGGGCCTTGCCGATTTCAATGGATGGGCGTTGATCTACGGACTGCTTCCGCCCGATGTCGCGTTGCCGCAGATGCGCGCGTACCTGCATCGTGCCCTGGAGATCGACCCCGGACTGGCCGAGGCCCACGCCGCTCTTGGACTTTATCATTCGAACATGCAGGAGTGGGAAAAGAGCGAGGCCTGCTATCGCCGGGCGATCGAACTCAACCCCAATTATCCGCTGGGTCATGAGTGGCTTTCGTCGTTCTTGGTCGGCAGCGGACGCACTGCCGAGGGGCTTCGCGAGCTCGAAAAAGCCGAGTCGCTCGATCCGCTATCTCTTCGCCCAAAGGTCCTTACGGCATGGACCTATTATCAGGCAAGAGATTTCACACGCGCTGTCGCGAAGTGCGATGAACTGCTTGCGCTTGCTCCAACGTCAATGCAGAGCCACGTTCAGGCATGCAACGCGTTGCTTCAGGCCGGCAGCGTCGATGCATCGCTGCGGCATGGCCTTATTGCCGAAGAGCTTGCACCGGATTCACCACTCGTGCTGCATCCGCTGTGCTTTTCACTCGTTGCCGCGGGTCGTGCCGGGGAAGCACGCGAACGCATCGAACGCTGGAGAAAGATCGCTGAGGAGCGCTATGTCGGCAGCTATTTCTTCGCTCTTGCCTTTTTTGCGGTCGGTGATACTGACCGTAGTTTCGATTATCTTGAAGCCGCCCGAAAAAACTTCGATCCGTGGTTGGTCTGGACGGCGGTCGAACCTAAACTCGATGCCATACGCGGCGACGATCGCTACGCCGAACTTCTCCGCCGCATGAATGGACCTCAACTCCCTTGAGCATTTCGGGCGAACTTTTCTTCGTAACGGCTCGCCTTAAGAAACTCATCGAAGTCCTTGATCTCAAGGATCTCTTTGATCGCCGCACGTCGTTCGGTGAGTCGGAGACTCACCGCTCATCGATGGGCG
>JAHBSL010000022.1 GCA_019639135.1 Acidobacteriota bacterium
CACCGTAATTTACGCTCCGGACGGGACGCTCTCGTATTTTCATCAGGGCATCGTAAAGCACGACGTTCTACAGGACGAACTCGACAAGCTGCTCAAGCCTTAGCCGGTGAAGTTAGATTCGTGAAAGACTGTCCCCGTCGGGGTTGACAGTCTTTTTTAAGAATGTTAGTTTCATCGTTGCAACACATATCCGTAGGAGGTTTACGATGTTCAGACATATCAGTGATTTTCAAAAGGCGTGGGAATATGAGGCGGAAATGACCGGAAAGGTCATCGGGACGCTTACGGATGCCTCGCTCGGGCAGCGGGTCAGCGAGGAAGGCCGAACGCTCGGCTTTCTCGCGTGGCACAACACGCAGACGCTCGGCGAGATGCTCGGGCTAACCGGGCTCAAGGTCGATGCACCGGAGCTTGAGCAGCAATGTCCGGCAACGGCGGCCGAGATCGGAGCCGCCTATGCAAAAGCGGCCGAGTCGGTTAAGGAACAGGTAGCGGCAAACTGGACCGATGAGACGCTGCTTGAAACCGACGAAATGTACGGTGAGACTTGGGCACGCGGACTAACGCTCTTTTACCTCATCGCCCATCAAGCACACCATCGCGGCCAGATGACCGTCCTGATGCGGCAAGCGGGCCTGACCGTCCCCGGCGTTTACGGCCCGGCAAAAGAAGAATGGGCCGCAATGGGAGACCCGGCTATGCAGTAGATATTTACCAAAGAGACCACAGAGCCGATCGAGAAATGCCCCGAACAGATTCTCTGTGTTCTCTGTGGCAAAGCATCTGAGAAATCGACATCTACGGCCTGAAAGGGTAATATGACTGTTTTGTTTTTACCCAAGGAAGTTAACCGAAGATGAACGCAGCAGCCATCACGCCGGAGATCGTCGAGCAGCACGGCCTTTCACCCGCCGAGTACGAAAAAATCGTTAACATAATGGGCCGCGAGCCCAACCTGACCGAGCTCGGCGTTTTCAGCGTGATGTGGTCGGAGCATTGTTCTTACAAGTCGTCTCGCATCCACCTCAAGCGACTCCCGACCCGCGGCCCGCGTGTCATCGTGCCGCCCGGTGAGAATGCCGGCGTTGTCGATATCGGCGACGACTGGTGCGTTGCGTTCAAGGTCGAATCGCATAATCACCCTTCGTTCATTGAGCCATTTCAGGGAGCAGCGACCGGCGTAGGCGGCATCCTCCGCGATGTCTTCACAATGGGTGCCCGGCCGGTGGCGGCAATGAACTCGCTCCGCTTTGGCCCGCTTTCGCCCCGACGCGGAGATGGAGAGACGCGCGGACACGGAGAGGAAGTCGCCGCGTCTCCGCGTCCCGGCGTCCCCTTGTCCGCGGTTCATAACAGGAATCGCTCCATCCTCAAAGGCTGCGTCGAGGGCATCGGGCATTACGGCAATTGCTTTGGCGTGCCGACCATCGGCGGCGAGGTCGTTTTTGACGAAAGCTATTCGCTCAATCCTCTGGTCAATGCCTTCGCACTCGGCATCGTCCGCAAGGACCAGATCTTTTTCGGCAAGGCTTCGGGCATCGGCAACGCGGTGATGTACGTTGGTGCCAAGACCGGCCGCGACGGCATCCACGGTGCGACGATGGCCTCTGCCGAGTTTGACGAAGAGGCACTCGAAAAACGCCCGACCGTCCAGGTCGGCGATCCTTTCCTTGAAAAGCTCCTGCTCGAGGCGTGCCTCGAAGCGATGCGGAGCGGAGCGATCGAGGGCATTCAGGATATGGGTGCCGCGGGGCTGACGAGCAGTTCGGTCGAGATGGCGGCCCGTGCCGGTACGGGGATCGAACTCGACCTGACGCTCGTTCCGCAACGCGAAACCGGGATGACGGCTTACGAGATGATGCTTTCCGAATCGCAGGAGCGGATGCTCATCGTCGCCCGCAAGGGCCGCGAGAAAGAGGTCGTTGAGATCTTTAACAAATGGGACCTCGATGCAGTCGTTATCGGAAAGGTCGTCGAAGGCGACCGGCTCAAGATCATTCACAACGGCGAGGTCGCGGCCGACCTTCCGGTGATGGCACTGACGGACGAAGCGCCGAAATACGAGCGGCCGATGTCACAGTCGGTGCGACACGGGGACACGGAGAACGAGAGACACGGGGAGTCGCTTATCTCCGCATCACCGCGTCAGGATGTCGCCGCGTCTCTCAAGCAGCTTTTAGCTTCGCCGAACATCGCCTCGAAACACTGGGTCTATGAGCAATACGATTCGATGGTGCGGACGAACACGGCGGTTCTGCCCGGTGCCGATGCGGCCGTTATCCGGGTGAAAGAGACCCGCCGGGCGATCGCGATGTGCCTTGACGGCCCCGGTCGGTTTGTCGCCGTTGACGCACTTGAAGGGGCAAAGCATGCCGTTGCCGAGGCCGCCCGCAACGTTGCCTGCGTCGGCGCCCGGCCGATCGCTGTTACGAACTGCCTCAACTTCGCTTCGCCCGAGCGGCCCGAGGTGATGCGTTCTTTCTCGGACGTTATCGACGGAATGGCCGAGGCCTGCGAGGCGTTTGAAACGCCGGTCGTCTCCGGCAACGTTTCCTTTTATAACGAGACGGACGGCAAGGGCATTCTCCCGACGCCGACGATCGGCATGGTCGGCCTGATCGAGGACATTCGCAAGGTGATCACGCAGGGTTTTAAGAATGACGGCGATACGATCGCACTTCTCGGCTCGACCGGCGACGATCTTTCTGTAAGCGAATTTGCCGCAGCCGTGGCCGGGCTTACGACCGCGGACATGATCGCCTCGGGCCGATTGCCGCGGATCGACCTCGCTCAGGAACGCCGGCTGCAGGATGCTCTTTTTGCAATGGCGGACGAGATGCTTCTCGCCTCGGCTCATGATTGCTCGGAAGGCGGGCTGGCCGTGGCCATTGCCGAATCGTGCTTTTCTTCGCTCGGCCGCGAGGCTCTCGGGGCCGAGATCTCGCTTGAAACGCACGGCCTCTCTGCCGAAGCCACGCTTTTTGCCGAGTCGCCGACGCGCGTCGTTATCAGCTTTGCCCCGGCAAATCTCGACCGGGTTCGCGAGCTCGCCGCCGGACTTCCCTTTGCGGTCGTCGGTACGGTGCGCGATGATGTTCTGAATATCTCTCTTGACGGCCAAATTGCCGTCTCCTCTCCCGTCGCCGAGTTCGAGGCTATCTGGGAATCGGCGCTTGAACACGAACTTAGCTGAACCTGAGTCCGGAAACCTGCCGGGCATTTGCTGACCATGGAGAACACTCAGACCGAACCGCCCGCTGACGCCCGGCCGGACACGTTTTATTTCCGCATTCTCGACCGCATTGAACGGATCGGGAACAAGATCCCAAATCCCGCTTTCCTGTTTTTCATTCTCGCGGTGCTCGCCCTCGTGCTTTCGGCGGTCGTCTCATGGGCCGATGTTTCGGTCGTCCACCCGGGAACGAAAGAGACGATAAAGGCCGTCAATCTGCTTACCGTCGATGGTCTCCACCGAATACTCACCGGGCTGATCACGAACTTTACCGGCTTTGCCCCGCTCGGCGTTGTGCTCGTCGGCATTCTCGGCATCACGGTCGCCGAGGCGAGCGGGCTGATCGGGGCGGTGCTGCGGGTGCTGGTGATGAACTCACCGAAACGGCTTCTGACGGCGGTGGTCGTCTTCGCAGGCGTGATCTCGAACATGGCGAGCGACATTGGCTATGTCGTTCTGATCCCGCTCGCGGCATTGATGTTCCTTGCCGTCGGGCGGCATCCGCTTGCGGGCCTTGCGGCGGCATTTGCCGGGGTTTCGGGCGGCTTCTCGGCCAATCTCCTGCTTGCCCCGACCGATGCCTTGCTTGCCGGGCTAACGCAGGAAGCGGCCCGCATTCTGGACGCCGCATATATCGTAACGCCGGCTGCAAACTACTATTTCCTTGCCGCCTCGACCGTTCTCGTTACCGTGCTCGGCACATGGATAACCGAAAAGGTGGTCGTGCCGCGGCTTGGCGAATACAAGGGCGATGTTGTTGCCGATAAGCTCGAACGGCTAAACGCTGATGAAAAGCGAGGGCTGCTTTACACCGGGATCGCGGTCGCCATTTTCGTTGGGCTGATCCTTTGGGGAACGATACCCGATGACGGATTTCTCCGCGACGCGAAGACCGGCAGCCTGATCCGTTCGCCGTTCTTGACCGGAATTATCGCCATCGTATTTTTCGGCGGAGTTCTTTTCGGTGTGGTTTACGGCTTTGCGTCGAAGAGCTTTAAGAAGATCGACGACGTTGTCCACGCGATGGAAGGCGGAATGCGGACGATGTCCGTTTACCTCGTGCTTGCGTTCTTTGCGGCGCAGTTCGTTGCCTTTTTCAATTGGTCAAACCTCGGGCTGATCCTCGCCGTCGAGGGTGCCGAAGTGCTTCGTTCGCTCGAACTTGGCGGCATCACGCTCATCATCTCGTTCGTAATTCTCTCGATCGTGCTCGATCTTTTCATCGGCTCGGCCTCGGCCAAATGGGCCGTAATGGCACCGGTCTTTGTTCCGATGCTGATGCTGCTCGGGTATTCGCCCGAGCTGACGCAGGCTTGCTACCGCGTCGGCGACAGCGTTTGCAACATCATCACGCCGCTGATGTCGTACTTTCCGCTGATCGTCGCGTTTGCGCAAAAATATGACCCGAAAGCGGGAATCGGCACGATAATGTCGCTGATGATCCCGTACTCGATAGTCTTCTTCATCGGCTGGACGCTTTTCCTTGTCGCCTGGTATTTGCTCGAACTCCCGCTCGGCCCCGGTGCCGAGATCTTCTATCAGTTCGAAGCGGCACCGCAGTAGTACTCGATGCGCCGTGCCATCGCTCGAAACTGAATTCTCATCGAGGATTTTTTGACCTTTTTTCCCGTTTAAGCGCGTTGTAGAATTTGCAGGCCCGAAGGCGGCGATTTATTTCCCGCCGTGTCGCTCCATTTGGGTCGTCGATATATTTTTTGAAGACGCGCCACGCCCTCTGATCTTCCCCGATGAAAAGAAGATCGACCAAATGTGCGAGAGCACTACGGCGAATATCGAGCCTTAAGCCGATATCCCCCGTTCGATCAAGTTCGGCAGACTTCTCAGCTAACCAATTGTCCGATGCACCGTGTCCTCGCATAACGAAATCTTGAGCAATGCCAGCAATCGGGAAATACTCCCTTCTTACTTGGTCATACTTGAAATACGCTCGCGGCTCAGGCGAGCACGAACCACAGTCGTCCATAAAGTATCTAAAGCATGAATCAAACTGCATTAGCTCATAAATTCCATCCCCGTCCACATCGAAGATCTCCATCGGATTACGAAATCCACCAAAATCTTCGCTGTGGTAAATGCTTCTTGGCCGTCCGGACGAAACGTCGACAATCGAGTAATTTGTGCAGCAGACACCGCCCGGTCCGGAAACAACTGTATATATCTGAGTCGAAGTCGGCCCTAGCAACTGCGAGGTACCGGCCAACGCCGCCCAGTAGCCCTCATTTTCACGTCGTTTGAACGTAAAGATACCCACTCCCTCGCGCTCGAGCGTTCGCGGTACGTATTCTTTAATCTTAACGACATATCGTCCTACCTTCATGTCTGCGTTACTCTCATGCCCCTCTTCGTCAATTGCTGAAATCTGCGCCGTGATTGGAAACATTTGATCGATCGCTACACCTTCGTACTCCGACTCAGCGTTTGTTGTTGGCTCGGGGAAAGGAGTAGGTACAGTCTCAGTTGGTGAAATAACATCCGGGTCCCAAACATTGTCGCTCGAAGTCGTGTATTCCTTTCCGCAACCGATAACCACAATAGCGAGGAATATGATAAGTGAAGTGAGTCGTATCACAATACGCATATTAGAACACTCGGCCGCCATTCGAGGCAATACTTTTTCTTACTGGACAGACTTGCGGTACTGTTTAGACTAATCGAATGCCGGCGGGAGTCTATCTTCATATACCTTTCTGCAAGTCGCGGTGTTCTTACTGCGACTTCGCGACTGATGTGTATCGCGATTCTGATGCGGTCGAGCGGTACGTGGACGCGCTTTGCCGCGAGATCCGGTCGGAACCGCCTGCGTTAGCGGGCGGCCAGTTCATTGATGACTCGGTAGGCTCGGCGAACTGGCCCGCCGCTGACGCAACGGGTTCTGACATCGACACCATCTACTTCGGCGGTGGCACTCCTTCACTACTAGAGCCCGAACAAATAAAGAGAATTCTAAACGCAGTGAACTCTGTGTTCTCTGTGGCTGAATCGGCCGAGATCACGATGGAAATGAACCCGGCGACGGTCACGCCGGAAAAGCTCGATGCTTACAAAAAGCTCGGCATCAATCGGGCGAGCTTCGGTGTACAGACCTTCAACGATCGCGACCTCAAGCTCCTCGCCCGCGGTCATGACGCCAATGACGCACGGCAAACCTACCGGATGCTCCGCGAGGCAGGATTCGAAAACATTAGCTTTGATTTGATCGCCGGTCTGCCGGGACAAACTCTAGAGGATTGGTCGCAAAATCTTGATGAAGCAATGGCGATGGATCCCGAGCATCTCTCGCTATATCTGCTCGAGATCCACGAATCCACGCCGCTCGCCGAACAGGTCCGCAGCGGCCGCCGGACGCCGATCGACGACGAACTTGCGGCCGAGATGTACGAGCTGATGCTCGACCGGCTCGCCGCCGCGGGCTACGAGCAGTACGAGATCTCTAACTTTGCCAAGCCCGGATTTGAATCTCGCCACAACACAAAATACTGGCGGCTCGAACCGGTCTTCGGCTTTGGCGTCTCCGCTCATTCATTCGACGGCAGCGAACGCTACGCCAACGAACGCGATACGGCCCAATACGTCGAAATGATCGAACGTACCGGCTCCGCCGAAACCTACCGCGAAACCATCGACCTCGCGTCAGAATCCGCATTCCTTGGCCTTCGCATGAACCAGGGCATTAGTGTATCTGCATATGTCAACCGGTTTGGATCCGATTTGATCGAAAGCATCTCCAGGTTAAACGAAAGTGGCCTGGTGGAGATCTCAGAAGGCCACCTTCGACTGACCCGAAAAGGAATGTTGTACTCTAACGAAGTTTTTGTCGAACTTATCTGAGGCGAAACTGGAAACTGAAAACTCGAAACTAACAACTATTATAAAACTCAGTTCCGAGCTATCAGTTTCGGTCTTCCAGTATTCTTAGTTCAATCTAGTTATCCGACCCTCGACCTTCGGCGAGATGGTTGAGTTTGGCGAATCCTTAATGGCCTTTTCGAAGACCTCGGAATCTTTCGGCGCTTTGTCGGCAGCGAGCAGTATCTTCGCTTCTTTGAACATCGTGTAGCCATCGCCAGACCGCGAGACGAGAAAGTCGGAGGTCGCGATGGTATATACGGCATCGTCCACGACACGCTTTCCGCCAACATATGCTTCCGTAACACGCTGGCCGGGCAATTTGCCGGCGTCGAAGGTGAATTTAAGTCCCGAGACCTGCGGAAAACGCCCGGGTTCGCTGTCTTCGGCCGAGCGGGCAACGCCGTGTTCGAGGATCGACATAAGCGTTTTCCCCGTAACCTCGACCTTGACGATCGGGTTGTTGAAGGGCAGCATCGAGAGCACGTCGCGCTTCGTTAGCGGCCCGGGGTTGTACGAAAGATCGGCCCGGATCGAACCGCCATTTACAAAGCCGATATCGGCACCGACCGCATTGCGATATGCATCGGCGATGAAGTTCCCAATGTCGGTTTCTTTGTTCCTCACCGAATACGAAAGAGCGTCGAGCGGCACCGAGGTCGCGCCGATCCCCACCTCAAGCTGGTCGAGAAGATCTTTGTACTTGGCGATCACCGGAGCGAATTCGGGAGCGTCGGCGATCTGGTCCGTCACCGGAATCACGCGCCAATCCATGCTCACAAGCTTACCGGACCTTTTGTCGATGAAGAGGTCGAATTTGCCGACCTCGCGGGCATCGGCCCACATCTTGAAGATCGGCACGCCGGCGGCCGATGACTGCAGAAGCGTGTGCTCGTGCCCGCCGAGGATGAGATCGATGCCGGGCGCGCAGGCCGCGAGCTTTTTGTCCTGTGCCATGAAAAGATGGGTCAGGCCGATGATTGTGTTCGCTCCGGCGGCCCGCATTTTCGGGATAAGCTCCTGGGCCGTTATGCAATAATCCGCGACCTGAAGGTGCTCCTCTATCGATGATGTCTCTTTCGTTTCAGGCAGGAGCAGCCCGATAATGCCGATCTTGACGCCGCCGATCTGGCGGATAACGAACGGCGGCATATCGGCAAAGATCTTTCCCGTTTTTGTGTCGATGACGTTCGAACCGAGCCAGGTGAACCGCGATTCCTTGATGCGGTCGAGGAGTTCATTCGTCCGGATGTCGAACTCGTGGTTGCCGAGCACGCTGTAGTCGAGCCCGACCGCGTTCCAGGCATCGATCATCTGCTTGCCACGATACGTTCGCGTCTCGACCGAGGGCGAAAGTGTATCGCCGCCGAGCGTCATCAGCGTATTCGGGTTGTCTTTCAGAGCCTCTTTGCGGAGCGTCATAACGCGTGCAAGGCCGCCCCGCTTGCCGCCATCGACCGGTGTGAACTGATAGGTGTCGTTCAAGTGGAGGATCGTCACGCGAACGGTCTCCGGCTCCTGCCCGACAGCCGCAGCCGCAGCCGCAAAAAGTACGCTAACAAGGAGGCCAAATAATAACTTCGAATGGATCTTTAACATGGCACTATTTCATTTTACGTTCGGAGTAAGTGAGAAGTGAACGGTGTTAAGTGTAAGAGAACAAATGATAAATGATAGATGAAAAATGATAGATGGATGGTGAAAGATGTCGGGAGCTGATCATCAAAGAGCCCGTAACGACATCGACTCATTCGTTGCCTCACGCTAATTCATCTATCAATTATCATCTCTCATCTTTAATCTCACATCTCCCCTAATCACTCGCCAAAACATCTTCCATTTTCAGATGTGTTCTTGCTTCCCAAAGTTCGGGAAAGAATTTCTTCTTGAGCGTCGTCGTCAGGTACCCGACGCCGTCCGAGCCACCCGTTCCGCGTTTCATTCCAAGCATCCGTTCGACCATCTGGATGTGGTTGTAACGCCAGGCGATTACCAACTCGTCGTGCTCGATCAGCAGATCCTGCATGTTGTAAAGCTCGGCGTAACGCTCGGGCTTTGCGAGCATCTTTACGGTCGAGTTGACCCGTTCCTCGTAGCTCGCACCCGAGAGGCCGTTTCTTTCGAGCAGCGACCAAAATGCATCGGCAAGCGACGGGGCATCGAACCTCGCCTTTAAGCACCCATACGCAAATTCGTCCTCGCGAAATGATTCGAGTATCTTCTCGTCCTTTGCCCCGGATGAAAACTCGAGCTCGCGAAACTGCATCGATTGAAACCCGCTCGCCGGGTTCAACTTGTCGCGAAATTCGAGAAAGCCGATCGGAGCCATCGACTCGAGAATGTGGATCTGAGTTACCAGAATACGCTCGATAGAATTGACGCTGCGGAGCGAGTGATTGGCACGAAAGAGCCGACCCTCGCCCATCCAGCCTATACAGGCGTCAAGCTCGTGAAGTATCTGCTTGAACCAAAGTTCATATGTCTGATGGATGATTATGAAGAGCAGTTCATCGTGGCTTTCCGGTTCGGAGAGCGTTTGCTGAAGGCGGATGAGCTCCGGCACCTTGAGATACTTGTTGTATGAAAGCGGTGCGTCCCCGCCATAAGATGTTGACATTGCTAAACCTGTTTCTTAACACCGTAATCATCGGCTATCGGCAACTTTCTGTCAATTTTCAATAAATTTGTCGGTTTTCCCGAGAAAGTGCTTGACACCGGCGTTAAATATAAGTAAATTCGCCTTCATCGAAGATTATGCCCGCGTAGTCTAAACAACAGGTCTTGCAATTTAAGATTTGATTGAACTTTGAGGCCCTCCTATTCAAGGTTGGGGGGAACTACATCTTCGACGCTTTCAGATCAAGGGGTTTCTAACTTTGGCTCTGCCTCATATGTAAAGGCAGATAAAGATTTGATTTTTGAGGTTTGTAGGAGGAATTAGAATAGTGATGTCTAAGACAGTAGGAATGGTCAAGTGGTTCAACAACGCAAAGGGCTACGGCTTTATCGAGCAGCCCGGCGAACAGGATATTTTCGTGCACTACAGCGCGATACTTGGCGATGGCTATAAGACCCTTATCCAAGGACAGGAAGTTGAGTTTGAGGTGACGAACGGTCCAAAAGGCCCGCAAGCTGAGAACGTTCAAACCCGTGCCTGAGATTGAACAATTGACCGTTTTCAATCACCCTGCATTTGATCGAAAGCGATATTTTAAAAGCGGCCGCCAAAAATGGCAGCCGCTTTTTGTTTTTCGATGTTGCCGCAGCTAGACGAGTTCCTCGCCCCGTGCACGGAGCGTCCGCCGCCAAAGCTCGCGGTAAGACGTAAAGCGGGCAACAAGGCCCTGCAATTGATATCGCTGGCTATAGTTCAGGTTCCGCTTGTCCGTCAGCCGTTTTAGGTTCGCCTCAAGCCGGGCACGTGCCTCTAGCGGCGGCCGCTTGGCCGAACCGTTGAAATAGATGTCAAAATCGATCTTTAACCTTCGGATCGCCTCTTCGATTCGGGTGATCTCCTGATCGATCGCTGCGGTCTCTTCAAGCCTTGAAGCAGTTTGACGGACGGAGGATGATATCTTGTGTCGCATTGGCATAGCTTGTGGGTGAGGAGGGTCGGCCGTTGAGAAAAGGGCCTTTTAATTAAAATTACTATCCGCCCGACTATTCCAAAAAAATTCCGCGTGTGCTATTGATGGTTTATGTCCGAAGCCGCCAAGCGTCCAATGCCAAACCCACTTAGCCAGCTTCCCTCGATCGATGAACTGCTTCAGGCCGATGCCGTATCGTCGATGATCGCGGCGTTTGGCAGCGGCCGTGTTAAGAGCTGGGCACGACTCGCTGTCGAGCATCTGCGAGCGGAGATGGTGAACGCACCATTGATAGAAGCGGCCACGAAGGCCGACCTTGCTGCCGCGGCTGCTATAGAGATCGGGCGGCTTCGCGATGAGTTCTCGCGGTTGCTGCTCGCGGGTGTTATCAACGCGACCGGAGTCGTTATCCACACGAACCTCGGTCGGGCTCCGCTTTCGGAAAATGCGAAGAAAGCGATCGCCGAAGCCGCTGCCGGCTACTGCACGCTCGAATACGACATCTCGACCGGCAAACGCGGCAAGCGGGGACGCGGTGCGGAAGAGTTGATCGCCTCGCTGACAGGTTCTGAAGCCGCCGTCATCGTCAACAACTGCGCCTCGGCAGCTTTTTTGACATTGACGACGCTCGCTGCCGGCCGCGAGGTGGTCATCTCCCGCGGCGAACTGGTCGAGATCGGCGGAGATTTTCGCGTGCCCGACGTCCTTGCCAGCTCGGGCATCACTCTGAAAGAGGTCGGCACAACCAACCGGACAAAGCTTGCGGACTACAAGAAAGCAATCGGCGAAAACACCGCGATGCTGCTCCGCGTTCATCCCTCGAATTATCGGATCATCGGCTTCACTTCGTCGCCTGGCAATGCGGAGCTTGCGGCGCTCGCTCGAGAGAAAAGCGTCGTGTTTTTCGAGGACGCAGGCTCGGGTGCGGTGGTCGATCTGAGCGATTTCGGCCTCGGCGATGAGCCGCTTATCTCTCGTTCGATAGCCGAGGGGGCAGACCTCGTAGCCTTTAGCGGCGATAAGCTGCTCGGCGGGCCGCAGTCGGGTATTATCGTCGGCCGGCGAGAGCTGATCGAGACGATCCGGCGTCACCCGCTTTACCGGGCACTCCGGCCGGACAAGCTGACCTACGCCGCACTTGAAGCCACACTCCTCGCTTACGAACGCGGGACGCATTTCGAAGAGATTCCTGTTCTAAAAATGCTTTCGATGCCGGAAGCCGAGATCGAAAAGCGAGCTAACTCCTTTGCAGATGAGTTACGAAGCAAGTTGCCTGAGGGCCGTTACATTGATGTTGACGTGATCCGAGGAGAATCTGCTATCGGCGGCGGCTCGGCTCCGGGCATTCACCCGGAAACCACGCTCGTCGCATTGACCGGCCGCACCATTTCGGCAGACGAGATAGAACGACGACTACGGCTTGGAAATCCAGCGGTCATCGCCCGCATCGCCGAGGACAAAGTACTTATCGACCTGCGGACGGTCCGTAAAGATGAGGAAGCTGAACTGCACGGTACACTTTCCTCTATCTGAACTGTCCGTTATTTAACGCCATCGAATCGCGTGTTGACGTCGAACCGGGCAAAACTGCGATACCGGATCGTCTGCCGTCTTGCCTCTCTGACCTCTGGCTCCAGTTGCCTCCCAGGCTCGAGTTTCGCGATTTCGCGATGGTTCGTCTGTGGGTTGAAGCTCGCGAAGACAATGGTCTCCGGCACCATTATTCCCAGATCGCTCGGCACAAAGAGCGATTCCATAGTCATTACCGTTAGCGGGCCAGCGAAAAACGGTGACCGGGCAGTCACTTCCTTCGAAAATTTCAGAACTTCTGCAGTTTCGCGATCGAGCCATATTGTTCCGGCCCACCGCGGTTGTGACAATTTAAGAGCTTTCGGCGCATCGATGTCGATTTTAATTTTCGCATCTTCCGCGACTTGCCGGAAACGCACGACCACCGCTTCACGCCCTCCGATCCGGTCTGTCTCTATTTCTTCGTATTCAAAGGCTGAGGTGTCGGTAATGTGAAAGAGAAAGCCCTGCCAAAGCGGCGCGTTGTAGAGTAAAATATCTTCGTCGTACCTCTGGCTTTCCTTCTTGATCCTTTCCAGCTCTTCCTCGACGGAGCGGGCCTTTGCAAGGCGCTCGAAGAATCTGACGGCTCGGCGATCACGACCCTTCACGATCTTGCCGTCCACCTCGCGGACGTGCCGATACTCGGTGACCGAGCCATTCTCTGTATGCGAAGCTGGCTGGTAAATGATCAGGTCGGAGACGATGGTACGGCGCTTTTCGAGGAGTCCGTCCTTGTCAAAGATCTCGGTCGTTCGCGTTTCCTCGGCCGTCAGGTCCTTGAACGTCTTGTTGTATTCGTCGGACCGTTCTGACGCTTTATTGAGAAAAGCCTTAAGCTCAGCGGTTGTAAATCGAGGCCGCGCTGAAGGTTCCTGGGCCGCCAGGGGGAGAAGCGCCGCCGCGAAAATGGTGGAAAGCAAGGAAAGATAAAAGATGCAGCCGGAAAACTTCATTGTAATATTCCTCTTGAGTTGCCTTGAAAGCAATCAACCGTTCGTTGCTGCGAAATCGCGCATGAATTCAGTCAGACTTTCGACGCCCTCACGCGGGAAAGCGTTGTATATCGAGGCCCTGATGCCGCCGACCGAACGGTGGCCTCGGAGGCCGCTCATCCCGCGGCGTTCGGCCTCGGTGCAAAACCTTTCCTCAAGCTCTTCGCTCGGCAGCCGGAACGTAACGTTCATCAGCGACCTTGCCGCCCGCTCGGCGTGGCCGCGGTAAAAGCCGTCGCTTGCATCTATCGCCTCATAAAGCAGCTTCGCTTTTTCGCGGTTCCGCTCGGCCATTGCCGCGAGCCCGCCCTGCTCTCTTAGCCAATCAGTGACCAGCCCGATGAGATAGATTCCCCATGTATTTGGCGTATTCGGCATCGAGTCCGTACTCGCGTATGTTCGGTAATCGAGCAGCAACGGCAAGCCATCCGGGATACGTTCGAGCAGATCTTCGCGGACGACGACGACCGTCACGCCGCTCGGACCAATGTTCTTCTGGGCGCCGGCATAGATCAACGCATATTTCTCAACATCTATCGGCCGCGAAAGAATGTTTGATGAAGCATCGCAAACCGCCGGAATTCCGCCAACATCAAGGTCGTAGTGAAACTCGACGCCGTCAATCGTTTCGTTGGAGCAGTAATGAACATAGGCCGCATCGGCGGAAACGACAATTTCCTCACCCGCCGGCACCGAGCGGAAACCCGATCCCTTCGTCGAGAAGATCTCGTTCACCCGGCCGAAACGGCGGGCCTCCGCGATCGCCTTGTCGCCCCACGCTCCGGTGGTGATGTAGTCGGCACGGCCGCCGGCCAACAGGTTCATCGGCACCATTGAGAACTGCATCGTTGCGCCGCCATAGGTGAATAGCACTCGATAATTTGCCGGCAGGCCCAAAAGTTCTCGAATTCCGGCTTCCGCCTTGTGGAGAACGCTCTCGAACTCGGGCGAGCGGTGGCTCATTTCCATCACGCTCATGCCCGCTCCGCCGAGCGAGAGAAGTTCTTCCCGAGCCCGCTCAAGCACGGGTTCGGGCATTACGGCAGGCCCGGCACTGAAATTGAAGATTCGGCTTGTCATGTTCGGCAAATTGACCAAAGTAAGGCACTCCACTAGGCCTTCGGCACGGTTTTTCGCAAATTGTTACCCATTCACCGCGATCCTCTCGAAAATCGAGCAGATTTCGGGTAAACTTTAATCAAATATAAACCCTAATCCCGGGTTCTGCATCCTAGTCGTGCGATCTGAAGGAAACAGGACCGATAGATCGGAGAAATCGTTATGTTCAAGAGAAAGTTTTTTGGTTCGATGGCCGTTGCGGCCTTCGTTCTCTCGCTTGGTTTTACGGCCTTTGGCCAGACGGCACCGGTTCGCGGCAAAGTTCTTATTGAACAGCCTGACGGGACGAAGGTTCCTGCACCGGACATTACGGTCGAGGCCTATCGGTCGGATATCTCAAAGGGAAAGCTTCCCACGGCCAAAACCAATCGTCGAGGTGAGTTCAGCTTTGCAGGCGTCCTTTTCGGAGCACGGCTTATCATCGCGGTCGGAGGTCCGGGCATCACTCCTTCATATCTGGTAAATATATCCCCGGGTAATGAGAACGTCGAATTCGTCGTAAAGCCGGGCGATGGGCGAATTCTGACCGAAGAAGAAGTTCGGGCGGCCGCGGCACAGTCGGGCGGTGCTCCTGCGGCCGGACTTTCGGATGAGGAGCGGAAGAAGCTCGAAAAGGAACAGGCCGAGTTCGAAGCAAAGCGGAAAGAGGTCGAAGCCGCGAACGAACGGGCAAAGCGCGGAAACGAGGTCCGCCAGCAGACTCTAAAAGAAGGCAGCGAGGCCTTTTCAGCCAAGAACTATGATTTGGCTATCGTCAAGTTTGACGAAGGATATCAGGTCGATCCCGATTTTGTCGGTGCAGCCCCTCTCTTTTTGAACAACAAGGCCCTTTCGCTCAGGCAGCGCGCCGTCGCAACTTTTAATGAGAACGCCAACAAGCCGTCCGCCGAGAAAATTCCGGCAATGGCAAAGGTCAAGCAGGATTTCTCGGAGTCAATAGATTCCTACCGCAAGGCTTGGGACCTCGCGGCCAAGGCTACCGCAGCAGATATGAACGTGGTCAGCCAGTTCAAGAAGCAGACGCTCGATGGCTCGCGTGAAACCATTAGCCTTATGGTCCGCACCGAGCAGGCCGTACCCGAAGCGGCAGAATCGGTAAAAACTTTGCTCGAGGCCAATATTGCTGCCGAAACGGACGAAAAGCGCAAACTGGAGACCCTGCTGATCCTTGCGGACTTTTACCGTGTTGCCGGTGATTCGGATAACGCGATCACCGTTTACAAGGCCGTTCTCGAAGCCGCCCCGGACAACATCGATGCGATGGCCGGTGCCGGTCTTAGCCTTGTCAACGCCGGCTACCTGAACAGCAACGATGCTCAGCTTCAGGAAGGAGCCAACCTGCTTCAGAAGTTTGCCGAAGCGGCTCCCGCAAACCACCGCTACAAGGCTGATGCAGCAGGGCTTATCGAGGCTCTCAAGGCCGATAAGAATATCACCCCGCAGCGGACGACCCGCCCGAGCACTCGCCGTAGGAACTAAAGAGCCATATCCAATGGGGGATGAAAAAGCCGGTTGCGATGGCCGGCTTTTTTCTTTTCATCGTTTCTATTTGTCACAAATCCATCACCCTCGGTGTTTCTCCGTTGAATATCCCTTGCGGGCAAATAAATTTCATTTGGAGGCATTAATGCAGCATTTTTCTACTCATTTTGGCCGGGCGGCCGCACTTTTTATCATCATCATCTTCGGCAATTGGATCATCGCAGCACAGGACACGGTTTCGGGTACTTGGACGGCGAAGGTCAAAGACGCCGCATCCGGCAAGATCAACCTCTCCTTTGAACGCAAAGGCGTACGCGGCGGCAAGTATCAAAACGGCTCGACATACGATATTTCAGAACTCAACGGCCTGAGCACAGGTTCGCTGCAAAGCGGCAGCGTTAACTTCTCGCTCGTACGCGAGGCCGGGACGATCCAATGCGAGGGAACGTTTACGGACGGCAAGGGCAGCGGAACCTATCGCTTCGTGCCGAACTATGGCTTTGCCGATGGCCTTCGGGCACGCGGCTTCGATCTTGATTCGGACGGCAACTCGAATCGCGGATCGAGCCTTGAAGAAAAGCTCTTCATGGCCGCGATGCTGAACGTAACGACCGCACTTGCTGACGACCTCGCCGGGGCAAACTTCGGCAAACTGGGCCTCGACGATCTTTTCAAGGCCGCGATCTTCAAGATCGACGGCAAGTTCATGGCGGAAATGAAGGCGACCGGCTTCCCGAATCTTTCAATGGACGACCTAGTAAAAGCCCGCATTTTCAAGATCGATGCCGAGTTCGTCCGCGGTATCAAGGACATGGGCTTTGGCGCGGACAACTTCGAGCACCTTGTGAAATACAGCATCTTCAAGGTCACGCCCGAGTATCTCAGCTCGCTTCGCAACGAGGGCCTCACCAACCTCGACCCCGAAGAGGTCGTAAAGCTGCGCATCTTCAAGGTCGATGCCGAGTTCGTCCGCAAGGCACGGACCGAAAATCCGAACATCAGCGTCGGCGACATCGTCAATAAGAAGATCGGCGTTTGGGTGAATTAGTTCTTTCTTCCACCGATCCTGTAGATAAGAGGCTTCGGCCTCTTTTTTTGTTCGGCCAGACTAGAATTTTGCCCGCTATTGAACTCTTTATATAATAGGGAGTCCCCTTCAATCCCAGTTTCTTATTTTCCTGCCCTCGCCGAATTTTCAGAGCCTCATTATGCGAAGAACGATCTTGTTGGCATCGATACTATTTTTGGCCATTGCAACCTCGCACGCAGCGGTGTACGACGTGCGGCCGGACGATCCGGCGATGAACGATATTGCAGATGTCCCTTGGGCGACGCTTCAGCCGGGCGATGTCGTGCGGATACATTGGCGGCCCGAGCCGTACCGCGAAAAGTGGGTGATCTGCCGCCAAGGTACCGCAGACCAACCGATAACCGTAACCGGCGTTCCGGGCCCGAATGGTGAGTTGCCGGTCATCAGCGGCGTCAACGCGACGACACCCGCAAACCTGAACTTCTGGAGCGAACAGCGTGGCGTCATCAAGATCGGCGGAGCAAATATACCGGCGGACACGATGCCTCGTTTCATCGTGATCGAGAATCTAGAGATCCGCGGAGCACATCCCGACCATCAGTTCACAGGCCGCAACAACGTGGTGCAGAATTACGCATCGGCCGCGTCGCCGATCTTTATTGAAAAGGGCGAGAACATTATCATCCGCAACAACATCATCACCGATGGAGCGAACGGCCTCTTCGCGGCATCATCCGATTCGGCGCAGTCGCGCAATATTCTCGTTGAAGGAAACTACATCTACGGCAACGGCATAGTCGGCAGCATCTTCCAGCACAACAATTACACCGCAGCCATCAACATCACCTTTCAGTTCAACCGGTTCGGCCCGCTTAGGAACGGGGCACCTGGCGTTAACCTTAAGGACCGGTCGGCCGGGTTGGTCGTTCGCTATAACTGGATCGAAGGCGGAAACCGAAATATCGACATGGTTGAGGGCGAAGATACGGCCGTCATTCGCAACGACCCCGCATACCGCAAGACGTTCGTCTATGGAAATGTGCTTATCAAACAGGACGGCGGGAATAATCAGGTGGTTCACTATGGCGGAGACAATGGAAACACGGCCACTTACCGCAAGGGAAAGCTCTATTTTTACAACAACACAATTTATTCACTGCGGGCAGGCACGACCGTATTGATGCGGCTATCGACAAATGACGAGACCGCCGATGCCCGCAATAACATCATTTTTAATACCGCAGCGGGCACGAGCATGGCAATGCTCGCCGAAGCCGGGCAACTAACGCTCGCGAACAACTGGGTAAAGACCGGATGGCGAAACTCGCATGAAGGCGGAGGTTTCACCGGAAGCGTTTCGGGCGGCCCGACGATGATCACCGGTACTCAGCCCGGTTTCGCCGATGCCGCAGCTCAGAATTTCTCTCTCTCCGCCGGTTCTGCCGCGATCGACTCCGGCACATCGCTTCACCCGGACACTTTGCCCGATAATGCATTGCTTTCGCAGTACGTAAGGCATCGTTCGATCATTCCGCGGCCATCTGCAGGCCCGATGGACCTCGGTGCCTTCGAATACTCGGCGTTTGCACCGGTTCAGATCATCACCGCCGATCTTGCCGATCCACACTTTTTGAGGTTCTACAACGGGCAGTTGTTAGCCGCAGGTGGTTCAGGGAGCTTTTCTTGGTCGGTAACAGAAGGAAGCCTTCCGCCGGGCGTAAGACTCGACCCGGCAACCGGGATCTTGTTTGGCCGTCCGCGACGAGCCGGAACGTTTGACTTTACCATAACAGTTTCGGATCTATCACAATCGGGAGCAACTGCGAGCCGCGAGTTCGAAGTGCTGGTTCGACGACATCCGTAGATCAATCGAACTGCCGGCGAAATTCCTCGAACATCGCTTTGAATTCCGTGAATTCCTCTCGGAGTTCGGCGAGCTGCGCCTCGACCTCGGCCAACCGGTCTCCGGCGGGCGACGACGAAGCACTGCGGTTCTCGACGAAAGCCGCGGCATCGACCGGACCGCTGAGCAAATGAGCATAACGGGCTTCTTTTTGGCCCGGCTGGCGTTCGAGCTTTACGACCAGCGGCTCATCGCGGCGTGCCAGAGCATCGAGCGTTTCCTGCACTTCGCTGATCGCGCCGAATTCGTGAAGCCTGTCCGCCCGCCCGCGTAGTTCGCCCGCGGTCTGCGGCCCGCGAAGAAGCAGGAGCTTTATCACCGCCACACCCGCTTCGTCGAGCTCAAAGACCGAAGGCAGCATATGCTTGTATTTCACCGTTCGGCTCGTGCTGCCATGGAAGAGATAAACGAGGTTCTTGTCCCGCATCGAATCAACGGCCGCAAGCACCTCTGACTCGCCGAGCGACATCACCGGGTCGCGGTTCGACTTTTGATTGCAGGCCGCGACCAGCGAATTCAGCGTCAGCGGATAATACTCCGGCGTCGTCAACTGCTTCTCGACCAGACTCCCCAAAACCCTTGCCTCAATTTCATTTATCACTGCCATACATTCCCAGCAAAAGATTTAATTCTCGATTCCCTTCTCAATAAATCATACACCGTTTCCCCAAATCCCCGCGTCCCTGCGTCTCTCTGTCCCCTCTTCTCCTCTTCTCCTCTTCTCCCAATTGCTTCCTCCGCCGCTTTGCGTGAGACTATAGCTTCACAAGATGGACGTTTTTATCACGAGGACCGAAGCTGAAATTGCGGAAGCTTTCGAGCGGCTGCGTACGGCCGCGGCTCTCGGCTGCGACACGGAGACCTCGGGGCTAAGCCCTTCGTCGGGCCGGCTCTATTCGGTGCAGTTCTCTGATGGTGAATTCAACGTGTTGGTGCCGCTCAGCGAAGGCGTCGGGCTCGGGCCGCTGGCGGACATTCTTACGGATGAAGGCATCATCAAGATATTTCACAACGCCCGCTTTGACCTCGATTTTCTCTCTGCCGCCGGCCACTCGGTCAACAACGTCTTCGATACGATGATCGCCGAAAAGGTGCTGACCCGCGGTGCGAACCAATCCGCTTCGCTGGCCGATACGCTTTACCGCTATTTCGCCGTCGATCTGGATAAAACGCAGCGGGCAAAATTTACCCGAAAATGGGACGGCATCTGGACCGACGAACTCGTCGATTACGCCCTCTCGGACGTCGTCCATCTCCCCCGCCTGATGGCAGAGCAATCGGAATGGCTCGAACGGTTGGGACTATTGCCGCGTTACACCGAACTGATCACGACGCTGACGGCGGCCTCTGAGCGAGACTCTGCTTGACGTGCCGTTGATGATGTTCAGCATGGTAGATCGTGAAGTAGAGAATTTCGCGAAGCGTAAGCTTGCCGAGCAGCGGATGCGGAAGCACGAGGATGTCGAGCTTCTTCTCATCAAACTTATCGACGTTCTTGCAGAGAGCTTCTACTTGTCCGCGAAGATCTCTTATCAGCTTTTCTTTCATCCCGAACGGGATCGCCTCCGGCTTATACGCATCCGGAGCAACGACCCCCGGAATCGCCGCCTGATACCGGGCAACCAGTTCGTCATAGCCGACCGATGGACGATCCGCCTTTCCGAACATCGATTTCAGGACAAACTCGGGTGCTCCGGCCCCTTTGTTGAGCGGTGCGAGCGAGCGGCAAAGATGATCAGCCTGCTGGCCGGCGGTCCACTTCACACCGTCGGGCGAAAATGTAAAGTCGGCCTCGGACATCGGTTCGATGAACGCAATGAATCCGAAGTATGTTCTCTTCAGCTCCTCAATTATCTTTGCTTTGTCCATTTCTGTTTAGAAAACTTTACCAGCGATGGTAAGCCGGGTGGCCTTCGGTAACGGCGACGAACACGCCGCGGCAGGTATCGCAGACCTTGCCGCCGGCGATCAGCTCGGCCTCGACGGTCGCCCGGTCATCGGTCGATTCAACAACGCGGGCGCGAAGCGAGATCGGCCCATCGACCGGCGTCGGACGGAGCAGCTTGACGTGGAACTCGGCGGTTACCGTACACGGTGCCGCGTCCTCGCCCCGCTTTTTCATCAGGTGAACTGCCGCCGCCCAATTGGAATGGCAGTCAAGAAGGGCGCCGATTATGCCGCCGTTCAGCACGCCGGGAAATGCCTGATGGTGCGGCTCGGCGTGCCACTCGGCGACCAACTCGTCGCCCTCTTCAAAACTCCTGATATGGAGCCCTTTCTCATTAGCCGGGCCGCAGCCAAAGCAGATCCCGCCCGGCGAATATATTTCCTGTACCGATCTTTCGCTGTGCATAGCTCGGCGGAATTTTAGCACAGCGTTGGCCGCGGCCTAAGGAACGCATCACTATGGAAGCGGATCGCCGTCCGGAGCTTCTTCCTTTCGCGGAAACATCAGCGACGCGATGACCGAGATCGCGATGGTCGAAAGGATGAAGCCGAGCGACCAGGTGATCGGGAACTTGCCGCCAAAAGCGTCGTTGAGCCAGACCATCTTTAGCCCAACGAATATCAGCACGATAGAGAGCCCGTACTTGAGCAGATAGAACTTGCTGACCGCTCCGGCGAGCATGAAATACATCGCTCGAAGGCCAAGTATCGCGAAGATGTTAGAGGTAAAGACGATCATCGGCTCGGCCGTTATGGCAAAGATCGCCGGGACGGAATCGACCGCGAAGATGATGTCCGTCATCTCAAGAAAGAGCAGAGCGATGAAGAGCGGCGTTGCGGCCAGGCGGCCATGCTCGCGGACAAAGAAGTGCTTGCCGTGGAGCTTTGACGTAACGGGCATCACCCGCTTGAAGAGCTTGATGACGAGGTTCTTCTCCGGGTCAATCTCCTTCTCCGGCCCAAACATCATCTTCACACCGGTGAGGATAAGGAACCCGCCGAAAATGTAGATGATCCAGTGGAACTGCATCAGCCATGAACCGGCACCGATGAAGATCGCACGGAAGACCAAAGCACCGATGATGCCGTAGAAAAGCACGCGATGCTGATACTTCGCCGGAATGGCAAAGAAAGCGAATACTATGACGAAAACGAAGATGTTATCGACCGAGAGCGATTTCTCGATGATGTAACCGGTCAGGAATTCGAGCGAAACATTCCATGCCGCTATGTCGGGAACAAAACCCGGTATCGACATCAGCCGTTCGTCCTGCGGAAACTTCCAGAGCGTGTAGCGGTAAAGAAGATAGTTAAAGACGAGAGCAAGCGTGACCCAGACAACGCTCCAGGCCGATGCTTCTTTGAAGGAGACCTCATGCTCCTTTCGGTGAAATACACCGAGGTCAAGAGCAAGCATTAAAAGAACAAAACCGGTGAATGCAAGATAGAACCACCAGTATTCAGCAAACGGAAATAGACTCATACGTGTTCCTCAATAAACGAGCGAATTCACGTCCGCAAAAGAAAAACCTCGCACGGACATCAAACGTGACGTCGTGCAAGGTCTTGATACTTTGCCTCCGGGCCGGAGCATCGCTGCTCGTATTGACGACCTGAAGGACCGCTGGAGGGCTATCTACTCCCCTTGCCTAATTGTCAGCTAGAACGATATCGAATCAAGAAATATTTGTCAAGATTCGCGGGGCTTGAATTAACGCCACGGCCTCGTGTAGATTCAATCGACGCCTCGCACACCCACGGGCGGCCCGCGAAAGCCTATGCTTACACTTCTTGCCGTCGTTTTCATCGCTTGGCTGGTCTTTGGCTATTTTGGCTATGGACGCTGGATCGCGAGCCAATTTCGGCTTGACGACAAGCGCATAACGCCGGCTAACCGGCTCGAAGACGGGCAGGACTTTGTTCCGGCGGCCCCTTTCTATCTCTTCGGCCAGCACTTTTCGGCGATCGCCGCCGCGGGCCCAATTGCCGGGCCGATAATTGCCGGAATGGCGTTCGGCTGGCTGCCGTGTCTTATCTGGATCGCTTTCGGCGTTGTGCTGATCGGTGCCGTTCACGATTTTTCGGCACTTACTTCCTCCGTTCGACACGGTGCCGGAAGCATTGCCGAGATCACCCGCGACAAGCTCGGAGGAGCCGCGGGCCGGGCGATGATGGCGTTCATCTGGCTTGCCCTCGTTTACGTCATCGTCGCCTTTACGGACATTACGGCCGGGACTTTCGTTTCGGGCGATGAGGCGCTTGCAGGCTCGACCGCGTTCAACCCGGGCGGTGCGGTCGCCTTCGCTTCGGTCGCATATCTTTGCCTATCGATCTTGCTCGGCCTCGTCGAGCGGTTCCTCAAGCCTCCGCTTTGGCTCGCGACCGTCATCTTCGTCCCGGCGACCTTCGGCGTTGCTTATCTCGGGACGATGTTCTCCAACGTCTTCGCCTTCGGCCATCAGACCTGGGGAATGATCATTCTCCTCTATTGCATTGCCGCGTCGCTCGTGCCGGTTTGGGCTTTGCTCCAGCCGCGTGGTTATCTCGGCGGTTTCGTGCTTTATTCGGCGATCGCACTCGGCATCATCGGCATCTTTTTCGGCGGTTACACAATTCAGCAACCGGCATTCAAGTCTTTCGACGTTGGCGGAATGACCGGCCTGCTTTTCCCGTTCCTCTTCGTTACCATCGCCTGCGGAGCCTGCTCTGGGTTCCACGGCCTCGTGTGCTCGGGAACGACTTCGAAGCAGCTCGATAAGGAATCGCACGCCCGGCCGATCGGTTACGGTGCGATGCTCGCGGAGGGCTTCGTCGCGTTCATGGCACTTGTCATCGTGATGATCGCGAGCAACGAACTGCTCTACGGACCGGACGGAAAAGCATTTGCCGCCGGAAAGATCTACGGCAACGGCATCGGCGAATTCCTGACGCTGCTTATTGGAAAAGAGAACCTGCCCTTTGCGATCACATTTGGCGCGATGGCGTTTTCAACCTTCGTATTCGACACGCTCGATGTCGGGATGCGTCTCGGCCGATATCTTGTGCAGGAATTGATCGGAGTGCCGGGCCGGCTCGGAGCCGTTATCGGGACGCTCGCAACGGTCGCTCTGCCGTTCTTCCTGATCTTTTATGCAAAGCCGGGCTCGTGGGTAGAGTTTTGGACGCTCTTCGGTGCTTCGAATCAATTGCTGGCGGCATTGACCTTGCTTTCGATCACCGCCTGGCTTTACAAAGCACGTAAGCGGATCGCCTTCACGCTGCTGCCGATGCTTTTCGTACTCTCGATAACGCTTTGGGCACTCGTGTCGCTCGTCATCGGGAACTTCCAAGCCTCGACCGGATTCGATATCAAAATGGTCAATGGCCTCGCGTCGCTCGTCCTCATCGGGCTCGCGATCTTTCTTGTAGTAACGGCGTTCGTAAAGCTCAGAAGCGAGGGACGAACACCACCCGACCTCGAACCCGAGGCAGCGTTCTGACACTTTTCGGAATACGGTTTCGCGTTAACTGGTGATACGCTCTCGTGCGTTTGGAGGACCTATGACCACGATAACAGAGATCGCACCTGAAATTTTTAGAATCAATACGTTTGTGCCGGATGGCAACCTCGGCTTTAGCCAGTTCCTCGTCCGCGATGAGGAACCGCTGCTATTTCACACCGGAATGCGTGCTCTTTTCCCGATGGTTCGCGAAGCGGTCGCTTCGCTGATCGATCCGGTAAAGCTCCGCTGGATCGGGTTCAGCCATTTTGAGGCCGATGAATGCGGCTCGCTCAACGAATGGCAGGCCATCGCCCCGCAGGCGACGGCCGTTTGCAGCATCGTCGGGAAAATGGTCAGCTTGGATGATTTCTCGCATGTGAACCCGGCGAAGGGGATGATCGACGGCGAGGAATTCTCGACCGGGACGCACACGTTCCGGTTCATTTCAACGCCGCACGTGCCGCACAACTGGGAGGCCGGTTTGCTTTTTGAGACGACGTCCGGCGTTCTCTTCGCTTCGGACATTCTGCACCAGAACGGCGACGTTCCGGCCCTGACCTCCGAAAGCGTTATTGACCGCGTCCGGCAGTCGATGCTCGAGATGCAGGCAAGCCCGCTCGCCGACTACCTGCCCTACACGCCGAAAACCGAAGCAACACTTAAACGTGTCGCGGGGCTAAAGCCGCGGACGATCGCCTCGATGCACGGTTCGATCTACTCGGGCGACGGCGAGCAGGCGATACTTGAATATTCGGAGGTTCTGAAAGAGGTCTTCGGGCCCAAGGACTAGCGGCGTTGGACCGGAACTTCATCGAGCGTTCTGGTTGTGTGCTCGGTTACGCTCGCCGGGCCTTTGAAGTCCTCAAGCGGGTTAGTTGATTTGGGCGGAAGCTGAACAAGCGGCTGCGGGTCGGCGAGTGTCTGGAGCTTCGACCGCGGCTCTGCTTCGATCTTTCGGTCGATCACTTTCGCGAGCTGACGTACGACCATAAAGAGAACGGCGAAGAGAGTGGCGAGATAGGCGAGTACGAACGCGAATATTGCTTCGGTCTTTTCGATCTTGTCCAAAAGGATCGCTGTGAAGCCGACCAACACCCCAAAACCAACGACCGCGATGGCGATCAGGGCTGAAAGCAAGCCACTAAAGATCGATTTCTCCTCGTCCTTTTCTTTCTCTTTGCGGAGCTGAGCCCCGCAGCCGTTGCAGAAATTCAGGCTGTTGTCGATCTTTTTCCCGCACCGCTCACAGTACATAATCTAACTCTTCATCGGCCCGATCTTTTCCTCAAGCCAGTTGGTCAGGTCGTCAACCGATTCGATATGTACAGGTTTCCCCGTCCACGCCCGTATCGCAAAAACAATGAGCATTATCGTTGTAACGATGGTAAAGATGATGCTGCCTAGATCGGCGAGGTCCGTAGCGTTGCCGACGAATCCAAGGATAGTGATAACGATCAGAATGCCGACGTGTGCTGCAAGGCCCTGAGCGGCATGGAACCTAACTTTGCTCTCTTCTTTGGGGATGATCAGCAGCAGGATCAGCCCGGCGATCAATCCGATCTTGAAGGGCAAATACGGCAGCCCAATGAGCCATTTTTCGGGTAGTCCGGTCCGTTCCACCTTGCGGCTTGAAGCTCGGTTCATCTCGGCCATCGGCGCGGCATAGGCCGCGACTGGAGCCGGCCCACCCTGAAACGAATAGGCATTGAACTCAGCTTCGTCGAAACGCCGCGTCTCGTCTTCGGTAACGCTCGGCGGAGCGGTCGGAAACTCGGCGGTCTTGTACGGGCTTTGCGGTGCCGTGTAAACGCCGACATCGGCGGTCGCGGCGGCCTTTGCTTTCTCCGGAAAGTCCGGATCGAGCGGATTTGTGTCGAATTTTTTCGGCATCGTCGCCCCTATCTTACGATATTTTTAACGCGTTTGTTCAATCTTTCTTTGGCAGCCGCAAGGCCGCTTGTAAGGAAAATCAAAAGGCACGGAGAGTTCGAAAGCCCCCCGTGCCCTGTTCTTATGCGACAGCTTAAATCTTAACCGATGAACATTTCGTCCTCGACATAAACGCGGTCGATGCGTTTCGGAGCCGGAGCAAAAAGCACCTCAAGAGCTTTCCGAACACCGGCCATCACGGCCGCGATCTCGCGTGCCGGCTCGACGATCTTTTCCTGAACGAAATCGGTCGTCGTCGTGACCTGCCGCTGCGTCCGGTCGATGGTCTGGCTGACCAGTTCGACCTTGTCGCGGGCGACGATCGCAGTCGAGCCGACGAGTTGCTTGAGCTCGGCAACCTCGTCCTTGACGAGTTCGGTCGATTCGGCCAGATACTTCGTAGCCGTCGAGAGGTTCTCCGAAACCTCCGTCAGATGAACGGACATCACCTTGCCCTGGTCGCTCATTGCGTTGACCTTGGCTATCAGCGGCTCGACCCGTTCCTCGATCCGGTTAACGGTACCGATCACCTTACGAACGATCAAGGCGATGGCGATCATTGAGAACGCCATCACCACAAAACAGACCGCGATGATGATCGAAGCGACCATCATCCAGAATTGCGGTTCATTTACATTCATAAAAGCTGCCTAGCTGTTCTCTCCATCCTTTACCGGATAGCTCGGCCGGCCTTCTGCGATCGCCTTGGCTTCGGTCTTTCGCTTTTCGGCTATGTACGCCTCTTTGCCTGCCTCGACCGCTGCGGAAAACGGATTTGCAGTGCGGGCCGCTGCCGAGCGGGCCTTCTCAGCCACTTCCTCGGCCTTCTCCTGTGCCGTGTGAATGAACTCACTCGCCTTCTCACGCGAGACCTCGTAATATTCCTCGGCCGTTTCCTGGAGGTGATGTGCGGCCTCGCGGCCCTTTTCAAGTCCCTTGCGGGTCGCATCTGCGATGTCGCCGCGAAGCTCGACTCCCGATTTCGGCGCAAAAAGCAGTGCAATTATCGCCCCGATCCCGCCGCCGATAAGCAAATAGGTCAATTTTGTGCTTACATTCGCGTCTTCCCTATCGTATTCGTTTCTCATAAATCTCTCCTGTACCTGTTTCATACATAATATCGGACGAAATAAGGTCTGGGCAATTACTATACCAAGTTTATTCATATACCGACAATAAAAATGCGTTCTCTCATAAAATTAAGGCTGTCTGAAAAGCAGTATGACGGAACCCGGTCGTCGCGTAACACTGGCAACATTAGCTCAGCGACCTCTGCCTAAATCTAAGCAACCTCTGCGTTTACATGATCTCAACGCAGAGGCCGCAGTGAATTTCGCAAATAAGGCTGGAGAGCAATCTTTAACTTTCAGACATCCTCTTTAGCGAAGTGGAAATTGAGTAAAGCTCTTCACAGTTTTGCCAATTCTTCCCTAGCTGACTCGGACTTCATCAGGTCAAACACCGGATTGATCGAGAGAGACTCCGACAGATGTTTCTTAGCCGCCGACTTGTTCCCTAAAGCGAGTTCGATCATACCTGCGTGATACCTGATACGGGCATCACGCGTATTCAGCCGCATCGCAAGCGCGATCTGCTCGCGTGCTTCGGCGAATCTGCCATTTCGGTAGTAACACCACGCAAGAATGTCCGAGGCGTAGATGTCCTTGATCTGGGCATAATCTGCCAGTGCGACCTCAAGTGCCCGGTCGAGATTCCGGTTCTGATCCGCCCAAAGGAGAGCCATCCGATGTTCGTCATAATGTGGCCCGAGCTTTTCTTCTCCAGCTTCCGCCATCGCATACTGCCTCGAGGCGGCTTCGCTCTCGCCAAGTTTTTGATAAACATCGCCGAGCAGCAGAACGGTGTCGATCATCGGTGCTTTTTGCTGAGCGCGTCCCAGTGTGGCCTTAGCACCCGGAAGATCCCCAGAGGACGCCAGGGTGCGCCCTTTGCCGAAAAGAGCGTGATGGTATTCCGGAAAGATCTGGAGAGATTCATCGTAGGCACGTAGCGACTCCGGATATTTGCCGTTCTTCCAGTATTCGTTACCAAGCTGTGCAAGACACCAAGCCTGAGCCTCAACGTCTGCCGGGTCGGCTGTGCGAGCTGCTAGGATGTACATTTCGACCGCTCCTTTGTGGTCGCCGAAAAGCGAGCGAATATGAGCCGCTCTTGCATACGACTGCGAATCAGGACGGAGATCCACCATCTTCTGGGCGTATTTGGCGGCCTCTTGATAGTCGCCAAGTTCGGCGTTAGCATCGGTCAGAATGCCCATCACGAACGGGTCCTTTGGCAACTCCTGTTCTAGAGACTGACCGATCTCGCGAGCCGCTGCGAAGCCGTGATCCGCCAAAAGAACCGTAGCTTTCAGTTTTTTAAGGAGCTGATCGCCCGGCTGCACTTCAAGGCCTTTGTCGATTACCGTAAGCGCCTTTTGATTGTAAGAAGGATCGCCGGTCTCGCGAGAAAGCCTTATGTAAGCCATTCCGAGAGCTCTGTAGCCCGCAGGGCCGTCCGGCATTTTCTTGATAAGGTTCTCTGCCTGACGAATCTCGTCCGACCTCGCCGCTGATCCTGCCGGAAGATCCACCTCAGCCACATTCGCAACGTTGGAACATGAAGTGGAAAGGAAAAAAGTGACTAGTATTGCTAAGAAATTGATCGATCGGTATCTCATAACAGTTCATGGATCGGTCCGGGCATTCGAGATATGCCCGGACCGATTAATGCCGATTACTATCGACGCAAAAACCCTCGTTCATCGACGACAGGGATCTTCTTTGGATCCCATTCCTTGTTCGATTCGGCGATCTGCTCGTTTCCGGTGCGAGGTGTATTCCCCGCGTTTGGCGGAAGAAGATACGGAAATCTCGTAAGCAGCGGACCTTCTGGATTCATGCTGACGCCATCGCCAAGTTGATTATTTGGCGGTACGTTGGTCGCAGGTGTGAAGGGTGTACCACCTGCTACCGCTCGGAGCGCGATATCGGTCACATCATCGTGTAACCGCCGACCGTTAGGAAATCCGGCTACATCACCGCCGAGCAGTCCGAGCCTGTTGATGCTGCCGATCGGAGTTATCGGAATCGCGACGTTGAGCCGGAGATATTCGTGCGGCTGCCCGTCGGATAGGAAGGTTGTGTAATTTGGGCCGGTAACCTCGTTCACCGGAATACCAGTCGCAAATATTGCTACCAGATCATTTCTCGGAGGCGGAGGAACCGTGATCCCAAAGACCGCCGAAAGTAACCGGGCGAGTTCGGGATCGAGAACGAACGGGGCCGCAACCGCATCAAACTCGGGCGAAAGCGAATTGAACGCATCCTTAAGATTCAGAGGAATTACTACCTCGTTTACGAGCGGATTTCCGAGACGCGAGATCTGCTGCCACGCTCCTGCCGTATTCCTTGAACCGTCCGAACCGATTACCTGAACCGTTCTGCGGCTTGCTGTTGACCAAACCCCGATAACGGCATCGGGCGAGGTCGGGCCAGCGGGAATCGTCCGAGTGCGGGTCAGGTCCTGTATCGGAACTTCGATCGCTATCGTACTTACATTGTATCCTTTGGTCGTATCGATGCCGCCGGTCATGCCGACCGAGCGGAGATTGAGAGCATCGAAGACACCGAGGTCGATGTAAAAATACTCATCCCGCTGACCGGCAAAGACCTTGCCGCCGCCGGGGAGGCCATATACGGCTGGAGCACCGAGATTCTGTTCGTAATTCGGCGTCACTCGCGGACCTATGTTCGCCGGAGGCGTCCGAAAGCCGCTGCCGAGCAGACGCCCTCGTCTGCCAGTGCTCGAATCGACCCGTCGGACAGAATACGTCTGGGGCATATTGTAGTCAGGATCTGTGAGACTTGAGATCACTCCATCTTCGTTAACGGTTGACTGCCCGAGTACCGTATTCCCGTTTACGATCGAGGTCTTGAACTGGAACTGGTAAGTGATGTCCTCACGGCCATCCCCGGTGTTGTCGATCTTGATCTCGTAAAGTACGGAATCGTCAAATCGAAACCACTGCGGACCGCCTGAAGGCTCCTGCAACGGAATGAAATTGGCGATCAAAGTAACGAATCCTTCCCTGCCCGGTTCTACCGAACGGAACGCATAGGTATCCGTATTGTCTGCGAAGCGATCCATACTGATCAGCGGGGCTTCGGCATGGCTTGAGGCCAGCGTAGGCACTCCCGAGACTGCGACGATCAGAATCAGACCAAGCATCGCATTCAACTTTCTGACTATCTTCCTATTCATATTCAACTCCCTGTTTCGAATTGCTTTGGGTTTTATTCGGCCAGCGGATTACACCAAACCGGCCGAAACCGAAGGTGGCATGCTTAATGGGTCTGGTAATTTGCCACCGGGAAATCACCGTTCATTCCAAACTGTTTGTTGCCGACCAAACCGTCGCTGCTCCTAACGAAAAAGAAGGTACCGGTCAGCGGGTCGAATGTGGCTCGATCCGTCTTTCCGTCGCCGTCAAAATCGCCCTGGACGGTAAATTGCGGTTTTTCACCGAACGGACCGGCAAGCAATTGTCCGTCCGAACTCTTCAGGATGAACCATTCATAGACCGTCCCGGCCCGTACAACTGCGAAATCAGCGATGCCGTCACCGTCATAATCGCCGGGAACCACCAGGTCGCCACCAAGACCCCATTGAACTGCCTGGAACCCAAGCGTGCTCCGGTTAACGAAGAATGTGCCTTGCCCTCCGGGGCTGCCACGGTGAACCGCAAGGTCAACCCGACCGTCGCCGTCATGATCTGCCGGGGCAGCGACATCCGACCCGAGGCCGAATTGTTCGATCCGGACGGAACCGTTCGAACTGTTTCGGATATACCAGACCAGCAGCCCGCCCTCGCGACGCGCGACCGCGTAATCCGTTCGCCCATCGCCGTCATAGTCGCGGGCGAGCGGCTCGTCTCCGAGGATACCGAACTGAAATCCCGTAATTGTGTTGTCGGAACTCTGTAGCACATAAAATATGCCGTCGGTTGACCGCCAAACCGAAAGGTCTGTGCGTCCGTCTCCGTCGTAGTCGCCCGGCGTCAGGATGTCCGACTGAGAAAGTCCGAACGGAACCGCGAAAAAGGAACCGTCGGAACTGCGATTTACAAACCACGTGTTGTTGCTTACTCGAAAAACGGAAGGATCCGATCGGCCGTCTCCGTCGAAATCGAGTTGGGCGAATGCGGAGCCGGATGCAGTGTTTTTCCCGATAGCGATGTCCCTCACCACAGCTCCTCCGCCGATCGGTCCGATCACCGAGGCCGAACCACTCGAAAGGTCAACAGCGTATAGAGCTGAGCCGGAAGCTCCGGGAGTCTGGAACGCAGCCAATGCCGTGTTGTTCCCCGGATGAATATCGAAGCCGGCTTCACCCGTCGTGGCCACACCGAGCGAGCCGATGGTGTTCAGCGTCCCGGCGTTTGGCGGGTTCTGCGTTGTCAGGATACCGAGGCCCGAATCGATGTTGTAGAGAGTTGTCGATGTCGCCCCTCCAAAGCTGTTTGTGTAGCCAGATGCTACTATGTTCGGATTGGCTCCGAAATTCGGGTCGCCGGTCGCATAAGCTAGCAGACCATCGACCAGATTCGAGCCGTCATTCGGATTCGCTCTCAAGTTCTGCTCGAGGTCCGACGTGATCCTGATACGGTCCGGAACCGGGTTAAAGTCGAACCCGAAATTCGTCCCAAGAAGCGGCGTCGTCAGAACTCCGACGAGTGTCGCCGCACCGGTCGTGGTATTGATCTTATAAATTCTGCTCTGGCTGCCAAGAGCAAACATTTCTCCGGTCGCCGGCCGAATGTCGATTCCCAGAACGTTCTCGCCGCTCTGCAAACCCGTTATCGCAACAGACGAAAGGATCGTATTGGGCCGGTTGCTGTTGAACCTGATCAGATTATTCGCAACAGTGACGCCAAACACCGCGAAATTTGGTGTCATAGCGGTCTCGACCGCGAGACCGGAGTAAGGGTTCGTACCGTTTCCAATATTTCCCAGAAAGGTTGCCGCACCTGTCGTCAGGTTGATCGAATATAGCCCAGTCACACCGCCGACCGTCAATGAGGCAAAGGCGGAATTGCCTATCGGCGAGATATCAAAACCATTGACCGAGGAGACATCGACACCTAGCGGTCCGACCGCGACAAGCGTCCCATTATTTGGCGGATTCTGGACATAGAGAGTGTCGGTAGCAGACGAGACATCGTAAAGCGTCGTCGAGCCTGCTCCATTAAAACTGTTCGTGTATCCGGCTCCGTCAACACTTGTCGTTGGGCCGTTTATCGCTCCGTCCACGATCGCGACGCCATTGACAACATTGACCCTAAGGTTCTGGCCTGTATTAGAGATTATCCTTAGCCTGTCGGGCACCGGATTGAAATCGACGCCGAAGCTCGTTCCGTTGAGGGGGGTCGAAAGAGTAGCGACAAACGTTGCCGCAGCGCTCATTTTGTTGATCAAGTACAGTCGGCTATTTGAACCGACTGCATACAGTTGCCCCGTCGCCGGGCGGAAATCTATTCCGACAACGTTCTCTCCACCCTGCAATCCGGTGATCGGCCCGATGACCGTCACCGTGCCGGGATTCCTCGAATTGAATCTGAACAAAGTGTTTGAAGAAGAGTTGACCGCATAGATGTTGGTTGCCGTTACCGACGAACCTTCCTGCTGGGCTACGAGCGATTGTGCAAACAGTAAAAGTAAACACGAAAAAACGGCAAAAAAACTGCCTAAATGACGAAAATGCATAGTTGACCTCCCCGATGGAAATGTGTCTGCGAATAGGTAAGAATTCGCGATCTGTCTGTGTTGTCAAGAGAACCGAAGACTACCGAGCCTTCCCGAGAGAGTGCTTGGATTAACGAAGCGGCTTGAGCGGCTTTGTAATTTACGACTGCTAATTCTTTCGATTAGTCTTTCCGATTGGATTCAGGATCGTTTTGATTTTTTCTGGCCACGGTTAAATCAGTCTCCGCGACCTGGGAAACCGAATCGTCGGCACAAGAGATGAGGATAGTGATATATGAAATGCGAAAGACCGCATGCTTTGATATTGTAAGTCTTGCTTTCTGCTAATTAGGGCGGATAGATATGAACTCGAACTCGATAAGAAATTTCTCGATCATCGCACACATCGACCACGGTAAATCGACCCTGGCCGACCGCATTCTCCAGCTTACGGGCGCGGTCGCCGAGCGCGAGATGGAAGACCAGCTCTTGGACGATATGGACCTCGAGCGCGAACGCGGCATCACGATCAAAGCACACGCCGTCCGGCTCGACTACAAAGCACGCGACGGAAAGCAATATGTGCTCAACCTGATCGACACGCCCGGCCACGTCGATTTCTCGTATGAGGTCTCGCGGTCGCTTTCGGCCTGCGAAGGGGCTTTGCTCGTCGTTGATGCCTCGCAGGGCGTTGAGGCGCAGACGCTGGCGAATACCTATCTTGCGATCGAGAACGACCTCGAGCTCGTTCCCGTGCTCAACAAGATCGACCTGCCCTCGGCCGAGCCCGACCGGATAAAGGAGCAGATCGAGAACATCGTCGGGCTTGATGCCAGCCAGGCCGTTCTCACCTCGGCAAAGACCGGCATCGGTGTTGACGACGTGCTCGAAGCGATAATTGAGAAGATACCGCCGCCGAAGGGCGACCGGAATGCCCCGCTCAAGGCTCTCATCTTCGACAGTTGGTATGACAGCTACCGAGGTGTGATCGTCCTTTTCCGCGTGATCGACGGAACGATCAGGAAAGGCACGAAGATCAAGTTCTTCAACACCGGCCGCGAATATTTGGTCGAAACGGTTGGCGTAAACCGGCCGAAAGCGACGCCGATCGGCGAGCTCGGCCCGGGCGAGGTCGGATTCATCACCGCCTCGATCAAGACGGTCGCCGACGTCCAGATCGGCGATACGATCACCGAATCTGCCCGTCCGGTCGATACACCTTTTCCCGGCTTTCAGGAAGTAAAGCCGATGGTCTTTGCCGGGCTTTACCCGACCGATTCGGCTCAGTACGAGGACCTTCGCGATGCGATGGAAAAGCTGAGGCTTAACGACGCCTCGTTCTTTTTCGAGCCCGAATCATCGACCGCTCTCGGCTTCGGCTTCCGCTGCGGCTTTCTCGGCCTGCTCCATATGGAGATCATCCAGGAGCGGCTCGAACGCGAGTTCAATCTCGACCTGATCACAACGGCCCCGGGCGTTCGCTATCGCGTCACGACGACCGACGGCGAAGTCCACGAGATCGATAGCCCCTCGCAAATGCCGGACACCGGGCGGATCGCCAGGATCGAGGAGCCCTTTATCGAAGCGACCATCCTGACCAACGATTCGTTTCTCGGCGGCATACTTCCGCTGCTTGATGAAAAACGCGGCGTACAGAAAAAGTTCGAGTACGTGACCAAGGACCGCGTGATGCTCGTTTACGAACTGCCGCTCAATGAGATCGTACTCGATTTCTACGACCGTCTAAAGAGCGTCTCTCGCGGCTATGCCTCGCTCGACTATCATCTCTCGGGCTATCAGGAATCGAAGCTCGTCAAACTCGACATCCTTGTCTCGGGTGAGCCGGTCGATGCCCTTTCGCTCATCCTTCACTCGGAAACGGCTCAGTCAAAGGGCCGGCTGCTGACCGCGAAGATGAAGGAACTCATCCCACGGCAGCTCTTTGAGGTGCCGATCCAGGCCGCAATCGGCAATAAGGTGATCGCCCGCGAGACGGTCAAAGCAATGGGCAAGAACGTCATCGCAAAATGCTACGGCGGCGACATCTCGCGTAAACGCAAGCTCCTCGAAAAACAGAAAGAGGGCAAACGCCGAATGAAAAAGGTCGGCCGCGTCGAGATCCCGCAGGAAGCATTCCTCGCCGTTCTGAAGGTGAACGAAAGCTAATAAGTAGGAAATGGATGTGCCAGATAATCATCGACACAAACGTATTGCTGTCTGCACTGCGTTCAGATTCAGGGGCATCATTCCAGCTTCTGCGGTTAATTCCTGACGAGCGCTTTGAGATCAACCTCTCTGTCCCTTTGGTACTTGAATATGAGGATGTCCTAAAGCGGCTTGAAATGGACGTCCATCTTGATCACGCTACGATCGACGATATCCTTGACTTCTTGTGTCAAACCGGAAGGCTCAGGATAATTAGATTCCTGTGGCGGCCAACGCTTCGCGATCCAGATGATGATTTCTTGCTCGAATTAGCGGTAGAATGTAGTTGTGACTATATTGTTACTTTCAATACAAAGGATTTTATGAATTCGAGCAGTTTTGGAATTTCCGCAGTAAAACCACTGGAATTCCTAAGGATCATTGGAGAACTGAAATGACCACATTGGATGGAATAAAGGTCCCCGAGTCACTTATGAAATACGTTCGTCAGCTCGCCGAACGGGATGGTATAACTGTGGATCAGTTCGTCGCATCGGCGATCGCGGAAAAGGCCTCGTCTTGGGACTCTATCGAGTACCTCAAGGAACGGGCTAAACGCGGTAGTAGAGATAAGTTTCTCGAAGCTCTTTCTAAAGTGCCTAGTGTAGAGCCTGATCCTTGGGACAGGCTCGATTGACGCCCCCTTCGAAAAACGAATGGTTAGGCCTCCGGGTCCCATTCTGTTCCGGGGACGCGGCCGAGGAGTCGGAGGCTCTTGCCCTTGCCTACGTAGAACGCCCGGATGAGCCAGCCGAGGCCGTCGCCGGAACGTTTGGCCCACTGCTGGTCGTAGAAATGATACTCGTCGTCCTTTGCCCGCACCTCGCCTTTGCCGTAGGCTTTCTCGGCCCAGCTTTTTAGGTCGAAGCCTTCCTCGAATTCGATATACATCGAGTAAACCACGCCTTCGGCCGGGATCGCCGAGACCCGAGGCCGCTTGACGGTCGCTTCGTATTCGTCGCCGCTATCACCTTTCTTTTTGACCGTTTCTTCCGTATGCATCGCATCGAGTTGCTCGGCCGGCAGCCCATGGACTCGCACGCGGAGGCCGGTTACGCCGCCCTTGGCGAACGGAATGTTCAACTCGAGGTAGCTGAAGCGATGGTCCGACTCGGCCCTTGAGATGTCGATCTGCTTTACAAAGTCCCGAAGCGGCACGCCCAGATAGACCTTTCCGAGGTCTGCCGGGATGAACGCCTTCTGAGCCGAATAGGAATATGCCGGTTTTGCTTGGGCATCGACGAGAGCAACGCACCGGACATCAAGAACAAAACTGCAATTGTGAGGATCAGATTTTTCTTCTTCATTGAGCGATCTTGGGGAAAGCGTGAGTTTTCAAAAAAATACCCCAAGACCGCCCGTCCGTAAAAATTGCCCGGCGGCTACTCTTCCTCACGCCGATAGCACGTCTCGCCTTTCGCGTCGGCAAGGCAAAGCTGCTCGTTGCCGTATTCGTCCTCGCTGACGCGAAACTCATACGATTGCTTTGTCGGCGTTTTCAACTGCTGTCGGTTGCCGCTGGCGGCGCATGAGTTCGTGCTCTTCCAGAGGTCTTTTGCCGGTGAAAGATCGATCCGGCCGTCGTTCACCGTGTACCGTCCGGTTATCTGATTAAAGAGCGTCGTCGTGCAGTTGTACATCGTCGTCTCCATATAGCCGATGAATTCGTAGGTTCCGTTGGGGTTGAACTTGTAGGTGAAGAGGCTTCCGCGGCCGGGCTTGGTCGAGCCCGTAACGCGATCCTTATATTGGATCGCACCGACACTGCCGTTCTTCCAATAACCCGTCACGGCCGACCGCTGGCCAAATGCCGATTGTACAATTACCAAAACCGCCGCCATTACAATTACTCGAACAAAAACTGAGATCATGAATACACTCCTCGCTGAAAAAGTTCGGACGCTTTTTGACCGTCCTGTTTCTCAACGCGAAGTTCACGCGAGGATGATATCAACTTGATCGAAGTGAGTTTCCGGTTAGTTCCCGCTAATGCAGACTCTGGTCGCGTTTTCCGGGATCATATTCGCCGGTGTGTTCCAGATCAGCGTTCCAAATGGTTTATTTAGCGCGACGGCAACGGCGGAGTCGGCAACGATCTGCGGCCGCGGAAAACACTCAACGTAAACCGGGCCGTTGGCCTTGGCTGCGGCTTCGATCAATTGTTCCGTGGGCCTTGCCCGCTCAAGATATTGCCCGCGTTTCTTTGTCCACAGGTAGCCGATATTCGCTGCGCACATCACCAGAACGAGAGCCGCAAATGCCGCAGTGCCCTGTCTCGTCCTGACCTTCGTCCAAAGCAGTGCAAGTGCCGCCCCGACGATCAATGCGAGTCCCGCACTTGCCAGATATGTTTGCCGGCTCGGGACGCGGGTCATATATAAGAGAAACATATAAGGCACGAAGCTGATGCCGCACCAAACGAGCGACCAGAACAGCAGCTTGAGGTGTTCGCGAAAATAAAAAAGAACGCCGACCGCCAAAAGGCCCCAGAACCAAAACAGCGAAAACATGCTCCGCGACCATGTTATCCAGAAAGGTGCCCCGAGGTCGAAGCTGCCATCCGAGAATCGGAAAGAACTGCGGCGTGTCTCGATTATGAAGTATGTATAGATCGCGGCAATTACAACGAACGGCAGCAAGTAAAAATATCGCCGAAGCTCGGCCCGCTCAGATAGCAGCGGCAGCAACATCAAGGGGACAATGATGACCGAGGACTCCTTCGAGAGCAGGGTGAGGAGAAAGGCTCCGATCGCCCCGGCGAACCAAAGCCACCGCTTCGCCCCGAACTCCAGAAAGCGCAGCCAGCAATTGAAGGCGAGCAATCCGAAAACGAAAAGTAAAAGCTCGTTACAGGCCGAGTACCACATCACCGCTTCCTGGTGCCCTTCGTAAACGGCAAAGAAGATCGCGGCCCAGGCACTCGTTCGGTAACCGATCAACCGCCAAGCCCCAAGCATATAGACCAGAAGGCAATTGATAATGTGGAGCAGGATCGAAAAGGCATAGAACGCAGGCGGGTAAAGCCCAAAGACGGATTCGATGAAGGACGTCATCACCCACGTCGTCATCCGTACCCGATTGACCTCATCGTCAAACGCCCCGAACCACTGGCCGACCGGACCGTGGTCCCTCGCCAGCATAATGTTGTGAAAATCATCCTCGATGAAAGGCTGGGTCAAGACCGGAAAATATGTTGCCCCTCCCAATGCGACGAGCAGAAGTACGATGAGAACTCGATTGGAAATGTGTTGAGAACTGTTGTCCATCATGTGCGAGAAAGGAACATCGGCGGCCGCAATCATCTATGTCTGCTATCCGTCGATACGAACGAATCGGGGAACAAAACCGTTCGAACTGTAATGGCCATTTGGAGAGTTTAGCATCTGAAAGCATTCTACGGGGAACCGTGTTTTTCCGATTTTCGAGTACCCGGTTTAGCCTTAGGCATTAACCTGTGCTTAAATACCGTTCCTAAAACATTCCCGGAAAAGGAGAAATCGCGATGAGTTCAGATCAGGGAAAGAGCTTTCTCTCGAGCGTTGACCAATATTTTGATAAAGCGGCAGCTTTGACCGAGCATCCGAAGGGTTTGCTTGAGCAGATCCGTGTTTGCAACAGCGTCTATTCGTTTCAGTTCCCGATCCGCACGGAAGAAGGCTATAAGGTGATCCAGGCTTGGCGTGCACAGCACAGCCATCATAAGCTCCCCGTCAAGGGCGGCATTCGTTACTCGGAGGACGCAAACGAGGAGGAGGTCGTGGCACTCGCGACGCTGATGACCTATAAATGCGCCATTGTCGATGTGCCCTTCGGCGGTGCGAAAGGTGCGGTCAAGATCAATGCAAAAGAATTCGATGCCGACCAGCTCCAGCGGATCACCCGCCGCTACACTGCCGAGCTCATCAAAAAGAACTTCATCGGCCCGGCGCTCGATGTTCCGGCTCCGGATTACGGCACAGGTGCCCGCGAAATGGCTTGGATCGCCGATACCTACCTTGCATTTCACCCCGAGCAGATCGACGCGCTCGGATGCGTTACGGGCAAATCCGTCGGACAGGGCGGCATCCGCGGCCGAACGGAGGCGACCGGGCTAGGCGTCTATTACGGCACGCGTGAGATCTGCGAAAGCGCGGAAGAGATGCAAAAGCTTGGTCTCGATAAAGGGCTTGAGGGTAAGAGCTTCGTCGTTCAGGGCCTCGGCAATGTCGGCTACCACGCGGCGAAGTTCTTCTCCGAAGGCGGTGCAAAGCTGGTCGGCGTCGCCGAATATGAAGGTGCCATACATAAGCCGGACGGCATCGACCTCCCGGCATTGATGGCTCACCGCAAAGAAACGGGCTCGATCCTCGGCTTCCCGGGTGCGACCGATCTGCCGTCCCGCGAAGCCGGACTTGAGATCGAATGCGACATCCTGATCCCGGCCGCTTTGGAGAACCAGATAACCTCGGCAAACGCGGGCAATATCAACGCGAAGATGATCGTCGAGGCGGCTAACGGGCCGGTCACGTCCGATGCCGAGCCGATCCTTCACCAGAAAGGCATCCTCGTCGTCCCTGATGTATATATCAATGCGGGCGGTGTTACGGTCTCATATTTCGAATGGCTGAAAAATCTTTCGCGAGTGCGTTTCGGGCGGATCGAGAAGCGGTTTGAGCAGGCAGCCTATGACCGGATACTTTCGCTTGTTGAAAAGGAAACCGGCCGGCCGCTGAGTGCCGAAGAGCGAAGCATGGCCGCCCGCGGTGCCGACGAGACCGATCTGGTCTATTCGGGACTTGAGGAAACAATGATCTCGGCCTATCATCAGCTCCGCGAGACCGCCGCTAAATATGACATAACCGACCTTCGGACGGCCGCATTCGTAAATGCGATCGACAAGGTAGCCGTCAGCTATATGGAACTCGGCATTTTCCCGTAAAGCCTTTAGGCGGAGGTCGCCGCGATCAGTGCCGCGACCTTCGCTTCCACTTCATCACGGATCTCTTCGAGATGGTCGGCGGTATCCGCCTCGAACCGCAAAACAAGCATCGGCTGTGTGTTTGAGGCACGGACAAGCCCCCATCCGTGCTCAAACACGATTCTCGCACCATCAATTGTAATTACTTCGTGAGTACGGGCGAACGCATCGGAGACCCTTTCGACGACCTTGAACTTCGTTTCGTCCAAACAATCCACCCTAAGTTCGGGCGTCGAGTGTGTTTCGGGCAGATCGGCCAGCAAATTCGAGAACGGTTCGGATGTTTTCGAGAGAATCTCAAGCACGCGCGCACCCGCATAGGTTGCGTCATCGAAGCCAAAATAGCGGTCGGCAAAGAAGATGTGGCCGCTCATCTCGCCGGCCAGGGCCGCTTCGGTCTCTTTCATCTTGGCCTTGATCAGCGAATGGCCAGCCTTCCACATTATCTTGCGCCCGCCGTGTTTTTCGATGTCGTCGTAGAGCCTTTGTGAGCACTTCACCTCGCCGATGATCGTCGCACCGGGCCGTTCGCGAAGCACAGCCCGCGAAAAGAGCACCATAAGCTCATCGCCCCAGATTATCCGACCCTTTTCATCGACAACGCCGATGCGGTCGCCGTCGCCATCAAATGCAATTCCGATATCGGCCTCGAACTCGGTCACGGCGTGTATCAGATGGTGGAGGTTCTCCTCAACGGTCGGGTCCGGATGATGGTTCGGAAACGACGAATCCGGCTTCGTGAAAAGCTCGATCAGATCGACACCGAGGACCTGATAGACGGGCACGGCGGTCACGCCGCCCATACCGTTTCCTGCATCGACAACGACCTTGAGCTTCCGGTCGCCCATCTTTATGTTGGAGACGACGTCGAGACAATAGGCGTTGAGCACGTTCCGTTCCTCGACTGTTCCGTTGCCTTCGGCAAATTCGGCGGCGAGTGCGATGTCGCGTATCTCGCGGATCTGCTCGCCGAAGAGCGTTCCCTTGCCAAGGCAGATCTTGAAGCCGTTGTGGTCGGCTGGGTTGTGCGAACCGGTGATCATCACTCCGCCATCAACGTCCGCCGTGTAAACGGTGTGATAGAGCACCGGTGTCGGCACCATTCCGATGCTTACGACGTCACGACCCGAGGCATTCAGCCCGCGGTGCATTATCGCCGCAAATACGGGCGAACTCTCGCGGGCGTCGTAACCGACGGCGATCCGTTTTGCCCCGTTCGCGGCAAAAAAAGTGCCGAGTGCCCGCGAGATGGTCGCGACGGTCGCCTCGTTAAGTTGCGGGCCGACGCGGCCGCGGATGTCGTATTCACGAAAGATGTTTAGGTCCATTGCTGCTCAAATGAAACGCGGACTCGGGTCGAACTTCCTATGAATGCTACCCGCAATGCCCTGCAGATGCTTGTTTTGCTATACTGAAGTTTACCTAAGGGCAACAAATACGTCACCTACGGCATCATCATATCTTGAGATTTGAGACTGTAATTATGAAAAGGTTCGCGATCTCCTTTTGTGCGTTCTCGCTTGTCACATTGTCACTGGCCGCCGCGGCCGGGGCTCAAACGCCTCAGCCTACGCCGCCGCCCGATGATCCGGACGCGGTCAAGATCTTCGAGGTTCGGCTTCCCGTGACCGTTACCCGAAAGAAGAATGAACTTGTTTCTGGCCTGACCAAGGGCGATTTCATCGTGCTTGAGGACGGCGTCGAGCAGGAGGTTACGTTCTTCAGCGACGAACGGACCAACCCTCCGGTCTTTGTCGGCGTGCTGATGGACACATCGCCCTCGACCGCCGGTAAACTGGGATTTTCAAAAGAAGCAGCAAAAAACTTTCTTTATACGGTCACACGGCTCCGCAAGGACCAGGCAGCGTTCATGACCTTTGATAACGAGATAACACTGCATCAGGACTTTACCGACAAGCTCGACCTACTTGATCGTTCGGTTGAGCGGATCAAGAAAACGGGCTCGCAGACGGCAATGTACGACGCCATTTGGGAATTTTCGGACCAGAAGCTCCGCAATGCCCCGGGCCGCCGCGTCATCGTCATTATTTCGGACGGCGACGACACCTTTAGCCGTGCGGTACTCGCGGACGCGATCGATATTGCTCAGCGAACCGAAACGACCATTTTTGCCATCTCTACAAAGGCAGGATTTCTCGGGACCGTGCCGGGCGTTGAGGCCGGACAGGTCAAGGACGCCGGCGACAAAAACCTCGTCGAGCTTTGTGAGAAAACGGGCGGGCAGGCGTTCTTCACCGGAAATATGCTTGAGCTCGAGCGGGCATTTAAGCGTATTTCGGAAGAACTTCGCGGGCAGTACATCCTGACCTATCGCCCGGCAAATCAAAACTATGACGGCCGCGAACGCCGGATCGAGGTCCGATTCCGCGACCGGGACAAGACAAAGGACTACAAGATACGGACGAAATCGAGCTATCGGGCCGTCCGCGACAATTTAAGGTAATTTGCAATGAAGATTTGGTCATTCAAGGTTTCTCGATCGCCCGCTTTTCTCAGCATGATGTTCGTGCTGTTGACGGGAAGTTTTTTCACCGGACAGGTTTCGGCTCAGGTCACGCCTACGCCAACCCCGCCGCCGATCGAGGACGAGGATGAACCGCTCCGCATCAACGTTGAAACGGTCAACGTGCTTTTCACCGCGCAGGACCGCAACCGCCGGCTTGTGCTGACGCTGCGGCCGGAGGACATCCAGATATTTGAGAATGGCCAACTTCAGGACATTGCCGGTTTTTCTAAGCAAATAGATCTTCCGCTCAGCCTTGCTATCCTTATCGACGTCAGCATTTCGCAGGAGCGCACGCTTCCCGAGCTGAAGCTTGCCGCTACGTCGTTTCTTGATTCCGTGATCCGACCGGTCAAGGACGAGGTCGCGGTCATTAGCTTTACCGGCGAAGCGACGCTCGAGCAAGGGATGACGAGCAATATGACACGGCTTCGCCGAGCGATCGAGAACGTCCGCTTCACTCCGCCGGCTGGCTACATCGGCGGACGCGTTGCGGCCCGCGTTCCCGGAACGCCTCCGATCTCAGGCCGCAACCAGCAGGTGCAGGGTTCGACCGCGATATGGGATGCGGTTTGGGTCGCATCCGAGGAAATTCTCGGCCCGGCACCCGAGCGGACGCGGCGAGCTATCATCCTTCTTTCCGACGGCGTAAACACTTTCGGTCAGAAGAAACTTGACGATGCGGTTCAGGCCGCCCAGCGTTCGGAAGCTGTAATTTATTCAATTGGCATCGGAGACAACTTTTACGACGGTGTCGATAAAGGCTCACTACGGCGTGTCTCCGAGCGGACCGGCGGCCGAGCGTATTTCCCCCGCGATGAACGCGAACTTCGCGAGGCATTTGCACAGATCCAGGAAGAGATGCGGTCGCAGTATCTGGTCGCCTATGAGCCCTCGGATACCCGGCTTGACGGGTCATACCGCACTATCGAGATAAAGCTCGTGAACCCCGAACTGCAAAGGCAGAAGGTCGAACTGACCCACCGCAAGGGTTACTTTTCGAAGAAAGAAAAAGACCAGAAATAGACGGCTTCAGCAAAAGCTCGAACCGAAGAAGCGCGGATTACAACTTCATCGGCGATAAGTTGATGGAAAAATATCATCTTCACAATGGCCGAAGAGATGAATGAGTGAGCCGCTTCCAGCTATTACTCTAACGAGTTAAGAACAAGTGAACGAGATCTTTGCTGTCAAAGATCTCAAAAAACCACCACCCTACTTATAGCGATATAATACAACTGCATCTTTATTACTTTATTACAACACTATTTTTACAGATGCGTTAGATGAACTTTCAACGCAGAGCCTACTGAGTTTTTCACAGGGTCACAAAGAGGATGAGAGATCGAACGAAGTGTCGCTTTTTCCTGAACAACGCGATCTAGTTCGAGGAAGCCTTTTCGGCTTCCTCAAATGAAATGTCGTAGATCGCGTAGCTTTCCCAGTCCTTGTAATCGAAGTGCCACCATTCGTTGGCGTTGACAGTAAAGCCTTCGGCTTCCATCAGCTTGCGAAGTAGGTCGCGGTTGCGGCGTTCCTCTTCGGTGCCGCCGGCGTAGTCGGGCGAGGCTCGCTCGGTGAATTCGTCATAGTCGGACGGCATCGGTACGAGCTTGCCGGTCTTGAGTTCAAAGATGCTCAGGTCAACGGCACAGCCGCGGTTATGCTTTGAGCCGCGTTCGGGGTTGGCAACGAACTTTCGCTTGTCCTCGGGCGTCACTTCCCAGAACAGTTTCGTGATCGCCCACGGCCGATAGCCGTCAAAAATGGCAAGGCCGAGCCCATCGGCGGCGAGTCTTTTATGGACCCTGACGACCGCTTCGGCCGCCGGCCGCTGCAGGAACGCCCGAGCCTCGGGATAGACCTTTTTTCCGACAAAGTTCTTGTCGGTTGCATAACGGATATCGAGCTTGATGGTCGGATCAAGCTTAATTAGTTCGATCAAATCTGCCTCTCGTTTGCTTTCTTCTTTGGGCGGGCCGTTTTGCCCCGAAACCCCGATCGCACCCGCAAAAAAGAAAAGCACGACCGCGATATACAGCCGTCGCCTTTCTGCTGCCGTTGTTGCCATCTTCATCTTTGCCTACTGATCCTTCGGCTTATCTTCGACATAAGGTTCTTCGTCCTCGTCGCGGATGATGACCTCGGTTCCAAACTTCTGATACTCGCGGAAGCGGATCAGGTTGCGGGTCTCATAATTACGCGCGCCGTCGCGGATGGTCAAGCGAACATCGGAGACCAGCGGCAGAAGATACTTTTCCTCGGCTATAACGGTCCAGTCATAGTCGATTACGCGGCGGGCGGCCGTTATCGGAAAATCCTTTGGAATGCCGACGGCATCGCTTTCGATGCGGAGAACCCGCTTGAGTTCGCGGTCTATCCACAGCCGTCCGCGGACGCCGGTGACGGTCGATTGGGTCGTAAGACCGGTCGCACGGATCTGCTGGCGTGCTTTCTCAACATCTATCTCGAAATCGAAGACGACCGCCCGCCGGCCGCGGATCTCATCCGTATCGACTAGTTCAAAACGCGCCTCGCTTTCGGGCTTGAAGATCAGGGCCAGGACAGTAACGAACTCGCCGGTCGAACTCGTTCCGCCGACCTCCTCATAGGTCCGTTTCGGCGTTTGGTCCGCCTGAACGGCGCCGTTTACCGAGAGCACTCGATATTCCTCTTCGCCGCTCGCCCGGTAGCTTACGCCAACAACAAGCCGGTCAAGATTGCGAAAACTTCCTGTCCCGGCAAATCCGGCCGAACGCTGGATCAATTGCTTGACGACAAAGTCCGGCATTTGATCGACGGCCTCCAGCGTGTTCGAACGTGTCTCCTTTAAGATTTCGTCAGCTTCGGCTGGGTCAGGCCGCTTTGCTGCCGAGGGGTTTTGCCGGCGGCGTTCGGCCTCATCCAGGGCACGGCGGAGTTCGAGGTCGTTGCGGCTCTTTGAACGCGCCAACGACCGGATCCCGTCTGTCACAGTAAAGGCAATTCCTCGGGTCCGCAATGCATCAAGAACTTCGGTGCGGTCACTCGACCGTGCCTCGAGCGCGTAGAGCATGCGGACGAATTCCTGCTGCGTGAGCGGCTTTTCCTGTGCCGCGGCCGGCAGGGCAAAGAGCAATGCCAGCAAGAGAGCAATAAGGGTCTTCATTGAACAATCTGATGCCGCCGACCAGCCGACGGTTCGCCCTTTTGCCAAAAAGCCTTTGGGCAATAAAACAGGCGGAACGCCAAAAGAACGCTCCGCCTCAATATTATAACTCAGATATCGCGGTCAGCTTAGTTGACCCATTCTTCTTCGTAGTTGAGCTGCCAGTGGCGGGTTACCCAGCGTTCGGCAGCTTCCATTGCAGTAGTTTTCCACTTCTTGAGGTTCTGAAGTACGGAAAGAGCGGCAAGCGGTTTGCTCGGGTCCCGCTCAACGCGGATGACGCGAGTCGTAACGTCGATGATCGCCCTATCCTCTTCCATTACCCGAAGTCGGACCTCGCTTCCGACGGGCGGAAGCACCTCCAGATTGACCAATGCGCTCGATTCGCCGATATTCTCGGTCGTACCGGTAACGCTGATCCTTTTCCCGGTTTCATCATCGGTCCATGAGACCTTGACCGGCATATTCGCCAATATGCGATGATGAAAGGGTGTCTTGTAAGACGAAGTTGCGTATTCTATTTGTGCCATATCAGATTAAAGCCCCCTTGTTTTCTATCCCTTCCTTGATAAACAAATTCGTGCAGGTTAAAAATGCCGGACAAATCTATGGCATTTTTACAAAAAAGTCAACTTTCAATTCGCCTCGCCCGGCGAACTTGAAAAAACTTTACCGAGAGCCTTTGATGCCGAAAATATCCGGAAAGGTTTTCCGTCGAAATCGAACATCGAAAAAACCTTAGGTACTAGACCTTTCGCTGTTCAGTCGCACCTGGATTCATTGCCTGAGAGTATAAAAATTTATGGTTATTAACTTTCCCGTAACTTAAGCCAGATAAGATTTTATATTCGCTCAACCAAGCGGTTTGATCGCCGGTTTTGCGGAACTCGAATTGCCTTATACTTTGGTGCAGTTACAGATCAGTATTCCCGCTTTATCCCGGTCGGCTTTTTTGCGGTCATGGACAAAGAGGCTAAAGGTCTGTAGATGCAATGTTAACGGAATTTCTGTCCGAAGGGGCGAGGCTGAAAGCCCACAAAACACCCGCTCGGCGAAATTCAAAAAATAGGAAAAAAATCCAAATTATTCGAGATTTATTAAGTGCATTACTGGTTCGATTGAGTTTGATCCGTGGGTCTTTAGTTAGAATTAAAAGGGCAATTATGCAACTCTCTCCTGATCATGTTTCACCCGACATCCATGATTTCGGTTTTCATGGGTGTAGGTAAGTGGTCAAGCGTCGGACAATTTGGGGCCGCTTCTTGCATTTTCCGGCTTATTCTGTGAGAGAGATTAACCTCAAATTCACATTCGCGAACTAGGATTTTAAGTTTCATCATGCGGAAAGATCGATGATTTGTGAACCTTTGTGAACCAAAGGGTGAAGAAATAAAATAATAGGAACAAATAAAATGGAACAAAACAGAACGATCAAAGCGCTTTCAAGGCTCGGCATTGGCGTCGCATTTGTGATTGCTGCCGTACTTATTCAATCGGGTGCTGTTTTCGCTCAGGTAACAACGTCTGCGATCGCGGGCCGTGCCACTGACGGCAGCGGAAACCCGGTCGCTGGAGTTACGATCGAAGCGGTACACGTGCCGTCGGGTTCGACGTACACTACTACGACGAATTCCTCGGGATTTTATAACCTCCCGGCTGTACGCGTTGGCGGTCCCTACACCGTCAAGGCTACGGCGGCCGGCTTCAACGAACAGACCAGAGAGAACATACAACTCGGCCTTGGCACGACCGGTACGGTCAATTTCGACCTCAGTGCTGCGATCGACGTCGAAGTAACGGTCGAAGCAGATGATATCTTCAGCGAGGTTCGCACAGGTCCGGCGACGAACATAAATCGTCAGGTCGTCGATTCTTTGCCGTCCATCGCCCGCTCGATCAATGACTTCACCCGTCTAACCCCGCAGGCAGGCGGCGGCGGAACTTTCGCCGGCCAGGACAATCGACTTAACAACATCACGGTTGACGGTTCATATTTCAACAACTCATTCGGACTCGCGGGCCAGCCCGGACAGCGGACCGGCGTATCGCCGATCTCGCTCGATGCGATCGAAGAATTCCAGGTCAACGTCGCTCCGTATGATGTCCGCCAGGGGAACTTCGTAGGTGCCGGCGTCAACACCGTCACCCGCAGCGGTACGAACGACTACAAGGGTTCGGTTTATTACATCTATCGCACGCCGGGCTTGACGGGTAAGCAGGCAGGCGACAATACGGTAAACGTCGGCGACTTCGATTACCGCACTTGGGGTTTCCGCGTTGGCGGCCCGATGCCGTTCTTCCGGTTCGGTGAGGGCGGCCCGGGTTTCATCACCGGAAAAGACAAGCTGTTTTTTTTCTTTAGTTACGAAGATGAAAGCCTCTCGCAGCCCAACTCGACCATTCGTGCCCGTAATGCAGGCGAAACGCCCGGCGGAAGCGTTTCCCGTGTTCTGGCGTCTGACCTTCAGCAGCTCAGCGGCTTCCTGAGCACGAATTTCGGATACGAAACGGGCCCGTTCCAGGGTTACAACAGCGACACGGTCGGTAAGAAATACCTTTTCCGTGGCGATTACAACATCAACAATAACAACAAGTTGAACTTCCGCTATATCCAGCTTGACTCGAACACGGACGTTCCGCTTTCGACCTCATCGTCCCTCGGATTTGGCCGTTCGCGGGCTTTCAGCGGTGGTTTGAGCTACCAGAACTCGAACTACAAGATCCTTGAGAACATTCGTTCACTTGTTGGCGAATGGTCGAGCGTGATCACTCCGACCGTCTCGAACAGCCTTCTTGTCGGCTATACGAAGCAGGATGAGAGCCGTGACTCGGTTGGCACCTTCTTCCCGTTCGTTGACATCCTGGAAGGCGGATCGACCTATATTTCGTTCGGTTTCGAACCGTTCACCCCGAACAACGAACTGCGTTACAATTCTTTCCAGCTACAGAACAACACCTCGTTCTTCCTCGGACGGCACACGCTGACTGCAGGATTGAGCTACGAAAATTACGAATCTGAGAACGTTTTCTTCCCGGGTTCGCAGAGTGCTTATGTTTTCAACTCGTTGGCTGACTTTTATGCAGACGCTAACGACTACCTTGCAAATCCGAACCGGACCACTTCACCGATCAACCTTCGCAGGTTCCAGGTTCGCTGGTCGAACATTCCGGGACTCGAAAAGCCGATCCAGCCACTTGAAGTCCAGTATGTAGGATTCTACGGGCAGGACGTCTGGAGAATCCGCGATAACTTCTCGCTTACCTACGGCCTTCGAATGGATGTTCCGTTCTTCGGCGAGACCGGCTTCGAAAATGCCCAAGCTAACGCATTGAACTTCCGCGATGAGACCGGGGCAACCGTTCAGTACCGTACCGAGCAGCTTCCCGAGGCAAACATTCTTTGGTCGCCACGTGCGGGCTTCAACTGGACGCCGTTCAACAAGGCATGGCTTCAGGTTCGCGGCGGAACCGGTGTCTTCACCGGCCGTCCGGCATATGTCTGGATCTCGAACCAGATCGGCGAGAACGGCATCCTGACCGGTTTCCAACAGCTTGATAACACTACGACACGCCCGTTCAATCCGAATCCGGACCGCTATAAGCAGCCGGCGACGGGACTTCCGGCATCGAGCTACGGCTTGGCGATCACGAACCCTGACTTCCGCTTTCCGCAAGTTTGGAGGTCAACCATCGGCTTTGATGCAAGGCTTCCGCTTGGCTTCATCGGCGGTATGGAATATCTCTACAACCGCGATGTTAACGGCATTTATTACATCAATGCCAACCTCGCACCTGCGAACACCGCCTTTACGGGAGCCGATACTCGTCCGCGTTGGACGACCAGTAACCGCATAAACAGCAACATCACGAGTGCGATAGTCCTGAAGAACCAGGATATCGGACGTTCATGGAACCTTGCCTTTACCCTCGAGCGTCCATTCAAAAACGGTCTCTACGGTAAGGCTGCTTACAGCTATGGTGAGGCAAAGAACACGATCGATCCGGGTTCGATCGCGTTCGGCTCGTGGAATAACAATCAGCACGCTGGCGATCCGAACAACCCCGGCCTCGGCTTCAGCGCTGCTTCACCGGGCCATCGTATCTTTGGTGTGGTCTCGTATCGTAAGGAATACTTTAAGTTCGGCGCGACTTCGTTCTCGATGTTTTGGGAAACGCGGAATGGCGGTAACGGGAGCTACACCTTCAGCGGCGACCTCAACGGCGACGGCGGCACGAGCAACGACCTGATCTACATTCCGCGTGACGCTTCGGAAATGAACTTCGAAGAGTTTACGTCGAGCGGAACGACCTTTACGGTCGCACAGCAGCAGGCCGCTTGGGAGAGCTTTATCCAACAGGATAAGTACCTTTCGAAGAACCGTGGCGGCTACGCTCAGCGTGGTGCCGCATTCTTGCCGTTCGAAACTAAGGTTGACCTTAGTGTCACGCAGGAGGTCTTTCTTAAGGCCTTCGGCCGTACGCACCGTTTCCAGATCCGCGGCGACGTGCTTAACTTCGGCAACCTGTTGAATGAAAATTGGGGCGTTGGTAATAACTTCACCTCGACCCAGCCGCTGATTGCACGAGGTGCAGATGCGGATGGACGTGCACGTTATCGCCTGCGAAACATTGGCAGCAGCCTTGTCTCCTCGCCCTACACCCCTTCGTCGGGCCTCGGCGACGTTTACCGCGTTCAGCTGACCTTCCGTTACATCTTCGACTAACGTTGGTAGCCAACGCTAGTTCGCGGAACTACGAATGCCCTCCAGGTTCGCCCGGAGGGCTTTTTCTTTTCGGATAGCCTTTCAATGTCTCAGGCAACAGTCGGCCGTTTTTGCTATCGCCGTAGCTCGAAACTAGAATAGTGAGTGCCTTTCGATGCGCATTCTTCAGATATCATCCGCAAGGACGTATGGCGGCGGCGAGCGGCACGTTATCGACCTCAGCCGCGGCCTCACGGAGCATGGCCACGAGGTCTTTGCGGCAGTCCGCCCAACGTGTTCATGGCGTAAGCGGCTCGAATTTTTACCCGAGGGCCATATTTTTGAGGTCTCGATCCGCAACTCCTTTGGCGTTTTGAGCGCGATGCGGATAGCCGATTTCGTTCGCGAAAACGGCATCGAACTCATCCACGCCCATGTCGCCCGCGACTATGTTCCGGCGAGCATCGCGTGCATGGCGGCGAAGAACTCGCGATATCTGGTGACCCGCCACGTTATGTTCCCGCTCAAGCCCTTTAATAAGTTCGCTTTGCGAAATTGTGCCTGCTTCATAGGCGTCTCGGATGCGGTCGGCGTCGAGCTTAGGCGGCTTTTTCCGGCCAATAAGGTGCGGGTCATCCCGAACGGCATTGACCTCGAGCGGTACAAGGCCGAGTCAAGCCCGCGAAAGCGTGCCGCCTTTCGCGAATTTCACAGCATCCCGGCCGACGCTCCTTTGATCGGCACACTCGGCGAACTGAAAGAGCAGAAAGGCCAGCGCGACCTTGTCCTTGCTGCCCACGAAGTGCTGAAAGAAGTGCCCGAGGCTTATTTCGTCATCGTCGGGCAGGACCATTCGCTCGATGGCCGTTTTCGCCGCGAGCTCAAGCGTCTGGCGTCCGTCATGGGAATGGAAGAGCGATTTCTCTGGCTCGATTGGCTTGAGGATACTTCCGAGTTCTTCGCCGCCATCGATCTTTTCGTTTCGCCCTCGCACAGCGAGAGCTTTGGCCTCGCGATACTTGAGGCAATGGCATTTGGCGTGGCGGTCGTCGCGACCGAGACCGAAGGAGCGAAGGAGCTTCTCGGCGAGACCGAGCAACTCGTTCCGGTTCGCGATCCGCTTAAGATGTCGCGTGCAATTGTGCGATTTTTGACCGGCGACCTCGAGCGGATGGAAGCCGCTGCGGCCGCCAAGCTGCGCGCCAACGAGAAATACTCGCTTGAGAAGATGCTCGACGCGACCGAGGCCCTTTACCGCGAGATCCTCGCAGATAAAGCCTGATGCCCGGGCCTGGAATAGCCGCGGGCACTTTGTGAATTCACTCTCGATGATAGATCTCGACAGAAAGATATGCAGCGATGCGGGCGAGTCTTCCTCCCGCGAATGGCTTGAAACTAACGGCATCGGCGGCTTTGCCTCGGGGACTGTTTCCGGCATCCGGACGCGGCGCTACCACGCGCTTCTAACTGCCGCTACCCGGCCGCCGCTCGGGCGCATCTCGACCCTTTCGAAGTATGAGGAAGCGCTGATCGTCGGCGGCGAGCGTTTCGAACTTTCGGCGAACCGCTATCCGGGAAAGATACATCCCGAGGGTTTTCGTCACCTAACATCTTTTCGGCTCGATCCGTTTCCGATCTGGACGTTTGAGGCCGGCGGCGTCGTTCTTGAAAAACGCGTATTTATGCCGCACGGGCAGAACGCCGTCGTCTGCATCTGGGAGCTGAAGGGTAAAGCGAAGAACGTCTCGTTTGAGCTTCGTCCGCTATTTTCCTTTGTCGATTATCACCACTTGCAGCATTCTGATCCGCAGTTCGACACGACCTTTGAAGAAGCGAAAGGAAGCATCCGCCTCCGGCCTTATGAAGAGCTGTCGGAACTTTACATCAGCCACAACGCCGTTGCCGTCGAGAAGACCGGTCATTGGTACCGCGATTTTGAACTTGCCGTCGAAGAAGAACGCGGGTTCGATTTCCGCGAAGACCTTTTCCAGGCGTTCGCGATGAGGTTCGATCTCTCAAAGCCTGCGGTTGCCATCGCCGCGACCGAGCCGGTCGAAAGCAAAAAGGCCGCAAAGCTCGAAGCCGCCGAAAGGAAACGTCGGGCCGATCTAATTGCAAAGGCCGGAGCCGAAACTGACATTGAAATGCAGCTTGTGCTTGCGGCGGACCAGTTCATCGTCGCCCGCGGCACGGGCCACACGATCATCGCCGGTTACCCGTGGTTCTCCGATTGGGGCCGCGATACTATGATCGCTTTGCCCGGCTTGACCCTTACCACCGGCCGGCCCGAGGTAGCGAAGAGCATCATTCTCGAGTTTGCCAACCACATTTCCGACGGAATGCTGCCGAATCGCTTTCCCGATGCGGGCGACACCGCCGAGTACAACACCGTCGATGCTACGCTTTGGTATTTCGAGGCGATCCGGGCCTATGCCGAGGAGACGGGCGACTACGACCTCGTCGAGGAGGAGCTTTACGCAAAACTCGCCGATATCATCGCCTGGCACCTCCGCGGAACGCGATACGCGATACACCTTGATACCGACGGGCTGCTTTACGCCGGTGAACCGGGCCATCAGCTTACCTGGATGGACGCAAAGATCGGCGACCTTGTGATCACACCGCGGATCGGTAAACCGGTTGAGATCGAGGCGCTTTGGTACAACGCTCTGCGGATAATGGCCGACCTCGCCGATCGTTTTGGCCACGACGAGGACAAGCAGCGGTTCGTCGCAATGGCGGACCTTGCGAAGCTGAGCTTCAATGGGCTTTTTTGGAACGAGGACGAACAGTGCCTTTACGACGTGATCGCCAATGGCACCGGCGATGCGGCCGTCCGGCCAAATCAAATATTTGCCGTCTCTCTGGCCCACCCGATACTTGAACGGCGGCGCTGGAAGCCGGTCGTCGATAAGGTCCGCCAGGAACTTTTATCGCCGGTCGGACTCCGTTCGCTCTCGCCAAATGACCCGGCATACGTTCCGTATTATTCGGGTTCACCCTTTGCCCGCGACTCGGCCTACCATCAGGGAACGGTCTGGGGATGGCTGATCGGCCCATTTATCGATGCGTTCCGAAAAGCTTATGCCGAAGAGGAAGCCGAAGTTGCCGCGATGCTTTCGGGCTTTGAAGCCCACCTTTACGAAGCCGGGCTCGGGCAGGTCTCCGAGATCTTTGACGCCGAACCTCCGCACGCTCCGCGGGGCTGCCCGGCACAGGCTTGGAGCGTTGCCGAACTGCTTGGCGTGCTGCGGTCTTAAACGGCCGCTTTGGCCTCTCGGCAGACGCGATAAGCACCTCCGGATCAGCCTGCTTTCAATCTTGACCAAAAAGTAATGATTTGAGACAATTGGGCCATAAAGAAACGCGAAAGCCTTTCAACGACGGTTTGATATGAAGATCTCAGCACAAGAAGAATACGGCCTGCGATGCCTTGTGCAGCTCGCAAATCTACCCGAGGGCGAGAGCCTTACCTTGCCGCAGATCGCGGAACGCGAAGGCATCTCGACGGCAAATGCCGGCAAGCTGATGTGGCTTTTGAACAAGGCCGGGTTCGTAAATTCGACCCGCGGGACGAAAGGCGGCTATTTTCTCGCCCGACCGGCCGAAGACATTTACCTGAACGAGATCATAAAAGTACTCGATGAGGACGTGCTGAGTTCGCATTGCGACAGCTACACTGGCGTCCTTGATAAGTGCGTCCATACGGGCGATTGCGGCATCCGACCGGTGATCGTCGGGATCCACGAAATAGTTGAGAACGCTCTTTCGCGGATAACGCTGGCTTCGCTCGTCGGTAATGAGAAATCGGTGGACGCAATGTTCCACCAGATACAGGGAATTCACCGAACGATCGAGCCGCAGAGGGTCTAGGTGCAGAGGCACGCGCGTAAGCAAGGGCTTAGTTGAGAGCTTGATCGGATAGATCAGGACACCTTTAGGATCCGGTTACAAAAACTCTGAGTCCTCTGTGACCTCGGTGGCGAATAGAGAGTTAGTATGTCTACAGCAGCAGAATTACTTACAAATAGGGAATACAAGTACGGCTTCGTGACCGATATCGAATCGGACATCATCCCGAAGGGTTTGTCGGAGGACACGGTTCGCCTTATTTCATCGAAGAAGAAAGAACCCGAGTGGCTGCTCGAGTTTCGTCTCAAGGCCTTTCGTCAATGGCTGAAGATGGAAGAGCCGAAGCATTGGCCCAATTTTGAATATCCAAAGATCGACTTTCAGGGCATTTCCTACTACGCCGCACCGAAGCAGAAACCGAAAAAGGCCTCGATGGACGAGGTTGACCCGGAGCTGATCAAGACCTTTGAGAAGCTCGGCATTCCGCTCTCGGAGCAAAAGCTGCTGGCGAACGTGGCGGTCGATGCCGTTTTCGACTCGGTCTCGGTCGCGACGACCTATAAGGAAAAGCTCAAAAAGGCTGGCGTCATCTTCTGTTCGTTTACCGAAGCGGTCGAGGAATATCCGGAACTGATCCAGAAGTATCTCGGCTCGGTCGTGCCGGTCGGCGACAACTATTACGCCGCACTGAACTCGGCCGTGTTCTCTGACGGCTCGTTCGTTTTCATCCCGAAGGGCGTTCGCTGCCCTATGGAGCTTTCGACCTATTTCCGCATCAACACGCAGGAATCCGGCCAATTCGAGCGGACACTGATCGTCGCCGAAGAAGGCGGCTATGTTGCCTATAACGAAGGCTGCACGGCCCCGCAGTTTGATACGAATCAGCTACACGCGGCTGTCGTCGAGCTTGTCGCCCTCGACGATGCCGAGATCAAATATTCGACCGTCCAGAACTGGTACGCCGGTGACGAGACTGGCAAGGGCGGTATCTACAACTTCGTGACGAAACGCGGTGCATGCCGCGGGCGGAACTCGAAGATCTCGTGGACACAGGTCGAAACCGGCTCGGCGATAACGTGGAAATACCCGAGCGTGATCCTCCAGGGTGATAACTCGATCGGCGAGTTCTATTCGGTCGCGTTGACCAACAACGCCCAGATCGCCGATACGGGCACGAAGATGATCCACCTCGGTAAGAACACGAAATCGACGATCGTCTCAAAGGGCATCTCGGCCGGGCACTCGAATAATTCGTACCGCGGCCTTGTTAAGGTAATGCCAAAGGCCGAGGGAGCACGCAACTACACGCAGTGCGATTCGATGCTGATCGGCGGCCGCTGCGAGGCGAATACGTTCCCGTACATCGAGGTGATGAACAACTCCGCCCGCGTCGAACACGAGGCGACCACCTCAAAGATCAGCGAGGAACAGCTCTTTTACCTGCAGCAGCGAGGGCTCTCACAGGAAGACGCCGTCTCGCTGATCATCAACGGCTTTTGCAAAGAGGTCTTCCGCGAACTCCCGATGGAATACGCGGTCGAAGCAACGAAGTTGCTGGGGTTGAAGCTTGAGGGAAGTGTGGGGTAGATGTCGGAGCGTGCGATCAAAATTGAATTAAGTTTAAACGAAGCTCTCGTGCTGTCAGAGTTTGTTGATAGGTATACGAACACGAATCAACTCACGATCGAGGATCAGGCTGAGCAACGAGTGCTTTGGAATATTTGTTGCGAACTAGAGAAAGTCCTAATTGAACCCTTTATGAAAGGTTATCCCGAAATGCTAGAAAAGGCTCGGGCTGAAGTTAGAGACTCATTGGATTGAGTCGAGTGTCCGGGTCGCCAACGGCGACGGACAATAAAGCCTGGGGTGGAGGCTTTGCGGAACCCTAGGTTGGATTGAGAAAGGTCTTCGCTCTCTGAAGGAGAGAAACCTGGGTTCGTCGCCTTCAGCGACGGACGGGATTTCCGGATCGTCCTAGGGTTACGCTCGCAAAGCCTTGCTTCACCCTAGGCTTTAATATGAGTCGCCGTTGGCGACGACGCGTATGAACAAAATTCAACCGCCAAACCAACCCCGACCGAAGGGGCATTATTCGCCGGGTGTTGAGCATAACGGTGTGATATTTGTATCGGGACAGTTGCCGATGGCGCTTGTGACGCGCGACGCCGTTACGGGGATATCGGTGAGCAGACGGAACTAGCGTTAAGAAATGTCGATTCGGTGTTGAAGGCGGCGGGAAGCGATCTCGATCATGTTTTGAGTATGACGATCTATGTTTCAGACATGGAACTGTGGGATGCGGTAAATAGGAAATACGCCGAGGTGATGGGCGAACATCGACCGGCGAGGGATATCGTCCCGGTAACGGAACTGCACTTTGGGACGAAGATCGAGATACAGTCCATCGCGGCGAAGGCGTAGGAAGCTGATGGAAGTGATCATTTTAGACGGGTTGGGCTGGATCGGGGCTGCGTTTATCCTTACGGGATATTTGCTTGTCTCGTTCCGAAAGATCGCTCCGGATTCGTACGCCTATCAGGGGCTGAATATCTCGGCGAGCATTTTGCTCCTGATCAATACGATGTATTACGGGGCGTATCCGTCGAGCTTTGTAAACGCGGTCTGGGCCGTTATCGGCGTTGTTGCGGTCGCGGCGGTGGTGAGAAAAAATGCGAAGAATATCAGTTGAAGGAATACCGGAGCCGAAAGGCCACTATTCGCCGGGAATTGAGCACGGCGGTTTGATCTATGTTTCGGGGCAGTTGCCGCTTGACCTTGCAACCCGTGAGCCCTTTACCGGTGATATAGAAGTGCAGACCGAACTCGCGTTAAGAAACGTCGAGGCGGTTTTGAAGGCCGGCGACAGCGATCTCGGCCGCGTCGTGCAGATAACGATATACGTTTCCGAAATGGAGCTTTGGGACGCGGTCAACCGGGCATATGCACGGGTGATGGGCGACCATCGGCCGGCGAGGGCGATCGTCCCGGTAAAGGAGCTGCACTTCGGTACGAAGATCGAGATACAGGCAATTGCGGCGGCGGGAAGCGAATAGCCACAGAGGTCACGGAGAGGACGAATGGGGTTTCATACGATAAGCGGAATCAGGTACTCGTTAATTGCGGTGATATTGATCACTTCGGCTTTGGCCGTCGGGGCTCAGTCGCCAGTGAAGAAAGCGATAGCGACCGATGAAGCCCCGAAGGCGATCGGGCCGTATTCGCAGGCTATCGTGGCGAATGGATTTGTCTTTGCCGCCGGGCAGATCGGCTCGGACCCGAAGACCGGAACGCTGGTCGAAGGCGGCATCGAGGCCGAGACCGAGCAGGTGCTCAAGAACATCGAGGCCGTGCTCAAGGCCGCCGGCAGCAGTATGAAGGACGTGGTCAAGGCGACGGTCTTTCTCGCGGATATGAACGACTTTGCCAAGATGAACGCGATCTATGGCAAATGGATGGGCGAGCCCTATCCGGCCCGCTCGACCGTACAGGTCGCCCGTTTGCCGCGAGACGCACGGATAGAGATAGAGGTCATCGCGGTGGCGACTCAGAAGAAATAGCCACCGAGATCACCGAGGGGTCGGAGATTTCTTAATGTTCTCTTCGTTCTCTGTGTGCTCTGTGGCGAAAGAATAAAATGCAATATTACGGCATAGATTGGCTGGCGACGGCCGCGGGGCTTTCCGGCGTTTATCTTCTGGGCAATCGCAACCGCATCGGTTTTTTGGTGATGATGGTCGCGAGCCTTAGCTGGATGACGGTCGGGTTTTTGATAAACAGCGTTGCATTGATCCTCGGCAGCATCGTCTTCTTCAGCCTGCACGTCCGCGGCTTTTTTGCCTGGCGGCGTGAGGAGCGAAACGCGATGGAAGCGGTGCACATAACGGTGGCGAAGTGAGTTTGAAGATATTTCAGGTTGACGCATTTACGAGCAAGCCTTTCGGCGGCAATCCGGCGGCGGTCGTCCCGCTCGAAAGCTGGCTTGCGGATGACGTGATGTTAAAGATCGCGGCGGAGAACAATCTTTCGGAGACCGCGTTCTTTGTAAAGGAAGGCGGCCGCTATCACATCCGCTGGTTCACGCCGGCGGTCGAGGTCAACCTCTGCGGGCACGCGACTCTTGCCACATCACACGTGATCTTTAACGAGCTCGGGCTTGAGACGGAAGAGATACGGTTCCACTCGGACCGCAGCGGTTCGCTCGGTGTTAAGAAGGAAGGCGAAAGGCTTGTCCTCGATTTTCCGGCGTATCCGATGACCGAGATCGAGACTCCGGCAGGGCTTGCCGAGGCCGTCGGTGCCCGACCGCGGCGGACGTGGGAATCGCAGGGAAACATGGTCTTTATGCTGCTCGACAGCGTCGATCAGATCCGGGCACTAAAGCCCGATATGTCCGAGCTGATGAGGCAGAGTTACGACGAGGTGATCGTGACGACCAGCGGCGATGATTGCGATTTCGCCTCGCGGATGTTCGCACCTCGGATCGGTATTCCGGAAGACCCGGTAACGGGAGCGATCCATTGCTCGCTGATCCCGTATTGGGCCGGCGAACTCGGTAAGACGGAGCTATTTGCGAGACAGGTCTCGCCCCGCGGCGGCGAGCTTTTCTGCGAACTCGCCGTCGACCGCGTACGGATCGGCGGGAAAGCCGTGACCTTTCTGAAGGGCGAGATCTATTTGGAAGTTTCGCCACAGAGCTCACAGATAGCACAGAGTGGTTCCTAATGATCGACGAAATAAAGAGCGAGTTAGCTCGGCTCGAGGAACAACACGAGATCAAGATCCTGCTGGCGGTTGAAAGCGGCAGCCGGGCTTGGGGTTTTGCTTCGCAGGACAGCGATTGGGATGTTCGGTACATTTACATTCACAGGCTCGATTGGTATTTGAGAATTGATCGATACAAGGATTCGCAAGAGGAAATTTTGCCGAACGACATCGATCTCTCCGGGTGGGAATTGCGAAAAGCTTTGGGGCTATTTCGCAAATCGAATCCGCCGATGCTCGAATGGCTGCGGAGCCCGATAGTTTATCTCGAGCAATTCTCAACAGCAGAGAAATTAAGGAAACTAAGTGAGGAGTATTACAATCCCCGGCCGTGCATGTACCACTACCTAAGCATGGCAAAAGGCAACTTCAATGAGTTTTTGAAGGATCGCGAGTTAGTAAAGATCAAGAAATATTTTTATGTTCTTCGGCCGGTTCTCGCTTGTGACTGGATATTGAACGAAAAGAGTTTTCCGCCGATGGAGTTTGATCGGTTGGTCGATTCACAAGTAAAAGATTCGCAGGTACGCACGGCGATCGATAATTTGCTTGAACGGAAAATGGCCGGTGAAGAATTTCGTGAAGAGCCTCGAATTGATGTTTTGAATGAACTACTCGCCGCGAGAATTAAGTACTTATCCGTTCTTGTTGGTGAAATAGAGACAGTCGACAAACCGCAGACCAAATTGCTGGATGAGCTTTTTAGAAGGACACTTGAAGAGGCTTGGAGTTGAGATATGAAAGTGTGTGAATCGGACACAAACAGGATAATCGAGATATGCAAGCGTAACGATATTTCATATTGCGCGCTCTTCGGTTCGTTTGCACGTGGTGAGGCACGGGAGAATAGTGACATTGACCTACTTGTGCGGTTTTCGAAACCCAAGGGCTTTGACTGGATCGATGCGGCGCTCGAAATTGAGGATGAGCTTGGTAGGAAGGTTGACCTTGTAACCGAAAGTACGTTGAGTCCTTATTTGAAAGAGTTTGTAATGAAGGACCTAAAGGTTTTGTATGGACAATAAGGACAATACGGTTTACCTAAAACATATTCTGGAGTGCGTCGAACGAGTCGAGAGCTACCTCGCCGGGCTGGATGCTGAGCATTTTTTTGGTAGCCAGTTGTTGATCGATGCGGTCAATAGAAATATCGAAATTATCGGCGAAGCGTGTAACAACCTTTCAAGAGATTTTCGATCAAGCAATCCGCAGATCGAATGGAGAAAGATCATTGCGACCTGAAATGTTCTAATTCACGGTTACGCAGCGATCGATCTTGAAATTGTCTGGAACATTACACAGAAGGAGTTGCCGAGATTGAAAATGGAGATCGAGAAACTTCTCGGGGGAGCAGAAGCGGAACCTTCCGACAAAGATAATTTGGTGAATTAGTTTATGTTGCTAGAAGTCAAAGACCTTCACGCAGGGATCGAAGGCAAAGAGATATTGAAGGGCCTGAATCTTCAGGTCCGCAAGGGCGAGGTCCACGCCATCATGGGGCCGAACGGTTCGGGTAAATCGACGTTGTCGAAGGTGCTTGCGGGCCACCCGAACTACGAGGTGATGTCCGGCGAAGTGCTCTACGACGGCAAGGATCTGCTCGAAATGGAACCCGACCAACGTGCCCGCGACGGTGTCTTTATGGCGTTCCAGTATCCGGTCGAGGTGCCGGGCGTTTCGAATTCGCAGTTCCTTCGGCTTGCCTATAACGAAAAGATGAAGCACCTCGGCGAGGAGGAACTCGACCCGCTCGAGTTCAACGATTACCTGAAAGAAAAGGCGAAGATCGTCGAGATGGACCCGCAGTTCTTCAAGCGGTCGGTCAACGAGGGCTTTTCGGGCGGCGAGAAAAAGCGGAACGAGATACTGCAGATGGCCGTGATCGAGCCGAAGCTCGCAATACTCGATGAGACCGATTCGGGCCTTGATATCGATGCTCTTCGGATCGTAGCTGAGGGCGTCAATAAGCTCCGCTCGGAGGAGAACGCGATCATCCTCGTAACGCACTATCAGCGGTTGCTGAACTACATCCAGCCCGATTTTGTCCACGTCCTCGCCGGCGGCAAGATCGTTAAAGAAGGCGGCAAGGAACTCGCCCTCGAACTCGAAGAAAAGGGCTACGATTGGGTCAAAGGTGCGACGAACTAAGGTACTTTAGTTCCAATGTCGAAGGACTTGAACAAAGCAGGGGCTTTCTCGCTCGCGGCGGTGGCCGTCGCGGTGTGGGCCGGTGTTTTGCTTATCGCCTTTTTCGCGAACCGCGGCGATGATGTAGGCAAGCTCGGCCAGTTCGTCGGCAATCTCGGCAGCGGGCCGTTGGCCGGTGCGGGGATCGTTGACAGTCTGGTTGGCTTGCTCATAGCTGGTGCGATAGCCGCGGCCTGGTTTGGCATCGGCAACCTTATCGTTTCGCGTCTTGTGAATTTCGAGTCTGCCGGGGAGCGATCGTACCTTCTCAATGTGGTCCTGAGTTTTGCCGTGGGAGCGGCGATCTGGTCGTTCGTCTGGTTTCTGCTCGGGCTCGCCGGACTTTACTCGCGGCCGGTTGCGGTTGTTGCGCTTGTACTCGGGGTTCTCCCTGCTATCGTCGGTTTGCTTAAGTTCAAGAACGCCGCGAAAGCTAACAGAGAGTCTCAACCTTCCGAAGTTTTTGACAAGTTCGTACTCTTGCTCGCCGCGGTCCCGGTTCTGCTTTCGCTCATCGCCGCGCTTGCACCGCCGACCGCTAAGGACACGCTGCTTTATCATTTCTCGGTACCAAAGGCGTTCATCGCCCAAGGCAGCAGTGCCTTCATCGAGGGCAACATCGCGAGCTATCTGGCCCTCGGAACTGAGATGCACGTCGTTTGGGCGATGCTGCTCGGCGGCCCGGTTGGTGAGCGTGCCGGTGAGGCGGCGGCCGGAGCGGTGGTTTGGCTTTTCTTTCCGCTGCTGCTCGCGGCACTTTTTGGCTTTGCCCGTGAGACCGGCATCTCGCGGCGTTGGTCGCTGATAGCCGTGCTGATGGTCGCGACGGTCCCGACGGCCTATCACGTCGCTGCCAGTGCCTACATTGATCTCGCACTTGCGCTCTATGTCCTGCTCGCCGCCGTCGCACTTACGCGTTGGTGGCGGTCGCTCGAGAGCCGATGGCTGATCCTGATGGCGATCTTCCTCGGTGCAGCCCTTGCCTCAAAGCTGACGACGCTTTTCGTCATCGCGGCCTTCGCTCTGGTTGTAGTGATGCGGGCAAGGTCCGAGGCTGATGGAGCGGGAAAGGCCGCGGGGTTCGGTCTGGCGGCGTTGGTACTTGCGGGAGTCTTCGCATCGCCGTGGTATCTGCGGACGTGGGCGGAAACGGGCAGCCCGATCTTTCCGTTCTATATGAGCATCTGGCCGGGCGAGGCCGCGGGCTGGGACGTCGAGCGTTCGAACCTCTTTCAGGCGATGAACGCCCAATACGGCGGATATGTGAAAACGCCGCTCGATTACCTGGCCGCCCCGTGGAACATTTCGATCACGGCTCAGCCCGAGCTCGCGACGCACTTTGACGGTGTTCTCGGTGTGGCATTTTTGCTCGGGTTGCCGTTCCTTGCTTGGGCTCTTTGGAAATTTGAGATGCCGGCCGAGGCGAAGATCGGCTCCGCGGTCGCCGCGGTGATGTTCCTCTTTTGGCTTTTTTCGAGCCAGCAGCTCCGTTACCTGCTGCCGATCGTTCCACTGCTTGCCATCGGCATCGCTGCTGCATTCGAACGGCTCGGTGAAAGCGTCGATGGCCTCAAGCCCATCGGGCAGGTATCGTTCGCCGCGGCTTCGATCGCGGGCCTGCTTACGGGAACGGCCTGGTTCCTGCAGAAGGCGCCGCTCCGCGTTGCGCTCGGCGGGGAAAGCAAGGCTGAGTATTTGACGCGGAACCTTGACTATTATCCGTATTACCGCTGGCTAAATGCGGAATCGGACGCCGGGCATCGGGTCTGGCTGATCAACATGCGGCGGGACACTTACAACCTTGAACGGCCGTATTTTTCGGACTATCTATTTGAGGATTGGACGCTCCGGCGGATCGTCTGGGAATCTCGCTCCGCCCCGGAGCTCAAGGCAAAAGCGGCGGCGATGAATGTTCAATTCGTTCTCTCCCGCCATGATTTTCTTTTTGATTACGACCGCTCGCCGATCATTGACGACACGAAACCAAGAGCCGAGAACGAGGCGAAATTAAAGATGGCACGCGAGCTTTTGCTCGATCCGGCCCGGACGGTCAAGGCGGACGCGCGGTTCAGTTTGGTAAAGGTATTTTAGAAATGGCATTAACAAGTGCAGTAATGGAAACGCAATTTGACGAGAGCTTCAAGGCGAGGCTTGCGGCCGAGGGCGATGCAGCGATAAAGGCTTTGCGCGAGCGGGCATTTGCCGCATTTACCGATAAGGGCTTCCCGAGCCTAAAGGATGAGGACTGGAAATATACCAACGTCTCGCCGATCGCGAAAGAAACGTGGAAGACGGCGACGGCCGGTATCGAACTCGAACACGAAGACGCTGGCATTCGTGCCCATGAGCTTCTCGAACGGTTCAAGTATGACCGTAACGGCTTAACAGCATTGAATCTGGCGATGGCGGAGATCGCGGTTATCAAGATCGCGAAGGACACGGTCGTTGACGAGCCGATCGAGCTGAACTTTGCCGCGGCCGAGGGCACGGCGATCTTTCCGCACGTTGTCGTCATCGCCGAATCAGGCAGCAAGGCGACGATTGTCGAGAGCTATTCTTCGGAAGCTCGTTCGTTCACCAACGCAGCCGTCCAGATGCTTGTTGAGGACAATGCAAGCCTTAAACACTATCGCGTTCAAAAGGACTCGCCCGAGGCTTTCAACTACGGCGTTACGGAAGTGACGCTCGGCAAGGGCAGTTTCGATTCGACCAACATCAATCTCGGCGGAGCGATATCACGGCATGATATCGAGCTCAAGTTCACAGCCGAGGGCGGCGAGGCTTGGGTCGATGGTCTCTATATGCTCGACGGCGAACAGCACAGCGACACGCACTCGACCATCGACCACGCGGTGCCGAACTGCATTTCGCACCAAACCTACAAGGGCGTGCTCAACGGGCGCTCGCGGGGCGTTTTTAACGGCAAGGTTTTCGTCCGCGAGAATGCGAGCGGAACCGACGCCCAGCAGCAGAACAAGAACCTGCTGCTCTCGAACGATGCGCGGGTGGATACCAAGCCGCAGCTCGAGATATTTAACGACGATGTGAAGTGTTCGCACGGAGCGACCGTCGGCCAGCTCGAGGACGAGGAGATGTTCTATCTGCTCACCCGCGGACTGCCCGAAACGCTTGCCCGAAACCTGCTGACGTACGGCTTTGCCGAAGAGGTGATAAACAAGATCGAGATAGAAGCGATCAAGAGCGACTTGGATGCAACGGTTCTGAACCGGCTCCACGCGGAGATTTGAGGTTTTTCGCCACAGAGAGCACAGAGCGTTCTAAGTTAAGTTAGTTGAAGGACGTCATTTAAGGAATAGCGAATGAACCTCTGTGTTCTCTGTGGCCTCTGTGGCCTCTGTGGCGGGATGTCTGTGGTGGAAAAATGAAAGCAGTAAAAGAAATGAAAAATTGGGACGTTGAAACAGTTAGGAAAGATTTTCCGGTGCTCCACCGTGAGGTGAACGGCAAACCGCTTGTTTACCTCGACAACGCGGCGTCGTCGCAGGTGCCGCAGATGGTCATCGACCGCGGTTCGAAGTACCTGGCCGAGGAGCATTCGAACGTCCATCGCGGCGTTCACTACCTCTCGCAGCACGCGACCAATGCCTATGAGGCGGCCCGCGAGAAGGTAAAGCGGTTCATCAATGCCCGCGAGGCGGCGGAGTGTATCTTTGTCCGCGGTTGCACGGAGGGCGTAAACCTTGTCGCCTCGAGCTACGGCCGGCGGTTCATCAATGAAGGCGATGAGATCCTCGTCTCGCAGATGGAGCACCACTCGAACATCGTCCCCTGGCAGGTCATTGCCGAGGAACGCGGTGCCCGCGTGCGGATGATCCCGATCAACACCCGCGGCGAGATCATCATCGAGGAATACGAAGCGATGCTCAACGAGCGGACGCGGATCGTCGCCGTCTCGCATGTCTCGAACTCGCTCGGGACCGTTAACCCCGTCAAGGAAATGACGGCAACGGCGCACAAATTCGGCGTGCCTGTCCTGGTTGATGCAGCCCAGAGCGTTCCGCATTTTCCGGTCGATGTTCAGGAACTCGATGCCGATTTCTTCGTTTTCTCGGGCCATAAGATGTTCGCACCGACCGGCAGCGGAGTTGCCTACGGCAAACGCGAATGGCTCGACAAAATGCCGCCCTACCAGACCGGCGGCGGAATGATCCGGACCGTCAGTTTTGAAAAGACGACCTACGCGCCGATCCCGGAAAAGTTCGAAGCAGGTACACCGGCCATCGCGAACGCCATCGGGCTCGGAGCCGCGATCGATTACATAAACGGGCTCGACTTCAACGCCGCGGCCGAATACGAGCACTCGCTGCTTGAATATGCGACCGAGCGGTTGGCGGATATCCCGGAGGTTACTATCATCGGAACGGCCCTCGAGAAGGCGAGTGTTCTCTCGTTTACGATCGAGGGCATTCACCCTCATGACATCGGTACGATACTGGACCAGCAGGGCATCGCCATCCGTGCCGGACACCACTGTGCCCAGCCGGTGATGAACTTCTTCGATGTGCCCGCAACCGCCCGTGCCTCTTTCGCCTTTTACAACACCCGCGAAGAGGTCGACAAGCTCGCGGACGCGATACAGAAGGTGATCGAGGTTTTTGCATAGTGGTCGCAGCCATTGAAACTATCGGAACAGTCATAGGAGAGAATCGCCTGCTCCTCGATGAAGGTCTTCCATTGAGTGAAAGCTCACGTGTTCGGGTGATCGTAATGATTGACGAGACCGGTAAAGAAGATCATGACGAAAGGGAATGGCTTCGTTCGGCCGCTGGTAACGAATCATTAGCGTTTCTTGCGGACCACGGAGAAGATATCTACACGCTCGAGGACGGCAAGCCCATATAGGGCATCAGATCGTTTTCGTTTCTAGTCTTAAAGTCGATCATGAATAGGATCAATCTCGCCGAGAAATTTGCTCTGATCTCCGAATACTGGCGGCCGAAGGTCGTTGGTGAGTTGAACGGGCAGGAGGTAAAGCTTGTTAAATTCGTGGGCGCGTTTCCGTGGCATCATCATGAGACTGAGGACGAGCTTTTCATGGCCGTGAAGGGCAATTTTCGGCTGGAGTTTCGCGACCGGACCGTTGAGCTTGCCCCGGGCGAATTCGTGATCGTTCCCCACGGAGTCGAACACAGGCCGGTGGCGGATGAAGAGGTCGAGGTTCTTTTGTTCGAGCCCGCTCAGGTTAGGAATACCGGCGATATTGTCGACGAGGTGTTCACGGCGACGGAACTCGAACGCATTTGAACTGTGAGCTTTGTCACAATCGATTGCCTGCAAACCCTGCATAATTCGGATATGTACACAGACCTCCAGATCGCCCAAAGCGCAAAACTTCGTCCCGTTATTGAGATCGCTGAGCAGCTCGGCCTCGGGCCTGATGACATCGATCTTTACGGCAGCCCGTACATCGGCAAGGTCCGCCTCGATGTGATCGAGAAGTTCAAAGATCGCCCGAACGCGAAATACATCGACATCTCGGCGATCACGCCGACGCCGCTCGGCGAAGGCAAATCGACCACGTTGATCGGCCTCGGCGAGGCGATGAAGCACCTCGGCAAGCGGTCGGTCATCACGCTCCGGCAGCCCTCGCAGGGGCCGACCTTTGGCATCAAGGGCGGAGCGGCCGGCGGCGGCTATGCGCAGGTCGTCCCGATGGAGACGTTCAACCTGAATCTGACGGGCGACATCCACGCCGTAACCGCGGCCAACAATTTGCTCGCGGCGATGATCGATAACAAGCTGCTCCGCGGCAATCCGCTCAACATCAACCCGCACAGCATCACCTGGAAGCGCGTTGTCGATACCAACGACCGTGCGCTCCGCAAGATCATCGTGGGCCTCGGCGGACGGATGGAAGGCGGCATTCCGCGCGAAACGGGTTTCGACATCACGGTCGCGTCCGAGGTGATGGCGATACTTGCCCTTACGACATCGCTGCAGGATATGCGGAAGCGGTTCGGCCGGATCGTCGTCGGTCTGACCCACGACAAGAAACCCGTAACGGCCGAGGAGATCGGAGCAGCCGGTGCGATGACCGTGCTGATGCGCGACGCCATTCGCCCGACGATAATGCAGACGCTCGAGAACACGCCCGCACTCGTCCACGCCGGCCCGTTCGCCAACGTCGCCCATGGTAACAGCAGCATTCTGGCGGACATGATCGGCATCAAGACGGCCGATTACCTGATGACCGAGTCGGGCTTCGGTGCCGACATCGGTGCCGAGAAATTCTTTAATATCAAGTGCCGCTACTCGGGCCTTCAGCCCGATGCGGCCGTCATCGTCGCGACCATCCGTGCGCTCAAATCGCACAGCGGAAAGTACAAGATCGTTGCCGGCAAGCCGCTGCCGCCCGAGATGCTGGAAAACAACGTCGCCGACGTTGAGGCCGGAGCCGCCAATCTTCGCAAGCAGATCGAGAATGTGAAGCTCCACGGCGTTACGCCGGTCGTCGCGATCAATGCGTTCGCGACCGACCACCCCGAGGAGATCGAGGCCGTCAAGCGGATCGCGATCGAGAGCGGTGCGCTCGGAGCGGCGGTTTCGACCCATTGGGCAGACGGCGGCAAGGGTGCGATGGAACTCGCCGAGATGGTGATCGCCGCCGCCGATGAGCCGAGCGAATTTAAGTTCCTTTACGACCTCGAACAGCCGATCAAGACGAAGATCGAAACCATCGCAAAGAAGATCTACGGAGCGGATGATGTCTTTTTCGAGCCGTTCGCGGCCCAACAGATCGCGAGCTATGAAGCTAACGGCTTTGGCAACCTGCCGATCTGTATGGCAAAAACGCATCTTAGCCTGAGCCACGATTCGACGCTCAAGGGCGCGCCGACCGGCTTCACACTTCCGATCCGCGAGGTCAGGGCGAGCGTCGGTGCGGGCTTTATTTACCCGATCTGCGGCGATATGCGGACGATGCCCGCACTCCCCGAACACCCCGCCGCCGAGCACGTGGATATCGACGAGAACGGGAATGTTGTCGGGCTATTCTAAATTCGTAAACGAAATCGCGGCTATTGAGTTAAAATAGAGATCGTGAAGAAACAAGCACCAATCCGGGTCGGCGATTACAGCTTTACGGTTATTGTCGAGCCGAACGAACCAGACGGCTATCTTGTGACGTGCCCCGCTCTGCCAGGGCTAATAACCCAGGGCGATTCACTCGATGAAGCTTTTGCGATGGCCAAGGATGCCATTGAAGGCTATCTGATCAGTCTAATCAAACACGGTGACCCGATACCGGAAGACAAAATGGCATTTCCGGTCCGCGTGAGAATTGAAAATGAGCAAATTGCCGCGTGACCTGAAGCCGAAGAAAGTGTTAAAGGCACTTCAGCAGGCGGGATTTGAGATCGACCACGTCACCGGCAGCCACTATATTTTGAAGAAGGGGGAACTGCGCACGTCAGTTCCATTTCATCAGTCCGTTAAGACCGGAACGTTGCGAGCAATTTTGAACCAATGCGGTCTTTCGGTAGAAGAATTTATCGATCTACTTTAGTGAATGTCAGAACTTAACGAGCTTTATCAGGAAACCATTCTCGAGCATAACAAGAACCCGCGAAACTTCCGCGAGATCGAGGACGCGGACAAGACCGCCTTGGGCAATAATCCGCTTTGCGGCGATGCCCTGCAGGTGTTTGTAAAAATGGACGGCGACACGGTCGGCGACGTCGCGTTCAAGGGGTCGGGCTGTGCCATTTCAAAGGCCTCGGCCTCGATGATGACGCAGGCCGTTAAGGGCAAGACCCGCGAAGAGGCCGACCTGCTTTTCGACGAATTTCACAAAATGGTCACCGGCGAAATGGACATCGAAACCGAAGAAAACCACCTCGGCAAGCTGCGCGTCTTTGCCGGAGTACTCGAGTTTCCGGCCCGCGTCAAATGCGCCTCGCTTAGCTGGCACACGCTGAGCGCCGCTCTTCACGATGAAGGCGAGATCTCGACGGAATAGTAAAGGTTGCAAATGAACTTGGAGCTTGTCCGAGCCCCCAAATGGTATCGCTACGCGGCCGTGTTTCTTGTGACCGCCGCCGCGATGACGATCATTCTCTGGGCACTCGGGCGGCTTTGGTGGTGCAAGCTCGGTGACGGTGCGATATACGTCAACGAGGCTTGGAACAGCAGCCACACTTCGCAGCATTTCCTCGACCCCTACACCTTTACGCACATTCTCCACGGCGTGCTTTTCTTCTGGATCGCCGGGCTGCTGCTTTCCAAGTACGGAACATTCTGGCAGTTCACGGCTGCGATCGTCGCCGAGGCCGGTTGGGAAGTACTTGAGAACACAAACTTTATCATCGAGAAATACCGCGAGAACACGGCTTCGCTCGATTATTTCGGCGATTCGATCGCGAATTCCATCGGCGACCTCGCCGCCTGTGCCATCGGTTTCCTTGTAGCGCTGAAGTTCGGGATGTGGCGGTCGCTCGTTTTCTTCCTCGTTGTCGAGATCTTTTTGCTCATCTGGATCCGCGACAGCCTGCTTCTCAATATCCTGATGCTCGTTTTCCCGCTCGATGGCGTGAAGAGTTGGCAGATGTCCGTCTGACCTTAACTCGTCCTTAAATTTCGCCCGAAAGTTAACCGAAACTTACACAGCAACAAGATATTGTTGTCGGCCCTATTGACATACGCAAGACTTAGTGCGAGGTCAAGAGCCGGCTATGAGCGACGCAACTTATCAAACATCGCCACGATCGGATTCCTTTTCTTTCTGCATTCGTCCCGGTTCCTGGAACGCGGCCGCACTGCTCGTGCTGCTGACCATCGCCTGGCTCGTCGGTTCGGGCGGCGAGGTTTGGGGCGAGACGAACCTTTACTGGCCGCTTTCGGCCGAGGTCTGGAGCAGGCAAAATTCACAGCACCCGATCGACCCCTATACGCTGACGCACATGCTCCACGGGGTCTTGTGCTTCTGGCTGATAAAGCTCACGCTGCCACAGTTGCCGGCTCGCCGGCAATTTTTTTTGGCAATACTTTTTGCTTGCGGTTGGGAAGTGGTCGAGAACTCCTCGTTTGTCATCGACCGTTACCGGATGGTGACAGCCTCGGCTGATTATGTCGGCGACGCGGTTGTTAACTCGTTCATGGATATCGTGGCGTGCGGTCTCGGGTTCTTCTTCGCCCGAGCGGTTGGGTTCGGCATTTCGTTCGCCGTGTTCATTGCGGTCGAAGTGATGATGATCTTTTGGATAAAAGACAATCTTCTCCTGAATATCCTGATGATCGTCTATCCGCTCGATAGCGTTAAGTCGTGGCAGATAGGATCGTGAACTAGAGTAACTTGCAGGTTTTACGGCATCGCAAGATCGCGAATGCGAGAGAACCGATCATTACCACAATCAAGATCAAAGCGAAGATCGCCGGGTCTAATGTACTACCGGCAGCCGCCAAAACGCTTGCGGCAACAAAAATACAGACACCGCCAATGAGAAAGGATATTCCAAAATGGTGGTTCACGACATACCACAAGTTTTCGTCGGAAAGTGTTCTACGTGTCCTTACGCCGTAAAAATAATTTGGCGGAATCTTTTTCAAGATAAGCGGAATCGAGAGCAAGATAAAGACCCCCCCGACTCCAGCAAACAACAGCGATAATGCTACATTCTCACTCATAGATCGTACTATGAAGGTGTTATGTTATCACGCTCTTTAACGTTCCCCGCGGGCGGCTTCGACCTGTGTTTCTAGGTCAACGGCGAGTTTCCGCGAGCCCGGCTGGTCAAATGTCTCGATCCAGCGGAGCGATTCATCCAGCACTCTAAGCTGATATTCCCGCCATCCCGGTTGTCCCGCGACCGAGCCGAACTCGCCACTGTAATATGCCGTCCGCGGTGCCCGAACCTTGTCGGTGAGTTTGCGGTCAACCGAGAGAAGCATTGTCGGGATGCCGCTCGCTTCGATGCCGCGGGCGAGCACACCGAGCGTTTGGTGGCAGAGCCGCGAGGCCGGTATCAAGAGGGCCGCTTGAACCTCGTAGCGATGGAGCCGCTCGGCAAGCCGCGGTGCCATTTCCTCGGCGACCCGTACCGCATTCGGTATCCATGGGCTCAGGCTCCACCAGACCGGATTGAGGATGCCGATGACGCCGTTCGCTTCGTATTCGTTCAGCCGGTCGATCGGTATTTGTGTATTGCGGTCGAGCTGAACGGCCTTCGGGTCGTAGCCTTTGGCCGCGTACCTCATATCCTCGGCGGCAAGTTCCTTCGGAAATTCGCGAAACTCAAGGTCGCCGTCCTTTGCCTCAAGGTCGAACGGCTCCATGCCCTCGATGTATGCCCCGGCCGAACTGATGAGCGCAAGGTTGAGCATCGGCAACGCCCGGCGGACCGGCACGAAAGGAGCGGCCTGGTTCTCGACAAACGTATATCCGCGGAGTTCCTCGTTCGGCGACCAGCGGGCGAACATCGACTCGAAAAAATCGGCGTTTTCAATGAGTTCCATATTTTCCTAGACCTTAAAGTCCTTGAGCGGATCGAAATCGACCACGTTGTCCTTCTTTTTCGCGCTGAATTTTCGGTTGGCGATGATAAAAAACACTATCAAGGCTGCGGCCATCGCCGCCATCAGTACCCAGACCGAATATTCGTGCATCTGGTTAAATTGAACGCGGAGCGGGTCGTCGACGGCCACCTGGTCGATCGGTTTGCCCATCTCGTTGCGCAGCAGCATAAGCCACCAGCCGATAACGAACTGCCCGATCGCGGTCGCGGCCGCGAGCACGAGCAGGACGATGCGTTCCGTCCAGAGCCAAAAACGGTTGACCGCGGCCTGCCCGACGAGCGAAGTTGCCAGCAATATCAGGGCGATCACAAGGCCGCTGTAGTTCACGATCGCCAGCGTCCGGTTGACCATCGCACCGGCCAACTCACGCTCCGGCAGCACCGCAAAGGCACTCTGTGCGACAAAGATGAAAAACACCGCCGCACCGAGCCAGATAGCGGTCAAAAGCAGGCGAATATCGGAGAAGAACTTCATTTCCGTAAATTAGAACAACGAAACGGTATTATCTCGATTTTAAGGTGAAAGGGCAAAAGGCCGCGTGCCTAACCGAAAAGCCGTTTGAGATTCTCGGCGGCTTTCAGCCTCAGCAGTTCAGCCGCCGTTACATCGCCAAAATGGGCGACTGCCTTTTTATAGAACTCTATTCGATCGCCGAGCCCGAGCGACTTGCCGGCGGCGTATTTTAAACCAAAGTCGCGGCTGCCCTCGGCATTTGCAGCGTGCTGCCTGTAAAGCACCGTCGGCTCGCTGATATAGCCGATCTTGCCATGCTTTGCGGTATTTACCGCGACCCAATGGTCGTGCATCATCTCGGGCAGTGCAAAAGGAAGTGCGGCACGGGCCGCAGCCCGATTGGCAAGGATCGTACAGCCCGTCACTACATTCTGCGCCAGCAGGCGTTTCCAATCCTGCGAGATCTCCGGCCTGAGCCGCTGATAACGCCAGAGCGAATCGTCGATCGTCTCAAGCTGCTCGTTCACAACCTTGAGATCCGTAAAAACTAGCAGTGGCGTGTTCTGGTCCGACGAACTCTCGATCTTCTTCATCGCCTCGAGCGACCGTTCGATCTTCTCCGGCAGCCAAACGTCGTCCTGATCGGCGAACATAAAAAACTCGCCCTCGCTCGCCTCAAGCAGCCGCATGAATGATCTCCGCAATCCGAGATTTCCCTCGCCGTCCCGGAGCAGCGTAACCCGCTCGTCTCCGCGGCGAAACTCCTCGATCGCCGCAACGGTTCGGTCAGTTGAGCCGTCATCGCGGACCGCAAGCCGAAATTCGGCAAAGCTCTGGCCGAGGATCGAGCGGATCTGCTCGCCGATGTACCGCTCGCCGTTAAATGTTGACATCAGGATGTCGATCATCCGCCGACAGGATATGCCAACAGGTTTCGGTTTCCCAAACTTTCGCGATACGATTCTTTTTTTGCCCTCGCTCGGCCACTTTATGCGCATTGCGATACTCGGAACCCGCGGAATACCGGCAAACTACGGCGGCTTTGAGACGTTTGCCGAGCAGCTTGCGACCCGGCTCGTCTCTCGCGGCCACGAGGTGACCGTCTATTGCCGCTCGCACCACGTCCCGAAAGCAATGAAAGAGCATTGCGGCGTCCGCCTCGTCGTCCTCCCGACGCTCAAGCATAAATATCTGGACACGGTCGTCCACACCTATCTTTCGGTGATGCACGCGATCTTTCAGCGGTTCGATGCCGTGCTGATCTGCAATGCCGCAAATGCCATCTTCATCCCGAAACTGACTTGGACCGGAACTCCGGTCGCGATCAACGTTGATGGCCTTGAACGAAAGCGGAAAAAGTGGAACAAGCTCGGGCAGCTTTACTATGCACTCGGTGAGCGGGCGTCGGTCTGGTTCGCGACCGAGGTCGTGACCGATGCGAAGGCGATCTACGATTACTACCTTGCCGAATATAGCGTCGATTCGACAATGATCGCCTACGGTGCCGACGTTGAGCGGAAGTTGGACGCTGAAGCCATCAGCGAGTTTGGCGTCGAGCCGGAGGAGTACTTTCTCTACGTTTCGCGGCTTGAGCCCGAAAACAATGCGGCGATGGTGATCGAAGCATTTCGCAAAACCAGGACCAAGCGAAAGTTGGTCATCGTCGGCGATGCTCCATATGCCGAGGATTACAAAAGGCACCTTCGCGAACTCGCGGCCGATGACCCGCGGGTAATCTTCACAGGCTTCGTTTTCGGTTCGGGCTACAAGTCACTCCAGCAGAACGCCTATGTTTATATCCACGCCACCGAGGTCGGCGGAACGCATCCGGCTTTGATCGAGGCAATGGGCTACGGCAACTGCGTTTTGGCATATTCGACGGTCGAGAATGTCGAGGTCGTCGGCAAGGCGGCTCTGACGTACGAGACTGTCGAGGAACTTTCGCGGCTCATCGGCGAGATCGACGCCGACACCGCTCGTGCCGCGGAGTATCGGGCAAAGGCTCAGCATCGCGTCGAGGCCGAATATAGTTGGGACTCGATAACCGACCGCTACGAAGCTCTCTTCGAAAAACTTGCCGCGAAGAAATGATCAGCCGGATAAAAAAGGCATTGCGAATCGTCCGGCGGGAAGGCATCTCGGCCGGATACTCGGCGTTTCTGCGGCAGATCGACAAGGGCCGCCGCGACCGCGAATACCGTGATTGGACCGAGCGGTACGATACGCTCGACGATGCAGGCCGCGAACGGCTTCGTGCGGTGGCCGCCGAGCTCGAAAACGGTCCGCTCATCTCCGTGCTGATGCCGGTCTATAATGTCGAGGAGCGATTCTTGCGCGAGGCGATCGGCTCCGTCCGGGCACAGATCTACCAGAACTGGGAGCTTTGCATCGCCGACGACGCCTCGACCGAGCCGCACGTACGGCGGGTGCTCGAAGAGCTTTCGGCCGCAGACGCACGAATTCGCGTCACGTTTCGCGAAATGAACGGCCACATCTCCGCTGCCTCGAACACGGCGCTCGAAATGGTCCGCGGTGAGTTCACCGCCCTGATGGACCACGACGACATCCTCGCCGAGGATGCTCTATTGCAGGCCGCCCGCGTCATCACCTCGCGGCCCGAGGTAAATTTGATCTACAGCGACGAGGACAAGATCGACGCAAACGGCGTGCGGTTCCAGCCGATGTTCAAGCCGGACTGGAGCCCCGAGCTGATGCGTTCGCTCAATCTGATCACGCACCTATGCGTCTTTCGGACCGAGGTCATGCGGGCGATCGGCGGCTTTCGCACGGGGTTTGAGGGCAGCCAGGACTACGATCTTTCGCTCCGTTTTATCGACAGCATCTCGCCGGAGACGATCGTTCACATTCCGCACGTGCTCTACCACTGGCGGGCGATTCCCGGCTCGGTTGCGCTCGACAGCGGCGAAAAGACGTATGCCCACGAGCGGGCACGAACCGCGCTGACCGAGCATTACCGTCGCAGCGGTATCGCGGCCCGTGCCGTCCGCGGCCTCGGCGAGCTCCACCGGCCGGAGTTCCTTGGCGAGCCGCCGAGGGTTTCGTTGATACTTTGGGGCGACGGGAGTTCTGATATCGACCACGGAAGCGTTCATGAGGTTCGCGAAGCCTCAGGCGATGTCGCCTCAATTGTCCGCGAAGCCAACGAAACCTCCGGCGATGTTCTGGTGTTTCTCCATCGCGATAACGGCGAGCTTTCAGCGAACTTTTTTGCGGAGCTTGCCCATCGGGCGGCGATCAGTGGCGTCGGTGCGGTCGGGCCGAAGCTGCTTGATCCCGACCGACGCATCGCGAACGCCGGTTTCGTTTTTGGGATAATGAACGGAATCGGAAGGCCGCATTTCGGCATGCGGCGGGATGACTTTGGGCCGTTCGTCGGCCTCGCGGCGGATCGCAACGTCCTGGCACTTTCGCTTGCGGCGATGGCGGTCAGCCGGAAAGTATTTGACGAGGCCGGCGGGCTTGACGAGAGTTTCGGCGACCCGGTCACATCCGGAATCGACCTTTGCCTGCGGCTTCACGCGGCCGGGAAGCGAAACGTCTGGACGCCCTGGGCCGAGGCGACGTCGGGAACTGCGTCGCTTGGTGTCAGCGAGGAGGGCATCGCCCGGCTCCGTGAGCGATGGAAGAAGTATTTTGACCGCGATCCGTATTACAATCCGAAACTGACGGCTGAAGGCGAAGACCTGCGGTTTGCTGAACCGCCGCGAGCCGAGAGATGGTGACGAGCGATAGATTCTGAAACGCAGCCAACCCAAAACCGAAACTACGCGCAAGGTACCGGCATTTGTGATGCCGCTTGTCACCGTGCTCATCGGTGCGGCCGATGCCGCTCTTGCCGGCGGAGCACTGATCGCGGCATTCGTCGTCCGCGAAGGTCTGCCCGTGCTCTCGGAAACGGCTTGGGCTTGGTCGCAGGAGTTCGTGCCCTATGCAGGCGTCTTTTGGTTTGCGATCGTGGTTCGCGTCGCACTTCTCGCCTATGAGGGCGTGTATCGCTTCAAGGGTGCGTTCTCCTATTCGCGTGAGGCGGCAAAGGTCGTCAAGGCGGTTGCCATCGGCTCGCTGCTGATCGTCGCCTGGGCGTTCCTTTTCCGCGGTGGCTACGCCTTTCGCGAGTTCTCATATTCGCGTGCTGTTTTCCTCCTCGATTTCGTTTTCGCACTCGCGCTCTTCCTTGCGTTTCACCTGCTTGTCCGTTGGGCGCAGGCGCGTATCCGCAGCCGCGGAATAAATCTGCTGCCAACGCTCGTCGTCGGCACGAACGCCGAAGCCGCCGGAACCATCGCCGAACTCCGCGATCGGCTAGGGCTCGGTTATCGGGTCGCCGGCGTCGTTGCGACCGGCGATACGACTGAGAGCGAATTTGCCGGAACGCCGGTCGTCGGCGATTTCTCGGAACTGCCGGAGCTCATCCGCCGCTACGGCATCCAAGAGGTGATCATCACAGAGCCAGACATCGGCAGCGAGCGGCTGTTCGATTCGATGATGGAGGTCGGCCGCGACCATCGCGTCGAGTTCCGCTTCGCTCCAAAGCTCTTCGACCTGCTTCCGCAGAAAACGGCTGTCGAGCAGATCGGTGTGCTTCCGATGGTCCGGCTCTTTCGTGAACCGCTTTCCGATGCCGGCCGGCTCGTCAAACGCGTGTCGGACATCATCATTTCGCTCGCAGGCATTGCTGTTCTCTCGCCCGTGCTTGTGTTTGTTGCACTCGCCGTCCGGCGAAGCTCAAGAGGCCCGATATTCTTCCGCCAGGAGCGAGTCGGGATGGACGGTCGCGTTTTCCTTTGCCTGAAATTTCGGACGATGTTTGCCGATTCGGATGAAGAAATTCACCGCGAGGCCTATCGCAAGAACATTTCCGGCGAGGCAGCAGGTGAGGTCTTTGGCAAGGTTGAAAATGATCCGCGGATAACTCCTTCGGGGCGATGGATCAGACGTTGGAGCCTCGATGAACTCCCGCAGCTTTTCAACGTTCTCCGCGGCGAGATGAGCATCGTCGGGCCGCGGCCGCCGATACCCTATGAGGTCGAGGAATACGACATCCGCCACCGCAAGCGGCTTGATATGAAGCCGGGCATCACCGGGCTCTGGCAGGTCTCGGGCCGCAATCGCCTGACCTTTGAAGAGATGGTCGGCCTTGATATCTTCTACATCGAGAACTGGTCCGTCTGGCTCGACCTGAAGATCATTTTCCTGACGCTGCCCGCCATTTTTCGCGGCGATGGAGAGCGAACCGAGCGATGAACGTTGCCGAGGCCATCAGCTTTGCAACCGAAAGCCTGCGTACGGCGGGAACGCCCGAACCCGCTCGCGACGCCAAGGTCCTTCTCGCCCATTCGCTCGGCAAGCAGAAGACCTTCCTTATCGCCTATCCTGAATTTGAGCTAACCGACGATCAGCAAGACCGGTTCAGCACGGTCATCGAGCGGCGTGCCGACCGCGAACCGCTTCATCATATTCTCGGTCGGCAGGAGTTTTACGGCCGTGATTTCCGTGTTTCGCCGGACGTGCTCATCCCGCGGCCGGAGACCGAAGCTATTGTCGAACTTGCCGTCAGTTTTCTCGCCGATAGGCCGGAGCCTAGCTTTCTCGACATCGGCACCGGTTCCGGCTGCATCGCCGTTTCGATCGCCGCCGAGCTTCCCACGGCCCGCGGCGTTGCTACCGATATCTCGCCCTCGGCTCTTGCGGTCGCCTGCGAAAATGCCCAAACGCACGGGGTTGCCTACCGTGTCAGCTTTACCGAAGGCGACCTCTTCGGCCCGGCCGGCGATGCCGAATTTGACCTCATCGCGTCCAATCCACCCTACATTCCGCTCGAAGAGTTTCGTGGCCTCGAGCCCGAGGTTCGCGAGTTCGAGCCGCGGTCGGCCTTGACCGACGAGGGCGATGGACTCGCCATTATTCGTAAGATCATTAGCGAAGCTCCGCGCCATTTGAAGCCCGGCGGAAGGCTGCTGATCGAGATGGGTTTCGGGCAGTCCGAAAGCGTGGCGGCTATGATCGATGCCTCCGTGTGGTTGAAGCCGGCGTTCCACGATGACCTGCAGGGCATACCCAGGATTCTTGAAGCCACGATCATTTCGCCCGAGAACGCCTAGACACACTTGAATTGCTTGCCTTTTTTCGCTATTTGGGGTTACTATTAGGCAGTTCCTCAAACATTAGTTGCGGGCTTCGCGGCCTGTATTTCAAGAAGCCTCAACTGTTGATCGACGATATTGAAGCGATCATTTGTGTTGGAGAGGTCCTTTCAGATCTTTACACGGAGGTTACGAAGATGCTTTACGTTCTTTTAGCGATCATTTCACTCTTGGTCGCCGCAGGTTCGCTTTACCAGTACGTTCAAACGGCGAGCACATTCTACATCGTTCTGACCTTTTTTTTCCTCGCGGCCGGGGTTGTTCTTGGCGCGGTTTATTTCTCGGGCCGTGTCAACAAGACCGAGGATATTCACATCACCGAATAGCGAGCCTCGGTTCGCATTGCGGTCAGAAAAGAATGGCAGGCGTTTTCTGTTAGCGCCTGCCTTTTGACTTTTGCGTGCCATCGGAAAACGATCATTGCGGGGTATGCTTGGCGGCGAATGTTGACAAAAAGGTAAGGATTAGTAAACTTATAGTTGAAGTTGAAAAGCTGAGAAATGCCAAAGATCGCCGACATCCAGGAAACACCGAACCCAAACGCCGTAAAGTTCATTTTGAAAGAGCCGGTCTCTTACGGCACTTCCCATTCCTTCAAGAATGCCGAATCGGCCAAGGACGACCGGTTCGCCGCTTCGATCTTTGAGGTCGGCAATGTCGTCTCGGTCTTTTACATGGACAAGATGGTGACGGTCGAAAAGACCGACGATGCCGAGTGGGACGAGATCCTTCCCGAGCTTGCCGTGCCGATCCGTGCGGCCGAGCCGGTTGCGAACGGCAACGGTAGTGCGGCCAAGGCGGTTGGCGGAGCTATCGCGGCCGCTCTTGACGATGATCCGGTCATTCGTGAGATCGACGCACTGCTTGACGACCGCATTCGCCCATATCTCGCCAGCGACGGCGGCTGGCTTGAGATCGTCGGGCTTGAGGAATCAACGTTAAAGATCCGCTATCAGGGAGCCTGCGGAAGCTGCCCGAGTTCGCTGACTGGAACACTGATGGCGATCGAAAATATGATCCGCGAAGAGATCGACCCGAACATCGACGTCGTCGCCGTCTAACCGGTCTAAATCTCCCTCAAGTCTTTACCTTTCAATAATTTCTTGACATTTGTCCTCATCCTTCGCCATAATCCTCTTTGGGCGTCGGTTCACCGGGCAGCTGTCGTTCCAGCCTCAGATTTCACCTTCCGTACTTTCATAACTGCCTTTAATGTGTTGTGAACCGCCCTTTTATTTGCTTTTGGAGGATCTTGAATAGTGACCAACGAAGAACTCGAACTTAGTCTCCGATCTGAATTCGAGAATTATTTGAAGGGCGTTGCCGCCTCAATGCGCCGCGAAGTTGACGAATTTCAGCAGAATTTTGAAGCGGAATTCTCCAAGCATCGCGCCCAGATGGACGAGGCGATCAGGCTTCTTGCCGGCAAGTTCGAGCAGAGCACCGAGGTTGACCGCGGCCTTTCCGAGTCGCTTTCCGAGCATCTTCGGCTTGCCCGCGATGAAGGTGCAAAACTCGCCGCCGAGGCATTCTCGGAAGCGGAAAAGCTCCGGACCGACACCGCCGTTGAGGATCGCTATTCCGAACTCCGCGACTCCATCCGCGACATCGGCAGCCAATTGACACAGGCCGCGATCCTCCGTTCGCTGGTCGAGCACTGCCACCGGTTCGCTCCGCGTGGAGCATTCTTTATCGTCAAGAGCGGCACGTTCGTCTGCTGGAAGGCATTCAATGAGCATGGCGTTGTCGCCGAGGATTCATTTCAAAACGTCCGCCTTGCCGAACATTCGGCCAGCCTGCTTAGCCGTGCTTCCGAAACGCTTTCGACCGCCGAAGGTGCCTATGGCGCCTATGCAGATGACGACCAGTTCCTTGAGCCGCTCGGCTTTGGCCGGCCCGACCGTATGTATGCCATTCCGCTCGTCGTCCGTGGCCGTGCGGTCGCCGTCCTTTATGTCGATTACGGCATCGAGGGCGCCCGGATCAATCGCGAAGCGCTCGAATCGCTCGTTTCGGTCGCTGCATTGACAGTAGAACTGCGGGCCGCAGTCCAGCCCGCCGCACAAACCGAAGTTCACGAAGCTCCGCGTGCAGAGGAACCGGCTCCCGCTTACTCCGCTCCGGCCGCTTACGAAGCTCCGGCGGAATACGAAACACCGGCCGTCGCACACGAGGTCGCCCATCAGGACTACGCTCCGGCGACTGAGGAGTATCAGGCACCGGCAATTGCTGAGTATATGAGACCGGTCGAGCCGGTTGCAGAAGATCATTCCGGCTCTCCCTTCACCACGCCGTTCGCGGCCGAGACCGTCCAGCCGCAGGCTGAAACCGAAGAGACGGCACCGGTCTATGCCGCTGAGGAAACTCCGGTGGCTTACGGATCGGAACCGGTTGCTGATACGCAACCTCCGTTTGCAGATTATGCCTTCGAACCGACCGCTCAGTCGGTAGAACTGCCCGAGGTCGAGACCTTTGCACCGGTGCAGTCGTTTGAAGTTACGCCCGAGGTCGTTCCGACATACACACCGTCGGCTTCAGACGAGATCGAACAGCCGCCGTATGAGCCGGTTGCCGAAGCTCCGCCGGCGGTTGCCGAAGAGCCTGTTCTTACGCCGCCGACCGCCGATGAAAGCCGCCAGCGGCTCGACCGCAAGACCATCGACCTGCCGATCGACGTGCCCGAGGACGAACGAGACCGGCACAATAAGGCTCGCCGCTTTGCCCGGTTGCTTGTTTCCGAGATCAAGCTCTACAACGAGCAGAAAGTGCTCGAGGGCCGGGAGGCCGCCGACCTTTACGACCGGCTTCGCGAGGCGATCGACCGCTCACGTGAGATGTATGAAAAACGCGTGGACGACACCGTCAGCTCGAAGTTCGATTATTTCCACTACGAACTCGTGACCAACCTTGCCGAAGGCGACGAGGCCAAACTCGGCGAGAACTACGCCGTCGCCGCTTAACGCATCTACAACCCCGTCAACTCAACCGGCCGCGGACCTCTCAGCAGAAATGCTCAGAGCCGCGGCCTAACCATTTCTTCGAACTCGGAAACGACAGCCATCACATAGGCA
>JAHBSL010000023.1 GCA_019639135.1 Acidobacteriota bacterium
AAGAAGAAAACGAAAGATCTCAGATTCCGGATTTCTCATTCATCCTTCATCCTTCATCCTTCATCCTTCATCCTTTAAGAGACACCCTCCCTACGGGTCGGGTTTCTGCCTGGGTGGTTGACGGACGGGTGAAATTCAAGTCGGATGAACCGCCCTTACTGACGTGCGGGCTTCTGCCTGGATTCCGCATTCCGCATTGGATGAAACGCCCTTGCTTACGCGCGGGCCTCTGCAATGGGATTCTGAATTCCGAATGCGGCATTGGATGATAGGCCCTCGCTTACGCGCGGGCCTCTGCATTTTGATCACGCCTAAAAGCGTAACTGTTACGGCCGGGCTCTGAAAAGGACGGAATAGTTAAAAGACGGCTAAATGCTGAAATCTGTTGTCTCAAGGTATTCCTTGAGGGCGGCGAGGAAGCGTTCGCCGTCGGCGCCGTCCACGACTCGGTGGTCGTAGGTAAGGGCAAAGTAAGCCATCTGGCGGACGGCGATGTAGTCGTCGCCATCCGGCGTCGTAAGCACCTTCGCGCGTTTCTCGATGGCGCCGACGCAGAGGATCGCGACCTGCGGTTGATTGATGATCGGGGTGCCGTAGAGCCCGCCGAAAACGCCGGGGTTGGTAATGGTAAAGGTCCCGCCGGTGACCTCATCGGGATTAAGCTTTTTCGCACGTGCCCGATCGGCGAGGTCGTTTGCCGCGAGTGCGAGGCCCGAAAGCGAGAGCGTGTCGGCCTTTTTGATGACCGGGACGATCAGTCCCCAATCGAGAGCGACGGCCATCCCAAGATTGATGTCGCCTTTATAGACGATGTTCTCGCCATCGACCTGTGCGTTAACGATCGGCATCTTCCGGATGGCGTGCGTAACGCCCTGGAAGATGAACGGCATGTAGGTCAGCTTGGTGCCGTAACGCGACTGGAACTCGGCCTTGTTCCGCTCGCGGAACTTGGCGACGTTCGTCATGTCGATCTCAAAGACGCTCGTGACGTGGGCCGAGGTCTGCTTTGAGAAGGTCATGTGCTCGGCGATCTTTTTCCGCATCAAGGACATCTTTTCAACGCGGTCGCCGGCGGACTGGATGATCGGGGCGGGGGAGTAATCGGCTTTCGGTGCTGCGGACGACGCTGCGGCTCCTTTCTTGAGCAGGTCCTCGGGCCGGAGTGCGGCACCGGTCTCGATAAAGGAAAGGATGTCCTGTTTCGTTACGCGTCCGCTGATGCCGGAGCCGGAAATGCGGCTGATGTCGATGCCGTGTTCTCTGGCGATGTTGCGGACGAGCGGGCTCGATTTCGTCCGGCGGAGTTCGTCGATATCTGCCGAGCGGCCGTTCGAAGCAGGCATCGCAACGCCGGCGGTGGCGGCCTCGGCCTTCGGTGCGGCGACGGGAGCGGGCTCAGCCTGTTTGGGTTCGGCGGCCGGTTTTGGAGCGGCCGTTGCGGCTCCTGCCGAGCTTCCGACGAGGGCGACGACCGAGCCGACCTCGACCGTTTCGCCTTCCTGAACGCGTATCTCAAGCAGCTTTCCGGCTGCAGGCGAGGGCACCTCGGCATCGACCTTGTCGGTCGAGATCTCAAGCAGCGGCTCGTCCTTCTCGATGGTGTCGCCTACAGCTTTGAGCCACTTCGAGACAGTTCCTTCGGTGATCGATTCGCCCATCTGCGGCATCACGACCTCGGTCGCATCGCCTCCCGCCGTAGCACTTTCGGCCGGTGGTGTGGCGGTCGCAGAGTTCGCCGCAACGGCATCTGCAATGATCGCCGGTGCGGGAGCTTCGTCAACCGCAGGCTCGACGGCCGCAGGGGCGTCCTGCTTTGGAGCACTGGGTGCCGGAGCTTCGCCTTCAGCTCCGATGACGGCGACGACCGTTCCGACCTCAACGGTTTCGCCTTCCTGATGGCGTATTTCCAGAAGTTTGCCCGCAGCGGGACTCGGCACCTCGGCATCGACCTTGTCGGTCGAGATCTCGAGGATGGCTTCATCCTTTTCGATCGTGTCGCCTACCTGCTTTAACCACTTTGAGACGGTGCCCTCGGTGATCGATTCGCCCATCTGCGGCATTACAACTTCTACGCTCATATGATCTCCGTATATAAAAAGGTGCTGAATAATGAAATGTTACAAATGATTAGGATACAAGAATCTCCTGTCAAAAAAAAGCCGGGCATTTCCGGCCCGGACTGCGAATGTCGTTTGCTTAAAAGTGCCCTAACTAAGTTGTTTCTCTAACTCGACGATGACGGAATTAACCTCGGACTCGTTTGCCGGCCCGAATTTGGTCGTTAGTATGGTGCCGTTCTTTGCAACAACGAGCACCATCGCCTTGTCCTTTTCGTAGCCGTAGGTCTTTGCGATCTTTCCTCCCCAATCAAGCAAGACGGGGAACTGTGTTTGCCGCTTGATAAGCCGGCGGACGATCCCGCGGGCATAGCTTGGCACTCCGCCGAGCGAGGCGACGCCGAACATGTATATCTTGCCGTCAAATTTCTTGTAGATCGGCGTGGCCCAGCCGTCGATCTGCTTTGCCCCATCGCGATCGCCGAAAACAAAAACGACCGGACGGTCGCTCGGAAAGTTGACCTCGACCTTTTGGTCGTTCTGGTCTTGTAGGCTGAAGCTCGAGACGCGGCTCTGGCCGCTGACGCTCAATGCCGCCGCCCCGAAAAGGACGCAAGCGGCCATGAAGAACGTATAAGTTTTCCTTCCCATTGTCTGCTCGTTTCGAAATGAACTTGTTTTTCCTTTCGGCGGCGGGCAGAAAATGGTTTCGCGGGAAGCGATCTAGTCGCTTCGATTCGTTTTGATACTTCCGGAACCGTAATCGTCCGGATAAGCCGCTACGTGTTCAGGGCCGAAAACGTGAACGGCAATGGAGCGGACGGCATCGTAGATCCCTGTGAGGTCCGGCCGAATGCTGATCCTCTCGCCGTTTCGCTTCAAGATCCAAACGCTGAAGCCGCGTGTCTTTCGTATGTATCGCGGATCGTCCCTGGGTATGGTCCCGTTATCTAGAATATGGCCGAACTCCTCCACATCTTCCCATCGGGAAGTTCGCGTGCGGAACAAGCCGGTGTAAGAGAGTCCGTTCTCATGTATCGTAAGTGAATTCTTACGGCCTCGCAGAAGATCGATCGTGACCGGCACCAATATGAGCATTACCACTCCCGCACATGCCGGAATGTCAATGTAAATGAGCCCCAACGCGGCCGCGGTGATAACGGTCGAGGTTATGATCAAAGAGACGACGCTCTGCGGGCGTTCGACGTAATGGACGCTCTCGACCGGTCCGAGCTCTGGGTGGCCGGCTCTTAACATAGCCGGTTAGCGGGTCGGGTCGATCATTGCCCGGACCTCGGAGATCCTGTTCGCCGGGAAGCCGCTCTCGCGGGCGTGCTCTTCGATGAGTTCGGCGTTCGGTGCGGTGTAAACGCAGTAGATCTTGTCATCGGTGACGTAGCTGTGGATCCACTGTATTTCAGCGCCCAGCTTGTTGAGAACGTCGCAGGACTTTGCAGCAGCTCCGTGCAGGTCGTCAGATGTCATTGCACCCGCATTGGGGATATCGCGTTCGATAACGAATTTCGGCATTGTTTCCTCCTTTGGTCTATCGATCCAGCTTTTTCGTTTCTTCCTCGTCCACGTCTGATTCGGCGAAGACCTGCGAGAGCGGCGTGTGAGCGGGCGGAAGTTCGGCCCGGTATTCTCCAAGGCTACGTTCTAGTTCCTCGACCGCTGCCCGGCCGCGTTCCCAATCGTCTTTGGCGAGCTTGAGCGTCAGCTTTCCGTCTTGATTCGGAAGTTCGGCAAGTGCGGCCATTGTCTGCGTACGGATAACGATCTTCGCACCGCGCTTGAAGAAACCCTTGCGAAAGCGGACGTCCATTATTTCGGCGATCGGCAGGCGGACCTCTTTTACGCCGCCGCCGATGATGCCGAAGAGTTTTGCCTCAAACTCAAGCACGACACCGGCCGAGGAGAACTTGGCGATCCCATTGACCGAGGTGAGGCCGTGATTGGTCTCCGTCTTGAAAGGAACACTTGAAAATCCGTTTGCCATAGGTCAGGCGGGCTGTTCCTCGCCGTTATCTTCAACCTCAAAGTCCATCGTGTCCATATCCGTATCTCCGATGTTCGGCTTACCAAATATCTTGAGAAAGATGAAGCCCAATGCTCCGGCCGTAAGCGAAGCGACGAGGATCGCCATCTTCGACGAATTAACGGTGGTCGAGACAAACTCCGGAGCTCCGCCGACGAACGCGAGGTTCGTAATGAATATCGACATTGTAAACCCTATGCCGCCGAGAAAGCCCGCTCCGAGAACGTGTTTCCAGTTAATATCGAGCGGAAGCCGGCAAATGCCGACCATTACGGCAATGAATGCGAGCAGGGTGATGCCGACCGGCTTGCCGACCACCAAGCCGAGAATGATGCCGAGGCTGTTCGACGTTGAAAGGTCAGCGGCCCAATCTCCGCCAATGACGATGCCGGTATTTGCCAGCGCAAAGATCGGTAGAATGATGAATGCAACCGGTTTGTGAAGGAGGTGTTCTAGCCGATATGACGGGGATTTCTCGTCGTCGCGTTTGTGCGTAAAGGGTATGGCAAAAGCCAGAAGTACGCCGGCAATGGTCGCATGTACGCCCGATTTGAGCATAAAGAACCACATAAAGAGCCCGCCGATAACGTAGGGGACAAGACTCATCACACCGAGCCGATTAATGACGATCAGCAAAGCAAAGACACCGAGAGCAAGCCCGAGATAGGCCATCGAAAGCTCGGCCGTATAAAAGACCGCAATGATAATGATCGCCCCTAGGTCGTCCATTACCGCCAAAGCGACAAGAAAGACCTTGAGCGAAGCAGGGACACGGCTGCCCAGCAAGGCAAGGACGCCGATGGCAAAAGCGATGTCGGTAGCCATCGGGATACCGATGCCGGACTGGGTCGGGGTTCCGGCGTTGAAGCCGAAGTGGATCAATGCAGGAAGAGCAAGTCCGCCTATAGCGCCAAAGATCGGGAGAAGGGCGTTTTTAATGTTGGAGAGTTCGCCCGCGTAAAGCTCGCGTTCAAGTTCAAGCCCGATCAGCAGGAAAAAGATGACCATCAATGCATCATTTACCCAGTGTTCGACGCTGAGCTTCAGGAATCCCTCGACACCAAGGTATGTCTTTAAGTAGAAATCAGGATAGGCTTGTCCGATGATGTTGGCCAGCAGCAGGGAAACCGCCGTGCAGCCGACCAGTATCATTGCACTGGACTTCTCACTATCGAAAAACGCCTTGAAGGCTTTTGTCAGGCGCTCGTTCCTAATACGAAGTATTGGCTTCATTGCGTGTTATATAAAATACTTTAATTTTTCGCGGAAGAAGAATGCTGAGCGGAGTATCCTGCGTTGCCGCAGGTCAACGTCTCTGTCCGCACATTACTTATTCTATTAGACTTATACAAAAGCCCCGAAATTTCAATTTGGCTAATACCGATTCTAGCGATAGCCGAGGATCGTGATCACGTAAGCCAAATACAGAGCAAAAAGAATGAGGCCGCGGGTCCGGCCGATGACGCCGTCACGCCCAGGAAACGTCAAGGCAACCGTTACCACGCCGAAACCAAGCCCGACCGCGACCTCGCCGACCGGAAGGCCGGTCATTGGTGTAATGAGGGCCGCAACGGAAACTATCCAGAGATTATTGAAAATATTGCTTCCGAGGATCATCCCGAGCCCGATCTCCTCGTGGCCGCGAAGCTTCGAAATTATGACGGTCGCAAGCTCGGGCATCGAGGTGCCGATGGCAACAACTGTCGCTCCGACAACGAAAGCGTCGAGGCCGTAAGAAAGTGCAATGGACTTTGCCCCGGTAACGATCAGGTGGCCAGCAAGGACCAATGAGACGAGCCCGCCAACAGCGGAAAGAACAATGATCGTTTTTCCTTTGGTCTCGGGGAGATGAGCGAAACTCGCTCTCTGTTTCCGGACCTCGATGACGACGGCTACGATCCAGGCGACAAATACGAGGAGCATTACCGCTCCATCAAGCCGGGAGATCTCGCCATCGATAAGCAGCAGGCCGGTCAGGATCGGGGCGAGAAGAGCTACGGGAAAGTCACGTTTAACGGAGTCTTTCGGGGCATTGATCGCCGAAAAGGCCAGTGCGACCGAGAGGATCACCGCGATATTGACAACATTGCTGCCGAGAGCGTCGCCAAGAGCGATCTGCGGCGTGCCCTCGAGGGCCGAACCGACCGAGACGGCAAGTTCCGGGCTTGAGGTGGCGAAAGCCGCAATGGTAGCGGCGATTATTCCGGCAGGCACGCGGGCCCACTTTGCGAGGCCGACGGCTCCCCGAACGAAAAGTTCGCCGCCGATCGCAGCAGCCGCCAGCCCGCTGATCAAGATCAGGTAATCTCCCACGGCAGTTTCAATTTCCGGCTTGGCGATCGATCATCATCCGCAGCAGATCATGGCGGGCGATAATACCGACCGGAACGCCGCCGCGGATGACCGGAATACGATTGATGTCATGTTTGAGCATCAATTCAACAGCCACGGCGACCGGTTCTTCTTCGGTTATCGTAACGACCGAACGCACCATCACGTCTGCGACCGGCGTTGCTCGGGCCGATTCGTAGATCTTTTCCAAACCATCCGGGGAAAGCCATTGACCGAGAACCTGCGGAGCCCGAAAGGTCGAAAACGGTACACCGACGCTCTTTGCGGCGAAACTCGATTCGGTCACAAGCCCGACGATCTCGCCCTTTTCGCCGACCACCGGAAGGCTTCCGAAGCCATTCTCAAGCATTACGGCGGCCGCATCGGCAAGCGAGGCGGTTGCCGGTACTGTGACGACCGGCTGCGACATTAGTTCTTTGACCTTCATAAACTTCGTTTCCCGTGGGCGCCCGGCGATCACCTCGCTCTTAGAGCAAGCCGCCGGTCGACCATAACAAATATCTCCGATGCCAACCATGTGACAACGATCGCGGCACCAATGATGCCGACGGCCGCCGGATCTAGCCATTCAAGGCCGAGCAGACGCCTCAGCGGAGGCAGGTAAATCGTCGAAACCTGCAGAACGACGCCCGCCGCGACAGCCAGATGCAGGACGTCGTTTCGCTGCGGAGCGAACGATATCCTCCGCGAAGGATATGCCATTACGAGCTGAGCGATCGACTCGAAAACAAACACTCCTGTTCGTGTTGCAAGCAGACTGTAGCCCCATTTCGGCATCATCACAAGCAGGATGCCGCCCATCAGTGCCTTGAAAAACCCGGTCCAGACAATGAACCGGACCGAGACGCGGTCAAGCAGCGGTTCGGACGGTTCGCGAGGCCGCTGCCGCATTACGCCGTGGTCGCGGTCGAGCCCAAGGGCGAGTGCCGGCGGGCCGTCGGCGATGATGTTGATCCAGAGAAGTTGAACGGCGGTGAGCGGCAGCAGAAGCCCGCCCATTTCATCGGTCAACCCGAGCAGGAACGACCCGAATGCCCCGCCGACGACCAGCAGCACAAGTGCAAAGTTCGTCGAGAATAGAAACCGGATGAACTTCTGTATGTTCTCGTAGATGTTCCTTCCTTCTTCAATTGCAGTTACGATGGTGGCGAAGTTGTCATCCATCAGGACCAGGTCCGCCACTTCGCGGGTAACGTCGCTGCCGCGGTTGCCCATCGCGACGCCGACATCGGCCCGCTTGAGCGCAGGCGCGTCATTAACTCCGTCGCCGGTCATTGCAACGATCTCGCCGTTCGCTTTAAGGGCACTTACAAGTCGTAGTTTGTGTTCGGGGTTGACCCTGGCAAAGATGCTGGTGGTTTTCGCTACCTTTCGGAGATCGTCCTCGGAAAGCGACTCGATCTCCGCTCCCGTCAGCACGCCCGTCACCGGAATGCCGATATTTTCGGCGATGGCTTTCGCGGTAGCGGGATGGTCGCCGGTCGCCATCATTACGCGAATTCCCGCGTCCAATGCGTTCTTTATCGCTCCGGGAACCTCTGGTCGAGGCGGGTCCCAGAGCTTTGCAACGCCAAGGAATTCGATCGCTCCATCGCTTTCATCCGTACCTCGGCCAAAGGCGAGAACCCGAAATCCTTCGGCCGCAAACCGTTCCGTGCGTTCCTGCCAATCCGCTTTTTCGGCGACGGTAAGCGAGCTTTTCTCGAGCAATACCTCGGGCGCCCCTTTCAGGAAGTTGACCGTGCGGCCGCTTTCCGAAACGCTGACCTGCATGAATTTATAAGCGCTATCGAACGGGATCGAGGACGTTCGCGGGAAGCGGGCCCGGATCTCATCGGCGTCAAGGCCTTGTTCGGATGCGTAGGCAAGCAGGGCAAGCTCGAGCGGGTCGCCGATCTCGCCGCCGGGTTCCGCGTCGTTGGCGAGCGTCATCGCCTGAAGCACCGACTCGGCATCAGCGGCGTCGATGCCCTTGACGACCATTTTGTTTTCGGTGAGCGTTCCGGTCTTGTCGCTCGCGATGACGGTAACGGAGCCGAGAGCCTCGACCGCACTAAGTCGGCGGACGACCGCCTTCCGCTTTGCCATTCGCTCGACCCCGAGCGCCAGCGTCAGCGTAAGCACGGCCGGCAGGCCTTCGGGAATCGCCGCGACCGCCAGTGCTACTGCAAAGATCAGGACATGCCCGATCTTCGCCGTTCCCTCGATCATCAATCCGCCGGCGACGATAAGCACGGCCAAAAGCAGAACGATCTTTGCTATCTGCCGGGCAAATCCGTCAAGCCTTTCTTCAAGCGGGGTCTTGCCGGCTTCGATCTCGCCGATCATTACGGCAAGCCGTCCGGTTGCGCTCTCCTTTCCGGTTCTCGAAACCCGGAAGAACGCCGTTCCGCGGACAAGCAGCGTTCCGCTCTGGATCTCATCGCCTTCGGAGCTTTCGACCGGGACGGATTCGCCGGTGAGTATCGATTCATCGAGCGAGACCGTTCCATGGCCCACAAGGTTGCCATCGGCCGGAACGCGGTCACCGGCTTCGAGCCGGACGACATCACCGGGCACGAGTTCCGCGGCGGGAATGTGTACGAGGTGGCCGTCGCGGATGGCCCAGGCGAGCGGTGCGGCCATTGCCTTCAGCCTGGAGAGAGCCGCCTCGGACTTTCCTTCCTGATACATTCCGAGACCGGCATTCAGAATCAGAATGACGGCAATGGCGATAGACTCGAACGGAACGCCAACTGCTCCTTCAAGGAACCAGATGAAAGCATCGACGATAAGAGCGAAAAGGAGAATGTAGATCAGCGGGCTTTGAAACTGCTGAACGAAGCGCGCAAGGAGCGTCGGCCCGGACTTTTCCGCTACGGAATTTGGGCCGTACTTTTCGAGCCGGGCCTTCGCTTCATAATTTGAAAGGCCGCCGAATCTAGCGAGCTCAAGTCCCATTTTTCCTCGTTACGAGTGCAGCCCTAGCCTTCGGGGTGAACCATCCGTACAACCTCGACCGAACACTCGGCCCGGGCCGCGACCGCCGCCGATACGCTGCCGATAAGTAGTCGTCGAAAGCGGCTAAGCCCACGGGCCCCGATGAAAATGCAATCGGCTTTCCAGTCGATCGCTTCGTCAAGGATCACACGACGGGCATCGCCCCAACGGCAGTTTTGCGAGATGCTCCTTTTTGTTTCCTGCATCCGGCGGGCTGGTGAATTGAGGACACGCTCGACCCACGCCTTTGCTTCTTCAGAATCTTCTTTGCCCTCCGGTACAAGGTCCAAAACCGCGGTTTCGGGCCGCGAAGCGGGATCGTCATCCGCCGTGATCAACCGGAACTCGGTATCCTCAGGCCAGTTTCGCCCGACGACCGTTTCGACACAAAGGTCGGCATTCTGCGAACCATCGACCGCGATGAGTATATGCAGCGGATCGCCAACGGCCGACCGACGCTCGCGGGCGATCCGGACAGACGTTCGCGATTCGTGCAGGACCTTCATCGAGACGCTTCCGAGAATAGCACGTCCGACAAATCCGCGGCCGTGCGAGCCGACGACGATGAGGTCCGGCTGCCAATCATCGGCAAAGGTGATGATCTCCCAGGCGGGCTTTCCGGTCCGGACCTCGGTGCGAACACTCCACCCGGGAAAAAGGGCCTGGACTTTCGCGGCAGCGGTCTCGGCAAGCCGGCGAGTGTTCTCCAGAGCATCATTGACGTGGCGGCGAAGAAGTTCGGCGTTTTCCTGGGACACCTTGCCGCCGGATGTGGTGACACGGTCGATTATTTCGGGTAACTCCCAAGCATCTGTGATGCACATTAAGACCGCTTCGGCTTCGCCAGAAAGGCCCGCACGCGTCAGATCATCGATCGCGGCATCAGCAAAATCGGAACCATCGTAGGCAATCAGTATTTTCATAATCGTAATGAACAAGGCTGGAACAAACCGTGCGGCTGACAGGCCGGGACGCCAAAAAAAAGCGTTCGCGGAGCCGCGTTTAATGCAATGCAGGTAATGCTTACAGGTTTATTTTATCAGCAAATAGAGGCGGGCCGAATTGGTGAAAGTTCGATATTGTGAATCAGCAGCCTACCGGCCGGAAAGGCGGTAAACGGCTCCGGCGGGGCCGACGGCCCAGACCGCCCGGCGGCCTTTGGCAGCGACGGCATTAAGGTTCTCGTCGCCGATCTTTTTCCAGGTTGCACCGCGGTCGCGGGAGATATCGGTGCCATTGGTGCCGACGGCTATGATCGTATTCCGATCAATATAGGCGACCCCCGACCGATAGCCGCTCAAGCCCGTACCGAGTTTCCAGGTTTGGCCGTACCAATCTGTTACGGCTAGGTTTGAAATGGACTCCGTCGGTTTTTCGTAATTGCCGCCAACCATCGCTACGAATTTTCCGTCCCTCGTGGCAATCGAAAAAATGCCGCTGCCGAGCGTTCCCTTTATCATCGGCGTTTCATAAACCGTCCACGTTTTGCCGCGGTCCCATGAACTAAAGAACCGTGCGGCTGAACCTCCACTGACCAGATAGAGATTATTCTTTCTGGCCGTGATCAAGCATGTGCCGCTTGCGGCGAATGCGGCCTCCCCTTCTTTGGCAGGCGGCATTTTTGAGTTATCCAAGATCGACCATGAGTCGCCATTTTTCGTTTCGATTAGGCGAAACTTGCCATCGACTGGGTCGCTCATCGCAATGCAGTTATCGCGGTCCCAACAGGCGATCGCGTCGTAGAACGCCTTTTCGTCCTTGTTCGTGAACTGCAGTTCCCAGGTCTTGCCGCTATCGGTGGTTTTATAAATACGTGAGGCGTCGCCATTGCCGATGCTGAGGATATAGGCCGTATTTGCGTCGAAAGCCTCGATGTCGCGGAAGTCGAGCTTTTCCGCTCCCGGAACCGTCATCACGCTCCAAACCTTGCCGCCATCCGTCGTCTTGATCACCGTCCCGCCGGTCCCGCTCGCCCAGACGACCCGCTCACTCACGACCGAAAGCCCGCGAAATGACGCTTTGGTCTCGACCGTCTGTTTGATCCATTGCGCCGAAACGCCAAAGGCCGAAATGAAGATGACAATGGCTACAAATATCGGTTTCATAGGACGTATGGGTCGCATGGGTCACATAAGACGCTGCGAATGTCGATCAAATGCCAATGGGTTAATAAACCATCCTAGCCTTTACGGTTCCCGGGATATCTTTGAGCAACTCAAAGGCCTCTTTTGAGATGCCGGTTTCTACGTCGAGGATGACGTAGCCGATCTCGGGATTTGTGTTCAGGTATTGGCCGACGATGTTGATGCCGTGTCCGGAGAGCCGAGAGTTTATCTCACCGAGCACACCGGGAATGTTCTTGTGAATGTGCAGGATGCGGTGCGTTCCGGCCTGCGGCGGAAGCGAGACGGGCGGGACGGTGTGCGAGCCCTCGCTGGTGCCGTAGTCGAGATATTTGATCAGCTTGCCCGTTACGTCGAGCCCGATGTTTGCTTGAGCCTCTTCGGTCGAGCCGCCAATGTGCGGCGTCAGGATGACGTTGGGCATCCCCTGCAGCGGGCACTCGAATGCGTCGCCGATCTTTTCGGGTTCTTCGGGAAACACGTCCACGGCCGCTCCTGCTAGTTTGCCGCTTTTCAGAGCCTTGCGGACCGCCGCGAGGTCAACTACGTCGCCGCGGCTGTAGTTGAGCAGGATCGCCCCTTTTCGCATCGAGCGGATCGCCTCGGCGTCGATCATGTTTCGGGTTGTCGGGTCGGAGGGCACATGGAGCGTTACGATGTGCGAACGCCTGAGCAGCTCCTTCAGGTCGCGGATCTGCTTGGCGTTGCCGTGCGGGAGCTTGGTCGCGATGTCGTAATAGATGACGTGTAGCCCGAGTGCCTCGGCCATGTTCGAGACCTGCGAGCCGATGTTGCCGTAGCCGATGATGCCGATGGTTTTGCCGCGGAGTTCGTAGGCACCTTTCGCGTCCTTAAGCCACTCGCCGCGGTGCGCCGCCGCATTCTTATCGGCGATCTTGCGGATGAGCATCACGCAGAGGCCGATGATAAGCTCCGCCACCGAGCGCGTATTCGCATGCGGGGCATTGAAAACGGCGACGCCCTTTTCGGTCGCGGCCTTGAGGTCAACCTGATTTACGCCGATGCAAAACGCACCGATCGCAAGCAGCTTGTCCGCCGCCTCGATGACGCCGCGGGTCACATGGGTCTTTGACCGAATGCCAAGCACGTGGACGCCCTTCACGGCCTTTATCAGGTCGGCCTCGCTGACCGCACCGCCGAGCCGATGCACCTCGGTATATCCGCCAAGCCCAAACTCACGCACGGCCGCGTCAGAGATATTCTCGAGCAAAAGGATCTTGATCTTCGAACGAGGATACGAAGTATTTATCGTCGCCATAAAAACGACAAGTATAACAAAATTCCCGTCAGTTGTGCCGGCGATGGAGTTCCCGAAAAAGCCCGCAAACTCAGCGGCCAAGTCGGAATGGACTACCTCGCGTGCTGGCTTTTCGTCAAGGGACTGCGCGAAGCAAGTCTCCGAAATCGAGGTTTACTCAGCCGCCTGGCTCGCCCCGGATAAGCGAACTATCATACTAGGAAGGCTCGATTGCCGGTCAGGTTTCCTGATTCTGCGAGACGGAAGTGGACCGACGCGGGAAGGTCTATCTCTTCGAAAAGTCTTTTGAGGTTTTACTTGCGGCGAAACCGTACATGTCAATGATTTTTGCCTTCGGGTAAGCAATTTCGGTCGTTTTCCCGGTAGCGAAATCGATTGTGAAGGTGGTATTGGATAAATTGTCGATCGTTACTTGATTGGCTTCGTAAAAAGTTCTAATGAAACCTAGGGATTTTGTGTTAACTCGTCTGAACCCGCATTGGCCGTTAGAAATCTGCCTGAAGGTTTCTGAAAAGTAACTATCAAACGCCGGAACGAAGCCAAAGACTCCGAGGAGTACTTTGGTTATTAATGTGAGTTCTGCGTTAGCGTTGTGAATTAAGCGGCCTTTTAGTTCTGCGTAAATCGAAATGATTTTCTGAATGTTCTCATCCGTGTAGTCGTCTACATCGATTTCCCACACAGTCCGGTCTAAGGCAGCAACGTATTCGATTGTTCGTTCAAAATGCTTTGCGCTTTTTTGCAACAAAAAGCTTGACCCTCTGAACATCCCCCAGCTAGCTAAATAAAATCCGAGCATTAACGCACTCTTTTCAATGTCTCGCGTTAAATCGCTCGTTGTCCGAAAGTAGTTGTAGCAATAGTCAAAGGATGCGTAACGGTCATTTGAACCCGACTTTGAGATAAACTGCGTTACAACTTTCTTAATATCCGTTCGGGCCACTGATAAGGGAGTCTTAATCATTCTTACTTCCTTGGCCGGCCACCGAGTTTGCCGTTCTCTCGTGATGCCGTCTTCTTTTTCTCGCTTTTGACGGAGCCGTTGCGTCGTGCGAGTTCGCTGTTAATGAACTTTTCACCGACAAGTTCGATAAGAATTCCGCCGATCGAGATATCGACATCGAGCGGTTCGCAAGAAAGCGTATATTTTCCGACTAGCCCGATCTTTTTCAGATCGCGTTCCGTTGCTTTTTCAAACTCTCGAAAACGATCCGGTGGAAAGGAGAAATGCCATCCGGAAGCTAGGTGAATATGGATCTGACCCTTTTTATAGTATGCCGAAGATGCAGCCGGCTCGGTAACCTGCCGTTCTTTAGCTGCTTCTATTTGTCGTCTAAACCCGGCGTCGCTAATTGCTTGTTTATCAACTTTCATTCGTAAATCTTCTTCCACTCATCCAGTAAAAATTCCTGATTTAGAGCTACTAGTTCGAGCGCGGCACGCATTTGCCTCAGCGGCATTCCCCTTATATCTCTAATAGACGGCAGTTCGAAGTCGTCGCCCAAAAGGATCACAACCTCGTCTCCGCCATGGAAAACATGCACATGCGGCGGCCCGTGGTCTCTCGTCCTGATCCGAAAAGAAAAGCCATCTATACGGAGAACAGTGGGCATAAGTATATTAACCTATCCGTTGGGTTTCTGCAAAAATATTTCAAATTATGTGTGAAAACCGGATCAAATCTCAGAATGCATTCTACATCAATTCTACAAGTCAAAGCGCTGATCGCAAGGCTTTGATAATCCAAGGTTTGCTGCACCAATTTGTACTGTTGGCGTTAGGCGGTTTTTGCGATGGCCTTTACCTTGCGGAGGTTTGCGACGCCCCACTCGGCGAACTTATCGAGGATCGGGCCGATGGACCGGCCGAAATCGGTAAGAGAGTACTCGACCTTTGGCGGCACCTCGCGATAAACGTTTCGCTTGATGAGGCCGAGCGATTCAAGCTCGCGGAGCTGCTGCGAGAGCATCTTTTCGGTGATGGTGCCGAGCGAACGGCGGAGTTCGCCGAACCGCATCGTCGGGGTGTTGTAGAGCTTCCAGAGAATGCGGCCCTTCCACTTTCCGCTCAACATCTCGATGCTGGCTTCGACAGGGCAAAAGCCGAGCTGAACGTCGTCACATTTCTTCTTCATACTAACTATTTGGATAGTATCACCCCGTGCGGGTAATACTATCTCAGACAGTCAAGGAGGATATTCAATGAGCTTGAAAGATGCAAACGCAGTTAACGCCTCGCGGCCGAAAAGGGTCGCGATCGTTATCGCCAATCCGGCCGTTTCGGATACGACAGGCTGGCCGGTCGGCTTCTGGTGGTCGGAGCTGACGCACCCTTACTACGAGATGACGGAGAAGGGCTACAAGGTTGAGATATTTTCGCCCGAGGGCGGCCGGTGCGAGGCGGACGCGATGAGCGACCCACGCGATCCGAGCGGCTACTCGGCCTCGGACCTGATCACGATGGGATTCATTAATACGCCGTCGCTGGCGGTTTTGATCGAAGACACGAAGAGCGTCAGCGAGATAAACGTTGCCGATTTTGATGCGATCGTCATCGCCGGCGGGCAGGCACCGATGTTCACGTTCGAAAAGGCGACGGAGCTTCACAGGAAGTTCGTCGAGTTCTCTGAAGCGGGTAAGATCGCGGCCGCACTTTGCCACGGTGTGGCGATTTTGAAGTACGCAAAGCTTTCGAACGGCGAGCCTCTGGCGAAGGGCAAAACGGTCACCGGCTTTGCCAACATGGAGGAAGACTTTGCCGACCGAGCAGTTTGGAATTACGGAATGCTGCCCGAGGGACAGCACATAATGCCCTGGCGGGTCGAGGACGCGATGAACGAGATCGGGGCAAACTATATTCAGGCAGGGATGTGGCGCGGGTTTGCGGTCCGCGATGGTAACCTGATCACCGGACAGCAGAACTTTTCGGGCGGCGAGACGGCCCGGTTGATAATTCAGGCACTGGGAGAATAAAGATGAAGATAGCGATCATTGGGGCGGGAAATGTCGGGGCAACGCTCGGCCGGCGGTTTGCGGAGATCGGGCATACGGTTAATTTTGGAGTGCCGCGGCCGGAAGAGTATGCGGATTCTGAACTCGCCGGCCCTGCGATGGCGGTTGCAGATGCGGCGACCGATGCAGATGCTGTACTTCTCGCGGTGCCCTATTCGGCGGCGAAGGGCGTGATCGAAGCATGCGGCGGGCTTGCGGGAAAGATCGTGATCGACGCTACGAATCCGCTTGGAATGACGGCCGAAGGCCTAAGCCTCACGGCCGGTTTCACGACCTCCGGAGCCGAGGAGCTTGCCGCGGCCGCTCCGAATGCGAAGTTCGTAAAGTGTTTTAATCAAACTGGTTTTGCGAATATGGCAAAGCCTGCGGGTTCGATGATGTTCGTCTGCGGTGACGACGCTGAGGCGAATGAGGTGGTAAGAAAACTGGCGGCGGACATCGGCTTTGACGCCATCTCGATCGGCGGCCTTGCCAAGGCTCGCCTGCTCGAACCGCTCGCGATGCTCTGGATCCACCTCTCGGCTACGACCGATCTCAAACGCGACTTTGCGTTCAAGATCGATCGCCGCTGATCATTCGCGACGAAAAAGAAAAAGGCCCGATCGATGCCGGGCCTTTTTCTTTTACACGGTGACCTTCCACAACAGCTCGACCGTGGGATCTGTGCCCCTTCGGCACTCGGGCTAAGCTATCTCGAGTTTGATCTCCTTTCCCAGGGCGTTCGCATACTTGCGAAGCGTTGAGAGGCGAATATCCTCGGAATGATTCTCGATACGAGAGATCGCCGACTTGTTTGTTTTCAGTCTCTCTGCGATCTGTTCTTGTGTAACGCCCGAGCTCTCTCTGGCCTGGCGAAGAAGGACTCCGATCTTGAAATTCTCAAAACCTTTTTCATAATCCTTCGCAAACGTATTGTCCCTTTTTTTTCTTTTCTCAACGTACTTCTTCAGATCGCTCATCACACTATACTCCTTGCCAAATATTCTTTCTTTCGCTGCTCGGCGAGCTGGATCTCCATAGCCGGTGTTTTTTGAGACTTCTTTGCGAATCCGTTTGTCAAGATCACGAGATTTCCCTTGTGTATAAATCCTAAAAGGCGAAAGGCATCTTTCCCAATATCTGCCCGGATCTCCCAAATGCCATCTGTTGACTCAAGTTTCTTGAAATACTGCTTTGGGACTATATCAAGCGATTCGACAAGAGCGATAACCCAAGTTACTTTCTGAGCCTGTTTCGCCGAAAGCGAGTCGAGGAATTCTTCTACAGGACACTTTCCCGAACTGGTTCTGTAGAATATTATTTCCCGCATCTACTGAGAAAGAAGGTTAACATATCTGTGAACCCCCATCAAGATATTTTGGCCGGAAGTCAGTGCTAAAACCGACGGCCGGCCAAGAAATTGCGGCGATTCCAGTTTACATATGGATCGTCAGGTCGTGGACGCCTTCAGCGGCTTCCATGATCGACGTGAAGGTGACCGGTTAGACGCGGATGGCAAGAGAGAAAATTGAGCTAATTCAGCCGATCTTCTTCTGCCGGTTCGACATCGGGAGCTTTCGCAAGCAATTCGCGCATTTTCTCCCAGCCTTTTCTTTTCATGTCTGCATCGACCGAACGTACAGTATCTAAACTTGATAGTTGGCCGGACAGTGCCATAGCTAGGAATTGATCGAGAGAAATGCCTTCACGCTCTGCATACTTTCGTGCCCGGCGGAGGAGCGACTCAGGTAAATTTGCGGTGATCGTAGTCATCGTTCTTCTATCAGATCCAGAAAAGCTCTTGGACTTATCAATGTTATGCCAAAATCGGCGGCGGATGCAAAATCTTTTGAATTGTAAGTAACAATGTACTTAGCGTTAGACCTGATCGCTAATTCTAATATGAACGCATCGTCCGGATCGACAGCCAACAGTCTCCAGAGAAAAAATATAGCGTATTCCTTGGAAATAAGACGTACGCTTTCAATGACATCGTCAACTTCTTCATGCGAGAGATACTGAGACATCTCGGGTCTTTTCAAGACGTCTTCGTATTCGAACAGTAATGGGGTCGAAATTGCAATTTCGAATCGGTCATCCTCGAGCCCAAGTATGAGTTGATTTGCCGCTCCTCGTTTTGAACGAAAAGCGGCAACCAGTACGTTTGTGTCGATAACGATCTGGATCTTTTCCATCGATCACATATGGATCGTCAGGTCGTGGACGCCTTCGGCGGCTTCCATTACGGATTCCGAGACCGTCGGGTGGGCGTGAATGACGCGGCCGAGTTCGTCTGCGGTGGTCTCAAGGGCCATGGCGACGCAGGCTTCGGCGAGAAGTTCGGTCGCGTGCGGGCCGATGATGTGGACGCCGAGGACCTCGTCGTATTTCTTTTCGGCGACGATCTTGACGAAGCCGTCGGTCTCACCGAGGATGCGCGCCTTGCCGCTGGCCGAGAACGGGAACTTGCCGACCTTTACGTCGTAGCCTGCTTCTTTCGCCTTTGCTTCCGTTAATCCGACACTGGCGACCTCGGGGTCGCAATAGGTGCAGTTCGGGACGAGGTTCTGCTTGATCGGCTCGACCTTTTTGCCTGCGATCTTTTCGACGACGAGAATGCCTTCTTTTGAGGCAAGATGCGCGAGCCAGGCGGTGTCGATGACGTCGCCGATGGCGTAAACGCCGGGTTCATCGGTCTCGCAATAGTCGTTGACCTTGATCGTCCCGCGAGGGTTGACGACGACCTTCGTCTTCTCAAGGCCAAGGCCTTCAAGATACGGCATACGGCCGACGGCGACGAGCAGCATCTCGGCTTCAAACGTCACGTCCTCGCCCTTGGCGTTCTTGCCCGAAACCTTTACGCTTTTTTTGTTCTTTTCGAGCTTATCGAGCTTGATGCCGGTCTCGCATTTGATACCCTGCTTTTTGAAGGCACGGGCGAGTTCCTTGGAAACATCAGCGTCCTCGATCGGGACAATGCGGTCGAGCAATTCGACAACCGTGGTATCGCAGCCGAAGCGGTGGTAAACGCTGGCAAATTCGACACCGACGGCCCCTGAGCCCATGACGATCATCGATTTCGGCACGCTTTGAAGTTCGAGGATCTGATCGGAATTGACGACCTGCTTACCATCAACTTCAAAGCCCGGAATCGGCCGGACGACCGAGCCTGTCGCGATGATGATGTTCTTGGTCTCGATCGTCTCTTTCTTGCCGTCGGCAAGAGCGACCTCGACCTTGCCCTTGCCGGCGATCTTGCCGTGGCCGTTAAAGACGGTGACCTTGTTCTTCTTCATTAGGTAGGTCACGCCGGCCGCGTTCTTATCGACGATGCTCGATTTGTAGTTCTGGACCCCAGCCCAATCGTAGCCGACATCTTTGGCTTTCAATCCGAACTTTTCGAATTCATTCGCTTTCTGTAAAAGATGAGCCGCATTGAGAAGTGCCTTGGTCGGGATGCAGCCGCGGAGGCCGCAGGTGCCGCCGAGCTTTGCATCTTTTTCCTTTTCGATTATCGCGACCTTGAGCCCGAGCTGTGCTCCGCGGACCGCAGCTACGTAGCCGCCGGGGCCGGCACCGATGATAGTTACGTCAAATTGTTCTGCCAATGCTTTATTCCTCGTTCTGATAAAGGTTTACTGCAAAACCCTCATTATATCGGTTCGTCGGGCATTGCCCAAACTGCGGACGATCCGGGTCCGAAAGGCGGGAATGCGGAAAATTGAGTATTAACACCGAATTAACGTGACCTTCACATTACTGTAACAAGTGTTACGTATTCTCCTTTTTGCTTCACCAAAATAGCTCAAATTTGACCAACAGCCCGACGGCCCGAGCATTCTCGGCGGCCGGGACTCGAATAGTTATCGCATTCAATCATCGAAGCAGGAGAAAAAATAAATGACATCGAAGCTGACGTTCTTTATGCGCCCGTTAACCGGCCTGAACGCCAAGTATTTTCAGATCGGTATATTGGCCGTTCTTGTGGCTTTTTCATCCATCACGGGCAATGCTCAATCTGAGTCAGGAAGTGCCTCAGTTGAGGGAACCGTGACCGACGCTAATGGTGCAGCCGTTGCCGGAGCATCGGTCAAACTCCGTAATGCCGAAACGGGCCTCGAGCGAAACACAACCAGCGATGCGAGCGGCCGGTTCTCGGCCCGCGTACTTCCGGTCGGCCGCTACGAGATCACTGTGGCTGCGAGCGGCTTTGCCGAAGGCCGTCAACAGAATGTCCAACTCCGCGTGGGCGAAGCGACACCGGTCGCGATCTCGCTCCGTCCCTCTGAAGTGACGGCGGAGGTCGAGGTGACCTCCGGCACGGACATTATCGATTCGGAGACCTCGACGACCGGAGCCTCGATCAGCGAACGCCTTGTTTCCGATCTTCCCGTTCGCGGTCGTAACTTTACCGAGTTCGTAACGCTGACACCTGCGGTCGTTCAGGAAGCGGACCGCAGCGGACTCGTGATCGCCGGCCAGCGGTCGATAAATTCGAATATCGCGGTTGACGGAGCCGATTATAACGATCCGCTCCAGGGCAATCAGCGTGGTGGTAATGAGTCCGTCTTTTTCTTCCCGCAATCGGCCGTAAGGGAATTTCAGGTCGTCCGTTCGGGGGCAAGTGCCGAGGTCGGCCGCACCAACGCCGGTTTTGTTAACGTGGTGACCAAATCCGGTACGAATGACGTCCGCGGTGAGGCCTTCTACTTCAACCGCAATAAATACCTTACCTCGGACAATGCTTTCGGCCGTAGGCTCGACAATGCCCAGAACCAGTTCGGCGGGTCGGTTGGCGGGCCGATCGCCCGCGACCGTGCTTTCTTTTTCTTCAGCATTGAACAGAATCTTCTGCGGGTGCCGTTTGTCGTTGAATTCAACGATGTGCCGGGTGTTCCCATCCCCGCGGAACTTGCCGAGCTTGAAGGCGAGAAACGAGGAACGAACAACCCGACCGCACTCTTCGGCCGGACAGATTTCATCCTAAATCAGAACAACACGCTCAATCTGCAGTACACCTACACGCGGATGCGCGGCGAGAACTTCGACTTTGACTCGCCACGGCAAACGACCGCCGAGAGCGGGAACTATACCCGCATCGGTTCGAGCAACGGCCTGAAGGGATCGCTCGTTACTGTCTTTTCGCCAAACATCATCAATGAGGTGAAAGGCCAGATCGCGACCGACAACCGGCTTGAAGAGCCGAACTCGAACATGCCGAGGATAAACATCGCCGGCTTTGGCGATATTGGCGGTAACGACGGCCGCCCGCGTCAGTTCGATTCGACACGCTTCCAACTTGCGAATAACGTAAGCGTTACCGCCGGGCGGCATCAGCTTCGGTTCGGGTTCGATTCGAACATCAACCGCGTCCGCCAGCGACGCGAAACGCGAATTCAGGGCCGCTGGGATTTCGAGAATCGCACGTTGGGCGGAGTTCCGACCACCGGGCTTGAGCAATATATCGCCGGCCGACCGCGTCGGTTCCGCCAGACGCTTGCGACATCGGATCAGGAACTTTCGCTTTTCCGCGGAACGCAGCAGGAATATGCGTTGTTCATTCAAGATCGGATCAAGGTTACTGACCGTTTGACGGTCGATGCAGGGTTCCGATGGGAGGCACAGATCAATCCACAGCCCGATACGCAATACCCGGGAATTCCCGAGACCGGTAAGATACCTAACGATCTCGCACAGTTTCAACCACGGCTAGGAATGGCGTTAGACATTACCGGCGACGGTCGTTCGGTCTTTCGTGCCTCGGCGGGTATCTTTACGGCACGCACTCCGGCAAATCTCTTCCAGCGGATTTTCACGAACAATGGCTTTACGACAAGCGAGGTCGAGATCGCAGAGCCAAGCGCATGCAGAAATTCGGCGGACCCGAATCGTGCGGGCTGTCGCCTCCGCGGACCGGATGCGATCTTCACCTTTCCTAACTCGTTGACGGAGATCACGCCGAACCTTCTGCCGTTCCGCGTTCTGCCGAGGGTCTTTGGTTTCGACGAGGATTTCAGGAATCCGCGTTCCTTCCAGGCTTCGGCGACGTTCGAACAGAGGCTTACGAATGATATCGTCCTCTCGGTCGGTTACATCCGCAACTCCACATGGAATTTGCAGCGGCGGTTGAACCGCAACCTCTTTCCGCCGACGATCGACGCGACCGGAATGCCGATCTTCCCGACGGCACGCCCAATACCGGCGATCAGCTGGCTTTCGATCAACGAATCGACCGCCCATTCGACCTACGACGGGATGACCGTGACGGTCACCCGCAGGTTCGCGGACCGCTTCCAGTTCCAGGCGAACTATACGCTTGCCAAGAACACGGACGACGATTCGAACGAGCGCAACTTCTCACAGGAGCCGGCGCTCAACCCGTTCGATCTTTCGATAGAAAAGGGGCCGTCAAAGCAGGATGTCCGCCACAATATGAATTTCAGCGGTCTTGTCGATCTTGGGGCAGGTTTCTCTCTTTCCGGCGTGCTGCTTGCGCGTTCCGGATTTCCGTACACACCGGTCATCGGCTTTGATACGCAAAACGACGGTAATGATGACAACGATCGGGCAATAATCAATGGCCGGGTTGTCGGCCGCAATTCGTACCGCCAGCCGGGTTTCTTTAACCTGGATCTTCGCCTTTTGAAGGCATTTAGACTAGGCGAGACGCGGCGAATTGACCTCTCCGCAGAGCTATTCAACGTAACGAAAGCTTCGAACAAGAACTTCGGCAATGACGCTGTAAGCTTTTTCGGCACTCCGTTGGCGGATGGTTCGCCTTCGAATGCCGAGGCGGGGATACCGCTTTTTGCACCGTCAACGGCACGCTTCGGCGGCCCGCGGCAACTTCAACTCGGCATCCGGTTCATTTTCTGATCCGAAGCAAGACGGTTGATGAGAATGGGGAGTCGGCTCCGGCCGCTCCCCTATTTTGTGGGCACTATAGCTGAAAGGTCTTGCCGTATTCGGTCATCAACCGCTGAAACTTGATGGTGGCTTCTTTATCGCCGGCCATTTTTACCATATTTCGCATTGAGACCTCGGTAAGCGCCTTCATATTGTTCTTGACGCTTTCTTCGAGCCGTTTCTTTGTATCGCCGGAGACCTGAACGCCAACGGCTCCTTTGATGTTGTTCCACTTTTCGGTGAGCACGGGCTTGCGGGCATCGAATGCTTTCTGTGCAGCATCGATGCCGGCCGAAGACGGGTTGGCGTCGATCTTTTCGACGATCTCTTTGGTGGCTCCGTCGAGTTCGGTGATGAATGCGTTGACGTCGGCATCCTTGCTGCAGCCGGCCAAAAGAACGGATAATGTGAGTGCAATAAAGGTTACTTTGGTTCTCATGATCATTCCTGTTTTTGTTTATGATTTCGGGCCCAAACGGGCTCTGATGAAAGAGACGCAGGACGGAGCGGGATAGGGACATACTTGATATGAAGCATTCGGAAGAATTCCTCGCGGTGGTCGAGGATGCAAAGTCGCGGATCCGCGAGGTTACGGTAGCGGAGACGCTTGAGCGGATCGAAGCCGGAGCCTTGCTGATCGACGTCCGTGAGGACAATGAGTGGCAAATGGGCCACGCGACGGATGCGATCCACCTCGGCCGCGGCGTGATAGAGCGCGACATCGTCGGGCAGATACCGAACAAGGATAAGGAGATCATCCTTTATTGCGGCGGCGGATATCGCTCGGCACTCGCGGCAGATATGCTGCAGAAAATGGGCTACACCAACGTTTTCTCGATGGCCGGCGGCTGGAAGGCATGGCGCGACGCGGACGCGCCGTGGGAAATGGAGACACCTTTCCAATGAGCGAACCGGAACAGGAATTTGACCGGCGGGCACGGACCCGCGAGATACAGGCGGAGTTTGCCGCACGCGGCGACGCGCTCGGCTGGTTTGACGCTCTTTATAAGGAGGCGGCAGGCGACAATGAAAAGATCCCGTGGGCGGACCTCGAGCCGAACCGCTATTTTCGAGCGTTTGCGGAAAAGACCGGCCTCCGCGGAAACGGTCGCAGTGCCTTGGTCGTCGGCTGCGGGCTTGGCGATGACGCATGTTACCTGGACGACCTCGGGTTCAAGGTGACTGCTTTCGACATTTCGCAGACGGCGATCGAATGGGCCCGGCGGCTGCATGCTGATCGGGACATCAAGTTCGAGGTTGCGGACTTGTTTGAGGCCGCGGCCGAGTGGAAGAACCCGGCCGCTACCGCTCCCGGTTCTGACATCCGCGGAGGGTTCGACTTCGTGCTTGAGGTTTACACGATACAGCCGCTGCCGCTAGAGATGAGGGAACGGACCATCGATGCGGTCGCGTCGTTCGTCGCACCGGGCGGGGAACTCGTTGTCGTCACCCGCGGCAGGGAGAACGACGAAGAGCCGGACGAACTTCCGTGGCCGATGTCGCGGAGGGAACTTAGCCGGTTCGAAACGCACGGCTTGGTTCAGACGTTTTTCGAGGTGATGCCGGGCGACGACGAAACACCGCAGCCGAGATTTGTCGCGGCATATAAGAGATAACCGCCACGGGCACGGCGATTGCGGTCAGCGAGGGAAAGCGGCTCGTATCGGCCCTTCTGCGAGAATTCTCGCGGACGCACGACTTTTAGTGCGAAGACCGAAGCCGCGTGGAGGTTCGAAATGAGATACCTAGCCGTTTTTGCATTGACGGTGGCCGCCCTTGCCGGCTGCGGAGGCCAACGGACAACGATGGACACACCGCCGCCGACGGCACCTTCGGCCGCCGTAGTGAACATTGCACCCGCCGAGGCCGCACCGAAAACGCAGCAGGCTTACGCCCAGTTCGTGGATGTGCGGACGGCTTTCGAATACAAGGCCGAGCACGCGGACCGGGCGATAAATATCCCGCTTGAGGAGCTTGAGGCGAATCTCGACCGGATCGAAAGGAACGAGCCGGTTTACATTATCTGCGAGACCGGGCGGCGGTCGAAAGAGGCGGCCGAGATGCTTGTCAGCAAAGGCTATCCGATGGTTTACAACGTTGAGGGCGGAATGACGGCATGGCGGGCCGGGAAGTTGCCGATGGCAAAGCCTGCGGCGAATTGATAACTGCCAACGCCCGGCCGCGGGAGCGAATCAAAGTCATCTATGGTAGATGCGGCGAAGCCTCCAAGGCCGGGGCTAAAACGGAAGATACTGGAATGGGGCGGCTATTTCCTGGCGGTCGGGCTGTTCCTTTTCTTTTTTGCGCCGGAGTCGTGGTTTCAGTTTGGCGTGACCGATGCGGCGGAGCGGAAGGCTGGCGGGGCGTTTAGCCTAAAGGCATTCGACGGCGGGCCGGATTGGGACTTCAGCGAAAAACGCGGCAAGGTTTTGGTCGTCAACTATTGGGCGACATGGTGCGGGCCGTGCCGGCTTGAGACTCCGGGGCTCGTCAGCTTTGCGAAGGAGCATCGAGATAAAGGGGTCGAGGTCGTCGGGGTGACGGTGGACGAAGACCTGTCGCTCGTCGGGCCCTTCATCGAGAGCTACGGCGTCGATTATCCGATCCTGCTTCCCGGTGCGGACCCAAATCTTCCGCCAGGCGATCTTGCCCTTCCAACTACGTTTCTCTATGACAAACAGGGCCGTCTTGCAAAGCGATATACTGGCTTTGTGCTCGAATCAACGCTCAGGTCGGACGCGGCAAAGCTGCTTGCGGAATAGAATACGGTAAACCTGAACATCGGGCGGAGGCATTGATTTGCCGCCGCCTTTTTTTCAGCTAAGATATAGAATTCGGGCAAAACTTTATTAATAACAATCTCATGGAAGCAGCAGAAAAGGTAATGAAAACGCGTATTGAAACGGATTCGATGGGCGAGATAGCGGTCGCGGCGGATGTTTATTGGGGGGCGCAGACGGAGCGTTCGCTTAAGCATTTTAACATCGGTTTTGACGTAATGCCGAGAGAGGTGATCCGCGCGCTCGGCATTCTGAAAAAGGCGGCGGCGATGGTCAATTGCGATCTCGGCAAACTGACGCCGGAGAAGAGGGACCTTATCGTTCAGGCGGCGGACGAGGTTATCGAAGGCAAGCTTGACGCGCATTTTCCTCTGCGGATATGGCAGACCGGTTCCGGCACGCAGACCAACATGAATGCCAACGAGGTGATATCGAATCGTGCTATCGAGATCGCCGGCGGCGAGATGGGCTCGAAGACGCCGATCCATCCGAATGACGATGTGAACAAGTCGCAGTCCTCGAACGACACGTTCCCGACCGCGATGTATATTGCCGCGGCAGAACGGCTGACGGCGTTGATCCCGGAGGTTCGAAAGGTATCGGACGCGATCAAGGCCAAAGCAAAAGAGTTTGAAGGCGTCGTGAAGATCGGCCGGACGCATTTGCAGGATGCGACTCCGGTTACGGTCTCGCAGGAGTTCAACGGCTGGGCGAATCTGATCGACCGCGATATTGAACGGCTTGAGATGGTGCTGCCGGGATTGATGGACCTGGCGATCGGGGGGACGGCGGTTGGCACGGGCCTTAATTCTCACCCCGAGTTTGCCGAGCGTGCGGCGGCGAAGATCGCCGAGCTGACGGGCCTGCCGTTCAAGTCGCATCCGGATAAATTTGCCGCTCTCTCGGCCCACGACGAGGTCGTCTTCGCCTCGGGTGCACTGAAAACGCTGGCGGGCTCGCTGATGAAGATCGCGAACGATATCCGTTGGTTGGCATCCGGGCCGCGGTGCGGGATCGGCGAGTTGACGCTGCCGGAGAATGAGCCGGGTTCGTCAATAATGCCGGGCAAGGTCAACCCGACGCAGAGCGAGGCGATGACGATGGTCGCCGTGCAGGTGATGGGCAACGACGCTACGATCGGCTTTGCGGGTTCGCAGGGCAATTTCGAGCTGAACGTCTTCAAGCCGGTGATGATCCACAACTTTCTGCATTCGGTGCGGCTCATCCACGACGCCTGCCATGGCTTCGTCGATTACTGCATTGCGGGCATCGAGCTCAACCGCGAGCAGATCGACCGCTACCTCAACGACTCGCTAATGCTCGTTACGGCGCTCAACCAGCACATCGGCTACGACAACGCGGCCAAGATCGCTAAATTCGCACACAAAAAGGGAATCTCGCTCAAAGAAGCAGCGGCCGAACTCGATCTGCTTTCACCGGAGAAGTTTGACGAACTCGTCGTCCCGGAGGCGATGACGCGACCATAGGAGAAAGAATGAGAATTGTATCGATTCGAAAGATCGTTATAGTGCTTGCACTTGTTTTTGGATTCGCCTTCTCGGCCGATGGACAGATGGTTTACAAGATTCCGGATGGCGTGTTTCCGCTTGACTGGAACAAGAACGACTTCAAGGGGTATATGTACCTTGAGAAGAATAGTCCATCGGGCCTGTTCATTGCCTACCCGAACGATGGCGAGTCGCTTGACGAACTACGCGAGCGGGCCGCGAAGTTCATCGCTCCAATGGTGGTGAGTGATTCGAAAGATAAAGACCCGATAGCCTTTGAGATAAAGCCGATCGCATCGCACAAGGATGATGTCAGCGACCGTGGACGCTATTACTTTCACAAGGGTGAAAAGGCATCGGTTCAGATCTTTTTCTTCGAAAGAAAGACGCCTGCTTCAAACGTACTTTATGGGTACTTTGCCCAGAAGCGCAACGACGAAAAGAAAAGCAAAATATGGGTCGGCGATGATCTGAAGATGCCAAAGCTTTTCAACAGATTCGTCGGTTCATTTGTTGTGAAGTAAGAGCCAAGTAGGGCGTCCCGATCTTGCAAAAAAAACCAACTCCGGAGTCATCCAGTGTTGGGTTCTTTCATTTAGCCTGCGGTCCAGAACTGCGGGTCGGGCTCTTTAGACTTGTCCATGCTGACGATGCGGGTTCCTATCGCCATAATCGGACATTACCGATCATTAACTCTGCGGATCACCGCGAACTTCGTTTGACTGAGCCTCTTTATCTCTGTATGAGCTGTCCACTTCAAAGGCAAGCCAATCTGTCGTGAGGGAACCTGTCCAGTCTCCCTTCGATGCATCTGTGTTTTCGTGAACGAATCTAAATTGGTATTTACCGTCGTTTAGGTCATCGCCAAAAAGGTCCACTCCGCGATAGGTGAAGGTGACCGATTCATTTGGTTTGAGATACACACGGCCTTCGTGACCGTCATCTTCGGGCGGGAATGGGGGCGACGTAGGTTTGACCGGCGTTCCGTCAATTTGCTGCACTTTCAATAGGATCGGAGCGAAGCCGAGAAATAAAGTGTTCAGGCGCATACGTTCGGCCCCTCGGTTTGTGAACTTTGCCGTGGCTAAGAAATCGTTGGCGGTCCTAATCTTCTGGCTTTCCAGTGTCAATTCTATTTCAAGATCGTTCGATTTGGCTTTCACTTTCTTTTCTCTCCCTTGCGATGCCTGCGTCATTTCCGTCCTGCCGCAGTCTTGAAGCATAAATGCGGCCGTAAATGCGAGTACAATAAGAATCACTTTCATCAAAAACTCACCTTTCATTCCGTTGTGCATGTGACACCCATAACGGACTCCGCGGCTTTCTTGATCGCATCAAAGTTCTTCGGCTTGGGGGCGTTGGCCGGATTGTTCATTATCCCACCGTCTGCATCGCGAAATCCCGCTTTAGTGCCGCCGGCCGTGTAATCTACGCCGTCGGTCGTGAAATACTCTTCAGGGCAACCAAGCATATGCCCAAATTCATGGGCGATGTCGGTTGTATCGTTCACTCCCCATCCTGTCATACTGGTGGTGCCGCCGATACCGGCACGTCCACCTTCCGTCGCCGCGGGCTGGTTCGCGGTAATCGTATAGTGCTCGCCCGAATCGACCCACTTTATCTCGACCTTGACTGAGTAGCCGCCCGGGCAAGCCTCCTCGCACTTCGGGTCGGGACACTTCATGGTCACTTTATTGCTCCACTTACCCTCGATCGCAGATTTCCAAGCTGATTTCTGGGCCTCGGTTACCGTTCCCGAAACCTTCAGCTTCATCACCACCTTAATTACACAGGGAGATCGGCTTACCTCGACGGTGAATTTCGAACGCCAACTATAGGTGCCGTTCCATGCTTGATACGGTGCAGGAGCGTTACTGATCGTTTCAGAAACGCTATTGTTGATCTCCTTTGGCGGAAAAACCTTCTTCTTGCACTGCTCAGGACATTCCTTTTTCGGCTGGCTTACCGGATCGGAGGCTCCTGCGCCGGATGATGGCGGAGGGGGTGCTTTTTTTGATCCCATTTAATTTGCCTCCTTTGCTTTTTTGAGAACGGCATCGAACCAGATAAGAACGCGTTTTTCCAGTTTTTCGGCGGTCTTGTCCGGTGTCTCGCCGGTCTCGTCCTTTAGCGAATGGGCGACCCAGGCATGGAAAGGGTCCTGATCGAATTTATGTCCAAGGGCAAACATCATCATCGTCATAAGCGCCATCGACCGCGGGGCTTTGAAGCCATAACGCTCGTCACCGCGTGAGATGGCAAAATCTATCAGCGACTTTAGACCTTCCTCGCCGACAAGGTCGTACTTCATTGGGTGGATATCTTTGAAGAGTGAGAGCATTTCCTGCCGGAAGCCCTCGCGTTTGAAGCTGATGCCTTCCTTCACCTTGCCGAGCATCTTTTCCAGCGCCTCGTTGCTGTGGGCGCTTTCCGGGCCGAAGACGATCGCAAAGACCTCGGTCGCCTTGTTGTGCAGTGCTTCGGAGAGTTCCATTTGCGTCATGCCTTCCGGATTTGCAAGTATCTCGGCTGCCCATGGGTATTGCGGGTCCGTATCGAAACCCGAACCGAAGGCGATCATCATGTCCACATAAAAGCGGACGGGCCCGCGTTTGTCGAAGCCGTAATTCTCGGCGGCGGCGATGCCATGGCGGACGGCAGCTTCGAGCTGTTCGTCGTTTATCGAGCCGAGCAGCTCCGGTGCGTACTCGCGGCAATGCTCGCAAAGTTCGGCCACGAAGGAATCGACCGAAGCCCGTTCGAGTATCTTGATCTGTGCGTCGCGTATGATCATTCTTGATCGTATTTCCTTCCGGAAGTTTAGAAGCCTTATCCGCCGATTATGACCGTCATCTCGCCCTTGACGATGGTGTTCGGCGGGCCGATCGCTTCGAGGATCGTGTCGCCCATTCGGGCAGCGGGCAAGTTGTTTATCATCACGGTCGCTGAGCCGGTTATCACAACGCCTGGCCCGTGGGGCGGTATCGGCAGCGGCGTCGTGCAGGCGTGTATATCGGCGCCGCCGGACGCGCCTGATATCGCAGACGACATCGAGGCCAGCGTGGCTGCCTTTGTAGCCTCTTCGGCGGCCTTTGCGGCCGGTGCACCGGGCGTTCCGGCGGCAGCAGCAGTAGCAGCTTCAGCGGCTTTGATCGCGGTATCCGCTGCGGTCTTTGCCGCTTGCAAGGCAGCGACAGCAGCTAACGGCATTCCCCGCCAAGCTGGAAGATACCCGATCAGGACATTCAAACTGCCCGGCCCGGGAGTAAGCACCGGCGGAAGAGGGTGAACGACATTATCTGTGATTCTAGCTGCTGGTCCTGTCGGCATAACTTCTCATTTTTCGAATTCGACGGTCTCAAGCTCGCCTTCCTTTCGACGAAATCGGAGCATCTTCTGTGACTCCGCATCCTCGGAAAAAAAGGTGTCAACGCTGCCGAAGAATGTCTCCAGTTCCTCGGGCGTACAGGTCGGCAAAAAGCGGTTCAGCACCCGCGGGTCATAGAACCGAAAGATCATCGGGTCGCCGGCCTCGTTCATTACGGTCAAGAGCCTTCGGAACTGGAATCGCATTTCTTTCAGCGACCGGCGGCTCTGGGCGAAGATGCCCCAGTGTTTGCCAAAGCACTCCTCAAGCACCCAATCGACAAAAGGCGTTCCCGGAATAAGGCCGACGACATAGGGAGAGACCTCCTGCATATCGGGCTCGAGATCGCCGCGGATAAGGCAATGGTGCGGCGGCCGCATCTCAAAGAACTTATCGCGGAGTCCGGGGATCGAGGCTCCGTCAAGGACGGCAAAGACGAGGAGCCGTTCGCTGAAGAGCAGTTTTTCGAGATGTTCTTTATTCATTCTCGCTGATCGTCTAACTATTGGCCTGGGCACATATCGCGCAGAAGGGCGTTCCGTCCTGAGCGGCTCGCTGAAGTGCTATCGCCTGCGGGCTGAAGCTCTTGACCGGAGCGGGCGGCGAGGGCTGTGCCGCAGGGGCCCTTTCGCCGGGATTTGCCTTATCAGCCTCTTTCGGGTCCTTTGGAGGCTCGGGGCTGCATCCGCCGCCGGTGCCGGCCGCACCGCCGCTGTTGATCATCACCATCGTTCCCGAGATGAAAACTCCGCCCGGATTGATATTGATGAAGTTTCCGCCGACCTTAAGTGTCAGGCTGGTGCCGGCCTCGATGACCGCGGTCATTCCGGCCTTGATATGAACGGCCGAACCGCCCTCGATGGCGAAATTCATACCTGCCTTTTCGTGGACATCTGATTGAGCGTTGATCGAGAGGGTGTCGCCGATCTTCTGATTGACGTTACCACCAACCGTTAGATGGATGTCCTTATCGATCTTCTCGAACTGGTCATTCTTGACCATCAGGTGGCGGTCGTTGCCGATATATTCCATGCAGTCGTTCTTGACCCGGATGTCCTGATTCTTTTCGGCGTGGATGAAGATCTGTTCGCTGCCCTTCTTGTCCTCGAAGCGGAGTTCGTTAAAGCCGCTGCCGCCCTTCGAAGAATCTGTTTTTATGGTCGATTTCGTCTTCTCATCCGGCAGCACATAAGGCGGCATCGTTTCCGGGTTGTAAACGCAGCCGGTGATGATCGGCTGGTCGAGATCGCCCTCGACAAAATGGACCACGACCTCCATTCCGATCCGCGGAATGAACACCATGCCCCATCTATTTCCGGCCCAGCCCTGAGCCACGCGAACCCAGCACGAACTCTCTGCATTATTGGTGCCAAAGCGGTCCCAATGGAACTGCACTTTTACGCGGCCGTATTTGTCCGTAAAGATCTCCTCACCCGGAGGGCCGACGACATAAGCCGTTTGCGAGCCATAGACCCTCGGTTTTGGGGTGATCCGCAGCGGACGGAAGGGCGGTTTGCCAGCACCATGCGGGATGGCCTGGAACCGATTCTGGTAAGCCTCGGCCGGGCTTTCGTCCGACACGTAAGACGGGGCCTGAAGCACTCGGTGCTCGACCTCGGTAACGACATACATCCCGTTCGTATTCGAATCGGGATGCTCGCTGACGGTGAAGCGGTAACCGGGCGTAAACGAGGGACAATCGCTGTTCCCGACAAGGGTCGTGTACCCGGCATCGATCGCATCTATCAGGTTTGATGCTTGTTTTTGATTATCGGTGAAGATCTTCTGAAGCTCTGATGCCTGTTCACCGCCGCTCTTGTCGATCCCGTCGAACCTTTGGGCGTAACTGCCGGGATAGTCATATATCTCGAACTGGTCATTGCCGCCGACACTGAAACGCGAGGGCTTTGTGACCTCGAGTTTCTTGCGCGGCAGTTGAAAATTATGGTCCCACAGGGTGACCTTACCCGGCCGAAGCTGATAATCGGTATGCAGGCTGAAGATCGATGAGATCAACTCCTCTTCGCTTCCGACCTTCAGTGCATAGGGGATGGTGCTTTTTCCGGGACAATCTTTGTTAGATTGCGGCGTGTTTGCAATGACGATCTTATGCTCATTGTTAGAGTGCTCGAAGAAGTAGAAGATCCCTTCTTCTTCCATAAGCCGGGAGGCAAAATCCCAGTCCGTCTCCTGATACTGAACACAATAGTTCCTTTTCTCGAAGGTGCCCTGAAGCTCAAAGCGGCTGTTGAACCCGGTAACAATTTCCTGGAGGATATCCGGCACACTTTTCTGCTGGTAGATCTTCGTTTGCCGCCGCTGGGTCAGCATCCAGACCTGCGGTACGATGACCGCCTTGTAAAATGTGAAACGGGCGTGGCGAACGCCTTGCTGGAAGTGGCTGACGATGCCATGGAAGAAACGTTCGACCCCGTCGGATTGCTTTACGGAGATCGCGACCGGCTTGCCGAGGATATTGGCAGGAGGGACGGTTGTCGGCGTGTAGTCCATGTCCTCTTCGGCATGGACGAGGTCCATCTCTATCGAATAGAGCCTTGACATACCTTCAGAGACGTTCATCGCCTCGACGAGGATCATATCTTCGCCGAGCGGCGAATTGATCTTTATCAGCCTGTTGTCCTGTTTCGTTCCCATCGGTGAATCTTCCTCAAAGAAAAGATCGGTCAGTAAACCTCGAGTCGTCCGATAGTGTAGTTTGCTGACAGCTCAAGGCCGACACCGGCAGGTGTGTCGATAGTGACAAGTTTCGGCCCGCTGCTCGAGGCGACATCGAAGGCAGTGTAAAGATAATGCAGATCATTACGGAACGCCTCGACCTCGGCCGGAACCAATCGCGACAATCGGGCTCCGACCCGCGTAACCCTGACGAAGAAACGCGAGTTCTTGAGCGTTTTTGCGATCTTCGACCACTGTCCGCCGAGCGATACGTTCACGCCCCAGTCGGTCGTTTCGGTATTGTGCAGACGCACGATCGGGTTATCGCAATTAAAGACACAAACCGCGCAAAGGCCGGTGCCGCCACCGAGGCCGAGACCGAGCCTTGCGCTCAAAATACTGAAGTCGTATCTGATGTTCGCATTCTGCAAATTGAACATGCGGCCCTCAGTATTTTCCATTCCGACGACGAACAGCGTTCCGCCGGTCTTAAGTCCAATACCCATCCATGTTTTGCTGGCATCAAAATCAGGCATAAAGCAACCTCATGAAATCGAATATTCAAAGTTACCGTCCCCGCCAACGCCGACGTGAACCTTCTTGATAGATTCACCTGCCGCCATTCGCGAAAGGACCTCGCCGCTCATATCCGGCAGCATCGTGCCCGTCAGGATGTTGTAAACATTGCGGGCTCCGCTATCGACATCGGTACACCGCGATGCCACCGTCTCTATGACGGCATCATCGTAGGAAAATTGCGCACCGTGGTTATCGGCAATGCGATTTTTGATCTTGCCGAGCTGGAGCTTGATGATAAGCCGCAGGATCTCGTCGCTGATCGGATAGTAGGGAACCGTTACCATACGGCCGAGCAGGGCCGGCTTGAATGCCTTGTTGAGCTCGGGCTTGACGGCCTCGATGATGCCCTCGGGCAGCGGCCTCGTGTCCGGATCGGCACAGAGCTTCATGATCGTATCGGTACCGACATTCGACGTGAGGATGATGACGCAGTTCTTGAAATCGATCTCGCGGCCTTCGCCATCTTCGAGTACGCCCTTATCGAACACCTGGAAGAAGAGTTCCATCACGTCCGGGTGTGCCTTCTCGACCTCATCGAGCAGGACGACCGAATAGGGCTTTCGCCTGACGGCCTCGGTCAGAACGCCGCCTTCGCCGTAGCCGACGTATCCCGGAGGCGAACCCTTGAGGCTTGAGACAGTGTGGGCTTCCTGATATTCGCTCATATTGATCGATATCAGATTTCGCTCGCCGCCGTAGAGAGCTTCGGCAAGGGCAAGTGCCGTTTCGGTCTTACCGACGCCCGACGTTCCGACGAGCATAAAGACGCCGATCGGGCGTTTCGGGTCGGTCAGGCCGGCACGCGATGTGCGAATGCGTTGGGCAATAGCTTCGAGGGCGTGATCCTGCCCGAGCACACGTTCCTTGAGGGTTTCGTGCAGATTGAGGACGGCATTGATCTCATCCGCGACCATCTTGCCGATCGGGATGCCGGTCCAGCCGGAAATGATCTCGGCGACAGACTGGCCATTGACGACCGGCTGAATGAGCGGATTTTCACCCTGCAGCGTTTTGAGCTCTTCGGTCAGCCGCTTGAGTTCGGCCTTTGCCGCTTCGATATCGGCAGGCACGGCCGCTTCGGGGGCGGTTGCCGCCGCAGTTCCGGAATCATCGCCCGCGGGCGAGCCGTCCGCTTCGGCGGTTGCGGCAGCAGCCATCGCTTCGCCGCCGCCATTGGTGCTCGTTGCGGCGATCGCATCAGAGAGCTTGCCATCGAGCCGCGACATCTCCAGCTTGGTGCGGATCTTCTTGATCTGTTCGACGAGGGCCTTTTCCTTCTCGAACTGCTCGTTGAACCGGGCAAGTTCTTCCTCGACGCTCGCCTTCTCCGCTTTGAGCTTTTCGAGCCGTTCGTCGTGGTCGGCACCGGTCACCTGTTCGCGTTCGAGCGAATCGATCTCGGAATCGAGGAACTGGATGCGGCGTTTTGCATCGTCGATCGGGGCCGGGATCGAGCCCTGGCCGATTGCAACCTTTGCACATGCGGTATCGAGCACCGAAACCGACTTGTCCGGAAGCTGGCGGCCGGTGATATAACGGTGCGAGAGCTTGACGCATTCGACGATCGCTTCATCTAAGATGCGGACGTTGTGGTGGGCCTCCATCTTGTCCGCGATGCCACGCATCATCGCGATGGCCTTAATTTCGTCCGGTTCATCGACCTTGACCACCTGAAAGCGGCGGGCAAGAGCGGCATCCTTTTCAAAGTACTTCTTGTATTCGGCCCAGGTCGTTGCCGCAATGGTGCGAAGTTCGCCGCGGGCAAGAGCGGGCTTCAGCAGGTTGGCGGCGTCGTTCTGCCCGGCGGCTCCGCCCGCACCGATCATCGTGTGCGCCTCGTCGATGAACATAATTATCGGCTGCGGCGAGGACTTGACCTCGTCGATGACCGATTTCAGGCGATTTTCAAATTCGCCCTTGACACCGGCACCGGCCTGGAGAAGGCCGAGATCGAGCGTGCGAACCGCAACATTTTTGAGCGGATCGGGGACGTCGCCCTCAACGATGCGAAGAGCAAAGCCCTCGACGACCGCCGTTTTGCCGACGCCGGCCTCACCGGTAAGGATCGGGTTATTCTGCCGCCGGCGGGTCAGGATATCGATGATCTGGCGGATCTCGAAGTCGCGGCCGAGAACGGGATCGATCTTGCCGGCCCGTGCCTTTGCCGTCAGGTCCTCGGTGTATTGATCGAGTGCCTTGGTCTTGCCGGGAATGCCGGATGCGACGGCACTGCCGCCGGAAACGCCCGGAGCCTCGCCGAGGGCAACAGCGTCGCGAGCCTCGGCCGAATCGGCAGTGATATCGGCAAAACCGGATGAAAACGCTTCAAGAGAGATGTGGTCAAATTCCTTAGAGATATCACGAGCGATGCGTGCCGTACGGTCATTCGTGAGCAGAGCCAGCAGGAGATGGCCCGAGCGGACGCGAGCCGCTCCGTGATCGACCGAAGCAAGCAGCCATGCGTCCTGGATCCACTCCGGGATGCGGTCGCTCAGGCCCGGCGTTCGCGAGTTGCCGGACTTGAACCGGTCGAGAGCGGCGTTCACATCCTTCGATAGCCGATCGATGTTGATCTCAAAATGCGAACAGATCTTGTGAATGTCGGTGTTGTCCTGTTCGAGGAGCTTGACGAGCATGTGCTCGATCTCGACATCGTAGTTGGTACGCGAAAGGCAAAGCCCGGCAGCGCCTTCGAGGGCATTGCGCGAGACGTCATTAAGCCTTCCTACCAGTGATTTCAGATTAACGTTCATAGGGGTTTCTCCTGCTGCTTTTTCTCACAATGAATGATTGCATTAAAAGGTTTCCTGTTCCTGGTCCGTCGCCAGGATCACCTGCCTGTCGTCTTCGGTAAAGGGCTTCGATTTCAGCCACGTCGTCCAGCCGAGCATCGGCCGCCTGACGGCCCGGGTCGTCAGGACAAGCCCCGGGACCTGCTTCGCTTCGAGAACGAGCTGGACGTCAAAATCGGTCTCAAGCCCGGCGAGGAACCTTACGATCGAGCGAAGCGGCTTGTTGGCGGTCCCGTCCGGGAGCATTGCCCGGAACTGGTCGAACTTCATCGGTCCGAGCGTGACTCGAAACTTCGACTGCTGATCCCAAACGCGGTCGCCGATCAAAGCCGAGCGGCCGAGCATGCTGTTTCGTAAGCCGAGAAATGTGACGTCACGAGCCGTCAAAGCCAGCCACTGCCCAAAGAACTGCGAAAGCTTTGCCGGAACGCCGAAATAGTCGCTGAGAATATTCTCGACCGCCGATGCCGAATGAGGCTTCTGAGAAATGAGCCCGACGTAGGGCAGCAGCGACTCGTCCTCAAGCCCCATCCTGCCGCGGAGCCCGCGGGTCCCAAGCCCGGCAAGATCGTAAAGATACGACGTGAACTCGTCGTTCCCGCGTTCATAGGCGACAGGGAAGCGATACTTTGCCCATGCCCGGTAAAAGAGCGAGACCGAACGATGCGTAAAGATATCAAGGAACGCCCACAACGCTGTATCGCGCTGGCGGATGCGTTCCATTGCAAGCTCGGTGTAATGCACGGGCAGCGTGCCCGAAGGCCCGAGCATGCCCATGAAATTGACGAGCATCTCGAGACGGCGTTCGCCGGTCGCTTCGTCCTCGACCTCACGGATCTCCTGGATCTCGCTCGGCGGAAAATCAAGAGCGGGGCGCGTTCGGATACGTACAGGTTCATCCTTGGGCAGTGCTTCGCCGCCGACGGGTTTCTTGTCGGCATAAATGCGCTCCAATATCCGCATCGCCTGAAAGAAATCAAAGCGGTACGGCTCGTCAAAGAGTTGCTCTTTTACGCTCTTGTCAACCACAAAATCTTAGCCCGCCGTTGCCGGCGTTCATTTACAGCAAAACCTGTTCGCCCGTCCGAGGCGGAAAGACCTTGATGTCCGCCTCACGCTGCTCGGAGCGGACGATCAATTGATTGAACGAATTGATCGACGAATAAAGTGCGAGAAAACGCTCAAGAACACAGGCGAAAAGGAACAGTCCGCTGCCGACGAACTGCTCTTCGTCGAAGGTCAGCGTCGTTTCAAGCCCGCGGACGAAGCCTGCCCCGATCTTGCCGCCGACCTGCCGGACGGCCTTTCGCGTCTCAATGCCGGTGATGCCCAGGATCTGCTTTCGGGTCACCGAGGAATCGTCAAAATTATACAGATGCAATATTTCCTGTAGAGCCTCGGGGGTGCCGTTCCGGTCGGCGACAATCGAGAGATAGTTCAGGTTCAAATGCGAAATGAGCCGCCACTGAAGAGCACGCCGCTGCGGCGGACGGATCGTCTCGGTCGGCTTGGTCAGGCAGCGGACGCGCGAGACAAGAGCAGTTCCCTCAACGTCGAAATCGCTGTCTTTTCCACCGAATGGAAGCCGTGCCGGCAGGTCGCGGTTCGTACACGTCGCCTTTACATTGAGCACCTCGACGTTCGGCGAATAGGGGTCGAACTTAGCATCGACGAATGAAAGGAACATTTCCGTTCCTTCATCGTTCTCGCGTTGCGATTGCCGCCGCGTGGCATACCAATAAGACCGCTCCATCTCGTCGCCATAAGCGTGGCGAAGCGAATAGAACGGTGCAAATTCACGCGTCTCGCCCGAACGCGGATCCGAAGCAAAGACCTCGTCGATCGAATATATCTCGGTCGCCGACTGGCGATGGATGTCGGGGATGATCTGGTACTCGTACTTCTGCTGCGAGATATAGATCGGGTCCGAGAGCTTTGAGAAAAGATTGATCACCGGCGTGCAGCCGAGCCGGAACGTCTCCGTCACGACCGGTGCGATCGGCGGCGTCACATCGCGAAGGTGAATTAGAACGTCGAAATGGCTGCCGAACTTTGCCGCGATCGCCCGGTCAACTCCGAGAATATCGAAGAATAGAAACTTGTAGGGGAACGCGAAATATTCCGTCAGCAAACGGTAGCCCTTGAACGAACGCTTTGAAGCCGGGAGCAGAGCCTCATCATCCGTAAAACCGACCTGGCGGATGGCGTCATCGGCCGGGATTACGACCGGGTCAGGGAGTTTGAGCTGGATGTTGGTCAGCGTCTTCATTGTCCCCGCACCGAGCGGCGGATCCTTCGGCCGGAACTCGACCGAGACCGCATGGTTCATGATGATCTCGTAAAGCGGGAAGACGAGCTGCGGGTCGCCGTCAAGATAGAACCGGAACGATGAAAGCGGCGAATCGTCGGTCGTGACCTTCATCTCGTGAAGGTTTGCTCCGCCATAGCAGGCCATGCTTAGGCGGATGTAACAATCGGTGAACTTGCCCTGGGAATTCTTTGGTGCCGGTGATTCGAGAGCGGCGGATTCAAGTTCTATCGGAAGAAGTTGAACATCATATGCCGTGCGGAACTGGCACGGTGTCCCCTCGACCGGCCGCGAGCTGAGCCGCGAGCCGCGTTCGACCACCTGGACAGAAGTGATCTTGTCGTTCGGCGAGCCGAATGAGAATTGCGTTACCGCCATCGAAGGGATCGGGGCAAGGTAATGCGGGTACAGAAGATTGATGAACGATTCGGTTATCTCCGGAAGTTCGTCATCAAGCTTGATCCCTACGCGGCCCGTCAGGAAAGCAAAGGATTCGATGATCCGCTCAACGTGCGGGTCCTCGATCTTTTCTTCATCAAGCAGGAGCCGGGCGGCGATCTTTGGATACTTGCGGGCAAACTCGGCGCCCATCCGGCGCAGAAAGACCAGCTCGCGTTCGTAGTATCCAAGAAGTTCGTCTCTCATCTACACTAAAAAGACCGCAGTTCGCCCGGCAGCCGTTAGCCTTCGGAAACCGAGAAACTTCCCGAGCCCGATTGAAGGACAGAATCGAAAACTACCGGCTCAGGGGTCGGCTCGATGTCAAGAATCGCCTCGATGCGAAAGCGGAGCTGTCTGTCGATATTGTTCACCGGGTCCATAGTGACCTTCAAATTCTTGAAGCGCGGTTCGAAGATCTTAAGTGCTTCTTCGATCTCGCGGACCATTCGTTTCTGCTCATTCTGGTTCTTGGCGCTGACGCCGGTGAAATCCGGCAGTCCGTAGAAGGCGACCGAACGCGGTGCTTCTTCAAGCCGGTCGTCGAGCGTTTCCGTATGGCAACGCGTATTGAGCAGCCACTCAAGGTCGCGCCGGACCGATTGTTTAAGCTCATTGACAGATGCGGTGTGCGACTTCGGCGGTTCCTCGCCGACGCGTGGGTCAAGATCGATCAACCGGTCAAGAACCGACGGCGTGACCCTTATCTCGTTACCGAATCGTGACATTAGAGCCTAAAGAGAAAAATACGCTCCCGCCGCTGTCGGCGGGAACGGTTGTGATGAAAAGGGTTGAAAGGAAGCGGCCAAACCTTTGCCAAGCCGCTTCCGGTTACGCGAGGAACCCTTAGGCTCCGCTGCCTTCGACCTTCTTGATGTCGTACTTGGTCGTGTTAGTGAGTGCCACAGAACCGTCCGCCTTCTGCTGGAAGTACTCGAAAGTGATCTTCGTGAAGTTGAACGAGATCTGCTCCATCGGAAGAGCACCCGATCCATTCGATCCGCCCGTCTGGAAGCTCGAGAGGACAACATCCTCGAACGTCACCTTGTAGTAGGTGTACGGATTGCCGTCGCCGCCCGTTTTCCGGCATGAAAGGACCGCCTGCGGGATGTGGTTGCCTTTGGCACATGCCAGGAAAAGCTGGGCCGAGGCCTTGCCGTTCTGGACGACGAAGTGGAAATCCTGAAGGGAAACCTTACCCGTACCAAGACCGGTACCGATCCCTGATGAACCCGAGTTCGTGGCTCCGAACGACCACGATTCGATCTGCATCTGCTTTTCAAAACCGGTGGCTTCTGATTCGCCCTCGATCGTGTCTATCTTCAAGTAATAATCTGCGCTTGCCATTGAGTTTTCTTTCGCTCCTTATCGTTTGTTTATGACCCTCATCTATTAGGGCTTGTAGCTTTCGTACCGCGTTCCTCGCTGTCCTACCGGCCTACAGAGGATTGACGGACATCCGTTCGGCTTTTGCCGAACATTTGCAAAAAACGTGTGGGAGCCGTTTTCATTGTTTACTTCGCCGGCGGCGGAAGGTCCGCAACCAAGCGCAGGCTTACCGAAAGCTCGTCAAGCTGGAAGTGCGGCCGCAAAAAGGCGACGGCACGATAACAGCCCGGCTTGCCCGGTATCTCGGCAACGTCAACGCGAGCCTCGCGAAGCGGATACTTCGCTTTCTGGTCGGCCGGCGCCACGTCGTTTTCGAGCACGTATTTCGTGATCCAGCGGTTTAGGAACCGTTCGGCTTCCTGCCGCGACATGAACGAACCGATCTTATCGCGCATCATCGACTTGAGATAATGAGCGAACCGCGAGACGGCAAAGATGTACTGAAGCTGCGAGGAAAGCCGTGCGTTGGCATTGGCAGCATCGGTATCGTACTTCTTCGCCTTATTGGCAGACTGCGTGGCAAAGAATGCCGCGTAGTCGGTGCCCTTGCAGTGGACCAGCGGAATGAAGCCGTTGTCGGAGAATTCCTTCTCGCGACGGTCGGTGATGGCAACCTCGGTCGGACACTTCATCGCGACCTCGCCTTCGTCGGTCTGGAAGGTGTGGGTCGGAAGGCCCTGTACAAGCCCGCCGCCCTCAACGCCGCGGATGGCGACGCACCAGCCGTGCATCGAGAATGCCTCGGTCAGGCGTGTGCCGAGAGCATAAGCGGCATTGCCCCAGAGGTATTTCTTGTGGTCCTTTCCGTCAACATCCTCTTCAAAACGGAAGCTCTCGGTCGGCTTGGTCGCCGCGCCATAAGGCTCACGCATAAGCACGTGGGGCAGCGTAAGGCCGACGTAGCGTGAATCTTCAGACTCGCGGAAGCTGCGCCACTTCATATATTCTGCCCGGTCGAAGATCTTCGTGATGTCGCGGACCTCGGACATTTCCGAGAAGGTGTCCCAGCCGAACATATCGGCCGAAGCGGCGCTCAGGAAGGGGGCGTGGGCGGCCGCGGCGACCTCGGAGATCTTTTCGAGAAGGGCCATATCCTGCGGATGGTTGCCGAACTCGAAATCGCCGATCAGGGCTCCATACGGAGCACCGCCGAAGGTGCCATACTCTTCTTCATAGATCTTGCGGAAGAGCGTTGACTGGTCGAACTCAAGGGCCCGTTCGAAGTCCTTGAGCAGGTCCTTCTTCGTCACGCTCATCACGCGGATCTTGAGCTGCGGGCCGGTGAGCGAATTCTTGACCAGGTGATGGAGGCCGCGCCATGAACCTTCCAGCTTCTGGAAGTCCTCGTGGTGCATGATCTCGTTCATCTGGGCCGAGATCAGGCGGTCGATCTCCGCGATGCGAGAATTGATGGCGACGTCCATGTTCTTGGTCATCGTCAATTCGCCGGACATTACCTGATTGACGAATTCCGAGATCATGTCCTTTGCACGCTCTTTCTGGAAATCGTCACGGGCCATCCGGCCCTCTGTCAAGATCTTGTCAAGCAGTCCGCCTTCCTCGGCGGTTTCCACCGTTTGTACGGCGGCTTCTTCTTGTTTCTTGGCTGCCATAATCTACTATTCCTCCTTCGCCCCAAGTCCGAGCTGGTCGCTCAGTTCTTTCTGTTTACCCGCATCCGAAATGATGTCTTCGAGCATGCTCTCGAGCTTCTCGTTGCCGTCCATCTTCGAACGAAGATCGGCCAGTTTTTGCCGGGCTTCGACGAGCTTGCGAAGCGGCTCGACCTGCTGGACGATGTTGTCGGGCTCGAAGTCCTCGATATTGTTGAACTTCAGTTCGACGCCCATCTTGCTTCCGTCATCCTGCAGTTTGTTGTCCACTGTGTAAGCGAGCCGCGGGGTCATACCGGCCAGGACCTGGTTGAAGTTGTCCGGGTCGATCTCAACGAATTTCCGGTTCTTGAAGGCCGGGAGCGGCTCTTCCGGTTTGCCGCTGAAATCGCCCATAACGCCGATGACGAACGGAAGCTCCTTCAGTTCGATCGCTCCGCCGACCTCGACATCGTAAGTGATCTGTACACGCGGCGGTCGGACGCGGTCGATCTTGTGTTGCAGACTTTCTTTTGTTGGCATTGGCGTTTGTTCTCCTTATCTAAAAATAACCCTGGGAGCGAAAAATATTATTGCGTCGTCGGGCCGCCCTAGACCGAAGTCTGGTCCTCCGAACCCTGTTGGGCGGTATTGAAGCCAAGCGTTTGCCGCAGCTGGTATAGGATCGTCTCGTCCTTGATAACGTCCTGCAGCCAGTTCTCAAGCGGCATATGGCCCCATTTGACGGCCCGCTGAACCAGGTACGCGACCGGGCTGTGCGGCTCGGTCTTACGGAAGAATTCGGCTATCTCGTCCAGACGCTTTAGTGCATCGCGGCGGTTCTGGATCGCACCGGCCGTGACGGCGGCACCGGCGACCACGGTAACTGTTCCGTCCTCGTTGACGACCTCTGTGCCTTCGGGCTGGTCGCTTTCATCGGGCTCTTCGGCACGCTTTTCTTCGAGAAGCTTCTTGGCCTGCGATTCGATGTCGTCAAGCGACTTCTTTAGGTTCGTCAGGCTTGGGACCTGATTGCGGTCGTACTTCTCGTCAATGACCGTATTGAGGGCCCTGAGCCTTTCAAAGCATTCCTTCAGGGCAAAATTGAGTTCCTCGGCGAAGGCACGTCGGGTCGCCGCCCATTCTTTCCGCCACATGTCGGCGGTCACACGGCGTTCGCGTTCGGCCTGTTCGCGGAGTTGGTTATACTTGACCTGATCCTCGGTGCTGAAGCTATCAAGAGCTTCGGGTATGTCGAACACCTTCGAGTCTTCCCAGTCGAGGTAGCTGTAACCCGCGCTTCCGGTGATCTTTGCCGATTTGATCGCCAGGCCGCAGGTCGATTCGAACCAGGAGATGGCGTTTGCCCGGCCTTCCATATCGCCTTCGTCAATTTCTGGGTGAAGCGTTTCCCAAAAGTGCTCATGAAGCAAACGAAGGAGGTCGAGGCTGTCGCGAAGCCCGACAAAGCCGTCTTGCCTCACAAGGGCCTCGCAAAGCCAGACGGCGAGCTGAAGGTCCTTTGTTTGGGTCGAAAGGGCGGGAATGACGAGGTCTTTTACCTTGCGGTAATCGGCAACCTTTAATTCGGTCTGCCATTCACCGAGATTGAGGTTGTCGTCTGCCCGGCGGGCTTCGGCAACCTCGTCATAAAGCCCCGAGTAACGCAGGCTCTCGCCCGACGGAGCTTCCTCGGAAATAGGCGAAAGCAACGCCTCAAGATCGATAACACTAGGTTTTCGCAGCTCTTCGCTCATCGAAAATCATCCCCGGACGCTGTGTACGCGTCATAAAATTTGGTATCACCTGGTGCTTTTATGCACACATCATATACGAAATACGCGATTTAACGAAACAAAAACAAGCAAAAAACTCACGCTTCGGCGGCGGCCTCATGATGGAACTCGATCGTCTGGATATCGAGGATCGACCTGTCGCGACCGTCCATCCAGAAAAGTTTTGTTCCCTCGCCCTGGTAAAGGTCGTCGCCGAGGTCTCGCCAGTCGGTCATACGGCCAAGCCGGACCTGATCGTTCTCGCTCTTCCACGTCCCGGCATAAAGTGCCGGGACGAACATCTCGCCGCCGGTACCGTTCTTGAGATCGATGTTCGCCTGGATCCAATAAAGGTCGCGGAGGGTGCCCGGTTTCGGGAATTCGATCTTGACGATCTGGTCCATCGGGAGCCAGATGTACGCGTCTTTATGGATGACCTCGAACACGCACATCGTCAGGTCGTTATAGTCGCGGAAGTCCGTGAAGCCCTCGCCGTTGACCGAGCATTTGAAGGCCGGCCGCGTTTCTTCGACGCGGTCGAGGATCGCCCGTGCTTCGGCAACGTTACCTTCGCGGACGCGGTTGTTGGCGTCCATAAGTTCGCGGACATACGGCGGCACAGCCGTCATGGTCTCCGGCATAAGTCCTTCGGAAAAGTACTTTAGCCGGTCGCGTTCCGCCTTGAAATTCTGCTGATAGATCTTTGAGCCGATCATTGCGGCCGTGTCCTGATGGCCGATGAAATCGAGTTGCTTCTCGGCACGTTCCCAGTCGCCGGAGAAGCAGGAGAGTTCGAACAGAAATATCCGGGCGGCGGCGTCGGTCGGGTTTGTGCGGACGAGATTTACCGCGGATTCCACGGCTGCCTTCAGGTCGCCCTTGTCCAATGCTAGTTTTGCGTCGTTCATCTTCTTTCCTCCGGCCGGAGTTGTTCCACCGGCCTGTCTATCGCTATTTCAAAGCCTTGTCAGGAGCTTTGACCTTCTGGAATGTTTGCTTGTCAAAAAGATCGCCGCTGCTCGATTTGATAGTTGCCCCGATCGATTTACCGCCGGCCGAAATGCTCAGCAGGTATTCGCCGCTAGCCTGTTTCTGCGGCTTCGAGGCCTCAACGAACCGGAAGAGCCCCCACTTGCCCGCGAATGGCGGCGCCGATGTGGCTGTCGTAGTTCCGGTCGAAGTGTTGGCAGATGACGCGGCGGTAGAGACCAGATTTATCGCAACGCCCGTCTCGCTTGATTGTGCGGCCGGGAAGGTTCCCCGGATCGAGCCGGTACCCTCGGAAGTGATCTTCTGCCCGTCGATCGAGACCTCGATGACGGCATCGGGCGAGGGTTTGAGGCTGAACTCATACTCGAACTTAGGCGTTGGGCTCGTGCCGAAGAATGCCCGCCGCAGTGCGAACGCGTTGTTCAGGTAAGCGACGAATTCGTCCGTGAACTGCATGTTAGCGGTGTCACGCGGTTTAAGCTGTCCGCCGACCTCTTCGAAGTAGTTCTTGAGCCGTTCGTCGTAGAACTTCGAGAGCTTGCCATCGGTCGGGCTGAGGAACCGCGAGATGGTCTCGAAATCGGCTTCCTGCTGGCCGTCGGCAAAGGGATAGAGAGCTTCGAGAGCCTTCGCGTCGGGCAGAATGCTATCGCGCCAAGTCCGTTCTATCTGCTGCTTGACGCCGGCACCGAGCAGATTCTTGAGGTTCAAGATCGGCTGCTGGAGCAGCGTCGCAACTTCCTGGCCCGCCGGAGTTTCATTGAACGCGGAAACGAGCCCGTTGACGGCCTGCTCGCGTTTGTTGACATCGAGTGGGTCCTTTTCATTCGCCATTTCTTCGATCGCCCGGCGGAACTGATCGTCATTGACGGTGCTCAGCTTGGTATAGACCCGTTGGAGCTCGGACTGGTACTTCTCGATCGGGGCATTCTCGCCCTGCTCCGGTTTGCCGACAAAGGTCGTCACGGGCCGGAACTCTTTTTCGGGCTGTGTGTTGCCGGGGCCTTCTTCTTTCTTCTTCGAGAAGAAGCTGAAGATCCAATCGAGCCAGCCGCCGCCATCGATCTTTTTCGAAAGATTGGTGTTGTTCTCAACCTCGATAACGATCCGCTTGAGCGGCGAATTGGCCGAGGAAAGTACCTGGAAAGCATCGACCGCGTCGGAACGCTTTTCGAACGAGCGAAGCTGCGTGCCGCGGACGAATTTTCGCCAGTGGTCGGCATAGTCGCGGTAATAGAGGTCCTCGAGCTTGGCGGCGTCGGTCGCCTGAGCCTGAACAAGCTGGCGCTTGCCGAGCTCGCCCATCACCCAGTCGTCCTCGGCGAGTTTCGAGTCCGCCTCGGCAATGGCCGTTTTCATCAGTTCAAAGCCCGGCCGGGTGAATGCGCCTGGAACCCGGTAAGTTCCGGTCAAGAGGCTCGTATCCGCACCGCCGCGGGCAACCATCGATTCGACCGTCGTCGGGCCGATCTTGTCGTCGATCTCGCGGGAAATGCGGCTCACCTGGTTGCTGTAGTATCGATTTACGGCCGGGAAGGCCTGCAGCTTTCGCCTTGCCTCATCGACCAGCTTTGCGTTGAGCTGGATCCGCGGAAACTCGCCGAGTCCTTCGGCACGGTCGATCTGACGTGACCAGAAGTCAAGATGCATTTCGGCCGTCGCCTTCATGTCGTTCGGGATCTTAGACTCGGTGAGCCAGTAGTCGCGAAGCGTCGCAGCGATGTGCGTCGCCTCGGCCTTTTCGCGATAGCGGACGGTCTTTCCGTCGATCGTCTGCGAGCCATCCGAGAGCATCAGATAGGCCTTGAGCAGGTTGTAATTCTTGTTGAGGCTCGCTTCGCGTTCGATGTCGTCGCGACCGGCGAGCTGGCCGCTTTCGGCAAATTGCTTGAGTTCGGACTCGAGCTTGCGGATGGCCGGTTGTTTGAACCTCTTTTCAACGAGGTTCATATAAAGCGGCAGCAGGCTTTGGAGATATATGCCATTGCCCGAGTACATCCCCATCCGCATATAGAGCGGGGCACCGTTGCGGTTGTTATCGTCCAGCGTGACGAGCATCGGCCGCATTCCCTCGAGAACGCGTAGTTCCTCTCGAACCTCGTCCTCTTTCTTTGAAAGGATGTCTCGGTTTAGATCGGCACGGCGTAGTGCGAGGCCTTTGTCGCCAACGCTTGCCGCTTCATCGAGCATTTGCTTATTCGAAACTAGCGAAACAGCGGTCAAACCAAGAAGGCCGAGCACGATCATCGCCCCGATAAAGGTCAGCACCCAGCCGAAGATCGGTGCACGCTGCTTCTGTGCCTGAAAGGTCCTTACTACGTCGCGGTCGCGGAGGATCACGTCCTTGAACAGACGTTCGGTGAAGTAGGTGTTCCCGACGGTAACGGGTACATTGCCGCTACCCTTTGTTCCCGGTGCCGATGTGAAATAAAAGCCGCGGAAGAACGGATTCTCGCTGAACGGGTTCGGCCGGAAAAGAGCGTTGACGAACGAGCCGAACTTGCGACGGGCCGCACCGAAGTGGAGTGGGAAGTTAAATATCCGGAGCTGGCGGACGGCAGGAAAGGGTGCCGAAAGCCGCGAGAGCCGCCGACGCATGACGGCATCCTGAAGCACCTCAAACTCGCTGTCGAAGGAAGCCTGGGCATTCTCGCTCTTTTCGATCGGGATGGTCGCACCCCAAACGAGCATCTTGTCCTCCTTCTTCGAGGCGGAGAAAGAATCGCGGAAGCCCTCGATCGAATCGGCCTGCGTAAAAACCAGGTAAACCGGAAACTTGACCTTAAGCCGCTGAAGCGTATCGTCGAGCCGCGAACGGAGCACCTTGGCATGCTCTTCATTCTGCCGCTCGTCGCCCTTGGTGATCGTGTTCACATCGACGGTAAGGATAAAACCGTCGATCGGGCGGTTCGGGCGGTATTTGCGGATCGCTTCGAGCAATGCGGCCCATTCTTCGCCATCGACGCCTTCGCTGCCGTAACGGCCTGATGTATCGATAAAAACGCCCTCGCTCGTTACACGCCAATCTACATTAGGCGTCGGACGGACGATCTTGAGCTCAGATTGGCGTTGGCTTGGAAGGTTCTGAAAATTAAGGTTCGAGCCGATGACGAGCGAGCTCTTTCCGGCTTTCGGAGCACCGGCGACGAGATACCAGGGCAGGGAATAGATCGCGTCCTTGCCGCCGCTTCCGAGGTTTGAGGTCTTTATGAACTGGACGACCTCCTCAAGCCCGGCAAGAGCGGTCGCATCCGCAGCTACGGCCGGTGCCGCAGTCGCCGCCGCGGCAGCCGGTTGGGCGGCCTGCTGGCCTTCGGCGGCCGCTGTCGCTGCAGCCTCTTCTTTTTTCTTCGAACGCCTGGCGGCGAGATAGCCGCCGAGGAGCGTGAACGGAAGCGTAAGCAGGACAAGAAGAATGACGACGATCTTTTGGTTACGTCCGATGCTGCCTTCCGGCATCATCATCACGATGAATGTGACAACGCCATAGAACGACATTATCGAGCCAAGCCCGAGTGCATACTTGAGTTGTCCGACGTGCCAAGAGGACATAGAAAAGACAAAGCAAACTCCCGAAAGCCGGGACGAGCAAATGACGTCCCCCTGACGGGAAGAAACGGTTGCCTACAGCATCAGAACGCGATGACCGAACCGAATTCAGATCACATCGCGAGCCGGTTTATCGCCTGCTGCATGAATTGTGACGACATAACGAACATCACAAGGTAAACGATAACCCCTAAACCTAGACCGCCAACGGCCCCGATTTTTGCCCAAACGGGCATTCCGCGCTTCTCGGGCGGCTTTGGCTGGTCGCTTGAGAGCCAGTGCGGCGAGAGGTCAACCGGCTTGATCTTGCCGACCTTAACGAGGGCTTTGGCGGTCCGCTCCATGGTCGCGAGCAGTTTATCGTGCTCGTAGATAGCATACCGGCCCTTAAAGCCGAGCAGCATGCAGAAATAATAGACCTCAACGGCGTCCTGCGTAACCTCGATCTGGTTGATCATCGAGTCGAGCTTTTCGAAGAACTTGTTTCCGGCGAGTTGCTCGCCGAAGTATTCAAGCTGGAGCGGGTTCTTTTCCCATTCGTTCTTGAGGTGAAAGTCGTTGGTCAGGACCGTTTCATCGACAAATGCGGCAAGGGCGAACTTTGAGACCTGGACGATCTTATGATTGAACCGGTAGCGCTCGGCACGCTTCTCGAACTCTTCGAGCATTCCGGCGATCTTCGGCCTGAGGTCGTTCGACGGCGCAACGATGCCGGCCTTAAGCCGGAGTATCAGGTCGAAAATCGGCCCGGCGAACGTGATGAGGTCTTTTTTGAGGACACCTTCTGCCATTTATCTGATCGCTTACGGTTTTACGGCGTAAAGCTCGAGCTTTTCGTCCGGAATTTCGTTCGGGACATAGACGGCGACCACCTTTGACCCGGCGATGCCGTTCCAGTAAGGCCCGATCGAATCGAGCTGAAAATACTTAAAGCCGACGCGGGCCGGGATCGGTGCCGGCGGCGGGCTTGCGTGTGTCAATACGACGCCCGGAAGTGCCGAGCCGATGACCGAATCGATGACATCCCGCGAGGCTATCTTCACTACGCGTGGAACGCCCTCGATAAGTTTCGATTCCGGCATCTGTGCACGGACGGCGAGGTAGAAACCGGCTTCCTTGAGTAGGCGTTCGTCGTCGATACGGCCAACATAGAGCGTATCGCGGGTCTTCTCGAGCGGTATCTGGACACAGCGGCTCGGGATGACCGTTTCGAGCAGATCGCGAAGCTGCAGCGAAAGGCTGTAGAACGTGAAATAAAGGTCGTCGTGGTCGTATTTAACGATGTCCTTCGGGTTGTGTTCGAGCGAGAAGGTCATCAGCTTACCGGCAAGTTCGCCCATCGCGATATAAAGCTGTTCCGGGTGAATAAGCGGCGACCGGAAGTAATGCGACATCGTTGGGATCGACGAATTGATCGTATGAAGCAGCCAGAAAACGGCGACCTCGGAGGTTGTAAAATCCGCAAGGGAGGCATTGCGCTGCCGCCGCTGCTCGCCGAGACTTCCGCTCTTGGTGATCAGTATCTCGACCATCTGGCGAAGCATATTCACAAGCCATGTAGAGGCGGTGACCTTCAGGATCGGCGGAATGTAGTCATCAGAGATCTTGATCTGTCCGGTCGGCGTCCGCTGAAGCTCGGCGATCTTCATCGAGGTGAAGCCGTCGCGGAGTTCGTCGTCAAAGATGATCCGCAGGTTGCTTTTGGCGTAGGCGATTGGCTGTTCACCGGTGCCGGTCGTTTCGTCCTTGACCATTGCTCCTTCCTGCAGAAAGCGAAGCGTCGAGCTCGGTTTTGCACCATTTGCCTGAAAATTGGCTTCGCCGGCCTTTTTTGCCGGGATCGCCAGATGGACACCGAGCTTTTCCTGCTCAACACGGAAATGGTCGCCGACGGGCCGCAAGTCCGGGACTGCTTCGGCATCGGGAACATTGACGAAGAGCCCGTCCGGCATTACAGCCCGGCAATTAATAAGTTGAAAGTTGCCGTTGGCTATCGCTTCATTGCTGACCTGTAGCTCAAGAACGCCATAATCGTATTGCTTTACGGCATCGACCCGCGAGTTGAGCAAGCCTTCGAAGTAGTTGTCCCACTGCTGGAAATGGTGCGGGGTCAGGAGCATCCCCTCGTTCCAGACGACTTTGCGGTATCTGCTCATAAAGTGAATCGACCTAAATAGTAGAACGACTTCGAAAAATAGTAAACAGCGGCAAGCGGATGAGGCTAAATCTTTCTAACTCAATGCCTTCGCCCGTTGCTGCCGGAGTTGCCAACCGGCTTCTTCCGGGCAGACTCCGGTATCTCGCTGTGGGTCAGCATCGTAAAGAAGTCTGCCATCCATTTCTCGCCGGTCTTTTCTACGAACTTCTCGGGGTATTGTTCCGCGAGTTCGAGTGCTCTGATCAGCGGCAGCAGTGCGATATTTGCTAGCCGACCGGTGTTTCCAACATTGGTCAGCGTTTTTGAGGGCGAAATGCCGATCGGCACACGGTCGATAGTTTCGGCCGTCGGAGACGAACAATTCCCCGCAGGGCTTGTTACGAGATACTCGCGGCAGGCGACCGGACGGTCCTTATGGATCGAACAGCTCTCTTCGAACAGGAACGGGCATGCGATGCCCTCGCGGAAATACTCGGTTGTGAGCTCCGAAAGCTGCCGCATTCCTTCCTCCTTGCCGTCCTCTTCGACAACTTCTCGGATCTGCTGAACGCGTTCGAACCAATCGATCGAGCGAAAATGCTCCATAGCATCGTGGAAACGCTGTTTTACCACGCTCCGCCGCGGTTCGGGCAGGGCCTCGACGACCTCGGCGATGTGATACACCTCGATCTCGGATATCGGCACCGGCTGGCGGCAGCACGCCCCGCAACCCGCCTTGCAGGAAATGCTTTTGCCTGCGGATTCGACTTCCGAAACGCCCATATCGACGAAGGTGTTCGACATCTGCTGAAAGATCGGCAGCATCCGGTGCGGCTTCACGCGATTGGCCGGGACGGTCATCGTCATCGAGAGCGGCTGGCCGTTGATCGAGATGGTCACATTGCCGGTGACCCATTCATTTTCCTGCATAAGTTGAAACCTCCGGCCGCTGAGCGAAACCCGTGCCTAATCGCCGAGCGGCTCTGAATTGACGCCGAAATCCTTCGGGTTTTGCATCAGCGTCCCGAAGGCGAGGAACCGAAGTGCATTCTCGAACTCGGCCTTGGTGATCTTCTGCTTCTGCTCGAGGAACCAGATCGACCTGATCTCACGTGAGCTTTCGGGAAACTCGGTGGCGAGCTTCTGGAGCATATTTCGCATTTTCAGAAAATCTCCCGCGACGCCTTGCTGATATGCAGCGATGAGCACGGCGGCATCGTCACCGCGTTCGGAGCCGATCTGTGCATTGAGCTTTGCCAGGACATCGACCATCTCTTGGGCGGTCTTGAGCACGTCGCCACGGGTGGTGCCCAGTTTGCCAAGGGCGGCAGCCGTGAGGAAGTGCGGTTTGAGGCCATTGGCATTGGCAAGCGAGGCGAGGCTTGACGAGTTCTTGCGGGCAGAGTCGAGATTCGCCGCGATCGCGGGCGAGCCAGCGATCTCACGGATCATTGCCTGAACTCGCCGGGCATGCTCGGATGTGATGAACGCACGCGGGTCGTTGAGTGCCGCTTTCCGCATAAACATGGCGGCGTTTCGTTCTACCTTGCCAAGTTCCGAGTCCGGCGGCGTCACGGCCGAATTGACCGGAAGCGTCGTGGTTCCGGAGCTTGAGCTCGAAGAACTGCCCGAGTTTCCGCTGTTGGTGCTTGGCCGTGACGAGGAACTCGAACTTGAACTTGTTCCGCCGATGTCGTCGTCTTTTGAATTCGATGGCGAGTCATCGTCGAGGTCATCCGCAAACGGATCGTCCGAATTACTAACGATATCGCGGTTCGTTTGCCCGCTTGTGCTCCAGAGGTACAAACCGCCGCCGATGAATGCGAGCAGAAACACTGCCGTAAGCGGTGCAAGTACGGCGAGCCAGATCATATTGCTCCCGCCCGCTGTGGCCGCGGCCGGTGCCGGCAATGGAGCGGCCGAAGGTGCTGCTGCGGAGCTTACTGAGGATGAGCCGGATAAGCTGGCCGCCGAATCTTCAGGCTCTTCGGGCTTCGGCTCCTCAATGGACGAAACATACGTCTTTATCTCAACGTCAAGATTTACCGAATCGCCGATGTCGATCTCATCGCCATTCTGCAATGTCTTCGACCCGGCGACCGGAATGCCGTTGACCTTTGTGCCGAAGCTCGAGCCGAGGTCGCGGATGATGAATTCCGAGCCGCTTCGTTCGATCATGGCGTGCTCGCGGGAAACGCCGGGAAAGGGAAGCACGAGGTCCGAGCCAGGCTGACGGCCGAGCACGAACTCGTCCGTCCGGACCGACACGGAGCGGTCAATTCCATCCTGATCAACGTATTTGAGCCGAAGTTCGCTCATTGTTTATCTCGGCGTGCCTATTTCGTGTAGGTCGAAACGGGCTGAAGCTTTAGGCCAAAGTCCTGCGGAAATTCGCCGACGATCGCCGCTGCAAAGAACTTGGGGACGTATTTGAAATTCTCCGATTGAAACTGCTTGGAAAGCAGGTCGCCCTTCGAGATCAGCGTCCAAAAATCGCGCGGAAGGCCCGAGCCTGATTCAAGCGCCTTAACAAGGTTTGAACTGAGGCCGCCTTCGCCGCTGTTGTATGAGCCGATGGCGAGCGGGACGCTTGCCGGCCCGGTTCCGTAGCGGCCGGTCAGGGCCTTCATATACGAAGCCGCCGCCCGTGCCGAGGGCTCGGGCTCGCAGCGTTCATCCGGGCTATTTGGCGAGGCACCGCTGATGGTCTTCAGGCCGTGTAGCTCGCCGGTCGCTTTGGTGAACTGGAACATACCAAGCGGCCCGGTCGGACTCTGAAGGCAAACGCAATGCTCGGATTCGATCATCGCGAGATAAAGACCGATCCGCGGGTCGATGCCGCGGGCATTGAATGCACGGACGATGAACGGAGCATTCTTGCTCGCCCGCTCGTAGGTCGCCTGCAGGTTATCGCCAAATCGGCAGCCGCCGAGCGGCTTCACATTGATTCGCTTGGCGTAGGCATCGGTAAAGCTCTTGATCTTCTCGACAGCTTCGGGCGGGATCTGGTTGCTTGAGCTATTGCCGATCACGGCCGCGATACGCATGGAGCGTTCTGCGACATATTTCCGTTTTTCATCTTCGGTCAGGTCAAGGTAACGCTTGCCGGGCGGCAGGACGCTCGGCTCCTGTTTCGACGGTTCTGGCGTTTTGATATCGAGCGGTTCGGTCGAATTGGCATCGCTCGAAGAGGTCGAACTCGTCGGTAAGGTCCCCGAGTTCGATGGGGAATCGGGCGTCTTCTTTGGGTCGGCGTCGCGAGAGCTTCGCGGTTCCGGATCGGAAAATTCGATGTCGTCGTCGGCTCGAACAACGGCGGGTTCGCCCCTGCCGAAGAGCTTATAGCCGATCAATGCGAGCGAAAGCGTAACGATCATGAAGGCGAAACCGATCATCGCTATCGGCAGCAGGCCAAGCCCTGACGGAATATCGGAAGTGGCCGTGATCCCGGCGGCAGAGGCGGCAGTTTTTGGCGGTTCGGCCTTCGCGGGTTTGGCGATCTCGACCATCAGCACCGTGTTGTTGCCGAGTTTGATGCGGTCGCCATTCGCGAGAGGCTTACCAACGGCCGGAACTGCCTCGCCATTGACGAACGTTCCGTTCGCCGAGTTGTCGTCCACTATCCAAACGCGGTCGCCCTCGCGGTAAAGCGTTGCATGGAGCCGCGAGAGGCTATTGTCCTCGAACCGCTCGTCGGCATCGCTCCCGCGACCGAACGAAATGCGGCCTTCGGCGACCGTTATCGTCCTTTCGCCTTCCGGGCCTCTGCACTTGAGTCGAACCTCGAGCATCTTTCCCTTATTTTACATCGCGATGCGGTAAAGTTCAGACAGCGGCCGCTCATTTGTGAGGCCGAACCGCTGCGGATTCTCCGCAACGATGCCGGCCGCAAGAAAGCGGACAAGCTGTTCGCGTTCGGCCGGGGTCTTGATCGCGTTCCAGACATCGGTCCGGTTTTGCGGCAGCGTTGCCTTCCACTCGCCGGCTTCCTGCGGTGACTTGCCGAACGCCGCGACCGCGAAAAGAAAATCACCCTCAAAAGCACCGAGCACCATCGACTTCATATAGAGGCCAGCAGCGAGTGCGGCACAATCCTGTTTTGGATCGGCGATCGTTTGCCCGCCGCAGAGCCCGTCATAAGCGTTCGCCTTGACGAACTCAGGCGACATCCGCCAAAGGCCTTCTTCAGTCCCCTGACGTGCAGGATCGAACCGGCTCCGGCTCATCGCAAGGAAGAAGCCGAGCGGAGCGTCGAGGTTCTGCTCGCGGACGAAGGCGACGTTTATCGCATCTTTGAACTGCGATGCCTTTGCCGAATATCCGGGTTGTGCGTAATCGGCGGTCTTTCGTTGAACCTCCTGAAGAAGCTGGCGGTTAGAGATGTTATACCGGTCGCCGCCCTTGAATTGGGCAAGAAGCTTGCGTGAAAGGTCATGGACCTCTACAAGGCTCGGGCCGCCGGTCTTTGCGGGCCGCTGCGGTTCGTCAGCTTGCACGGGTCGATCTTGTGCCACGTCGTCGTCACGTTTTACGGCACGCGTCTCAAAAGCGAGAAGGACCGGCGGGCTGGTCGTAAATTTCACGCCCTTTTCGTCCTCAAGCACGATGCCGAGCGGATGGTCGAAACCATCGGCAAGGTCGGCGAAATCGGCGGGGTTGAGTTCAACGGAGTACGGCGATCCGGTAACGCTGGCGAATTCGAAACCGTCAACGGTAAATGCAACGCGGGAAACGCATTCGGAATTTTCGATCTCGACCTCGATCTCGGTCGGCTTGCTGATCGTGTCGCCCGGTTCGGGCGAGATGATAACGGCCCGGGCATTGCAGCTCGTATCGCGCAAAAAGTAGAAAGCGGTTGCACCGGCACCGAGAACGAGTGAAAGAGCAAGAAAGCCTCCGGCGGCGAGAAATAGCCCCTTCGAGCTTGAGCCGCCGGCTGCGGTTTCCGCTGCCTGCGGAGATTCGTTGCCCGGTGCGTTTTCTTCCGCGGCTGTTTCAGTTGCCGACGTTACCGGAACTGCCGTTGCCGGTGTCTCGGCGGAGCCTTCCTTTACGTATTCGAGGGTCAGTGCGGCAGACCCGCCGAGCAGTATTTCATCGCCATCGGCGAGATATATTTCACCCTTGACGGGTGCGCCATTTACCGTAGTTCCGTTGCTGCTGTTGAGGTCGATGAGGCAATATTCTTCGCCGCGAAGCTCTATCTCGACGTGATAACGCGAGACGTTACTGTCGTCGGCGAATGAGATGGAGTTATCCGTGGCACGGCCGATGGTCACAAGGCCGGAACCAAGAAAGAACTCGCGGTCGTCAAATTTGAGCTTCGCTTCAGGCATTTACCAAAAAACCGGGCGTTACCCTTTCATCAAAATCGGCCGCAAGCTCCGTCGTAAGGGCAGCGGCCGCGGCACTAACCTAAATTTTTGACGCGCCGTTAACGGGCGTTTTGCGTTCTTAGAAGGCTCCGTCACTGCCGGTCCGGAAAAACAGAAAATACACGCCGACCGAAAAGGCGATGATAAAGACCGCGATGACGAAGAGCGTAACTACCGCCCAGACGGCGCTCCGGCCGCTCTTTTCTTCGACCTGCGACGAAACAGGCACGGCGGCTACAGGCTCATCGGGCACGGCCTCGTGAAGGTCGGGCTGCGGCTCGATGTCGAGCCCGCCGGGCGAAGGTGACGGAGCAACTGCATCCGCGACGGCGGCAGCCTGACCGCGTTGCGGTGTATATCCGCTCGACTGGCGAAAGACCGGCTGCGGCATCGACCAACCGCCTGCCGCGGAGCCGGGTTCCGGCCGCGATTCGGGCCGTTCGGTTGGGATATCGTCCGGGGAAGAGTTATCGAGTTCTTGCATTTCTGCAGTTCCGTCGTTCATTTCGGACCACCTCCGGTCTGAAGTGTTGGGCACGGTGCCCCGGATCAGCTTGAAAGATCCAGGACGTCCGAGCGGGTAATGATCCCGGTAATTCGCTTAAAGTCTTCTATCACAACAGCGGGCGATTCTAAAAGCTTCGTCTTTATCTCATTTATGCTCGAATCGACCTGAACGACCGGGAAACTCGGTTCCATGATGTCGCTGACCTTTGCTTCGAGCAGCGAGCCATCCGCCAGCAACTTCGCCAGCACACGGCTCTCGCGGAAACTACCGACCGAGCGGTTATCCTCGATCACCGGCATCTGCGTGATGCCGTTCTCTGACATACGCGAAAGCGCCGCGGCGACCGTCTCACCGGGATCGGCAAAAATAAGCTGCCCGGGCGAGGTGCCGTTCTTGGTCTCGATGATCAGGCCTGCGGTGATCTTTTGCGGCTCAAGCAAGAGCTTCTCCTTCATCCATTCATCGGAATGAAACTTGGTCAGGTAGTGTTCGCCCGTATCGCAAACTATGAACACGATAACGGCATCGTCTTTCGCCTCTTTGGCGATCTTCAGAGCGGCGGCGAAGTTCGTGCCGGTCGAGCCGCCGCAGAAGATGCCTTCCTTCCGCGAAAGCTGTCGGGCAAGGTCAAAGGACTCGCGGTCGGTGACGTTGATGACCTCGTCGATCACGCTCATATCGGCATTGCCGACCGGCAGGCTTTGCCCGATACCCTCGACCAGATAAGGCGTCGCTTCCGGCACATGGCCGGAGTCCTTGTAGGTTTTAAATATCGAGCCGTAAGGGTCGGCCCCAATGATCTTTATGTTCGGGTTCTGTTCCTTAAGATAGCGTCCGGTTCCGCTGATCGTCCCGCCGGTCCCGATGCCGGCTACGAAGTGCGTTATCTTGCCGTCGGTATCTCGCCAGAGCTCGGGGCCGGTCGTCCGGTAATGTGCCGCCGGGTTGGCCGGGTGGTTGTATTGATCGGGATAAAAGGAGTTCGGCGTTTCCAGCGAGATACGCTTTGCGGTTTCGACGTAGTGGTCGGGAGTGCCCGGCTTTGCCGCAGCGGGGCATACGACGATATCGGCCCCGAGCGATTTTAGGTATCGCATCTTCTCGACCGAGACCTTTTCGGTCAGGACGAAGATACATTTATAGCCGCGAACCGCCGCAACAAGTGCAAGGCCGATGCCGGTGTTTCCCGAGGTCGCCTCGATCAGGGTGCCGCCCGGTTTCAGGACGCCTTCCTTCTCTGCCCAATCGACCATCGAGATGCCGATCCGGTCCTTGACGGAATAGCCCGGATTAAGGCTTTCCATCTTGGCGAGGATCGTCGGCTTGACGCCGAATTGGCGGGCGAGGTTGTTGACCTTTACCAGCGGGGTGTTGCCAATGAGTTCAAGAACGCTTTCGTAATATTTCATTTATCAAAGGATAAAATAAACTAATCGTTTGTGCGATGCCCTAATCTTAAACCCACTTTAATTTCCTGTAAACTTGAAACGAACTAAAGAGAACATTCGTATAAAAAACCAGAAATTATGGGAAAAAGGCGGTTTTCTGAATTAGGGTTCGCGGCCGGGCTGATCATTTCGCTCGGCATTCTTATCTTTACGGCCGAGGCGCAGATAGCGGCAAACGCCGCCCAACCGGCTAGAGACGATGCGAAACGGCGGATAGAGAGCTTTGAAAAGGTCTGGTCAACGGTCAACGAAAAGCACTACGATCCGACGTTTGGCGGCGTTGATTGGGCGGCGGTCCGCGTCAAATATGAGCCTCTTGCCCGAGCTGCGAAGACCGACGATGAACTTCACGGCGTGCTTCGCCGGATGTTAAGCGAACTGAAGCTCTCACATTTTGGCATTCATTCGGGCAATCCGGAGTTCGGCTCGGGAGCGGGTGAGGTCGGCGTTGAACTCAAATCGCTCCGATCGGGAATGACGATCTTTCGGGTCGATCCTGGTTCGGCGGCCGAAAAGGCCGGCCTTAAGCCGGGCATGGTGATCACCTCCATCGACGGAAGATCTTCGGCAGAGATAGTAGAAAAGCTCGAAACCGCGATCGCAGGCCGCGACCTGACAGATGGTACCCGGCGTGCCTATCGCGAGCGGCTCTTTGAAGCATCGCTTGGCGGCGAGCCGGGAACGGAAGTCAAGATCGGCATCAGCGAACCGGGAAAGGCCGCTCGAACAGTGACGGTTATCCGCGAAGAGTTTGCCGGCGAATATTCGCAACCGCTCGGCAATTTTCCGGCACAGCCGATGAAATTCGAGTCGCGGCGGCTCGAGGGCAATATCGGCTACATCAGCTTTAATATGTGGGTCATCGCCCAGATGCCCAAGCTGCGTGCTGCTATGAGGGAGCATGCTGATGCGGCTGGTATCATAATAGATCTGCGCGGTAATCCCGGCGGAGTTGGCGGAATGGCCAGCGGGCTGGCGGGCTTGATGCTTAAGGAGGAGCTTTCGCTTGGTTCGATGCGGTCGCGTGAAAGCGTGATGAAGTTCTCGGTCTTTCCGCAGCCGGGTGCCTTCGGCGGGCCGGTCGCGGTGCTGATCGACCACGGTTCGGGCTCGACCAGCGAAGTCTTTGCCGCCGGGCTACAGGATGCGGGCAGAATAACGCTTGTCGGAGAACGAACCGCGGGTGCTGTTCTTCCATCTTTCTTTGAAAAGCTGCCGACCGGAGCTACGTTCCAATATGCTGTCTCGGATTACCGGTCGCCAAAGGATGTGCTTGTTGAGGGCCGCGGAGTTGACCCGGACGTTAAGGCCGAGCTTGACGGCGAAAGCCTGGCGAAAGGAGTGGATACCCAGCTTCAACGGGCGATCGAGGTAATACAAAAAAGGGGAAATAAATGAAACTGAACAAATATCTTTTGATGCTTCTTGCACTTGTCTTTTCCGGCACGGCCGTGGCTCAGAAGGCCGGTGAAGGTTCGGCAAAACCGAGCCTTCCGTCCGCCTCGGAGATAGTTGCAAAGTACGTTGCGGCTATCGGCGGCCGAGAGGCAAATGCGAAGTTCAAGTCGCGGATCACGACCGGAAAGGTGTCGTTCTCGCCGATCGGGCTTAGCGGCACATACGAGCAGCTTGACGTATCGCCGAACCGGTCAGCGCTAAGGATGGACCTAGCAGGTGTAGGCCAATTCCTGGACGTAACTGACGGCGGAACCTCGTGGGCGAATGACCCGATCCAGGGCTTTCGCCAACGCTCGGGCAAGGAACTTGAGCAATCAAAGAACTCTGCGCTTTTCGCACGCACCTACGACCTTAATGCGGCCTATACATCGCTTGAGGTAAAGGGCATCGAAAAGGTCAACGGCAGCGATGCCTATGTTGTGATAGGAAAACAAAATGGCCTGCCGGATGACACGATCTTTTTCGATGTTGCGAGCGGGTTGATCGTCCGAACCGACTCGACGTCGATCTCACCGCAGGGCGAGATCAAGACGCAGTCTTTCCCGAGCGATTATCGTGAAGTGGACGGCATCAAGATGCCGCACAAGGTTCGTTCGGTGATCCCGAACATGGAAATAACTCTGACCGTCGATAAGGTAGAGCACGATGTGGCCGTCAGCGAAGAGAAGTTCGCTAGGCCGAAGTAGTTGCAGCCTTTAACTCACCGGCCCCGAGAAACTCCTCACGTTTTTTGAGGAGTTTAGCGGGGTCGTTCGTTATTACGGCCTTGACCCCGAGCCGTGCCGCCCGACGGACCCAGCGGCCATGATCGGCGGTCCAGATCGCAACGGGAAGGCCCGCCTTTCCGGCTTTTTTCATAAGCTTTTCGGTGGCAAGCGAGTAATGGATCGAAAGTTCGTGGGCACCGATCTCCTTGGCGAGCCTAACAAGATATTTTTCTTTTCTGAGTATTGTCCTGATCTTCGGAGCAAAGAGGGCAGCGGTTCGAACTTCGGGGAGATTCTCACGAAAGAAGGTGATCACCGGAAGACGAAAGCTTTTGACGATCAGAGTGCCGGCGAGTTCGGCTCGTTCAATGACGGCAGCCGCAGCCCGGGCGAGCGGGTAAAGATCGTCATTCTTGCACTTCAGTTCAACGTAGATCTCGCCGCGAAAGCCCTTCAAAAATTCTATTGCGGAGGCGAGCGTTACGATCCGTTCCTCGGCAAACTCTGCCTTCGAACCGTTCTTTCCCGGCCGCGAGAACCAACTCCCGACATCCATGTGTGAAAGCTCCTCGGAGCTATATGCCGCGACCTTGCCCGGCCTTCCGGTCGTTCGTTTAAGCGAGGGGTCGTGGATCACGACCGGGACGCCGTCGGCGGCGAGCCGGACATCGAATTCGATGCCGTCCGCGCCAAACTCCATTGCCCGCCGAAAGGCGGCGAGAGTATTTTCAGGTGCAACGGCGCTTGCGCCGCGATGGGCGATGATAAGCGGTACAGGATGAGCCGGGCCGGTGAGGTCGAAGATCTTCATCGGATTTCGTTCAGGTCAGATCCTTTCGAGCAAAAAGATCGTTTTTGACCACGAGATAGGTTCATTGAACGGGAACCTATGATTGCCAACTATCCTAAAATATCGTTGTGAAATCCGTCTTACATCTTCAAGCGGATGTATCTTGAATTTGTAGAGAAATTCGAGCATCGACCCAACGAGCGAGGGCTTGACCGGTATGAAGACCAGCTTTGCTCCGGGCCTCAGCACGCGGGCCATTTCGGCAAGGCCCGATTCGAGCGAGACGTATTCGAGCACGCCGCAGGTGATGACCAGATCAAAAGTTTCATCGGCGAACGGAAGTTCGAGGACATTGCCCTGGACGACCTCGATCCGTGAACTGTCGGTCTTCTTATCACGGCGAAATTCGTTCCGGGCGATATCAAGCGAGCGATGCGAGAGGTCAAGGGCAACCGTTCCACGGTGCGGAATGCCGGAATCCTCAAGCCCGAGCGTGATTATCCCGGTGCCGCTGCCGGCATCAAGCACGAGGGACTCGGGCTTGAGCCCAAGGTCGAGCGAACGAAGGTATTTCGCGACCGAAGCACGGTAGCCATTGACCCGAAGAGCAATGTTATGGACATCGGCAATTCGGTCGTAGAAGCTCTCGGTCTTGCTTTTCGAGCGTTTATCGGCGGTTTTTGCGGGGCTCATTGTTCAGCGAGAAGCGCCTTTATGCGGCGATGCATCTCCTCCATTCGGCTCGGGCTCGAACCGGATTCGATAAAGCGTATTGTCCCTTTCCGGTCGATCAGGACCGCCGTTGGGAGGGCAGTTGCCCCGTATTGGATCTGTGCCTGCTGGTCGCGAGTAACGACAAAATCATACGGCAGGCGATACTTCTCGCGAAAGCGTTTGAGAAACTCGATCTCGTTAGGGTTATCGACATTAAAGCCTTCGGCCCGGCCGTAGTAGCGGGTGACGCCGAGAACGACAAAGCCTTTGTCGCCATAGTCACGCTGCCATTCTGTCAAGTGCGGGAAGGCGTCAAAACACGGCCCGCACCACGTTGCCCAGAAATCGAGAAGAACGACCTTGCCGCGGAACGAAGCAAGCGTTTGCGGCTGGCCCGGAAACCAGCGGTCAACGCCGGGGAGTTCCATTGCGGGCTCGGCCATCAGCTTGTAGTGCTTCTCGCGAGCCTTCAACCGGCGGATCGCGTCATTGGCGACGGCCTTGTTGGAGAATGCCTTGCCCGCTTCGATCAGTGCGGACATATAGCCTTCCATCGCGGCCGATTTGCGGCCCTGGTCGATAAGGTAAACGAGCAATTTATCAGCGGCGTAGTAATAAAGGTCCGAGGCACCTACGCCTGCGGCAACGTTTCGCATATCGGTCAAGGCCGTCTCCGCCTCGGACGTCTTGCCGGAATCGCGATAGCTCTCGAAAAGCAGCATTCCGTTATCGAGCAATTCATCGAGCCCGCGGGTCTTCAGGCTCGGGTCGGCGAGCATAGACTTCGATGTGCGGTAGGCACGGTCGGCAAACTGGACCGCATTGGCCGGACTCTCAGCCGCGAGGTGAGCCTTAGCGAGTTCATTGTTCATTCGCGAGACTTCCGAAGCACGTCGCGGCTCGCGGCCATCATACTCGGCAAGGTAGCGGGTCGCGTCCTCAAAGTTCCTTTGCTTTGCGTGGATAACAACGAGCAGCGAACGGGCGGTCTGCGCCTTTTCACCGACGGTGTCATTGCGGGCAAGGTATTCGGCGAGCGAGGCGGCGGTGCGTTCGAGATTCTCCGAGATCCAATGAAGCAGGGCCTTGTAGTAAACGTCCTCGGTCGTGAGGTCCGTCCGCTCCTCGGCGGCCATTGCGTACTTTGCTGCGAGCTGCTTCTGCTCACGCTCGGTCTCGAGCCTTAGTTGCTCTGAATAGGCGATCTTCTTTTTGGCATATTCCTCGAACTTGTTCCGCCGGAAGGCATTGGCCTCCTCATATAGTTCACGGACGGGCCGTTCGGTTCGGTCGGCCTCCGGTGCGGAATTCGCGGCCGGGCCGGGCCTTGCACGCCGCGATTGTGCAGAAATTTCCGCTGCGGTTATTGAAAGAAGGATGAAGAGAATAACTACCGATCTCATAAGTGAATTACGATGCCGCCGCTTCCATGCCGGATGCCGGAAGAAATGGGCGGCCAATCTCAGGAACCGAGTCATTCAGTACCGCCTCGGTGATCAAGTCGGCCGTCACAGGCGCAAGCAATATGCCGTTGCGAAAATGTCCGGTCGCGACGAAAAGCCCGGAAACACCCGGAACGGCACCGATCACGGGCTGGCCGCCGCCTGCATACGGTCGCAGCCCCGCCCATTTGTCGTCCGGTTCGCGGCCCGCAAGCTCGGGCAAAAGCCGCTCCGCCGAACGACGCAACGATAGTACACCATCCGCCGTAACGTCGGTGTTAAAACCGGCATCCTCGACTGTCGCCCCTACCAAAAGCCGACAGTCCCGCCGCGGGACAAGATAACCGCCTGCACCGTAAACGACATGCCGCATCGCGGAAAAATGCTCGTAGGCGATTATCTGTCCTTTAACCGGTGTGACCTGCGGGCATCGGACATCGGCTTTGACAAGCAACTTGGAAGCCCATGCTCCCGCCGCGACGACGACCGCATCGGCTTCAAGCGATTCGCCCTTGACCGAAACGCCAACAGCCCTGCCGTTCCTGATCAATAGTTCATCGGCCGGTGAATCCTCAAGCACCTCCACAGAGTTTCGACGGGCAAATTCAAGTAGTGCAGAAACCAGCTTCCGGTTCTCGACCTGGCCGTTATCCGGAAAAAGTACAGCGGCCGAAACATCACGGGAAAGCCTAGGCTCGAGCCGTGCGACATCAGCCGAAGAAAGCGATTCGGTACGAATTCCCGCAGCAAGCTGGGATGCGAGCCGGTTGTTCAAATGCTTAGCTTCCGTTTCGGAGAACGCCGCACAAATGGTGCCCGTCCGGTCGAGCTCGATATCGATGCCGGTCTCATCGGCGAGGCGCTCGGCAAAATCGGAGTAAAGCTCATTCGAACGCCGGCATAGCCGGTACATCGCATCGACCGTTTCGGTCTCTGCATCGGGTGCAAGCATCCCGGCGGCGGCCCATGAAGCCTCGCGGCCTGCTCGGCCTTTTTCGAGCACGGTGATCCGGCCGGCACCGGCGAGTCGCAACTTCCGAGCGGCCGCCAAGCCGATGACCCCGCCGCCGATGATCAGGACGTTCATAAAGCAAAAAAATATTATAAGATATCAGCTTATAAATTCGTATGAAACACAACATCACATTGATCCCGGGAGACGGCATTGGGCCGGAGATCACATCGGCTACGGTTCGCGTCATTGAGGCGGCGGGCGTTGACGTCGAGTGGTCAACGCATATCCTCGGCGCACAGGCGCAGGAAAAATACGGCACAACGCTGCCGGACGACGCAATAAGCTCGATCCGCGAGAACCGAGTTGCTTTGAAAGGTCCGATCATGACGCCGGTCGGTAAGGGATTCACCTCGGTGAACGTGGGACTGAGGAAGGCTCTTGATCTTTACGCCAATGTTCGGCCGGTCAAAGCTCTGCCGAACGTTCCATGTCGCTATCCGGAACTCGACCTCGTGATCGTCCGCGAAAATACCGAAGGGCTTTATTCCGGCATCGAGCACGTCGTTGTGCCCGGTGTGGTCGAAAGCTTAAAGGTGATCACCGAAAAGGCCTCGCGGCGGATCGTGAAATATGCCTTCGAATTTGCCCGCGACAATGGTCGGAAGAAAGTCACCGCCGTCCACAAGGCAAACATAATGAAGCTCTCGGACGGGCTATTTCTCGAACTTTTTTATGAAGTCTCGAAAGATTATCCGGAGATCGAGGCCGACGATAAGATCATCGATAACTGCTGTATGCAGCTTGTGATGCGGCCCGAGCAGTTTGACGTTCTCGTGATGGAAAATCTCTACGGCGACATTCTCTCGGATCTTTGCGCCGGTTTGATCGGCGGGCTCGGGCTCGCACCTGGAGCAAACATCGGCGAGCAGGGAGCGGTTTTTGAAGCGGTCCATGGCTCGGCACCGGACATCGCAGGCCAGGGCATTGCCAACCCGACGGCGATCCTGATGTCGGGGCTGATGATGCTCCGCCACATCGGCGAAAATAACGCAGCGGAGAGAGCGGAAAAGGCAATGCTCGCAGTTTTTGCTGAGGGCAAATACCTTACTCGGGATCTCGGCGGCACGACCAACACCTCCGACTTCGCCTCGGCGATCATCGAAAAGCTCAGGGCAGCAGACACAGCCTCGGCCTGATGGGTTGACACTGAAGCTCAAAAGTAAAGAGGTTGCAAAGATGAGCAACCTCTACTTCATTACGATCAGGATGGAGCCGTCAGTTTACCGGATTCCCAACGAAATTTACGTCCAGAACATTGTCGTCGGCGGAGATTATTCGGGAAGAAACCGGGAAGTCGATACCCTTTGCCGAAACCGAAACCAGATAACTGCGTCCGCTTGGAACATCCGGCACCGAATAGTACCCGAACGAATTGGACATCGCTGTGGTGCTTATACCGCTGCCGAGTCCTGTTATTGTCACAACAACCCCACGCAATGCTCGGCCTTCCTCATCCGTAACGCGGCCGCCGATCATAATAGGAGCAGCAGTTGGCGCCAGATTCGCATAAACTACCTGCTCGTTCGAATTACCGTTCTCTCCATTAGGCCCGATTGCGGAAACGGCAAAGTAATATCTCCAAACTGGCAGTCCGGTCAAAGAGGCACTCGTCGCTGACGCACCGTAATTCACGGTCGTCGTATAATTTCCGGGCGAAATGCCGTACTTCACATTGTAGCCGGTAGCACCGGGAACGGGGATCCATGAGATATTTGCCGTTTGGTTCCCACCGCTGGAACTCACGATCATCGGTGAGCCGAGGCTGTCTCCGTTCTGGACCCGTATCATTTCCGCAACGGACGGCACCCCGTTCTCGTCAATGAGAAACAACATGTAATAGCCAGGCGGCGCGATGTTTGCATTCCTGGGAGCCTTTATGGAAAGACCATTGGTGGTGACCAAAAACTCAAGCGGTACGCGTCTTTGCTCGAAATCGACCGAGTGAGTGACCGAAGAGACGCGCATCATGACGGCTTGTTCGATCTGTTCTGCATTTGGAGTGCCAACCTCGAAGACTTCGTCGAAATCGACAGCGGCAGGCGCATTGCTGATCTCCGGCCGCGGAGCTAAATTGCCGGATCCGTCCGAGTCATAAAGATAGGGAGGGGTGAAGATCTCCATGTTCTTTTCCAGATATCCCACGTTGTAGCAGTCGCCGCAGATTCCGCCTCCTCCTGTAAGAACGCGGCCATCCGGCAAAAGTAAAGCAATGGAGTGGTACTGTCGCGGCCGCGAGGCGTCGCTGAGAGCGCTCCATTCGCCGGTCTCCGGATCCATCAGTTCCGCCCGGAATACGCTGGCGTCTAGATCGACGAGGCTCGCACCACTGCTGAGTCCGCCTGTGGAAAGGATCGAGCCATCGGGAAGGGCTGTTAGATTGTGCTGGCGCCGTCCGAAGTCCATGTTTTCGATCGCGACGGAGGTAGGCGGGGAACTCGGGTCGCGAAAATCTAACCTCACCGTTTCCCGTTGCGAGTGCCAACCGCCGCTCGCGATGACCCGGCCGATGTCGTACATTGCGTAAGAACCATAGTACCGCCAGATACTGTCAACCCGCCAACCCGCGCCTGTGATAGAGCCGGTGCCGGCCGGATCGATGTAGTACATGTCGGGTTCCGGGCCGAGCAGAAATGCCTTTCCGTTCGGGGCAGCCTGTATCCACGGATAGATCGGCATCGTATGGGTAAAGTTGCTTAGTCTCCGTATCGTGCCGTCGGTTGCGTAAACCTCATGTGTTGAAGGGCCGCCCGAGGTTATCAACATTTCGCCATTTGCCAACGGAGTGACCGAAGGGTACCAGCGATCGAACTGCATATCCGGCCCTAGCGACCATGTGTTGGTGTCCTGTGAAAAGAAGTGCGTTTTATCGATGCCTTCAAGGCTCGAATTTCTGTTCCCGCCCGCGAGGAAAGGCGTGCCATCGGGAAGATGCGCAAAACCTGCACAGAAGAGGTTATGCCCGGTTTGTGTGTTGTCAACATTCGTAACCAGATTCGTTGCTGGATCCCAAACCGAGGCGCGTGTGAAATTGTGTGTCGGATAGTCTTCGGTCGGACGGTCGCCAACCGAGTCCCACATCAGCACCTTACCGTTCGGGAGGAGCATAACGTGGATCGGCACCAGCGGAAGTTGAAAGGTCGGCGACCAGGAGCCAACGAGGTGACCGTTCGGATTGAACAGCTTCTGGGCGGCTTCACCGGACTTAGCAAGGTTTACCCAATTCGAAAACTGCTCAAAGCTCTGCTGGAGTTCAAGATTAAGCTGGTCAAAGCCTTTGAAGCCAAAGTCGGTTTGCCGGTGCTTTTCTATTTCAGTTTTCGATGACTTGTCCTTTAAATGACCTTCATGCGGGAAAGCGGTGAAAACCAGCGCGAAAATTGCCAAAACGGCGCAAGAAAGCCCGCGTAAAGCAGGTGGGCAACGAAAGAAACTCATAAGAACTCCTCAGGCTGGGGGCAGCCTGAAAAACAAAAAACCAAGGAGCAATGCTCCCGAATCCACAGGTGTCACGAATAATACACCACTAATGGGATGATGTAAACACTTATTTTTGCCAAATTCCCGAAAAGCGGGAGAATTTCAACGATATGGCGAGGAAAGGAGCATCAGCACCACAAGGAGAAGAAAATAGGGGACAAGGACGGCGGCTCCAGGGTAGTCTTTAGCTACACGCTGGCCGAAGAAAAGAGCCGTAAGCGAAGCGGCACCGAGCGCTCCCGCGGCAAAAACTATGATAAGCGAACCGGTCGCGAGAAAATAAATGATCCCCGCCGCTGCCGCAAGGCCGGTCGCGAGTTCCATTAGCGTTATCGTCGCAAGCATCATCGGCACCATCCCGGCGAGAAATGTCTTCGAGAAATGGCCGGTCAGCCACTCGAGATTTCCCTTCCAATCAAAGACCTTGTCGAGCCCCGATTGAATAAAAAGTATCGCGACGAAGAGCGCCGCGAAAAGGGAAGGAAGATTGAGAACAAAATCTACATTTACTAACGTCAAGTTCTTTACTCCTCGGTAAGATAGCCCGAAATAGACAGGCTCACCCATTGTCCATCTTTCGCATTCGCGTCTGTATAAGCCTTGACGCTTTTACCTGCATCAATAACGTAACCCGTGCAAAAATTTACAACTTCCGATTCACGCGGGTTTACAGCTATCTGAAACATTATCCGGTTGCCGCGATCTGATTCAGCTAAATTTACGGTAATGGTTTCAATCGCCCTTCGTTGTGGATGGTAAACGACATCTGTAATGATCAGCTTTTTTCCTTTGGGTACAGTGGAAAAGGGCCGATGGGGGTCACTTTTCAAGGAGAAAGTGATGTTTTCAATTTCCGAATGTTCCCAGCTCGTGAATGCTCTGCCATGCCCTGTTACAGACTGCTTTTCAGTTACGATTGGGCTTTCCGGTTCCGATCGCGCCTGGACACGCGAATTAATAGAAATGCCAATCACTATTCCAACGAAAATGCCGGCCAAGATAAGAGTCGTTTGAAATACGCAACGCACAATTACCTCCTATTCCTTGCCATTATCGCTTCGATCTCGTCCGGGTCTTTTGTGACCTTTGATGTGAGGTTGCGGTTGCCGTGTTCGGTGACGAGAACGTCGTCCTCGATGCGGATGCCGATACCGCGGTATTTTGCCGGGGCGGTCTTGTCGTCCGGCGGAACGTAGATGCCCGGCTCGACCGTCAGCACCATTCCCGGAGCGAACGGCCGCGAGTGCTTTGCCTCCTGGTCGATGAAATAGCGGCCCGCGTCGTGGACATCAAGCCCAAGGTAATGCCCGACGCCGTGCATGTAATATTTAAGGTACGCCTTTTTCTTTATAAGCTCCGAGGTCTTGCCCTTGAGCAGCCCGAGCTTGACCATTCCTTCGGTCAAAAGCTCGATGGAATATTCCTGCCGCTTCTTTACCGTATTGCCCGTTTTTGTAGCCTCGATACACTTGAGCTGAACGTCGAGCACGACGTCGTAAACCTCCCGCTGTGCCGGCGTAAATTTGCCGTTGACCGGAAAGGTCCGCGTGATGTCCGAGGCATAGCCCTTATATTGCGCACCGGCGTCGATGAGGATCAGGTCGCCGTCCTTGAGCGGCATATTGTTCTCAACGTAGTGAAGGATGGTCGCGTTGTCGCCGCCGCCGACGATCGAATTATACGCGACGCCGCTCGCGCCTTTGTCCTTCATATAGGCTTCCATCAGAGCCTCGACCTGGCCTTCGTTCATCCCCGGCTTTACTTTTTTCATCGCCAGGATGTGAGCTTCGGCGGCGATGTCGGCCGAGATCTGCATCAGCTCGACCTCTTCGGGGGTCTTGTGGAGCCGCATCTCGCCGGTGATGATGGTCGGGTCAATGATGGTGTGCGGCGGATATGCCGTCTTGAGCCTGCGGACGCGTTGGCCCGAAAGATACTGCAGGATCTGCTGGTCGAGCGCCTTATCGACCGCGAACCGGTAATACAACCGCTCGTGCCCATCAAGCAGCTTCGGAAGGTCGGCCGCGAATTTTTCGATCGAGAAAGCCCGGTCGGCGCCGTAATTCTTGACCGCTCCCTCAACACCCTGCCGCCGCCCGTACCAGGTCTCCATCAGCGGATCACGCGGCCTTACGTAAAGCGTGTAAGGCGACTTCTTGTTCTTTGGGTCGATGACGGCGATCGCGTCAGGCTCCGGAAAACCGGTCAGGTAATAAAAGTCCGGGTCCTGCTGAAACTTGAACTCCGTGTCATAGCTCCGCGTAACCTCATGGGCCGCCGGTATGACCGCCACCGAGTTCTCTTCCATCTGCTCAATGAATCGCTTCAATTGCTCTCGCATATACCCGAAGTGTAGCCGAAACAATAAATAGAGTCGAGACTTGGCGCCCCGGAGTTGCGAAGTTGCGACGGTTTCGGAGTTTCGGAGTTCAGAGTTTGGCGAAAGACGGGCATTACTTTTCACGTTTATACGGCCATGAGATGCATGGTGCTCATTTTCTTACGTTTTGACGCGTAGTGAACAAAGACGACCTTCGCGGCGAGCCGTTTTCCGTCAGGAACCGATCGCGACGGTCGGATCGAACCCGATATTCACCTGAATGAAAGGTCAAATAAAGTGAGGGGAACTGATATGAAACACTTAATAGGGAAAGGATTTGCGGCAATGATCGTTGTTCTAGCCTTCATCGGGACGGGAATTGACATCGCCAATGGCCAAACTGCCGCCGATGGATTCAAGCCAACGGCAAACGGTCCAATCTTTAAGATCCAAAACGCTCATGGGCGATGGACCTATATTATCGGCACATTCTCGACCATTGACGGTCAATCGCGCAGCCGCATGGCCCGATTTACGAACGCGGGCATTCTCGATTCGAGTTATAACCCTGCACCCAACTCAAGTGTTCAGGATTTCGCCCCGCTTGGCGATGATATCGTCGCCGTCGGCAATTTTACCAGTATCGGCGGCCTCGCTTCGGATGGACTCGCCCGACTTAACATTTCCGGGAACAACACGGGAACGCTTAACACGACCTTCGATATCGATCCCGCGGCCGTTGCAATTCAGCCAGATGGGAAGATCCTTGTTGGCGGGGCGTTCAACGTGGTAAACGGCGTTTCCGCCTCAAAACTCGTTCGCCTTAATTCGGACGGTTCGCTCGACAACTCGTTCACGGCTTCGATCGATAACACCGTTTGGGGGATCACCGTCGATCCGGACGGGAAGATCCTGATCAACGGCCAATTCACGAACGTGAGCGGACAGTCGCGCCCGAATTTTGCCCGGCTTAACTCGAACGGCAGCCTTGACACAGGATTTATGGCCGGTGCCGCACTTGCCGGCGGAAATGACCATACCTTTTATGCCGCTGTACAGCCGGACCGGAAGATAGTTGTTGTGGGCCGGTTCACTCGATTCGGGGATTTCAACACGCCTCGAAACCGCGTCGTGAGGCTAATGCCCAACGGCGATGTTGACGGCACTTTCTCCGCAAATCTAGACAGCTATGCCACGGAGGTGCGAGTCCAGCCCGACATGAAGATCCTGGTCGCGGGGTATTTCACATCGGTAAATGGTGTTACCCGCGGCGGTTTGGCACGGCTTAATTCTGACGGCTCGCTTGATCAAGCCTTTGCCGGTAATACCGGAACCGCAGGTGCGGCCGGGGTCGGGGTCGGAACGCTCGATCTGCTTTACAACGGATGTGTCCTCATCGCCGGCACGTTCACTCAATTCAACGGAACCACGGGATTTAACGGCATAGGAATGATTTATCCGGACGGTACCATCGATGCGGATACCAATCCGGGATTCACGGGCGGTCCCGCCGCAACGCTCGTTTCGCTTCCCGGCGGCAAAACGCTCGCCGGCGGCGGTTTCACCAACGTCGGCGGACTTGCCAGACGTGGGATGGTCCGCCTCAATTGGAACGGCTCCGTCGATACGGCATTTGCAGATCCTAACCTAACTGGCTGGGTCTATTCGATCGGTGTGCAGAGCGATGGAAAATACATCGCCGGCGGCGACTTCACATCCGCTGCCGGCGGGCCGCGTGCAAAGCTGGCCCGAATCAATCCGAACGGGACGATCGACAACACGTTCGCCCCGACCTTCAATACCAACGCATGGATCAGCGATGTCGCAATTCAGAACGATGGCAAGATCATTATCGCAGGCTCGTTCACTAGTGTTAATGGTACGGCAAAGTCGAACATCGCACGGCTGAACTCGAACGGAACGCTCGATACCAGCTTCACGGGAGCTGCCGACCAGGCCGTGCTGCGAGTTGCCATTACGGGCGATGGAAAGGTTCTTATCGGCGGGTATTTCGCAAATGTCAACGGGGCGGCGAAGGTCGGCATCGCCCGGCTCAATTCGACCGGCACAACCGACACCGCCTTTTCGACGACCCTTGGTGGGACCATCGAGCCGTACGTAGATAATTTCGTCTTCGATAAGTTTGGCCGGATCCTGATCGCTGGTTCTTTCACTACGGTGAACGGGGCTGCGCGAACTTACATCAATCGCCTTAACGCGGACGGCACCAATGACGGAACCTTTACGCCGCCAACACTTGACAGCACAGTACGGGCACTATCGGTCGACCTCAATCAGCGCATCTTCATCGCCGGTAGATGGACGACCGTCAATGGCGTTGCGCGGCCCGGCGTCGTCGAACTCGGGCTTAATGGAGCTTTTGCTCGGTCGCTGGTCGCCTCAGGTGCGAACGATGTTCTTTCGATGACCCACCGCCCGGACGGCAAGATCCTCTTCGGCGGTTACTTCACAACGGTCAGCGGGCTCTCGCGGAACCAGTTTGCCGCAGTCAGAACCGGCTACGGATCGCTGAGCTTTATTCAGGCCGGGCCAACCTCGATGACCTGGCGACGGGGAAGCGCCGAGGTCGAACTCAATCGTGTGATTTTCGAACGCTCGACCGATGGAGTTAACTGGGCCTATCTCGGCGATGGAACCCGAACTCTGTACAGTGAATGGTCGCTGAATATTCCGAACGCCGATCAAACAAGTTATATACGCGCACGAGGGTTTCACGGTGATTTTTCAAACGCCCGCTCGATGTATGAGCAAATGGCGTTCGTTGTGAAGCCGCCGGCCGGGAAGGCTCCGTTTGATCTCGACGGCGACGGCAAGACTGACATATCAGTCTTTAGGCCGGGGCCGGGCGAATGGTGGTATTTACGGTCAAGCGACGGCGGGAATCGTGCATTCCAGTTCGGAACCGGAACGGACACTGCGGTTCCGGCGGATTTCACGGGCGACGGTAAGACCGACATTGCATTTTGGCGTCCGGCGGCAGGTGAGTGGTACGTGTTGAGAAGTGAAGACTCGACGTTCTACGCCTTTCCGTTCGGTTCGAACGGAGACATTCCCGCACCAGCCGATTACGATGGCGACGGGAAGGCCGATACCGCGGTCTTCAGGCCTTCGACCTCGACGTGGTTCGTACGTCGGTCAACAGACAATGCGGCTGTTGTAACGCCCTTCGGCATCGCGGGAGACAAGCCTGTGCCGGCGGATTACGATGGCGATGGGAAGGCAGACGTGGCGGTATTTAGGCCGGGAGCAGGACAATGGTGGTATTTGAGAAGTTCGGACGGGGCGAACCGTGCGTTCGCTTTCGGGTCGGCGACCGATCTTGCTGTGCCA
>JAHBSL010000024.1 GCA_019639135.1 Acidobacteriota bacterium
ATCCAGGACCAACACAAAACAGGAAACCTATACCAGGTTTACCTCCAAATTGTGTCAACTTTTTTCAGGACGACACATACCACCAAATTGTGTCAACTTTTTTCAGGACGACACATACCACCAAATTGTGTCAACTTTTTTCAGGACGACACACTTGTTTCACGATTTCACGTTGTTTCAGTGTTTCAATTGTTTCAAGAGCAAATGGCTCTCTTAAAAACGAAACAAGACCCATCGGCCGAGCCGGCAGTTGGCAGATCCGGTGTTTGAGGCCGTCTGTCGGGAAAAATCGAGCTTTTTGGTATCCTACAAAGCAGAAGCGTTTTTTTCTTGGCAAGAAGCATTTGCTTCATTCGGCCTTAAGAAAGCGTGCCTTAGGGGACGAGACAAATATGTACGGCAAGATCAAAGAACATTTAGAGAATACGCTAAAGGAGATCCGCGAGGCGGGGCTTTATAAGAATGAGCGCGTGATCGAGGGGCCACAGGATGCACACATCGAGGTGAACGGCCGAGAGGTCCTCAATATGTGCGCGAACAATTATCTCGGGCTGAGCGATCATCCGGCGATAGTTGATGCGGCCCGTAAAAGCCTTGATGAATGGGGTTACGGCCTGTCATCGGTGCGGTTTATCTGCGGAACGCAGGCCATTCACAAAGAACTCGAACGCAAGATCAGCGAATTCCTGGGCACCGAGGACACGATCCTTTACACAAGCTGTTTTGATGCGAACGGCGGCCTGTTCGAGACGCTCTTGGGTGAGGAAGACGCCGTTATCTCGGACGAACTTAACCACGCAAGCATTATCGACGGCATCCGGCTCTGCAAGGCCCAGCGGTTTAGATACAAGAACAGCGACATGGCCGACCTTGAAACGAAGCTGAACGAAGCGAAGTCAGCCAGATTCAAGATGATCGCCACCGACGGCGTTTTCTCAATGGACGGCTACATCGCGAAACTAGATGAGATCTGCGACCTCGCCGAAAAACACGACGCGATTGTGATGGTCGATGACTCACACGCCGTCGGGTTTATGGGCATCCGCGGAAAGGGGACCCACGAGCACTGCGGCGTCATGGATCGTATCGACATCATCACCGGAACGCTCGGCAAGGCTTTGGGCGGAGCAAGCGGCGGATATACAAGCGGAAAGAAAGAGATCATCGAACTGCTCCGGCAGCGTTCGCGTCCATATCTGTTTTCGAATTCGGTCGCACCGCCGATCGTCGCTGCCTCCATTGCCGCGATCGATCTGATCACAACCTCGACCGAATTAAGGGACAAGCTGATGGAAAACACCAGATATTTCCGCGAAAAGATCCAGGCTATCGGGCTGGAGGTGCTGCCAGGCGAACACCCGATCGTGCCCGTGATGTTCGGCGAAGCAGAACCCGCAGTAAAGATGGCCGAAAAAATGCTCGAAAAAGGCGTTTACGTCATCCCGTTCTCGTTTCCGGTCGTCCCCAAAGGCAAGGCTCGCATCAGAACGCAGGTCTCCGCTGCCCATACGAAGGGAGACCTCGACTTCGCAGTTGAAAAGTTTGCCGAGGCGAAAGAGGAACTTGGCATAGGAAAAGGCGCTTCGGCGTGAACCAAAGCGCCAATTCTTTATAGTAGCAGGCTTAAGCTGCGGCCTGGGCCTTGTTATTGATCGCGTCCTTTGCCTTGCCGGCGATGGCCGCAAAAGCCTCCGGCTGCTTGACAGCGATATCGGCAAGGGCCTTACGGTCAAGCTCGATGCCGGCGAGATTCAAGCCATGCACGAACTGCGAGTACTTGATGTCGTTCAGCCGGCAGGCCGCGTTGATGCGGACGATCCACAGTTTGCGAAAATCTCGTTTCTTAAGTTTCCGGCCGGTGTATGCAAAGTTAAGCCCACGCTCGACCGATTCCTTTGCCGAACGGTAAAGCTTTGACTTTGTTCCACGATAGCCTTTTGCTAAGGCCAGTATTTTTTTGCGTTTCTCAAGACGCTTATTACCACGTTTTGCTCTTGGCATTTTACTAAACTCCTATCGTTTTGAGTACCGGCTTTAGCCGGCCCTCATCCCAACTGAGGCCGCCTGAAGGCGGGTCTCAAAACCTGTTAATCCCGTCCGTAAGGCAGCATCTTTTCGACCCGCTTCTGGTCGCCTTCGGAAACTATCGTATCGATGTCGAGATTACGCTTCCGTTTATTCGTCTTTTTCGTCAAAATATGGCGGGCGTGCGAGTGCCCACGCTTGAACTTGCCAGTTGCGGTCGAGCGGAAACGCTTCGCGGCCCCCTTATGTGTTTTTAATTTTGGCATTGCTTTCTTCTCCTATAAACTAGTCTCAAAAGATCTAGAAGATCCCGTCGATCGGTTCGAGGTCTTCGTCCTTATCGCTCTTCGCGGAACGGGCCTGTTTTTCTCTCGTGGGATCATCCGTCTTATGTAACTTCTCATTCGAGGACTTCTTATCTGCGACCTTGGTCTTCTTCGGATTAAAGATGGTAAACATCTGATACCCCTCCATCTTCGGTGCGACCTCAACATCGGCTAGATCAGCAAGGTCCTCTGTAAGCTTTGCGAGTATTTTCGCACCGAGTTCGCGGTGAGACATCTCGCGTCCGCGGAACGCGATAGCAGCCCTTACTTTGTCGCCGTCCTCGAGCCACTCGCGGGCATGCTTCATTCGGTAGCCGTAATCGTGATCGTCGGTACCAGGCCGGAATTTTATCTCCTTCACCTGAACCGTAACCTGTTTTTTCTTCGCTTCATGGGCACGCTTCTTCTGTTCGTAAAGAAACTTCCCGTAGTCGATCAACTTGCAAACAGGCGGCTTCGCGTTCGCGGCGATCTCAACCAGGTCAACCCCGCGTTTTCGAGCTTCCTGAATCGCGTCTCTGGTATCCATTATCCCGAGAGTTTCGCCGTCGTCTGTCACGACACGCACCGCGGGCACTCTGATCCGCTCATTTGTGCGATGAAGCGGTTCCCGCTGCCGCGGCCTGAAATTACGTCCACCAAATCTCCTTGCGATATAAGCCTCCTATGGTCAATTTCGTTCTTTTAGAGAGCACGCGACTGTCTTTGCTGCGTTATTATCTCCATGAACTCCTCCAGAGACATCTGCCCGATGTCTCCCTGCCTGCGTTCGCGAACCGCGATCTTCTTATCTTCCAACTCTTTGTCACCGAGGACAAGCATGAATGGAACCTTCTGCAACTGTGCATCTCGGATCTTTGCCCCGATCTTGTCGGACCGCAGATTGGCCTCGACGCGGAAGCGGGCAGCACGCAGGCTTTCAGCGATCTCCAACGCATATTCATTTATGCGATCGGTAATCGGCAAGATCGCGACCTGCACCGGAGCGAGCCACAGCGGGAATGCACCGGCGAAGTGCTCGACCAGGACGCCAAAGAAACGCTCGACCGAGCCAAAAAGAGCCCGGTGTACCATCACAGGCCGATGCGGAAGGTTGTCCTCGCCGATATACTCAAGTTCGAAACGTTCCGGTAGATTGAAATCGAACTGCACCGTAGTCAACTGCCACATCCTTCCGATCGAGTCCTCGACCTTGATATCGATCTTCGGCCCATAAAACGCAGCTTCGCCCTCGATCCGCTCGTAGGGGATAGTGCGAGCATTCAGCGCTTTTACGAGAGCTTCTTCGGCGTCGATCCAGTCCTGGTCGGAACCGAGATAGCCCTTGTTATCCGCACTTCCACGGACGGAAAGTTCGACCTTGAACTTTTCGAAGCCGAATGTGCGAAACACATCGTAAGCAAAATCTACGCAATCTCCGATCTCGTCAACGATCTGCGAGGGCATACAAAAGATATGTGCATCGTCCTGTGTAAAGCCACGGACGCGCATCAAGCCATGCAGCGTTCCTGAAAGCTCGGCCCGATAGACGGTTCCGAGTTCCGCATAGCGAAGCGGCAGTTCGCGGTAAGAACGTCTGTGCGATCTATAGATGCCAATATGAAACGGACAGTTCATCGGCTTAAGCCGGAATTCGGTTTCTTCGTTGAACCACTTCGGAAGGCCGATGGGTTCAAACAGGTTGTCCGCGTAGTTTTCCTCGTGGCCGGAGGTCTGCCAAAGCTGCCGCTTTGCGATATGCGGCGTGAAGACCATCCCGTATCCGCGTCGTACCAGCTCATCCCGAAGGTAGTCCTCCATCTCTTTCCGGACGATGCCGCCCTTCGGGTGGAAGAAGATAAGCCCTTGCCCGTAATCTTCCTGGATCGAGAAGAGGTCGAGTTCCTTTCCGAGTTTTCGATGGTCCCGTTTTTCCGCCTCTTCACGCTGCTTGACCCACGCGTCCAGCTCTTCCTGCGTTGCGAAAGCTGTGCCGTAGATCCGCTGCATCTGCTCGCGTTCCGAGTCGCCCTTCCAATATGCCCCGGAGATAGCGAGCAGCTTGAAAGCCTTTAGTTTCCCGGTATGCGGGACGTGCGGACCAAGACAGAAATCTATGAACGGCGAGTTGTCGATGTAGTAGATACTGGCCGTCCCGTCAACCTTTTCGTCGATAAGCTCGCATTTGAGCGGCTCTTCGCGTTCTTGGAAGATGTTAAGGATCTTCGCCTTGCCCACGTCCTCTCGGCGATACGGAAGGTTGCGTTTAGCCATTTCACGCATCCGTTTCTCGATCACCGGAAGGTCATCGTCAGTCAACATCCGAGGGGCGATAATATCGTAGAAAAAGCCGTAACGCGGGTCTTCCATCAGCGCAGGGCCGACTCCGAGCTTCGTTCCGGGAAATAGGTCAAGGACCGCAGCAGCAAGCAAGTGCGCCGTCGAATGACGGATCACCTCGAGTCCGTCGCGGGAATCAATCGTTACCGGCTCGATAGAGATAACCTCGTCAGACTCGACAAGCGACCGATTGAGATCGACATCCTCGCCGTTGACCTTGGCAGCGAGGGCGCGCTTCAATAGGTCGCGGTCGAATGCCTTAATAGCATCCGCGACTGTCGCCGGCGAGGGAATCGTCCGGACGGCATCACCAAATTGGATGTTCAGTTCACTCATTACCTGTAGGATTCTGCATCAGATCCGGGAAGGCCAGATTCCGAACGTCTTTCCTACAACTGCTACTACTTAATCAAGATCAGATCCGATAAGAGCGACTTTGCCAAAAGCGGGAAATACGATGCCGAAATGTCGGCGTGTGCATTCCTCCATCACGCCAATAGCGGCGTGTCGTAGTAGTCAATAAAGCAGCAAAGTTCTTCGAAAGCATCTTATCGAAATTTAAATGGTAGGCACTAGCAGAGTTGAACTGCTGACCCCTACCGTGTCAAGGTAGTGCTCTACCACTGAGCTAAGTGCCTACATTTCGCCCAAAAGAAAGCGAACCTAAAGAATGCCAAACAGGCCATTTTCTGTCAAGAGATGGAACGTACATTGTGGTAACTCAATAGAAATGTCCTCTTGAAAACTCGATAGAAATTTCCTCTGAATTGACATCTGGGTTGAGGTGACTTGGATGGAAGGGGAATTGAGGATGAGCAGGAAAGAGCGGGAGCGGATGAGGGTACTACCGAGGGTAGAGAGAGGCGAGATAAAGCTGAAGGATGCGGCAGTCCAACTGGGGCTGAGTTACCGGCAGACGAGGCGTATCTGGAAGAGGTATCGAGAAGGAGGGGATGCGGGACTTGTCCACCGGGCAAGGGGAAGACCGTCGAATCGCGGAGTACGTGCCGCCACCGGACCATCCATGGCGTGCGTTTCCGGCGGTAAGCAAACGCGGGCCGCAGCTTCAGGGCTGGTAAATTGTATCGCCGGAGACGGGTTTGTCAAGATTTCTTAAAACGCTCCTTGTCAGTCGCTGAAAGATTGACAAACCCGCTCCCGCCGATCAAATCCATCAATAACCCCCTGAAACTGCTAAATCTGAAATGCAAAAAAAGAAGACATTTCTAATGAGTTATGACAGTTTGCCTGAAAATGATTGAGTTTGACGGCTTCGACCTGTTATCCTTTACGTTTGCGGTTCGTGGGTTTTGATGAGTAGGAAGATCGTAGAGAGCTATAAGGCAAAGATTGCTGGTGAAGAAGGTTACGTCGTAAAGCACGGAGCTTCGCTTCGCATTGCGCTCTGCTATCCGAATACGTATGGCATCGGGATGGCGAACCTCGGCCTTCATACGATGTACGAGCTGTTCAATAAGCTCCCCGAGGTTTCCTGCGAACGCGTCTTCCTTCCCGATGCCGCCGAGCTGAAAGAATACGAGAAGTCCCGAACGCCGCTCCTCTCGCTTGAAACGCAAACGCCTGTCCGTGATTTCGATGTCGTAGCCTTCTCTATCTCGTTCGAAACCGATTACCTGAACATGGCCCGGATGTTGCAGCTTTCGGGCATTCCGGTGTGGTCAAAGGACCGCAACCACTTTCACCCGCTCGTCATTATGGGCGGAGCCGCGTCTTTCCTGAATCCCGAGCCGATAGCCGAGTTCACGGACATTATCGCCGTCGGCGAAGGCGAAATCCTCGCCTATCAGCTCGTCGATGCCATTTTCGAAAACGAAACCAAGGACGAGATACTTCTCGCCCTTGCCCGGATCGGCCGTGGGTTCTACATCCCTTCGCTCTATGACGTTATTTACAACGACGACGGTACGGTCTTCGATTACCTGCCGAAAGAGGCGGGCGTGCCAAAGCGTGTCGGTCGGGCACTTGCATCGGTCAATCCAAAGGAAGGCACTCTCCGCCGAGCGCTGAAACGGGGCGAAAGCGAGCTTGCCGAATTTCTGATAAATCAGGAGACGTTCTGTCCCTCGACCGCCGTTTGGGCACCCGCGGCCGAGATGGGCGACCGACTACTTGTCGAAATATCTCGTGGATGTTCGCAGGGCTGCCGATTCTGCTGGGCCGGTTATAACTACTACCCGCCGCGTGTCGTCCCGGCGAAAGATATCCTCGCCAAGGCCGCCGAATGGCGAGGCAAGACCGACAAGATCGGCCTCGTCTCGACCGCCGTTTGCGATCACCCGGAGATCTCGACCATTCTTCGCGAACTCCGGGCGATGGAATACCGCATCTCGGTCTCAAGCCTCCGCCTTGACCAGATCTCTGATGAACTGCTCGATGCATTGGTCGAATCGAAGGACCAGCAGATCGCCGTCGCGCCGGAAACGGGATCCGACCGGCTCCGCCGCGTTATCAACAAGAACCTTACGAACGACGAAATAGTCGATATCTGCGGAGCGGTATTCGACCGCGGAATGCTGACCATCAAGCTTTATATGATGGTTGGGCTCCCGACCGAAACACAGGAAGACCTTGACGAGATGTTCGTCCTGGTCGAGCGGATCAAGGACCGAATGCTCGAGGCCGGAAAAAAGTTCGGGCGTGCCGGTAAGATCATCCCGTCGCTTAACGGCTTTGTCCCGAAGCCGAACACACCGCTGCAATGGGACGCCATCTGCGACGAACGCGAACTCAAGCGGAAGATCAAATACGTCTGCAAGGGCCTGAGCCGCATCCCTAACGTAGATGTCCGCTTTATGTCCGCCCGCATCGCCCATGAACAGGCACTCTTCTCTTCCGGCGACCGCCGCATCGCAAAAGTGATCGACCGTGCCGCTGCACTGAATGGCGACCTCGACCGGGCTATCCGCGAGACCGGCATCGATGCGGCTTTTCACACATCCCGAGACCGCAGCTACGATGAATTCCTGCCGTGGTCAATAGTCGATACCGGGCTTTCGTTCGAGTTTCTCAAGACCGAACACGAAAAAGCACGGGCCTCACAATCGAGTCTCCCGTGCCCTGCTGTCGAAAAATGTACTACCTGCGGGGTTTGCCCTACCACCTGGCTCGCCGACGCTCCGTCGGCATTGGTCCAAATACAGCCTGTCAAAGTTCGCGAAGCACTTGCCGCCGCTGTCTAATTACTGCTTGGTCAGAAAACCGGACGGGACGGCCGTGTGCTCGAACTGGTATTTGTATTTGTAGATGCCAAACGGAAGCATATTTACATCTACAGTGTAGGACGCCGAAGCCTGAACGAACTTTCCAGTGTCCTTTACCTCAACGAAGGCATCGGCCGGAATATCATTGTCGGTTGCGGCCCGCCGGATGTAATCCGAGACTACATCCGCCGGTTTAAGCCGTCCGGAGGTTGCCATTCCCTTCACTACAGCCGTGTCCATCTCCTGACGGAAATTCGCTCCGCTATAGGCAACTGGTATGTAATTGTAACCCGCGTTTGCGGCCAAAATAAGCAAAACGAATACTATCAGGAACTTCACCCCTGCGCCGCCGCGTTCCGAACTGCGATCAATTCCGTTGATATTCATACTAAAAAACCTCGATATCGAAAAAGTGAAGATCAGCGATTTGTGGACCTAAGGTAATCTCTTAGAGCTTTGCGAACGGTGCCGCCAGGGAATGAAGAATCAGAAACTATCACAGGCCGGCCGATGCCTTCGAGCAGGACCCAGTCGATCGATCCGCCGCGTGATTTCTTGTCATTGGAAAGGGCTGCGAGAACAGCCTCGAAGCCGACCTTGTCCACCGTCGGCAGGCCGCCGACGCGATGAACAACACCGTTTAAGAATTTTATACTATCTGCCGGCGATAATTCAAGCCTTTTCGACAGTTCTGCGGCGAATAGAACACCGTGGCCGACTGCCTCGCCGTGTTTTAAGTATCGGTAATTGGTAGCGAGTTCGAGCGCATGGGCGAGAGTATGGCCGAAATTGAGTATCTTTCGCGATCGGCTGCCGGTCGCCCCGATAGCCTCGCGGGCATCGTCTCTAACGATCAAAGCCTTGAACTTTACGTGCTCCGTTATGCCCTTTGCGAAGACCGCCCGCGTTTCGGCGGCTTCGACTTTCGGGTCGCGGCTGCGAACGTCGATCATTTTTTCGGTAGTGCGAAGCAGCCTTTCGCCCGAAATGGCTCCGTGCTTTACGGCTTCGAAAAGCCCAGAGGACATTTCACGCGGGTCAAGCGTCGCGAGCACACTGACATCGGCGATCACCACCGCAGGCTGATGAAACGTCCCGATCAGGTTTTTGCCGAAAGAACTATTGACGCCGGTCTTACCGCCGACGGAAGAATCGATCATGGCAAGAAGCGTCGTCGGTATCTGAACCAACCGCACTCCGCGGAGATGAAGCGAAGCGGCAAAGCCGGCCGCATCGCCGACCACACCGCCGCCGAGAGCGATCACGGCATCGCCCCGCTTGATGCCGGCCGTGTTGAGAAAGCCGATGATCTTCTCAGCCGTTCGGAGCGTCTTGAATCGCTCGCCGTCGCCGATCATAAATGATGCGGCCGAGATCCCTGCTCGCTTCAGCGAAAGCTCGACCGCCTCGCCGTAAAGCCCGAATACCTTTCGGTTCGAGATCACCGCGGCGCGCCGGACATCCTCGCCCAGTGATGTTCGGACGACATCGCCCGTGCTTTCAAGCAGGCCGGAGCCGCAAATAATCTGATATTCCGCAGCTTCGCCCGGAATTCTGACGCCGACTTTGATCGTTTCGCTTCGTGTCATTTCAGCCGATCGCTTCCCTTATCACCGCCGCGATGCCGTTCGCCATTTCTTCGATCTCTTGCTGGTCACTGCCTTCGATCATCACGCGGGCCAGATTCTCCGTGCCCGAGTATCGCAAAAGCAGACGCCCTTGCCCCGCAAGCCTCTTTTCGGCATCGTCCGCGGCCGCTTGAATTGCGGGAACCGTCTCGAATGGAACCTTCTCCCTTACGCGTTGATTGACGAGAACCTGCGGCAGCCTCGCGAATCCGGCGGCATGCTCGGCAAGCGGCTTGCCCGACGAGGTCATCGCGTTCAGAACAAGCAATGCGGTCATCATTCCATCTCCAACCAGACCGACCTCTCGGACGATTATGTGGCCCGATTGCTCGCCGCCAAACTCGGCTCCGGTCCGCATTATCTCGTCGAGCACGTATTTGTCGCCGACATTCGCCCTGACAAGTTCGATCCCCGCTTCGCGGAGCGCGATCTCAAGGCCCATGTTGCTCATCACGGTCGCAACCACTTTGCCGCTCTTCAGCTCGCCGGAACGCTGCATTTCGTTGGCCAAAATCCAGAGCGTCGCGTCGCCATCGACCACATTTCCGGAGGCGTCAACGAACAAGCAGCGGTCCGCGTCGCCGTCGAATGCAATTCCGATATCTGATCCGCTCTCGGAAACGGCGGCTTGCAAGCCCTCAAGGTACAGCGAACCGCAGTTGCGGTTGATGTTCCGCCCGTCCGGTTCGCAGGCGAGCGTTCGCACTTCGGCTCCAAGCCCGCGAAAAAGTTCCGGTGCCAGATGGCTCGCAGCACCGTTGGCACAATCGAGTGCGACCCTCAGCCCATCCAGCCGAAGTTTGGGAAGGTTCGATGTAAGATGGTCGAGATACTTTGCGGTCGCGTCCGGGTATTGCTTTAGCTCAGCCGGGACTTCGATCGACGTTACCGGTTCCTTTCTAAGCTCGCTTATCCTAGCCTCAAGCTCGCGTTCGTCCTGCTCATTGAGCTTCTTGCCCGAGGGAGTAAAGAGCTTGATGCCGTTGTCTTCGTAAGGATTATGCGACGCGCTGATAACCACTCCAACGTCGAAACCGCCCTCAGATGAAAGAAACGCTACTCCCGGTGTCGTGATCACGCCAGCCGACAAACACTCCGCACCGGAGACCGCTGCTGCCCTGGAAAACAGCAGCTCGATATGCTCGCCTGATTCACGAGTATCGCGGCCCGTTACGATCCTTGCCCCGCGGCCCAGGCGATCCCGAAGGTGCTCGCCTACTGCCTGCCCGATCGCCAAGATCGTTGCGTCGTCAAGCGGAAACTCGCCTGCGCGTCCGCGAATCCCGTCCGTTCCAAATAATTTCATCAGTTTTTTTTCCTGTTCCCAGGTACACCTTTAGAAACAGTCCAAGTTCAAGTTATACATTAACTTACGGCAGGTGGAAAAGCGATAGCGTCTATAACCCCCGTTTGTTGTTGCTATAAATTTATGTATTCGATTTGACAACCCTTTATTCCTTGGGCGAATCTATTGTTTGAGAAGGCGGGCACAGCCCGTAAACGTTCAACCCAGCTTTCCCCTGCACGAATCAAAGAATGAAATCCAAAATACTTCCGTTTGCCGCATTGCTGTTTCTATGCTCAGGTGCCATCGCGCAGAAACCTGCCGAGCCCGCCGAACGAAAGCTCAAGGTCGTAGTTACCGAAAACGTGAAGGCAGAAGAGCTACGTGACTCGGGCCCAAGCGAACCGACCCGCCCGAGGACCGTTGCATCTGCAGAGCCCTCGGCAACTCCGGTCGTACCGCCGCGTGCGGCATACCCGAAGACCGGCCGGCGAACGCCTTCGTTCAACGAAATTAGGGCAAAGATCGCCGATGCCAAACGCCGCCTGCAAACTCGGCCGATAACTACTGCCTCACGCGGCAATGCCTATGAGGGCGTCGAAGCCGTGCGTGTCGCGTTCTTTGATTGGGACCGCAACGACATCGATTTTGTGATGCTCGCGAAAGACGCTTTTCTTTCAACGGCATCGGACAAAGCCGTGGTTTCGGAAGGCGGCCGGAATATGATCGTCCGTACGATCCGCGGCAATGGCGTCAATACGCCCGTGATCATCTTTGACGAGCGGAACGAGCAGCACCTGCCGCTTCTCGTTCAATATCCTCGCGTCGATAAGGGCGTTTATCAGGAAACGGCATATTACATTTCGACCCATCCGGGCATTGTTACGCCGGAGGTGGTCGCGGCGGGCCAGATCTACGTGAAGAACGTGATCGACACCGCTCGCGAACGGCTCGGCCGGCTCGGTCATCGGATCGAACCGAAGGTTGCCGATATCGCCGAAAGGCTTGCGGTCGTTGAGCACGTCGATCACTTCCGATTCCGAAACGAACCGCACCCGGACATATACAACGACGTGTTCACGCTTTTCGCGTTGAACGAAGGCCAGACCTATCGATATGCGGTCAGCTCGGCCGGAGCCGGCGGAATGGTGCAGATGATCCCGTCGACCTACCGGATGGTTCGTGCACAATTCCCGAACGTCCCGCTCAAGCCCGACTTTGTCGAAGGAATGCGTGACCACCTCAACGCCGCTCAGGCGATGCTGCTCTATATGCAATGGACCTGGGACGACCTCAAGTCACGGCCGTCGGTTTCGGATGCATTGCTCCGCGGGTTGGCGACGCAGGAACAGATAATGGCCGCCGGATATAACTCGAACCCCGCACGGCTTCCGGGTTACATAACCCGCGGCGGCCCGGGCTGGGCAAACCTGATCCCGCGTGAAACGAAGATATATCTCCAGATCTTTGCCTCGGTCGAACAGCACGTCCCGATGACGCCTCGCCGCCGGTAACAGAAATTTCGAAAGAGATCGAACGGCCGTCGGTAAATTCCGCGGCCGTTTTTGTTTTCATTCCCCTGCCAGGTGTGCCTGAATGTCAGCGAACTTGAGCTGGACAAGATTCGGCCCGGAGAAGAACGCATCCGCCGATATATCAACGACCGCGATCTCCGGCTGCGGATACGCAAATGCTTCGCTCTCGTCGGCAAACTCCACCGTGGCAATGTTCAGCCCCCAAAGATCGCCGAGATGAATATCGAGCGTCGCCGGAAGGCCGTTAAGTTCGGCAAAGTAGCGGTTCTTGCGTATCTCGTTCCCCTCGAACATCTGCAGATGGGCGTACTCTTTCTCGTCGAGCTCCATCGCCGCACGCTTGATGCTCCGAACCGCCGCAAACTCCGCCCTTTCCTGTTCAAAGAAGTAGCGCCACGCTTTCGTCTCCGGGATTCGGAGCGAACGCAGCCTTAAGCCCGTTTCCGGCAAATAATTATCGAAGAGCTGGACGTGTTCGCTCGCCGGCGTAAGCGGCTCGGGAAGCTCTGTAAACAAATAGACCTTGCGAAAAATGGTCGTGTAAGAATTGTCGAACATTGCGGGCTTTATTATACTCGGGAGTTTGAACTTTAGCTTAACAAGGTGACAGATATGACCAGAAATTTCATTGCATTTATTTTCGTTTCGTTTGCCGCGTTCCTTTCAGCCTGCGGTGGTGCCGAACCGGCAGCCAACAATGCCAACGCGAACAGCAACGCTGCGAATCGGCCGGCCAACAACGCCAACGCGGAAGCCAATAACCCGGTTGCCGTGACCACGCCGACCCCGGCCGCGACGACCAACGACGCACCGACCGTTGGGCCGGTCTTCAAGGCATACTGTGCCGCGGTCGAGAAAAAGGATGAGGCCGCCATTCGCCGGATCTACTCGGCAGATTCCATTCGCCGCATCGAAGAAGAGATGAAGGCCGACGGCATTGAGTCGCTGATGGAATACTTCTCGAACGACATGGCGACCACCGCACTTTGCGAGGTCCGCAATGAGACCATCACCGGCAATGAAGCCGTTGCCGAGGTCAAGACCAAGAGCATGCCGAACGGTGCAAAGGTGCTTTTTGTAAAGGAAGGCAACGACTGGAAGCTGACCAACCGAGTCCCGGGCTTTGAGAAGAAATAGTCTCTGAGCACTTTGTGCAAGTCTTTGCGCCCTCTGTGTTTAAAGAGGACTTGAACACTAACTCCGCTAAAAGAAAAAGAGGACGGCCGGCGAGCCATCCTCTTTTCTTTTACATGTAACCTGACTATTTCGCTCCGGCGGCCTGATACTTCGGCAGCGTGACGCGAGCCGACTTTTCTTTCTTTAGCCCAAGCGCCCAATCCGCCTGCATCAGCGTGTGGATATCGCGGGTTCCCTCGTAGATCACCGCGGCCTTGCAGTTACGCAGGTAACGCTCGACCGGATAGTCGTTGGTGTAACCGTTCGCTCCGTGGACCTCGATGGCCATCGACGCAGCCTTCTCCGAACGAGTCGTTGCCTGCCATTTGGCAAGGCTCGCAGCCTTTGCCGAAGGCAGTCCCTGATTCTTTAGCCAGCCGCACTTGAGCCAAAGCATATGCGCCATCTGGTAATCGGCTTCCATCTCGGCGATCTTCTGCTTTACGAGCTGGAAATTGGCGATCGTCTGGCCCTGCACCTCGCGGGTGTTGGCATAAGCGACCGAGGCATCACGCGAGGCCTTGATCACGCCCGTTGCACCGGCGGCGACCGTATAGCGGCCGTTCTCGAGCGAGAACATCGCGATCTTAAAGCCTTCGCCTTCCTGTCCGAGCATGTTCGCCGCGGGGACGCGGACGTCCTGGAGCGAGAAGTAGCCCGTATCGCCGGCACGGATGCCCATCTTGCCGTGGAGCGTTCCGCTTGAAAAGCCCGGCATCGACCGCTCGACGATGAAGCACGAAATGCCGCTGTGGTCGCGGACCTTTTGCTTCTCCTGATCGGTCCAGCAGAAGAAAAGGAAATGATCGGCCGTATTGCCGAGCGAGATCCACATCTTTTCGCCGTTCAGGATCCAATCGTCGCCGTCGCGGCGTGCATACGAACGCATGCCGACGACGTCCGAACCCGCGTTCGGCTCGGTCAATCCAAAGGTCGCGAGCTTCTCGCCCTTCGCCTGCGGCACAAGGTACTTCTGCTTCTGCTCCTCGGTTCCCCAGGCGAGCAGGCTCATGCTGTTGAGCCCGACGTGGACGCTCATCGCGACCCGCAGGAACGTATCGCACGCCTCAAGCTCCTCGCAGACCAGCCCGAGCGAGATGTAGTCAAAACCCGCTCCGCCGTATTCCTCCGGAATGCAGACGCCCAGCAGCCCAAGCTCGGCCATCTTGTCAAAAACGCTCCGCTCAAAGTGCGCCTTCTCGTCCCATTCCTTGATGTACGGGGCAACCTCGCCCGCACAAAACTCACGAACAGTATTCCTCAACTGCTCCTGCTCTTCGGTCAATTCAAAATCGATCACGACTGCTCCTTTTCGGAAAATCCTTATGTGTTAATATCAGACTCGAAACAACTTAAAAGGATATCACCGAACCTCGGTCCAAGCGAAATATGCCAAATTCGAAACGCTTATTCATTCTTTCTACGGTACTCATTTTCTCGTTTTCGCTCCTCGCTTCGCCCGCCCGGAGCCAGGACCGGTGGGGCGATCCAATGCCAAAACTCCTTACCCAAAGGGAGCAGATGGAGGTTCGGGAGGGTTGGCTGCGGAAACGCCTGGGCACACTCCTCCCCGCGATGATGAAGCGGCATGGCATAGATATGTGGATCGTTGTTAACGAAGAGTTCAACAGCGACCCCGTAACGCCGCACATAACGCCGCCGATCCCGATCGTCGGCCGCCGCGATATCTTTCTCTTCATCGATCGCGGGAACTCTCTTGAACGCATCGCGATGGTCCGTTACGACGAAGAGCGGCTCAAGAATCATTACCGGATGGTAATGCCGGCCCGCGATAAATTTGGCGAGGAGCTGAAAAAGATCGTCAATGAGCGAAAGCCGAAGACCATCGCCCTCAACATCGGCGGCAGCCGCGGCCAGCAGAGCGGGCTTTCGTACGACTCCTACCGCTTTCTGGCTGAGTCGCTCGGTGCCGAGAACGAGAAGAAGTTCGTCTCGGCGGCCGATCTGCTGGTCGAGTATTTCGACACGCGGCTTCCCGAGGAACTTGAGCACTATCGCAACGCCGTCGCGGCGACGGAGATCATCGCCCTCCGTGCATTTTCAAATGAGGTGATCACTCCGGGCAAGACGACGGTCGGCGATGTCCGCTGGTGGATGATGGAAGAGGTCAACAAGCTCGGCCTGACCATCTGGTTCCAGCCCGATCTTCGCATCCAGCGTCGGCGGGCCGCGACCGAAACGACCGGGCCTTTCTTGAGCACGGCGGCCGATGCCGAGGTCATCCGCCGCGGCGACCTGCTCCATCTCGATTTCGGGCTCGATTACATGGGCCTCTCGACCGACTGGCAAAAGCACGCGTATGTCCTCAACGAAGGCGAACGCGATGCCCCGGCGGGACTCAAGGCCGCTCTCCGCAATACGAACAAGCTCCAGGACATCATCTTCTCGATCGCCCGGACGGGCATGACCGGCACCGAGGTCTATGAGCGTTCGATGGCCGAGTGCAAGCGGCAGTCGATCGAATGCATGATCTATTCGCACCCGATCGGCACCCACGGCCACGGCCTCGGGCCCTCGATCGATTTTCGCGGCAACATCGGCGGCGGCGGGAACAAGATCATCCTCGGCTCGTATATGTCGATCGAACTCAACACCTCAACGCCGGTCGCCGAATGGGGCGGGCAAAAGGTCACGATGATGGCCGAAGACGACGCCGTAATGACCGAAAAAGGCTACGAATTCATCCGCCCGCGGCAGACGGAAATATATATCGTCAGATGATTCCCATTTCGAAAGCTCTTAAGATCGTCGGTCGCGAGGTGCGGGCTTTGCCGGCGGAGCGGGTTCCGATCGAGGATGCGGTCGGCCGCGTTCTTGCCGAGGACATCTTTGCCGATACGGACATGCCGCCGTTCGACCGGTCGCAGATGGATGGCTATGCGGTGCGTGCGGCTGATACTAAAGACGCTCCGGTGGTGCTGAAGCTGGTTGGCGAATCGGCCGCCGGCCGCGGTTGGAAGGGGCGGCTTAAAGCTGGCGAAGCCATCAGAATCATGACCGGAGCACCGCTGCCGTCCGGTGCCGACGCTGTGCAGAAGATCGAGCTGACCCAAGAAGCCGACGGCACCGTTATCATCAATGAGCCGACGGAAAAAGGCCGCTTTATCGTTCCGAAAGGCAAAGAGGTGAAAAAAGGCACGGTCGTGCTTCGCGGCGGCGAGAGGCTGACTGCCTCCAATATCGCTATTCCGGCGGCTTTCGGTTACGCGAAGTTGAAGGTTTCAAAGCGGCCGCGTGTCGCCATTCTCGCCACCGGGACGGAGATCGTGCCGATCAAAACGAAGCCGAAACCCGACCAGATACGCAATTCCAATTCGCTGATGCTCGCCTCGCTTTGCGAAGCGGCAGGCGCCGAGACGGTCATTCTTCCGACCGTTGGCGACAAGCTTTACGAACTGACCGGCGCCATTGCGGACGCCGCAAAAAAGTCGGACCTTGTCATAACGACCGGCGGCGTTTCGGTCGGAAAATACGACCTGACGAAGGAAGCGATCGCCGGTCTCGGGGCTGAAGTGTTCTTCGAGAAGGTGAAATTGAAACCCGGCAAACCGACCGTTTTCGCACGGCTGAAGAGGTCGTTTTTCTTCGGCCTTCCTGGCAATCCGGTGTCCGCCGCGGTGACATTTCATCTCTTCGTCCGGCGGGCATTGATGCTTATGCAGTCCGCCTCGGCCATCGACCTGCCGTCGGGCTTTGCTGTGATAGACGGCGAGGCGAAAGGCACCCGGGAACGCGATTCTTATCTACCTGCGAGCCTCGCTACCGACTCCGAAGGCCGTCTGCTCGCCGTGCCGCTCCGCTGGCATGGTTCATCGGATTTCATCGGATTTGCGAACGCCGAAGCACTTGTCCGCATTCCCGCCGGCACTTCCCTCACCTCCGGCGAGGTGTGCGAAGTGCTCTTCCTCTGATACATTAGCCCTACTCTGCGGAGGCAAACCTATGAGCGAACTTTCGCATTTTGATGAAGCCGGACGCATCCGGATGGTCGATGTTTCCGGCAAGGAGCCAACGAAACGCGTCGCCGTCGCCTCGGGCCGCGTTTTGCTCTCGCCGGAGACTATCGCAAGACTCCGCGCCAAGGGGACACCAAAGGGCGACCCGCTTGAGATCGCCCGCATCGCCGGGATAATGGCCGCAAAACGCACCCCCGAGCTTATTCCGCTCTGCCATCAGGTACCACTTTCAAAGGTAAATATTGACGCCCGGCTTACGGATTCGGGCATCGAACTTCGTGCCGAGGCCATCACAACATCACAGACCGGCGTTGAGATGGAGGCGTTGACCGCCGTTTCCGTCGCAGCCCTCACCATCTACGACATGTGCAAGGCCGTTCAGCGTGATATTGAGATTTCGGACATCCGGCTCGAATCGAAGACCGGCGGCAAGGAAGACTACAGCCGCAGTTAGCCGCCGATTTTTCTTCGCTCCGGGCGAACTTTGCGGTAAACTGTTTCGTAATTTGTTTCAGAACTTCAAGGGGAGAAAAATATGCCATACAAAGTCGCAAAAGAAGCCGAACCGCAGTTCACTCTGCTCCTGATGGCAACTCTGGTCACCATCGGGATCTGGATCGCATCGTGGTTCATTCCGTTCGTCGGGTATATCTTTTACCCGCTCCAGCTTTTTGCGACGTTCATCCATGAGGGCGGCCATGCCCTTGCGACCGTCCTGACCGGCAACTCGGTGCAGAGCCTGGCGGTCTCGCCGGATACGAGCGGCGTCGTCTGGTCGCAGTCTTCGGGCTGGTTCTCTCAGCTCTTTATCTCAAGTGCCGGCTATCTCGGCACGACCGCTTTCGGTGCCGGCCTGCTCGCCTGGATGCGATACGGCTTCGATTCGCGTCTCGCTCTATACATCTCGGCCGGAACGGTCGCTGTGCTGACGGTCGTCTTCGGAGTGCTTGCCCCGATCTGGAATCTTTTCTCGACCGCGACCTTCGGCGGGCTCGTATTCACGGTTCTTTCCGGCAGCGTGATCGCGGCCGGGCTTTTTGCCGTAGCGAAATACGCCGAGCTTAAGTGGGTAAACTTTGCTCTTGCTTTCCTTGCGGTGCAAACGCTTCTCAATGCGTTCTTCGACCTCGTAAATCTTTTCTTTGTCTCGACGTTTACGAACGCTCATTCTGACGCCGCGAATATGGCCGCGGCCACCGGACTTCCGGCCGTCGTTTGGGTCTTTATCTGGATGGCGGTCTCGATCGTGATGATCTCCATCGGACTTCGCGTTTATGCGGTCAGCAAGCGTTCGGGCTCGGCCGACACTCTGTTCGAAGATCAATAAACTATGCGAACTTTTGCGGCCTTCTGCATTCTGCTCGCTTTGGGCATTGGCATCGCGGCTCAGGTAAAAACGCCTGAGCCGCCTGCAGTTAAGCGGCCGTTTGCGGAGTCGCTTCAGGCGGTCGTCGTGACCACGCCTGATTGGCCGACGGTCAAGGGCACTGCTCGGCTTTTCGAACGAAAAAACCTCCGGTCAAAATGGACCGCTGTTGGCGATGAATTTCCGATCGTGGTCGGCCGTAGTGGCCTCGGCTGGGCGGTCGAATCGGCTCCCGAATCGGCAAAGGATTTCAAGAAAGAAGGTGACGGGAAAGCTCCCGCCGGATTGTTCCCATTAACGTTCGCCTTCGGCTCCTCGCCCAAGCCCGAAAAACTTGGCTATCCCTACACAAAACTGGAAAGCTCGACCGAGTGTGTCGATGACGCCGCCTCGACGCATTACAACAAAATAGTTGACCGCTTCAAGGTCGGCAATTTCGATTGGAAAAGCTCGGAGAAAATGCTCGCCGTCGGAGAAGAATACGGCCTCGGTGTTTTCGTCGCATATAATTCCTATCCGGTCCGCTCGGGCGATGGTTCGTGCATTTTTCTCCACGTCTGGAAGGATGCCGAAACGGCAACCAGCGGCTGCACCGCGATGGAACGCCGCAATGTAGAGCGCATCGTATCGTGGCTCGATACTGCCCGGAATCCTTATCTCGTCCAGCTTCCGGCGGCCGAGTACAATAAGCTCAGAAAGAAATGGAACCTCCCAAAGCTGAAATGACGCTTGCCGATCTCCCGATCGGTGCAAGGCTCCTGATCCGGGCAAAGACCGAATGGCGCTTTGCTGCCGTTTCTCGCAAATCCGAGGAACGGATCACCCTTTCCGTCGCCTCGCCGAAGGGCCGAAATTACCGCATCGCCCGACCGCCCGAAAGCCCGCTCGCGGGTGAACGAGGCATCCAATTCCTCGTCAGCGAATTTTCCGAACCGTGGCGCGAAAATCTTTCCCGCATCGAACGCCGCTGGTAACGCCGCCACCTTTAACCCGCCCGGCCGCTTTGCTAGAATCAAAGTTTGTCCTGCACACGGCAACGGCTTCTATGAAGGCAGTACGACGGAAAGAGGAAGCGATCAGCGTTCGCGGAGCCCGCGTCCACAACCTAAAGGATGTATCGGTTTCGCTCCCGCTCAATAAGCTCACGGTGATCACCGGTGTTTCCGGTTCGGGTAAGTCGAGCCTTGCCTTCGATACCATCTATGCCGAGGGCCAGCGGCGCTATGTTGAGTCGCTTTCCGCTTACGCACGACAGTTCCTCGAGCGGATGGACAAGCCGGACGTCGATGAGATCCTCGGCATCGCCCCGGCCATCGCCATTAGGCAGAAGAATTCGACCCGCAATCCGCGTTCGACCGTCGCCACGCAGACCGAGATCTACGATTACCTCCGCCTGCTCTACGCGCGTGCCGGGCAAACGTTTTGCCACGTTTGCAGCCGCGAGGTGAAGAAGGACTCGCCCGAATCTGCCGCCGAGGAAACGCTCTCGACGCTCGCCGAAGGCACGCGATTCTACGTGCTATTCCCGATCAACTCCGAGGCACTTGCACCTGCGAAAAAGCCGGCGAAGCGAGCAACCACCCGCACCAAAGCAAAAAACAGCGATCAAGCACTCAGCACGCAGGCTCACCTGATGTCGCTGATGCAGGCGGGTTACGCGAGGCTTTATCGCGGCGGTGAGGTGATCGAACTTCAGCGGCCCGAGGACTATCCGCACGAAGACCTGAACGATACGTTCATCCTCATCGACCGCCTCAAAGCGTCCGCGGACATACGCCAGCGGCTGGTCGATTCGCTTGAGACGTGCTTCCGCGAGGCCCATTCGGCCATCATCGAAACGACCGAAGGCGAAAAGCTTAAGTTCTCCGACCGCTACATCTGCAAATACGACGGCACGGCATATGAAGAACCGGAGCCGCAGCTTTTCAGCTTCAATTCGCCCTACGGAGCCTGCCCGACCTGTCAGGGGTTCGGCAATACGATCGGCGTCGATTACGGACTTGTCATTCCCGACCCGCTCAAGTCGATAAAGGACGGAGCGGTCGAGCCTTTCACCCGTCCGCAGTACGAATGGGCGCAGAAAGAACTGCTCCGCTATGCGGCCGCGGCCGGGATAGACATCAAGAAGCCATACGCCGACCTCGAGGATTATCAGCAAAATTGCATTCTTTATGGCGATGACGGCTGGCGCGGCATACGCGGATTTTTCGAGTGGCTTGAGACGAAAAAATATAAGCTCCACGTCCGCGTTTTCCTTGCCAAGTTTCGCGGCTACACAAAGTGCCCGGCGTGCAATGGCGGCAGGCTTCGGCAGGAGGCCCGCGACGTCAAGATCGGCGGGCGGTCGCTGCCCGAGGTGCTTGACCTCTCGATCACCGACGCAGCCAAGTTCTTCAACGAACTAACGCTTGACCGCGAACGCGAGAAGATCGCCGAACGCCTGCTTGAGGAGGTCCGCCGTCGGCTCAAGTTCCTCGTCGATGTCGGACTCGATTACCTTACGCTCGATCGGCTTGCCTCCACGCTTTCCGGCGGCGAGGCTCAGCGAATTCAGCTCGCGACCAATCTCGGCTCGCTGCTCGTCGGGACGCTTTACGTGCTCGATGAACCGAGCATCGGGCTTCATCCGCGGGACAACACGCGGCTGATCAACATCCTCAAGCACCTCCGCGACATCGGCAACACGCTGCTCGTTGTCGAGCACGATGAAGAGACGATGCGGACCGCCGATCACGTCATCGATATCGGCCCGGCCGCGGGCGAACTCGGCGGCGAGGTCGTTTACGAGGGCACGTATAAAGGGCTGCTCAAATCGAAGCAATCGCTGACTGCACGTTACCTGAACGGTGAGTTGGAGATCCGCGTCCCGCAAAAACGGCGGAGGCCCGGCAAGGAAAAGATCGCGATTGCAGGTGCCCGCGAGAACAATCTCAAGAACGTTTCGGTCGAGATCCCGCTCGGGATGCTCGTTTGCGTTACCGGCGTTTCCGGCTCGGGCAAATCGACGCTGATCCACGACGTGCTTTACGCCGGAATCAAAAAGATGCGGGGCGAATGGACCGGCCACATCGGGCTTTTCAAGGAGATCGCCGGGACGGAGAACATCGACGATGTCATCCTTGTCGATCAATCGCCGATCGGCCGGACGCCGCGTTCGAACCCGGTGACCTACATCAAGGCTTACGACGCCATCCGAGATGTTTTTGCCGGGACGCAAGGGGCGAAAGCGAAAGGCTACGGCCCTTCGCATTTCTCATTTAACGTGCCCGGCGGGCGATGCGAGGTCTGCCAGGGCAGCGGAACGGTTACGGTCGAGATGCAGTTCTTGGCCGATGTCGAACTGACGTGTGAGGACTGTCGCGGAACGCGATTCAAGCAGGAAGTGCTCGGCATTCGCTACAAGGGTAAGAACATCCACGAAGCCCTTGAGATGACCGTCAGCGAGGCGATCTTGTTCTTCAAGGACGTGAAAAAGCTGGTGACGAAACTCCGTGTGCTTGATGCCGTCGGGCTCGGTTACCTGCGGCTTGGCCAATCGGCAACAACTCTCTCCGGCGGCGAGGCACAGCGTGTAAAGCTCGCCTCGCATCTTGCTCAGAGCACCGCCTCGCGAACGCTTTTCATCTTTGACGAGCCGACGACCGGGCTGCACTTCGACGATATAAACAAGCTTCTCGGTGCCTTTCGTGCCCTGCTCGATAACGGCTCAAGCATCGTCGTCATAGAGCACAATATGGACGTCATAAAGACCGCCGATCACCTGATAGACCTCGGACCCGAAGGCGGAGTCGGCGGCGGCGAGGTCGTCGCCACCGGCACGCCCGAAAAAGTGGCCGGCTGCGAAGCCTCGCACACCGGCCGTTATCTGGCTGCCTTGTTAAGTCGACGATCTGATCAAAGGTAGAAGCAGTTCGCCGCTGCCCCGCCCTACATTTGCCCTAAATTCGCCGTTTCGATCTCGCGACAAACGAAGCTGACTGCATAGACCGCTTTTCCCCATTTTGAGTTTTATCACACCGCTTCGCAGAGTCAGAGAAATTTCCTCGCAATTATCCTCGCAATTAAAGGTTAGATAACCAAAACGAACCTTTTAACGAAGCTTGTCATATTCACTCAATCGGACTCTTATAAAGACGGCCCACGACTTTCCTGCTCACATTTTCTCCGATAACAACTTTCTTAACGATGTTCGCTCCGTTCGGTATGCGAGCGAATTCTTCCGGTGAGAAAGTGCCCACAAAATTTCTGCCGCTGCATGTAAAAGGCGACGGTCCGAGGCTGTCATGATCAAAGCCTTCAATTTCGAGAAAAGAGTAGCGGGGAAGAGCGGTCGCCAGATCAAAACAGCCGCCTCGTTCATACTCAACCCTGATCTGAATTCTGCCGGTAGAAAGCCTGATTAACTTAATAACGGGTTCCGTTTCAAGTTCGTCCTTTCGGGTTGCATATTCGGGAGGCACGTAAAGGGTTCCGGGAAAAACCAGTCGGTCATCCGGACGTTGTTTACCCCTTTTAGAGACGCCTATGGAAATTTCGCCGGAAGGTAAGGTTTTCGCAAAGATCAAAGCAGTAAATTCATTTGGCCGAGTTAGGTACGCGTCAAGCTCATTAAGGTCGCCAAACCAAACGCTGTAGATTTCCATTCTGGGCAAAGGCTGCGAGGAAACGACCACGATCCTAAATACGCGGGGTGTTGGCGAATCGCCACTCATTTCGTAAGGTGGATCGATAACTTCGAGACGGTAACCGGTAAAATCTATCTCTCCCAACGTGCCATTAGTTTTTTGCTCAAAGAGTAATTTGCCTTCTTTAATGTAAAAATCGTTTTCACGGTCTTGTCCTGAAACCGCTGTCAGACCACCGAACGAAAATATTAGGCAGAAACTCAAGCATATTGCTGTTCCGAAGTGTGTCACATCATATCCTCGTATTTACATTGGTCAATTCGTCCTCTGTGTATTGCCACGCAGAAACCTTAAAGGCCGAGAGCAGTTCGAGAAATTCTACTCTTGAAATGCCGAGCAATTCTGCGGCTTTGCCCTGAGAGATCCGGCCGAGCTCATACCATTTGACCACCGCAGCGGATAGAATTGGCTTCCCGGTGTCGCTGTCGCCGAAGACCGTCGTTATCGAATCAGGAAATTGAACCGAAACCGTGTTCATACTCACATTATCCGCAGAAGGATTGTTGAACGCAACAAAAATCAATTAGCGGCTAATCATCTCCAAATTTCTCCCTCCAATACGGTGCGATCTCGTCGAGCACCTTGCAGTCGCAGTAGCCGCCGTTCTCCGAAAGCCAGCTTGAGACCTTGGGAAAGCTGAGGCCGTTCTCCATCATGAACTGCATCGCATAGCGGAGGCTGTGGTTGCATTCGTTTTCATAAAGCTCGTCCTCGACGAAATCGAGCAGCTTGCTGATCGAATCCGCACCGGCCGGGAGCGAATCGATAAAGGCTTCGAGTTCTTGGCCGCTCAACTGCTGAAGTGTCTCGATCTGGCGTTTTCTTACTATCGGCATATTGGTTTTCTACCACATTCCCGGCCGGCAGGCACGGTCCGGAACACTTACACCTCGGCCTTCCTGCCGGCGTGTACCTCTTCCTCTTCGTGCCGGCGGCGGATGCCGTCGCGGCCATCGTAGCGAAGAAAACCCGGCAGGAACAAAGCCGCGGCCAGCACCGAAACGACGCACAAGATGCCGCCCGAAACGAGCGCGATCTTTACGCTGAACCACTCGGCCACGATCCCCATCTTTGCGCTGCCGAGCATCGGCCCGGTCAGATAGCTGACCATCTCGATGCTCGCCAGCCGGCCGCGGAGATGGTTCGGTATCGTCTGATTCCAGATCGCCCCGCGAAAAATGCCAGAGATCATATCGAAAAAACCCGCCGCCACCAGGAAAAGCAACGCGACGACGATGCCGTCCGCTAGGCCGAATCCGATGATCGCAAATCCCCAAAGCACCGCCGCTGCCGTAACCAGAACCCCGTGTCGATGGACCGACTTGGTCCAGCCGGAGGTCAGGCTCGCGACCAGGGCTCCGAGTGCGATCGCGGCAGGAAAGAAGCCGAGATAGCGTTCGCCGTAGATCACCGCAAGTGCCGGATAAAGCGCCTGCGGCATCGCGAAGAACATCGCAAAGATGTCAATGAAATACGTCCCGAGAAGCTCCTGCCTGCTCTTCGCATATCTCAGTGCCTTGCGGATCGCATCGAGGCTCGGCCGCTCGGCATTCTCCGGCGGCGGTACGGCGCTGACGGCATAGACCGCGTAGATCGTCGCCGCGAACGTGACCAGATCGAGTGCGTAGGCGACAGAAGGCCCGAGCTTGACCGCAATGATCCCTGCGATCGCCGGGCTGATGATCGCCCCGATGCTCCAGCGGATCGAGTTGAGAGCCATCACGGACGAGATAAGCTCCGGCGGAATGATCTTCTGTATGAACGATTCGAAGGCCGGCCGCTGTATCGCCGCCAGCCCCGCGTGGATGGCCACGCAAATAAAAAGCACCGAAACGTAGGGCGTTTCGAGCAGCGAATTGGCAAGTAGCGTCGCCGAGGCCGCCGCCTGCCCGAACTCCGTCAATCGGAGCAGCCGCCGCTTTTCAACAAAATCCGCGAGTGCCCCGCCGATAACGGCAAGCACCAGCATCGGGACGAACTCGGCGAGATAGATGTAGCCGACCATCGCCGATGAGCCCGTAAGCTCATACATCTGCCACGGGACGACGATGAACGTCATCATCGACCCAAAGAAGGAAACGAGCTGGCCGATGAAGAGCAGCCGGTAATCGCGAGAGACCCTGAGCGGTGTTATGTCGAGGAGCATCGCGGCGTCGCTACGCGGTCCCGTAGATCTTCAGTTTGAATTCGTCGTTCGAAGTGTAAACCTCGGCCCGCCGGCGTGAGATCCGCTCGGATTGCTTGAGGATCATCGGCAGGCCGCCTTGCGGCACGTCCGGGCAATATTCGCGGCGAGTAAAGATGGCGGCGATCTGCGGATTTATCCGCTGCGTTATCCCGAACCTGATCGCCCGCGAGGCCGGCGGCACAAAGCCGTTCGTCCGTCGGGCGTTGATGAACTCGATAGAGTTGTCGTAGATGTTCATCCGCGAGCCGATATCGCGGAGAGCGAAATCGCGGTGGATAAGCATATTCGCGACAGCCTCGCGAACGGCGTAAAGATGGTACTTCGAACGCGGCACAACGTGCCCGTTGGTCTCGGCCTTTCGCTGACGCGGTGCAGTTTTCTCAAGGTCGCAATAACGCTGGACGAACTGCATCATCACCTCGAACTGATGAAGCAGGTTCCCGCCGACCTCGCGGCTTTCGACCAACTGTGAACTCCCGTTCTCACCGGAAAACCGCGAAACCTTGACCGTGCTTCGCGGGAAGAGCGAGGCCAGGCTTTCGCTTCGCCCGAAAAGCGCAAGCCCGGCGACTGTCGGGAAAAATTCGTCGCTGTTGCCCGCCGCGAGCAGGAGGTCTTTGCGGACGAGTTCCTTGGTATCGAACTGCCCCGGCAGAGTATTTATGTCGCCGAACTGCTGGGCAAAGGACCATAGCAGGCCTTCCTCAAGGTCGTTTTCGGTCGCGGTAAAAAGCGGTATGTTCTCGTAAGTGAAGGGCCTGATCTCGTCAAGCCATCGCGAAAGCTCCTCGCGCGTCACTTCCCGCTTTTCCGAGCCGAACCGCATATAAAAGCGGCCGTCGCGGGTCCGGAAAGGCTTTCGCCGGGCGTCGATATCGATGGCAACTACGCGTTTCCCGCTGTCAAAAGCAATGCAATCGATCAGCGGAACGATCGGCGGGACTATCTCATCGCGGCAAATTCGGACAAGCTCCGCCTGCACTTCGTCCGGATTACTGACGCCCTCGACCCGCAATTGGTCGTTGACGCCGAAGATGATCGTTCCGCCGTTCGTATTCGCGAGGGCGACGATGCCCTGGGCGATCCGCTCCGGGTTCGAGAGCTTCACCTTCAGCTCGAGATACGTATCCTCGCCGCCGCGGACAAGCCGAAGCAGTTCGGTCCGCGAAGTGACCGGGTGATTGTGATCTAAAAGATATTCCTGATGGGAGCGATCGGCCGGGCTCTCAAATCGCTGGCTGTGTCGGAATCGTCTGCGGGCCATAAAGTCCGGCGTGTGCTTTTTGTCAAGACGGGCCACACCTTGATGCCCGCCCGGGCTTTGGGCCGCGGCCCCGAGCCTCTGGATTTGTCCTTCTTTGGACTGTCTCTATTCAAGCACGTCAGCCCGGAAAAGTAAAAAAGCGTATAAAAAGGAGGCCGTTTGAAAAGCAAAGTGAACTCTTAGCGTTCTCTGCGAAATCTTTCGCGGTCTCCGCGTTAAGATGATGTAACCGCAGAGTTTACTGAGATCTTCGCAGAGATCGCTGAGCGTAGGATGCAAGTGGTAGGTAAGAACCGCTCGCCGTCGAACTGCTTTTCAGACGTCCTCCGGAACTGTCGGTTGGGGATCGCGGTCAGCGGAGGTCTTCGATCGACGCCCCGAAGTTGATATGAAAAGGCTTACTATTGACCACAAGTGCCGGAACCGACTTAACGCCTGCACTCTCCGCCTCACCAAGCCTGTCTGGCTGTTCGCCGAGATGCACCACTTCAACCTCAAACCTCGCCGGGTCGAGAGCATCCGCGATGAACCCTTCCGCCTCGACACAGACCGGACAACCGGCGTGATAAAATACTGCTTTCGTTGACATTTGTCGTTTTCTCCTTTTTTGAGTTAATGTTTTCGGTAGGCAAAGCCACCCATTCGGAAACGTAACAGAAGCACGAGGTTAAAGTAAGTAGGTACTTTTTGGTTCCCTACGTACTTTTCGGTCTAACTTTATGCAGGCCGCAGCGAAAAAAAATTCACGTCAACCCTCGGTAAAGGCGATGGTCGAGAACATCATCGGCTGTAAATGGTCGCTGACCGTACTCGACCTTGTCCGCAAGGGCATCGATCGCCCCGGAGCAATGGAGCGAGCGGTTGAGGGCCTTACTACCAAGGTGCTCAATGAGCGGCTCCGCAAGTTGGTCCGTTATCGCATTCTCGAAAAGAAGACCTATCCCGAGGTTCCGCCGCGTGTGGAATATAAGCTAACCCGGTTTGGTAAACGCTTCCTCAAACTGCTGGATGAAATAGACCGTCTCGAGGCCGATCTTGCTGCCTTCGCCGATGAGAATTGACCGATGTTGAATGGCAAAGAGGAAATAACTGCCCATATCGGGCTCGGCTCGAACCTCGGCGACCGTGCGGGAAATCTTCTGCTCGGCGTTCGCGGACTTATCGAGGCCTGTTTCGAGGTGAGGGCGATCTCCTGCATTTACGAGACCGAAGCCCTTGAAATGGAAGGCGCCCCGGATTTCCTTAACATGGCCGCCGCCGTTCGCTGCAAAGAGGTCACGCCGACGCAGTTGATGGCCCGCCTGCTCCGCATCGAATACAACCTCGGCCGGACGGACAAGACATACAGAAAGCCGCGGACGATCGACCTCGATCTGCTGTTCTTTGGCGATACGAAAATGGACACTCCATTCTTAACACTGCCGCATCCGCGGATACATCTTCGTAAGTTCGTCTTATTGCCGCTCAATGATATCGCCCCGAAATTTCGTCATCCGGTGCTGGGTAAGACGGTTGAGGAGCTGCTTGCTGCGTCAAAGGATGATTCCCGCGTCCTGAAATGGCTTCCCGCGAACCATAACAGGCTCCCCGCCGCCGAACGCGTTGGCGGTTAGTGCCTAGACTTAAACATCTGAAAGGAATAGACTAACAACCGTTTATGGCCTACCTTAAACCGGACAAACCCGAGAAGGTTTACGTTCCCGCACTCCGCGCCGCCAAAGAGAAGAGCGAAAAGCTCGTTTGCCTTACGGCATATGATTACCCAACCGCCAGAATAGTTGACGAGGCGGGCGTGGACATCATCCTTGTAGGCGACAGCATGGGAAACGTCATCCACGGCTACGGGAACACGATCCCCGTTTCAGTCGAAGAGATACTCTCGGCGACCAAGGCCGTCAAACGCGGGGCAAGCCGTGCCCTGCTCGTCGCCGATATGCCCTACGGGAGTTATCACACCGGCGACAACAAGGCCGTGCGGAATGCTCTTAAGCTGATGAAATACGGCGGTGCCGAAGCAGTAAAGCTCGAGGGCGGCCGCAACCGCGTTGACCTTGTAAAACGGCTGGTCGATGAAGAAATACCCGTGATGGCCCACATCGGCCTGACGCCGCAATCCGTGCATAAGCTCGGCGGCTATCGTGTACAGGGCAAAACGACCGACGACGCAAAGCGGCTGATTGAGGACGCCAAACGGCTTGAAGATGCCGGAGCCTTCGCCATCGTCCTCGAGCTGGTGCCCCGCGAGGTCGCGGCGATAATCACCGAGGAACTGACCATCTCGACCGTCGGGATCGGCGCCGGAACGAATTGCGATATTCAGGTTCTCGTGCTCCACGACCTGATCGGCTTCACCTTTGGCCGCCAGCCGCGTTTCGTCCGGCAATATGCCAACATCAGCGGCGTCATCACCGATGCGATCACACGCTGGATGGACGACGTCCGGAGCGGCAACTATCCAGCCGAGGCCGAATCCTACGGGCTCCCGGAAGACGTTGACGCGGAGGAACTAAAAGCCTCGATACCTTTCTAGGTTCCGATATGGAGATCATCAACCGCCGACAGCGAATGGCTTCTATCACGCGCAAGCTCAGGCGTGAGAACAAGACCATCGCATTCGTCCCCACGATGGGAGCTCTCCACGAGGGCCACCTCGCGCTTGTGCAGGAAGCCTCGAAACGCGGCGACTCGGTCATAGTTTCGATCTTCGTCAATCCGACGCAGTTCAACGACCCGAAGGACCTCGCCCGCTATCCGCGCGACCTCGCCTCGGATGCGGCGATGCTGACCGAATTCGGCGTCGATTACATTTACGCCCCGGAGCCGCACGACATTTATCCCGAGGGCTTTGCAACCTACGTTTACGTAGAAGGGCTTTCCGAGAGCCTTGAGGGAGCCTCGCGGCCCGGCCATTTTCGGGGCGTTGCGACCGTCGTAACGCTCCTTCTGAACACCATCCGGCCCGACTTTGCCATCTTCGGCGAAAAGGACGCGCAGCAGTTAGCTATCGTAAAGCGGCTGACGCGCGACATGGGCTTCGATACCGAGATAATCTCGGTTCCGACGGTACGTGAACCGAGCGGGCTTGCGATGTCCTCGCGTAACGAATTGCTCTCGCCCGAGGACCGTGCACGAGCCTCGGCCATCTATGCCGCACTCCATATGGCTGAAAATGCCTTCAATTCGGGTGAACGAAATGCTTCGAAATTGACTCAAATGGTCGAAAATGCCCTTTCGGCCGACACCGACCTAACGCTCGACTACGTTGCGACCGTAAACGCCGATACGCTGGAAATGGTTGAAAAGGTTGGAGATACGGGTTCAATGATAGCCGTTGCGGCCAGGATAGGCGGCGTTAGGCTGATCGATAACGTCAGGCTAGGCCGCGGACAGTAGTTTGGCACCTGCTTTGCATCTAAACAATGCGGGCAAGGCCTAAGCCGGCCCGTAAAAGTGATGAAAAACTACCTGAAAACGATCCTTCTCTTTGCCGTCTTTACCGCATTTGCGGCGGCTGCCTCTGCGCAGGCGAGGCTGACGACCGTTGACGGCGGGGCGTTCGATATCAACGATCACAAGGGCAAGGTCGTCATTATGGCGGTCGGAGCCTCGTGGATCCCGCTCTCTGCAAAGCAGGTGGAATTCACCAACGTGCTTTCCCGAAAGTATGCCGGCAAGGAAGTCGTCGTGCTTTACGTCGCGACCGATTCGGCCTCGCAGGGCTCACGAAACTTTGCCTCTGCCGCCGACCTGAACCGGTTTGCAACGACGAACAAGCTCAGCGCTCCGATCATCCGTGACTCGAATGGTGCGTACATGCTCAAGGAATTCGCTCTTGACCAAGTGCCTTCGTTCGTCATCCTCGGCAAGGACGGCAAAATGGTTGGCGAACCCTACGGCGGCATCGATCCGAAATACGACGTGACGGTCCCGATCTCACGCGTCGTCGATCGGCTGCTCTAATTTTCAACGAAATATAGGTCTAGAAAAAGAGGCTCCGCCGAGGGCCTCTTTTATTTGTCTTTGGCGTGGGTATTCTGCCTTGAGCGTTCATCGGCGGAGTGCTTACGCCTTTTCCGCTTTCCCGGCTTCGAAACCTCTGTACAATTCGTAAACCAGATTGATCGGCAGGCCGACGACGTTCCAGTAGTCGCCGCTGATGCCGCGGATGAATAGTGCCGCCTGTGCCTGAACGGCATAAGCCCCGGCTTTATCGAGCGGATCGCCTTCGCGGGCGAGAAACTCGATCTCCGCTGCGCTCATCGCTGCAAACGTCACAGCCGTTCGCTGGATACCCGTAACCGAAGAAGAATCGCGGACCAAAGCGACACCGGTTATCACATCGTGCGTTTCACCCGAAAGCGAGCAGATCATCCGCCGGGCGTCATCCATATCCGCCGGCTTGCCGATGACCTCGCCGCCGAGCACGACGGTCGTATCCGCACCGAGCACGAGCCGGCCCGGCCATTTCCCGGCGATCGCCGCGGCCTTTTCAAGCGCAAGCCGTTCAACGTAGCTCTCCGGGCTTTCGCCCTCGCGGAGGCTCTCGTCAATATCGGGCACGTCCTTTACAAAGCTCCACCCGACCGATGCAAGTATCTCCGATCGCCGCGGGCTGCCCGAGGCTAATACGATCTCCGGCAGGATCGCGTGTTTCTGGTCGTGATTTAGCATTTCCAAATGTTCTCGTTTAAGATGATATTAGATCGGAGCAGATTGGCAAATGGAGCGTTTTTCAAACCTTGTACCCTCGTTCGTTCGCTCGCTGCCCGATGATCCGGAGATAGTTGAAAAGGTCGTGATCTCGCTCTGGCGGCCGGCAGTGGGCGAGGCGATCGCCGAAGCCTCGCGGGCACAAAGTTTCACCGGAGGCCGTTTGACCGTCGGAGTCAAAGACAAGAACTGGAAAGCGCAGCTCGATTCGATCGTCCCCGAGCTTGTCGCCAAGATGAACCGATTCCTCGGTAAGAGCATCGTCCGCTACATCGAGATCGAAGCGGCTCCGGACCTATTTGCCGTATCGCAAAAAGATTGACCTATGGATGTCAAAAAGATCGCAAAGCTCGCTCATTTGGAAATAACCGACGAAGAGGCCGCCATCTATTCGCCGCAGATGGCGAAGATCGTCGGCTACGTCGAGCAGCTCAATGAGCTTGATACCGGCGACGTCGAGCCGATGCTCGGCGGGCTCACCGCCGCGGGCGAGGCGACCGACGCCATTCGCGAGGACGAAGCCCGCGAAAGCCTCGGCACCGAAGCGGCGTTGAGCCGTGCCCCGGCCTCGACCGACGGCCACTTTCAGGTACCGAAGGTCCTATGAAGCTCTTTTTGCTCATAGCGGCCGCCATTTTTGCCGCAGGCTGCAGCGTACCTAAGCTCGAGGCCGCAGAGTGTTCCGCGTCCCGGCCCGCACTTCGCGAGTTTTACTCCGCCCATTTCGGCGGCGATATGCTCTTTTCTAAGGAACGGCTCGAAGAAAAGCGTCGATTCCTATCCGAAAGATTTTATCAGTCACTTACCGCAGCGACCGGCGACGCCGATCCTTTCACCTCGGGTACGGCCGACGTGCCGCGGGCTTTCCGGATCGGAAACTGCGAAAAATCGGCTGAAGGCCGAACGACCTTCGAGGTTCTGCTCTTTTGGCGGGACGACGCTCGAACCGAGCAGCGTGCCATCCGTGTGGAACTCGAACGCTCCGGCGATTCGTGGCTGATCGACAAAGTTAATAATTGAGATCTGATGCTAAAGAACGAGATCGAACGTGTCCTGACCAACGCCGAGCGGCTAAACGACCAGCTCGGCTCGTTTTTGTCCATTGAGCGGAGCCTCGCCCTCGCCCGCGCCCAAGCCATCGAAGATGCCGCAGGCGAGCTTCCGCTCCGCGGCCTGGCCATCGCGATCAAGGACAACATCTGCACCAAAGATATCCGAACCTCGTGCGGCTCGCGGATACTTGCGAACTACACGGCTCACTACGACGCCACGGCGGTCGAGAGGCTCAATGCCGCCGGTGCGGTAACCATCGGCAAAACGAATATGGACGAGTTCGCGATGGGCTCGTCGAACGAAAACTCGGCATTCGGCCCGGCTCGGAATCCATGGGACCCGGAACGCGTTCCGGGCGGAAGTTCGGGCGGCTCGGCGGTCGCGGTGGCTTCGGGCGTGGTCGATGTTGCACTGGGATCGGAGACCGGCGGTTCCGTGCGGCAGCCTGCGGCACTCTGTGGAATCTTTGGACTGAAGCCGACCTATGGCCGCATCTCGCGATACGGGCTTGTCGCGTTTGCGTCGTCGCTTGATGCGATCGGCATTTTTGGAAGCTCTGCGGGAAAGATCGCCGACGTGCTCGGCGTTATCGCCGGCCGCGACCCGCTCGATTCGACCTCGGCGGATGTTCCGGTGCCCGATTATTCGTCGATGCTAGATGGCAGCCTCGCCGGCAAGCGTATCGGCGTACCGCGGGCGTTCTTTGGCGAAGGGCTTGATGAGGAAGTGCGGGCGGCCGTCGAGGCATCGATAGAGAATTTCCGCAAGCTCGGCTGCGAGGTCGTTGACATCGAACTCCCGCATGCCAAATACGGCATCGCGGTCTATTACATCATCGCGACCGCCGAGGCTTCGTCGAACCTCGCTCGCTACGACGGCGTCCGCTATGGCGTCCGTGCAGAGGATGCCCACGAGCTCCGGCAAATGTACTTCAAGACCCGAGAAGAGGGCTTCGGCCCCGAGGTCAAACGCCGGATAATGCTCGGCACATACGTCCTCTCGAGCGGCTACTACGACGCCTATTACGCCAAGGCACAGAAGGTCCGGGCTCTCGTCCGCGATGATTATGAGGCCGCTTTTGCGAGCTGCGACTTTGTCCTGACGCCGACCTCGCCGACCACGGCCTTCCGCTTGGGCGAACGCTCGGACGATCCGCTGGCGATGTACCTGAGCGATATTTACACTGTCTCTGCAAACCTCGCCGGGCTGCCCGCGATCAGCATTCCCTGCGGGCTTTCGTCCGAGGGGCTGCCGATCGGTGTCCAACTCGTCGGCAACTACTGGGCCGAGGGCGAACTCCTGAACGCTGCCAATATCTACGGCAACGAACACCCGCTCGACGCCAAACCGCTGATCCACGCGGAATAGATTAACGACGGCCGACTTCCGTGACCGCCTTAATGGACTCAACACTCTTTGCGCCCTCTGCGAATAACTCTGCGGGCTCTGCGTTGGAAATTCATTAACGAAGGGCCCGCAAAAATATTGGCGAGGCAGTAAAGCTCGACATTGATCTACACAAAACCGATCTTATGCTAAGGGGCCGAACCCATCATCACATCGGTAAATTCGACCGGCGGCCGGGCGACGATGGTCGGCGGATTGCCGCTTGGTGGGAACTTATATAGCGTTCCCTCCCATGCCCCGAACTCGTATCGCCCATTGGAGAGATCGTTGAACGTCCCGTACCACTGAATTCTGTCTGCGGCGTAAACATTCGCGTTCGTGTGAATAGCCAGAGCCCCCATCAGGTATCGGCCGTCCGCCGTCGTGCCCTCGTTTCCCGGCTGAGTATCGCTCGCCGCACACGAGTAAACGACAATGTTGTCAACCTTGTTAGCTATCGCCGACCACATCGCGACGTTCGTATGAAAAACGCCTTCGCGGCCAAGCTCCAGGCCCATTCCGCCCGCATCCATCGACATTCCGGCACGCGTGTTCTCGCCGGCGTATCCATGACAGAGTACGAACATCGAGTGAATCTTGCCGCCGGATGCCCGAGCTGTACCGTTAATGCTCGCAAAAGCATTCGCCAGGGCCACCTCGGCATCTGTGTTAAAGATAGAAAGTTTTGCTCGTGAAGGAACTCCGCCGCCAAGCCGCCGGTCGCGAAGTGCAAAATATCTTGCCATGGTCTGAATATCCTCCGGTTCTTCCTGCCGGTAACAACCGCCGCCGGCCGGAACGAAATTTTATGATTGATCGGTAACACGGGAGCAGTTCCCGTTCGTCTAACATCGAGACTGCATCAGCAACCGCTTTTTGCGTAACGTCCATCTCCGCCAATCAGCTTTTCAAACTCCGGGGTACTAAAGCCACGACGAATCAGCAGGCGGGAGTAGTTTATTGCGCTGCGACGCCACCGGCTGAAAAGTACTTAACGCGAAGTTATAAGGAGATCAATTTACTGTAGAAGAGATCTTTGCAGTCACGGCAAAGGAAAGCGAATACAAAAGTGAAGAGCTACAAGGGCCGTACCGATTTCTTTTGAAGCCTCTCGATAAGTTTACGAATGCTGACTTTTTCCTCTGTTGACTTCGAAGATAGGTAGCTTTCTACAAGACTTTTGAAGTTTTCATGCCTCAACCGCCGGGCAATCGCTGTTGCTGCAAGCTCGGAAAAGTAGTGCGGCTCGTCCTGTCGAAAAGCGATGTCGATCAGGCTCTTCGCAGTTTCAATAGAAAGTGAGATCTCGTCGAATACTGCGAGCCGGTAAAGCGCCTCGTAATGGTCAGTCCTATTCTTCGATTCTGAACGAAGAACGTCTTCCGCTTGACGAACATACTTAATTTGTTCGGTCACTGGAATAACACCCAGGCTTCGAATACCTTTCCCCAGCTCATTCTCGACCACACTGAGAAGTTCCTTGTTACTGATCGGCCGCTTTTTTACATTTCCCAACGATTGAATTCTTGGAAGTAACCCTGAACGCCTTGTATCTGTACGATTCGCAAGAAATGCGTACTCGAGAATTTGATATGCGGCTCCGTAGAAGAAGAAATCGTTTCGAAGCTCAAGCTCGCTCATCCGGTTCAGATCACGATATTTGAACGGCTGCCATCTGATGATGTTCTCGCGAATTTCGCGCCGATGAAGGGACTCGCGAGGAAGGTAAGCTCGCAATCGAGTACGAGCTATCTCGGGCGCCAATACAGTGGCAACTTTGATTGATGCGTACTCGGCAAGCCCTTCATCGAACCACCGCGCATCCCTTTGAACGATCCCATCAAGACTTCGATGGGATAGCTCATGCGGGATCGTAAGATAAAGATCAGAACAGATCTCGTTGTTCTGCGAACATTCAAGATCTAGCTGACGACGGTCGGAAATAGGTAATACATGAAGGTAAAAACCATTGCCCTCAGACAACACCTTTGCAGAAAAGTTCGCGGGAACCTCCGCCATACTCATCAGATAAAATCGAACGTCAGGAACCACCAAAGGCGTAAGCGTTTCCTGGGTCAAGCGGACGGCCTCAACCAAGTTATTAAGTATTTGTCCGGCCTCGGTTGATGAACCTTCACCAAAGTGAACCTCAACAGTCACGCCATTCAGCGATTGTTGTAACCTCTTATCACAACGGGCAAGTAGATCTGCTGAAATATCTACGATCGGTTTACCCGGGTCACTCACGACCGCAAAGGTCTGATATTCCAACACGGTTCTTTGGGCTTCGGCATTCGTGCCCAGCGAAATGAAAAAAAGCAAGAAACAAAACTGGAGTGTTCTGAACCTCATCAAACAAGAACTCAAACTTGAGTGATCAAAAGATCGATAGGAAACTCCTGGAAAACGCATACACAGGTTGAGAGAATTTGTGAAAATTCTTTTGATGAAATGATATCTATTGTCCGCATAAGCTGTCAAAACAATTCTAATGTGCGTATTGTCATAGAGTTTCTTAGAAGGCGCAAAAAAACGGGCCCGCGGATTGCACGAGCCCGTCCTATCACTTTAATGCGGGAGCCTTACTTCGTTATCCCGACCTGCGTCAATGCATAGGCGTAGTCAAACGCCACTTCCTTCAGCCGGTCGTAGCGGCCCGAGGAGCCGCCGTGTCCGGCACCCATGTTGGTCTTGAGCAGGACAACGCTGTCGTTCGTCTTGTATTCGCGGATCTTGGCCGCGTATTTTGCTCCTTCCCAGTAAGGCACCTGACTGTCGTTGAGCGAGACCTCGACCAGCATATTCGGATACGCCGTTTTCTTTATCTGGTCGTAAGGCGAGTAGCTGTACATATAGTCCCATGCCTTTTTGTCGTCCCGCGGGTTGCCCCATTCGACCCATTCCTCGGTCGTCAGCGGAAGTGTTTCGTCGATCATCGTGTTCATCACATCGACGAACGGCACCTGAACTATCGCAGCCTTGTAAAGTTCCGGAGCCTGGTTCATTACAGCACCCATCAGCAGTCCGCCGGCCGAGCCGCCCTGAATGACGAGCCGGTCGCTTGACGTGTATTTGTTATTGATGAGCCACTTAGAGCAATCGACAAAATCGTTGAAGGTGTTCATCTTCTTGAACATTCGGCCTTCCTGCCGCCACTTTTCGCCGAGTTCCGAACCGCCGCGGATGTGCGCGATCGCATAGATCATTCCGCGATCGACCAGCGAGAGCCTGGCGGTAGAGAAATTCGGCGTCATCGAGGCGCCGTAGGACCCGTAAGCATAAAGCAGCATCGGCGACTTGCCGTCGAGCTTCGTGCCTTTCTTCATCATTATCGAGATCGGCACCTTTACGCCGTCGCGGGCATCGGCCCAAACGCGGGTCGTCTCATACTGCGATTTGTCGTAGCCGCTCGGGATCTCCTGCTGCTTGATAAGCTTTGATTGCCGCGTCCGCAGGTTGAATTCATAGGTCGATTGCGGCGTGATCATCGACGAATAACCAAACCGAATGACGTCCGTCTCGTACTCCGGATTGTACGCGAGACTCATCGTGTAAACGCTTTCGTCGGTCGGTATCCGCATCGGTGCCCGCCGCGTCCGCATATCCATAACGCGCAGGTATTCGAGGCCATTCTCCAACTCCGAGACGACGGCAAAATCCTTGAAGAAATCTATGCCCTCGATCTTTACAGCCGGGTTGTGCTTAATGTAATCCTTCCAGTTCGCCTCGCTCGGGTCTTCCTGCCCGACGCGCATTACCTTGAAGTTTTCGGCGTCCTTGTTCGTCCGGATAAAGAACTCGCCATTGTTGAAATCGGCCGAATACTCGTGCCCTTCACGCCGCGGAGCAAGCACGCTGAATTTGCCGTCCTTCACGGCACTGGCCGGAAGGTAGCGATACTCGGTAGAGGCCTTGGCAAACGAAGCGATGAAATACATCTGCTTGTCCCGCGAACGCCCGATGCCCGAATTGTAGAGCACGTCCTTTTCTTCAAAGATGAGCTCGGTGTTCTTCGATCCCAACTCGTGCCGCCAGATCTTGTCCGAACGCTTTGAGACCTCGTCCTCCTGCCCGACAAAGATGTATTTGCCGTCCGGCGACCACTCAACGCTCGTCACCCGTTCGATCTTGTCCGGCAGAACTGTTCCCGTCCGAAGGTCTTTGACGTGCAGCGTATATTGCCGGTAACCGGTCGTATCGGTCGAATAGGCAAGCATATTGCCATCATCACTCGGTTCGAAAGCACCAATGGCGAAATATTGAAACCCTTCGGCCATCTTGTTCTGGTCTAACATTACTTCGGGGTTCGCTCCGTCCTGTGATTTGCTGCGAAGAAAGGTCGGATACTGCTTTCCTTCCTCGACCTTTGTGAAGTACCAGTAGTTGCCGAGTTTGTATGGAACGCTGGTATCGGTTTGCTTTATGCGGCCGAGCATTTCATTATAAAGTGCATCAACGAACGGCTGATGCTTGCCCATGTGGTGCTCAACGTAAGCGTTCTCTTCTTCGAGATACTTGATGATCTCTGGGTCTTTTTTCTCGTTGCGGTCACGAAGCCAGGCGTAGTTGTCCGTGATCTCGTATCCGTGGATCTTTAGGACGCTTGGAACCTTTTTCGCTACGGGTGGTTTCATATCTTTCTGAGCGAGTACGGCAGGGCCGCTGCTCGCAAGCAGTGCTATTGTCGCAAATGACAGCAGTCTCTTCATCATTGTGCTCCTTATTTTTTATGGCTCCCGATTATATTGCGGATAACTGAAGTTGATACGTTCGATGATATTCCTTTGTTTCGGGTTCGGCAAAAGATAAAGGGCCGCACCGCCCGAGAGCGATGCAGCCCCTTATTGATCGATACAGCCCTATTCGCCGTAGGTCGCTTCGGCACCATCGCGGAAGAAGGTGCTGACGGCAAACATCGACGGGAAGCCATTCGGCAATTCCTCCGGACGTACGGGATAACCGCAGACCTGATGCCCGAGCCCGAGAGCGGCGAATGCCTGCTCGTCGTTAAGAGCACGGTAATCAAAGCCCGGTATCAGCGACGCGACACCGCCGGCCATTTGCTGACGCGGCATCTTCTCATCCGACATTGCGGCGTTATAGGCAAAGGTCGCCATTATAACGGCCGAACGCTTCAGGTCCTCTTCGATCGTCCGGTCGGCAACGTCCTGCGTTGTGTGCCAGGTGCGGCCGAAATATTCGATCGGGTCCTGAATGAACTGGAAGCCCGGCAGCCCGACCGCCGTAAAGGCAAGGTGATCGGTTCCGCCGACCGAATTGATGCTGACGGTCTTTGCACCCAGATCATGGAACGGCTCGAACCAACTGCGGAAGATCGGACGCAACGCTTCATTGCCCTGCATATTGATCCCGCGGATCTGTCCGGTTCCGTTATCGAGGTTAAAATAAGCGGCAAACTTGTCATAGGCCGGAAGCTTCGTCAACGCCGGACGTTCGCCGCCAGCCAAAGCGGCAAAGGCAGCGTTGTCCGAGCCATCGCCGATGCGGGCAAAGTTCTTCGCAACATAACCGCGAGCACCGAGCAGGCCCTGTTCCTCACCTGTCCAGAGTGCGATCCGGATCGTCCGGCGGGGCTTGAGGCCGGTCGCCGCGAGGATGCGCATCGCTTCCATCGTGACGGTCACTCCGGCACCGTTGTCGGTCGAGCCGTTTCCGGCATGCCACGAATCAAGGTGGCCGCCGATCATTACGACCTCATCGGCAAGGTCCGTTCCCGGGATCTCGGCGATCGTGTTGTAACCCTGGAGGTCGTCATCAAAGAACTGAACTGCCAGATCGACCGTCATCTTGACCGGGATGCCCTGCTTCAGAAGCCGATAGACGCGATTGTATTGCTCGGTTTCGGCAACAAGCTGCGGGATGGTCGGAGCCGCACCTTTCGAGTAAACACGCATTCCGGCAAACGGGCTCTGGCCCGGGACCGGTTCAGCCGGTGCCGGCGAGGCTCCCATTACGCGGATCGTTCCCGAATCCGTTCCCATGCTCGGCTCGACCAGAACCGCGACACCTTCTTCAAAATAGAAGCGATACTTTCGCTGGTTGAACGATTGATTGCCCGCTCCCTGACCGCCGCCCTGCCGTCCGCGATTCTGCTGTACGTTGTCCTGCGGCTTTGCGGCATCGAGCTTAGCAAGCTCATCGTCCGAGGTTCGCGTTGCGACTGGAGCGAAGCCCGGCTCAACGCGACGTTCCGGAGCAGTAAAGACGATCGCACCTTTCAGCTTGCCCTTGTATTTCTCAAGGCCGGCCTCGTCGGTTGCGCCAACATAAGCCACCTCACCGGTGATCGCTCCATTGGTCGAAGGCGACCATGCCTTCGGGTATGAGCGGAACGCGACGAATTCGCCGTTCGCATCGACCGAAGCCGTAAAACGCTTCAGTTCCCAGCCCTTGCCAAATTCGCCCCAAGGGTCGATGGCGGCGTTCTTCATGCCCCATTTTTCGAGCTGCTCTTTCGTCCAGGCGTTTGCCCGTCGCTGTGCAGGCGAGTTCGTCAGCCGAGCGCCGATAACGTCGCTCAAATACTTCATCGTCGCCATCGCCTGCGAGCGGTTCATACCCTCGTCGCGGATGCGGTCGACCGCAGGGCGTTCGACGGCCGGCGCCGGCTGTGCGAGGACAATCCCGGGCGCGACCATCGTCAAAACCAATAAAAATGCGAGTCTTTCTCTCTTGAACATCAATTGTCTCCTAAATGTGTGTTTCGCAGACCATTTTGCTGGATTGCGCCGCAGGAGGGCAAGCACTGTCATGCGAAGTTGCAGATTACGATGTTAAATACGCACCGGCAGATGCATTGGTTTCAGACTTGCAAAGCGGGGAAGGACAGAAATAGCCCCTCTAGGACGACCTTCGCCATCCAAGAGAGACTCTTTTGACCTATATGCGGCGGACTAGTGACTGCTGTGCGAACCGCTTCCTCCCTTCCTTTCGACGGGTTTCTGGCTCCAGATTATCTTGCCTTCGGTGGTGATCCAATGGTGCATTCCATCGTCGGTTTCGACCTGAGCAACGCCGCCGTTAAAGCTCGAGGCCTTTTTGAACTTGGGCTCGGCGATCACGCGACCGGTTCGGTCTATATATCCCCATTTGCCGTCTTTCTTCACTGCAACTCTGCCCTCAGAAAATCCTTGGGCGACCTCATCATAATCACGCGGCTGGATGACCGTCTTTCCGGTCTTGTCGATCCAGGCATATTGCTTGCCGATGCGGACCATCGCCAAGCCGTCAGAGAATTTGTAGGTGAAGTCGAACTGCGGCGTGATGACCCACTTACCTTTCTTATCGATATAACCATACTTGCCGTCCTTCTTCGTAGCGGCAAGCCCTTCGTTAAAGCCCATCGTATTTTCATACTGCGGAGCGATAACGACCTTTCCGGTCTTATCTATGTAGCCATACTTTCCATCCTCGCGGATCCAGAAAAGCGGCATTCCTTTGTCGTCCTTCTTTTGTGCAAAACCGGCGACAGCGAAGATGCCGATCATAAGTGCAATGGTAATTGATTTCATGGTTTGATCTCCTTTTGTAAATGTACAGTTCAGAGCATTCCAGCTCCTGCTAGTTTCTCAGCAGTGATGCGTGTGTCGCGACGGCCTGCCAACTGCCCTTTCTCTTGAGAAAAACGCCGGTCCATTGAAACGTTCGCTTTTCAGTACCGAAAAAGAGCGACGTTCTCCCGATCGCTGTTGCCAGATTCTTGTCGTGTACGATAATGCGAATTTCCTCGGGCTCAACATCCTCGATGGTCGGCTCGCCGGCAAGGAAGAAATCGATCCGCTCCTTTTTACCGTCAACCTTTCCTGAGGCGTGGGTGTGCACAAAACCCTCAGCAAAATACCGCTCGAGGCTAGCGCGGTCTTTTGCCTTGACCGCGTTGCGGATCGCCGCCCGAAACTCAATGACCTCACGCTCGATCTTGGCATTCGGCGTTTGTCCGACAACCTGTACGAATGTAAGAGCTATCGACGTAATGACCAACAATACTCTAATCATTTCCCCTCCAGTGTTCGGTGAAATTCGCAGCAGTCTTTGCCGACGCGGCGGTTCATGAATTGTGAGACGGCGATCAGGGCCGCCCCGGCGATGGCGACTGCAAGGCCTGTCATCGTCTCTTCTTCCAGAAGGAAGTGGGCCGATGCGAGAGCGGCGAAGCCTGCAAAGAATACGATCATCGGCCGGTAACTTCGGTGCCGGGTAAAGAAGCGATGGGCAATGCTCCCAAACCCGAGCACGAAGACCAGACCGATGATCGTAAGTTCAAGCAATTCGGAATCGAAAAGCCTGATGCCGAAGAGCGGCAGGAGCAGCAAGGCGAAAGGCTTTGCCGCACACTCAACCGCGCAAAGGACCGAGGCGGCCGTCGCAAATCGCTCAAATCGGCCGAGCCCGCCCGAGTTTTCCGTTATTTCCATGTTCATTCGCGGTTCCTAGATCTTCTCGCCGCGCGCCCGCATCTCACGGAGCACCGTGTCAAAGCCCTTTTTCGTAATGGTCTTGATCGCCCGTGCCGAAACGGTTAGCTTTATCCACCGCCCTTCTTCCTCGGACCAAAACCGCTTCTTTTGCAGATTGGGGAGAAATCTACGCTTTGTCTTGTTATTCGCGTGGGAAACATTGTTTCCCGCCATCGGCTTCTTGCCGGTTACCTGACATCGTCTTGCCATCCAATTTTGCCTCAAATAGGTTTAAGCAACTGTCATTGGTGTTGCACACAACGGTTCTAGAAAACTTCTACGGACACGGACCGCTATATTCTGTAATCGGGAATACTTCATAGCTGGCAAATGAATAGATACAGCGACAACTCTTCAATACTGTGCGAGGAGAAACACCACCTGTTTCAGTGCAGCAAGTTGCACTGTCTCGTGTCGTCTCACAGGAGTATGGCCCCTCGGGACAAACGTCATTTATCACCCACTCACAGGGAATGGCGTCTTGATATCCAGTATATGACCAACATTGGGGCGTCGATTGATTTTGAGTAGTGGACCTGTCGATACTTAAACTTAGATTGGAAGGCATGGTTATTACGCGATTAGACCCGAAATTTACTGGTTCCCATAAACCTGGTTTATCGCGATTTCTTTCGAGTAAAAAGCCATTTCTCCACGCTCTTCCATTCGCGAATTTTACTACCTCGATACCAATCGTAATAGTTCCGTTTGTTAATCTATAGCCTAGTTTCCGTAAAGACGGTTCAATCGATTTGACCATCATTTCGGAAGTGGATGTCGTGACCTGTGCTTTTGGGGCTAGAGTTTGACCAGACAATGGTTTCGAACAATCGCCGTTTTGAAGCATATTAAATGGAATGACTAATTCATCTATTTCACCCCCAATAATTGGCATTCGAATTTCCAATACTATGCCCGAGATTTGTTCCTCGCTTCGGTTAACGATTGTGATAGCTAGCTGAGAGAATAGGTCAATTGGACGTTCTAAAGTAATATCTTTTCGAAAGTCCGCCTTTTCCTCCTTCAAGTAAATTGCTTCAATGTGAACAGGGGGGTTCTTTTCAAAAGCCTCCGAAATCTTAAAGTTGTTCATCAAGTCCGTCTGAAGCGTCGGTGTTGATTGACCTGAAGAGTTTGTCACTAAAAATGACGTAACGAGAAAAAGTCCAATTAACAGCATTGGAAAGGATATCTTCAACTTATTGCCGAGCAGTGGATTCGTTCTGTTTTTCATATTATCTCCTTTTGATGTGTCTCTTACCGCCTCCAAGACACTGTTTTGCAAATACGCCATTAGAGATTTCCAAACAGCAAACATTGAGGTTAATCTCAGAATGAAAACCTAGCAGAAAGCTGGATCGATCTCGCCCCCCCCACCTGATAAAGAGAATTGAATCCGGGGCTTGGACTGGTCTGTACGGATGACGTGTTCCCGCTCAGCCCTCTGCCGTACATTGCAGTCGGAGTTCCAAACGTTGAAATCAACGGAGTCGAGAGAACGGAAACCGGCTTGTCAAAGTTTGACGAATTAAGTGCATTAAACACTTCAACCCTCATCTGTAACTTGAAGCGTTCGGTGATAGCAAACTGGCGTCGTAGCGAGAGATCGACCTGCCGAAGACCGAAAGACCTGAGTGAGTTTCTACCAAATGATCCTTGGCGTCCTGCGAGCGGTTGTGCGAATGCGGCAGGGTTCAAACGCCTTCCGCCCGGAACCGCCGCATCATCGAGCCAGAAAGCCTGGCCGGGAACGATATCAACTCGGCGGGACGTGCCGACATTGAAAACGTCAAAGCTCTGGGTGATCACCGAGAACGGCAGACCGCTGCGCAGACGAACGATCGTATCGAGCGACCATCCGCCGACGAGTGCTTTTGCAAAGCCGCTGGTGCCAAAGTCGGGAATGTCCCACGTGGCGGCGGCGATGAAGTTGTGCGGCACGTCAAAATTCGACCGCCCGCGTTCAAGGCTCAGGATCTGATCGGCGATCGGGATGCCGGTAAAGGTCTCGTCCGAAACGTCGTCGAGTGCCTTTGAGAAAGTGTAAGAGACAAGTGCCTGCAACCCGCGTGTAAGCCGACGCTGAAACTGTGCCTGAAGTGCGTGGTAGTCAGCCTTTGTGCCGTTCCTCGTCACCGAGACGAAAGAACCGGCCGCGATCGGTCCGCTTGTAAGATTCGTTGGCCCGAAGATCGCCGGATTGATCTCGATGATCGGCTGCGGCGGCGTACAGAACGGCGGAAGGTTCGGTTGCCCAGCCGGGCAATATCGGTCAGCAACATAAGGTGCGTTGAAATTCCGTCGTTGTTCTGCCCTCAGCAGTTGCCGGCTGGCCGAGCCGACATAAGAGAGCGTTATCGACTGCGCCGAACCGAGTCCCTTCTCAAGTGAAACGTTCCACTGATGCGTATAGGGCAGTTTCAGGTTCCGGTCAAATACGTAGAAGTTCGAGTTATACGGCGGCGGGCCTTGATCCAGGAAAGGCGGCAGAAAAAGATCCGCCGGGTTCGCCGGAAACCGGAGTTGAGCCGGGTTAGTTATGCTCCGCGAAACGTTGTACGGAAAGCTCGAATAACCCCGAAGAGCCGTACCGGTGTTGAGGTCGTAGAAGATGCCCCAGCCGCCGCGGACGACCAGGTTCCGCCGTTCCGAAAGCGTATAGGCGACGCCAAATCGCGGAGCAAAGTTCTCATACTCCGTTTTCCATTGCCTGGTGTTCGGCGGAGCAAGCGTAGCGGTAAGCGGATCGTCGAGGCCGTCTATCTGATACGGGAGAAGATCGCCGGCAAGCGGCGGATTAAGCTCCCAGCGAAGGCCCATCGTAAGCGTAAGCCGACGCGATGCTCTCCATGTGTCCTGAACGTAGAACGAGTAATTATCCACGTAAAAATCCGTCACCGGCTGAAAAGCCTGCACGTTAATGCTCGTCGGAATGCCGCTTGCCCGGCTCGCCAAAGTGTTCCAAACGTAGTTGATGCTTACCTGTCGGGAATCGGTGCCGGGTTTCAAACGCCGCAGGTCAACGCCGAATTTCAGCAAATGATTCCCTGCGATATAAGACAGGTTGTTGACGATATTCAACTGCCGCTGCCTCGTTCCCAAAGCATTTCCCTGCGTAAGGTTTGCCGATCCGATCCCGCCGCCGCCGGTCGATAGCACGAGGCCGACCGCACTCGTGGCTCGCGGATAAATTGACGGAAACAGCAGGCCGTCAGGCGGCAATACTGAACCGTCAATCTCGATGCCCCTAAATTCGAACAACCCTCGATTACGGCTGAGATTGACGCGCAGGTCATTGGTCAAACTCGATGAGAAGATCCATGTCATGCCAATGGTCAAAGTCTGCAAATTCGATTCGTAGGCATTCTCCTGGCTCGGGAAGGAACGGAAACGCGAGCTTGAAGGAGCGTCGTTCCAGCGGCCGAAGATGCTGACTTTGTTGGTTAGGCGATGGTCCAGGCGCAGACTGTATGCGTTGAGCCGCGTCGGATACGACAGAGCGGAAATGTAACGCTCCGTATCTGCCGGATCGCCCGCAACCGCCGGAGCATTTGGGAGCGGAAATGCACTTAATACCTGCCGGAAGGGCTCCGGTGCGGCTTCTCTGGCGGCCAGCGAAGGCACGCGGGCGATCAAAATGTTCGTTTGCGGCTGTGTTAACCGCAGCCCTTCGTAAGAGAAGAAAAAGAATGTCCGGTCCTTGCCGTCGAAGAGCGGCCGCGGGCTCTCGCCAAACCACGGCAGAAACACTCGCCCGCCGACCGCACCGCCAAAATTGTTCTGTCGGAGTTTGCGTCGCGGCCTACCGTCGCGGTTATCGAACCAATCGTTAGCATCGAGAGCCTCGTTACGAAAATAATTATAGACCGATCCGTTGAAGTCGTTGCTGCCGCTGCGGGTAACTATTGAGATCTGGCCGCCCGGCTGTCGGCCGAATTCTGCCTCGTAGCTCGAAGTTTGCACCCGAAATTCCTGAACTCCCTCGATCGATGCAAGCCCGTTGGTTCCGCCTGTGATTGTAAATGCAGGCAGGGTGCCGCCAGCTTGTTGGTAAAATTGGGCGTTGGTCGCCGTGCCGACGTTCGCACCGACTCCATCGACCGTGAAATAGTTGGAGTTTGTCCGCTGGCCGTTTACGGAGAACTGACCCGAATTCTGGATAGAGCTCGGTGCGAGCACCACGCCCGGTGTCAGCTCGATCAGCGTCTGAAAACTGCGGCCGTTGAGCGGCAGGTTCGAGACAAAGTTGCGGTCGATGAGCGTTCCCACCGCTCCGGAATCCTTCTCTACCAGATCGGCTTGCCCTTCAACGGTAACGGTCTCTTCCGGGCCCGCAACCTCAAGCTGAAAGTTTCTTGTTGTCGATCCGGCAACCGTTACCGCGACCCCGGTAGCCTCGGACCGCTTGAATCCGCTTGCGGTCACTTCAAGAGTGTAGCTTGCCGGTGAAAGCTGCGGGAAGATAAAGTTGCCGTCCCGATTCGTCGTTGTTGAGGTCGAGGCGTTTGTTGCCGGGTTGGTCGCGGTCACGGTCGCACCGGCAACTGCCTGCCGGCCCGAATCCGCGACCCGCCCGCTGAGTACTCCGGTCGCCTGTCCGTGTGCCGTGGCAATGAGGATGAACGAAAAGACCATCGCCAGGCCTAAGTTTCTGATATTCATAAATGCCCTATTGATCTCCCTTGTCTTAGGTCAATCGTCAAGTATGCATTGAACATCACAGGACAAACGAAATTTTCAATAAGTTGCCGTTAAACCAAGATGACCTGTTGCCTGCGGCCGAAATTGAGCCGCCACTTGGTCTCGAAAGTCAACGCTTCATTACCCAAAAATAACGTCCGGTTGAAAACCCCGAAGCTCGCCGCAAATTTCGGTACGCTCTCATATATTATGAAGCAAGTAACAAACAGATTTCTGAACCTCCGGCTTGTGGCCGTTTGCCTCGTTCTCGTTTCCGCAACCTTCGCCGGAAATGCTGCCGCAACCGAACGTGCCGAGTGTTTTCCGTTCGAATCGCTTCCGACAGAAAAGCGGCTTAAGGCCGAGGCTCTTCTTTTGAAAGCCCTCGATTCCGAAGCTCTCTACACCATCGTCGGCGGGATCAAGCCGATGTCGTCCGGCTTCGTGAACTTCAATTTTCCCGTCCGAGAACCGCGGCAGGACGAGGCCCGGAAGCAGCACGCCGCAACGCTCGCCTCGATCCGCGAAACCCGCGAGATGCTTTCGCTCTGGAGGTGCGGTGGCGAGGTCTTCTCTGAGGTCCAGCATTTCTCGCGAGTTTTCGAGGGCAAGCGTTTCGCCGAGGGCGTTGTGTTCAATTCGACCGCGTTGCGGCGGATGCTTGGCGAACGGTCGGCGTTCTTTTCCCGCTGGGGAATTACACCGGAAAGCCATCCGCTGACCGTGCTTTATGCGGTTGAAAATTCCGATGCGACTCCGCGGTTTGCGGGCTACGGCTTTCTTTTCGGCTATCCCGAATATGCAGTTCGCTTTTTCGTCGAGGCCGCGAATGAGGAAGAGTTCACGGGAAGGTTCGTTGAACGGGACTTCTACTCGATAGGAACCTTTACCGGCGAAACGAACCGATTCGTTTACGCCGTCCCGAAAGGCCATAAGGAACGAGAGGAAGACGCCAAGCTCAAAGCGCGAGCACAGCAACTCTTAGCCGAATACAAAACTCGCCGTGCCCGGTTCATCGGCGATGGAAAAGCCGGAGCGGTCGAGCTTTTGAGAGACTGGTTCTGTGACGAAGCTGGCCGCTGCGATCCCGCGCGGACCTACCGTTAGATGGATAAATGGATTGATAAATGCTCATAGTTCGGTGATAATCTCCTTTTGCTGCGGATTTGTACGGGCACGTCCCTTTTATCGATCACGAACAATGAGGATATTGGTCACCGGCGGTGCCGGATTTATTGGTTCGCACCTTTGCGAAAGGCTGCTCAATGAGGGCAACGAGGTAATTTGCCTCGATAATTTCTTTACCGGGCGGAAGGCGAACGTCGCTCATCTTTTCGATGATCGCAATTTTGAGCTCGTCCGCCATGACGTGACCGAGCCGATTCTGCTCGAGGTCGACCAGATCTATAACCTCGCCTGCCCGGCCTCGCCGATCCATTACCAATTCAACCCGGTCAAGACCGTTAAGACGAGTGTGATGGGTATGATAAATATGCTCGGGATGGCAAAGAGGGTGAAGGCCCGAATTCTTCAGGCCTCAACCAGCGAGGTTTACGGCGATCCGCTCATTCATCCGCAGACCGAAGACTATTGGGGCAATGTGAACCCGATCGGTCCGCGAAGCTGCTACGACGAAGGCAAGCGCGTCGCCGAAACGCTGATGATGGATTACCACCGGCAGAACGGCGTCGATACCCGCATCGTGCGTATTTTCAATACTTACGGCGAACGAATGATGGAGGACGACGGCCGCGTGGTCTCGAATTTCGTCGTTCAGGCGCTCCGCGGCGGGCCGCTGACCATCTACGGCGACGGCAGCCAGACGCGTTCGTTCTGTTACGTCAGCGACCTCGTCGATGGCATCATTCGCCTGATGAACACCGAGGCCGAAGACATTCATCTACCGGTCAATATCGGCAACCCCGGCGAATTCACTATGAACGAACTCGCCGAAGAGGTCGGCAAGGCGACCGGAAAACAGATCGAGATCAAGCATCTTCCGCTGCCGCAGGACGACCCGAAGCAGAGAAAGCCGAACATCGAGCGGGCACAGAAACTGCTCGGCTGGGAACCGAAGGTGAATTTGGCCGAAGGACTTAAAAAGACCGTTGACTATTTTGCAGAGTCGATCGGTGAACGTGTTTTGCAGAAGCCCGCGCGTTAGCAAGGGCGTGAAATCTATCCGGGCTTTACGCCCTTACTTACGTGCGGGCTTCCGCATTTTGAACGTGCGGGCTTCCGCAATGAACTTATGAAAATTCTTATCACTGGCGGGGCCGGATTCGTCGGAAGCCATCTTGCAGACAAGCTGATCGCCGAAGGGCATGAGATCACGGTCATCGACGACCTTTCGACCGGGCGTTATTCGAACGTCGAGCACCTTGAGGGCCACGAGCGTTTTCACCTGATAATCGACACGGTCTTGAACCAGCCGTTGATGGAAGAACTCGTCCGCGAGACCGACCGTGTTTTCCACATGGCAAGCGCCGTCGGCGTCCGGCTGATCATGGAACAGCCGGTCAAGACAATTGAAACGATCTTCCACGGCACTGATGTCGTGCTCAAGTTCTGCTCGCGTTACCGCAAGCGTGTGCTTATTCCGAGCACGTCCGAGGTTTACGGAAAAGGAGCCTCGGTTCCCTTCCGCGAAGAGGACGACCTGCTCACCGGAGCCACCGACAAGCATCGTTGGGCGTATGCGTGTGCCAAGACGCTCGACGAGTTTCTCGCTCTCGCCCACTGGAAAGAAACGCGGCTCCCGGTCGTCGTTGTCCGGCTTTTTAATACCGTCGGCCCGCGGCAGACAGGGCAATACGGCATGGTCGTTCCGCGTTTCGTCCATGCCGCGATGAAGAACGAACCGATCTCGATCCACGGCGACGGAACACAGTCACGCTGCTTCGGCCACGTGCTCGATGTGGTCGAGGGCCTGACCAAGGTGCTCGAAACCCCGGCTTGCTTTGGCCAGGTGATCAACCTCGGCAATGACGAAGAGACCTCGATAAAACAGCTCGCCGAAAAGGCGATCGAACTCGCCGGCAGCTCAAGCGAACTCCACTTCGTTTCCTACGATGAGGTCTATGGCGAGGGCTTTGAGGACATGCAGCGACGCGTCCCGAGCCTCGATAAAGCAAAGCGGCTTGTCGGCTACCAGCCAACCCGAAGCCTGGCTGACATCATCAATGATGTTATCCGCGAGGCGAAAGGTACTTCCGCCGCCGATTCGACCAATGCTTAAACGTACCGCAGTTTCAATGCTTGCCGCCGCATCGCTTGCGGCGTTTCTCGTGCTGCTTTTCCCCGGCGACGCCGCCGCTCAATCCGGCGGCATCAAGGGCCGCGTCCGCACCGCTTCGGGTAAGGGCATTGCAAATGCGACCGTCACCGCCCGGCTCGATGGCACCGATGTCCGTTCGGCAAAGACCGACAGCAGCGGAAACTTTGAGATCCTTGGGCTTTCTCCGGGAAGTTACAACGTAGTGGTCGATGCGACGGGCTTTGCCTCGGGCATTCGATACGGCGTCGAAGTCAAGGATAGCGTCCGCAACCTCGGCGACCGTTTGATACTAGCTGTTGACCAAGGTACGCTTGTGATCATTCGCGGAAGCGTTTTCTTTAAAGAAGGCAACAGCCTGCAGGGAGCAAAGATAGAGCTTTTCGAGGTCGGCAGCGGCGGCTCGCTCAAGAAGCTTGGCCAGGCTTTCTCGAGCCTTAGCGGTGAGTTCGTTTTCCGCCGACCGGAAGGCCCGGCAAAGCTTCGCGTGACCGCGAGTTTCAAGGGCGTCAGTGCTTCAAAAGATATCGAGGTCGAAACGGCCGCCATCTACCGAATGGCCATCACGCTCGACATCTCCCGCAACGATCGTTAGTTGATCGTCTCTGAGATCTCGTCCGGAGCCACCGAGGCGTGGAGCCCGTTCTGGTCAACTACCATCAACGGAAATTCCTCTATTACTCGTCCGTCAGCAAGGGTCTGCACCCAGTAGGTTCCGGCGTTTTCGAGCATTATGTTGACGAAAAAGCTAACGTTGTCGGTAAAGCCGCCGGCGGCAAGTTCGATCTTGGTCGGCTGCGAATTGACGACCACCCGCTGGCGGTCCGGTGCGAGAATCCTCACTTCCGTATCGTAGCGGCCGCTGCCGGTCCAGTGGTTTATCACGGCGAATTTTATCAACGAGATGGGCAGCTTCTCGACCATGATGTTCTGAAAAATGCCCATCAGCGAGATCTTGTTGCCCATCTCGATCCGGACATCGTCACATAAAAGCGTGTAAACCAGTTTTAGATCGTTCATTGTTTTCGGCCGCCCCTCGGCACCCTGTTCTTTCACCGCAAGATCAGGAGTGCTTATGATTCTTGCCTTTCATCTCGCAGAGGTCAAGAGTATAATCCGGCTTTATCGGAAAAGTGAGATAAACCGCCACCCGGAAGAGCTTTTCCGACAAACCAGCACAAGGGGGCTGAAATGCTTTACTACGCTCTTATCTGTGTTTGCCTCGTCCTGACCGGCATCGCCGGCCTGCAGATGGCATACATGTTCTATCTCGATCGGCTCGATAAGGAACGCAAGCGGCGGCTCCGCCAGCTCGAACGCCGCTGCCGGGCGCTGACCGCACGGCTTGAGCGAGCCGAGGAACGCATCGCCGAACAGGACGCGATGCTCGATGCTTTCGGGGTTGTTCCTGAGGAAGAGGATAGCTGGGCGGACGTCATCGAATAGCCCCGCTCACTCGGTCTCAAGCTCGGCGATGGTCGCTCCCCATCCGCCGGACATCTCGTCTCCGCTCTTAAAGCTCTTGACGAAATCCGTTTCGGCGAGCACGCTTCTTACGATCTCACGCTGAACGCCGATGCCCTTGCCGTGGATCAACCGCACCAGCCGAAACCCGCGCTTCCTCGCTTCTTCAAGATAAGCCTCGGTGACGTCCTTAACGTCCTTCGGGTGAAAGGCGTGGAGGTCCAGCGAATCGGTTATCTCGAGTTCGACCGTCTCCGGGAAAGGGTTCTCAAGGTACTCGTCCATTTCTAGCGGCTGTGCGTGGTGTAGTATTGCGCGATGTCTTCCGGCTGAGTTACCCGTACCCGATTCCGGTCGCGGAAAACGACGAATCGCTTCTCGTCCATTCTTCCTTCCGGATGCCGGATGCGGATCGAAAACGTTTTGTTATCGCCCGAACCCTCGACCCTCAGCGGCAACGTTCCCCAAACCTCGCCCGTCGAACGCCAGACCGTGTAGAAGCTCTGATTGTATTTATCGAACGCGAGAACAAGGATGCCGTCAAAGTCCGGCTCCTCGCCATCGACCGGTTTCGAGACGTTCGTCCGCGTCAGTATCACCCAGTTGCCCGGCGTCGCGTTGCGGTCGGCCGTCACCGTGCTGCCCTGGCCGTCGCTGTCGAGCCGCTGCCAGGTTACGAACTTGCGGTTGTTTTGCTGGAAGAACGCGATCTCGCTCGGGATGTCCAGTTCGACCTGACGACCAAAGAGCCAACCTGCGGGAGCCGGCGAGACCGATGGGTCGAGCTTGACCAGATACCAGATGTCGTATTTCTCATCGAGCTTTTCGGGCTCGTTAGCTTCTTTCGCGGCGGCAATATCCTCATCTACCTCGCCCGACGGCCGGGCGCCTGACGCATCGTCGCCTTCTGCGATCTGTTGCTTCGGAACAAAGTTCCAGTCCATGATCTCGAAGTTCGAACCGTTTGAAAGCCGGAAAAGCACGTTCTCCGCGTTCATTTCCGGCCCGAGCCGTAGGTTCGAAGCTGCCCGCAGTTTGCCTGCCGCCTGCGGCGGAAGATCCTTGAATTGCTCGGCAAGCTTCTGTGATCTTTCCAATACCTCGTTGGTGATGACGTTCTGTGCCTCGATCCAGCCCTCGGTGTTCTCCTCGTCGCGGGCACGGACCCGGTACCAGATCACCTTTTCAGACTCCATCTGGTCGAGTACATCGAGCCGATCGCCGCGTTTGACCTCAAGCAGGTCGGCCGCGACCACTGCATACGAGGTCCGTATCTGCGCCGTCTTTGCGATCACGATCGCCGTGTCCGAAAGCCCGACCGCTTTCGAGAACGTATTTACGGTCGAATCCAGAAGGCTGCACGCCGGCTGCGTTGCCGCGATCACGATGGCAAGAACGATGAATGCTGCTTTACTTCTCATTCTGATATCTCGGTCTTCTGCGTTCGCTATTATAACCCAAGTCGCGAAGTATCGCCCTTTGCCGTCCGCTTGGTTTTTCTGTGAGTGTAAAACGCCGTCCGTCCCATGCAACACCTGCCGCGAGGCCGATCTTTGCCATATCGAGCCGCTCGCTTCCTTTGATGTGCCGTTCGGCGAGCGGCGTTGTTTCCGCCATCTCGCCGAGCATCCGAAGGATCGTCGCGTTGCCGTCCGCTTCGCGTTCGCGGTTCTCCGCGTAAAGGCGGCGGACGAATAGATCCATCGAACGCTTGCCGCGGCTTGCGTCCTGCATCGCGACATCGAGCGCAAAGGCCGTCAGGATGCCGCGGGCGTAAACGCCGGTCGTGTTTCCGCGCCAGCGTCCGGCAGAGGCATCCAGAAGCGAGCCGGCGGGCATTCGGGCATCGATCGCCGCCGCCTGCGAGAGCGTTTCCAGAAAGTTTGCGAACGTGATCCGCCCGAGCCTCGTTCCGGTCTTCAGTGAATGATAAAGCGCCGCTCCCTCGTAAAACCAGTCGTAGTTGCCGGTGAGCTTGACGCCATTCGGCAGCCAGAGATGAAAAAGCTCGTGCCGAAGCTGCTCGTGAAGCCGCTGGACCGACTGCGTTTTGAACGGCGTATCGCCCGAGACGATCGTGACCGTTTGGCCGCGTGTCTCCGCCGCCCATTCACCTACTCCGCCGCCTTGCGGAAACGGCAATATGTTGACGAGGACATTCTCCGCCGGATCTCGGTCAAAAAGCTTCTCATATTCCTCCGCGATCTCGCCAAGCATCTCTTCGGCGTCCGCACGGGTGAACTGCCACTCGCCGGTGACGAGCATTTCATAAGCGGCCCCGCGTTTCGAACGAAATTTGATCGGCTGAGTATTCTCTCTTACGACGGCGATCACCGCCCGCGAAACGTCATCGATCTTGAGCGAGCCATCAGCCTCCGCCGAATATACCGAAACGGTTCGCCATCCGCGAGGGAGAATTACTTTCAAACGAGCCGACCGCTCTCGCCGGCCTTCAAACGGCAGCAGATCGCCGAGCATCAAGAGGCCGCCCTCCTTGCCGAGCCACGAGACGTGCGGCGACGCGAGCCGGTTCGCGGGCGGCTCAAGCCGAACGCCGAAGCTGAATCGCTGCGGCGGCTTCGCGGCCAGATATTCGCCTGCAATGAGTTGCCGAACACTCAACTCCGCACCATCGTGATCGAATGCCCTCAGCCCGTCAATTCTTTCGCCGAGTCGATCAACGCTCGCAATAGAAAGCAGAAAAGAGAGATTGCTTTTCGCCGCCGTTTCTTCGCTTTGTGAAAAGCTTCCGCTGATCAATGCCCGCCTTGCCTCAAGATCGACCCTTATTTCTGCCTCCGCCGCTTGCCCGGCAGCAAATGTAAATAATTGTAAAATCAGCGGAAATACCCAAATTATCGGCCGTTTGAGCGTAAACCCCGTTGACACCCCACCGCGTACGGGCATAAACTTATATTTTGTAGGGTACTCTGACGGGCTCTTTATCACACCTCTAAGGATAGTATGAGTGTCATCAAAATCGTAGTTTACGTCCTCGCAGTCGTGCTTAGCCTACTTTTCTTCGGCCGATTCTTTTTCTAATTGAAGGACAGGCGATTCGGGCAGCGACGAGTCTTAAGTCATCGAAGCATAGTCATATTTCAATGTGCGGCCTTTCAGGGCCGCTTTTGTATTTCGAATACTTCGCAAACTTTCCCGAATTTCCGCTCTGCCTGACCCAAGTGTTAGAGTGTAGTTTTCATTCATTCCAGAGGGAGATCAAATGTCAGGTAACGTTAAGATCAGGCGAGCTTTAATAAGTGTTTCGGATAAGGCGGGCATCGTTGAGCTTGCCCAATATCTTCAATTGAACGGCGTCGAGATCCTCTCGACCGGCGGGACGGCCCGCTCGCTTCGCGAAAGCGGCGTTGCCGTAACGGACGTCAGCGAAGTGACCGGCTTTCCTGAAATGATGGACGGCCGCGTCAAGACGCTCCACCCGAAGGTCCACGGCGCTTTTCTCGCCCTCCGTGATAACGCCGAGCACGTGGCGGCGATGGAACAGCACGGCATCGAGCCTATCGACCTCGTTGTCGTTAACCTTTATCCCTTCGAAGAAACCATCGCCAAGGAAGGCGTTTCGCTTGAGGAGGCGATCGAGAATATCGACATCGGCGGCCCGGCGATGATCCGCTCTGCGTCAAAGAACTGGCGGAGCGTTGCGGTCGTAACCGACCCGCGTCTCTATCCCGACCTCGTTGCGGAGATGAAGGAAAACGACGGTTCGCTCTCGATGGAAACACGCAAGCGTCTGGCAACGCTCGCCTACACCCGTACGGCAAGCTACGACCTCGCCATCTCGTCCTACCTTGCCGAACAGCTTTCGGACGATGAGCTCGAACAGCTCGAGCAGTTCAACCCGCTCGGCGATATGATGTTCATCGATACCGATTACGAAGAAGGCGAGGAATACGACCTCAGCAACCCGTTGCCGCCGACGCTCGACAGCATTCTCGACAAAGTGACCGACCTTCGCTACGGCGAGAACCCGCACCAGAAAGCAGCCCTCTACACGAACGGGAACGAAGGCGGCATCGCCAATGCCGAACAGCTTCTCGGCAAGGAGATGTCGTACAACAACTACGTTGACGCCGAGGCGGCTTGGAACCTTGTGCAGGACTTTGACGACCTCGCCGTAGCCATCATCAAGCACACGAATCCTTCGGGTGTCGGGCTCGGCTCGACCAACCTCGAGGCTTACGAACGTGCCCTCGCGACCGATCCGGTCTCGGCATTCGGCGGCATCGTTGCGTTCAATCGGACGGTCGATGCCGATGCGGCCGAGGCGGTTGTAAAGGTATTCACCGAGGTCGTCGTCGCTCCCGATTTCTCGCCGCAGGCGCTCGAAGTTTTTGAAACAAAAAAGAATCTACGCGTCCTTCGCGTTCACCCGGAAATGGGAGCGACCGGGCTTGAGGTCCGCCAGATCACCGGCGGGATGCTCGTCCAGCAAACGGATTCGCACCGTCTGACCGAGGACATGCTGCGAATCGTCACGAGCCGCCGGCCGACCGACGACGAGGTTAGCGAGATGCTCTTCGCCTGGACCGTCTGCAAGCATGTGAAATCAAACGCGATCGTCCTCGCTGCGGGCGGCCGCACCATTGGCGTCGGTGCCGGTCAGATGAACCGCGTCGATTCCGTCCGCATCGCAGCGATGCGGGCTGAGCGGTTCGAACTTCCGGTAAAGGGCTCGGTGCTCGCGTCGGATGCCTTTTTCCCGTTTCGCGATAACGTTGACGAGGCCGCGAAAATGGGCGTTGCGGCGATAATTCAGCCGGGCGGCTCCGTCAAGGACGAAGAATCCATCGACGCGGCCAACGAACACGGCATTGTGATGGCGTTCACCGGAGTCCGCCATTTTAAGCATTAGTGTTAAACATTTTTGTTAATGTTTTACTTTAACTTTTTCTTGACTTCCACCTGATCTTGGGTTAATCTCATCTCATACAGGACAACTGAAGCAACGCCCGGAGGGTTTGCGTAAAGCAAATCTCCGGGCCTTTATTTTTTCCGCCGTTGCATCGGCCGGCCACTTGTGTCATATTTCCCGCTGAATCCGCCTCACAGATTACCTCTCACCGAAAGTTCGCTCCCGTAAAGCTTGGCCGCTCGGGTGATCAAACCGTCGGCAGTTCGCGAACGTCCCTGTTATTGTTCGAACCAAAACCTTTGGAGGCAACTAGAATGAAACTATTCACATTTATCATCGCTGCTTCGCTGGCATTCCTCTCGGCATGCGGCGGCCCGGCGGCAAATACCGGCAACACAGCAACGAACGCTAATGCAGGAAATTCCGCAGCTGCCAAACCCGCGGCACCGACCAAGGAGGCGTTCATCGAAATGGAGAAAAAAGCCTACGAGGCCTTTACTAAAGGCGATACCGCCCATTTCGATAAAATGCTCTCGGACAAGTTCGTTGGCTTCAGTGGCGGCAAACGCTATGGCAAGGCCGATGAGATGAAGATGGTAGGCTTGGTGAAATGCGAGGCGAAGTCTTGGTCGCATGAAGATGCCCAGTTGGCTAAGCTCAATGATGACGCTTACGTCATGGTCTATAAGAGCGTGTTCGACGGCACGTGCACAATGGACGGCAAGACCGAGAAGGTCCCAAGCCCGACCCGTGCGGCGACCGTTTGGGTCCGCGAGGGCTCCGATTGGAAGGCCGCATTCCACAGCGAGACCCCGATCATCGACCCGAAGAATCCGCCCGCCTCTCCGCCACCAGCTTCGGGTGAGAAAAAAGAGGAGGCTTCGACTGACGCTGCAAAGCCGGCCGCCGGCCCGAACACCGAGGCACTGAAGAAAATGCATCAAGGCGGTTGGGATGCCTGGAAAGCGAAAGACGCGAAGTGGTTCAACGATAATATGGCCGCGACCGCTTCGTTCGTCGACCCGATGGGAACTTATGTCGCCACCAAGGCAGATGCGATCAAGGTCTGGACCGAAACTATGAAGTGCGAAGGCGTGACGAAGGCCGAGATCACCGATGCTGTTGCGACCGCGATCTCGCCAACTGTTGAGGTACTTACCCTCAAAGGCGCCGCCGATGGCTCCTGCGACGGGCAGAAGAACGGCCCGCTCTATCAATCGGCGTTCTATGTGAAGGAAGGCGATGCATGGAAGCTTGCCTTTATGTTCGAATCGCCGGCGATGTAGGCCGAACGCAATACAAAACAAAAATGCCTGCGGTGCAAAACACGGCCGCGGGCATTTTTATTTCAGGAAAACGGAGACTTCGATCTTCTGCCCGTCGGTTTCAAAGGTAATGGTTCCGCGGCTGCCTGTCGTAAGCGTTTCGGCTCCCGCCGCTCGCCAGCGTTCGACGACCTGCGGATCGGGATGGCGAAACCTCGACCGCCGCCCGACCGGAATAACGGCAAACCGCGGCCGCACTGCCCGGACGAACGCTTCGGTCGATGATGTCCGGCTTCCGTGGTGCGGGACCTTCACTACATCTGCCTCAAGTTCGGTTCCACTTTCGAGCAAAAGCCGCTCGGCTTCGGCCTCGATGTCGCCGGTGAAAAGAAATCGCCGCTCGCCGTAAGTCAGCAGCAGCACAAGCGAGCGGTCGTTTTCGGCGAGGCTCGGCGGAGTTGTAGCTCCGGGATAGAGTACATCGACCCGAACGCCCCCGACTTCCATCACTTCCCCGGCCGAAAGACGTTCGACTGCAACGCCGCGTTCAGCAAGGATCGCGTAAAGCAACTGCGATTCCCCCGTCTCGCTCTGAGCCGCGGCAAAATAAGCCCGGCCGATAGTGAAGTTTCGTGCGACATCGATCAACCCCTGCAGGTGGTCGCTGTCTGCGTGCGACGCGACGATGTGGTCGATGTGCGAAAGCCCGCGTTGCCAGAGAAACTCCGAAACCACCATCTCGCCGATCCTTGCCCTGTCCGGCTCAAAGTCTTCGTCGCTCTCTGCATCGGTCCGGTAATCGACCTGCCCGCCGGCGTCGATCAGCATCGTCTCGCCGTTCGGAAATGTGATAAGTGCCGCATCGCCTTGCCCTACGTCGAGCACATCGACCCGCAGCCTGTCCTCCGGCTCCGGAGCCGAGAAAGGCGTGAAGACGATCAGATATCCGAGCCCCAGCGTCATTAGGGCGGCCGCAGCTGCAAGGCTTCGCTTTACGGTAGTTCGCGGCCTCGGCTCGGGCTTGATACGGAAAGGGTCCCAGCGAACAAGCATCACGGCGAGTGCAACGACCGGGACAAGATAAAGGAAATAGATCGCGACACCCGCTCCCGAAAATACCGGCATACGCAGTCCTCCGATCCCAAGACCGAGCACCGCTCGCGATCCCCAAACCGCCGCCGCTGATGCCGCCTCGGCGGCCGCAACGAACGGCATCGCAAGGACGTCAGCTATGCTTCCAAGCAATAGTGCCGGCACGGCAAGTACTCCCATCGCCGCGACCAACCCTCCGGTCCAGATGTTCAGCACGATTCCCGCGACCGGGATCCTGTGAAAATAGATGGCCATCAGCGGCAACAGCCAAAGCTGCACCGAGGCCGAAACAACGACCGCCTCAAAAACAAAACGCACCGTTGGGCGTATTCGCTCCCATACGCCGCCCGCCACGAGCGGCCGCTTGAAGAGCGATGTCCGCCATACGTTCCGGCCGCTTTCGATCCGCCAACCCGCCTCGCTCCAGTAAAGAGCCTCGCAGAAGCGTCGCACGATCGACGGAACCGAGGGCGGAAACGGCGCTTCCCGCGTTGGTCGCCAACCGCCGACGGCCCGGAGTTTTTCGATCAGCGGAACGGCGGTCGCGATGATCCCAAAAACACTGGCAAAGGTAAGCAGCAGCGAGGGGTCGAAGACATCGCTTGGCCGCCAGGCCAGCAGCATAAGCGAGCAGGCACCGGCCGCGTTGAGCATCGAACCCGCCTGCCCCATCGCCCGCCCGATGATGATGAAGCTGAACATCAGTGCCGCCCGCGTGACCGGTTTTTCCATCCCGACGGAGAATGAAAAGATCCAGACCGCCGGCAGGACGATCGCCGCCTGCCGCACCCGCGAACGGACGAACCGGCTCGTGAAATAGAGCAGAAGCCCGGCGATGAAAGTGATATGCAGGCCGGAGATGACGAGCACGTGAAACGTCCCACCCTCGCGAAAGATCTCAGCCGTTTCTCGGTCCAGATAATAGCGGTCGCCGAACATCGCCGCCGCAAGTATGCCCGCCGTCTGCGGGCTGAAGATCTCCGCCGTACGTTCGATGGCCGCGCCGCGTGCTGCGAGTACCGAGGCCGCGATGCCGCCGCCTTTTGCAACGCGCTCGATCAACAGCGGGCTCTTGAGCGTGCACGCCGCGTCGATGCCCTGCCGGTCGAGCAGTTCCGGCCGACGCGCGACGCCCGGATTCAAAAATCGCTCGTCGCGGTCGAGCCCGCATTCGATGATCACCTCGTCGCCCTGTCGGAGCCCGAGCCGTTCGAGGTCACCGCGTGCGTCGTCCGAATCGACCGGAACGAACGCCCGCACATCGCCCTCGGTCGCCATTGCTTCGCCGCGATGAGTTAACTCCGTTGCCGCTATCCGCAAAACTGCTGTCGTCGGCCCGGACTCGACCGCTCCGACAAGAGTTCCGCGGACCGCAACCGGATCGGCCTGCGGCACGATGCCGAGGTCATAGATAGCCTTGACCCGCACCGGCGAAAGCGACGCCGCCTCATAGGTGTACCCGAATGCTCCTGCCGAAAGAAATGCCGCGAGAAGAAGAGCGGTCGCGATCGAGCGCTCGCGAAACGCGAAAGAGAGAGAAGCCAACAGGACGCTCGCCGCCGCAAAATATACCGGCCCGATCATGGCAAAATAACCGCCCACCGCGGCACCGAATGCGAACGCGGACGCGAGCCATAGGTGCGGATGGCGTGAGTATGTTTGAGTGGGTGTCGGCTCTGGGCTAGTCAATTCTGATCAAGTGCCGGATCTCGCGAAATCGCTTGTCGCCGATGCCGCGAACGAGCATCAGGCTCTCCGGCCGGCGGAATGGGCCGTGCTCGTTTCGGTGTCGGATGATCTCGGCGGCAAGGCCTTCGCCGATGTTCGGAATGCGGCGAAGTTCGTCCGCGTCGGCTGTGTTTATGTTAATGGCTTCGTACGAATGAGCGGCCGGTGCGGGCTCGAGCTTGTAATGTTCAGCGGTGTTTTCAATTCCGTGAGAACAACCCGCGGCGAGCACCGCGATAAGCAGCAATGCGATTTTCCACGTGGTTCTATAACGTCCGCTTTTCGATCCTGAAAACGACATTCTCCGGCGTGCTGAAACGATGTGCAAAATGCTAAAAGTCGCGATGTTACAAAGACTTGAACGATTTAACATCGTGGAAATATGAGGCTTTTCCACAGATTGTGTGGAAAAGGTTCAACGCCCGATAAAAAACCGAAAACCTCAAGAATGATGGTCCGCACTCGTCACTCCGATCTCGGCGAAAATCTCTGTGCTCTCTGCGCTTAGATTTCTTCGCCGCCGAGCCCGCAGAGTCTTTTGGAGAGCACGCCAAGCCCCGGATCGGAACCTCACATGCCTTCCTTCATTTCCATCATTTCGGAGAGTTCTTCGAATGCCTTTGGGAGAACGGGGCGGGCACGTGCGGCTCCGTCCATTTCTCCAACGTAGCCCCTCGCGACCATCGCGTCCAAAATTCCCGCCGCTCGTCCGTAGCCGATCTTCAAGTGCCTTTGCAGCAGCGACGTCGACCCGCGTTTTGCGTTGACAACGATCTTCAGCGCATCCCAGAAAAGCGGGTCATTCACCGATGGATGCTCGCCCGCCTCGGCCGCCATTTCTTCCTCGCTCTTGATCACTGTCGGGTCGTAAACAGGCGGGCCGTAGGTCTTAACATGTTCGACGATCCGTGCGATCTCTTTTTCATCGACGTATGCTCCGTGAACGCGGATCACCTGCGACGTCGCCGGCGGCAAAAAGAGCATATCGCCGCGGCCGAGGAGCGACTCGGCACCGTTCGCGTCGATGATCGTCCGGCTATCTACCTTTGAGGAAACGCGGAACGAGATGCGAGCCGGAAAGTTCGCCTTGATCAGACCGGTGATAACGTCCACCGAAGGCCGCTGGGTCGCAAGCACAAGGTGAATGCCGACCGCACGTGCCATCTGGGCAAGCCGCGTAATGTACGTCTCGACCTGCTTACCGGCGACCATCATCAGGTCGGCAAGTTCGTCGATGATAATGACGATGTAGGGCAGTTTTTCGTGCGGATTGCCGTCTTCGTCAAACAGTTTTGCCGCATTTCGCCGCTTGGCCTCGGCGTTATAGCCCTCGATGTTTCGGACCGCGTAACCGGCCAGCCGCTTGTAGCGGTTCTCCATTTCGCGAACTGCCCACTGGAGCGCGTTCGCGGCCTCTTTGGGCTCCGTGATGATCGGATTCCGCAGATGCGGGATATCGGCATAAAGTCCGAGCTCCAGCCGCTTCGGATCGACCATTATGAAAAGCACGTCGTCTGGAGTCGCCTTGTATAGCATCGAGACGACAAGCGAATTGACCCCGACCGATTTTCCCGCTCCGGTCGCACCGGCGATCAGCAGATGCGGCATCTTTGCGAGATCGGTAACGTAATTCTCGCCGGAAATGGTCTTGCCGAGAGCGATGGTTAGCGGCGATGCCGATCTCTTGAACTGCGGAGATTCGATGACCTCGCGGAGAAAGATCGTCTCGCGGTCCTGGTTCGGCACCTCGATGCCGACGTGGGCCGTGCCCGGAATGCGGTCGATGCGGATCGATTCGGCCTCGAGCGCAAGGCAAAGGTCGTCCGCAAGGTTTGTTACACGCGCGTATTTGACGCCCGCATCGGGCTTGAACTGAAACGTCGTTACGACCGGCCCCGGCGAATAGCGGCTGACCGTTCCGGCGACGTTAAATTCGCGGGACTTCTCGCCGATCATAACAGCAAGGTCGCGAAGCCGTGCATCGTTCTGCGCGATCCGCGGCGGAGCCGGATTAAGCAGTTCCGAGCTCGGCAGCGTGTACTTCTCTTTGCCGACAACCTTCTTTTCTTCCGGCGGCGTGGCTTCAGCTTCATCGGCCGGCTTTACTTCCGCCTCGCCCGCGGCGGCGACCACATCGGCGGCCTCGATGCGTTCGTCGGTCTTCATCGCCCGCGTCTGTTTCGCCGATTTCTCAAGGATCGTAGCGGGCACGGGATCGGCGATCAGTGTATCGGGAATCGGGACTGTCGGCGGCTCTGCGGTAATCGGATGTTCGCGAAGCTCACGCCGCCGCTGTGCGCGCTCGAGTGCGGCTTCGTGACGCTGAACGCGCCTCAGCCGCCGCCGCTCGAACCACTCGCGAATGCGGGTCTTGAGGTTCTGTATCGGCAGATCGAAGGTCGCAAGCAACCACTCGATCGAAAAATTTGAGATCAGCAGGAGCGAAGCGACAAGCATCGCGACGAGGACGATCAGCGTCCCGGTCGTCCCGATCAGCTTTGCCGCAAGGAAGGGGAACGCACCGCCGAGAACGCCACCGTAGCTTGGCTCGATCATATATCCGAGCCCCGAGACCGCGAGAACGATCATCGCGTAGCCGATGCCGCGGGCGACCGTCGGCCGGAGGCCCACCGAGCGGAATAACCGCCAGGCGATAAAGACAAGCAGCGGCGGCAGGAAATAAGCCGTCAGCCCGACGGCACTGATCAATAAGGCCGAAAGGTTCGCCCCGACCACGCCGATCCAATTCTGCGTCGGGCGGCCCTGTCCGTGGCCGGTGGAAATTATCGAACGGTCGTCCGGGCTTCCGGTCACAAGGCTAAGAAAAACGAGCACGGCCAGAGCGACAAGCCCGACCGCGACCACCTCATTTAGCCGCGAACGCTCCTGCGGCTTCGCTCCACGCTTCTTTACGAGCGTCGAGCCGTCGGCGAGACAGTAGTTCATCTCGCCGTCGCTGTATTCCTTTTTGCACGTCGGGCAGACCTTCATTTGCCGATTGCTCTAGTCCGTGGTTGCCGGGCTCTTGATGCCCTTTTTGAAAAGCAGAAATTCTTTGATGAACTCGTCTATCGCCCCGTCGAGCACCGAATCGACATCGGTCACCTCGAACTTCGTCCGCGTGTCCTTCACGAGCCGATACGGATGCAGAACGTAGTTGCGTATCTGCGACCCAAACGAGATGTCCATCTTGGTCGATTCGAGTTCGGCTGCATCCGACCGCCGCTTTTCGAGCTCGAGCTCGTAGAGCTTTGACCGCAGCACCTGCATCGCCACCATTCGGTTCTGGAGCTGCGACCGCTGATTCTGGCAGGTTACCACAATTCCGGTGGGCAGGTGAGTGATTCTGACGGCGCTGTCGGTCACATTCACGTGCTGGCCGCCGGCGCCGGATGAACGGTAAGTATCGACGCGGAGGTCCTTGTCCTCGATATTTACCTCGATGTTCTCGTCGATCTCCGGCGAGACGAACATCGACGCGAACGACGTCTCGCGGCTGCCGCCCGAATTGAACGGCGAGATGCGAACCAGCCGATGAACGCCCGCCTCGGCCGCCAGCAATCCATAGGCATAATCGCCCTCGACCCGAAACGTCGCAGACTTTATCCCGGCCTCGCTTCCCGTCTGCTCATCGATCAGATCGACCTTGAACCCGCGCTTCTCGGCCCAGCGAAGATACATCCGGAGCAGCATCTGGGCAAAGTCCTGGGCGTCCGTCCCGCCGGCACCGGCCTGGATCGAGCAGATGGCGTTGTTGGCGTCCGTCTCGCCTGAGAGCAGGCTTTCGGTCTCGGCTGCGTTCACCTCGCGCTCAAGCCGCTCGATCAGCTCGGCAAGCTCGCCCGCCGAGGCTTCATCCGTTTCGGCAAATTCGAAAAGCACCTCCGCATCCGAAATGCCGGTCTCGAACGCTTCCTGCTGGCCGAGCGCCTTTTCCACGCGGCTCCGCTGTTGGACGGTCCGCTGGGCCGCAGCCTGTTCATCCCAAAAGCCCGGTGCCGAGATCTTCTCTTCTAACTGTGCTAGTTCTTTCTGCTTGGCGGGTGCGTCAAAGATACCTCCCGAGTTGGAGGACCTTCTCTTTAATCTCGTCGTATTTTGATCTTAGTTCCTGTGGTTCCATTTTCAGAAGTTTAACGAAACAAGACTGCCTAATCTACTACATACCGTGCATTTTCGGTTCCTGTGATCGCTGCTGTACAATCTCACCCGAAATCGAATATGGAGAATTCCGAGAACGAAAAGGGCGATATTGTTGTCTATAAGACCGCTGACGGTAAGATCCGGCTCGAAACACGATTCTACAGCGAAAGTCTTTGGCTGAGCATTAACCAGATGTCCGAGCTATTCCAGGTGCACAAATCCGGCATAAGTCGACACCTCAAGAACATTTTTGAAACCGGTGAACTAGAGCGGGATTCAGTTGTTGCAATTTTTGCAACAACTGCCGGAGATGGGAAATCATACCAGGTCGAACACTACAACCTTGATGCCGTGATTTCGGTTGGATACCGAGTCCACTCGGTTATCGCGACCCGCTTCCGCATCTGGGCGACCCAAAGACTGCGTGAGTACATTATTAAAGGTTTCGCAATCGATGATGAACGCCTGAAGAATCCTCGGGTTTCTGGCATGCCTGAAACCGACTACTTTGGTGAGTTGCTCGAACGGATCCGCGATATCCGGGCAAGTGAGAAACGCGTTTATCTTCGCGTTCGAGAGATCTTTTCGATGGCTGCAGACTACGAGCCAAATGACAAAGATACAATTCGGTTTTTCAGCATAATTCAGAACAAACTTCACTTCGCAGCTACCGGGAAGACCGCGGCCGAGATCATTTCAGAACGCGCTGATAGTTCTAAGCCGTACATGGGACTAACAACATGGAAGGGTGACGAGCCACGAAAAACGGACGCGATCATTGCGAAGAATTATCTTAATGAATCGGAGATCGATGAACTCAATAGGATCGTAGTGATGTGGCTAGACTTCGCCGAAGATCAAGCAAAGCGACGAAAGAAAGTCTTTATGAAGGACTGGGAGTCACGATTGGATGACTTTCTTAGGTTCAATGAAAGGCGCGTACTCTCCAACGCAGGACGCGTTTCCAAGGCTGCCGCAGACAGGCTCGCTATTCAGCAATTTGAGGACTATTCCGAGATGCAACGACGCTTGAAGGAAGAGAAAGGCTCTGAAGCTTACTTGATCGAGCTTGAGAATGCCGCTAGAGGTCAGCTTGAGGAGTAACGCTGTTTAGATCGGACGATCGTTCAGAGCTCTGCCCGATCCAGAGCCGATTTCCGTCCGGGTCTTCGAGCCGGAACTCGGTCAGCCCGTAAAAGGTCGTTTCGAGGTCCGGGATATCGATCCCATTCGAACGTACCTGAGCATGATAGCCCACGATGTCGCTCGGATAAAGATAGAGCACGCCGGTCCGCGGCATTCCCGGATGCGGGTTTATCGATTGGTCTATCATCAGCCGGCACTCGCCGAACCGCAGCATCGCCCACCGCCATTCGTCATTGCGGTTCTCGACCTCGAACCCGAGCTTCCCGTAAAATTCGACGCTCCGTGCGATATTCGCCACCGGCAGCATTGGAATAAGTCTTTCCAGTTTCATGAGACAAAGAATTTCACTAACCGAAAGTCATTCGTCTTTCGTCAACCAGAGAATATCGGCAATATCCTTGGGGCGATTCATCGTTTGCTTGTTCTTCAAGAGGTCGGGCTTACCAATAATCGGTATTACGATTCCTTCGAACTCGATGAACTTCCTTTCGGGCCACGCGTCGTCAAACTCGACGCCGTCAATCTTATTAATGATATCGATTCGGTTCGGTGGAACTCCCATTTGAAAAACAATACCGGGTGTTTTTAGGTCCTCGGGAGTTAAATCGGACAAAGGTGTTCCGAACTCAATGAGCGCGTTCCAAGTTCGCTCGGCATTCAAATCAGACGCCCGAATCCAGATGTCGAAATCACCGGTTCCTCGGACGAAGCCGTGAAACGCAACGGCATAACCTCCGACGACCAGGAACTCAACGTTCTTTCCTAAGAATGCGGACAGGATGTCTTTGAAGTCCGGGCTCAGCAAGGCTTCCCTCCTTAAAGGCATATAAGCGGGTTGAAAGCTCCCATACCATCTCCCAACGCTGCTCCGCGGTCGAAGTCCTCCGAAGATCTCCGGCATCATCGGCGTCCTTCAGCGTGGTGACACGAGTGAACATCTTGCTTCGGTCGATCACTTTCATACTTCAATTATAACATTCATTGCTCAGCTTAATCCCAAGTTTATCTTCGCCGAGCCGAGCCAATACTTCGCCAAAACCCCATGATCATCAAACCGATGGTTACGATGGTACACAACCATGCGAACCAGTCGCCGTATTTTACATAGAACGTCTGCGAGCCGTCGGAAGTTGCAAAGGTCCAGACCCGCGTGTCTTCTTGATAAACGGGTGCCGGGTCGCGGACCTCGCCGCGTTCATCGATGTATGCCGTAATGCCGACATTGGTCACTCGCAGCAGCGGCCGGTTCGTTTCCACCGCCCGGAATACAGCGTTTGCCAGATGCTGCCGGAGCACGGGGGTCGGCCCGAGATAGCCGTCGTTGGTCATCTCGATCAGCACATCCGCACCGCCGCGGACGTATTCTCGCCCGAGCTGCCCGAAATGCGACTCGAAGCAGATCATCACACCCGCTTTCCCCTTGCCGATCGGCAAAAGCTCAAAGTCCTGCCCCTGCGAAAAGCTCCCGACAAATGCCGGCACGACCGATGCCAGCGGCTCCGGCACGAACTCGCCGAACGGCACAAGATAGATCTTGTCATATTGAGCCACCTCGCCGCCCTGCGGCCCGACCAGCACCGCTGAGTTGAAAAACTTCCCGTCCGCATGGTTCGGCTCGGCCGAATTGAACAGAACCGAGACTTTGTTCCGCCGGGAAAAGCCATCGATGAACTCCCGCGTCTCGCGGTCCGATTCGTACATAAAGTTCATCGGCGATTCGGGAAAGATAACAGTTGTCAGTTCTCGGCTGTCAGTTGTCAGTTTGGCAAGTTCAGCTTCCGCCATCCGCACGTGCCGCTCCCGCAGCTCCTGCCACTTTTCATACGTCAGCCCGGACATCGGCACATTCGGCTGGATCGCGACGACCCTAGCTGCACGATCACCTTTTTGCAGGATCCGTAAGGCCCCGTCGATGAACCCAACGACAAAGATGAGAACCAACCAGAAAAGCAAAGGAGCGAAACCCACGATGAGGCGTTGGCGTTTACCACTAAGCAGGCTGAACATCAGCACTGATGAAAAAGCAACACATGCTCCTCCTACAAGCAAGACGCCGCCAGTCCGTCCCATCGGCAAAAGAGTATCGTCAAAGGCCTGCGAATACCCGATGGCGTTCCAATTGTTGCCGGTCAGCCAATAGCGGAGAAACTCGGTAAAGACCCAAACGAACGGAGCCGCAAGCATTGCAACTGATCCAAACCGGCGAAGCAGAAACGCCATGATCGCCGCAAATATCCCCGGAAATATCCCGACGATCATGCAAACGATCAGCAGCAGAAAATAGGCTAGAAGCGGCGGGAAACCGGCGTATGTGATCGGCGCAAAGGTCAGCCACCAGCACGTCCCGAAAAAGAAGACGAGCCCGAACACCCAACCGGCCGTAAACGCCCGCCGCGAGGACGCCTTTTCACGATCGACCGCCGCGAGCAAAGGGACCAGTGCAACCCACGCCAGATACCAGAGCTCGAAATCAGGAAATGCGAGCACGAGTAGCACGCCGCCTGCCGCTGCCAGCAGCAAGCTTCGCACATCCGGAACCCAGCTCTTGATCCTCTTCAGCACTCAGCCGAGTTTACCAAACTTCCCCCCGCCGCAGAACTTTTCTTCGGAAATTCGCCGAAATTCAACCTGAACAATTTCGTTCAAAGTGACGCGACGCCCTCCGTCACAAATCCAAATTTTGTCAGAGCCTGCGTGACAAATTTCGTCAACCTATCCCAATTCGTCGATCGGCATCATTCAAATTGAAAAACTTTCCGTCAAACCGCGCAACCGCGGCGGCGAACACAATGAATCCCCTGGGATTTCCAGTGCATTTCTGAAAAACCCTTTATTTTTGGGCGGTTATCGTGATTTAAAAGTAGGTGAGCCCGGCGTTTCGGCCGGGCTCATATAGGAAGGACAACTGAAGGAACGCTCGGAAGGTTTTCAAGCACAGTGGCAAACCGCGCTCGGAGAAGAGATGGCGGCGGGGTCTTGACCCTTTGATCAAGCTGGCCGCTATTCTCTAATGCACACCGCGTGCCACAACCTTCATTTTGACCAAAATCCGTTCACTTCAATTTGCATGATCTGCGTAACCTATTCGTCTGCAACTATTTAGCAACACAACAAATAATTCGAAAAGCTCTACATCCGGCAATCCTGCCGAATCCGGCCGCGTTCAGCCATTGCACTATTTGGAACACCGCTCCGCCAGCCTCTGCAGAGAACTGACCTCCGAGTTCTCGCCGTCGAGTTCCGCAGCCGAAGCCGCGTAGGTCCTCGCCTGCTGGCAATCGCCACGCTCGAGATAGATCCGGCCGAGCGCGACATGGGCATCAAGCAATCGGTTGTCCCAGAAGAGTGCCGTCTTCATCGCGCTTGTCGCCTGGTCGCGGTCGCCGCGGCGGAGGTGTATCTTGCCGAGTATCAAATAGCTCTCGGCGCTCATCGGCTCGCTGACCAGAACGCGGCGGATGGTCTCCATCGCCTTGTCGTCCTCGCCCGCCTGATATTCCTTCTTCGCCTGGGCAAGCAGCGTCTCGGTGCTGCTGACAGGCCGGGCGACCGGGGCCGCTTCCCGCTGGCTCAGCACGACCGAAACGAAATCCTTCCTCTGCGGCTGGACGACCCGCAGCTTCATATCCGTTATCGTCTTTGCCCGCGTCCAATCCCGCTCGAGCGTTGCGTAGCGATTGCCAGCCGCAAGCTGCATCCGTGCCTGGTTGTCCACGTCCGCTGCACTCTCGTCCTTAAGCTCCGCCAAAGTCTTTGCAAGGATGTAAAACGCCTCGCCGTCCTTCGGAGCGGCAGCCACGAGTTCCTTCAGGTATTCTGCCGCCGAAGTGTATGTGCCGTTAAGAAAATGAGCGAACGAGAGGTTGAACTTGATCGCCAGGTCGTCTTCGGCATTGGCGTGTGCCTTTTCAAGAAAGCCGATGCCCTCGGCAAGGAGTGCCGCCTGCCGGGCCTCGTCGCGCTTCTCGGCCTGCGATGCCTGAACCGCGATTGCCCCGAGCATGTTGTAAAGGCTCGTGATCTTCAGTTCCTCCGAAAGCGGCCGCAGCACGGCGAGTGCCTGATCAAAGTCCGACTGCTGCCAGCGGATAACGCCCATATAGAAGGACGCCTCGGCATATGCCTCGTCGTTGCAGTTTGCCGGGCGGTTCTCGCCGCGTGCTTTTTCGCTGCAGGCCCGCTCGGCATTGACCACTCGCTGAAACGCGTCGATCGCTTCATTGAACTTCCGCTGCCCGTAGAAAAGATGCCCGAGTTCGAGCGCCGCTTCGCCAAAATCGCCAGTCGCCCCCGAATCGGAATAAAGCCGCAAAGCATTCTTGAAAAAGTTCTCGCGAAACATCGGATTCTGGGTAAGCAAACCTTTGATATAGGCCTCGAATGCCCGAGCCGGGATCTTCGTCGCCGTTTCGATCAACTGATTTTGCGAGAACGGCAACGCCTTGTCGCGTTGATACAAGACCTGATAAGCGATCTGGCCCTGCATTGTTTGCAGGTTGCCGAGCGCGTCGTTGAGCGCGATGTCGCGGGTTATGCGGCGGCCGTCCGGTAGGTCCTCGCTCAGAAAGCGGCCTTCATTCACTCGGATCACGCGGGCGGTTACGTTGATCGTAGCGGCAAGGTCGTCCTGTGCCGGAATGATCGTGTATTTGCCGGAAACGAGCAGCGTCGCATTGCTTTCGCGTGCGAGCCGGAGCGATGTTGCAAGGCTCGGGATGCTCGCTAGCGGCACGCGAAGCCGCTGCTGGATCAGCTTTCGCTCGCTGTTCGAAACGACATTCAACCCCGGCACCTGAAGCAGCTCGGAAAGCGAAAGCGCAAAGCTCTCGCCGATCCAGTTGAACTCCGGCTTGTTCGAAACATTCTCGAACGGCATCACCAACACAGAATCCGTCACCCGCTGCTGGCCAAAGGCCGCGGCCGCCGCCAGGCAGACCACCGCAAAACTCAATACAAACCGCTTTCGCATAACACTCAAGTATAAAATAAAAAGTTCGCCTGTTGTGCAAGCGAACTTGAGATCAAACCACTATGATGTCGAAACTGCAAAATAAGATGGTATCCGGTACGGGATTCGAACCCGTGTTGCCGCCGTGAAAGGGCGGTGTCCTAGACCCCTAGACGAACCGGACACATTACTCCACGCCAAAAGCGCGAACAGAAAGAATACCAATCAGCGATTTTCGTTGTCAAACCTGTGCTCGTAGATAGTAAATCGTAAATCGTGAATTGTGGACCGTATTCGGTGAACGCGGAATCCGCGTGTCGAAGGCCCGCATGCAAGAAGGGCCTTAACATCAAATGCGGAATGCATGTCAGAGGCCCGACCGTCAGGGAGGGCATGATCGAATAATGAACGTTGATTGAAGAGTTTGGAATCCAGATGCGGAAGCCCGCACGTAAGTAAGGGCGGTTCATCCTAGCTAATCTTTACCCGTCCCTTAACCCCACAGGCGGAAACCCGACCTGTTGGGAGGGTGTCTCTTGGAATGATGAATGATGAATAATGAACGATGAATGATGAATGACGAATGCCCGTGTCAGAGGCCCGACCGTCAGGGAGGGCTCGCCTTAGTTGCGAGTGACGAGTGACCAGTTTCGAGTGCAGAATCTGGAATTTGGAATTTGAAATGAGCAAGCCCGCCCTCCGCCTCCAACCGAAATTTCTTGCCACCTCGCACCTCCACGGCATAAACTTACACAATGAATCAGGAAAACTCGCACAATCGAAGGCCTAATTCCGTTTCCCCCCTGACAATAGGAACAAGAACTCTCATGGTGCAGTTTACTCTGTTACTATGCCTCGCCGGTGTCGCTTGCACTGATGCTCTTGACACTTCGGAGAAGGATTTAGACTTAGGCGTAAGTCCAAAAATCGAAAACTCCTCAGAGTCGGCATCAACGATCTTAGAAAAAGTTTCAGACCGTTACCGTAAGGTCAAACAGATCGATCTCAAAGGTTATAATCGGTATCATTCAACGCCATACAGCGGCGTTATTGACCAGAGTTTTGATTTCGAATTACGTTATCGGTCGAATGAAGCTCTCGATATTCTGTGGAAAGATGAAGGCAAAACGTTTGCTTTTTCCTCTAACAGGTCGCGATCCGTTTTGAAGGTGGACGATCAGATCGTCGACACCGATGATGACCCGTTTGGGGGGCTCCTAGGTATAGAATCGAATACTGGAAAGGATCGATTTGAAATTGGACGAATTCTCTTCGGAAGCGAAAGAACAACAGGAATGCTACGGAGCTTTGAGATTCTGCATGATTTTGATGAAGTGCAAGAGAGCACGATTGATGGAAAGCACTGCTACCTTATCACGGGCCGGAACAGAACTTATCCGTTGACGACCGCGAAATATTGGATAGAGAAGTCAAGTTATCTGATCATCCAATATCAAAGTGAGATGAGATTCAAGAACAACCCAACCCGTATTTCAACGACAACCGAACGGTATAATTATGGCTTGGTTTCGAAATAAGACACCAAGTGGCTGGTAATGTCATCACCGCCCCGAAGGGCCGCATGTTCATCTACGCCTTGGAGAAGAAGTACGGAGAGAACTGTGCAAATCACCGATCTTACAACTGAGATGCATAAGAGGCGATGGGCATTCGACGTGGTCGTTTGTTCGTTGGCCGCGAGTGGTTTTTATC
>JAHBSL010000025.1 GCA_019639135.1 Acidobacteriota bacterium
TTTTTTATTTTTGTTCGCGGGTGGTGAGAAGCACGGCATCGGTGATCAGCTTGCCGCGGACGACCGCGACCCGCTTGCCATCCGGCGAAAAGGACAGATGATGGACCGAGTCGGGTTTTGTTGAAAGGTAAGGCCGAACGCGTTTCGATGCAAGGTCGATGTTCCAAACCGTCGAGGCCGAATCGCCGTCGCCGCTTCGTTCGCGATAGAAAAAGCTTTTTCCGTCGTGAGACCAAGCAAAGACGAGCATCGGCAAGATATCAAGCTCGATCACTTCGCCGGCCGCGGACAGCGGCCGGACCACGACCCGGCCGCGGTTCGCCGCTTCGTCAAATTCCGCAACTGCGATGCGGTCGCCCGCTGGAGACATCTCCCAATAAGTATTTCCGAATGGGGGCAGTAATGATACAGCCCCGCCATCGATCGGAACACTCCCGACAAATCTCTCATTGCCTCTGTTCACTTGGAACAGCACGCTTCGGCCGTCGGCGGAGCGACGCGGGTTAAGGCCCGTGCCTTGCTCGGGGCCGATCATCACCTGATTACTGCCGTCGGCGTTCATTCGCCAGATCTTCCGCTCGCCCGACCGGTCGGAGACGAAGAAGATGTAGCGTCCATCGGGCGAGACCATCGGCTCCCATTCGTTCGTCGTCCCGGAGGTCAGCCGGATCGGCTCTTTGCCATCGAGCGAGGACACCCAGATCTTCGGGATGTTGTTCTCCAGCCCGTCATAAATGAGCTTTCCGGCCGGTGTCCACGAGGTTCGAAGATAGGCCGTCGCCTCGCGGGTGAGCTTCGTTAGCTCGTTCGGAGCGTCGGCAGATCCCGTCCAGATATCGTTGGTCTGGCTGCGTTGAGCCGTGACGACCGAGCGGCCGTTTGCGCTCAGGCTGATGCCGAAATATGAGTTCAGGTCGTTGGTCACACGCGTCTCGAGCCCATCGCTGATGCGGACGTGAAAAAGCTGATTGAGGTTCGAGACGGCGTCGCCCTGATTGACGAGAAGCCCTTCGCCATCGGGCAGGATGGCGATCTCATTTATCTTCGTCCGCCGCGGCTGCATCACCACGGTTTCGGGGCCACCGTTGGCCGGGATTCGCACCAGCGACCAGCTTTCCGCTGTTCCGACGTTCTCGACCTTGCTGAAAAAGATCGTCCGCCCATCGGCCGAGAAATGCGGGTCGCGAAGTATGGTGTTCTTCGGCGTTTGGTGAATAACGCGTTCGTCGCTGCCGTCGATGGCGTTCGCAGAAATGAGATGGATCGTCTCGCCGTAACGGATGATCAATATCCGTTCGCCGTCGGCCGAAAGCGATCCGAGGTCGTTGACGGTTTCGATCAGTCTTCGAGGCTGGCCGCCGAGCGAGGAGATCCGGTAGAGCGTTCCGTGGGTATCGAGCCGGCCGGCCGTAATGAAATATATCTGCGAACTATCGGGCGAGATCGCCATTCCGCCCCAGTACCAGACCATCTCCGGCGGCACCAATTGGAGCGAGGTGCGGTCTTCAACCTGGCGAATGTACATTGCCCGCCGCTCGTTCTCTTCGATGGTGTTGTAAACGACCGAGCGGCCGTCAGGCGTTATGTGGGCATAGACGACGTTGTTCGATTGCGAAAGTTTCCGCGGGACCATGTTGGCGAAAGTGATCGCCCCGGCGGCCGGCCGAGAGAAATAGTACCAACCGGCAACGGCTCCGATGAGCACGACGGCGGCGGCGCCTATAAGCCAACGATACGAACCGACGGAAAATTCACGGTAGAGCCGCCGAAGCGAGCTGCCCGAACCGCCGCGTGTGTAGGTGTGCCAGATATCGGTGAGGATCGAATTGACCTCTTTCATCGAACGCGGCCTGGCCCGCCGCGATTTTGCGAGGCACTTTTCGATCAGCCGAACGATCGGGTCCGGAATCTCGGGCCTCAGCGAACGCATCGACGGCGGATCGGATTTGAGCAGGTTGCTGACTATCTCCGCATGGCTGTCGCCGGCAAATGGCCGCTTGCCGGTCAGCGCCTGATACATCACGACGCCGAGGCTGAAGATGTCGCTTCGGAAATCGACCTCTTTGCCTTCGGCCTGTTCCGGCGACATATAGGCCGGCGTTCCGATGACCTGCCCGGGCTGTGTCAGGCTATGGTCGTCCGGCGCCCCGGCACGAAGGCGTTCATCGACCTGGGCAAGGCCGAAATCGAGTATCTTCGGAACGCCCGAGTTTGAGACGAGAATGTTGCCCGGTTTTATGTCGCGGTGGATGATGCCGCGTTCGTGTGCGTGGGCGAGGGCGTCGGAAATGCAGGTGAACCAGTCAAGGAACGTCCGTATGTCGATCCCTTCATCGGGCGTGACCTCATCGAGCCGCTGCCCGTCAACGTATTCCATCGTGATGATCGGCCGGCCGTCGATATCTTCAACGGAATAGATGGTTGCGACGTTCGGGTGGTTGAGGTTCGCGGCGGCTAGGGCCTCATTGTGAAAACGCTTGACGAAGGCCGGGTCGCGGGCGAGGACGCTCGGCAGGGTCTTGATCGCCGTCGGGCGGTTCAGCCGCGTATCGGTCGCAAGATAAACGTCGCCCATACCGCCCGAGCCGATGCACCGCTCGATCTTGAAATGTCCGAATTCGATGCCCGCGAGCGTTTGCGGAAGTTCATCGGGCGAGCCGGAAGATATCCCGGAGACGGCCGGTTCGTTGATGAATTCGCCGGCCTGCGACTCGGCCCCGAGGAGCGAGCGGACCTCGGCGAGCAGTTCCGCGTCATCACCGCATTCGCGGACAATGTAGGACTCCCGCTCCGCGGACGGCAGCTCGAGCGCGTTATTGAAAATCTCGTTTATCTTTTCCCAGCGATCGGGGGACATGGTTAGGCAGAGCCTTTTAATTCGCGATAGAGCCACGCCCTCGCGAGATTCCAGTCGCGGCGGACCGTACGGGTCGAAAGGTCGAGCGTTTCGGCGACCTGATCTTCGGTGAGTCCGGCAAAGTATTTCATCTCTACTATCTGTGCCTGCCGGGGACTGAGCTTCGCGAGCCGTTCGAGAGCCTCGTCGAGGGCGATCATATCTTCGTGCTTTTCGATGGCGACCTCGGCACGATCATCGAGCGTGACCATGATCTGGTCGCCGCCTCGCTTCAGGCTGTTGCGCTTGCGGGCCGAATCGACCAGGACCCGCCGCATCAACTGAGCTGAGATCGCAAAAAAATGATTCCTGTCCTGCCAATTGACCCGGTTCGAATCAACGAGCCTTAGGAATGCCTCGTTGACAAGAGCGGTTGTTTGAAGAGTATGGTCGGGATTTTGCCGCCGCATATAGTTGCGGGCAAGGCGGCGGAGTTCCTGATAAACGGCCGGCATCAGTTGCTCAAGCGCGCCTTCATCGCCCTCACGCCAGGCGAGCAGCAATTGGGTTATTTCAGGCGAATCTTTCGTCGTCATTTCGGGATAACGATCAGCGTCAAGAACTTACCTTTCAAACTGCAATACGGCGATTCTAGCACATAGGTTCGCTGCCGCTTAGCTTTGCTCACATTTTCGTCTTGTGTCCTGTTACATAAGCGGGTGTCGTCTTATCGGGATGAAGACCGGCGGCAGCGTCGGGAAAGTCATATACGGAATTTATACGGAGCGATCATTTTATGGCAAAGCTACAAGAATTCAACGGGTTCACGCAGGTGAATCTTCACGCGTCGGTCGGCGAGAACGGCGTCAATGCAAAGAACGATGTCATCGCGGTTCAGGCCCTGATGCGTTACGGGCTCAACTGGCGTCGGTCATGGGCAGATGTAGAACTGCCGGAACCGAACGGAGTTATGGGGCCGAAGACGGCGGCACTCATCCGCCGCTTTCAGCAGGAACTCCGAAAGTCCGCCGGCCGCGGCGTTATCGTTGACGGCCGCATCGACCCGGCAAAGGGAATTCGGCCTTCGGGCCGCCGGGCAATGTGGACGATCCTGATGCTAAACACGGCGGCGGTCGAGACCTTTCTGCTTAAAGGGGCGGAAGGTGTGAGCTACATCCACGAGATCAGCAAGCAGTATCCGGCATTCAAAGCGGCGATCGGCAGCAACGGAGTCGGCACGCTCGACCTTGAACTCGAAGGCTCGGCACCCGGGATCGGCACGCTCGGGCTGTCGCTTGAATAACAGGCACCAGATCAACAGAAGGAGAAAGACAGAATGAACAAGAAAATGAAGACGATAATTGCTACCGCCGTCCTGATGCTTGGGACGGTCGTCGCCATGCCGGCAGACCTCAAGAATGAGGACGGCAAGCGTTACGAGGTAAAGGTCCACGACGGCGGCACGACGCGCAACACGTGGATCGACGGCAATTCAACGGTCCTCAGTATCTGCAGCAGCTGCGAGATCGAGGTAGTCGGGGTCGGCAAAATGCGGGTCAGCGGATCGGACAAGCTGATCATCAAGAACGGTAAGTTGAGCAAATGAACATGAAATAAGAGGCGAACTTAGGAGAAAAATAATGTTAGACGCAATCACAACCGGAAGTAATAAAGGCTCCCTGCCGAAATATGATTACCGCGAAACGATCGTCGCCTCGCGGCGGGTGAACTGGGCTATCGAGGACATCATCGGCGGCGATAAGAAGCTCGACTTGAGCAAACGATTCATGCCCGAATCGCTCGCTCGGGTCGATGGGCTCGGCTTTCTGAACGAAGACGAAAAGCGAGTGTTGAACCAGATCCGCGGCCACGCATATCTGTCGATCTTCGGGCTCGTTGAGGAGTTCATCCTGCCGTTCGTGCTCGACCACGTGAGGCCGTCGCTTGATAAGGATGACTATCGTGTCCGGGCATTCCTGCAATTTGCGAGCGAAGAAGCGAAGCATATTCAGCTCTTTAAGCGGTTCAGCAGCGAGTTTCAGGAGAACTTCGGTACCGAATGCAAGGTGATCGGCCCGCCGCCCGAGGTGGCAAAGGCTGTTCTTGCCCACGGCCCGCTCGGCGTGGCGTTGGTCATTCTTCACATCGAATGGATGACGCAGCGGCATTACCTCGACAGCATCAAGAACGACCAGGACCTCGACCCGCAGTTCAAGAGCCTGCTCAAGCACCACTGGCTTGAGGAAGCGCAGCACGCCAAGCTCGACACGATGATGATAGAGACACTCGCCGCCGGAATGCCGGAACACCAGATCAAGGAAGGCGTTGCGGACTATCTGGACATTGGCGGATTTCTCGATACCGGCCTCAAGCAGCAGACGCTCTTCGACCTTGAGGCGTTCGAGGCCGCGACCGGCCGCACGCTTACCGAGGCCGAACGCGAGGAGTTCATAACGGTCCAGCATCAGGCAAACCGCTGGACCTATCTCGGGACCGGGATGTCGCATCCGAAGTTCCTCGAAACGGTCGGAGCGCTCGACCCCGCAGAGCGGGAAAAGCTCGAGGAGATCGTTCCGGCATTTTGCTAGGAGTGCCGAGTGGGCGGCGGGTTCCGTCGCCTTCGTGCATCGCGAACAATACAAATTAGGAGAGAATTATGCAGACAGCACAGAAAGAACAAAAGATAGTCAACGGCGTCAACGTTACGGAGCTTTTCGAAACGATCGATGCCATCGGTGGAAACAAAGAGATCGCGAAATTCAATTTTCGGGCGAGAAACAAATGGATCAACGGCGGCCAGAACGAGACGGTCGTTGACGACTACGACGGAGCGTGCCAGACGTTCAAGCGCGATACGCCGTTCGTGTTCAGGAAGGACGAGCCGGCGATCCTGCTCGGAACGGATACCGGTGCGAACCCGGTCGAGTATCTGCTTGCGGCCCTCGCTGGCTGCCTTACGACGAGCCTCGTGTACCACGCGGCGGCGAAAGGCATCAAAGTCGATGAGGTTACATCGACTTATTCGGGGAACCTCGATCTTCGAGGGTTTCTCGGGATGGACCGGAACATCCGAAACGGCTACAGCGATATAAACATCGAGTTCCGGGTCAAGGGCGATGCGACGGACGAGCAGCTTGAGGAACTTGTCCGTGTCGCCGAGCAGAGGTCGCCGGTCTATGACGTGGTCTCAAAGAGCGTTCCGGTGACGGTGACGGTCGCGAAGTAGAAAAAGATCGATCCGACTGAATCCGAACGCCCCCGAAGCTCGAAAACTAGGAATGAACCAATTCGACAAGGTTCTGCACTAAAGGTACTCCTGGTTTCCGAGCAAGGGGAAGGTAAAAAAGCCGCGGGAATCGCTTCCGGCGGCTTTTTATTTTTATCGGTTCGTTCTCTGTTAGGTCTTGCGAAGTTCCGTAAGTACTTGTTTCGCAACGGCTTTCAGAGTGTCGAAGACGCCCGTGCCGGTGGTTGCGACCGCTTCGAAGACCGGTTCGCCCTTTTTCTGGAGCTCGTAGGTCAGATCCTCGACCGGAACGGCTCCCGGAAGGTCGCGCTTGTTCAATTGCAGAACGTAGGGCAACTGCATCAGGTCATAGCCCTGCGTTTGCAGGTTTTCCTCCAGGTTATAGAGCGATTCGACGTTCGCGTCCATCCTTTCTTCCTGGCTGTCGGCGACAAAGACCACGCCGTCAACGCCTTTGAGGATCAGCTTTCGCGAGGCATCGTAATAGACCTGGCCCGGAACGGTATAGAGGTGAAAACGCGTCTTGAAGCCGCGGACGGTCCCGAGCTCAAGGGGCATAAAGTCAAAAAAGAGCGTGCGGTCCGTCTCGGTGGCGAGGCTAATGAGCTTGCCTTTCGCCTGTGGAGCCGTTGCGTCGTAAATATACTGGAGATTCGTCGTCTTGCCGCAAAGGCCAGGCCCGTAATAGACGATCTTGCAATTTATTTCCCGCGATGCGTAGTTGATAAAGGTCATGGCTCTGCTTGGGGCTGTTTTAAAATAACGCCGTTAAAATTCTAGCTGAAAAGACTATCGATATCCTCGTCGGTGATATCTGCAAAGGCCGATGCGCTATTTGCCGCAAATGCCTGCGACTGTTTTGAGGCTTCTTCAAGTATCGCCGCGACCTCGTAACTGGCCCGCTTTGTCCGCAGTTTTACAAGACCGAGGGTCGAGCGTTCATCGAACACGACGACGAGCAGGCTGCGGCCGATGACGCTGATGAATATGCTTTCGCGTTCGCCTTCATGAAAGACTGCCGGGAAGCCGTCTTCGCCGATCAGCTTTGCCATGCTGTTGGTCGCAGCGACGTTGCCGGCCGCAAGCGAAGCAAAGCTCGTCGTGTCCATGTCGCCGATGTCGCCGTTGAACGCGATCGTTTGTCCATCGCGGTCAACCAGAAAAACGACCCGGGCTACGCACTCAACGCATAACCGAGCGAGGACGGTCTTTAACTTCTGAAACTCTTGTTCCTGCAGGATAAAGGGCGAATGGGCCATTTCGTGATTACCCGAAGTTTAGGATGAAAAAGAGAACTCTGCGGATCCGCAACTTCCTCGAAAGTTGGAGGGGTGGTCGAACGACCAAATATAAAGGTAGCATAGGCGAGAGCGGGCAAACAAGATGTTTTTAAACTTTTTTGCCAAAAATCTTGAGGTTTTGGTCAATTAGAAATATGATGCGAACGGCAGTGTTTTTGGCAAAAGCCCGGAAATCGAAGAAATGACGCACCTTTTTCACCGGAACGCAAATGTTGTCGCCATCGGTGGAGGCAATGGCCTTTCGACGCTGCTATCGGGGCTGAAGGCCTTTGTCGGCGATCGAGGCGATGGGTACAGCCCGATCAACGAGCTTTCGGCGATCGTTGCCGTCTCGGATGACGGCGGAAGTTCCGGACGTCTGCGGGATGAACTGGACATTCCGCCGCCCGGCGATATTCGCAATTGCCTGGTCGCACTTTCGGAGGATTCACATCTGCTCTCTCGGCTTTTTCGGCACCGGTTCAGCGGAGACGGCGAGCTTGCAGGACATAGTGTCGGAAATCTTTTTCTTGCCGCACTTTCGGAAGTTACCGGCGATTTTTCGGAAGCGGTGCGGCTTTCGGCCGAGATCCTGGCTACAAAAGGGCATCTTTATCCTGCGACGAGCACGAATGTCCGCATCGCCGCCCGCACCACTGAAGGCGAGACCATAAAAGGCGAGACCAAGATCGGGAAATGCGGCAAGCGTATCGAGCGGCTTTTCCTCGAACCGGCAGAGTGCGAGCCGCTGCCAGGCGCGATCGAGGCGATCCGAAGTGCGAATCTTATAACGGTCGGCCCGGGATCGCTTTATACAAGCATTTTACCGCCGCTTTTGGTTCCGGCGATCCGGCGTGCGATCGTTGAATCCGCGGCCGTTAAGGTCTTTGTCTGCAATCTGATGACCCAGCCCGGCGAGACCGACGGAATGACCGGCCGGAGGCATCTGGAGGTAGTGAAAGAACACATTCCCGAACTACAATTCGACCATCTCATTGTCAACAACCGGCCGGTTTCGGAAAGACAAGCCGACCTTTACCTAAGAGAAGGTGCCGAGCAGATCGGGGTTCACGGCTCAATGAACGAAGAAGAGATCGAGGGAGCGGTCGTTATCAAACGCGACCTGCTCGATTCGGGCGAAAAGGTCCGGCACGACCCGGCAAAGCTTGCCCGCACTGTACTCGAATGCCTCGGCGCGGGTGCGAGCGGCTTTTTGCATACCTCAAAGGCCCCGGATATCGGGACTGTTGCGTGACATAAGCCTGCTTTATTCGTATCATTTCACTTTCTTGTTGTCCGAAACCTGAAATGCAAAACGAATCACCGGGAAACAAGCCAATAGACGTTCTTATCCTCGCCGCCGGACTTGGAACGCGAATGCGTTCGAGCATTGCAAAGGTATTGCATAAGCTTGGCGAAACCCCACTGATCAGCCACGTTTGCCGGACGGCTGCGGCACTTGGTCCCGAGAAGATATATGTGGTCGTCGGCCATCAGGCGGACGAAGTAAAGAAGGCCGTACTTGAAGAGATCGAGGCCGACCGCGTCGAATTTGTAACGCAAAAAGAGCAGCTCGGTACCGGCGATGCTGTAAATGCGGCCCGCGAACATTTTACCGATCGAGATTCGACGCTCCTTATCCTTTCGGGCGACGTCCCGCTGATACGGCACGAAACGCTCGCCTCTCTCGTCCAGTATCATCACAACCACCGCGGACGCGGGGCGACAGCGACCGTTTTGACCGTTAAGCTCAAGGACCCTACGGGCTACGGGCGCGTCGTTCGGTCGGGTGAAGGGCTTTTCGACCGGATAGTCGAACAAAAAGATGCGAGCCAAAGCGAACTAGAGATAAACGAGATCAACGCCGGGATCTACTGTTTCGATTCACGAAAGCTTTTCACCACACTAGCCGAAGTTAAGAACGACAACGCTCAGGGCGAATACTATTTGACCGACGTCCCGGCAATGCTCCGCGAAGCAGGCGACGACGTTGCGGTCTATACTCACGGCGATCACAAAGAGATCGAGGGCGTGAACAACCGCGTTCAGCTCGCCGAGATGGAACGCGTGCTGAGGCGGCGGACCGTTCAGCGGCTAATGCTCGACAGCGGCGTCACTTTTATCGACCCGAAAAGCGTTTACATCAGCGAGCGGGCAAAATTTGGGCGGGACACGATCGTTTATCCGAACGTTACGGTCGAGGGAACCACGGAGATCGGCGATGGCTGTACTATACGGCAGGGAACCCGACTGACGAACGCGCGCGTCGGCCACGGCGTCGAAATACTTGATAACTGCGTGGTGGTCGATTCGGAGATCGGCAATGGGTGCACCGTCGGCCCGATGGCACATCTCCGCGGAAAGGCCGTAATGATGGAAGGAGCAAAGGTCGGCAATTTTGTCGAGATGAAAAAGACCCGGCTTGGCCGCGGCTCAAAGGCGAACCACCTGACATATCTCGGCGATGCGACCATCGGCGACAAAACGAACATCGGAGCCGGGACGATCACGTGCAACTTTGACGGCAAAAATAAGCACGAAACCCACATCGGCAACGATGTAAAGATCGGCTCGGACACAATGCTCGTCGCCCCGATAAAGGTCGGCGACGGCGCCGCAACCGGAGCAGGAAGCGTGGTAACAAAGGACATCGAACCGAACAAGCTTGCTGTTGGCGCTCCGGCACGAGCTATCAAGACGCTCAAAGCCGATGACACTTCGTAGATCATTAGATTTTATTTATGTGCGGAATTGTTGGATACGTTGGAAATAAGCAGGTTGTGCCGTTGATCATCGATGGCCTTCGGAAGCTCGAGTATCGCGGATACGACTCGGCGGGCATTGCGGTCGTTGACGAGGGGCGGCATTTGGAACTTCGGCGGGCCGAGGGAAAGCTCCGCAATCTTGAAGAGGCGATACGGCTGAGCCCGCTCGATGGGACATACGGCATCGGCCACACGCGATGGGCGACGCACGGCCGACCGACCGAGGAGAACGCACATCCGCACCGTGATCAATCTGGCAAGGTCGTCGTTGTCCATAATGGGATCATCGAGAATTACCTCGCGCTCAAGGAACGGCTCGCGGCCGAAGGCCATGACTTCAAGACCGAGACGGACACCGAGGTCGTCGCGCATTTGATCGGGCATTACATCGAGAAAGAAGGCCTTTCGCTCGAGCTTGCTGTTAGGCGAGCGGTTGCCGAACTTCGCGGTATCTTTGCCCTCTCGATCATCTCCGTCGATGAGCCGGATACGGTCATCGCGGTCCGCGAAGGGCCGCCGGTCGTTATCGGCCTCGGCGACGGCGAGTTCTTTGTCGCCTCGGACATTCCTCCGATCCTTGCGCACACACGTGATGTTTTCTTCCTTGGCGACCGCGAGATCGCGGTACTGACGAAAGAGAGCGTGCGGGTGACGGACTTTGACGGCAACGCGGTCGAGCCGCAGCGGCAGCGGATCACCTGGGACCCGATAATGGCGGAGAAGGGCGGCTTTAAGCACTTCATGCTCAAGGAGATATACGAGCAGCCGCGTGCCGTCCGCGATACGGTTCAGGGCCGCGTTTCGCTCGACACGGGCCGTGTTTATCTCGACGAGATGGACATCTCCGAGGAGGAATTTCGCTCGATCACCTCGATCAAGATCGCTGCCTGCGGAACGTCGTGGCACGCCGGGCTTGCCGGGAAGTACATGCTCGAAAAGCTCGCCCGCGTTCCGGTCGAGGTCGATTACGCGTCGGAGTTCCGCTATCGCGACCCGGTGCTGAACGAGAGCGATCTGCTGATCGTCATTTCGCAATCGGGCGAGACGGCCGACACCATCGCCGCGATGCGCGAAGCACGGCAGCAGGGCTGCAAGGTGCTCGCCGTCTGCAATGTGCAGGGCTCGATGATCCACCGCGAGGCGGACGGGACGATACTGACCCACGCCGGGCCGGAGATCGGCGTTGCCTCGACCAAGGCGTTCACGGCGCAGATGATCGCGCTTTATCTCTTTGCTCTCTATCTGGGCGAACTTCGCGGCACGATAAACGAAGACGAGGCCAAGCGGCTGGCTCAGGACCTTGCCGAGCTTCCGCTGAAGATCGAACAGCTTTTGAACGACGCCGACCTGATCGAGGAACTTTCGAAGGACTTTTTCCGCGTGCAGGATTTTCTTTATCTCGGCCGCGGCATCAATTTTCCGGTCGCTCTTGAGGGAGCACTCAAGCTCAAGGAGATCAGCTACATCCACGCTGAGGGCTATCCGGCCGGCGAGATGAAGCACGGGCCGAATGCCTTGATCGACGAGAAGCTGCCGGTCGTTGTGGTCAACACCCGAGAGAACGGCAACGACGGAAGCGAGCTTCGCTACGAGAAAACGCACTCGAACATCGTCGAGGTGAAGGCACGCGACGGCATCGTGATCGCTGTGCTGACCGAGGGCGACGGGATGAGCTCAAAGGTCGCCGACCACATCATCGAGATCCCCGAAACCTCCGACCTCCTCGGGCCGGTGCTCTCGGTCGTCCCGCTCCAGCTTCTGGCATATCACATCGCCGTCCGCCGCGGCTGCGACGTCGATCAGCCGAGAAATCTGGCGAAGAGCGTTACCGTGGAGTAAAATAAGAGTTATGAAATGGCGTGTCGTTTTAGAGCGTGACGAAGAAACCGGTGAATGGGCAGTATGGTGCCCCGAGTTGCCCGGCTGCACCAGTGCGGGCGTCACCGAGGATGAAGCTCTCGAGAACATTCGCGAAGCGATCGAGCTTTATCTCGAGCCTGCTACCTATCCCTTTGCTCCGACCGCAGTCATACGTGAGGTTTACGTCTAGCAATCAAGCGAATGAGGACGTTCACTTCCAAAGAGATCGAACGCCTCCTGGCCAGATTTGGATTCGTGTTGGTTTCTCAAAAGGGAAGTCACAGAAAATGGAGGAATTACTCCACGGGCCGACAGGTGATCGTACCTTTTCATAGCGGCAAGAATCTCCCCGTCGGAACTCTTCGCAATATTCTTGAGAACGCGGCGATCCCCGAGTCGGAATGGAAGAACTAGTAACAATCCTCTTTGCCGCCAGCCAAAGATCTGATCGTTAAGAATGAAGGCAATTGTCATTGTAGAATTCGGCGGGCCTGAGGTGCTCGGACTTGCGGAGGTTGAAACGCCAAGCCCGGCGGATGGGCAGGTGCTCGTTCGTGTTAAGGCGGCCGGTGTGAATCCGGTCGATACTTATATTCGTTCGGGGATTCACGCCGTTAAACCGAAGCTGCCTTATACGCCGGGAAAGGATGGTGCGGGGGTCGTCGAAGCGGTCGGTCCGGGAGTGCGGCGATTTGCGCCCGGAGACCATGTTTACATCGCCGATACGCTGACCGGTACCTACGCAGAATATGCTCTTTGCCGAGAGGATCAGCTCGGGCGGCTTCCGGAGAACGTTTCGTTCGAAGCCGGTGCGGGTGTTTTCACGCCCTATGCCACTGCCTATCGGGCGCTGTTTCAAAAGGCCGGAGCGAAGATAGGCGAGACCGTTCTTGTCCACGGAGCCTCAGGCGGTGTTGGGATCGCGGCGGTTCAGTGGGCAAAGAGTGCGGGAATGTGTGTGATCGGCACTGCAAGCACCGAGGAGGGCCGATCGCTTGCAATGGCGAACGGTGCTGATGCGGTGTTCGACCACTCGGATGACGGGCATTACGCGGCGATCATGGAATTCACCGATGGCAAAGGCTGCGATGTCATTCTTGAGATGCTGGCGAACGTGAATCTTGAGAATGACTTCGAGGCTCTCGCAAAGTATGGACGGATCGTCGTTATCGGCAGCCGCGGAAGCCTTGAGTTCACGCCACGGCTGGCGATGACCAAAGAAGCGACGATCCTCGGGATGTCACTTTTCAATGCCGCTCCGCACGAAATGGCAGAGATCCACCGTGCCATCGAGAATGGTCTCGAGACCGGTGTGGTTGCTCCGGTCATCAGTATGACATTCACGCTAGGCGAAGCACCGGAGGCACACCGCGAAGTTATCGAAGGCAAAAGCCCAGGGAAGATAGTATTACTGACATAAGAGGGCCATCGCTAACGAAGATCGGGTTCAGAAACAAAATTCAGGTCGGACAGATCGGTATCTAGGTTTACGACCCTTACTGGGTCGGGAAAAAAGGTTCGCCCCGATGCCGCAGAGACGATATACGTTTGGCCGGAGGGCAGGCCCTCAATTGCGTAATATCCGAACTGGTTGGTTAAGGCCAAGACAGGTTCGTCAAGCTCGCCACCTTGCACCATGATCCGGACATTAGAAATGCCTCGGCCATCCGGTGCTATTGCTCGCCCGGAAATGCTTGCCGGAGCAGACGTTGGGCCAAGCGACGTCAGAGTAAGTGAAGCGGCGGAGACCGTACCGGTATCCGCGGCAGCACAATCCAAGAAACGCAAGGTCCAAGTCCCATTAGGGTTCGCAACCGGCAGAAAGACCGGGAACATTGATGTAAAGGCCGGGCCCGGATTGACTGGCGAGAATGGGCCGGATTCCTGGGTCCGATAATTGCCACCCGGGATGTTGAAAGTGTTGCCTCCAGCTGCTGCTGCGGACCATATATTTCCAGTGTTTATGTCAGCGAAAGTATAGGTGCCGTTCAGGTTAGAACTATCTCCGAAGGAACCGGTAAGGCTCGTCCGGCCAACGTAGGCGAAGATCACATGTGACGTACCGTCTGGTGCTATCAGCAATACCTGAAGGTCGCCTATGTAGGTGTGTGTCATAGTGAAAGAAATGGTTGTCGATGTGACCGCTCCAAGCAATCCAGTAACTGCAAAATTGACATCTCTTGGAGCACCACACGTAGGGTTAGGAGAAGTGCCGTCCGGAATTGCACCGGTTCCGGTGCCGGGAAACGTCTGGGATATCGTGGGAATGGAAAAAAGTGCGGCGACCGAGATTGCTAATAAAAATCTGTACAGTATAGGTTTGATCGAGGGGGTTGGCATAGTGAGATTCTCCCGGATGATTGTTGGAAAGGCATGATTAGCCACAGAGGTAGAAAACGGCTCGGAAGCGATTTCGTTGAAGGAAGAAATGGGAAGAAAGGAGTATAGCCGTTGCCGGCCAATTCCGATGATAATGCAGAGTCGAAATGAAAGTCAACCATGTTAAACAATCATGCCTCCACTATCTGCGCTGATCCGGCCTCGTTCAAATTCCGGCAAAGCCCCGAAGACCTGCAAAGCGTATTTGACGTTACCGAACGGAGCTGAAACCTGAACGCCTGCGATGACATCCCGCACCTCGAGCAAGGATTCGCGAGCGATCTTGATGCCTTCCTCGCGTGCCTCGTCCTTTCCTTTCTCCGAAGCGACCCGCATCCGATCGAGTATCTCGGGCGTGACGTTCACACCCGGCACCTCGTTGTGCAGGAACTCGGCATTGCGGAAGCTGACGAGCGGCCAGATGCCGGCGACGATCGGGATCTTGACGTGGGCGATGCGGTCGATGAACGACCGAAGCTGCTCGGTGTCAAAAACGGGCTGGGTGATGGCATATTCCGCACCGGCCTCGACTTTCCACTCGAATCTGCGGATCTCCTCATCGATGTTTACCGCACCGGGATTCACGCCGACGCCGATCGAAAACGCAGTCGGTTTTCCGATCGGGTTATTGCCGATGTCGAGACCGTGGTTGAGTTTATTGACCATATTGGTCAGGCCGATGGCGTCAATGTCAAAGACCGCCGTCGCATCGGGGTAAGGGCCCATCTTCGGCGGGTCACCGGTGATCAGGAGAAGGTTGTGTAAGTCGAGAGCCGCGGCCCCGAGCAGGTCGGACATCATTCCGAGCAGGTTCCGGTCGCGGCAGCAGTAGTGGAGCACGGCCTCGATGCCGATCTCGCGTTCGACGAGGACGGCCGTCGCCTGAGCGGACATCCGAGTCTGGGCCCGCGGGCCGTCGGGAATGTTAACCGCGTCAACTCCGGCCTCTTTCAGCAAACGGATCGAATCGAGCGTCGCCTGAGCGTCGCAGCCCTTAGGCGGGAGCACTTCGACCGAGGTGACGAATTCGCCGCGGGCGATCTTTGCAGACCAGCGTGAGCGTTCCTCTGGTGAGACGACCGAAACATCCTCGGGTTTGAGTTCGGTGACGCTCACGTGCTTTACGGCCGCCGATTGGTGAAGCTGTCGCGGGCTGATCGAGCGGATCGCATCGGCGATCAGCTTGATGTGGGTCGGGGTTGTGCCGCAGCAGCCGCCGACGAAGTTCGCTCCGGCCTGGACGAAACGTTTTGCAAAGGTCGCCATGTATTCGGGCGAGCCCATGTAGAACTGGCGGCCCTGTACATCGCGGGGAAGCCCGGCGTTCGGCTGGGCGGAAAGCGGGAGCGAGGTCACGGCCCGCATCTTTTCCAGTGCTGAGAGAACGTGGGTCGGGCCCATTCCGCAGTTGAGTCCGATGACGTCAACACCGAGTCTTTCGAGCTCTGCGGTGAACGTCTCCGGCGCGGTTCCGAAACTTGTTTTGCCATGGTCCTGGATCGTCATCTGGGCGACGATAGGAAGATCGCAGATCTCCTTTACGGCAAGGATGGCCTGTTCGATCACTGACAGTTCGGAGAAAGTCTCCAGAATGAATAGATCGACGCCGCCTTCGAGCAGAGCCTCTGCCTGCTCGCGGAAAAGAGCTCGTGCTTCTTCGAACGATGTCGGGCCGAAGGGCTCGATCCGAAGTCCGAGCGGGCCGATCGCACCGGCGACAAATGCTTTGTCACCCGCAGCTTCGCGCGCAAGCCGGGCGGCGGCGATGTTGATCTCGCGGAGACGTGATTCGAGGCCGTATTGCTGAAGCTTGTGCCGCGTTGCTCCGAAGGAGTTCGTTTCGATGACGTCCGCACCGGCCTTCACGTATTCGGCGTGGACCTCGCGGACAAGGTCCGGTGAGTTCAGGTTTAGCTCGTCATAGCTGCGGTTGATGTAAACGCCTTTGTCGTAAAGACGGGTGCCGACCGCGCCGTCAAATACAAAAACGCCGTCCGAGGCAAGCAATTCACGAAAATCTCTCATAACTAAAAAGGTCTCGCCAAACAGCGAGACCTCAGATTCCAGATCGATTGTCACTGGCTGTTTAGCAGATTATTTAACGTGGTCGCAAGTCGCAATAACTCACCACGGATGTAAACCCGATAATGCGACTTCGGCGGCCAAGTGTCAAGGTTTCAGCGTTGGCACCGCCTGCAAAAGAAGGTCGAGCGGCCGGCTTGTTTTAGTCGCATGATGCTTTCACCGCAAGCCGGGCATTCTTCGCCCTCGCGGCCGTAAACACTCCAATCCGGCGAATCCTGTTCGCCATAAAAATTTCCGCCGATATTTCCGGGCTCGACCGGAACAGAACGGCTTGATTCTATCGCACGCTCAAGCACGGCGAGAATTGCCGAGTGGAGAAACTCGGCTTTCGGCTTTGTGAGCCTATCGGCACGTTTTCGCGGGTCGATGCGGGATTCGAACAGAGCCTCAGAGGCATAAATGTTGCCGAGCCCGCAGACCTTCGTTTGGTCGAGCAAAAATTCCTTGATAGGCCGCGATGAGGCCTTCAACTTTGACCTTAAATAATCGACCGAGAAATCTTCGCCGAAAGGCTCCGGAGCGAGCTTGCAAAGTTCCTTCGCGGCGTTTAGCTCATCGCTGCGGACGATGTTCATGAACCCGAAGTGCCGCTGATCGCTGAAATGGAGCGTCTCGCCCCCGAGATCGAACTGGGCATGTGTAAAGCGCGGCGGTTCGGTGCCCTCGGCGGCGATCGAAAAACGACCGCTCATCCGAAGATGGACGATCAGAGTGCGATCGTTCTCAAGGTCAAAGAGAATATGCTTGCCGCGGCGGCAAATTGAATTGATGCGGGCGTTTGCGAGTTGAGCGTTGAAGTCCTCGGGCGTGAACGCAGGTGCTAGCCGCTGGCGGTGAAGCATTGCCTGCTCGATCCGGCGGCCGCGGACGAGCAGGTCAAGATGGCTGGCGACGAGTTGAACTTCGGGTAGTTCGGGCATTGGTCGTGTATCTAAGTGACTGAGTAGTCCGGGATCGTGGCTTTATCTCCGAGGACCGTCCCTTTGGTGATCGAGCTGCTTCGTCCGATGAACGAACTTCGCCCGATCACGGATCCTTGAACCGCGGCACCTGCCGCGATCCGCGAGTGTCCCCAGATCACCGAATTCTCAACGATCGCTTTTTCCTCAAGCATTACACCGGGACCGAGGACAGAATTTCGAACTGCTGAGTTCGGCTTTAGAACACATCCTTCGCCGAAGAGCGAAGAGCGATCGACCGATGCGGCGGTTGCGATCTCGATTTGTACTGGTATTTCCGGCAGATCCAGTCCGACCTTTCCAGCTAAAAAGTCCATGTGAGCATGGAGATAACTTGTGGGGTTGCCGATGTCACGCCAGTAGCCGTCGCCAAGCAGATAAGACCGGAAATTAAGACCCTTTTCGAGTATTGCCGGGAAAATGTTGAATTCGAAGGACGAATGCTCGTTTTTCGGGATCAGATCGAGCACTGAACGCTCCAGAATGTAGATCCCCGCGTTGATGTTACGTGAGCGGAGGTGCGGGACGTCCTCGGCCTTCGGTTTTTCTAGAAAGCGTTCAACTCGGCCATCATCGTCGGTTTCGACAAGGCCGTAGCGGGTCGGGTCCTCGACTTCGACTAGGACGATCGTGGCGTCGGCTTTTGTGTTGCGGTGCTGCTCGAACACCTTCGCAAGATCGATATCCGTAAGTATGTCACCATTTAGGACGACAAAGGTGTGCGAGGACTCGTCGGCCGCAAAGCGAAACGCACCGCTTGTGCCGAGCGGATTCGGCTCGGTCACAAAGCTGACCTTTGAGCGGTATTGCGAACCGTCGCCGATCGCGTCTTCGATCTTGTTTGGCTGGTAGCTAAGCGAAAGGACGGCTTTTTCGACGCCAGCCGCTGACAGCATCTCAAGTTGAAAAGCTAAGAACGGCCGGTTCATCATCGGCACGATCGGCTTTGGCGTAAAAACCGTAAGAGGCCGCAGCCGCGTGCCCTTTCCGCCGGCAAGGATAACTGCGCTTACATCATTCATGATAAAAACCAAAACGCGAAACGTTAGCCTAATTCGTAAACAACCAAAAATCAAAGGCTTCCTAAATGTCACACAAATGGTTAAACAATTACAAAAATTGTCAAAAAATGATTGACATAAATTTGCACAGCTTGTAATCTCTTATATGAAGGCGAGCCTTCTCTTTCGGTGCCTCTCTGGATTTTTTTGGCACAATTCCCGTCTTTCTCACCATTCGGGACCCGGACGAACTTCACTTCACAGGCAAAATAATGGCGTTCGACAAAAAACTCGCAATGCGAAATGCGGAAAAGTATCTCTCACAGGGAAAGATCCGCGCGGCCATCGGCGAATATCGAAGGGTAACAGCTCAGGATCCGAACGATGTTGTTACTCTCAATATGCTCGGCGATCTATATGTCAAAGACAATGATACAGATGCTGCCCTTAAATGCTTTAAGGGAGTAGCGGAGCACTATTCGAGTCAGGGGTTCGCTGCCAAAGCGATAGCAGTCTATAACAAAATGAGCCGCATCGCTCCGCTGACCACCGAGATGTCAGCCCGACTTGCCGAACTCTATCGGCAAAAGGGTTCGGTCGTTGAGGCAAAATCGCATTACGTGACCCTCGCCGAAGATTACGAAAAGAACGGTCGAAAGGTCGAGGCCCTGGCGATCTGGAAGCAGATAGCCGCTCTCGATACCAAAAATACCGAGGTTTTGGAACATATTGGGGAAACATATCTCGGCGAAGGGGATACCGCTGAAGCGATCGCTGCCTTCGTTGAAATGGGCGAGCGTCACCTGCGTGCGGGACGCACCGAAGAAGGGGAGAACTCATTTCGTCGAGCGGTTGCAGCCGATCGGTTCTCGCCTGCTGCACTTCGTGCGATGGTAGCATTCAAGAACGAGCAGGGCTCGGGCGATGAGGCTCGTGAGATGGTGGCCGGGATCTATCGCGAAAAGCCCGGCGACGCCGAGATAGGCAAATTGCTTTTCGAATGTGAATTGATGCATGGTTCTGCTGCCGAGGCAGAGGCGACGCTGATTCAGATCGTTGCAGCGGAACCTTCCAGCTACCCACTTTTGCTTGAACTTTCCACGCACTATTTTGAGAATGAGGATCACGCCTCGGCGATCAGGTCGCTGGTCGCGGCTTCGGATCACCTTATCGCGGACGCCCGGTTCGATGAACTTGCCTACCACGTCGAGCGGCTACGTGAGGTCGAACCCATGCACCTCGATCTGCTTCGCTTGGACGTTTCCACTGCCTCCTGGCAGAAGGACGAACAACGCTACGTTGATCTCCTGAAGCTGCTTGCCTCGGCCGCCCGCGAGGCCGATGCAGTCGATGAAGAACGCTCAGCGTTGATGCAGTTGACGATGCTCTGCCCGAATGAGACCTATCTCTCACAGCGGCTCAAGGAGCTTAGCACCGAGCACGGATTTGCTGAATCTGACCAATCTTCGGATTCCTTTGACGCACAATTCTTCGGAGTGTCGGTCACTTCGGTTAATGAATCGAGCGCCGCGAAAGGGTCGCCCGGCAGTTTGCCCGCATTTGAATCAACTGCAGATCCGAAAGCAAATACCCATGGGCAATCCGTTGTCAGTGCGGCTGCGAACGGCAACGGTCAAGTGAATGGTGAAACGAGCATAGAAACCGTTGACCGGCTTTCGCGTGAGATAGACAGTATCAAGTTCTACCTGGACAGCGGCTACAATGACCTTGCGTTAAGTGCGGCTGAGGACTTAAAGAGTGAATTCGGCTTACGGCCCGAGGTCGAGGAACTATTTGAGACCATTCGGCGAAATTCGGTTCGAAATGGGGCCGCAGACATGGAGCCGGGCACCACCGGACCAGTGTCATTGAATCCGGCGCCGGAACAATACTCGGCTAATGAGATGGAGGACCTGTTTACCGATCTTGGCCTCGACCCGATCGACATGGATCGCTCTGCCGATTTCGAAACGCACTACAACACGGCGATCGCTTATCAGGAAATGGGTCTCACCGAGGAAGCGATACGCGAGTTTCAGGATGCCGCCGGCTTGGTCGGCCCGAACGATGGCACACGTCGTTTTTACTCTTGTGCAAACATGTTGGGCCATTGCTTTATGAGCATCGGCAAACCGCATTTGGCACGTACCTGGTATGAGCGGGCTCTTGAGGTCAAAGGCCTCACGCCGGAGGAGCAGCAAGGGCTTTGGTACGAGTATGCGCATTCATGCGAAAGCGATGGCGATACGCGAACTGCGGCGGCGTTCTTCGAAAAAGTCTATATTGAGAATGTCGGTTTTCGCGATGTCTCACAGCGGCTTGAGCGGATGTCCGTCGCTGTCTGATCCGGTTGTTTGTCACGTTTCCCGGGGTTATACTTTGACGGTATGGTCGAAAGACTGACCGTCATTTTCTTTATCACGCTATGCCTTCTGCTCGGGGTGTATCTTATCCTTGCGCCCTGGGACACGATGTTCGGGCTGTGGAGTGAGAATTACCTCCTCGTTTATTTGACGGATGTTACAGGATATCCGGTCTTGCAGCGGACCGTTGCTTCAAATTGGGTCCGAGGAGCGGTAACGGGCCTCGGTGTATTGAATCTTTTCATCGCATTTTGGGAGATCGTCCACTTTCGCCAAAGCGTTGCACTGCTGCAGGGCAAGCTGCCCGAATCCGGAAAGTGAATATGCTCTCCGGTCCTTTGCTATACCCGATCACGGAAGGCCTTGCCGAAGTGTCAACGTTTGAAGGCCAGCTTGAGCGAATCCAAACGAATGCCATCGCAGCAGCCGAGGCCGGAGTCCAGCTTTTTCAGATACGCGAAAAGCAACTCTCTGCGAAGCTGCTATTTGAACTAGCCCGTGCTGTCGTTCTGGCTACGAAGGGAACGGGGCTTCGCGTTATCGTGAACGGCCGGCCGGATGTCGCGGCCTCAGCGGGTGCGGCAGGAGTGCACCTGCCGGCAAACGGGCTTCCAGTCGCCGAGGTCCGAAGGACTTTCGACGCCGAATTCCTGATCGGCGTTTCCTGTCACAGCGATGAAGAACTCCTGACGGCACAGAAGGGCGGGGCGGATTTTGCAACGTACGGTCCCGTTTTCGCGTCACCTGGAAAAGGCGAGCCGACAGGGATCGTGAAACTCCGGGAGGCCGTTATGAAATTCGAGGGGCTCTCGGTGATCGCCCTAGGCGGAATTTCGGCGGACGATCTTGCTCCGGTACTGGCTACGGGAGCGTCGGGAGTTGCTGCGATACGTGCTATGAACACCCCCGAAAGGATCAGGCAATTTGCGGCTAAGGTGAATAAACACTTCGATGAAAGAACTTCAGAAAGTCTGTTTGAGCATCGCCGGGCTTGACCCCTCCGGCGGGGCGGGAATTCTCGCAGATGTCAGGGCATTTGCTGCATTCGGGTGCTTTCCGGCTGCGGCGGTGACCTCGCTTACGTATCAGAACACGCAGGGCGTTTTCGGTTCGGAAAATCAGTCGGGCGAGGTGGTCGAGCGGCAGATAATGCCGATTCTCGAAGATTACTCGTTCGGTGCGGTCAAGACCGGAATGCTTCCGTCCGCAGATGTGATAGAGGCCGTTGCCCGGGTTCTTGCAGCGATCCCGGATGTTCCGCTCGTAGTCGATCCGGTCGTTCGTTCCACCTCTGGATTTGATCTGATAGACGATGCTGCACTACGTTCGCTGACGCAACGCCTCTTTCCGATGGCAGCGGTCGTGACGCCGAACCTTGCCGAAGCCGAACGCATCGCGGGCATCGCCATTGAGGCCGATGATGACCTTGAGCGAGCGGCTAGGGTGATGCACGAGCTTGGAGCGGCCTGTGTGCTGATCAAGGGCGGACACAGGGTTCCGGGCTCGGATCCAACGAAGGCGGTCGATCATCTCTTTATCGATGGCGTTCGGCACGCGGTTTCGGGCGAGTATATTGAGACGACCTCGACCCACGGCACGGGTTGTATATTGTCTTCGGCGATCGCCGCGAACCTGGCACTTGGAAAAGATCTGGTCGAAGCGGTCACTGTCGCGAAGGCTTTTGTCAACGAGGCTATCCGGTCCGCACCGGGCCTTGGTAAGGGAAACGGGCCGATAAATATAAAGGCTATTTAGCGATCGGGATGAACGCAGGCGATTCGTAGGTGACGCCGAAGGTGACGCCGGTCCGCGGGCTAAAGCGGGTAAGACCGAAGATTGCAGCGGTATCGAACCTGAGTCCCGATGCCCGGATCTGTGTGCCGACGCGAAACTCGCCAACGCTTTCTGTCCCTAAAGGTGCATTTCCGCTGCGGGTATTCTCGCGACCGTTGATCTCGGCGACGAGGTTGATCCGGTCATTGACCCGGACGATCCCAGCTAGGCCGTAAAGGAAGACATCGTTCTGCGTAAAGTTGTTAAGCGGGGCGTTCATTATTCCGAGCCCGACGTTTCCGTAGAGGTTTACGAGCGGGTCGCGGCCGGCCCGCTTGCCGAACTTTTTCTGAGCGATGATCTTTGAGAATATGTTGATCTGGTTCGTACCGATGCCGCGGGCCTGATCGGTATTCGGCATCTGAAACCCAAACTTCGACCCGATAGCCGGGAAATACTTGGTTTCGTTGAGCAGCTTAATTTTGGCAGAGATGGTGAAATCGCTGAAATCGTTCGTCGAGTTTCCCGTGATATTTAGCGGGATCGGTGATGGATTCGAGGCCGAGTTTATCGCCAGATAATTCTGGATCGTTCCTTCGATCTGTATCTCAACGTTCGGGGCAAGCCCCTGCCGTATGCGAATGTCGCCGACGCGGGTCAGATCGCCCTTGAGACCAGAGAGCGGGAACTTGGCATTCTGTATGAAATCGACACCGACGCCGATCTCGAGTGCTCCCTGCGGAGTGATGTCGATGTCGTCGGTTATGAGCGGGCGCTGCTGGGCAACGGCTGCCAAACTGCCAAAGACGATCATTAGTGTTGCAAGGACACACTTTCGCACACGGCAATTCTGGCACTAAATCAACGCGATGTAAAACCCGAAGGCCGCACGCTTTGGACAATGCTCGGTAAACTTGGCAAAATTGTCGAAGTTCGAATAAGGAGAAGCAGAATTGCCGATAGAATTGGTCAACAAACAGCGTGAGACGGCCGAGCAGAGCGGACTTCGGCTTGTTGACGATCCTGTCGGATCGCGAATTTCGGCCCCGGTAGAGACGCAGTTCGTCAGCTATCATTTCCTAAAGGCCGATGCGGAGTGGCGCAAGCTGGACCACGGGCGAAAAAGTGAGCTCTCACGCGAGTTCATTTCGCTTTTCGATGATTACACGGACGATTTTCTCGTCTTTGCCTATTCGCTTATCGGCTTTGATTCGAAAGCAGACCTGATGTTCTGGCGAATCGGCAGCTCGATGGACCGTCTGCAGGAGATGACCGCAAGGATGAACCGCACCGGCCTCGGCAGCCATCTCATAACCGCCGCAACGTATCTTAGCGTTACAAAAAAGAGGATGTTCGTTAGCGAGAGTACCGAAGATCGCTTTCATGTGAACGCCGGCGAGAAAGCTTATCATTTCTTTTATCCGTGCCCGAAGGGCCGCGGATGGCATGAGAAATCGGCCGAGGAACGGGAGGCACTGATCGAGGACGGTATGATGGTCGGCCGACGTTTTCCGAATATCAAGATACACATGACGCACGGTCTCGGATTTGGCGAATACGATTACCTCTTTTCATTCGAGACGGATGAACCTAAGGATTTTGTAGCCTTGGCGGACGAACTTCGGTCAACCGGAGAGGTTGAGAAGAACCTGGGGGGCTCGCACATTTTTTCGTGCCGGAAGCGTCCACTCGCGGAGTGCCTCGAGGCGCTTGGCTAGGCTACACATTGAGATGATCGCACGGAAGTTTTTGATCAGCGGTTTGGTGCAAGGCGTTGGTTATCGCTATTTTGCACAGCGGTCGGCCGCGAAGCATCAGGTTAAGGGGTTCGTTCGTAACCTTGAGGACGGCCGGGTCGAGGCATTTGCACAGGGGCCCTATAAAGCGGTCGAGGGCTTTAAGCTCGACCTTGCGACAGGCCCGGTTTATTCGCGAGTGGCCGAAGTCGAGGAGCTCGTCGAGGAACCGAACGACATATTTTCAACATTCAGGATCGAACGCTAGATATTTTTCATCATATGGATAACCTTAAGAGCCTTATTCGCGAGGTGCCCGATTTTCCGAAACCGGGCATCAATTTTTATGACATCACAACCCTGCTGAAAGACCCGGATGGTCTTGAACAGGCGATAGACGCAATGGTCGAGCAGTGCCGCGGGCTGGACATTGACACCGTGATCGGGATCGAATCTCGCGGGTTCATTTTCGCCACCCCGATCGCTTATCAGATCGGCGCCGGTTTCGTCCCGGTCCGCAAACCGAAAAAGCTGCCGGCCGACACGGTCTCAGTCTCATACGACCTTGAGTACGGGCAAGACACGCTGGAGATGCACCGCGATGCAGTCGGCGAAGGCCACCGCGTACTTATCGTCGATGACCTGCTCGCAACGGGCGGAACGGCAAAGGCGGTCGTGGATCTGGTCGAAGGAATGGGCGGAATAGTCGCCGGGCTTCACTTCGCCGTCGAACTAGACTTCCTCGGCGGCCGGTCCAAATTCAATGGATATGACGTTAAGGCTCTGATAAACTACGATAGCTAGAGTGACGGCTGTGCACCGGACCCAAGGCTCGAGCCGACGTAAATTGCTTTGCGGTGCCTCGCCACACCGTTTCAAATATTCAGCCTCCGTCGCCGGACTGAGGTTTCATGGTCCCGTAGCTCAGTTGGATAGAGCGTCCGCCTCCTAAGCGGAAGGCCGCTGGTTCGAATCCAGCCGGGACCACCATAATAACCCGTGTATTATCAACACTTAGTGAAATACTCAAAAGTGGGCTTTGTTGCCCACTTTGCATTTACAACCTGATTTACAACCTTGCCTTTTTAATTTTCTCACTTTTTCCGTCCTTGTGCAGCAGATAGCAGTAATGTAAACCCTGAGATTATTTCGACTTTTTGCCTTCATCGTCTTGAACTTCACCGGGTCCCCACTCGGGCACGGTTACAGGTTCGTCGGTGTCTCCGATGGTGATACGATAACCCCCTCGATGAAACGAAGAGGCAGATCAAGGTTAGGCTCGCCGGGATAGACGCACCCGAACGCGGGCAAGACTTAGCAAACCGCTCAAAGCAGAGCCTTTTCTGCACGGTGTTCGGAAAGCAGATCATTCTCGAAGGTGAAAAGATAGATCGCTACGGCCGGCTGGTCGCGATGGTCGAATTGAAAAGGCCATTTCACCGTAGCGGTAGAGCTGTTTGCCCGCTTGGCGAAGGAGTCGTAAACTGCCGACTATGTTGGAAAGCATTCCGGACGTTTGGCTTGGAGTAATCGCGACAGCGATCGGGGCAATCGTCATGCGTCTTTTGGATGCACGAATCAAGGATCGCTTGGACAAGCGGGCGATAATGCGGGACAAGATCGGCGAGTTATTTGGGGCGATAGCAACAGTCGACGGTGAAATTCTTCGGCTCGCCATCCACACACGAGATAAAGGGCCGGTTCCCGACCCGGATGCGGAAATGCTCCGACTTACAGCGATCTTCGGTGAAAGGATTGCCCCGACCGTTTCGATATATATCCCTCGAGCACTCAACCCGTATTACAGCTTTCAAACTGCCGCGTTAACTCATGCGTTCAACGTCTTATTCGACGAAGCGGACGGAGCAACCGACATAATTCGATCCGGGACTAATTACCTCGACAGGCTTAGAGAGTTTCGGGAGACCGTCAGCTTGACTGTCGAAGCCGAGGGAGTGACGACGAGGATCAGCTTTGCGTGGACAAGCCGTCTTTATGCTCATTTGAGCCTACTAGGGCGGATGTCTGCCCGCCACAAGGGGGAAACACAACGAAAAGGACCCGAACCGAAAACAGAACTATGAGGCACCAACTGAACAAGACCAATTTGCTCATCTCCAACCTACGGGTTGCGGGGCCCGTCGAGCCTCAGGCGGCGGTCAAGCCATGAACCGACTTCCCTTTCGGTCGCACCCGCCGAGCAAGCGCGAGACGAGACGGGCGTCCGTGCACGAAGTATGCTCGAATCAGTATCGCGAGAGCTCGTTATCCTTCTGGACATCACTCGATACGGCGAAGCAAGGCAAACATCGGATCAACCAACCGCTAACGGATGAATGCTCGATGCCTAATGTACGACTAGCAACACGAAACGAAATGGTCACGCATTTCGAGTGACGAAAATACCGTCAGCATCTCGCGTCACCGCTTAGGTTGCGTAACCGCTCTAGTTCGGCGTCGATAAGCGTCTTCAGCCGATCCCGAAGTTCAAGCGCCCGCGGTACTTCCTTTTGCTGTTTCGTTCTGCTCAAACCTCTATTTTACTACTTCAAAGCGCTCTCAAAAAGGTCTCTTTCTCAACGTGTTTTCAGGTGGTTTCAGCACTTTGCATCGTGCTATGATTTCGCCGAAAGGTGTCCGTCAATCATGCCCGAACGAACGATGTCCCAAAATGAGATCGAACGCGAAAGCAGACGAAACGCTGAACGGATCCGTGAAAGTAGTTATCCGGGACAGCGAGCAGTTACCGAAATGTCCAAACGGTCGTTCGCGCTTGAATAAATGCGGGCTCAGGTTATCAGTCACCAGATCGAACACAACTGGCTCCGAAAACACCCGGATGGCCTGATAACGCTCAGTGTCGAAATGAAGATTTGTCATTTAGCTTCTGAGTATTAGAAATCGGGAGGATTGATGCGTCCGGACACCGCGACACTCTTGTCCCGATGCCTTTCGGTCCTTGCTTAAATTGTCGGTTTCCATAGTCGGCAGCAGGATCCGGACTTTGAGGCAGTTCGTTTCTAAAGAGCCTGATTACAGGAGGTGCAATGAAAGGTAGAGCAGAGCTGGAAGAACAATTTCGAACCAAAGCGGATGAGTTGTTCGAACGTGTAATTGCGGGGGAACAGAAAGCGATCGGTCGTATCTTGCGGGACGTGCTAGGCGAAGCATGTAAAGTTGCCAGTGGACCAGAATTTTTCGTCCCGATTAAGTTGGCCTTTGAGCGTTTCGATTCAGAAGCCTTGCCATTCGCTGAAGCATTATACGGGAAAGGGGGGCGGAGGACAGCTGCCCAGCTTATTGTATGAAAACCGAGATGGCCCAGACGAAAGCAATGAACATCTGGCCCGCTTGCAAGATTATTTTGTAGATTTCTACGAGGCCGTTTTGCATGCGATCCAAGCGTCGATCGAAGAGAGTCATGCGCATTTGGACCTTGCTGCCCAATCGGTACGGTATGAAAAAATGAGCAAAAGGGGCTACCGAAATAACAAAGCCGAGAATTGCCCGTTCGGCACTGAACTTACCGCGATTGCAATGAGGGCTCTTAGCGTGACGACATTAGAGGAAGTTGATTACCAGTCAAAACTCAACGCACGTCGGCTCGCTATGGGCTTGGGGACAAGCGTAGATAGCTCGAAGGTCAAGGAAGGGTTAGAAGCGTTAGATGAATTGAACAATCTTCCTCCGCTCGTGAAGTTCCTCATCGATGAAGAAAATTCGTATGCCAGCATTGGAATTCTAGTAGAACGACTACTGCCAGGATTTGCCTCCTGTTCATCTGCATCCACTAAGAAAAAGAGCGAATTCCTAGCCGCCTTGACCGGAAAGAAGGCGGGGACTTTTCGATCAAAATGGCACGAGATCTTTGGACCCCGCGATGGCTTGAAATACTACAAAGAAAAAGACGAACCAGCGATTTCGAGATGTCTCGAAGCGATAAAAATCCATCTTAAATCGGAAAATTTACTGTAACACCGAAAGAACACTAATATTCTTACTGTTACGCTTGGCTGCAATGAGGAGAAATCCTCTTGCAGCTTTTTTAATTTTATGGAGAGAAGACTGATGGAAAAAACGCGACTTAACTCGGAATTACTTACTCAGCGCAGTACCTAGGCATTTCGCTAGTCACCTTGTGGAGACATTACAAGGCTGGACGCATTGCCCACCGCAGGTACGGAGGCAGGATATGTTTTCATCAAGACGACATCGTCGAATTTCTCGAGCGGTCGAAACGCCCGATAGTCGAGGACTAACGGTAAATCGTCACGAGAAGCTCTGAAACAACGGGACCGATTTATAGGCAGCGCAGGCAAGGTAGAGCACACCCGTTTCCTCACCGCAAAAAGTCAGAAGTGGAGAATTCTATGAGCGTACAGGCCCAATCTTGGGTAATCGAACATTCGCAGCACAAAGGGTCGGAGTTGCTGTTGCTGTTAATGATCGCCAACCATGCACATGCGGACGGAACGAACGCCTTCCCGAGCCTGAAGTTGCTGGCCAAGGAGTGTCGAATGAGTCGGCGTCAGATAGCTCGCCTGGTCAAAACTTTGGAAACGTCGGGCGAACTGCAAGTACACCGCCGCGGGACAAGAACAAACAGTTATTCGATCAGAATGGAGGATGATCCGACACAATTACGAGCATCCGCCCCGGACGCTGCTAGTGACATGACTGTGTCACCACCTAGTGACATAGCTGTGTCACCACCATTAGAACCATCACTAACCGTAAAGGAACCATCACACGAACCGCGTGTGCGTGCGCGTGCGCGAGGTGATTCTGCGAACGATTTTGGCCAACCGCTTTACCAACCCGAAAAGATCGGCGAGCATACGCTCGTCGAATTCCGGGAGCTGCTCGACGCAGCAGCTCCCCACCTGACCGGAGCACATCTGGAAGATGTGCGACAAATGTGGCGGTCGGGCTCGCCGCCGCTTGAAGTGATCAAGTGCTACAACGTGATGCGAATGGAGACGTGGCGGACCCACGCCGTCACGTGGAAGACCGTCGCCCGGTACTTGCCGGATTGGAAATTCAGAAAAGAAAAGGGCATCGAGCCCGGAAAGGAGAACACGAACTATGGAAAACCCAAGAAGATACGAAGTGCAAAAGACTACGCAACAGCCCGTGAAGCATGGCTCCGCAAACACGGAGTTGTTGCCGATTCTGGAGGTGGACCGGGTGATCAGCCTGATCAACAAGATCAGGCTATTGCAGGGCTACTCCCTGCTTGATCCGGACGAAGCCGACGTTATGGCCGCGGCCTGGCTCGAAGCGTTCAAGCTCGACCACGTGCCGGCAGATCTGTACGAGGACCTGCTGCAGAAAGCGTTTAAGCATCGCGTCTGGACGCAGCAGGAAGGCAGGACGCCGCCGCCGTTCGACCTCACGCTGTTGTTGTCGATATTCCACGGCCACTACGTCGTGGAGTTTCAGCGCGTCTGCGACGACTGTCGCGACGTGTACGGAGTTTTCACCGTCGTCGGCGAAGACGGCCACAAGTACGCGAAGCCGTGCAAGCACGAGAATTTTCCCGAACCGCCTCGAATCAGGAGGCGATGAGGGGGTTTTTAGCGGGAAATTGATGCGGGAAACGACCTCAAAATCCGTACCGGCGAAGTGAATGGCGTTAGTAGCCACATGTAAGCAGGGCAACCCCACGCAAGCCGGGTAACCCCATGCAAGCCGGGTAACCCCATGCAAGCCGGGTCACCCCATGCAAGCCGGGAGATTTTTCAAATGCCCGTCCATTTGCTGGCCGTCGATGCCGTCACTTTTCGCAACATGCCGGGAAACCACCTCAAAATCCGTGCCTGCAAAAGTGGGTAATCGTGGTAACCCTATGTAAAGGCGCTAACCCTATGTAGTCCGGACGACATTTAAATTGCCCGTCCATTTGCTGGCCGTCAATGCCGTCACTTTTCGCAGCGAGCCGGGAGGTCAAACAAATGCAATTCAAAAAAGAGCAGATAATCGCAGCGATCGAGGAGCTCAAGCGCTCCGGGCTTCGCCACACCCCGGTGTTTAGGCAACTCGCCGAGACCGAGCTGAAGCGCCGCGGGAATGCGGGCCGCAAGCCGAACGGCGGCTTCAAGCTCGGGCGATATGGGCGCAAGCCGGACGGATCAGGCGACAGTGCCAGCGGTTAGGAATTCGCCCCGCAACGCGGGCCGCAGTGTCGGCCGCGGCAAACCTCGCCGCACGGTTTCGATCATTTCGCGTGCAGAGGCCCCACAGGCCGCGAGTAAACCGAAAGCCTACGTCTCCTATGCGGCGAAGGGTAAAACCCCGACACGCTTTGAAAAAATCTATTTGGAACGAAGCTCAGTTTTGAGGACGAGTGGCAATGAAGACGAGAAACCGCAATGAACGATTCGACACCCGGCCCGAAGATTCGCGGCCAGTCTGCCGGATGCCCGGTGCCCGAAGCGATCGACACTATGGAGGTGACCGATGAAAACGACGAACGACAGCCACGCCGAACGACTAGCTTTATTGGAAAATCAAGCGGAACTTCTCCAACAAGATGTCCACGCTCTCGACGCAAAATTTGACGCATTGCTCGCGGCGATCGCCGAGCTTTGCGGCCGGCTCGGCCGGATCGATGCCAATACTCTCACATCCGCGGCCATCGGCGAAATGCTGATCGAAGCCGCCGACGTCACGCGGCTAAAAGGGCTCAATCCCAAGACCATCTCCGCCAGCCGGTCGATCGAAAAGTTCAACGAGCCCGGCCGCCGACGGATCCTCATCAGCCTCCGTGCCGCCGCCGCAATCAAGCCCCGCCGACGACGAAAGGAATAGCCCCGCTTCGGCCCGGTTTCCCGCCGGAAAGCCGCTTCTGCAAGCGATTTCCGCCCGTCTTACAAAAGGGCTTGCATTCGGTGGTAGAATCTATTTAACCTTTTGCGACTCCTATGGATAGCCAAATCAAGAAAACTCTCTGGGCGGCCGCCGACAAGCTCCGTTCCAACATGGACGCCGCCGAGTATAAGCACATCGTGCTTGGGCTTATCTTTCTCAAGTACGTTTCGGACTCCTTCGCCGAGCATCGTGCCGGGCTTGCGACGCGCTTTGCGGACCCCGACGACGATTACTACATCGAGGACGAAAGCACGAGGGCGGCCGACCTTGAGGAACGCGACTATTACACGGAGGCCAACGTCTTTTGGGTTCCCGAGCTTTCGCGTTGGGAACGCATCCGCGACCGGGCGAAGCAGCCCGAACTCGGGCGGTTCATCGACGACGCACTTATAGAGATCGAGAACGAGAACCCGCGGCTGAAGGGCCTTCTGGATAAACGCTACGCGCGGACCCAGCTCGAACCCGGCAAGCTCGGCGAGCTCGTTGATCTCATCTCGACCATCGGCTTTAACGGCAGCGAGGCAAAGGACGTTCTCGGTGAGGTTTACGAATACTTCCTCGGCCAGTTCGCCAATGCCGAAGGGAAAAAGGGCGGGCAGTTCTATACGCCGGCCTCGGTCGTCCGCGTGCTGGTCGAAGTCCTCGCACCGCATTCCGGCAAGGTTTATGATCCGTGCTGCGGTTCGGGCGGGATGTTTGTTCAGTCTGAAAAGTTCATGGAATCGCACGGCGGGCGGTTTGGCGATATTTCCATTTACGGGCAGGAATCGAACCCGACGACGTGGCGGCTGGTGGCTATGAACCTTGCCATTCGCGGGATGGATTTCAATTTGGGCAAGGAACCGGCGGACACGTTTCTTCGCAACCAGCACCCCGACCTTCGCGCCAATTACATAATGGCGAATCCGCCGTTCAATGTTTCCGATTGGTGGAACGCACAGCTCGAAGGCGATCCCCGGTGGCAATTCGGAACGCCGCCGGCCGGAAATGCAAACTACGCGTGGCTCCAGCACATTTATTACCACCTCGCACCGAACGGCCGCGCCGGCGTGGTGCTTGCCAACGGTTCTATGTCGTCCTCGCAGAACAGCGAAGGAACGATCCGCAGGGAAATGATCGAACAGGACGCCGTAGAATGCATGGTCGCCCTTCCAGCACAGCTTTTCTTCAACACCCAGATCCCGGCGTGCCTATGGTTTCTCAATAGGAACAAGGGAAACCGAAAAGGCGAGATCCTCTTCATCGACGCCCGCAAACTGGGCCGTCTCGAAAACCGCGTCAGCCGTGTTTTCGATGATGAAGACATTCAGAAAATCGCGGAAACATATCATTCCTGGGCACACGATGGCGAGACGGACAATCAATATGAAGATATTTTAGGCTTCTGCAGATCGGCGGGACTTGATGAAGTTCGCTCCCACGATTACGTATTAACGCCGGGCCGTTACGTCGGTGCCGCAGATATTGAAGATGATGATGAAGTTTTTGCCGAGAAGATGGAGCGGCTGACGAAAGAGCTTGCCTTACAGTTTGAGGAAAGCTCAAAGCTTGAACAGGAAATAGGAAAGAATCTTTCAGCAATCGGATTTGAAGTTCGAGCATAGAGCTATGAATCAAGAACAACGGTATCTTGTTGATTTGTTGAAAGCGGCAGTAGAGAACGTCTACCAAGAAGAAAGGTTTTTGTTGACCTTTTCTGATGGCGACAGAAAAGGCTTGGAACAAGCATTCGCATTCCGAACGGGAATTCATCTTAACAAACTCTTGCAAGGCACCGTTTACGAATCGTTAGATTTAGATTCCGAATACAACAAGAATCACGGTGGCGTTAAGAGTTCCGAGCGATTTCCTGATGGTATGAGGCCGGATTTGATCGTTCATGAGCGAGATTCGAACGATGAGAATAAGTTGGTTGTCGAATTCAAAGGGTATTGGAACCTAAATAGTGCTCGTGGTTTGGAGGAGGTTGCTAAGGACAAAAGAAAACTTGAAGATCTTACAAACGCAAATGATAACTATGGATATTTAGTCGGAGTATTTGTGATTATCCAGAGGAATGACCCCGCCACTTTTCAGTATTTCGAAAATGGGCAAGAAATAAACGGGCAGGAAGCATGAGTGATTGGAAGCAGGCAAGATTCGGTGATTTGTTGTCGGAGCCGGTGCGCAATGGCATCTACAAATCTAAAGAATTCCATGGTAAAGGTTCTCACATTGTGAACATGGGCGAACTGTTTGCTTATCCACGTCTCAGGACCGTAGAAATGAAGCGAGTAATGCTTACCGAAAAGGAGAAAGAAAAAGCTCTTTTGAGAAACAACGATCTAATTTTCGCTCGACGATCCCTCACAGCAGAAGGTGCTGGCAAATGCTCATTAGTTTGCGATCTAAAGGAGGAGACGACTTTCGAATCTTCAATTATCAGGGCAAGACCTGACCCGTTGCTCGCTAACTCTGATTTTCTTTTCTATTACTTCAATTCGCCGCAAGGAAAACATTCGTTGGGAACAATCCTAAGGCAAGTAGCGGTTTCGGGCATAACCGGAACTGATTTGACAGAGTTGATTCTTCGCATTCCGCCGATCGGAGAACAAAAAGCAATTGCCAAGATTCTTTCGTCGCTGGATGACAAGATCGAGCTTAACCGGCGGATGAATGGGACTTTGGAGGCGATGGCCCGGGCTTTGTTTAAGGCTTGGTTTGTGGACTTTGAACCCGTACACGCGAACCTTGAAAACCGCCCCTCAACCTCCGCCTCCCCCGAAATAGCCAAACTCTTCCCCTCCAACTTCGAAAACGGCACCCCGAAAGGTTGGAGCATGTCGCCCTTGCCTACCGAGATTTCGTTTCTTGAAGGACCGGGATTGCGAAACTGGCAGTATCGAGATGAGGGGATGAAATTTCTAAACATAAGATGCATCCAGAACGGCGATTTAGACATTAAGAAGGCGAGCTGTATAAGCGTCGAGGAGTTTAGAGACAAGTACTCCCATTTTGCCCTTCAAGCTGACGACATAGTAATTTCGACGTCTGGAACGCTTGGGCGTCTGTCAGTCGTCCGAGAGGATCATTTGCCGGTAATGCTCAACACCTCAATTATTAGAATGAGAGGAAATGCACCAGTCGGGTTAGCATTTGTTTGGAACTATTTGCAATCCGATGTTTTTGTCGATGAAATGTTTGCAGCCGCCTCTGGTAGCGTACAGTTAAATTTCGGTCCCGTTCACCTAAAGCAAATAAAGACACTTCGTCCTACCGATGCAATCCTAACTGCGTTCGAGTCAATCGGCGCAAATTGGCTTCATCTGGCCAACAGAAAGCGGCAAGAATCCCAAAAGTTGGCGGAAATCCGCGATTCGTTGTTACCGCGCCTTATTAGCGGAAGAATCTCCACACAAAATGAGACACACACACTTTGAAATCTGGAATTACAAAGGTATAGAACATCTACGTTTTGACCTAAGCACAACCCCTGCAAGCCATGTGTATACTCTGGTTGGCCTCAACGAGAGCGGGAAAACGACGATTCTAGAAGCAATGGCTTTCTTTGAGTCTCGGATTCGTAATGTCGATCCAATCAGTCAACCGGGTTTCTCCAAGAACGATCTTCATCGGCTTATACCTCGCCACAAATCCGGCATATTCAATGGGAGCATAAAAATTGAGGTCGGATATGAACTTGATCCGGACGATAAGTCGAAGATTAAGGAGTTCTTGGCGAACGACCTTGGCTTTTACTTGGACCGCGAAATGAATGATACGTTTGTCGTGAAATTGGAGTTTGAGTTCGTGAGTTCTGTAATCAAGGACGCCGATCCTAGACTAATCTATCGTGGCCTTGAGGCGTGGGGTAAGACAAAGAAGGCAAAGAAAGTAAGGGCTCTGGATGGAGACGACTGGCGAAAACTTGTCTCCTTCGTGAAGACACTTATGCCCCATGTTCTCTTCTTCCCAAACTTTCTTTTTGATTTTCCCGACAGAATCTATCTCGAACATCCTCCCGCGCCCGTCCCCGTACATACGTTCTATCGACAGGTGGTTGAGGACATTCTGCATACATACGATCCCAACGCGAGTCTTGAAGAGCATGTCCTGTCAAGAATTCGGGGAGACGCATCGATACTAAGCTATCTTCGCGAATCCTTGGAAAGTGTGCTCTTAAAGATGCGCAGCCTAGTTAGCCAGCGAGTTTTTAGCGAGTGGAACAGAATCTTCGGAACGACTGCCGTTGATAAGGAGATCGTATTCGAGCCTTTTAAAGAACCAATTGAGGTTAACGGCGAAAAGGCCGAACGTATCTATCTTCAAGTCCGACTAAAAGAAGGGAGCGAGTATTCGAAGATCAGCGAAAGGTCGCTCGGTTTTCGGTGGTTCTTCGTCTTTCTTCTATTGACGCAATTTCGCGGCTTCCGAGGCGGGACAGAAAGAAACAATCTGCTCTTTCTTTTCGACGAACCAGCTTCTAATCTTCATTCAGCCGCTCAAGCCCTGCTTCTTAAGAACTTTGGTCAGTTTCCTGACAACGCGACGTTAATCTACGCAACGCATAGTCACTACCTAATCAATCCCGATTGGCTGGAAGGAACATACATCGTGAAGAATTCAGCAATCGAAGGAAAAGAGGCGGATTTCCTTCATGCAGCAAACACTAAGGTCACTCTTCATAAGTACAGAGAATTCGTTGCCACGCACCCGAATCAGACAACGTACTTTCAACCGATACTCGAAGTTCTTGATTACTCTCCCAGTAAGCTTGAGAATGTACCGAACGTGATCATGCTTGAGGGCAAAAACGACTTTTATACCTTTAAGTACATCTGCGAAATTGTTTTAGGCGGGAAGCCTAGCTTAAATCTTTTGCCTGGCGGCGGCGCAGGTACCCTCGATTCACCCATCCAACTCTACCTAGCCTGGGGCCGCAATTTCGTAGCATTGCTTGATTCCGACGAAGCGGGAGCGAAAGAGAAGCAACGCTATCAAGAAAAGTTCGGCGGGCTGGTCACTGGCCGCATTTTCACACTCGCCGACGTAAATACGAGTTGGGACAAATTAGGCCTTGAATCTCTTTTCACCGATAAAGAAAGGCTTCGCATTCAGAACTCCGCTTATCCGGGCGCCTCGAAACTCAATAAGACCCATTTTAACAGGGCAATTCAGGAGGCCTATTTGACTCGGAAGGATCTTGAGATCACCCAGACGACCGTGAATAAATTCCAGAAGATAATCGACTTTTTGGAAAAGTCTTTGAAAGCAAATGAGAGCGTCCAACCAGTCGTAAAAGGTCGAAAGCGAAAATAAGACGTGAAGATAAACGAAGAACAATTCGAAAACCATCTTCTCGGAATTCTCGCCGATCTCGGATACGTTTACGAGAACGGCTACGAGATCGCTCCGGATACGGACAGGGCGGAGCGGAAGGATTATCGGGAGGTTGTTCTTGTTGGGAGACTGCGGCGGAAACTCATTGATCTTAATCCGAATATTCCCCTCGGCGCGATAGAGGATGCGATCGCTCAGATAACCCGTCCGAACTTTCCTTCGCTGATACAGAACAACCGCGAGTTTCACCGGCAGCTTCGCGACGGCGTTAAGGTGCAGTTTCAGGAGGACGGAGAAACCAAGGCGGACTTTGTCAGGCTGTTCGATTTTGAGAACGCGGACAATAACGAATTCCTTGCGGTCAACCAGTTCACCATTCGCGGCCCGAAAAGCACGAAGCGGCCCGACATCATCATTTTCGTCAACGGCCTGCCCATTGCCGTTCTCGAGCTAAAGAACCCGGCGGACGAAAACACGACCATCTACGATTCCTGGAAGCAGCTCCAGACCTATAAGGAAGAGATACCCGACCTATTTAACTACAACGAGCTGATGGTGATCGCCGATCTCCGTGAGGCACGCGTCGGCAGCCTGACGGCGGACTACGAACGCTTTGGGAAGTGGCGGACCATCGACGGCGAAACGGTCGATCCGCTCGGGCCGAGCCGCGAAACCGAAACGCTCGTCCGCGGGCTCTTTCGCCGCGATCTGCTTTTGGATTACATACGCGACTTTGTGCTCTTTGAAGAAGACCGGGCGATCATCAAAAAGATCGCCGCCTATCATCAGTTTCACCTGGTGCGAAAGGCATTTAGGAAGACACTGTCCGAAACCGCTCCCGACCAGGACGGAAAGATCGGCGTCGCCTGGCACACACAGGGCTCGGGCAAAAGCATCTCGATGGCCTTCTACGCCGGAAAAGTCATCACCGCTCCGGAGATGCGGAACCCGACCATAATCGTCGTCACGGACCGCAACGACCTTGACGGCCAGCTTTTCGCAACGTTCTCAAACGCGAAAGAGCTGCTGCGGGAAACGCCGGTCCAGGCCGAGACCCGGCAGCAGCTTCGCGACTTTCTCCATAATCGGCCATCGGGCGGCGTCGTGTTCACGACGATTCAGAAGTTCAGCCTATTTGAGGAGGAGTCTCGCTATCCGGTGCTCTCGGACCGCTCGAATATAGTCGTCATTGCCGATGAGGCCCACCGCACGCAATACGGGCTGAACGCCTCGCTCGACAGGAAGACCGGCGAGATCCGCTACGGATACGCGTATTACCTGCATCAGGCATTTCCGAAGGCTTCGTTCATTGCATTTACCGGCACCCCGATCTCGCTGCTCGATCGCGACACTCGCGGTGTCTTTGGCGATTACATCGACATCTACCACATGAAGCGGGCGGAAGAGGACGGAGCCGTAGTGCCGATCTTCTACGAAAGCCGCCTCGCCAAGCTCGACCTAAAGGACGACCAAACCCCAACGATTGATGAACAAGTTGAAGAGCTAACCGAGGACGAAGAGGAAAGCGAGAAGGCCCGGATCGCCAGCCGCTGGGCCGCTCTTGAGAAAGTGGTCGGCGCCGAGCCTCGCTTAGCGCAGATTGCTGAAGACTTTATCCGGCACTTCGAGGATCGGCAGGCCGCAATGGCCAAGACCGGTGCCGGGAAAGGAAAGGCGATGTTCGTCTGCATGGGCCGGGATATCTGCGTGCGGCTTTACGACGAGATCATCAAGCTGAAACCCGAATGGCACAACCCGGACCCGGCCAAGGGCGTTGCGAAGGTGATCATGACGGGCTCCTCAAGCGACAAGGCAGAGCTGCAGCCGCACATCTACCCTAAGCAGACGAAGAAGGAACTCGAAACGCGTTTCAAAGATCCCGAAGACGATTTTCAGGTAGCGATCGTTCGTGATATGTGGCTGACGGGCTTTGACGCTCCGAGCCTGCATACGATCTACATCGACAAGCCCATGCGCGGGCATTCGTTGATGCAGGCGATAGCCCGCGTGAACCGTGTATTCAAGCAAAAGCCCGGCGGGCTGGTCGTGGATTACATCGGGATAGGGCACGAACTAAAGGCGGCACTGGCGGAATATACGAGTGAAGGCGGCGAGGGTGACCTCTTCAGCGAGGCCGCAGAGAAGGCTTTACCGGCCGTTGTCGAGAACGTCGATCGGATCCGCGGTATGTTCCACGGATTCGATTATCAGGACTTCGAGACAGAGGCGATAACGCTGCTCCCGGATGCGGCCAATCACATCATCGGACTGGGCGAGGAACGGAAAAAAGTGTTTCTCGATTGTGTTGTAGCGCTGACAAAGGCCTTCGCTCTCTGCTGCACCCTGGACGAGGCGATGCGTTACCGGGAGGAGATCGCTTTCTTCCAGGCGGTCAAAGCATTCATCAACAAACCCGAGCTATCGCAAAAGAAGTTTACCGACCAGCAACGCGAACTCGCCCTAAGGCAGATAATGAGCAAGGCAGTTGTCTCCGACGAGGTGCTGGACATCTTCTCGGCGGTTGGCATGGAGAAGCCGAACATCGGCATCTTGTCCGACGATTTTCTTGAAGAGGTTCGAATGATGCCGCAGCGAAATCTCGCGGTGGAACTGCTCGAACGCCTGCTGAAGAACGAAATCAAGTCACGGCTGAAAACGAACATTGTCCAGAGCAAGAAGTTTTCCGAATTGCTGGCTGCGACCATTGGCCGCTACCACAACCGGGCGATCGAGACGATGCAGGTGATCGAAGAACTGGTCGCGATGGCAAAGGACTTTCAGGCAGCCGCGAACGAGGGCGAACGGCTTGGTCTAAGCCAGGAAGAAGTGGCCTTCTACGACGCACTTGCGGAGAATGAGGCATCCGTCCGCGAGCTCGGCGATGAGGTGCTGAAGAAGATCGCGGTTGAACTGACAGAGAAACTGCGGCGAAGCACGACCGTGGACTGGGCGGTGAGAGATACGGTCCGAGCGCGCCTGAGGATCATGGTTAAGCAGATCCTGCGAAGGTACAAGTACCCGCCTGATCGGCAGGAAGCGGCTATCGACCTCGTACTTCAGCAGGCCGAAACACTATCAGAATCGTGGGTGTCGTAACAACTTCGGGCGTCAGCTTGTCCGGCATCTCGTCGCCATCTGGTGTCGGTCACACGCCCTCTGAAGTAGAAACTGCTAGGGAATCTGTTGGAAGCAAGCATGCAGAAACGCATGAAAGTTGCTTCCCCAGTTTAAGCCGGAGCTTTTCTTTCCGTAGCCACCAACGCCAACAACCTTAGACAGGCCGCAATGCGTTTACCGGCTTACGGGCCAAACCCAGGCCGATAAAAAAAGTATTGACCCGGGCTTTTACTAAATGCTACCTTTTTTAACTCTTAACTTTTTTCTGCGTCCTCTCCGTAGAATGGCTTTACCTGCGAGTCCCTAAGCAGGCTTATATTGGAGATTTCCCAGATGTCGAGAACATTTGCTGCCCAACTTCGCCCCAGTACGCTACCCGTGTCTTTTGTCCGAAAGTCGGCCGCCGCCCTGCTTTTGATCGCCCTTTTATCTAACACGGTTCCTGTTTTCGCGGTGCCGGTCCTTTCGGGATCTTTCGGTTCCTCGGGGCAAAAGCGGATGACGCCCGTGCTTAACTTTGACAGGACGCCGGAGCCGTTCGTCATCGGCCAGAAGGCATCGCTCTCATTTTCCGAGCGGATTCTTGGCACCTTTACGGGGCTGTTCGTCGCGCTTCGCGGAAAGGCGGAAGAGATTCGCGGTCGTGTCGAGGACGCATCGGTGGTCGAATCCGGGAACGCCGAGATCTCCACACCTCCGCAACCGGCAGCGGTTGTCGATTTCGATTTTGACGGCGACGGAAAAGCCGATCCGGGACGCTGGAACTCGGCGGCTGCAAGCTACAGGATCAGGCAGAGCTCGAACGGCAGCTTCGTCGATCATCAGATAGGCTCGTCTTCGGCCAAGGCGGCCCCGGGCGACTTTGACGGCGATGGGAAGACAGATCCGGCCAGCTTCGACGCGGGCACATGGACCATAAAACAAAGCTCGAACAGCCAGACGGTTACGTTCTCCTTCGGCCAATCCGGCGATATCCCAATGGCGGGAGACTTTGAAGGTGACGGTAAGGATGATGCAGCGGTTTTCAGGCCGTCCAACAGCACCTGGTACGTCCGTGAAAGTTCGAGGACCAACACGGTAACGACCCAATTCGGACAAACGGGCGATGTACCCGTGTCGGGCGATTTCGATGGTGACGGGAAGGCCGATGTCGCGGTTTACCGCCCCTCGACCGGCTACTGGTGGGTCCAACAAAGCAGAGACGGCCTGCTCTCGCTTCAATGGGGAGTTTCAACCGATGTCGCGGTACCGGCGGATTTTGATGGTGACGGCAAGACGGACCCGGCCGTTTTTCGGCCCTCAACCGGCACCTGGTATGTGCTGAAAAGCATTGGGGGTTATGCGAACAACATCATCCAAGGGTGGGGAAACTATGCTGATCAGCCGGTCCCAGCCGATTACGACGGGGATGGCAAAGCGGACTTCGCCGTTTGGCGGCCTTCAACCGGTGTTTGGCACATTCGCAAGAGCTACGACTCATCTACCGCGAACTACGGCGTAGGCGTTGCCGGCGATGTCGCGGTCGCCTCGGCCTATGTGAAGCAGGTCGGCGGGAGCCTGGCACCTTACGAGCTTGCAAAGGAACGCGTCAAGCCGCGAAACGCGACCGGAGGCACCGACCTCTACTCGCAGAATTTCGCATGGGGCCGTTCGCTGGTCGGGCTTTCCGGCCGGGCCGGACTCGATGTCGGCCTCGGTTTGAGCTACAACTCGCTGGTCTGGACGAAGGAGAACAACACGCTCTATTTCGACACCAATGTTGACAACGTAAGTCCCGGATTCAGGCTCGGCTTCCCGACCATCGAGCCCGCTTATTTCGTCCCCGGCGGCATCGCGAGTGACCCATATTGGGCATACGTGATGGTCACGCCTTCGGGCGGCCGTGTCGAGTTCAAGCAGAACGGCGTCACCAAGTATTTCGAGACGACGGACTCGTCGTATCTTCAGCTTGAGGCAGACGCCGCTCCCGACCCGAACATCCCGGTCGATGACATTAACCTCACCCTCCGCGGTACGGACGGTTCGGTGCTGAAGTTCGTCTGGGCGGGCGGGGCGTTCCGATGCAGCGAGATCAAGGACCGCAACGGCAACTACATCGAGATCGAACATGATGAGCTTGGGCTTTTGAGGGCCATTACCGACACGCTCGGACGCGAGATCGACGTCAACTACGATTCCGAGCTTTTCCCGACATCGATCTCGCAGTCGTGGAAAACGAGCAACGGAACAGGGTCCGCGACGACCCACAACTGGGCCGAATTCGAGTACACGACCATTTACCCGAATACTGACTTCGCGAGCGGCCTCGCAGTCGCCGGACCTCCGAACGGCTGGCCGGTCAAGGTCCTTCATCGGGTCGTCTATCCGGATGACAGCTTTACAGTCTTTCATTACAACGACTACGCACAGGTATGGAAGGTCGAGAACTTTGCGGCCGACGATACTTTGCTGAACCATGTGCGAACGGATCTTCAAACACCGGCAGCAGATCAGACGGACGTTCCCCGCTTTACCGAAACGCGTTCGTGGGTCCAGAACTTCAATGGCGGCAATGAAACGAGGGTCGCCTTCACCAGAACCCCGAACAGCAGTTTCTCTCTTCCCGGGAGCATCTCCGGCACCGGCGTTTTGATAGAGGCCGCGATGGACAACGATCCTTACGCCTCAGTAACAAAGACCTGGATCGGCGAAACCGGCTGGAAGGAAGGGCTTCCGCTTGCTTCCGAGGACCATGCGAAACCGGTCGAGGGCGGTACGGTCGCCCTCCAGCGTTGGTCATGGACCAATTGGACGCAGGACGATGTGAATGCGAGCGAGCAGATGAATCCCCGCGTTGTTGAAACGAGGATCGGCGACGACGCAAATACGAAGCGGACAACGGTCGAGTACCTTGAGTATGAGAATACGGACACGGCCATCTTCGGGCTGGTCAGCAAGGTAAAGGTCTATGACCACACGGGCACATACCCGATAAAAGAACAGCAGACCGACTACAACCTTTCGAGCACTTATCTCGACCGGAGAATAATCGGGCTTCCCTCCAAGACGCAGACCTACGGCTGGAACGACCTCACGCAGACGCTCGAACTCGCGTCGGAACTGACCTACGCATTCGACGGCGAGGACTTCAGCTTTGAGGCCAATCAGGTGATCTCGCCGATCCGGCATGACACGGCGAACTTCGGCTCGTCGTTCGTTGCCGGCCGCGGAAATCTGACCTCGGTGACGCGTCACGATGTGACCTCGCAGACGACGGCCGTCACCACCAAGACGCGATACGACATTGCCGGTTCGGTGGTCGCAAGGCTTGATCCGCTGAACCGAAAGGTTCGCTTCGAGTATTCGGACGCCTTTAATGACGAAGTGAACCGAAATAGCTTTGCCTACCCAACCAAGGTTTACGACCCGGCGAACAATTTCTCAGAGGCGAAATACCGGTTCGATATCGGTGCCAACGTCTGGGCACGCTCTCCGGCCCCGGCAGGCCAGACGGTCGGCAAGACGACCGCGCGGCTGTTTGACAACATCGGACGGCTTGAGAAGGAGACGATCGTCAACTCCGGTGCCTATACCCGCTACTCTTACCCCACGAACGGCGTTCAGTCGCAGGTCTATACGACGATCGTCGATTCGAACAATAACAACACCGGCGACGCGGCCGACGAGGTTCTTAGCGAGACTTGGACCGACGGTGCCGGGCGGGTTCGGTTGAGCCGGGTTCCGCATACCTTTAGCGGCGGCTCGACGGCGACCTGGGCGGGGACGGTGACGGAATACGACATTCTCGGGCGGGTAAAGCGGCAGAGCGTGCCGACCGAGGTGGATGCGGACTTTGACCCGACCGGCGATGACCAGACCCGCGGCTGGCTCTGGACGCATCAGCGGTATGACTGGATGGGCCGCGTCGTGCGACGGATCGCGACCGACGGCGACCCGAACGCCCCTGAAAACGACTCCGACGTATTGATCAGCTACGCCGGCTGCGGCTGCGCCGGCGGCCTGGAAACGACCATCCAGGGCGAGCTTGTGCCGAGGACGGACGGAACTTCAGGCAATGCTCGCCGAACGCAGAAGATCTACGAGGACATTCTTGGGCGGGCCTGGAAGACGGAAGCGATGCAATGGAACGGAACCTCCGTTTATGTTTCATCCGAAACCGCGTTCAACGAAAGAGATCAGGCACTGGAGGTTCAGAAGACAGATCACAGCGGCCAAAGTCCTGTAACCCAGACGACATACCTGACCTATGACGGCCACGGGCGGATGGCCTCGTCGCATCGGCCGGAGCAGCGGGACAGCAGCAACAATCTGAAATACACGACCTACAACTACAACGCCGATGACAGCATCTCATCAGTCGTGGATGCGAGGGGAGCGACAACGCACTACCAATACAACTCACGAGCTCTGCTCGAAGAGGTAAGCTGGTCCGTCCCCGCCGGATCGAATATCACCGTCCCCGCAACGGTCGAGTTCGAGTATGATGCTTTGGGAAATCGTATTCAGATGGTAGATGAAACCGGCACGTCAAACTACTCTTACGATCAGCTCTCGCGCATTAGCTCGGAGACGAAGCAGTTCACACAGATCGCATCCGATGTCGGAATGCCGAATCAGGTGACACTCTCTTACGAATATGGACTATCGGGGCTCAAAAAACTCACCTATCCTGGCGGCAAAGTGGTCGAGTATAACTATTTCCGGAACGGGCGTTTAAGCAGGGTTGATGGAGTTGGCTTTTCGGGAAACTACGGTCAGTCCGGCATAGCATATGACTATCAGTATCGAGCGTGGGGGGCACCGAAACAGATCGTTCACCCAAACGGGAAAACGATCAGTTACACATTCAATGAACGGCTCCAAGCGGCGACCTTCGAGTTATCGGGCGTGACGACCAAGACCTACGATTATCGAAACGATGGATTTGTCAGGTATGTTTCGGACACGGATGCAAGGCATGATCGAGCTTACGAATACGACCAAATTGGACGAACGATCTCGACTACATCAAACCACGAGGCTCGGGGGCAGACAGGGCCGGCCTCCGGTCTACCAATAAAATCGAATACCGGATTCAACGTGTTCGGTGATGTTGTGAGTTCGTCAATTCAAAGTTGGGGAGCATTTTGGAGCGACAGCGGAACGTATTCGAACAGTCGGAGAACCGACCCGATCTTACCCCCCTTTAACAATTCCCCGACTTGGGAATACGATGCTGACGGACGTGTGACTGTGAACCGAACGGCTCGACACGGAAACTCAGCGTCCTATGTTGATACAACGACATACCTCGTTGATGCAGCAGGCCACAAGGTCTTTGCCGAGACCGTGCCGGAAGGAATGGCCGAGGGGCTCGAAAAACTCTATGAGTTTGACGGTGATGGCAAGAATGTGATCCAGCGTGAGAATCACCAAAGCTGGACACACGAAAGAACAAAGAGATATGAGGTTTGGTCATCGGTCATGAATAAGCCAGTGGCGGAGTATGCTCCGACGTGCACGACCAGCGAATGCACTTTCTCCGAGCCGAAGCTGAACATATACGACACCAACGGCTCAGAGATCGCCGTCGGCCCTCATTTGCAATGGGAAACGCGGGCACCCACAAATTCATCGGTGATCAATGTTTTCGATCACCCGCTCGGACAGCAAGTTAGGCGAATGGAACTTACTCCCTTCGCTTCAGAGATTTCGTTTGAACCGCCCGACGAACCTCAGCCTCCGGATGACCTCCCGCAAAGTAATCCGGAGATGGGAAGCATTGAGGCCGAGCACACAGCAATGTGCACCTTGAACGGTACGGACATCCTCTGCAATCAGATTTCCAACCTGTTGCGGAGCGGCGAGTGCGAGTACGCGTCCTGTTCGATCCGCGATAGCCACGGAGATTATATCTTTGCCCCACTTGGTCGGCATGGCCCCGATATTTCTTTCGGCCCGAATGAAACCATCGGCGACCCTTGCCGTGGCTTAGAAGGTAGTGGGCTTGAGGGCTGCATGCTGGCCGTCGCCACTCTCAGGGCCGAGAACAGAGCCAACCTCGATGAAGCCATTCATCAAAATGATCTCAACTCTCTCCTAAAAGAGATCGCAAACCCACAACAAACAAAAAGTTCAACACTTCCACAGCATAAGCCGTGGTTCATCGAAGGAGACTTTAAGGACTGGCAACGAACAACCATCCAAGATCAGGTGAAATCAATGTACTCCAACGAACAATGCACCAAAGCATTCGAGGCTGCCGGTCTTAAATCGGTCAACTCAATAATGAAAAGCGGCTCACTAATTATCTTTAACGCGGGGTTGTTGTCGAGTCCCACAAACGATGCTCAGTGGCAAGGCGATAACTACCTACGGGAAGGCTTTCGAAAATTGTTCCGCTTGAACCCTCAAGCGAACGGTGCCGCAGGAGTGGGACCACATTCTAATGGAAACTATTACGTTGCTCTTCAGAGTCTTGCATTTACCGGCTGGGACGATACTCCGATAAATGTCATTATTCACGAACTTATGCATGTTGGTGGAGCCCTCCACGACATGTCCCCATATTCCGTGCACACCTATGACGTCAGAGGCGGACAATACAGCCCGGTCCGAGTCGTGAGAACCGGAACCACTCAACGAACACCTTCGCATGATTTGGAGCGGCTGAACTATCGAGATGGAGAATATGTCGGACTTTACGACAATATTATTAAGGCGTGTCAACCATCAAGCCGATAGGCGAAAGGTTTAGTGACAGCAATTGGATATTGAAGTCGAGATTCCCAAAGATTGAAGTTTCTGGGAATCAACACAGTAAATCTCATCTCTTATGAGTAAACAAGAATATTTGGTACGCGTTATGAAACCTATTTCGTTAAATCAGATTCTTCGCTGTTCGCTTTTTGTTATGGTAATGCTGTCGCTCACGATTTCGGCCGGCCAGTTTATTTCGTACGAATCCTTCGACTGGGGCGCGGAAACCGAAAGGCAATTACATTCACAGACTGCCGAAGTGGATGACGGAATTCTTTCCAGTTTGGAGAATACAGGTGATGGGGCTTATAGATATTTCGCAAAGCGTTACGGCCTCGCAGCCTTCTATATTCTGTTGTTCCTTATTCTTTCGCGATTTGTACAACTTTTTGATCAATCTGGTGCTTCGCGGAAATTCATTCGAATCTCGACGGTCGTTCCTTTACTACTTGCCGCACACCAGTTCTGGTGGATCTTAGCCGAGAAAACTTTAAGATCAACCGAGTTCTATTGGCACCAGCCTTATGACAGCCTCGCACGAATGACTTTTCCTCTCGATGTATTTTGTATCTTCTTAATCTTAGTCTCCGCGCTCACGGTATTGATTGGCGAGGTCGTGAATATGCGAAAGCGTATTTCTCGATGAAATACGACATTCTCGGGCGGGTAAAGCGGCAGAGCGTTCCGACCGAGGTCGATGCGAACTTTGACCCGGCGGGCGACGACCAGACCCGCGGCTGGCTTTGGACGCATCAGCGGTACGACTGGATGGGCCGCGTCGTGCGACGGATCGCGACCGACGGCGACCCTAACGCTGGCTCAAACGACTCTGACGTATTGATCAGCTACGCCGGCTGCGGCTGTGCCGGCGGTCTGGAAACGACCATCCAGGGCGAAGAGATCATCGAGAAGGATTGGAACGGCTCGAATCCGGTCTCGCTCGGCCGCAGGACGCAGAAGATCTATGAAGATATCCTCGGGAGGGCATGGAAAACAGAGGTTCTGAACTGGAACAGCAGCGTATATCTTACAACCGAAACCGCCTATGACGGGCGCGATCAGGCTCTGACCGTAACTCAGACCGAGGCCTCTACTTCTGTTAGCCAGGTAACTTCGATGACCTATGACGGACATGGCAGACTAAAGACTCTCCATTCTCCGCGACAAGACGTAAACAAGTCCACCGTTTACAACTACAATCCGGACGACAGCATCTCAGACGTTACCGATGCAAGAGGTGCTAAGATGAGGTACCAATACAACAATCGCGGGCTTGTCGACACAATAGACAGCATCTTGCCGGAACCATCGGAGATACCGGCCGCTCCCGCCGTCGGTTTTGAGTATGACACGGTAGGGAACAGAACCTTAATGACGGACGGCCTCGGTACGGTTAATTACGAATACGATTCGCTTTCACGCTTGACCGCCGAGACAAGAGCTTTTACCGACAATCTCGCGAACGCTCCAGCGGGAGGTGTTTATCGTCTGGAATATACATATGAGATAGGCGGAAGGCTGAGATCATATAAAGACCCGTATGGACAGCAATTCTATTTCGCAAACGATAAAGCAGGCAGGGGGCTTTCAGTCACAGGGAATACGGCCTTTGCTGGTGTAACAGGCTATGTCAGCAGTGCAAAGTACCGGGCCTGGGGCGGCCTCAAGGAACTGCATACAGGTGACGGGATGCGTTCTGAAACCGACTATAATAACCGATTGCGGCCCTACAGCTTTAAGCTTAAAAGACCTGATAACAGCCTGGTCATGGACAAAACTTACGATTATTATGCGGATGAAAGCCTGCGACGGGTCGACGATTTACTGCAAAACAAATTTGACCGACTCAATAAGTATGACCATATCGGCAACATCAGGGAATCAAAGGCCGGAACGCTGGCAAGAGGCGAAATATCGAGCCATTATGAAGACCGTCCATACACGCAGCTTTACAGTTTCGACACGTTTGGCCGGTTTCGAGGGAGGAGCGGGTCATATTGGAACACGACCTACACTTATTCCTACACATATGTAAATGATCGCGTCACAGCTTATACGACAACCGGAGCAAGCAATCCGTCGTTGGTCTGGCAATACGATGCGGATGGCCGGGAGATCGTTAGCTACACAGATTTTTTTCGGCGCGGTGATCAAGTGTATGATGCGGCAGGAAATCTGACAAAAGTGATAGATTACGCTCTAACTGGGAACACGCCGATAAGCGAGGTCCAGCGTTATTACGACGGGGACGGACGCGAGGGGAAACGAACCAGCCGAGTTTTCAACACGAGCACAAATACGTGGGAAGAAAGACCCGCAAGGTATTTCGTTGTATCCAGCGTGTTCGACGGCGAGACGGTTTCAAAGACCGACGAAACGGGCAGGAAACTTGAAACGAACGTGTTTGCAGGCGGACGGATGGTTGCCCGGCAGTTGGTATACTATGGGACTTTAACGGGAGATCTATATCAAGTTGAGTGGAAGAACCAGGACAATTTCGGTTTGAGTGATCTTAGAACAAGAAAACGGCACGATTCAGATACGGTGACGGGAGACAGCTTCGCACCGCTGGAGCTGGATGCTGCAGGGACGGAGTTGTTGTCTTTGTTGCCCGAAGGCGGCGGTATCGACCCTGATCTGCCAATGGAACAGAATCAGGGGGATGTCTGGCAAACGGCAAACGATCCGAATTATTACAATCGCGGGTTGGGCGGAGCAGCCTCTCCGGCTTGTGCGGTGGGAAGTTTTTTGATCGATTGCTCGCGGGTGCGGTTTGCCGACGGAATTGGTAACGGCGTATTCGGTTCGCTCGAGCGTGCTCAACGGGAATCGGCAAGACAGATCGGAGCTCGTTTCAGGGTGCGGGAACTGGTTGCAGCTTCACCGAGCGGCCCGCCCGTCCTGCGAAGCGGCGGAAGCCGTCCAAGCTCACAGAGAATCTCCTCCGACGGAGAATCCATTCTTATCGGTTATGAATGGTGGTTAGAACCGATCTTCAACGACTCGTGGTCGGTCATCTCTCAACGGGACGGCCCGCTTTCTCCGTCTCAGCTTCGCAAGCAGATTGTCGAGAAATTTGGAGAAAAGATAACGAAATGCCTGAAGGACGCGTTGATCGAGTGGGCGAATCGTCAAAGATCGCGATCGAGAAAGGAACGAGATCATTTTGTTGAGACCGTGAAAAAGTGGGAACCGGATCACAGCAAGTACTTTATCGATGCTCGATTGACCTCAGCTCAACTCGAGAAGCGGTTTAATACAGGCTATATTATCGGCGGTAAGTTTGTCAGTCAACAACCCTATGCAATTCCTGATATTAGTACTACGCCAAACCCAACGATTCGTTACGGTCGCGAGTTTTGGAACGATCCAAATCAATGGAAAGATGGATCCCCTAACTTACCCGGACGATCTCCTATTGAGAATGCGTATGTCCATGAAGTTGGGAATATCGTGTCAAAAAGATTAACGGGTAGCTTCTACTCGTTTGGAAATGAGAATGCAAGCGATCCTGACTCGGGTTACGCGATTCAAATCTGCGTCTTCGGAAATTGAGTTGTTTTTGTGCTTCTTATAGAGGGAGTGGTATATGTATCAATCAAACTTTTTCTTGGTCTTGCGAGGGGTGTCGGTTATTTGTCTAATGATTGCGATTTCGCCTTTTGCCATTGTCAATGGCGAATCGGATGCGAAACAAGTCGAATTAGTCAAAGGTAGTGAGCGATTTTCAGGGGCTTGGGAGCTTATTGAAATAAAAGTCACCATCAAGACTCCCTCTACAAGAGAGTACAAGTTCTCTCAAGCGGAGTGGAAGGGGTTATGGCTGTTCGAAGGCGGTCGATTCTCAAAGACCTTTATGAAGATCAATCGCAAAAATCCCGACCTTTGTGCAGATCGGGAGTTTGGCTTTGTTTCGAGTGCCGGAACCTTCAAAATACTCGAAGACAATAGGGTCATATTTCGTAATAGTTTGACTCTGTCACCGTTGGACGAAGACCGTCCGCAAACCGCGAAATTCGTTTTTGATGGGGATCATTTGACCTTGCTTTTCGATGTTCGCGCTTCTGTGGAGAATCTCCGTGAAGGAACTGAACAAATAGTCCTGCGAAGGGCAACGAGTGACCTTAGCATAACCGCCAGTTACAGTGGCCCCGAATAATCCGGCTTACCGTGCGTGGGGCGGGCTCAAGAGCCTTAGCTATGGCAACGGCACCTCGATGACCGTCGGGTTCGATTCGCGGCTTCAGGCAACGGCGTTCGAGGTGAAAAAGGACACGACCACATTGATCAGCAAGCAGTACGATTTCAATGCGGATGGATCGCTCAAGTTCGTCGATGACATGCTTAACGCGACCTTTGACCGGAGCTACAAATACGATCAGATGGGCAGAACAGTCGAGGCGAAGGCCGGAACCGCGGCGAGGGGCGAAACGCCGACCGGGCCGCACAATCTTGATCAGCCCTATTCGCGGCAGTATTCGCACAATGCCTTTGGGCAGATCACGTCGTTCAACGGGTTTTTTTATGGAAGCCAGTCGGACTACAACGTCAGTTTCACAAATGGGCGTAATCCGCAGTGGACATACGATGCCGATGGGAACGTTCTGGCGGACATCGACGGCTCCTTCGAGTTTGATGCGGCCGGGCGGCTGGTGAAAACGACGGCGACGGATGTGGACGACGAGCAGGTCTTTCTTGCCCCGACGGAAGACCATTTCGACGGAAACGGCCAGGTGGCGAAGCGGGTTCGGAACGCGGGCTCGACCGACCCCGCCGAGATCGTGAATTACTTTATCAGCTCTTCGGTTCTGGGCCGTGTTGTGAGCGAGACGAACGCGAGGGGAAACGAACCAGCCGAGTTTTCAACACGAGCACAAATACGTGGGAAGAAAGACCCGCAAGGTATTTCGTTGTATCCAGCGTGTTCGACGGCGAGACGGTTTCAAAGACCGACGAAACGGGCAGGAAACTTGAAACGAACGTGTTTGCAGGCGGACGGATGGTTGCCCGGCAGTTGGTATACTATGGGACTTTAACGGGAGATCTATATCAAGTTGAGTGGAAGAACCAGGACAATTTCGGTTTGAGTGATCTTAGAACAAGAAAACGGCACGATTCAGATACGGTGACGGGAGACAGCTTCGCACCGCTGGAGCTGGATGCTGCAGGGACGGAGTTGTTGTCTTTGTTGCCCGAAGGCGGCGGTATCGACCCTGATCTGCCAATGGAACAGAATCAGGGGGATGTCTGGCAAACGGCAAACGATCCGAATTATTACAATCGCGGGTTGGGCGGAGCAGCCTCTCCGGCTTGTGCGGTGGGAAGTTTTTTGATCGATTGCTCGCGGGTGCGGTTTGCCGACGGAATTGGTAACGGCGTATTTGGTTCGCTCGAGCGTGCTCAACGGGAATCGGCAAGACAGATCGGAGCTCGTCTCAGGGTGCGGGAACTGGTTGCAGCCTCACCGAGCGGCCCGCCCGTCCTGCGAAGCGGCGGAAGCCGTCCAGGCTCACAGAGAATCTCCTCCGACGGAGAATCCATTCTTATCGGCTATGAATGGTGGTTAGAACCGATCTTCAACGACTCGTGGTCGGTAATCGCCCTGATCGGCTCTGGTCAGGAAAGATATGAATATCGGCTCGATGAAACCAGGAGAGTTAAAGCAATCAAAGACGTAATAAATTACGCCGCATCTAGTGCGAAGTGTGCAGAGGCGTTTCGCGCAATTGGAGCGACACCGGTCGGCGAACAACGTGAGAATCTCACAATAGTTACGCAAAACGTATTTGGTGAGCCATTGTGGGATAGTGGAAACGATTGGACAATGGGTACCGACGTTGGGAAGGACATGCGTCAACTGGTTAAGGCTAAGCCCAAAACAAGGGATGTTTCGACCGTCGGAACATACAAGCATCTTCGATCAGACTTCACAATGGTTGACACCGGCCGTCGATTTTTGGGAATTACGAACGCGGCGTTTGACGGTCAAGAATACCTTTCGGTCACGGTTGTACATTCATTGGTCCACACTGGTGGAATTGTGGGAAAAGACAGCAGTTTCAGTGATCGTTTCCGGGTGGGGCTGAGAGTTCAATCGCACGACTTGAAATATCTTGGTAAGAAATACTTGGATCTATTAAAGCACTGTACCCGCGAAGGAGGTTCAAAACTGCTCCAATGATTGACGAAAGTGGCAATGGTCTCGTTACTAAGTACCCCCTTAATCTGATTGCTTTAATCGGTTTCTCCGGTCTTGTTTTTTCAGTTTCGATGGCTGCATATGGGTATTTTTGGGCAGATCAGATTCAAACGCAGCTACAGTTCAACCAAATTGCTTCTGGAATGAATCCCGTTCGGTTAATTGCGGATAAGTATGCGGTTATTTCTTTTCTAATAATCGTCATTATTCTCTCCCGACGTCTTAAGGATTTCCCGGTTTTGCAACTCGTAAGTGCTCTAGGTGTAACTGTCTTAATATTTTTGGCCTCTGCGTCTATTGCGATGAATTCGATTGAAGTTCCAGAGTACGGACCGGGAAATCTGGCCTTGAGTTTCATTTTTCGCATCGGTAGTGTATTTATTGCTCTTTTGGCGGTAGTTCAGTTAGGTTTGATTTTCGCATTGCACTTTCTGATCCGGGAAAAAGATATCCGGTAATACTCCATCCTTCGTTATTGGCCATTACACGGCTCGAATACGGCAACGGGACCGAGATGAACGTGACCGCTTACAATTCGCGGCTTCAGGCGACGGCGTTCGAGGTGAAACTACGTTTCCTCGGTTTGGGACATCGCAATCGACTGTTTTGGATTCAATAAACAATAGAAATCCGAGTAGTATTTTGGAGAGAGTATTATGTACCGCAAACTTGTCTTAGTCGCTGCCCTAATATCGGGTTGTTCGACTTTTGACGCTTCCTCAGCGAATGACGCGGCATGGAATTCTGGCAAGGACCTAAATGGGAATTTTGTCGAGAATGGGATGATGAATAGTCGTGATATTCCCACCCCGGGAGTCCGTTCTGAAACAAACGTTCGGCCTCGAATTGTAAATTCTGTCCGACCTGAATCTAAAATCGACGATAAGTTAGAGGAAGCCATTCGATCCAGGATCCTGAAGGATGATGTTGTCGATACTTACTATTATTACAATCGAGTTGACTTAGATGGGGATGCCCAATCCGAGGTTATAGTCTTCGTCTTTGGCGAACACCAGTGCGGATCTGGCGGATGCGAAACATTAATCTTTAAAGAAGTAAAGGGCACCTACGAACTCGTTACGACGTTAAAACCTTCAAGAAATCCAGTTGTCGTCAGCTCGACAGTTACAAACGATTGGAAGGACCTCGTATTCTTCAATTCCGGTGGCGGAATCGACCCCGGATACTATTCTATTTGTCGCTTCAATGGGACAGGCTATCCGAACAACCCAACATCTAAAAATGATTGTCCCGAACTTCAGGATTTAATCCGGGGAACACAATACTTGGCAGGCAGCCTGAGACCCAACAGTGGAATCCGTATTAGAGATGGACATCGCGGGCACTAAATATCACCACGAGACGCCGTTTACCGGCAGCAGTTTCGAGACCGTTGGTTCGTATTACGTTGGCGAACGCCAGTTCGACCCGTTCGGCGGCGAGATCCCGACAACGCCTCCGCCCTCGCCCATACCCGACTGGATCCCAATGGGCAACTACCAGCAAACCGGCAACCCCCTCGACCTACAAGGCGGCTGCCTCGAAGATGGATATCCTGTGGAATGCTCGATAATCGCAAAGCGGGCTTGCATTGGCAACCCGCGATGTATGGGCGACGGCTTGAGCAAAGGCCTCGGGTATATCCTCGCCGGATTTCAGTGGCAAGGGAAACAAAAGGGCTGGAAGGTGCGTTTTGAGAATCGCCACGGACGAGTCTTTAAGGATTACTATCCGATCGAAAAGACCCAACAGATGTTCTCCCGTCTCGAGGGCGGCGAAACTATTTCGCCCGATTTCGCTTACTCGTCTGTAAATCTCCACCCGCAGCAGCAGATTAAAGATGTAAACGTCAATTGTCTTGACTCCCTAGCAGCAGCGAATCAAGATTATGAGGCAGTAAAACGTGCTTTAAGCTACCAGACTGAACTCGAGAACGCTGTGAGAAACCACCGAAATGTGCGTGGTACCGAGAACTTTAGAAATGCATTTCCGTGGCAAATGCTTGCGGCAATTGGGGTCAGGGAAACCGGATTTCAGAACAGATCGGAAATTGGAGGTGGTGGTGGTCAAGGAGTATTTCAGATCACTGGAGCAAATGTAAGTCAAGAAATAATTGATAGTGTCGAAAAATCCGCAGGCTGGATCCTTGCGAACAGGATCGAGCCTTCATACGTTGAAAGCCATGTTCGTACATTGGGTCAGGCTGTTTTGTGGACCCTTAGAAACTACAATGCAGGTGGTGGTTCTGCTTGGGGTTACAGCAAGTCAAAAGAGCTTGCCCGTTCGGGTAATTTGAACGCATTGGACTGGGATTACGGTACCGCATACCCAGGGATGAATACCCGAAACCGCGATGAAGCGGACCTGAAAAAAGGAAATTACGTCAGCAATGTAATTCGAATTGCAACTTATTGCTTTGGCTATAATCCAGGCGGGCATTTTAGCTATTAGGAGGTTTCATGACGGATTCATTTTTTGTATCGCGAATTGCAGGCAGTCAGTATAGGCTCTTAAGCATACTGTTATTTTTCTTTTGCTTACAGAGTCTATTCGGTTGCTACGTAAATCGTGCGAGTGAGAGCGACTTGGTAAAGGGGGATTTTGAAGGCCGGACCCAGATGAATCAGCGTCGTTCGAGTCCTGAGCTAACTAAGAATGATGTGCCTTTCGCATCCGGAGCCAACACGGCAAAGTGTGGTTATAGCAAACGAGAGCGGGCCTTACTTGATACTAAAGAAGGTAAAATCTGCGAAGCTGTCTCACCGTATACAGCAGACTTAAAGGACAATCCGTTCCCGCTTGAAATTACTTACGTAGAAATCGATTTGAATTATGACGGTACGGTCGAAATTGTCGCTTGGGAATCAAGTTGGGCTGGTTCGAGTGGCGGGTTACTGGTGGGTCTGAGCAAATCAGAAGATACTTTTGTTCGGCTCTTCGAGATAACGATGACTTGGTCTCCGATTCTTATCCTTGAATCATCGAACAACGGCTGGCGCGACATTGCTTTCTTTCAGAATGGAGGCGGACTTGAGTCAGGATTTATTACACTTACCCACAATGGTAAGCAATATGAGGAGTTTTCAGAGCTGTCGCAAGTTGCCCCGATGGGTCAAATACTTATCGAGAAAAGCTGGTAACGATCTTTCTCAGGTCCGGTTGAAGCTTAGGCTTTTACGAGAAATGTGAAATTACTTTGGGCGTTTGACCGAGATGAACGAATATGAGATTCAAGATTATCTCGAACTAACCCTTACAAACGTCCATCACTACAACACGGCCGACGAGGTGCTGAGCGAGACGTGGACCGACGGTGCCGGGCGGGTTCGGCTGAACCGGGTTCCGCATACTTTCAGTGGCGGTTCGACGGCGACCTGGGCGGGGACGGTGACGGAATACGACATTCTCGGGCGGGTAAAGCGGCAGAGCGTGCCGACCGAGGTCGATGCGAACTTTGACCCGACCGGCGACGACCAGACCCGCGGCTGGCTCTGGACGCATCAGCGGTATGACTGGATGGGCCGCGTCGTTCGAAAGATCGCGACCGACGGCGACCCGAACGCCCTTGAAAACGACTCCGACGTATTGATCAGCTACGCCGGCTGCGGCTGCGCCGGCGGTCTGGAAACGACCATTCAGGGCGAGCTTGTGCCGAGGACGGACGGAACTTCAGGGAATGCTCGCCGGAAGCAGAAGGTCTATCAGGACATTCTCGGAAGGACGTTCAAGACCGAGACCTACGAATGGGACGGTTCGACCGTTTACTCGACCAGCACCGCTCAGTTCAATGGCCGCGACCAGGTGATATTGGGCCGCCAGTACGCCGGGGACACCTCAAGCACGACGTTTCAGGACACGACCGCCACCTTCGACGGCCACGGGCGACTTAGGGCTCAGCACGTCCCGCAGCAGGACGCCAATACATACACAGCCTTTGAATATTATCCGGATGACCGTTTACACACTAAAACGGATGCCCGCGGAGCCATCTCGACAATGACCTATGATGACCGCGGCCTTTTGACGGAGATCAGCAGTGTTTTGCCGGGGGCCCCTCAAACGCCAACGCAAAGGAAGAACTTTGCTCTGGCCCGAAACGGGGCAATACCGACGGCTTCCTCCGAACACAGCACAGCGTTTTCCCGCTGGGCGGCGATCAACGGCGACCGGACGGGCGGCAGCTGGGGCAATGCAGGAGGCTGGAACGACGGGACGCTAAACAGTTACCCAGACTGGCTGCAGGTGGAATTTGCGGAGACCAAAACGATCGACGAGATCAACGTGATCACGCTGCAGGACAACTATCAGACGGCGGGCGAGCCGACCGAGAACACCACTTTCACCCAGGAAGGCATAACAAGCTTTGATGTTCAGTACTGGAACGGCTCAAGTTGGGCAACGGTTCCGAACGGAAACGTAACAAATAACGATAAGGTCTGGCGAAAGTTCGAGTTTTCGTCGGTAACCACTTCAAAGATCAGGGTCGTTGTGAACGATTCTCTGAATTTTTACAGCCGGATCGTGGAGCTTGAGGCATGGGGACCGGGCAGTTCGCCGTCTGTCAACACGGGGGCTGAGTTTGCGTACGATGCGGCCGGGAACAGGACATCGATGACGGACATCTACGGCAGCACAACATACGAGTATAACGAACTGTCACAGATGACGGCCGAAACGCGGCAGTTCACGGACACGCTTACGCACGCTCCGCTGCCGAATAACAGTTTCAGGCTGGAGTATGAGTATCAACTGGCGGGTGCTTTAAGATCGCTGACCGATCCTTACGGCGATGCGATATATTACGGAAATGACAGGGCCGGCCGATTGACATCGGTTACGGGCAGCACATTCGGAAACGTCACTGAATATGCCTCCGACCCTGGATACCGTGCGTGGGGCGGCCTAAAGTCATTGTCATATGGCAACGGTGTCGATATGTCGATGACGTTTGACGATCGTCTCCGTCCGGATTTCTACGAGCTGAGAAAGAACTCGACGGAGTTAATAAAGAAAAGCTACGAATACATCCCGGACGGCAATCTGAAGTATGTAGGGGACCTTCTGGACGGAAGGTTCGACCGGCTGCAAACCTACGACCATCAGGGACGCATCAAAGCTGGAAAGAGCGGGGCGGAGGCACGCGGGCAGACGGTCGATCCGGCACAGATGGAGACACAGCTTCCATACCGGCAGAGCTATGAATTCAACCAATTTGGTAATATGACCGCGCGGAATAATCTGCACTGGGGCCGTGAGGCGTGGTACGGTCAGAACTTCAACCTGAGCTATACGTACCAGAACAACCGGATCACGAACCAGGATTGGCAGTATGATGCCGACGGGCGTGTAAAACAATCGGCCGCTCCGGATGAGTGGGGCACTTACACCTACGATGCCAGAGGGCTGCTGATCCGGAGTCATGCCGGGGTAAATATCGTTGACATAGGGCGTTTTTACGATGGCGACGGACGGGAAGTAAAGCGGGAACGGACGGTATTTGTGGAAGATGAGATCAACTACCCGAACTGGCCGTTTGGATACTGGCAGGTGGACGGTCCGACATATTACATTCGCTCGACGGTGCTCGGCGGTGAGGTCGTGAGCGAGACGGGGCCGACGGGAAAGAAGAAAAAGACTTACGTTTTTGCGGCGGGAACGAAGTTGGCGACGCAGGCGGAATACACGTATAACAGCACGACGACGGAATCGGTTTACTGGCATCACGCAGATGCAAGCGGGATGAGCCATCGGACGAGTTTTACAAACGGCACGGTTTCCCACGGAGCGGGAAACTATGACGGTACGCCGGCGGACACAGACCCGCTGGGCGGGAATATGGGAACATCTACTCCGTACATTGAACTGATCGAACCGCCGCCTCCGAGCGCGGAATTTCCGTATTTTCAGATGCACGGCGACGATACGATGTATGTCAACGGCCAGCGCGTCCCCTGCACGCTCGACGGCATGACCTTTGGTTGCTCAACGGCAATGAACATGCTCGAAACCGGCTCTGCTATCCCTGCCCATCTTGCAGGATGGCAAGGGATCCACGGTTTTAGTTTCCAGAGTCACGGACTTGGCATCTTCAGCACAACACTTCCCGACTTGTTCACAGACAATACGGGACGAATCTGGTCCCAGCCGCACGGAACGAGAGCTGAAGGTTGGAGAATCTTCGAAGGCGGCACTTCGATTTATTCAGTCAATTGGGAACCTGGATTTTCAAGGTATTTTCAAGTATCTGATGGAATACCGAATTACAAGAAAGTTGAGTTTAAAGGCCTGTCAGAAGCTAGAATGGCCGTTGATCACCTTCGAAGTCTGAACGGGGGTAAATGTGGGGAGATGCTTGAAAAATTATTTCAGGAAATCGGAAAGGCTGGAAAACTTCGCTCTAAAACTTTCGCGGAATTGTTCAATGCAATCGACCACATTCTGTTAAACGGGAATAATAGTTCTTTTATAGAACTTGTAACATCGGTAACCGGACACACACCAAGTTTACCTGGAGGTGGAGGTGGACTGGCGTATGGGTACCCGCGCGACGGTAAATATTGGGAAAGTGGATCAATTGCTTTTGTAACAACTTTCGCGTCTGGATATTCAACGTTGCGTCCTTTGTCAAACTCTCGCGTGGCTGGATCTGCATTGATAAACCAAAGACTGATAGGAGCTTTGCAGCAAAACATGCTACGGCTTGTTCACGAAATGCTTCACATTTCGGTTGCCAATAGATCGTCGGTCTCACACAAGATGCTGGGGAACGCTGCGAAAACGGTTGATCCCGATATCTTAGGTACTGGCGAAGACCCTGAGACCAGAGGTTCCAGCGAACTCACCGAGTTCATTAGGAAACACTGTACAAACTTTGTAACTCGATAAGGAGGCTCATATGCGAAACTTAGGAAACATTATGTACATCATATTTGATGGAATTATCTTCATCACAATTTGCGGTCTTGTGTTAGTCGGTTTGCCTTCTTCTTTGCATGGGCAATTCGATCGTCTTCCGGCAGGGTTGGAATTATTGAAAACTTCAAAAGAAGAAATGGTGAAATGGAAATCCGCCAGCCAAGATGCAAATGCAGACGAGTATCTTATCGGCGGAAAAATGTTTCGTGCGGTGTTCGCTTCGGAAAGATGTTTCTGGCATGGATGGGATGTTGATAGGGGGACCTTAATTTCCTTGACACTTTTACCTGCGGGTAAGCGCATTATCGATACCACTAAACTCTTGCAGGGCGGGTATGAACTCTATATAACGGATACACTCGACCAGTTTTATGGAAATAGCCAAAGTGGCTTACTTTATTTCGTACGCGAATTCGACAAAGAATTGCTTCGACTAACATTTCACCCCTCGCAATCTGACGCGATCAAACGATGTAAAGGATTTCCGGAGTTTCGGGTTCTTCCAACGGTTTACTCCTCATATGAATCATTTAATGATCTTGGGGATTTGGATTCCTGGGATGAGGGCCTTCTTGGTGACTTTGCCTCTCGACTGAGTTCGAATGCGAATCTGAATGGTTATATTTTCATCTATTCCAAAGACCCTTGTACGAAAGGTGTATCGAACCTAAAGTCCAGAATAGAAAAATGGCTTATCGAATCCAATAAATTGTCGTCCAGTCGGATCACGGTTTTTAGCGGAGGAGTACGAAATAAGGACATTGTTGATGTATTTTTGATGAGCAACAAAAACTCACCTCCAATTCCTTATGCTGAACGTTTCTCAGAGTGTGAGCTAAAATAGTGCTAAGTGCAGGCATATTAAACGACAGTCGAAGAATACTGGTACGCGAGGACATGTCGCAGTCTATCTCAAATCAGGTACGGTTCTCAGGTTTGGATGGGAATCCGCAGTATAAAAATGTAAATTTGAACACACAGACGCTAGCGGGATGAACCAGCGAACGACATTCTCGGACGGGTAAAGCGGCAGAGCGTGCCGACCGAGGTCGATGCGAACTTTGACCCGGCGGGCGACGACCAGACCCGCGGCTGGCTCTGGACGCATCAGCGGTACGACTGGATGGGCCGCGTCGTGCGGAAAATCGCGACCGACGGCGACCCGAACGCCACCGAAAACGACTCTGACGTATTGATCAGCTACGCCGGCTGCGGCTGCGCCGGCGGGGTGATAACGACGGTTCAGAGCGAGGCCGTTCCGAGGGATGATGACCCGGCGTTAACGGCTCGTCGCGTTAAGAAATCCTATTCTGACATTCTCGGACGTACATGGAAGACCGAATCGTTCCAATGGGACGGCACGTCGGTCTTCAGTACCCTTGTCAATTCCTTCGATAGCCGCGATCAGGTCATCCGAGGCCGCCAGTACGCCGGAACGATCTCGAGTGAAACTTTTCAGGATACAACTGTCGAGTACGATGGATTTGGAAGGACGATCAAGACGCATAAGCCCGGCCAGGAAACGAACGAATTCATAAGCTACAACTACAACTTGGACGGGAGCATCTCATCTGTTGTCGATGGACGCGGAGCTATAACGAACAACACATATGACGCTTCGGGCTTATTGGTTCAACGAACAAGCACGATGCCGGGACTGAACCCCGACCCGGATTTGGGCACATCCGTTAGCTTCGAATACGACGACCTTGGAAATCCGACAAGGATGACGGACGAACATGGTTTGACGGATTACGAATACAACGAACTCGGCCAGTTGACCGCCGAGGTAAGACAGTTTAGCGATAGTATGCCGAACGCTCCTATTTCGGGAAATCGTTTCAGGATCTCGTATTCATACACTCTTTCCGGTTAATTGAGATCGTACTCCGATCCCTTTGGCCAAGAGATCAACTACACGTTCGACAAGGCTGGCAAGCCGACTGATGTCATCGGATCGAGCTTTGGCGGTGTGACCGATTATTCAAGAAACGCGGAATATCGAGCCTGGGGCAGCTTGAAAGCGGTAAGTGCCGGAAGCGGAATGCAGCTTGGGCTCAGCTATAACAACCGACTCCGAACCAGTAGCTACAGCTTGGAGGACGCAAGTCAGACCCCGATAATGGACAAGAGCTACAGCTATCAGAAGGACGGAAAGTTAAGCTATTTGCAGGATCACCTTAATGCCCGATTCGACCGCTTGAATACCTACGATCATGCCGGCCGGATCAGGTCCGGCAAATCAGGTGCTGAGGCGAGAGGCGGGACAGTTGCAAGCGAGGACATGAAGTTCGATCTTCCCTATCGGCAGAGCTATGCATTTAATGAGTTCAACAATCTGACCGGAAGCACCAATCTCCATTGGGGAGAAACCTCTTGGGTCGGTCAAAGTTTTGCTACAAACTACACGTATTTGAACAACAGGGTGCAGCAAGGCGGTTGGACCTACGACGAAGACGGTCGAAATACCGCAAGTTCTAACGGGACCAATAGTGTAACTTCGACGTTTAATGCGGCCGGGAAACGGGCAAGGACTCTGAGCACTTACTCCGATGTTAAGTCCTATTACGACGGAAACGGAGCCGAGATAAAACGTGAGTCCTCAAACTGGGACGACGAGGAGACGGAATGGATCGTACAGCCGACCAAATATTTCATTCGTTCGAGCGTGTTTGGCGGAAATATTATTTCCGAGGTTTGGGCGAGTGGGAAGAAGCATCGGTCGTATGTAAAAAGGTATCGGGAATCAGACGGCGGTTCAATCGGCTTATGCAAATGAAACTGCCCAATTGAATGAATTGGTGCTGTTCGAGTTTGCAGATCCTTCCGGAATGAGCTATCGGACGACGAACAAACTTGGTCAAGCGGCGGCGTATGGTGATGGCGGCGAAGGTTCGCCGATCGAAACCGACCCGTTGGGTGGAAACGTCGGGGTTTACACTCCATTCATATCACTAATCATCCCCTACGACCCAGAATTTCCCGAAATGCAGCCGTACCATCCAGGCAGTGCTCCGGGACAGAGTTTTAGCTCTTTGTATGCTACATTCGGTAGCCGTATCGCGGACCTGCCAGGCTTTGGAACCATGTGGGGCAGCTTTAGCGACCTCGACATGGTGCAATACGAGGAACGAGTAGAGAACGCCAGACGCGGCGACGGTTTCATTACCCATGAACAGTATAGACAGCATCATTCAGCTTTGTCGGCCCTCGCATTGAGACTCACCGCTCTTGGCTATGACACCCAATTGCAGGGCTTAACGCTTACCATTACTGGGCGGATCAATCTAGAAGGCGGTGACCTCACCAGCGAGGATACGGTCGGCGGCAACTGGATCGACACAAGCACGGCAGACACCGACCTCGAAAACAACGTCGTAACGATCCACATCGACAGCTACTTTGACTTCGGCGATGGAAGCTTTGATGCTGAAACTAGATCTCGGATGAATGATCGGAAATTGCGAAAAGAAGAGGTT
>JAHBSL010000026.1 GCA_019639135.1 Acidobacteriota bacterium
CGGCACTGTCAGATCGGTCGAGGTGCCGAATGCAAACGCTCGGTTTGCCCCGTCCGAACTTCTCAAATACCACCACTCACCGCCGCCCGAGCCGCCGGTCGGCCGGAAGATCGCGACATCAGCTTTCCCGTCACCGTCATAATCCGCCGGAACCGGCTTGTCTCCCGCAGTACCAAACGGAGTTGCCGCAACCTGCCCGTCCGACGAACGCAGCGTGAACCAAGTGTTCGTCGATGGCCTGTACACCGTCGCGTCCGACTTCCCGTCGCCATCGAAATCCGCCGGCGAAGGCACATCGCCCGCCGCCCCGAACGGAAACGCAAAGAACGTCGAATCCTCCGACCTCAACACAAACCACTCGCCCGAGGCCGGCCGCCAGAATGCCAGATCCGTTTTCCCATCACCCGTAAAGTCCGCCGGCACGATCGTATCCGTCGCCTCACCAAACGCAAACGCCCGATTCCCCCCATCCGACGACCTCAAATACCACCACTCCGATCCACTTCCACCAACCGGCCTAAACACCGAAACATCCGTCTTCCCATCCCCATCCATATCGAACGGAGCATCGAGCACCGGCAGCGTGTTCGTGATGGTGAAATCGAGCTCCGATACGCCGGCCGGTGAGGCATAGTTCACCTCGCGGATGCGAATGCGGCCCTGCTGGGTCGGTGAGTTCGGAACGGTGAACGAGAAGATTCCCGTGTTCGGGATATTGGCCGCGAGCGTCTGCGTATAGGTCGCTCCGCCGTTGAGCGAAAGCTCGATAGCAACGTTCCGGTTAAAGCCGCCGTTGTTGGTCCAATTGATGTTCGCCTGCGAACCTATCAGCAAGAAGCCCCCGCTAGGTGTCACATTCGTGATCGTATCCGGCGTACCGTTCCCGTCAGAGTCGCGGTACCAGCCTATATCACGCATCTGCTGGCGTGTGAGGTCGAGCGTAAGCGGGAGGCCCGCGGTGATGAACGGTTCCATCAGTAAGTTAGGAAAGACCCGTGTGTTCCAGTGAGCGACCGAAGAACCGCCGTCGTAAGGGGCGGGCGTATAGACCTCGACCCGACCGGTCGAGGCATCGCGACCAACTGAAATACCGGATGAAGCAAGCCGGACGCTCTCGCCGTCCCAAAGCACGTTGTTGTTATTGATAGCGGATGCCGCACGCTGGCCGTCGGTCATATTGCGCCAAAGCAGCGAGGTCGTCCGGTCGAAGAGGAAGCGGGAATAAACGTCCGGAAGCCCGTTGAACCACGCTCCGGTCGTGCCGTTTACGAAATCGGCAAACCCGAGCCCGTGCCCGATCTCGTGCAGGACGACTATAAGAAGATTGAGCGTCCCTGAAGGCTGTGAGTTATCCAGTCCGAGATAAAAACGAATGCCGCCGAGGCAATCCGGCCTGCCGTCGAGGTTGCTGTTGAAGGTCGCAGCGAGGTCAGGATTTGGTGAAAGGTCAGCACCGGCCTGCTTATTCGCAAGTGCCTGATGGTGCCACGTTCCAGAGAAACCGGCATTAGCGTGCTCGCGGTGGATCGTCGTTGTCGATGCCGAACCTAGAACAGCCGACGTGGAGGTACAGGTCTGTGGGTCGAACTGTGCCCGTACTTGTATATCGACGGTCGAATCGAGAAATGCCTCCCAGATGTCCGCCGCGGCATTGAAAACGTTGAGCCGCTGTTGCCCGCGGGTCGCTCCAGTATTACCGCCTTCAGCGGCGGTCGGAGTCGGGTCGTTGAAGCCCTCGTTCGGGCCGTCGTTGTTAATTATGTTAATGTTCGCAGCCGATGGGCTCAACTCCGCCACTTGGGCGTAACGGGCGATCAACTCGCGGTAGAAGGATATCTCCTCGTCCGTCATCCCGTAGCCGGCGGCATTGACGGCAAATGGGTCAAAGCTCCTTGGGCTGTTCGGGATAAGTTCGCCGGTCTCAAGGTCGCGTCCGAGAAATGCGTTCGCTTCCTTGAGGCTTGAGATGCAGCTTGCCGTCGGGCGGCCGCCGGTGCCTACGCTTGCCAGTGCAACGTGCTGAAACCTCCCGCGGAGATCAACCCGGATGCTGCCATCGGCGAGACGTTCCTCTACGAGGCCCTCGGCAGAACGGCTCGTCCGTTCTTTAAGATCGGCCGCGAGCTTTATCTCCTCGGCTCGCTGATCAAATGTGACGATCTGCCCGACCGCCGCGGTCGGAAACACCAGAACGAATGCAACAACAAACCCCACGAACGCACGAAAACGCATAGACCTTATCACTTTTTATTGACCGACCTTACAATTAAATTTCGGAAATAATCTCAAATTATTACGTATAATGTGAGATCTCAGATTCAATTATGCGAAATTGGCTGCACAATAGCTACGTTAACGTCTCTAAAATGTGCCGTTTTCAAAAATACGGTTCTACGGAGAGTCCGAATGTTCGGTCGATTTCTTTCTCATTTTTGATAATTTTGGCAATTCAGATTAAAGGCGGTTCGCGGTAAAAAACTTCTCGACATTTTCGTATTATTTCCGTACACTTTGGTTAATGATTCGAACTGCCCGTTCACGGTACTCGAATGCGTATTCTTTTGGAACATCGCGAAGCCTTTTATTTTCGTGTGTTTTGTCGCAGCCCACTTCGATTTTCCAGAGTTATCCTTGCGTGGCACGCTACTTGTTTAGTATTTCAGACAGGCAGGCCCGGTGAGCCGTTTTCGTACGGTTTTTGTATTTGTAGGAAGTTGGTCATTGCAACAAAAGCACTGCAACCAAACGGCTTCGCCGGGCGTCTATATCGGGCAGCTTATCGGAACGGTAAGGCCTTTTGAGGAGAAGAGATCATTATGAAAAGAGTATCGGCTTTGTTTATGGCACTCGCCATCGGTGTTGTTGGGGCATTCGCACAGGATGCACAGCTTCGCAATCTTGTTAACGGACAAAAGTATGAGATCAAAGGCACTATAGTTTCGAAGGAAGATGACAACACGTTCATCGTCCGCGATACCGTCGGTGTCGATACGCGCGTGATCGTTGCACCGAATGCAAGCATTCGGGCGAACGCTTTTATCGGCTCGGGCGACCGCTATCCGGCGGCTTCGCTCGTCCGCGGGCTTAACCTTTCGGTCGAAGGCCGCGGCGATTCGAATGGCAGCCTTGCCGCTACCAAGATCCGCTTCGATAAGAGCAACCTGCAAACGGCTCAGTCGATCGATGCCCGCGTGGCACCGGCTGAGGAAAGGCTGACCGCCGCCGAAGAGAACGCCAAACGCGTCTCGGGCCAGATCGATGAGCTGATGGCCATTTCGAACGCTGCTCGCGGCGGTGCGAAGGCCGCTCAGGAAACGGCAGATGCCGCAGTTGCCGGCGTTAATGCCACCAACCAGCGCATTTCGGCCCTTGATGAATATGTCGTCCAGAGCACGGCAACGGTCAACTTCCGCGTCAACAGTGCTGTTCTCAGCCCCGAGGCCAAGCAGCAGCTTGACGAGGTTGCCGCCGCCGCCGCAACGCTCCGCGGCTACTACATCGAGGTCACAGGTTTTGCTTCGGCCGAAGGCAACGCTCGGGCGAACAAGATCCTCAGCGACCGTCGTGCACAGGCAGTCAAAGACTACCTGATCATGAACCACAACATTCCGCTCCGCCGGATCGGTAATTCGTATGGCTACGGCATCGCAAACCCGGTCGCGGACAACACGACCCGCGAGGGCCGCGAGGCCAATCGTCGCGTCGAGGTCAAGCTGCTCGTCAGCCGCGGAATCAACCAGAACGTTGAGGTTCGCTCGACCGCCGACGACGGCAACTAGTTGACGCCCAGGGTTCGATTCAACGAAGGGCAGTGTTTGCCGAGCAAACATCCGGCATCGCTGCCCTTCCCTATAAACACTTTCTCTCCCGAGGTGTTCTACCGCTATGCTCCGCAAACATCTCTTCAAAACAGCATTCTCGCTTTTCGCTCTGATCGCCGCCGCGGCCGCTGTTTCGGCACAATCGCCTTCCGCGACGCCGCCGCTGGATGACGACGACGAACCGATCCGCATCGATTCGCGGCTGATCGTCGTGCCGGTCTCGGTCGTCGATGCGAACGGCCAGCCAGTGACGGGCCTGACCCAGGCCGATTTTCAGATAAGCGAAGAGGGCCGCCGCCAGCAGATCGAATCGGTCGGCAGTGCCGATAGCGTTCCTCTCGACATAGCCCTGCTCTTTGACGTCTCGGCAAGCACGGACGCGATGTTCCGCTTTCAGCAGGAAACGGCCGTAAAGTTTTTGAAGGATGTGCTGCGAGCTGAGGACCGTGCGGCCATTTTCACCATCGGCGAAAAGGCCTTGCTCGTTAGCGGACTTGCCCAGGCCGGCCCGGCGACCGAGAGCGTGCTCGCCATTCCGGTCGAGCGTGCCAAACAGCCGACCGCGTTCTTTGATTCGGTCCGGGCGGCGGCAGATTATCTTCGCGAGAATTCGCAGTCCGGCCGGCGGCGCGTCATCGTCGTCATCTCGGACGGCGAGGATAACTTCAGCGTCGGCGTCCAGCGGGCACAGCGAACAGCCGAACGCCGCGTCGTTGATAACCGTCCTGACCCGGACCTCAAGCGGCTCGGCCAGATCATTCAGCAGGCCCAGCAGACAGCCAAGGTCGCCGAACGGCAGAAGGTGCTCCGTGCTCTCCAGGACGCCGATACAGTTATGTACGCCGTCAACCCCGCGGGCAGTTCCTATCGGCTGAACCAGATCAGCGTCTTCGGCCAGGAGAATATGCAAATATTTGCCGATGAGACCGGCGGCACCGCGTTTCTGCCGAACTTCGGCCCTATCGATACCAACGACAATTACCTCAACGGCAACAACCGCCGCAAGAACACCGAACTCCTGGAGCGTATCTTCCTCCAGCTCGGCAATGAACTCCGAGCTCAGTACCTGATCCAGTATTACTCTGACGCGACGTACCCTGACGGCAAGCTCGTAAAACTCTCCGTCGGCCTCACCCGCCCCGGCGCCCGTGTCCGCGCCCGCCAGGGCTACTACGTCCGAAACTAAACCTGAGTCAGTAGCCCCCGCGTGTCAGTAGCCCGACCGTCGGTAAGGGCGCAATAAAGAGGCACGCGCGTCAGCAAGGGCTTAACATCCAATGCGGAATTCGGAATTCGAAATGCATAAGCTCGTACGCCAGCAAGGGCGTACCTTCAATTTCGGAATCCGGAATCCGTGTCCTTGATCTTTTGAAATCACAGCGCGTGGGGCCGACGCGATAAGCATCGATAATGGTCCGGAAATGACCGCTCAGGCTTTTGCCGACCGGTGCAGCGAGAATCAAGTCAAACCCGATTACATACAACCCGGCAAGCCCAACCAGAACGCTTACATCGAACTCTTCAACAGGACATACCGGATCGAAGTGCTCGATCCGCAAATCTTCTCGACCCATGCACAGGTGCGAGACATCAACTGGGCCGGCTAACAGCAGAAAACTCTAGTTTAGAACTATGCGCTTGGCGGGCAGCTTGCAGATCAGGTTCGTTTATTTAACAAATACGTACTGCTATACTGACCGAGTCGTTTTATGTACGAATTTGCGGTAACACCGGCGGTGACTCAGCTTCGCAGGCAGGGTGTGATCATCACGGAGATCACGCCCGGCAGTCTTGGCGAGGAGCTGGAGCTGCGTCCGGGTGACCGCATCGTCAAGGTCAACGGGCGGGCGGTCCGCGATTACCTTGATTTTCGGTTCCAGACGGCGGGCGAGACCGAGCTTTCGCTGCGAGTCAAGAAGGCGAATGGCGAAACGCTTGAGATAGAATTTGACCGCGAAGAGGGCGAGGATTTTGGGCTCGGGTTTGAGCAGATCGTGCCGCGGCAGTGCGCGAACGAGTGCCTTTTTTGCTTCTGCAAGGGCAACCCCGAGGACGCCCGGCCCTCGCTTTTCGTTCGCGATGAGGACATCCGGCTCTCATTTCTCTACGGCAACTACACGACGCTTTCCTCGATAACCGAGGACGAGATGAACCGCGTTATCGAGCAGCGGCTCTCGCCGCAATACGTCTCGGTCCACGCAACCGACCTCAAGACGCGAGCCCTTCTGCTCGGCGTTGACGAAAAGCGGGCGGATATCTCGGGCAAGATCGAGCGGCTGCTCGCGGCGGGCATCGAGATCCACGCCCAGGTCGTGCTTTGCCCGGAGATCAACGACGGGCCGGTGCTCGAGAAAACGCTCCGCGACCTCGTGGCCCATTACCCGAAGGTCGTCAGCACGGCGATCGTGCCCGTAGCGCTGACGCGTTACAACACCGATGAGCGGCTGACCCGCGTTACGCCCGAATTTTGCCAACGGACGATCCGCGAGGTCGAGCGGCTGCAGAAGGAATTTCGGCGAACGCTGGGCGTGACCTTCGCGTTCCTCGGCGACGAGATCTACGTCAAGGCCGGTGCCGAGATCCCCTCGCGGCGGCACTACGGAAACTATCCGCAGATCGAGGACGGCGTCGGAATGATCCGCTCGTTCGTGAATTCATTCGAGAAGCTGCTCAAGAAGCGGTCGGTGGACAAGCGTGCTGAAGCGGTCGGCATCGCCCGGAAGTTTTTCGCCGATGCGCGGACGCATCCGGCGGCGAGGGTTCCGGCCGAGCCTGCTTTGCGGCGAAATCCGGCACGCGGCGGGTTGCGGGCTTCGGAACTCAACGGCACCATCCTCACCGGCGAGATGTTTGCCCCGACGCTCGGCGAGCAGATCGCACGCTTTAATGAGGTCCACGGCTCGCGGCTGCGGGTCATGGCGGTCCGGAATGAATATTTCGGCGGTGATGTTTCTGTCGCGGGGCTGCTCGCGGGCAGCGACCTGTTGCGAGTCCGCGACGAGGTGGAAGGCGACTTTGTGATGATCCCGCCCTCGGTCATCAAGTCGGACGAGCCGGTACTGATCGACGGGATGCAGTTTTCGGAGCTTGAGCACGCCTATCCGGTGCCGATAATCGCCGAGGACCTCGTAGAATTTCTTTCACGAACGATCTAGAGATCAATTAAAGAAGCAGTGTGGATGCCTAGGCGTCGAAGTCTGATCTTCATCGTTCTCTGTGAAAACCTCGCGGCCTCTGCGTTGAGATCATCTTAACGCAGAGTTCACGGAGGTCTTCGCAGAGATCGACGAGCTTAAATTGATAACGGCAAGCGAAAATTGCTTGCCGTTATGCTCTTTCAAATACAGGACCTTTTATCTGACAGAATCCTATCGCGTGAATTTGTAAACGATCACGCCAGTCACTTTCACCGGCTGGTTTGAGAGCAGCGTCGGGCGGAACTTGGCACTTCTTGCCGCCCCGGTCGCGGCCGCCCGCAGTAGCGGATGCCCGCTGACCGGCTTTGCCGAAATGACCCTTCCCTGTTCGTCGATGAGCACCTGGACGCTGACGTCGCCCTGAGCATTGACGGCCATCGCGGTCGCCGGATACTGCGGCTTTGGCAGGTAGATCGCCTCGCCAGTTATGACGCCTTTTGAGATCGGCGCTGTCGGCTTCTTTATCGCGGGCGGCGGCGGTTTGCTCTCGACGCGTTCGGGAACCGGCCGGCTGAGCTCGGCTGATCTCGAACTCGAACCATTATTTCCAGAGTTGCGAGCGATGCCATCTGGACGGCCACCGGTAAAGGGCAGGTCGATATTTGCACGGCCGATGTCGTAAGCACCCAACGGCCGCGGCGGTATTTTGTTAACGACGGTCGAGACCGAGTCGGGCGCGTCCTGCTGTTCCTCAATGCGGGCAATACTTTCGGTCCGAATCGGGCGCTCACTTGTTTGTGATGTGCTCGCCGAGTTCTGTTGCCTTGGCTGCGATTCCTCTATGACACGCTCGGGCGGTTCGACCTGGGCAACGAGCATCCTTGTCATATCGAGGTCGCCGCCGATCTCTATATCGGCAGCATAGATGCTCACGATCACAGCGGAGAGAAAAAGTGCACCGACAAGCAGTGCGGAAGCGGCAAAATATTTTCGGCGGCCGCGGGCATCGGCTCGGGAGCCGTTGGTTTCAACAAGTACGTCAAACATAGTTCGGGTCCTCCAATTTTGAATGCCGGTGCCAACGGACGTCCCGGATGTTTCCGGTAACTTGTTTAGACACCGTTTCGCCGAATTTGTTCCCGTCTTAAGCGGCGGGTGCGGTTCTGCTAGAATCAGGTAACGGATGTTCGAAGGACTAATCGGCAACACAAATGCGAAGCGGCGGCTCGAGCGGATGTTCGAGGTCGGCCGTTTGCCGAACGCCTTGCTTTTTACCGGGCCGGAGGGCGTCGGGAAGCGTTCGTTCGCGATCGGTGTCACACGCCGGGCGGTATGTGCGGCTGGCGGCTGCGGAGCCTGCCCGGTTTGCGAACGCACAGGGCGGTTCACGATCCCGCCCGATGACGAAAAGAACAAGGACGACTACAAGCGGGTCTTCTTTAGCGAGCATCTGGACGTCGGGATGGTCGTGCCCTACAAGCGTAACATCCTTGTGGATGCGATCCGCGACCTTGAACGCGAAGCGCATTTTCGGCCCTATGAGGCCGAGGCTCGGGTCTTTATCATCGACAACGCAGAAAAGATGAACGACCAGGCGGCGAACGCATTGCTAAAGACACTTGAGGAGCCGCCTGCGACCTCGCACATCATTTTGGTCACCTCGCAGCCCGACCGCCTGTTGCCGACCATCCGCTCGCGGACGCAGGCCGTTCGCTTTGGGCCGGTGGCGGCGAATGAGGTCGAGGAATATCTGGTCGGCGAACGGGGATTCACAAATGACGACGCACGGCTTGCGGCGATCGCGGCGAAGGGCAGCATCGGCTTGGCCGTCTCGCTCGATCTTGCGGCCTATCGGGAACAGCGGTCGGCGATGCTCGGCGTACTTCGTGATGCGGCGGTCGCCCGCGACCTTGCGGCGTTGCTCGCGGCGGGCGAGGCGATGAACGAAGCGAAGAACAAGGAGAACTTCGAGCCCTCGCTCGATATACTGGAAACGCTTGCCCGCGATGTGATGGTGCTGGCCGCGGGCGGCTCGGGAATGATAGCAAATTCAGATATCACCGCCGAGCTCGTCGAGATAGCCGCTGCCGCCGGTGCGCGCCGGGCGGCGGGATGGATAACGGCAATCGAGGAGACGCGGACGGGGCTCAACGTGAACCTGAATCGAAAGATAGCGGCCGATGCACTTTTCGTAAAGTTTGCGGGAGCTTGATGCGTTTGGATACACTTAAGGGAACGAATGGAAGCGGCAGAAAAGATGACCGATACGGGCCTTGCGACGACCAGCGAGCGCCTCCTAGCCGGAGCGGGCTTTGGGGCCATGTCGCTCGGGGCGGGGCTTGTTTGGTACTTTGACCCGACGAGATCATCTAGCTTTCTGCCCGCCTGCCCGCTCTATAAAACGACCGGCTTTGCCTGCCCTGGCTGCGGGCTGACGCGCGGGTTTCACCGGCTTTTTCACGGAGACGTGATCGGGGCACTCGACTTCAATGCGATGATCCCGGTCTTTGTCCTGATCTTCGGTTTCTTTTATCTTTCGCTTTTTCTGGTGATGGTTCGCGGGCGGGCGTTCCCGAAATGGTCGCTCTCGCTCCCGGCCATCTGGGGTTTGCTTGTGCTCTTACTGGTGTTCGGATTCGTCCGGAACCTGCCGTTCTATCCGTTCAACGTCTTGTTCCCGTAGTTTTGCCTAGGTGATCTGGACGAGCGGTTTGTTTTCGAGCAGCGACTTCGCGGTTGAGCCTTCCTGCCTGAGTATCTCTACTTCTTTGACGAATTCCTCGACGATGTCATCGCCGGCGACGCGGCGCATCGGGACGCCGTCCTTGAAGATCATTCCGACGTTGCGGCCGAAGGTGATGCCGAGCTGCGAGTCGTGTGCCTCGCCGGGGCCGTTTACGGCGCAGCCCATGATCGAAAGGTGTAAAGGCTCCTCGACGTGGGCCAGACGGCGTTCGACCTCGGTGACGATCTCGACAAAGTTATCGATATCGAGCCGCCCGCACGTCGGGCAGGCGACGACGGTGACGCCGCGTTTGCGAAGCTCAAGCGATTTCAGAATTTCCCAACCGACGCGGACCTCCTCGTGCGGCTCGGCGGCAAGCGAGACGCGGATGGTATCGCCGATGCCGTCGTGGAGCAAAATGCCGAGCCCGATGGCGGATTTTATCGTGCCGCCAAATGGCGTTCCGGCCTCGGTCACGCCGAGGTGAAGCGGGTAATCGACCTTTGTGGCCATCAAGCGATAGGCCTCGACCATGCGGTTGACGTCGGAGGCCTTGAGCGAAATGATGATATTGCCGAAGCCGAGGTCCTCAAGAATGCGGACGTGCCGCATGCCGCTTTCGACCATCGCTTCGGGCGTTGCGGTGCCGTATTTTTTGAGCAGGTCCTTTTCGAGCGAGCCGCCGTTGACGCCAATGCGGATCGGTACGTTCTGTGCCTCGGCCGCACGAACGACCTCGCGGACGCGGTCGATATTGCCGATGTTGCCGGGATTGATGCGGAGCTTATCGACGCCGGCCTCGAGTGCCTTGAGAGCGAGTTTGTAGTGGAAATGGATGTCGGCGACAAGCGGGACATCGGTCCGCTTGCGTATCTCCTTGAGCGCGGCGGCCGCGTCGTCATCCGGCACGGCGATGCGGACGATCTCGCATCCGGCTTCGACCATCTGCTCGATCTGCCTGACGGTCCCGTCAACGTCGGTCGTGTCGGTCTTGGTCATTGACTGGACCGTGACCGGAGCACCGCCGCCGATCTGGATATCACGTATCTTTACTGCCCTTGAAACTCGCTTCATAACATCTCGGGAATGCCGGCTTGATCCGGTCTTTGCTCCACTCGCGGCAGGCCGAAGCCGGGACTCAAAACTAGAATAACTTCGAAATGTCCATATAGGTTACAAAGACCATCAGGAACAAGATGAACGCCAAGCCGGCAAGCTGGATCTTCTCCTTGATGGCGAGCGAAAGCGTCGCGCCGAACCAGGACATCACTTTTTCAATGCCAAGGACCATTATCTGGCCTCCATCTAGCAGCGGGATCGGCAGCAGGTTGAAGATGCCGAGGCTGAGGCTGATCGCGGCCAGGAGCGACATCAGCTTGGCGAGCGTATCGCCGCCCTCGGTCGCGCTTGCGATGGTGCGGACAATGCCGACCGGTCCGGCGATGCCTGCATCCTGGACGGAACGCTGGCCGGAGAAAAGCTGGCCGAAGACCTTTCCGGTCATCACGAGCACCCGCATATTTGCCTGGTAGGCGTAGTTTGCCGCACCGAGCACGCCGGTCGGCACGCGGGTCGTGATCACCGCGGCCCCGAAGCCGACGCCGATGCGGAAAATGCCGTCGCTATCCTGGCGGGCGGCAATGTCGATCTCTTTGCGTTCGCCGTTCCGCTCGATGGTCAGCTTGGCCGGAGCGTCCTTGTTCTCGCGGATCTGTAGGGTGAGTTCCTGCGAGTTGCGGACCGACTTACCGTTAAATGCGATGACCTTGTCGCCGGGTTCGATCCCTGCCTGCTGTGCCGGGCTGCCCTCGACGATCGAGGTCGCCTGTACGGGTTCGACGCCCGCATCCGGCACCATGCCGATATCGCCGATGCGGTTGCCGCCGATGCTCTCGGCGGTCGGCTTGACGGTCAGGTCGATCTGCTGCCCGCCGCGGTCAACCTTGAGCGGCAGTTCGCGGTCGGGCGAGATGGCGATGTTGTCGCGGACCTGTTCCCAGGTCGGGTTCTTTACGGTATCAACGCCGATGATGCGGTCGCCGGGCTTGATGCCTGCCTGATCGGCAGCACCGCCGGGAGCGACCATTCCGACGATCGGGGCCGGCATTGAAGGAATCCCGTAGATCATCGCCGCACCGAAAGGGATCGAAAGGGCAAGGAGAATATTCATGAACGGGCCGCCGAGCATTACGAAAAACTTCTGCCAACGCGGGCGAAGTTCGTAAAGCTCTTCGTCCGGCACCTTTTCGCCCTCGGATTCGCCGCCCTCAAGCGAGGCGGTCGCCTCATCGCCGTAAAGCTTTACGTAGGCTCCGAGCGGGATCGCCGAGATGCGATAGTCCGTATGGCCGCGTTTGAAGCCCCAGATCCGCGGCCCAAGGCCGAAGAACGAGTAGGCCTCGACCCGCATACCGAAGATCTTCGCCACGATAAAATGGCCGAATTCGTGAATGTTAATTGCGACGCCGAGAACGAAAACGACGGCTAGAACAGGTACTAAATACTCCCACATATAAATCCGATGCGCTTGAAGTATGCGCGAAATCAATTAGAGCTTATCAAACACAGACACGTTGCAAATATTCTGCTGCTTCAGGGCAATAGGTCTGCGACCTTTATCTTCGACTTTGGCTTGGCAAGCGGTGCAAATGCCTTGTCCTCGCCGAACACTACCCGCTCGGAATAAATAAAACCGAGGTTCGGGTCTTCGACCGGCCGCCTGAATACCTCGACGCACCGGTCCTTGAGATTCACGATCCAAAAATCCTCGATGCCGGCCTTCGCATATATCCGGCTTTTTACGTCACGGTCGAAATCGAGCGACGAATCGGACACCTCAACGGCAAGCACCAACGTACGAGGGTGAAATTCTGAGTAATCCCGCGGGCTGCCCTTGACGACCGCGACATCGGGTTCGGGCTGCGAGCTTTCATCGACATCAAGCTGGTTCTGCGAACTAATGAAAAATCCCTTCACAAAGATCGACCTAAGAACGTCAGCCGCCAAGACAGTAGATACAGCATGATGCGGTCCCATCGGGGCCATTTCGATCAACTCTCCTTCGATCAGTTCGACTCGCTTTCCTTCAAAAACGCCAAGCTCAGCCAGGCGGTTGTATTCATCGCTCGTAAACCGCAGGTGCTTTGGGGCAGACTCCGCCGAGCCGCCGTTGACCCGGGCGGGCGACGTGGTCGACCTGGTGCCAATGGTATTTACGTTCTGCATACCAAAGCTAAACCGCCGAGGCGGATTGCTGAAGTTTCATTATAGCGCGCCGGCGGGCCCAATCATCGGCCGCGAGCACAGCTTCAAAGCCATTGGCCGGCCCGGCTTCGTGGTCGTCCATGACCGATTCGTTAAGAGCAGCGATCTCAGCAAGCCCGATGCGACCATCAAGGAATGCCCGGACGGCGACCTCATTTGCCGCATTGAGCACGGCCGGCATCGTCCCGCCCGTCCGCAATGCCCGATAAGCGAGCCCGAGACACGGAAAACGGTCGAGGTCCGGCTCCTCGAAGGTCAGTCCGCTGACCGCCGCGAGGTCGAGCGGTTCGAGGCAATTCCGCATCCGGTCCGGATAGGTCAGGGCGTACTGGATCGGGTGCTTCATATCGGTCACGCCCATTTGGGCAATGACGGAACCATCGACCATCTCGACCATCGAATGAATGACCGATTGCGGATGGACGATGACCGAGATCTGGTCGGCATCGAACCCAAAGAGCCAACGGGCCTCGATCACCTCAAGCCCCTTGTTCATCAGCGTCGCCGAATCGATGGTGATCTTTTCGCCCATCGACCAGTTCGGGTGGTTGAGGGCCTGCTCGCGAGTGGCGGTCGCGATCTCTTCCTTTGTCTTCGTCCGAAACGGCCCGCCGGACGCGGTCAGGACAAGCCGCCGAACTTCGCCCATCTTCTCGCCGCGAAGGCATTGGTGGATGGCATTGTGTTCGCTATCGACCGGCAGCAGTTCGGCTCCGTTCTTCGCGGCGGCGGCGGTCATCACTTCGCCGGCCATTACGAGCGTCTCCTTGTTAGCGAGTGCGATCCGCTTTCCGCCCTCGATGGCGCGAAGCGTCGGGACAAATCCGACCGCTCCGACCGTAGCGGAAACGACCGTCTCCGCCTCGGGGTGTGTCGCCACGGCGACGAGGCCTTTTTCGTTGAGCACGATCTGCGGAACTGCCGCACCGCGGGCGGCAAGCTCGCGTTCGAGCACCTCGGCGCAGGCCTCGTCATCGCAAGACACCAAATCGGGTTTAAACTTAGCAATTTGGTCTGCGAACGTGGACATATTCCGGCCGGCCGCCATTGCGACGACGCGAATGTTGCCCAAGTGCTCGACAACGCGGAGCGTGTTTTGCCCAATGGAACCGGTGGAGCCGAGGATTGAAATGCCCTTCATCATTGACTGGAAAGCTTTAGATTAGCACACGATACGCCGATTCGGCACAGATTTTGCCGCATTCATAGTGCTAACTGCATGTCCGTGTACAGTATTCGTACACATGCTTTCGTTCGTTTCATTTCTTTGGAAACAATACGGAACTCACCCCGCTCGGGCATGGCAGATCTTACTCAAAAAAGGAGAAATGCTATGAAAAAGACAATTATCTTTGCCTTGATGTTCGGAATGGCACTCGTCGTTCTCCCGCCGGTAAGTGTCAGCGCCGCCAGTTCGACCTCGGTCGCAGCGGACCAGCTATGGGAAGGCGACCAACGTCGCGGCCGATATGACCGACGGGATCGGCGAGACCGCCGTTACGATCGACGATATGACAGGCGTTACGATCGGAGATATGACCGCAGGTACGACCGACGGGCGAATCGCGGCCGTCCGTATTCCTACATAACGACTCGTTACGTCCGCCGATGGTTTAGGACTTATCGCGAGACGATCCGCGTTACACATTTGCCTAATGGACGGACCAAGACGAAGGTCATTCGCCGCGTTCGGGTCGATTGATGCCGGAGACTCTCCCCGCTCTTACTTCGAAGCTTCTCTCCTCGCGAATTCATTGGTCGCCTCGAGCCGGTCGAGAGGCTCTTTGCCCTCCGTCTCCCTTTCCGCAAGAAACTTATTGAACTCGGCCGAGCGGTTCCGCGGGACGCTAAGGGTTTTCCACCCGCTCGCCCGCAGGTGCTTGGCAAGAAAGACGATCTGGCCGATGTGATATGCGTAATGCATGAGTTGGCGGTTGATCGCCTCGACGACCGTGTGCGGCTCGCCACGAATGGTCACGGTTTTTTCAAGGTCTTCGGGGGTCAGCGATTCGAGGGCGTCGAAAAGCGTCGTCCAACCCGTTTCCCAAAACGCCATCAGCGATTCGCGGGTATCGTCGATAAGTTCAAATTCAGTGTCGCGATGCCGGTCGGGCTTTTCGCCATCGGAGGTGAGAAAGTCACGCCAACGTGATCGCTGATTACCGGCGATATGCTTGACGATCAACGCAAGCGAATTGGACTCTTCATCGATCTGAAAGAAGAACTCGTCGTCGCTCACCTGCTCCAAAGCCCGCTCGGCCAGCCGCTTGTAGCTGCGAAAGGAGCGGATCGCATCATCAAGGTAGCTTTTCATTGGGCATTCACAGAATGTTAGTTTAGATAGCCGAGTGCTATATCCGGCACGTAGCTCAAGGGATCTTCGTTCTTCATTTTCAAATAGAATTCGGTCAACATCGGCTTAGCGCCGGTTTTCGCGAGTTCTTCAATCCCGTCCAACTTTCTGCGATCAAGGTTTGCGTTGATTTTCCATATTCGAACTGCGTCAACAATATCTCCAGACTTTGCAGCCGTTACCGCAATTTCACTGAGATCATTTCCCCAATAATTGAATCCTTCATGAAACATCTTCTCGGCCTTTCGCCAGTCACCGATTTCGATATAGGCAGCAAACAAATTGCGTTCAACATCCTCCCTCGTAAAGTTATGGTCTTGGTCATATATTTCCGGGGCTATTTTCCGACACATTTCCAGAAGCGGTGCGGCTCGTTTGTATTCAGATATCGACATCATTGCTTCCGCAAGCGAAAATGCACGATTCACAACGCTCTTCATGGCCAGTTCAGACAGTTTGTTCCAAACAGCGTCACGCCGCTTAGGTTCCCAAGCCTCGCTTTCCATAACTATTTCAACTAGATACTTTTCTTCGCGTTTCCATTTTGACTTTGATTCCAGGAGATTGGGTAGTAACTCGGTGTTAGCAAATAGTTCGTCACGGAGATCATTTCGGTCATTGGTTACAATGCGTCCTACAAGAAAAAGATACTGTTTATTGTCGGCACAAAGTTTAAATTCATTACGAAGTATGGTGTTTACATCTTCTTCATAATTCTCATGTACGTTCAAGCTCATTGCGAACAAAAGATGCCATCGCTTTTGCTCGGCGTCAGGCCCGTTGTACTTACAGGGAAATAGGGGCAAGGCATCCTTGTATGTCTGCCACTCTAATTCCCTTTCGTTTCGACCTTGATAGTACTTAGCCCTATCGATCCAATAGAACGGCGAATCCTTTTTTTGTGCCTCATCCTGTATTATTCTCTCCTCGATGACTCTTTGTCCGGACGCAGCCTGCGTCAGCCCGGCCAATCGGAAAACATCATCTTTTTGTATATCACTCGTATCCATCGCTGTCAGATCTTCGGTCAAAGGCTGAGCCAGATGCGGACGTTTGCTCGAAAAATATATTTCAGCTAATGCTTTTTTAGTCCAATAGCGAAGCTGTTTTTCAGGATTCTTTACTACAGGTGGAACCGAGGCATATCGAAAGGCCCGCTCTGTAAACAAAGTTGCATCCTCTTCGCCATATGGCAGCGATAAGGACTTTTCAAGTAATTTGGCCGCGAGCTCAGAATTCTGGTGGCGTACTGTAATGGCTAGATCATAGGCTCCATAAGCAGAATCAGTTGGCACGACTTCGGCTAACCACGAAATGCTGCGCTTATAAGAAGGCGAACACGGCGGCATGGAACAAATCATTTCCGAAGCGATAGCCCGCAGATACTTTTTTACCAGATAGTGATCTGATGGATCTTGTCTTATCTTCTGCTCCATTTCGTCATAGACTTCGGCTGCTGTGCCAAGGTCTCGTTTAAGCCCAAGCCATGCATCCCACCAGGTGTCATATTGAAGGGCTCGAATTTCTAACCATTTTTCAAGCTCGGCAATCTCATTCCTTTCTTTCCAAAGTTCGACAAACCCCCGTACATTATCGTCACCGGCTAAGGCGATGTTTTCGTAAAAGAGTTTTCGTCCCTCGAAATCGTCTTTATCGATCGCATTTTGTGCGACATTGAAACTGTAACTTGCATAAGGCGAGGAATTCCGGTCATTGGCCTTGGCGAGTTGAAGAAGTGTTGAGTGGGATCTGGAACGCTGGCCGGCACGACCGAAAATGCTAAGCCTTATCAGCAAGTCTTTGGTATTACCGGGGGATGGCTTACTAGCCAACTCACTCGAAATACTCCCTAGATCGCTTTTTTGGAGCATCTTGTCAACTAAAGCTTCGATAGATTCTGTATCCACTTCAAGTTTATTGAAAGTGGTCGCCGGGACGGTGAGAGCTAGAAATAGGATCACAGGTAAGACAGCTCTAATGAATGATAGCCGCATAGGATAAAACTCCACCTGATTTCAGTAACTACTATTGGATCTGCCGTCTGGGATGTTTTAATCCTCCATATTGGTTGCTTTGCAGAGCACTCATTATGACCCTGCTTAATTGCTTGGGCTCAAATATATTAAGAAGATAGTACTCAATCAACGGTCGTAATTTTTTACTTCGCAGATGGATCTACTTGACCATTGAGGTACCAACTACTTGATATTTCTCGCAGCTTCTTCCCGGATAAATGTCTTTTGCTCTCCGGTTTGCATGTTCTTGAGCGTGACCTTGCTTTCGGCGATCTCTGTTTCGCCGAGGACGGCGACGTAGGGGACGTTGATCTGGTCGGCGTATTTCATTTGTTTGCCGAATTTGTCCGGTTCGGGATAGACGGTGACGCGGAGGCCCGCGGAGCGGAGTTCGGCGGCGAGCTTTAGCGATTCGGCGATCGTCTCCTCGCTCCAGATGGTGACCATTACGTCGGCGGGGGTCGAATCGGCGATCTCCGGCGGGAACATTCTGCGTTCCTCCATCACGACGAGAATCCGTTCAAGCCCGAGCGAGAATCCGCAGGCGGGGATCTGCTCCTTGCCAAACATCCCGATCAGTCCGTCGTAACGGCCGCCGCCGCCGAGGCTTCCGGCGAGGTCGGGGACCGTTATCTCAAAGATCGCTCCGGTGTAATAAGAAAGCCCCCGAGCGAGCGATGGATCGAGTTGAACCGGGCAATCGCCTGCAAACGTTAGAACGTGGCCGATATCGGTCAGCACCTCGTTGCTTACGATGTTCACCAAGTTGCTGACAATCGTTCGGTTGACCTCCTTTCCGTCGTCAACTATCTTTTGCGTTTGCTCAAAAATGTCGAGCAGCATTGTAGCCGCCGCTTCGCCGATGCCGCGTTCGGCCAGCTCTTTTGCGACGCCTTCTGCACCGATCTTGTCGAGCTTGTCGATGGCAACAAGCGCATCGCCATGCTTTTCGGCGGGAACGCCGGCGGTATCCAGAATGTCCGCCAGCACCTCGCGGTGGTTCAAACGAATCGTGAAGTCCGCAAACCCAAGCCGGCGAAGTATCGCTGTAACCGCCATTATCAGCTCCGCCTCAATGGTCATCGACGATGAGCCGATGGCGTCCACATCGCATTGATAGAACTCACGGAAGCGGCCGCGGGCGGGGCGGTCGGCCCGCCAGACGGGCTGTATCTGATAGCGTTTGAAGAACTTCGGCAGTTCGTTCCGGTGATGGGCGACGACGCGGGCGAGCGGAACGGTCAGGTCATATCTCAGCGCCAGATCGCTCAATTCGTTCAGAGTGCGCGATTCATCGCGTTCCGACGGGCTAAAGCCCGCACTCTGAACAAGTTTTTCCCCGCGTTTCAGGATCTTGAAGATAAGCTGATTGCCTTCCTCGCCGTATTTGCCCATCAGCGTTTCGAGATTCTCGACCGCGGGCGTTTCGAGCGGCTCGAAGCCGTAGCTTTCGTAAACCTCTTTGATGATGCCGATAACGTATTCGCGTTTGCGGACATCAGCAGGGAGAAAATCGCGCATGCCGCGCGCCGGATTGGTCTTTGACATAAACGCTAGTTTACCGCAGAGACGCAAAGACGCAGAGGAAGATCGAGAGAGAAACTCTGCGTCTCCGCGTCTCGGCGGTTCATCTGTAGTGCTGCTTTAGTTCGACGTAGTTTTGCCAGAAGCGCGGAAGGTCGGCGAGTTCGGCGGCAGTTAGCGGGCGTTTGACGCGGGCCGGCGATCCCATGACGAGCGAGCCCGACGGTATCTCGGTTCCGGGCGTCAGCAGCGAGCCGGCCGCGACCAGCGAATTTGCCCCGACCCGGACGCCATCCAGCAAGATCGCCCCGATGCCGATCAAGCAGCCCGTTTCGACATAGCAGCCGTGGAGCGTCACGCGGTGACCGACCGTCACTTCGTGTTCGAGGATGGTCGAGTGTGTCTCGGAGCTGACGTGGATGACGGTCGCGTCCTGGATGTTCGTCCTTGCGCCGATGCGGATAAAATTCACATCGCCGCGGACGACGGACCCGAACCAAATGCTCGCATCTTCGCCGATCTCGACATCGCCGATGACGATGGCATCATCGGCAATGAAAGCCGTTCCGTGAATGTTTGGTTCTGCGCCGTTAAACGCTTTGATCGACATGACAAATTCGGCTTAGTCAAGATTGCGCCCGATCACCATAGACGCATTTATTTCCACGATCTCGAACGTTAAGAAGAGTTTCTCAACAATGTCGATGTTCGATTCGAACATATGCAAAAGCGAATCGTTGTTCAAATTGCCTGCCGAAACAAACAAAAGCTTCTGGGGTGAATGCGTCAGTAACTTGAGGCTTAGGAAATCTGAGTCCTTTGTGACAACAATTCGACCGTCTGAATCAGCGATCTTCGCGACAGAATCGTCCGCTGTCCGGTTTCGCTCAGGAAGATCAAGCGTGTGGATCGAATCATGTCCGATGGAGCAAAACCAGTTGCTTAAGCGACGCGGCAATTGAGCATCAACGATCAATTTCATCACGCCGCAATAGCTTCAGTTACGCTACCTAATTTCGAAAGCCTTGTTGCGAAATGCAAAGCGGCATAGATGTCCTCTTTCTCGAGGTCCTCATAGTCCGCCAAGATCTCTTCAGTGGTCATGCCTGACGACAACAGCTCCAGGATCAGCTCGACCGGATAGCGCATATTTCGGATGGTCGGTTTGCCGAAACAGATCTCGGGATTCATCGTGATTCGCTTTAGTAGATCTTCGGATTCCATAGCAATAACTTATCACAGATACGTGTTTGCGGTTTTACTATTTTCCGAGCTTCCGCCGCAACATTGAAATGACCTGCTCGACCTCGCCGATCCGGAGGAGCTTGGCCGCGACGAGGAAAGTTACGCCGCCGAGGCCGATCGGGATAAAGGCTTCGAGGAGCCGCGAGACGAGCGTTTCTGCGACAAAAAGCCCCGAAATGTAGCGATAGCTGAAGTAGCAGACGGCGGACATCGCCGCCGATGCGATGGCGACCTTGACGAATGCCACCGCGATGTCGCGCCCATTGAGCCGGCCGATCTTGCGGCGCATCATCACCGTCAGCGCAATGAAATTTACGAGCGCCACGGTCGAGGTGGCGAGGGCGACACCGACGTGGCCAAAGCCGTTCGGCCGCTCGGGCGTCACGCCGATGCCGGAGAGAAAGACCATCATCCCGTAGCTGACCGGAGCGTGAACGAGCACCGATGCGAGGCTGATGTACATCGGCGTCTTGGCGTCGTCAAGTGCGTAAAAGGAGGGCGAAAGCACCTTGATCGCTGCGTAGCCCGCGAGCCCGATCGAATATGCCGCGAGTGCCCATGCGACCATATTGGTATCGAATGCCCGGAACGGCCCGCCTTGATAGATCAAAGCTACGATGGGCTCGCCTAGAACGATAAGCCCGCATGCCGCCGGCACCGTCAGCAGAAAAACAAGCTTCATCGCGTCCGAGAGCGTCGAGCGAAACTTGACGATATTCTCCTCCGCCGCAAGCCGAGAAAGTGCCGGGATCGCCGCCGTGCCGATGGCAACGCCAAAGAGCCCGATCGGAAACTGCATTAGCCTAAACGAAAAGCTGAGCCAGGAATTTCCGCCTTCGATGCCCGAGACAACGAACATATCTACAAGCACTTTGACCTGCACCGCCGAGGTGCCGATGATCGCCGGCCCCATCAGCCGCATCACGCGTTTCACTCCCGGATCGGAGAAGTTCAGTATTGGCGAGAATCGAAAACCGACCTTGAGCAGCGACGGCACCTGAATCAGCAATTGGGCCGCGCCGCCGACGAGCGTCCCGATGGCCATTCCGATGATCGCCCATTGGGCCGCGACGCTTGGTATCAAGGTCTTGTCATCTGAGATCTCCCAAGTACCGCCGCTCAACCAATAAGCGAAAAAGATGCCGGTCGTGATCGAAAAGATGTTGAACGCGGTCGAGGCCGATGCCGGAATGCCGAACCGGCCCTTTGTGTTCAGCACGCCCATCGCTAACGCAGCCAAAGCGACCAGCAAAATGAACGGGAACATTATCTGCGTCAGCGTTACGGCAAGAGCGGCCTTTTCGGGCGGGAAGCCGCGAGCAAGGAGCGGGACGACCAAAGGTACTATCAGAATGCCGATCACCGTTATGCCGCTCATCACAACGGCGAGAACATTGAAAACCAGCGACGCGAGCTGCCATGCCTCGATCTCCGTTTTCTTTATTTGGTAATCGGTAAAGACCTTGACGAATGCCGCCGAAAGAGCCCCTTCGGCAAAGAGGTCGCGGAGTATGTTCGGTATCTTGAAAGCGACGACGAACGCGTCGTAAAGATATCCGGCGCCAAAGAAACGGGCGAAAACGGTCTCGCGGACGAGCCCGAGGACGCGGGAGAACATCACGGCGATCGAGACTATTCCGGCGGACTTTGCGACGCTTCGCTGTTTGGTCGGCGGTTCGGCGGCGGCCTCTTCGGCGATCGAGGGATCGGCGAGCTGCTCCGGTGATTCGCTTTCGATTGGTTCTTGATCGGTCTGGGCCATGGGTCGGCTGCTTCCAAAGCAAGAAGTTTGCATCAACCGCGTCCGGCATTCAACCGCAAAATTGAAAAGAGGAAGCCGGTGTGGCTTCCCCTTGGTTAAATTGATAATGGGATGGCTCTTAGTTTCCGGCAACGCGCGGCCGCGAATCCGGGTAAGCGAAGGCGGTCTTTGTCAGCAAAGCATCGACCGAAGAGCCGCTGTAGCCGATCGGAGCGGCGCCGCCGAACTGGCCCTGAATGAGCGAAACGTAATAATTCTGGAACGAGCGGAATCGCGGAACGCTGCCGCGTTGGTTAAAGATCACGAAGAGCAAGCGGCCGTTGCGGGTGCCGATCTCGCCGGCAAGTGCGCTGACGCCGCCATCGGTCCGGCCAAGCGTGCCGGTCTTGCCGACGACGCTGCCGCGTGAAAAATCTGTTGCAAAGCGGCCCTCAAGCGTTCCGCTGTCCATACCCGCGACCGGCATTACGTCCTCAAGCGACATATCCCATTCGCCAAGCTTTGCCCGGAGCGTGCGGAGCAGTCGCATCATCGCCGAAGCCGTCACGCGGTTGATGCCGAGCCCGCTGGCGGTCTGGATGTAAAATTCCTGCGGGCTCGAGCCCGTATCTTCCTGAACCGTTCGTGCGATGCCGAACGGGCCGCCGGCCATATCGCCGAGCTTTTCCGACAAGAAATTGTTCGAGTAGCTCATCATCACCTTGACGACGTCCTTAAGCGGAGCCGACTGGTGCGAGAAGAGCAGATTCGCGTCGGCCGGCCGAGGCTGAACGTAAGCACTGCCGGTGAACGAAACGCTCGGCATCTCATTGAGCTGCTGATACTTGCCCGAATTGATGCGGAAGTTGCCCCAAGCCCGCGTTGCCGCCGCCGGACGCTTTGCGGCGTCCATCGTATTCAAAAGCGTCTGGCCCGAGCGGGCGGTGATATTGCCGTAGTTGAAGACGAGCGAACCGTCAAGGAAGAGGTCGCCCTGGACACTTCGGATTCCGATGCGGTTGAGTTCATTTGCGAGGTTTATTGCGTCCTCGTAGGAAAATACCGGGTCGATGCCGGTGATGTAAAGATTGCCACGGATGGTCGCGGTCGCTTGGTCGTAGCTGCCGTCCGTCCAGACGTTGGTCGAAAAACGGTAGTTAGGGCCGTATCGCTTCAGCACCGCGTAGGTCGTCGCGATCTTGACGTTCGAGGCCGGATTGAGCGGTGTATCGGTGCCGGAGGCTATAACAACGTCGCCGCGAAGATTCTCGACCAAAATGCCGGAAAGGCCCGGGATCGGGGTTTCGGCAAGGATCGGGATCGACGTCTTTACGCCTGAAATAGGAGCATTGACACCGGCAACTACGTCATCCGCACGCGAGGATCTGCCCGTCCGCTTGATAAGCGGTGTAGGAGTCGGAGCAGGCTCACGCTGCACCTGTATGTCCTGCAAGAGCGGCCGCGAGACCGTCTGTGCGGTAACGCCTTCGCCAAGGGCGAAAAAGGCCGCCGCAAGCAGGATGCTTTTTACTACTGAATTCGTCATTAAAGCTTATCTAAAGGGTGTTGTGAGGAATGCCCAATTTCCGTACTTAACGGGCATTTGTCAGTATAGCAATCCTCAACCGGGTATTCAACCCCGTTTTTTGCCCCTCGCCGGCAGCCTTCGCTGCCGCTTTCATTAGATACCTTGTACATCGAAAGCGATGCACCAAATCACAACCGGCGATGATGATTGCCATCGCAATAGCTAATAACGCCGTTCCGCGCGGTTTTGTTCCGATATCCGGATGTTAAATCTCGCGGCATGAGGCCGCCGGAAGCGAAAAATCGTTGACACGGATGTAACACAGGCATAGAATTTTGTTTTGCCAACATTGTGAAAAAACAGGCCGGCCCCGTCACGCTTGACTTGATAAAGAAGACGCACCGCGCGAGGCGAGCCGAGATCCGTGGGCGTCTTCGTGAGTTTGAGTTGATCCTTGAAACGGGCTCGGACGAAAAGCTCTGGGAAGAAATGGTGTTTTGCTTCTTCACCGGCGGCTGCTCGGCAAAGATGGGGCTTCGCTCGATAGAGGCGACGCGGGACCTGCTGATGAGCGGAAGCCAACCGGAACTCGCCGACGCACTCGTCGGCAGCCATCGCTACCCGAACGCGCGGTCGAAATATATCACCTTTACCCGCGGCAACCTTTTCGGGAATGGACGCATCTCGCTGAAAAGTAAGCTCGTTTCATTTACCGACCCTTTTGAAAGACGCGATTGGCTGGTCAAGGACCCCGGCATTAAAGGCCTTGGCTATAAGGAGGCCAGCCATTACCTTCGCAACATCGGCTACAAGGGCTACGCGATCCTTGATAAGCATGTTTTGAACTGCCTCGCGGAGCTCGGCGTCATCGACGACCCGAAACCGCCTTCGACACGTGCCCGCTATCTGGAAGCAGAAGCGCGGCTCAAGTCATTTGCCCGAGAGCTTAGGATCGACCCTGACGAGATGGATCTCGTGCTTTGGTCGATCAAGACCGGAGAGATACTCAAATAACCTGTATGTGAACAAACCGAACACGATCGGAAAGGAGGTAAGCAATTATGTTATCCAGCTTCTTTTTTCACTCGCCCGTCCCCACGGCCCGATCGAGATACAGGTTCGCTCTGTTTGTTTCAGCCGCATTTTTCATACTTGCTGCGGTTCCTGCCTCTGCTCTCGCGAACGAGAATGACCCGAAGAAGATGCTCCGCGAGGGCGACAAGCTGATGCGTCAGGGCAAGGTCGTTGAGGCCGAGAACCTTTACAGGCAGGTACTTACACTTGCACCCGATCACACCGCCGCGAAGCTCAAGATCGCATTCACCCTGATCAAGCAGCGACGGCTTGTCGAGGCTTATGAATTGAGCATTGGCGTGGCGCAAGCCGACCGGAAGAATGCCCGGGCGTTTGCGCTCGTAGGCACGTCGTTGCTCTCGCTTGGGCAGTTTAACGAGGCTCGGGCCGTGCTGACCGAAGCGATCCGGCTAGATAACAACGAATCGCTCGCCTGGTATTCGATCGGGCTGCTTGATTACTACGAGAACAGGATCGAGGAAAGCCTCGCGAACCTTCGAGAGGCCGTTTTCCATGACCCGCGGGACACGGATGCCGTATTCTCGCTGGCGCAGGTAGCGGCCCGATCCGAGAAGTATAAAGAAGCCGCCGATGCATACCGCAGATTTCTGCTGATCTCGCGCAATACGGACGATGAGCGGCGGGACCGCATCCAGGGCCTGATCGATTTCCTCGAATTTCTGGGTTCGCGGACGGCGATCTATACGACCTCCGGCCCGGACCACTCGACCATCAATTTTACGTTGATCGGCAATCGGCCGGTGCTTGAGGTGCGGGTAAATGAGGGCGAGGAACCGCTCCGGTTCGTGCTGGATACGGGCTCCGGCATCACGGTCATCTCGGACGAAACGGCCGAGCGGCTGAAGATAAAGCCGGTCGCCCGCGGCGGAAAGGCCAAAGGCCTCGGCGGCGATGGCCGCTTCGAGATAGTTTACGGTTTTCTCCGCAGCGTTGAGATCGGCGAGATGCGCGTCCGCAATGTGCCGGTTTACATTCGCAAGTTCCACAATCCGACCCTTCGTTTTGACGGCTACATCGGGCTTTCATTGATCTCAAAGTTTCTCACGACCGTTGATTACGGCCAACTTGAGTTCTCGCTGACGCGTAAGGACTCGGAACTCGCAAAGGCCATCCCGCTCGAAAATGCTGTACCGCTTCGGTTGACCTCAAGCGGCTTCCTAAGCGGCGAGGTGCTGCTTGAGGGCGTTGAAGCTCCGCTTAACTTCATCGTCGATACCGGTGCGAGTGTTTCCGTGATCTCGGATGAGATCGCTTCGGTCGAAAGCGTCAGCCCCGGGCTCCGTGAAGAGCGTATGCGTGTCATCGGCTCGGCCGGGATCACCGAGGACGTTCCTTCTTACATGCTTCCGAAGCTGAGCTTTGCCGACCATACGCGCTCGGACGTTATGGCGATAGCGCTCGACCTTGATATCATCAATGAGGCGTCGGGATTTACTCAGGCGGGCATACTCGGCGGAAATTTCCTGCGGAATTTCCGTATGACGTTCGATTTCAAGAACTCAAGGGTAGCCTTCGCTCCCGTAAAAGAAACTCAGTAGCCCCGAACGCCCAAACAGATGAAGTTGGGCATTTATCTTGAAACCTCCGTTATCGGGGCATATCTCGATAACGAGGATGTGCTTCGCCGCGATCTCACTATCCGCTGGATGGAGCACGAGCTGCTCGAATACGAAGCCTTCACGTCCATTTTGGTGCAACGCGAGCTCGAGCGGCTCGACGAGCCGCACCGCTCAAGCTATCTCAACCTGATCAAGTTCATACCGCGGCTTGAGCTGACCGATGAGGCCGCGATCCTCGCCGATGGCTACATCTCACGCGGCATATTCCACCGCCGATTTATGGCCGATGCGCTGCACGTTGCACTCGCCTCATATCACAAGATCGATTACCTGGTCACGTGGAATTTCGGCCATATCGCCAACGTCCGCAAGCAGGCCAGGATCAAGATGTTCAATGCAGCGGCCGGGTTCTTTTCGCCGACCATAGTAACGCCCGAATTCCTGGTTCACGGCTGACCGGCGGCGGCCTCATCGACAAACCAGATCAGATCGCCGGCAGGGTTTATCTTCTCAGCCGGCAAGCTGCTATCGCCTTCCCGGACTTTGCAAAGCACATCGCGTTTGTCGGCACCGGTAACCAGAAATGCAACTGCCGCAGCGGAGTTGAGGACAGGCAACGTCAGCGTTAGGCGGTGAGAGTCAAACTTCGGCACAAACACGGAGGCAGCGATCTTCTCTTGTTCGTTAAGGACATCAGTGCCCGGAAAAAGCGATGCGGTGTGGCCATCGGTTCCGAGGCCGAGGAAGACCAGATCGAAAGATGGGAAGCCGCTTTCGATGCCGAAGTGGCCGCGTACTCGCCGGGAGTAATCTGCGGCGGCGGCATCGGGTTCAAGTTCGGTCCGAAATCGGAAGATGTTCTGCTCGGGGATCGAGAGCAGCGAAAGCAGAAGCTCATTTGCCATACGGAAATTGCTTTCCTCTGACGTTATGGGAACCATTCGCTCATCGCCAAAGAAGAAGTAGGTCTCGTCGAGCGGCAGCGGGTTATCCGCGAGTGCCGCTGCGAGCTTTCGGAACATCAGCTTCGGCGTTGAGCCGCCGGAGAGGACGACGTTGAAGCGGCCGCGTTCGCTGATCGCCTTTCGTCCGGAAGCGATAAAAAACTCGGCGGCCTTTTCGGCTACCGAGTCGGGATCTTTGCAGATAACAAGTTCACCGCGGGCCATTATTCACTCCGCACCGCTTGCGATATTGCCGATCCGTTTGAGGGCTTCACTTACGTCTCCGGCGATGTGCAGCCTTATCGCCCGGCGGCCGCGTTCGAAAAGCACATCGAGGTCGCCGCGTGCTTGCGCCGATTTCACTATGCCGAACGAATACTTCTGCCCGGGAACGGCAAGGTCCTCGGCATCGTCGCAGGTCACTTGTACGAAGACGCCGTTGTTCGCTCCGCCCTTATATGCCTGGCCGGTCGAGTGAAGAAATCGCGGCCCGAAGCCGAGGCAGGTCGCTCTGCCGAAACGCGAAAGAACGGAACCGCGAATTTCTTGTAGCTTGGTCTCGTTCTCAGCGTTCATATTCAAATACGCGAGTACGGCAAAGTAATCGCCCGCGGAGATACGGCCGAGGTGCCGGCGAAGAGCCTCATTCAATGATGTGGTTTCATCAAGGCCAAGAGCCGCGGCATTCGCATCGTCGCAGAAGAGCGAGATGCCGCCATCGGCAATGCGTGCGGTTTCCGCGGGAAGCTCTCCCGTCTGCTCGAACTCGTCGGTCAGCTTGCGTGTTTCGATCTTGCTCGCCTCAACGTCAGGTTGGTCGAATGGGTTGATGCCCATTAAGGCTCCGGCCACCGCGGTCGCGATCTCCCAGCGGAAAAATTCTTGCCCGAGGTCCATCCGTTCCCGAAGCGTAATGCGAATGACCGGATGGCCGGCGGCTTCGATCGCGGCAACATCATCGGCAAAGGCCGATTCACCATCGAGCGCGATGTAAACAAAGACGCGGTCGGCACCGTAATATTCCGGCGTGATCAAAGGCTCGCGGTCCACTGGTATGATCGCCTTGCCGTGCTTGCCGGTGCTTTCGGCGACGAGCTGTTCCATCCACGCACCGAGGTCGAGTATTCCTTTTTCATTGATGATCGTCAGCTTATCGCGGCCCATTTTCCAGGCCGTTCCGAGTGCGACGCCAAGCTGGACTCCGGGATTCTGGCCGCCGGGCAGGCGGCATTCTTTCGCCATCGAACGCGAACGGAGGAGAAAATCCGCAACGTCAACGCCCATTGCGGCAAGCGGTACCATCCCGAAATCCGAAAGTGCCGAAAACCGTCCGCCGATCTTTGGTTCGCCATAGAATGTTTTCCAGAAGCCGTTTTGTTCCGCGGCCTTTTCCATCTTGGAACCGGGGTCGGTGATGGCAATAAAATGCGAGCCGGCCGCATCGCCAAGCTCCTGCCGGGCACGGTCGAAGAAATAGGCGAAGAAGACGTTCGGTTCGAGCGTCGAGCCCGATTTACTTGAGACGAAAAAGAGCGTTTTTGCTATATCGATCCGGCGGTCGAGTGCGAGCACCTGTTCGGGGTCGGTCGAGTCGAGGATCGAAAAACGAGGGAAACCCGCACGCCGGCCGAAGGTGAAACTGAGCACCTCGGGGCAGAGCGATGAGCCGCCCATGCCGAGAAGAACGATATCCTCAAACGCGCGTGCCTTCACTTCCGCAGCAAAGCGAGGAAAGCGGGCGGGATCGGAAAGCTGCCGTTCGGCGACGTCGAGCCAGGCGAGCCAACTGGCCTCGTCGCTGCCCGTCCATAGCGACGCGTCGCGGTTCCAGAGCCGTTCGGTACCGTCGGCTGCGTCCCATGCGGCAAGCTCGCTCTCGAAAGCCTCCGCGAGTTCTGCCAGGAACACAAAGTCCATCGGCCCGATGCTCATTGCTTCACCTCGTTCATTGCCGTTTCGACGGCATCGATCATCTTGTCGAACGGATCGACGAAGAGCTTGACCGCCTCGGCAAGAAGCTGATCGGTAGCGGCATCGAGAGAGATGCCGACCGAAGCGAGATCGGCGAGCGTTTGACGAGCTTCGTCAACGCCTTCGGTCAGCGTTTGGGCAACGGTTCCGTGGTCGCGGAAGGCGTCCCAGGTCGCCGGTGGAATGGTGTTGACGGTGTCCGGGCCGATAAGCTCATCGATGTAAAGCACATCGCTGTAGTCCTTGTTCTTGGTCCCGGTCGAGGCCCAGAGGACACGCTGCGGGCGGGCACCCTTTGCCGCAAGGGCTTCCCACTCCTCGCCGGAAAAGATCTCAAGATAAGCCTGATAGGCGAGCTTAGCATTAGCGACGGCGACGGTGCCGCGCAGGCTTTCGAGCCGCTCTTTTTCGTCGCCCTCGGCAGAGGCGAGCTTCTCTTCGATCTGTTTATCGACGAGCGAATCTATCCGCGAGACAAAGAAGCTCGCGACCGAAGCTACGCGGCCGAGATCTTCGCCGGCATCGCTTCTGCGTTTCAAACCGGCGATGTACGCATTGGCAACGTCGCGGTAAGCGGACTGTGAAAAAAGAAGCGTGACGTTGATATTGATGCCGTCGGCGATGAGCTGCTCGATGGCGGGAATGCCCTCTGGCGTCGCCGGAACTTTGACCATCAGGTTCGGGCGATCGACCATTTTCCAGAGCCTTCGTGCCTCGGCGATCGTCTTTTCGGTATCAAAGGCAAGATGCGGCGAGACCTCGAGCGATACGAAACCGTCACCGCCTTCGGTGGCGTCATAAACTCCGCGGAGAATGTCAGCCGCATCCTGAACGTCGCGGACGGCGAGCTTTTCGTAAAGATCGACCGCATCTTTCGACGAGGCGGCGTTTGCCCGGATGAATTCGTCATAGGCGGTGCCGGACGAGACGGCCTTTTCAAAGATGGCCGGGTTTGAGGTCACGCCCTTTAGCCCGTCGTCCTTAACAAGGCGGGCAAGCTCGCCGCTTTCGATGATGTCGCGGCTGATGAAGTCGAACCACGGCGATTGGCCAAACTCGGCAAGCCGTACAAGAGGATTAGCGTTCATTTGCGTTTGAGGATTCATTTTAAATATCGCTCCGTTGGATAAATTGCGTCGTGGCTGGCGGGTTTATTGCCCGCGGGCCGGACCGGCATTTTCGGTATTGCTAAAGGATACAACAAAAAAGGCGAGCGGTTTAGGCCGCCCGCTAATGGAGGGTGCTTTGAACGCACGTTTACAGGAACTTTTTACTAGATAGAATCGCGGCCGCGGAGCGCATCCGAGAGAGCCCGGGCGGTGTTCAGGTTTTCCGCTTCCGGCAGGTCCGAGACGACAAAGACCGGCCCGACCGGAGCTACGAAGCTCGCCACCTGCATCCCACCCTCGCGTTCGGAAACGATGTGCCCGTCGCCATCTGAGGCAAACTTTGCCTTTCCTTCGCGGTCGAAAAAGACCGAAAGCACGTGTGTGCCGCGGCGAACGATCACATGCGAGAACCGCTTGCCCTCGAACAGGCAATCGTGCGAGTGCAGCACCTCGACATCGCTGGCAAAGCTTGCCCGGATCGGCTCGGCCACGGCCTCGGCGGTCTGTTCGGCGGCTGGATCGATCGGTATCTCTTTCGACTCCCAACGCTGCATTTTCTTCAATGCGCAGTTGTCGTGGCTGCCGGCGGCCTTTGCCGAGGTCTCGGCCAGAAATGCTGTTAGCGAGGTGTTGGTATTCGCTACGATAGAACCCGAGTCGAACATCCGGAGACCGACCAGCCCGCCAAAGAACATCACAAGTACGACGGCGAACACCGGCACAAGCATTTTCGGCGAAGCAAGCAGCGAAGCCCAACCGCGGCCTTTGAGAGCTTCCTCGCGTAGCCGGGCGTTCATCCGCGTCTCAAATGCCGGTTGGATGGCAAACTCCGGCGAAGCGGTGACCGCATCGAGCATCCGCGAGCGCAAAGCCCGGCGGGCGGCGAAGTCCTCGCGGCACTTCGGGCACGATTCCATATGGCCATAGACCCGGAGGTTCGTTTCAACGAGCAGTTCGTCGCTGAGATACGCCTCCGAAAGTTCTCTGAATTCACTGCACTGCATAACTTTCACCATGATCGCTTTGTCATCAACCCTCGGCCGCTCTAAGCCCGCCGCCAAAGCCGTATTCACGAGCCTGGCCGGCAAGCGTTTGCCGCAGGATACGGCGTCCTCGGTAGAGCCGCGACATCACCGTTCCCATCGGGATATCCAAGATCGAAGCGATCTCCTTATACGAAAATTCCTCTACGTCCGAAAGCACGACGACGCTCCGAAACGAATCCGGCACATCTTTCAAAGCCGCGATTATCGCCTCATCGGTCAGGCTTTCCGGGACGGATGGCTCGAACGGAATGGTCTCCGCGAGCCTTTCCTCGGGGTCGTCAACGAGTTTCAGTTTGGTCAGCTTGGCGATGCGCTTGTAATTCAGGTTGTACATTATGGTCACAAGCCATGCCCGGCAGTTCGTTCCCATCTCATAGCGATGAAAGGACTTAAGTGCCTGGAACATCGTCTCCTGCACAAGGTCCTCTGCCTCGTCGCGGTTCTTGGTCAGCCAGACCGCAACCCGGAAAAGATCGGGCATATGCGGCATCGCCTCTTCGGCAAACGCCCCCCACTTTTCTTCTTTGCTGCCCTGAAACCACGCCATTGTCCCTGACTACCTCATGCTCTATTTCGATCGATCAACCTAACTATCATACGGCCCGCAGTCGAATTTATTCCCATACCCGCCGAACGACAACAAACTTTTCCGAGCATTCCTGAAATGGAATACACGAACGACGGTCAGGGATAAATGGCCTTGACGCGGCCGGGACCATGAGCCGGGGTTGCTCAGGCGGCCGCAATATCGACTCAAACAGGAGAGAAATTATGTATATCAGGAAAGCGATCACCATAGCCTTTGCGGCGGCAGTCGCGTTTATTGGGACGGGAACCGATGCCTTTGCGGCGAAGGTTCGAAGGGAAGCGAACTTTACGGTCCGCATAGAGAATACTTCTAACCCGGAAGGGTACGAGACCGCCGGCGGAGCTCGGTATCCGTTCGCCCTTTCGCCCGGGTTCTTCATTCTTGACGCAAAGAAAACAGCACTGTTTTCGGCAGGTGAGAGGGCAAGCAGAGCTCTTGAGGCCCAAGCGGAGGACGGAAATCCGGAGCTTTTCTCAAAGCATTGGCTGACGCGTGTTGGCAGCTTGAACCTCGGCGTATTCAATAAACCGGAGGGCTCGATGATGCCGGCCCCGATCCTCCCCGGGCAAGCATACCAATTCACATTCAAGGCAAAAGAGGGGATGAGGCTTAACCTGATCGCGATGTTCGGACAATCGAACGATCTGTTCTATGCACCCGAAACCGCTTTCGACCTATTCGATAATAACGGCAACCCGTTCACCGGCGATGTCACCGAGAGCTTCATGCTTTGGGATGCAGGAACCGAGGTGAATCAGGCTCCGGGCGTTGGCGATGAACAGGCTCCCCGGCAGAAAGCGGCCAATACCGGAAAGGCTGAGAACGGCCGAGTTGGCAAAGTGGCTGATGGCTTTGTGTATCCGAACACGAAGGACGTGCTGCGGATCACGATCACTGCGAAGTAATTCACTTTCGATGAACGGGGCGAGGACCGAGTGTCTTCGCCCGGTTCAGCCAAGATCAAATGTCCGCCGAAGTGCGGGATTCTGAGGACAGATATGAAAAGTATAGTTCAACTGGCAGTGATCATCACGGCCACGCTTTCGCTCGCTGCCGCATCGGCAGCACAGACGGTAGAGAAAAAGGGCCTTACTCTCGATGGTGCACGTACCGTGATCGCGGGTGCAAAAGCATACGCAAAAAAGAACAACGCGCCGGGCGGCGTAATTGCCGTAGTCGATGAAGGCGGCAATCTTATCGCACTCGAGCGTCTTGACGGTACCTTCGCCGCCGGCGCGAACATCTCGATCGGCAAGGCGAAGACAGCGGTGATGTTCAAGCGGCCGACAAAGGTCTTTGAAGAGATCATCAAGAACGGCCGAACGGCGATGGTCGCTTTACCGGATTTCACGCCGCTGCAGGGTGGTGTGCCGATCACGATAGATGGCCAGATCGTTGGGGGCGTGGGGGTTTCCGGGGCGGCATCTGCAGTTCAGGACGAGGAGATTGCTGTTGCGGGAGCGGATGCGGTGGCCAAAGGTACTGCAAAGGCCGTTCGCTTTTTTGACGCGGCATCGGTAGCAGAAGCCTTCACGAAAGGTGCAGTATTGCTCGGCGATGCGGACGGTGAGAGCTACATGGTGCATGCCAGCCGTCGGGAAAAAGCAGGTGCAAGCGAGGTTCACGACGCGGACACCGACATCATTTACGTGCTCGAAGGGACGGCAACGATCGTTACCGGCGGGCGCTCGGTCGATGCGAAAACGGTCGCACCGGGCGAGCATCGCGGCAGCGGGATCGAGGGCGGGGAGACTCGTCAGTTAAATAAGGGCGATGTACTCATCGTTCCGAGCGGCACGCCGCATTGGTTCAAGCAGGTTGACGGGACGTTCCTGTATTACGTCGTTAAAGTGCGTTAGCAGGCCCGGGCCCGCAACACCGGCGGGCAACTGGTCAGGGAGAAAAGATAAATGAGATACATAGTTGGATCGTTGCTGCTGCTGGTGTCGTTGACGGCGACATACGCACAGGAAATGGCCCCCGGAAATCCGGCCGCAACTCTCGACCTTACGACAGAGGCCGGGGTCAAAGCCGTTGCAGGCGTTTGGCGTTATAGCGATACCTGGATCATCGAGACAGATTTCTTTGCCGCCGGTGCGGACGGCCAGCCGGGCAGCAAGAAGGTCAAAACGTACGACTATGCACCGAAGGCGGGCGGAGCGGATTTTGACGATGCGTCGTGGGAGACGATCAAGGCAGCGGACCTCTCGAAGCGACGCGGCAACGGCCGGATCTCCTTTAACTGGTACAGGATAAACATCACCGTGCCGGAGATGGTCGGCGGTTTCGCGACAAAGGGCTCGACGGTCGTTTTCCAGACCGCACTCGACGACTACGCCGAGGTCTGGGTGGACGGCGAACTCGTGCGTTATCTCGGCCAGAACGGCGGCTCGGTGGTCGCCGGCTGGAACGCGCCGAACCGCTTGGTCATCGGCCGCAACGTCAGGCCCGGACAGAAGATACAACTCGCGGTCTTTGGCATAAACGGGCCGATCTCGAATCCGCCGACGAATTTCATCTGGGTTCGCGAGGCGAAGCTTGAGTTTTTTCCGGGCACCGAAAATGGGCCGCGAGCCATCGTGCCGAGCGAGGTTAACATAGAGGTTGATAGACACGATTCGGCTATCGACCAGATCGTTGGCCGCAATCCGAAACTTTTCAAGTTAGCCGAAGGGTTCCAGTTCACGGAAGGGCCGGTGTGGACCGCCGACGGGCTGCTTTTCAGCGACCCGAACGCGAACACGATCTATAAGTATTCGAAGGACGGCAAGCTGAGCGTCTTCAAAACGCCAAGCGGCTATTCAGGCCCGGACATCGGAGAATACCGACAACCGGGGTCGAACGGCCTAACGCTCGACCCGCAGGGCAATCTTGTCGTGAACCAGCACGGCAACCGACGAGTCGTTAAGCACGCTGCCGACGGAAGCGAAAAGGTGATCGTCGATCGATACGAAGGTAAACGGCTGAATTCGCCAAACGACCTCGTTTACCGTTCTGACGGCACGCTCTTCTTCACGGACCCGAACTTTGGGCTGCCAAGGTTTGGCGACGACCCCCGGAAGGAACTTCCGCACACGGGCGTTTACTCGCTCTACAAAGGCAAGCTGAAGTTATTGACGACGGAATTTACCGGACCGAACGGGATAGCCCTATCGCCGGATGAGAAGTTTCTTTACGTCGGTAATTGGGATGACAACAAGAAGACCGTCTATAGATATGAGATACAGGCTGACGGAACGTTGCGGAATGGCGTGCTATTTTTCGACTTCACTCCTATCAAAGGCGAGGATGCAATAGACGGAGTAAAGGTTGACGTTGAAGGCAATGTGTATGTTTCCGGCCCCGGGGGGCTTCATATCCTATCCCGCGAGGGCAGGCATCTCGGAACGATCGTAACGCCGCAGCATGTGCATAACATGGCGTGGGGCGACGACGATGGGAAGACGCTTTACCTCGCGGCCCGCACCGGACTTTACCGGATGAGGTTCAACGTCGAAGGTGTCAGGCCAAAGGCGAGAACACTTTCGATGAAGTAGGGCACAAGCAAAGGTGGACAATAGGACGGCCGGCGAAGCACTAAAAGCTCGTCGGCTTTTTCTATCGGCTTTGTGTCCGGTCGTGAACGTCAGAGAGCAAAAGAAAGTAAATTTTCTTCCCGGCGGCGGGAAAAATATTGAAGCTACAGGCTGTTTGTATTATGTTTGTGTTACATTGCCAATGCCGCACGGACGGCCTATCGCCCGTTGCCCGCACCGCCGCGGCTTGACCTCATTAATAGGGCAGGAAAAACCAAGTGAAGCCAACAGACATTGCCGACCCGGAATACTTCCATAAAGTTGTGGATTGCCAGTACGCTTGCCCGGCCCATACGCCGGTGCCGGAGTACATTCGCCTGATCGCCGAAGGCCGTTACACCGAGGCCTATATGATCAACTGGGACTCGAATGTTTTCCCGGGCGTGCTTGGCCGCACATGCGACCGACCGTGCGAACCGGCGTGCCGACGCGGGCGCGTAGAGGAAGAACCGGTGGCCATCTGCCGCTTGAAGCGCGTTGCGGCGGACAACCGCGACGACGTTCTTCCATATATGCCGCAGGGCCCGTTTCCGGCAAATGGCAAAAAGGTCGCATTGATCGGTGCCGGGCCGGCCTCGCTTACCGTTGCCCGCGACCTCGCTCCGCTCGGCTACGAGATACATCTTTACGACGAGCAGATAAAGGGCGGCGGCTTTATGCGGTCGCAGATACCGGCATTCCGCCTGCCGGAATCGGTGCTTGACGAAGAGGTGGATTACATCCTTCGGCTTGGGATCCACACGCACTTCAAGCACTACGTTTCCTCGATGAAGGAAATGCTCGCGAAGGACTATGACGCGATCTTCGTCGGGACCGGAGCTCCGCGCGGCCGCGAGCTGAACATTCCAGGCCGCCAGGAAGGAGCGGCGAACATCCATATCGGCATCAACTGGTTGGCGAGCGTTGCCTTTGAGCACACGGAAAAGATCGGCAAGACGGTGATCGTGCTCGGCGGTGGAAACACGGCGATGGACTGCTGCCGGACGGCGCGCCGACTCGGCGGCGAGGATGTTAAGGTGATCGTCCGCTCGCCCTTTGAAACGATGAAGGCGAGCCCCTGGGAAAAAGAGGACGCGATGCACGAGGACATCCCGATCATCGATAACCACGTGCCGAAGAGCTTCGTGGTCGAAAGGAGCGCCGACACTCCTGTCGGCATGAGCGTCGCCTCGACGCGAACGGATGGTCTCGGCGGAGGAACCGGCGATGCGGACAAGAGTGTCCGCTCTCCATTCCGCTTGGTCGGGGTGATGTTCGAAAAGGTCAAGGCCGTGTTTGACGAAAGCGGCAAGCGGAGCCTCGTACCGACCGGCGAGCCCGAAGTTTTCTATCCGGCGGACGACGTGCTGGTCGCGATCGGGCAGGAGAACGCTTTTCCGTGGATCGAGCGCGATCTCGGCATCGAGTTCGATAAATGGGATGTGCCGGTGCTTGATAAGGTGACGTTCCGCTCGACCAACCCCAAGGTCTTCTTCGGCGGCGATGCCGCATTTGGCCCGGAGAACGTCATCACGGCGGTTGCCCACGGGCACCAGGCGGCGGTCTCGATCGATCTTTTCTGCCGCGGCGAGGACCTTATGAAGCGGCTGCCGCCGACGGTCAACCTCCAGAGCCAGAAGATGGGCATCCACGAATGGGCATACGACAGCGCCATCGACCATGACAAGCGCTACGCCGTGCCGCAGGCGGAAAAGGCGATCACGCTACGCAACCGGCGGCAGGAGGTCGAGCTCGGGTTTGACCGCCTGACCGGTTACAAAGAGGCCGAGCGCTGCCTCAACTGCGATGTGCAGACGGTGTTTTTCGCGCCGAAATGCATCGAGTGTGACGCCTGTGTAGATATCTGCCCGACGAGCTGCATCACCTTTACGCCCTTTGACCTTTTATCCGGAACGGAAGCGGAGCTGCGAGAGAAAACAAAGGTCCCGGCGCTCAACACTTCGCAGGATATCTACGTCGCCGATGGCCTGAAGACCGGCCGCATAATGGCCAAGGACGAAGACGTCTGCCTCCACTGCGGACTCTGCGCCGAACGCTGCCCGACCGCCGCCTGGGACATGCAGAAATTCTGGTACAACGTAACGAAAGCCGGCGAGGTCAAATACGGCCCACGCGGAGCCGGCTCGTTCGTGCAGATAACGCGGAACGGGAACGGCAGCTCACAACCGTCGGCGTAACCGGGTAGTTGGCTCCTCCGACGTCCTAGCTTTCTCCGGCTATGCCGACCGATGTGCGGAAAAGCGTAGCTTTTCCGCACATCGGTGGGCGAAGCCCAAAGAGAACGAGAATGAAGAATCTTAGGAAGTACATTGCTGAATACTTGCTAATTTTTTCTGTTGTCGCGCTTAGTGTTGCCGGCTTTTGGAATATCTATCTTGGGGTTGATGTGAGCCCGACCTGGTATCAAACTGCTCACCTCATAACCATTTTGATCTGGCTGTTTTTGTTGTTGTTTCAACTCAGCCTGATCGCGAGAAGCGAGTACGATACTCACAGAAAGATCGGCCTCTCGATCTTATTTTTTGGCCCTTTGTTATTTGCGGCTACCGCACTGCTGTCGGTCTACTCGGCTCACAAGGGTTTGATCTCAGTCAAGGGCGACGCTCTGCTCGTGCAGAATGTGATGGGCACGCTGGAGCTAGGCCTGGTTATCCTCCTGGCATTTGTTTTCAGGAAAAGAAGGGAATTGCACGGAGCGTTCATTTTAAGTTCGGCGATCCTGTTCATGGGAATCGCGATATTTTTCACGCTGCTCGGTTGGGCTCCGCAATTCAAGATCGAGGGCCCGGAAACTTTCTATAGATTTGGAATGGCCGCCGGAGTCGCCCAGCTAGTTGTTTTTCCGGTAGGACTCCTTTTCTTCATAAAGGACTGGCGAAACGGCTGGCCGTATTTGTTAGTGAGTTTAACTTTCACGTTTAACCACTTCATAAATGTGCTCCTCGAAAACAACAACCTGATCCCGGCGGTGACCGAATTTGTGGGCACACTCAACCCACTCGTTACCTTTCTGGGAAGCTTCGTATTTCTTTTTGTTTTATTGACTTTGACCGGAATACGACCTAGCAGACCTTTGACTAAGTTAGGGCAGTAGGGCTTTGCTTGAAATGGACGTAGAATTGCCAGAATTTGAAAGGGCCGTTGCCGATTTCCGAGATTTCCTACGGAAGGAAGGCCATTCAGACAAGTTGCTCTGGGTGTTTCGCGACGATGTGTGGTTCAAGGGAATTGACGAACGCGTTATTCGGTTCCCCGTTTCGCCAGAGAATGAGAGGCTCGTTAAGAAAGTGTATGCCGAAGCCAGGGCCAAAGGCCTCGCGGACATAAACGCGTTGGCGACGTTTCGAGACAAAACGGTGGCAACTGTGTGGTTTCCAAAGTATGAAGAGGAAGAAGTGCAAGGATGGGAAATCGGGCTTAAATTATCCATTCGAAATCCTTTGCCTGAGGCAACTCACATAAGCCCTTTTTTCTGGAGTCTAATAAAGTGGCTTCCCAGCTTTCGTCGCTCATTTCGCGAGAGTGCTTGGCTAATTGCTTCACGCAAATGGGCGCGTGCTTAAAAGGACAATGTAATGGCAAACGAAAGAGTATTTGCGATGAGTTTTGCGGGGGTTTATCCGCATTATGTGGCGAAGGCGGAGCGGAAGGGGCGGACGAAGGGCGAGGTTGACGAGTGCATTCGCTGGCTGACGGGATTTACGCAGAAGGGCCTTGAGAACGCGATCGAAAAGAAGATCAGCTTTCGCGAGTTCTTTGAAAAAGCACCGAAGCTCAACCCCAACGCCCCGCTGATCAAAGGCGTCGTCTGCGGCATCCGCGTCGAAGACATCGAAGACCCGCTGATGCAAAAGATCCGCTGGCTCGACAAACTCATCGACGAACTCGCCAAAGGCAAAAAGATGGAGAAGATATTGCGAACGGCGGAGTAAGGTCAGAACCGGGAGCGGTAGCGACTGGGTTCGTTGTAGGCAACAAATGGTATAATTTGCTCAGATAAAAAAATATGTCAACGATCGCAGATGTAGAAGAACTTGCACTTGGATTGCCCGTATCAGAACGCGGAAAGCTCGCTAATAAACTGATCGCTTCGTTGCCATCGCCGCTTGTTGATGACGACGAAAACTGGGTCGAGGAAGCATTGCGCCGTGACCGCGAGATGGACGAAAATCCAGAGACAGTGTTGACCGAGGAGCAGTTTTTCACATCGCTTCGAGAATACGTTCGCAAATGAGAGTTGTCTTTAGCTCTGCCGCCGAACGGGACGTGAAGCGAGCACTCGACTTTTATCTGAACGAGGCAGGAGCAGAAGTCGCTGACGATCTTATCGACCAGATTCAGGCAAAGATCGAGCGTATAAAATCGAACCCCGAATCATATCGCGTTATCGCAAAAGGGCTTCGATGTGTGGACCTCGACCGATTTCCATATCAGATCGTCTACAAGATCGTTAGCAAAACGCTCATCCGAGTGACCACTGTTCGGCATCACAAACAGCACCCTGACTTCGGCTTGCGCCGTTAGGTCTCTATGAAGATCAGCGGATTTGACGCACGATTAGCCGATCTGAACAACGATCTTTGCGGCATCCGCGTTGAGGACATCGAAGACCCGCTGATGCAAAAGATCCGCTGGCTCGACAAACTCATCGACGAACTCGCCAAAGGCAAAAAGATGTAGAAGATCCTGCAGACGGCGGAATAACCATGAAAGGGTTGGTGGAGAATACAAACTCGTCCGTTTTACTACACGAAGGACACGAACTGTTCTTTGCTGAACCACCCGACTACGGGGGTGCGGCAGCAGCCTTCGAAAAAGTCGTTTCGCAAAGACCGGATTGGGCGGAAGGTCACTGCTGGCTCGGAATAACATATGAAAGACTGTCTCGAGAAGAGGAAACGGAGCGAGAGTGGCTCATAGCGATAGAACTAGATTCAAGTGACAGCCGTCCAATTATTTCGTTAGGAATTTTGCGGTTGGGGCAAAAGAGGTTCGAGGAAGCAATTGCTCTACTCGAACGAGGCATTGCATTGAAGCCGCATTACGGCTTTGCAGACGCTAAACTATTTCTAGCTGATGCCCTAGAAGGAGCGGGAAACATTGAAGGAGCAAAAAGTCAGTGGCGAGAAGTCTTGGAGTTGGAGCCGATGTATCCATCGTATGACGAGCCGATTAACGAAGCACGTCAGAAATTGCTAATGTACGACCGAAGTAATTCATGAAGGCGTTTGAGAAAACCGATCGCCGCGATGAATACACTGCAAGATGGATTTTGCGACCAGGACAAGATGACCGCAGACAGCGAATTCACCAATCTCAAGAAAATGGAAAAGATATTGAGAACGGCGGAGTAATTATGGAAAAACAATTCCTCGAAAGCTACACCGGACAAACGACAGACGAGCTGATCGCCTTGAAAGACAAGTATCGAATAGATTCACTCGTTCTTGCGTTCGAACAGGCTATTCAAAATAAGGAAGATTCCGACCTTTCTGAGCCGGAGCGACATATCCTCGCAATCGAGGCAATGGAACGTGAAGTCAATAACGGCGGTTGGGAACAGTTCTTTGGCAACACAGAAAATGAGTTTGACGAATCGTTACCTCAGGCCCTCGATGCGATTGGCTGTCCGAACACGGCCCAGCTTTCGCGTGAAGCTATCGACGCGAGCCGTGACGGAGCCGATCTCGAAGACTTCGATGTCAGATATTATGCTTTGTCGGAGTCTATTGAAGATAGGCTCTTTGAATACATCTCCGCCAATGCTGATGCGATCAAGTTGGATTAAGTAAAGTTCACTACCGCTCTAGAGCGACGCTTTTGGGAAACAAAGGTATAATTTAGCCCATGACTACGAAGGTTCGCTTGCCGATCGAATTTAAATTCAATCCCGCTGGTGGCAACGCAGTATTCGAAGGCACGACGGTTCAGGTTGATAGACTTTTTGAGTACATTTTCAAGGACAGGACTGTATCTGATTTCCTCGCAGATTTCCCGTCTGTTCCGCATACTGCTGTCGTGGACCTATTGAGAGAGGCGGCCGCGAGATTTGATGACGATGTCGTATTTGCTGAATGCGAGCGGCGGTCGAAAGAAATGGATGAGCATCCTGAGATGGCTCTTACGCAGGAAGAATTTTCTCGTCGGATCCGAGAACATTTTCCTTTCCTCAAAGATAAATAGATTACTCAATGGCGGAAGCAGATAAAAAAATAAACGATTTCGTAGTTAGGTTCGCGAACGTAAACGGCACCGGGTCGGCGTCGGCTAATGCTTTGTTTACGAAGGCGGTGTTTCGGATGGGCGTGCCGGTCACGCCGAAGAACATTTTCCCTTCGAACATCCAGGGCCTGCCGACGTGGTATGAGGTGCGCGTTTCGGAAAAGGGCTATCTCGGCCGGCGTGAGGGCGTTGACCTGATGGTTGCGGTCAATCCGCAGTCGATGAAAAAGGATTACGCGGACGTCCGGCCCGGCGGCTATTTTGTTTACGACAACACGAAGCCGCTCTCGCCCGAGTATGCCCGCGACGACATAACGCACCTCGGCATACCGATGACGGCGCTCTGCAATGCCGAATATACCGATGCCCGCCAGCGGCAGCTTTTCAAGAACATCGTCTATGTCGGTGCTCTCGCCACGCTTTTTGATATCGATTTTTCCATGCTTGAGGGATTGATCGGCGAACAATTCAAGGGCAAGGAAAAGCTGATCGAGCCGAACATCCGGGCGTTGAACCTCGGTGTGAATTACGTCAAAGAGAACTTCGAGTATCCCTTCTCGCTCCGCGTCGAACGCCGCGACCTGCTTGGCGACAAGATCCTTTACAGCGGCAACTCGGCCTGCGCACTCGGGGCCATTTATGCCGGGGCAACTATCGCCGCGTGGTACCCGATCACGCCCTCGACCTCGGTCGTTGATGCCTTTGCGAGCTACGCCGCGAAGTACCGCGTCGATGCCGAAACAGGCCGCAACAACTATGCGATCGTCCAGGCCGAGGATGAACTCGCCGCGATCGGGATGGTGATGGGGGCGATGTGGAACGGCGCCCGAGCCTTTACGGCGACGAGCGGCCCGGGCGTCTCGCTGATGAACGAATTCCTCGGGCTGGGATATTTCGCAGAGGTTCCGACCGTTTTGATCGACGTTCAGCGGACGGGCCCATCGACCGGAATGCCGACGCGGACGCAGCAGTCGGACATCCTGCTCGCGGCCTACGCCTCGCACGGCGATACGCGGCACCCGCTGCTATTTCCGGCGACGCCGAAAGAGTGCTTTGAGATGACGGCCGATGCCTTTGACCTGACCGAGCGGCTGCAAACGCCGGTGATCGTGATGACCGATCTCGACCTGGGTATGAACGACCACATCACCGAGCAGCTTGTTTGGGACGATTCCCGAGCATACGACCGGGGCAAGATCCTGACCGGCGAACAGCTAGATCAGATAGCTGCGGCATCGGCTTTAGGTACGCGGGCTTCCAGCCTTGACGCCGCCTCGGCGAACGGCGACGCGGGCGGCCACCACGCCGACCTGCCCGGCCACGATGGCAGCAATGAGACGGCCGGACAGCCGCTCGAACAGTTCAAGGGAAAGTTCGGCCGCTATCTCGATATCGACAACGACGGCATTCCGTATCGGACGATCGCCGGCACCAACGCGACCCGCGGTGCGTTCGTCACCCGCGGCTCGTCCCGCGATGAATACGGCGTTTATACCGAGGACGGCGAAGCTTACAAACGCAATGTCGACCGGCTCGCTCGCAAATGGGACACGGCGAAAGAGCTCGTCCCGCAGCCGGTCTTCTATCGGAGAGCGGACACTCCTGTCCGCATGAGTGCGAAGCACGAAAACGGCGCTGATGATCTGGGCCGTTCGATCGACCAAGACAATCTCGCCGGAGGAACCGGCGATGCGGACAAGAGTGTCCGCACTCCGCTCGGCGTTATCTTTTTCGGCACCTCGACCTATGCCGCCGAAGAGGCGATCGAAATGCTTGCCGCTGACGGAATTACGCTTGATGCAATGCGGCCGCGGGCGTTCCCGTTCGGCAGAGCGTTCAAGGAATTCGTTGATGCTCACAAACGCATCTTTGTCATCGAACAAAACCGCGACGCCCAGTTCCGCAGCCTGATGTTGATCGAACTCGGAGTTGATGCATCGAAGCTCATTTCCGTCCTAAACTACGACGGCATGCCGATCACTGCGGACAATATCTACCGACAGATAAAGGGTCGTGTGTGATGGATTTTGAGATCGTCAGCGAGATCACTGAGATAGAAACCATCGCCTCCGGTGTCGGTGTTTGAGATAGAAAGAGATTACGACGGTTGTATGGCTCTGGCAGATGGCGGAAGCTGAAAGGTATTGCTTCGGTTCGACTATTGAGTGGTAAAATACGAATTGCGGAGATCCATTGGTACGAGGCTCACGGAATCGGAAAGCGGGAATTCAAACTTAAGCTGCCATTTCTCGATTGACCATGAAAAACAGCAAAACACAGTTCGCACTTTGTCTAAATAATCGCGACTACCCTTCATCTATGGAGGTTGGGAAGCTTTACCGCGTTATCGAAGACGCTGACGCCGCTGCGGAGGGGTATTTGCGTGTGGTCGATGAAAGCGGTGAGGACTATGCATTTGCGACGAGCCGATTCCATTTGATCGAATTGCCGCCAAACATCGAAAAGGAACTGTTAAAAGGCGGCCTCGAACTCGCAGCCTGATGCTCGAACTCGGAGCCGCCCAGTCAGAACCGGGGGCAGTAGCGACCGGGTGATCTGAAAAGCTCATCTCCGTTCTGAACGACAACGGAATGCCGATCACTGCGGACAATATCTACCGACAGATAAAGGGTAAGGCGTTGTAGGCCATACTTCACGAATGAAAATGCAACAAGAAAAGCGAGTGTTGGCGTTTGGGAGGTCTGTACCGGCCGCAACTTTACCGGAAACTGCCAAACACTGAGCCAAAGCGTTTCCAATTTCTCGACACTCGGCATCTGAACGAACATCCGTTCGATCCGTCCGCTAATGCCGCAGCCTAGGTAGGGCATCGATCTAAGTTGAGCGCGAATAGAGGGCGGTGGGAGCAATTCCCGCCGCTCTCGTTTTTTGCGGCTGATTTTCTTACGATCGCCATTGGAAATCGTCGGATTCAGGTTAATATATCCATAGTAAGAAGCAGCGGCATCACCCGCATTTGATATGACATACGTTATGTCCATTTTCCGCTATCCGGCTTTGCCGAGGAACGACCTTGGGTACGCGGTCGATTATTATGAGGGTTCGCTATAGCCGTTTATTGCTCGGCGGAAAATGACTGGTCGATCGGAAAATTTCAAGCGTGTTAAGATTACTTTATGAAGAATAGTTATACTGCCGTGTTGAAGCAGGACGGCGATTGGTGGATCGGCTGGGTTGAGGAAGTACCGGGCGTGAATTGTCAGGAGGCAACTCGTGAAGAGCTGCTGGAAAGCCTTCGGATCACGTTGAATGAAGCGTTGGAGTTCAACCGCGAAGATGCTCGTCGGATGGCTGGTGTCGATTTCGAAGAAGCGCTGATTGCTGCATGAAGCGACGCGAGTTCATACGGCATTTACACAAACACGGTTGCGAATTGCTTCGCGAAGGCGGCAGCCACTCATGGTGGCACAATCCATCGCAACATCGACGGTCGGCGGTTCCGAGACACACGGAGATAAACGACAAATTGATACTCAAGGTCTGCAAGGATCTGGGAATTCCAAAACCATAGACATAGGCAGGCGAGTTGCTTTTGGTTAGACCATGACATACGTAAGATCCATTTTCCGCCATCCGGCGTTGCCGAAGAACGACCTTGGGTACACGGTCGATTATTATGAGGGCTCGCTTTCGACGCTTTGTGCCGGGTGCGGGCATGATTCGATAAACGCGGCCATTGTGCAGGCTTGCTGGGAGATGAACATCGAGCCGCACAAGGTGGCAAAGCTTTCCGGCATCGGCTGTTCGTCAAAGTCGCCGGCGTATTTTCTGACCAATTCGCACGGGTTCAATTCCGTCCACGGCCGGATGCCTTCGGTCGCGACCGGTGCCAATCTCGCCAACCGCGACCTGATCTATTTTGGCGTTTCGGGCGACGGCGATACGGCCTCGATCGGGATGGGCCAGTTCGTCCACGTCATCCGCCGCAACCTCAAGATGGTCTATCTTGTGATGAACAACGGCTGCTACGGCCTGACCAAGGGGCAGGATTCGGCGACCGCCGACGCCGGCTCGAAGAACAAGACCGGACACGAAAACCTCTTTGCCGCCATCGACCTGGCGAGCCTGGCGATCGAGCTCGGGGCGACCTTCGTCGGGCAGAGCTTTTCCGGAGATAAGGAGCAACTCGTTCCGCTGCTCAAGGCGGCGATGCGGCATAACGGCTTTGCATTCCTCAACGTTATCAGCCCTTGCGTTACCTTTAACAACAACACGGGCTCGACCAAGTCCTACGACTACGTCCGCGAGCACATGGCCGCGACGGCGACGATGGACTTCATCCCGATGATGCATGAGATAAAGACGAGCTACGAATCGGGCTCCGTCAAGGACCTGACGATGCACGACGGCTCGGTCATTCACCTTAATAAGCTTGCGAAGGATTGGGACCCGACCGACCGGCTTTCGGCGACGAACGCCGTCCGCGAGGCAAAGCGGCGGGACGAGATCCTGACCGGTTTGCTTTACATCAACGAAAACTCGACCGACCTCCACGAACTGCTCGAGACGACCGAACAGCCGCTCAACTCACTCGGCAAATCCGATCTCTGCCCCGGCTCCGCCGCTCTCGAAAAACTCAACGCCGGGCTTCGTTAGCCTCGGCAGGCGTCCTTGCCTTTCAGCGAGCTCTGCGGCTGTGCTTCGTCCGGCAGAGGGCTTCCGCGATTTTGAAACGCCCCAGAGCTTTGGGTTCCGGCTATAGCCGAACTCGATCGAAAGGTTTTGATCATTATTTGCTTTAGCCGAATATTGGGCTAAAGCCCGGAGCATTTTCCGCACCTTTCCCACTAGCTAAAGCTAATGACATTTGATAGAAGCGGCGGTTTCGATATGGGCTTTGGCGCCGAGCCGTGCCCGCTAAAGATGTTCGCCGGGAAGGGCGACTAGGTGGCTCCTGTTTCCGCGATAGGCGTGGTCGGCATCGGCGTGTGTAATAACGGCCCGGTCAACCGGCTTCCACGGGTCGATGTAGAAACCGCCCGCTTAGCAATAAAGCCCCCTGGCAGTAAGCACGATCACCCCTTTGCTCTGCACGTTTGAATTTATTTCACCGAACCATGTCATGCGAAACACCGTTCAAATGGCGTCGTCTTCGATCAGTTCGATCATCGCGGTGCGGTGCTTCACTTAAGCTAAGCATAGAGTTGTCTTTCATTGTCCCGGAAGTCCCAAAATCCTTTTTTGACCTACGGCGAAACAAAATGACGTGGCTGTGCGTAATTACACGTTCATTGTTGCGAGCATACCCTCGCGAGTACTATATCTCGCTTTTACCCGCAAAGGCCGGAATGGCAGCAGCTTTCCGCGGCAAATTGCCGTTATGAAGCCGGGCGGTATGCAGCTTCACCCAAGCAAAACTACAAAGGAGCATCACTAAATGAAAAGGACCACACTCGCTTTTCTGCTGATCGGGATGATCTCGCTCTCCGGCAGCATCAGCGTTTATGCCCAGGACCCGCCGCCAACCCCGACGGAAACGCCCGCCGGCCCGCTGCGTCCCGGAATGCCCGGAGCACGTCCGGGCGGGGATTCTCAAGACCCGAAACCCTATGACCAGGTGATCACCAAAGATGCCGTTTCGAAAGACGGCATCTTCAAGGTCCACAAGGTCAAGGACAAATATTTCTATGAGATACCGGCCGGCGAGATCAACAAAGAGTTTTTGTGGGTGACGCAGATCGCCCGGACGACGCTTGGCATTGGCTATGGAGGGCAGGCACTCGGCCGACGCGTCGTCCGCTGGGAGCGGGTCGATAACAAGATCAATCTCCGCAGCATCAGCTACGACATCGTCGCCGACCGCAGCCACCCGATCGCGCAGGCCGTTTCCGCAGCGAATGAAGATATTATCCTAATGTCCTTCCCGGTCGCGGCATGGGGCCCGAACGAGGCCGCCGTCATCGACGTTACGCGGCTCTTCACGACCGATCTGACCGAGCTTTCCGCCCGCCAACGGCTGCAGGCAAATACGCTTGATGCTTCGCGTTCCTACATCGAACGCATCGCAACCTATCCGACCAATATCGAAGCGGTCGCGACGCACACCTACGTCCGCAACCCCTCGCCGGCAGGAGCTCCGGGCGGTGGCGGCGGCAACCCGTTCAATCAAGGAATGCGTCCCGGTTCGGCGACCGTTGTGCTCAACCACAGCATGGTCAAGCTGCCGGAGAACCCGATGCAGCCGCGGCTGTTTGACGAACGCGTCGGCTATTTCTCGGTCAGCAACATCGACTACGGCCGTCCCGAACATAAGGCAACGCAGCGGCGGTTCATCACCCGCTGGCGGCTTGAGAAAAAAGACCCGAACGCGGCTATTTCGGAACCGGTAAAGCCGATCGTCTATTACATCGACTCGGCGACGCCGAAATGGCTCGTCCCGTTCACCAAACGCGGCGTGGAGAAATGGCAGAAGGCATTTGAGGCCGCCGGATTCAAGAACGCGATAATCGCCAAGATGGCCCCGACGCCGGCGGAAGACCCTGACTTCAGCCCCGAGGACGCTCGCTACAGCGTTATCCGCTGGCTGCCCTCGACCATTGAAAACGCCTCAGGCCCGCATATCAACGATCCGCGGACCGGCGAAATTCTTGAGTCGGACATCCAGATGTATCACAACATCATGAACCTCCAGCGTTCGTGGTACTTCCTTCAGGCAAGCCCGAACGACCCGCGGGCACAGCGGCTCCCGATGCCGGATGACCTGATGGGTTATCTGGTCGAATATGTCGTCGCCCACGAGGTCGGTCATACGCTCGGCTTCCAGCACAATATGAAGGCGAGCTCGATGTATCCGGCCGAGAAGGTCCGCGACCGCAACTGGGTGAAGCAATACGGCCACGTTGCGACGCTGATGGACTATTCGCGGTTCAACTATGTCGCCCAGCCGGAGGACAAGATCGACCCGGTCGATCTGGTTCCGGGCATCGGTCCCTATGACGTTTGGGCGACGATGTGGGGTTATAAGCCGATCCCGAATGCGAAAAGCTCGGATGCCGAAAAGGTGACGCTCGATGAATGGGCACGCCAGCAGGACCAGACGCCGTGGTATCGTTTTTCGACCGCGGGTTCCGCCGGAAGCGACCCGGGCGAACTGACCGAAGCGGTCGGCGATGCCGATGCGATCTATTCGACCGAGCTCGGCATTCGCAACTTAAAGCGCGTTGCGAGCTACATCGTCCCGGCGACGACCACTCAGAAGGGCGACCCCTACAACGACCTTTCCGAGCTTTACGGCCGCATGCTCGGCCAATGGACGCTTGAGCTTAACCACGTCGCAGCGATCGTCGGCGGCTATAACTCGCAGCAGCGGCACATCGGGCAGAACGGCGTCCGGTTCGAGCTGATCCCGAACGCGCGGCAGAAGCAGGCCGTCGCGTTCCTTAACGAGAACGCCTTCAAGACCCCGACATGGGCTCTTGATAAGGAGATACTTCGCCGCATCGAACCGCTCGGTGCTCTTAACCGAGTCCGCAACGCGCAGAACAGCGTGCTTAACAATCTGCTCTCGAGCTCGCGGTTCGCACGGCTCGTCGAGCAACAGGCGCTTGACGGAGCGGCGGCCTATCACCCGGCCGATTTTCTGGCAGACGTCCGCAACGGCGTATTCTCCGAACTCACCGCGACGAACATCGTTGTCGATGCATATCGCCGAAACCTGCACCGTGCCTATCTTGATATCGCAAATAACAAGATCAACGGCACCGTGACAGTTCCGGCCAACCTCCCGCCGGGCTTTGCCGCGATGTTCATGACCAGCGGCGATGAGCGCGCGTTCTATCGTGCCGAGCTTCGCGAGATCAGCGCGATGGCCGAGCGGGCGATGGCAAACACCACCGACCGGACGACCCGCGTTCACCTTGAGGGCATTCGCGACCACATCGCGAAGATCCTCGATCCGAACGAGTCGGCATCGTCGAACGCCAGGGCGAACGCATTTGCAATGGAGATGCTCGAGCTCTATTACAACCCGACCTCCTGCTGGCCCGATTACAACATCGAGCCTTAGAGCGGTTCGAATTGTGAACATTAGATACGCGGGGGCTGAGTCTCCCGCGTTTTTCTTTATGGGTTGACCCGGTTCAGTTCTGAAATGGCATTCAATTCTATAGACTCTTTGTATGGGTGCGAACAATGTTTTGGCGATTTTACTATTGTGTCTGGTGATCGGTGCCTGTACCCGGATCGCTCCTCCGGGCTCGGCCCGGCCGGTCGCCGTAGATGAGGCAAGTGAGATGAAGCTCGAATTTTTGACCCGCGACGGCTGCAAAAACACTCCGACAATGCTTGCAAATGTTGAACAGGCTCTCGCCTCGATGGGTTCACCGCACGAATTGAACATAGTCCATCAGGCCGCTCTTTCTCCCGATGACCCTCGCACCGGATATCCGACACCGACGATACTCGTTAAAGGGTTGGACATCTTTGGCCTGCCAGTGCCCGAGCCTCCGTTTCCGGCTCCTGCCTGACGGCTCTACCCTGGCGGAGTTCCGCCAGCAGAACGCATCGCACAACAGATTTCTTCAAAGTTGAAATGACACAGTCTTTTCCCCGTCCGGTCCGGTTGACCAGAGCAGAGATCGAGACGCACATCGATCACGTCCTCGCCGCTCCGAATGATCGTGGCCGGGTTGAGTTGATCGTCCGGCGGCCGGCCGTTAATGCCCGTGAGGTCATAACGGAAGGCAAGATCGACCGCGAGCACGGCCTTCTTGGCGATAACTGGCTGACGCGCGGAAGTTCGCGGACCGACAACGGCCTCGGGCACCCGGAGATGCAGCTGAACGTAATGAATTATCGCTTTGCCGAGCTTATCGCCGGCAGCCGCGAGCTCGTTCCGCTTGCGGGCGACCAGCTTTACATCGATCTCGACCTCAGCTCCGCAAATCTCCCGCCCGGAACCCGGATCAAGGTTGGCGACGCCGTCATCGAAGTGACCGCCATACCGCACACCGGCTGCAAGAAGTTTGTCGAACGCTTTGGGCTTGACGCGATGAAAGTCGCCAATTCCGAGTTCGGCCGCCGCCATAACCTTCGCGGCATCAACGCGAAGGTCGTCGAACCCGGAAAGGTCCGTGCCGGCGACACTGTTTCTGTCATCTCGCGGCCCGCTCTATTCGGGTGAAACCGCCCGAGTCTTGCATGCGTAATGCCTTGTTGGGTTCAAAAGTTCGGACCTTAAGACCTTATGTCGCTGTTCGAAGCATTAAGAATCGCATTTGGTTCCATCCTCGGGAACAAGCTCCGTTCGTTCCTGACGCTTCTCGGCGTCATCTTTGGCGTTGCGACCGTTATAGTTGTCGTTTCGATCATCGAGGGGTTCAATGCATACGTTGACGATAAGATCGCCAACATCGGAACAAACGCATTTTCCCTGCAAAAATACTCCATCGAGGATTTCGCAAGCGTTGAGGCACTCAATGCCGCACGCCGCCGCAACAAGGACGTTAATATCGATGATCTTGAGGCCCTGCAGGAACTCGCTGCCAAAAGCCATTCTATCCGCGACGCGGCGGGCAAGGCCGCATCGGTCGCTGACGTCAAATTTGGCAACGAGACGCTCCAGAAGATACAACTCAAGGCCAATACGCCGAATCTCGCCGAGATAGAGAACATCGAAACCGCCGATGGCCGTTACTTCTCGGCCGCAGATGAAGAAGCCCGGCGATACGTCGCGTTTCTCGGGTCTGAGACGGCGGCAAAGCTTTTTCCAAACGATTCACCGTTAGGTAAGACCATTAAGGTCGATGGCCGGACCTTTCAGGTCATCGGAGTCGGCAAAGAACTAGGAACCGCCTTCGGGCAAACGCGCGATATGTATGTGGCGATCCCGTTGCGCACATTCCTGTCGATCAATGGGCTTCGCCGCAACATTTCGATCAGCATCAGTTCGACAACACCGGAAGCATACGTTGAGGCTGCGGACGAGGTTCGAACCTTGATGCGAACCAGGCGAAAGCTCGGCCCGGCTGAACCGGACAATTTCGGCATCGTAACTCCGGGAGCGATCAACAAACTTCGCGATCAGATCTTCGGCACTATCCAGATCGCGGCCATAGGCGTTACTTCGATCTCGCTTGTGGTCGGCGGTATTGTGATCATGAACATTATGCTGGTCAGTGTTACGGAGCGTACCAAGGAGATCGGCATCCGAATGAGCATAGGAGCTCGGCGGCGCGACATCCTGAAACAGTTCCTGGCCGAATCGGTAACCCTGTCGCTGATCGGCGGAGCGATCGGCATAGCCATCGCTTTTCTTTTGTCGCAGTTGGTTGCCACTCTTACACCGATACCCACGGCATTGCCGTTAGGCTGGGTGGTAGCGGCTTTGACCGTTTCGAGCACGGTTGGGCTTGTCTCGGGTGTTTATCCGGCATGGACGGCCGCCGGGATCGACCCGATCGAAGCACTCCGGAGCGAATAGATTCGGAATGATACGAGCGGAATTCAAAGAGAATCTCCTGATGGCGTTCGATACGCTCCGGCAGCACAAGCTCCGGTCGTTTCTGACCATTCTCGGCGTCGTGGTCGGAACAACTACGGTCATTGTCATAGCCGCATTCGTTTCGGGCATCGACGCAAGGGTCTCGAAAGAGATAGAGAGCTTCGGGACGAATTCGATCTATGCCTTTAAGTTCGACCCCGGTTTTAACTTTACGCCCTCGGTCGAGGAACGAACCCGAAAGCCGCTAGTTGAGGAAGATGCCATTGCGATCCGTGCCGAGTGTGAGTCGTGCGAGTTTTCGGCTCCTTTCATGTCGCCGGTCGATTTCACAAGCGGGCCATTCACCCAGCGGGTCAACGTCCGCAATAAAGAGATCGAGATGACCAACGCGACCGTTCAGGGGACGACGTCCGACTATTTCAGGATGGGTGTGACCGAGATCGCCGAAGGACGTTATTTTTCGCCGGACGAAGAGGCGAGCCGGCAACGTGTCGCCGTTATCGGATATGACGTCGCGAATGTCCTTTTCCCTAACAGCGTGGCCCTCGGAAGCGACATTCAGATCGAAGGAACCAAGTACCGGATCATCGGAGTGCTGAAAGAACGAGAGATCTTTCTGGTCGGTTCCGAAGACCCGAACAACGAGAACAAGGCCGTCTATCTTCCGTTCAAGACCATCAAACAGCTCTACCCTGCCAATGAGGACTGCTTCATAATGACGACCGCCAAACCGGGCCGGATGAAAGAGGCCCTCGAAGAGGTGCGAACAATTCTGCGGAAGCGCCGCGGCGTCGAACAAGGTAAACCGGACAACTTCGGCGTTCAGACGTCGGAACAGATAATCGAGCAATTCGGGGCGATCACCGGCGGTGTTTTTCTTTTGATGGTGGCCATCTCAAGCGTCGGTCTTTTGATCGGCGGCATCGGCGTGATGAACATCATGCTGGTGAGCGTTACGGAAAGGACCAAAGAGATCGGGATCCGAAAGGCGATCGGTGCCCGAAAGATCGACATCATCACGCAGTTTCTGATCGAGGCCGCGACCCTGACCGGCCTTGGCGGCATTCTCGGGATCGCCATCGGTATCGGACTTTCCCTGCTGATCCAAACCTTCCTGCCTACTTACGTTCCGCTTTGGGCTCCGATCGTCGGCTTTGGCGTTTCGGTGGCGATGGGGGTCGGGTTCGGGCTCTGGCCGGCATGGAAGGCCGCAAACCTGCACCCGATCGACGCTCTCAGGTACGAATAGCGTCCCAAAGCTAATAAGTTTTTCATCGGGAGTTCGAGGCCCTAGATGACCTGCATTATCTCCTCAAGCGGTTTGCGTTTGATGTCGGGGACTCGGGCGTCATCGGCGGGATAGCCGACCGGGATGAGGACAAACGGCACTTCGTTTCGCGGGCGGCCGAGGATCTCCTGCAGGAATTTCATTGGCGAGGGCGTATGTGTCAGAGTCGCGAGGCCCATATTGTGCAGGGCGGCGAGCAGCAGCCCGACCGCGATCCCGACCGATTCCTGCGAGTAATATGTCGGCTCGGTTTCCCCGTTCTCCTCGACCGATGTGATTCGGAAAACGACTATCAGATACGGGGCGATCTCAAGAAAGGGCTTGTGCTCGTCCGTGCCCAATGGAGCGAGCCGCCGCAGCCATTTCTCGCTCATCCGGCTCGTGTAACTCTCGTGCTCTTCTTTCTCGGCAGCCTCGCGTATCTGCCGTTTTACCTCGGCATCGCGGACGACGACGAACCGCCACGGCTGCATATTCGCCCCCGATGGAGCCGTCCCGGCCGTCGCTATCGCCCGCTCGATCAGCTCAAGCGGGACCTCACGCGGCGAATATTCCCGCACCGTCCGCCGCCGGTTCATTAGGTCAAAGAACTCCGAGGCCCGGCTCGCCTGTTCCACGGGGCCAAGTTCTACGGCATTGAGAGGGATAAATTTCGGTTGCTGCATTTCTCGACTTAATTTTTCGCGTTAGAAATTGGTATAATTTTTGGAACCGGCCATGGACATAAGAAAAGCCATTCTTATCTTTGCGGGTACCCTTTTTGTCGCACTCGGCGTTTTGGGGATATTTCTCCCCTTGATGCCGACGACCGTCTTTCTCCTGCTTGCCGCTTATTGCTATTCGCACAGCTCAGAGCGGTTCCACACATGGCTTTTGAACAACCGCTGGCTCGGGGCATATATCCGCAACTATAAGTCCGGCCGCGGCATTTCCGTCCGGCAAAAGGCAAGCACCTTGACCTTTCTCTGGGTTTCTATCGGTTTCAGCATCTGGCTCATTTCCGCAAAGCTTTGGGTCAGCCTCCTGCTCGCGGCCATCGCCCTCGGCGTTACGATCCATATCCTCTGGATCAAAACCTACCGCCCGGAAGCGGCCGAAACAACCGCCGAACCCGCACCCGCCGGCGAGCTTTCATAATTGCTTTATCCAAGTACCGATTCGAAAAATTCCCCGATGGTTACGGCCTCGGGGACGGCGGCCTGCATTATGAAGCCGGCGATGGCAAAAAGTGTGAGGACGACAAGGGCCGGGATCCCGGTCTTTTTTAGTGCGGTCATCAGCCAATGCGAACGCTCTATGTTCTTGACGGGCTTGTAGAGCGAGCCGACGACGGCCGCATCGACAAGCAGCTCGGCAAAGAGTATCGGGGCGATCCAGACAACGTAGATGATCGCCGAAAATGCGATGATCAGGACGACCGCTACCAACAAAAGCGCAAGCCCTTCATCGAGGTCAAAGTCGAAGCTCCCGAGCCCGCCGCCCGAGCCCGAACCGCTCGAAAGCGACGAGGAACCGCCGCCCGATGAAAAGCCAACCGGCACCGGCACAACGGCTTTCGCATCGCCCCAATCGCCGCCCGCACCGGCTCCGGCAAAATCACCGCCGCCGCCGAACGTCCCGCCCGCAGATCCGCCGACGCCAATATCATCGAGCCCGTCCAAAGCCGCCAGTGCCAGGTCACCGCTGCCGTCAAGGTCTGCGGTGCCGAGCGTCTCCTCGGTGTTGAGGTAGATCCAAACGCGAAGCAGCAAGAGAAAAACGATATAGCCCGCGATGACCGCCACCGGATAGCGAAGCGCCATCTCCGTCACACCGAGCCGCAAAAGAACGGCCGAAACGATAAAGGCGGAAAGGGCCGTCAGGGCGAGGATCGCTGAGATCTGCAGCCGCGGCATCGAAAGCCGTGCGGTTATCGTTTCGATCACCTTCGCCCTGTTTCCCATTGTCGCTATCCCTTAAGCTTCCGCGTCCAGTCCGTAAGAGCGGCAAGCTGCTTCGCCATTATCTCCCGCGTTGCATCATCGGTCAGGTTGCCTTCGGCGTCAAACCTCTGTCCGCTGTTGCCGATCATCACCTCCGGCCGGTTGAGCGGAAACATATTCAGAAAGACCATCACCTTGCGAAGGTCATACTGCATTCTCGCCGTCCCGATCGCACCGCCCGAAACGCCCATGATCGCCGCCGGCTTCCCTTCCCAGGCACTGTCGCCATAGGGCCGCGATGCCCAGTCGATGGCATTTTTGAGCACGCCGGGGATCGAGTAGTTATACTCCGGCGAGACGAAAAGTATCGCGTCCGCACTGCGGATCTTTTGCTTAAAGTCCGCGACCACCGCCGGCGGAGTCGCTTCGTTATCCTGGTTAAAGGGCGGTATTTCGTCTATCTCGAACGTAGTAAGCTCCGCCCCCTCGGGCGCAAGCTCGGCCGCCGTCCGAAGCGCCGCACGGTTGAGCGAAGCCTTTCTAATGCTGCCTGCGATCCCAAGTATTATCACTGTATCCATAATTTATCTCCCATTTCCCGAAAAATTCATTATACTACGCTCGCTACGTGTCCGCTTCCGCCGGCGAAAAGCGTCTTACGGGCGTCAGGAAAT
>JAHBSL010000027.1 GCA_019639135.1 Acidobacteriota bacterium
CAAAGCCGGTACTCGAAACCTTCTACCACCCCGTCCGCCGAAGCGGCGTCCACCCCTCCTATTCAAGGAGGGGAGCATGCGGAATTCCAGATCTGGAATTTGGAATTCTCGAAACCCGGGATTCAAAACTCCACGGCGTTTCACAATTTCACTTTGTTTCAGTTTTTCACTCCGTTTCATGAAACGTGCAGTCTCCCAAAAAAAGAAACACAGGAGGTCACGGATTTTCGTTAATGAACTTTTCAAATTTGGCTTTATCAGGATGATCTGGGACCTTTGCGAGAAACTTTTTGTATTCGGCGGCGGCAAGAGCCGGAGCCTTTGCGAGTTGGTAGAGATGGGCGAGTTGAAGGTGAAGGTCGGCCATCCCGAGCGGGTCGAGATCGATGGCCTTGTTCAGTGCCTCGGCGCCGAGCGTTCCCTGCTTTGCCAAAAGATACGTCTCGCCGAGCAGTTGATAGACGCGGGCATTCTTGGGCTCAAGCGTAGCAGCGTGTTTAAAGATCTCAATGGCGGCAGCGTACTGCGTCTGTGCAGTGCGAATCCGCCCGGCCGTCATCCAAACCGGAACATATTCGACCTTGAGCTCAAGCGAACGCCTGACGGCCGCATCCGCCTCGGTGAGCAACTTTCGTTCGAGCAATACACCGGCAAGCAAGCCCCAGCCGATGAAGTCCTTCGCGTCTTCCTTAACGACAGCCTGCAAAGCCTTCGTCGCAGCAACGAGGTCCTTCGCGGCCTCGGCCTCGGCAGCTTGTTTGTAGAATGCGGCGGTACGCTCATTTCGGGGATAGCGATATTTCGAAGAGATAACTCCGGTTCTCTCAGCGTTCGATCCATCGCCGACAATAACTTCAAAATCCTCACACACTTGGGGCGGGCCAAACGAGGCCACCTGTCGGCGGGCAACCTCGACGCCATCCACATCGACAACAAGCATTCCATCGCTACGGTTTGTCAGTCGGAAACAATAGTTTCCGGATCGCCCGAGCGTGATCCTTTCCGGAGATTGGCTCCGGTTAGAGTAAGTGACGGCGACCTTCGGGACTTTTTCGCCGCTCTTTGCCCCGAGGACACGAACACGGCCGTAAACATATGGGGCCGTAAGCCGTGGGGCATCGAGCGTCGCCATGAAGCCAAATTCGCCGCAGATGTCGTCAACTTGAGCTCTTGTTTCGACCGCTCCGGCAAGGGCAAGAACGCCGATACAGACAGCGCTCTGAGAGCGAAGAAAATGCTTTGCTGTTGCGACAATTCGGTCCATCTCGGGCATTATACATCCGTTGGAACCCAGGCAAAGCAAAGAAATGTTGAGACTGATGACAAAGGAGGATCAAAGGCAATGAAAGAACACGTGGCTGTCGTCTTTAACGGATTCCTGAACCTGCAAAACCTCGAAAAACTTGAACTTGTTAATGCGATCAACGAGTACTTCGACTCGAACGACCGCGAGTCCATCCGGAAGGCCGCGGACGAGCGTTTTGCCGCTTTCGATCGCACGGAAAAGGACTTTCAATGCAAGTGTTGCGGAGCGAAGGGTTGACACCTCCGTGGTTTCAGAAAATACTTTTGAGCGTAATGGCAGATATATTTCGATTGACCGAACGTCCGAACCCGGATGTCTTCTATACCCGTGGCGACCGAAATGACCCGCGGCTTGGCGATCTTGTCGGACGCGAGGAAAAGGACTTTGACAGTGCGGACATCGTGATACTCGGCTGCCCGCAGGACGAAGGCGTAAGGCGAGGCGGTGGCCGCGAGGGAGCCGCAGGTGCACCGGAAGCGATCCGAAGGCAGTTCTACCGGCTGACGACATTTAACGTGAACAATCGCGTATTCGACCTTGGCGACGTCCGGATCGGCGATACGCTCGAGGAGACCCACGCGACCCATTGCGAGGTCGCCAAAACGGTGCTCGATGCCGGCAAGCGGCTGATCGTCCTCGGCGGCGGCGGCGACATTTCCTACCCGGATGGAATGGCAATGGCCGAGGTTTTTGGGGCAGAGAATTGGATCGCCGTAAATGTCGACTCACATATCGACGTAAGGTCCGACGAGCCGCGCAACAGCGGCACGCAATATCGCCAGTTGCTCGAAGAAGGCCATCTTGACCCGAAATATTTCTACGAGGTCGGTTTCCAGAGTCACTTTTGCTCGCCGGTCTATTACGACTACATTCGAAAGCTCGGCGTCCATCGCATCAGCCTCGAATTGCTCAGGTCGCGGGCCGGTGCCGACACGGAGATCAAAGAGCAGGTCCGGCTGAATTTCATAAAGCACAGCTCGGGCATATCGGCGTTCTTCGGTTTTGACATGTCCGCCGTTCGTGCCGCCGATGCCCCCGGTGCCTCGGCCCCTTCGCCTCTGGGTCTGCGTGCCGGAGAGTTCATTCAATTGGTCAAGTATGCGGCGTCGCTTGCCAATACGAAGCTGATCGAATTCACGGAGGTCAACCCAAACTTCGACCACGATGACCGGACGACGAAACTCGTCGCCATCGGCATGCACAGATTTTGTAGCGGAGTGGCCGTCTAGTCCATGAAAAACGAGATGTTATATGAGGTTACTGTGACCGTAGATGCCTCGATAGAGGAGGCATTTCTGAGCTATATGACCGGTCGACATATACCGGATGTGCTCGCCACCGGATGTTTTATTGAGGCATTTTTCGTGACCGATGAGGTAGGTAGATACAGGACCACGTATGTTGCGGCCGATCGCAGCGATCTCAATCGGTACTTTAGTGAATTCGCCGAAGGGCTACGTGACGATTTCGTTGGCCATTTCCCATCCGGCGTTACCGTCGAACGCCAAATTTGGAGGTCGCTGATTCTATTTCGGGATTCAGGCGGAGGGCCGAGTAATTAAAGTCCTGAGCACTGGTGCCCAATGTACGTTCCATCTCTGTCATAGCTCTTTAGAAATGTCTTCTTTTTTGCATTTCAGATTTAGCAGTTTCAGGGTTATTGATGGATTTGATCGGCGGGAGCGGGTTTGTCAATCTTTCAGCGACTGACAAGGAGCGTTTTAAGAAAGCTTGACAAACCCGTCTCCGGCGATACAATTTACCAGCCCTGAAGCTGCGGCCCGCGTTTGCTTACCGCCGGAAACGCACGCCATGGATGGTCCGGTGGCGGCACGTACTCCGCGATTCGACGGTCTTCCCCTTGTCCGGTGGACAAGTCCCGCATTCCCTCCTTCTCGATACCTCTTCCAGATACGCCTCGTCTGCCGGTAACTCAGCCCCAGTTGGACTGCCGCATCCTTCAGCTTTATCTCGCCTCTCTCTACCCTCGGTAGTACCCTCATCCGCTCCCGCTCTTTCCTGCTCATCCTCAATTCCCCTTCCATCCAAGTCACTCAACCCAGATGTCAATTCAGAGGACATTTCTATCGAGTTTTCAAGAGGACATTTCTATTGAGTTACCACATAAGTTTCAGGCAAACAATAATTACTTAAGTTAGTGAACACAGGCCGAGCGGATTAAGCGGATAAACCGGATCTGTTCTTAAGGCAACGGGACGATTTTTGTTTGGTAGTTGTTATGTGATCGCTAGTGTAGTTGACCGCAGGGAGCTGAAAACGAACAATGGATCCACAGATCGAAGACACAGGAAAACTCAGGCTGCTACGACCGTATGACCACTCGGTACGTTACTTCTTCTTCTCGTCCTCCTTTGCAATGAGCACGACGGTGCGGTGCTGGACGACGAAGGTCTTGTCGTCGTAAACGCCGTCGCCGTCAACATCGACCTTGACCTCGAGCTTGTGCCGCGAGCCCGGTTTGTGTTTCTCGTCAAGCTCATAAGCCATGTTGTATTGATTGCGGAGCAGGCCGTTGATCGACTGAAGATAGGCCGGTATCTCGCCCGGGAAGGTCATCTCGAAGTGCATACCGCCGGATTCCTTGGCAAAGGTGTTAAGGGTGTTCTTTGCCTGCAGGAAATCGAGCCGGCCGGGAAGCCCATTGAGGGCTGTTGTGGTCGGCAGCAAATGCTCATATCGCTTGTAGAACATATTGCCGGTACTGATGATGTAGATCGGAATTCCGGCTTCCTGTATCACCTTGCGGACCTCGCCGTAGTTTATCCGGCTGAAAGTATCGATGCCCGATGCGACGAGGATGATCGCACGCCGCTTTGCGCGGACGTCCACCATGCCGCCATATTCCATGGTCCGGCTCTCGGAATTCTCAAGCACGACCGAATCGGCCTTTCCGCCGACGAGTGAGAACTTGATCGCGTCAAAGAGGTTATTCTCGCGAAAGGCCGGTTGATTGCGGAGCAGCAGATCGACCGTCTGCCGGATGCGGTTGGGGTCGTTGGTAAAATCCGTGATCGGTGTCGGGCGAAGGTCGAACGCAACGACCGATGCATAGTCATCCGGCGGTTTGATGAACTGCGTGATGAACTGAGCGACCGGGCGGATTGTCTCATAGACGCCCGGTTCGAAGATGCCGCCCGATGCCCGGCCGAAGACTTCGGACCACTTGCTGTATTCGAGCACAAGGGTCACCGTTATCGGTGCCTCGGGCGTGGCGAAGTCGGCGATATCGCGTTTGACGCCATTCTCAAAGATACCGAAGTTCTCCTTCTTGAGGCCCGTGATTATCTGTCCGGTCTTCTTGTTAAAGACAACGGCATCGACATTGACGATGTTCGTCTCGATCCTGAGAGGGTCGTCGATGACCTCGGCATTTCGTATCTCCTCCTGAAGTCGCCGTTCCTCTTCTTCCTTCTTGAGCTGCTCCTCCGTTTTTGGGGTCGGACGCTGATTACGCTTGTCGTTTCCGGTCGGTGTCGGCCGCTGCGGACGAGACTGGCCGATAGCGATGGACTGGATACCGAATAGAGCAACGATCAGAAATGCGATCCATGTGCGGCTGCGAGGAGCAAGATTTTTCATATAATTCGCCTTGGTTCAAGAAGTTTGAAGGTTTGACTCAAATTGTGGTCGATTGGTTGGCTTAAATCAAGAACTATAATTTGCTCGACCTGCTTTTTCGTTTTATTCGTCGAACTATGTGGGCGGTCTTTGACACCCTTGATGCCAGGGTCTAAAATTCCATTTGCTTCTCCGTTAAACAGCTTCGAAATTATGTCCTCGCTCTCCAATCCCGAGACCGGTTCTCTTGGCATAAGCATACGTGTGGCCGGGCTGACCGCCGTTACCCTTGATGCCGGGAAGATCGGCTTTAGGAAAGAGGCCGGGGTCCGCAAGGACGAAGGGACCTTCGATCAGCTTGCGGCATTTGCCCGCGATTGTTTGCAGGAAGCAGGAGAAGTTGAGCGGATCGGCATTGCCGTTCCCGGATTGATAAGCAGCGACCAGGATCGGGTCGAGTATTCGGCGGCATTTCCCGAGCTTTCGCGGACCGAGCTCGGTTCGATGCTCGCCGACGCACTCGGCAAGCCGGTCTCGGTCGAGAACGATGCGAATGCGGGTGCACTCGGTGAGTATAACTTCGGTGCCGGCCGCGGAGCGGAGAGCTTGTTCTATGCGACGCTCGGCACGGGTATCGGCGGGGCGTTCGTTATGAACGGCGAGGTTTGGCGGGGAAGATCGGGCTTTGCCGGCGAGTTCGGCTATGTTGCGATCAACTCGGACGGGCTAAGGCTAGAGGACGTGGCTTCGGGGCCGAATATCGTCAGGCGGGCGCTCGGCAGGATACATCAGGACGCAACGTCAGATCTCGCCTTGCTCGATGAATCCGAGCTGACGGTCGAAAAGATGGTCGAATCGGCTGTCCGCGGCGACGATTTTGCACTGATGATGCTCGAACGGACCGGAACATATATAGGTTCGGCCCTTGCAAGCGTCATCAACCTGCTGAACGTTGAGCGGGTTGTCCTCGGTGGATTGATAATGAGCGCGGGTGAAAGCGTTCTTGAGTCGATAGTCTCGCGGGCACGCGAGCTTTCATTCGGCCCGTCGTTCCGCGATCTCGTGATCGTCAGCGGGGAATTGGGCACGGATGCATACGCCATCGGGGCGTGTATTGTCGGAAACGGCAAATGAATGGATAGAACCGCCGGTTTGACGGAATTAATCTCGCTTATCAGCGGTTCTAATTCGATCGTGCGTTGTCTTAGGGCATCGGCATTAATAATTTGTAAATAGCAGAGCTTGCGGTTTGCACATACTTTGGTTAAATTATTTGGAGTTTTTCCGATTTAACCTCCGAAAATTTAAGCTCGACCGATCTAGAGGCCTGCAACTCTCTTAAGTTGAAGATATAGGTCTATCGAATCGAGCCGGTAAGGGTTTATCAGGTGTAATAATGGCCCAGTTTTTTCCAAAAAGCGCGAACAATGTGGCGAAGATCACGATGATCCTCGGTGTCGTATTGGCCGTTACGGCCTTTTACGCATATACACAACTCGCCCGCTCGTCCTATCTGACCGGACGATACGTTGAGAAGCAGCAGCCTGTGCAGTTCAGCCACAAACACCATACGGGCGACGACGGCATCGACTGCCGTTATTGCCATACGACGGTCGAGACGACGGCTTCCGCGGGAATGCCTTCGACCGAAACGTGTATGACCTGCCACTCGCAAATATGGTCGGACAGCCCGTATCTCGAACCAGTTAGGGCCAGCTACCGCGACAACACGCCGATCGAATGGGAACGCGTCCACGACCTGCCTGAATACACCTACTTTAACCACAGCATCCACATAGCAAAGGGAATTGGCTGCTCTACCTGCCACGGCCAGATCGACAATATGCCGTCGGTCTATCAGGAAAATACGCTGCAGATGGAGTGGTGCCTCTCGTGCCACCGCGAGCCGGAGAAGTTCATCAGGCCGAAGTCGGAGATCTACAATATGCGCTGGAAGGACAGCGACCTCTCGACCGAAGCACGCATTAAGCTCAAAGAAGAATACAAGATCCGCAGCCGAGATATGTTGACGAGCTGCTCGGTATGCCACCGTTAATGGCGACCGCTTGATCGTTTACCGGAAAGGGAAAGGAATCATCGAAGATGCCTAGTCAGGAAAGCATACGGAACTTTGCAAAACTGCGGGACGAGATCCTCGCGGAAAACAGCGGCAAGGATTATTGGCGGAGCCTCGAGGAACTGGCCGGCCGGCCGGAGTTCGAGGAATTCGTCAAGGGCGAATTCCCGGTCCAGGCCGAGGAATGGGACAACAGCCTTAGCCGCCGCAACTTTATTAAGGTAATGGGCGCCTCGCTCGCCCTTGCCGGGCTTTCGGGCTGTGTTATCCAGCCGCCGGAAAAGATCGTGCCCTATGTTCGGCCGAATGAGGACATGCTTCCGGGTAAGCCTCTGTTCTATGCGACCGCAATGACCATGGGCGGTGTCGCGACCGGCGTCCTGGCAAAGTCGTTTGAAGGCCGCCCGATCAAGATCGAAGGAAACCCCGAGCACCCGTCGAGCCTTGGCGGAACGGACGTTTACGCTCAGGCGGCGATCCTCGATATGTATGACCCGGACCGTTCGCAGAAGGTGATGTTCCGCGGTGCGCCGAACTCCTGGCAGAACTTCGTCAATGCGATGCGTGCGGCCATTGAGGAAAACCGTGCCGATGGCGGTGCCGGTGTACGTTTCCTTACGCCGACGGTCACTTCGCCAACGCTCCAGGCCCAAATGCGGCAGCTTCAGACGGAGCTTCCGAACTCGAAGTGGGTCCAGTTCGAGGCAGTAAACAAGGACAATGCCCATGAAGGAGCAAAGCTCGCCTTTGGTTCTCCGGTCAATACCGTTTACCGCTTCGACCGGGCAAAGCGGGTGCTTTCGCTTGATTCGGACATCTTCTCGGGATCGAATCCGAGATACATGGCCGATTTTGCCAAGGCCCGCCGGTATTCGGAAGAGAACAAAGAGATGAGCCGGCTCTACGCCATCGAAACGACGATGACGCTGACCGGTGCGAAGGCAGATCACCGTCTCCCGGTCAAGCCAAGCCAGATGGCCGAGGTCGCCAAGGCGGTCGCGGCTGCCGTTGGTGTCGGTGGTGCAAGCAGCACATACACGGAAAATGCAGATTGGATCGCGGCGATGGCGAAGGACCTCGCGGCATTCCGCGGCCGTTCGCTGGTCGTCGTCGGTGACAATCAACCGCCGGTAGTTCATGCGATCGCTCATGCGATGAACTCGGCTCTCGGCAACGTTGGCGAAACGGTGGTTTACACCGACCCGCTTGTTGTAAATGCCGAAAAGGCCCAGGTCGAACAGCTTCGCGAACTCGTCGCCGATATCGACGCCGGACGAGTGAAGATGCTGGTGATGATGGGCGGCAACCCGGTCTATTCTACGCCTTCTGACCTGAAGTTGAATCTCGAACGGCTTGAGTCAAAGGTGCCCTTGCGTGTGCACCTCGGGCTGCATTTTGATGAGACGGCCGAGATCTGCCATTGGCACGTTCCCGAAAAACACTTCCTCGAAATGTGGAGCGATGCACGTGCATACGACGGCACGATAACGATGGTTCAGCCGCTCATCGAACCGCTCTATGGCGGAAAGTCGATGCACGAGCTGACGCAGCTCTTCTTCCGCGAGAACTTCGAAAAGAAGGACTACGACATCGTCCGGGAGTACTGGCAGACGCAAAATATCGCGGCTTCGGGCCCGGCTCCTGCTGCAACCCCGGTCGCGGTCGCCGCAACTGCCAATACCAACGCGAACACTGCGGCAAACGTTCAGCCGACCGCGACGGCAACCCCGGCGGCAACCTCTGCCCCTCGGACATTCGAAGATAACTGGCGGCGGGTCGTCCACGACGGATTTGTCGCAAACAGCGCCTATCCGGCACGGACCGTTACCGCAAATACCGCATTTCTCAGCCAGCCGGCAGCTGCGAAGTCCGGAAGCGGCCCGCTGGAGGTTACGATCCTGCCCGATCCTTCGGTGTATGACGGCCGCTTTGCGAATAATGGCTGGATGCAGGAATTGCCGAACCCGTTGACCAAAATTACGTGGGACAACGTTGGCCTTATCAGCCCGGCAACGGCCGCACGGCTCGGCATCAACCGCTCGAACGACCCGCGTGAGATCTCCGGCGGCGAACGCGGCACTGCCTTTATCAACACGTACGGCAACAATATGAGTTCGGACGTAGTCAAGCTGACCTATCAGGGCCTGGAGCTTGACGGCGTTCCGATGTGGATCGCACCGGGCCAGCCCGACGATGTGATAACGATCTATATGGGTTACGGCCGCTCGCGTGCCGGAAATGTCGGAACCGGTATCGGCTATAACGCCTTTCAGGTGCAGCGTTCCGACGCAATGACCGCAGGATTTGGCGACATTTTGAAGACCGGCGAAAAGGTGAGCATCGCCTCGGCGCAGATCCACTTCAATATGGAAGGCCGCGATCTTCTCCGGGTTTGGGACGTTAACCATTACGAAGAGCACGTCACAAAGGGCAAACAGGACGACTTCAAGTCGAAGTCGATGTACAACACGCCCGAGTACGACAAGTGGTACGCCGAGAATCATAAGTGGGCGATGTCGATCGACCTCAGTTCGTGCGTCGGCTGCAATGCCTGCGTCCTCGCCTGCCAATCGGAGAACAATATCCCGGTCGTCGGTAAGGAACAGGTCGAGCGTGCCCGCGAAATGCACTGGATGCGGATCGATACCTACTACGGCGGAAGCGACGTCAACAAGCCCGAAGGACCGCATTTCCAGCCGGTGCTGTGTATGCAGTGCGAAATGGCTCCATGCGAGGTCGTGTGTCCGGTAACGGCAACGGTGCACAATCCCGAAGGACTCAACGACATGGTTTACAACCGCTGTGTCGGTACGCGGTATTGCTCTAACAACTGCCCGTACAAGGTCCGCCGTTTCAACTTCTTCCTGTATCAGGATTGGGATACGCCGCAGTACAAGCTCATGCGTAACCCGGAGGTTTCGATCCGCAGCCGCGGCGTCATGGAGAAGTGCACATACTGCACGCAGCGTATCTCCGAAGCGCGAATCGAGGCAGAGAAGGAAGGCCGCCGCGTACGCGATGGCGAGGTGCTGACTGCCTGCCAGTCGGTTTGCCCGACCGGTGCGATCGTATTCGGCGATATGAACGACCCGCTCAGCAAGGTCGCCAAGGTCAAGGCCGATCCGCGTAACTATAATCTGCTCAATGAGTTGAACACGCAACCGCGGACGACGTATCTGCCGGATGTAAAGAATCCGAACCCCGAAATGCCGGGCTATGTTAAGCCGACGATCAAGAAGGTCTCGCACGCCAAGCCGGAAGCCGGGAAGAAAGAAGAGGGCCACGACGGACATTAATGCTTAAAGGCCGCGGCGGGGCGACCCGGCCCGCGTGCCTGATGATCGATTCGGGCCGGACGGCGGCCGAAATGATATGCAGGACATTAAAGAAATACAAGAAAGGATCTATCCTCCAATGGTGGAGGGCGACCATTCGTTCGGGACCGTATCGGACAAGATCGGCGACCTCGCTCTAAAGAAGCGGACGCCTTTCCATTGGTACATCGGTTTCGCGATCTCGTTCATCGTCGCACAGCTTCTCTTGTTCTCGGTCGTGGTGCTGCTTGCCCGCGGTATCGGTATCTGGGGCAACAACCAGCCGGTCGGCTGGGCATTCGACATCATCAACTTTGTTTGGTGGATCGGCATCGGCCACGCCGGTACGCTCATTTCGGCGATCCTTCTGCTGCTTAATCAGAAGTGGCGGACCTCGATCAACCGTTTTGCGGAGGCGATGACGCTCTTCGCCGTGGCTTGCGCCGCGATGTTCCCGCTCCTGCACACGGGCCGTCCGTGGCTTGCGGCTTACTGGCTTTTCCCGTACCCGAACACGATGGGAATCTGGCCGCAGTTTCGCTCGCCGCTCATCTGGGACGTTTTCGCGGTCTCGACCTATGCGACGATCTCGCTGCTGTTCTGGTACGTAGGGCTGATCCCGGACTTTGCGACGCTTCGCGACCGTGCCAAGAACAAATTCTTCAAGGCGGTTTACGGGCTTCTTTCATGGGGCTGGCGGGGTAGTGCCCGCCACTGGCACCGCTATGAGATCGCGTATCTCCTGCTTGCCGGCCTTTCGACGCCGCTCGTGCTCTCGGTCCACTCGATCGTGTCCTTCGACTTCGCCGTTTCACAGCTTCCGGGCTGGCACGCGACGATCTTCCCGCCCTACTTCGTTGCGGGGGCGATCTTCGCCGGGTTCGCGATGGTGCTGATCCTCTGCATCCCGTTGCGTATCCTGTACAACATGAAGGACTTCATCACCGACACCCACCTTGTTTATATGGGTAAGGTGATGCTCGCGACGGGCCTTATCGTTGTTTACGGCTACGCGATGGAAGGGTTCTTTGCATGGTACAGTGCGGCCGAATACGAATGGTTCATGATGAAGAACCGCATCTGGGAAGGCCCGTATTGGTGGTCATACTGGCTGCTGATCCTCTGCAACGGAATGTCGATCCAGTTGCTTTGGTTCAAGAGATTCAGGGAAAGTGCTTTTTGGCTTTTCATGATCTCGCTGGTTGTCAGTGTTGGTATGTGGCTTGAGCGTTTCGTCATCATCGTGACGAGCCTCAACCGCGACTTCCTGCCGTCCTCGTGGGCGATGTACACGCCGACGATGTTCGATTGGTCGATGTTCATCGGAACCATCGGGTTCTTCTTTACGCTGCTTTACCTGTTCATCCGGTTCGTCCCGATCATCTCGATCTTTGAGGTCAGGACGCTGCTGCCGGAGGCGAATGTGCACGGGCACCATCAGGATTTTGAGGAGAATGTGGTCGTGGTCGAGGAGACCTACGACCGAACGGATCCGCCAAACAGCTAAGGCGGAAAATGACTGAGCCAGGTTTATTGTTATGCAGAAGAAACTGTACGGCTTAATGGCAGAATTCGATACCGCGACCGATCTTGTCGATGCGGCAAATCGGGTGCGCGAAGCCGGATACACCAAGACCGACGCTTTCTCGCCCTTTCCGCTTCACGAGATCGACGAAGCCCTGGGCATCAAGCGGAGCATTCTTCCGGTGCTGGTATTTTTCGGGGGATTGACGGGACTTTGCCTAGGCATCGGGCTGCAGGTCTTTGTCCACTACATCGACTATCCGCTCAACGTCGGCGGCCGCCCGTTCCTGAGTTGGCCGGCATTCGTTCCGCCTTCTTACGAACTGACGATCCTGCTCGCCGGTTTTACGGCGGTCTTCGGAATGCTTTTTTTGAACGGATTGCCGAGGCCGTATCACCCGGTCTTCAATGTGCCGCGTTTCGCTCTCGCCTCGCGTGAGAAGTTCTTTTTGTTGGTAGAGGCGGCCGACCCGAAATACGATTATGACGAGACCAGGGCTTTTCTTGGCGAGCTTAAGCCGCAGGAGGTGTTCGATGTTGAAGAATAAGGCCGAGACGCGGAGATCCGGATCGCTGCGTCACCGCGTCACCGCGTCGCCGCGTCGAACGATGGTCCTTGTCGGCACTTTTGTGATCGCATTCATCGCCTCCGGCTGCGGTGTGCGGTTCGATATGCAGGACCAGCCGCGCTATAAGGCATATAAGAAGAGCGATTTCTTTGCCGATGGGCGTGCCTCGCGCGACATGGTCGAGGGAACGGTCGCCCGCGGCCTGCTGAAAGAGAACAAGGCATTTTACACCGGCAAGATCGACAATCCGGATCCGAACGCTCAGGCCCAAACCGCGACCGATTCGAGAGGTAACACGGTCGTCACGACCTTCCCGAACGCGATCGACGAGTTTCCGATCCCGGTAACGAGAGAACTGATCGACCGGGGCGAAGAGCGTTACAAGATCAACTGCATGGTCTGCCACGGGCCGGTCGGTGCCGGCGACGGAATGATCGTCCGCCGCGGATTTGTCCGCCCGCCTTCATATCACGACGACCGTCTCCGGAATGCTCCGGTCGGGCACTTCTTTGACGTGATCTCGAATGGCTGGGGACGCATGACCGGCCAGAAGGCGATGATCCCGGTCGCGGACCGCTGGGCGATCGTTGCCTATATTCGGACGCTCCAGGCGAGCCAGAATCCTGAACAGATAATGAGAATGAACTCGGGCACAACGCCCGCGGCAACAGCAACACCGGCGCCGGCCGCAAGCCCGGCCGCCCAAACTACGGGAGGTGCCAGATAATGAACGGACACGGCGAATATCAGGCACCGGCCGAACTTAAGAGGCTCCAGAGCATAGCTCTCGGGGCGGGCGGCATCGCGTTCATCGCGTGGGCCATCGGGACGTATTTCAACGTTGAGCAGGGGCTGCGCTCGTGGCTGCTCGGCTTTATCTTCTGGTCGGGGCTCGGGCTCGGCTCGATCGGCGTGCTGATGCTTCAGTATCTGACGGGCGGCGCATGGGGCGTTGTAATCAGGAGGATCGTCGAGGCCGGAACGCGCACGCTTCCCGTGATCTTCGTGCTCTTCCTGCCGATCATGTTCGGCCTTTCGCACCTTTACGAGTGGACGCACCTTCCGCCGGACGATTACGCGATGAAGCACCGCGGGTGGTTCATGACGACCGAAAGCTGGATACTTCGGTCGGTCATCTACTTCATCTTTTTCGGCGTGATGGTCTATCTGCTGAACAAGTGGTCGGCCGCACAGGACGCCGCGAAGGATCACGAAGAAGCGGCAAAATGGCTCGGCCGGGCGACTGCATTCTCGGGCCCGACGATGGTCATTTACGTGCTCGTCGTTACCTTTGCGACCGTCGATTGGATGATGATGCTTGAGCCGCACTGGTTCTCGACCATCTGGGGTTTCCTTTTCGTGGCCGGCTGGGGGCTCGCAACGTTCAGCTTCGGCGTTGTCCTGCTTGCGTTTATGTCGGACAAGGCCCCGATGAATGCGGTGCTCGGCAAGCGGCATTTCCACGACCTCGGTAAGCTGATGCTTGCTTTGACGATGGTCTGGGCATACTTCAACTTCTCGCAGTTCCTGATCATCTGGTCGGGCAACATCCCGGAAGAAACGGGATGGTACATCTTCCGTCTCGATGGCGGCTGGCAGTGGATAGCCGGGGCGTTGCTCCTCTTCCACTTTGCCTTCCCGTTCCTCATCCTGCTCCAGCAGGACTTCAAGCGGAAGGCGAAGCTGCTTGCGACGATGGGGCTTTTCATCCTCGGTATGCGACTGGTCGATATGTATTTCCTGATCGGGCCGACGCCGCGGATCGAGACCCACGGCAAGGGGCTTCCGCTGCTTGAGAGCTTCAGTTGGCTCGACATCGTTGCACCGATCGCGGTCGGCGGATTCTGGCTGGCGTTCTTTATCTATCAATACGGAAAGCGGCCGATCATGCCCGTGATGGACCCGTTTCTTCAGAGGGCGATCGATCACGGAAAGGGGCACTAGGTTTTACGGATTTTTGTTATGGCACACACTGCTAAAGATGATCTTGCGGTCGATGTTGAACTCGGTTACGAGGAAAACAACATCCAGCTACGCGGCATTATCGGCTTCGCGGTCGGCCTGCTTTTGCTGATCGTTATCACGTTCGGGCTGATGTGGGCATTGCTCTACGTGCTCGAATCGTATGCGGCCGAATCGCAGGCCTCGAAGAACCCGATGCAGCTTAGCGAAAAGGACCGCCTGCCGCCGGAACCGCGTCTGCAGGGAGCTCCCGGATTCGGCGTTGAAGGGCCGAACGGCCGCATCAATCTCGAACTGACCGCTCCGCAGTCGGAGTATTGGGAACTCGAAAAGCAATGGAAGGTCCTTTGGAAAGAAGGTGCCAAGCACCCTGAGACGGGGGCGGTGATCACGCTGCCGATCGAAAAGGCTAAGGAGGTCGTGCTCAGCAGCGGGCTAAAGGCGAAGCAGGGGCCGGAAGCCGAAAAGCTGGTTGAGAAGTCGCGGCGATACCGGACCGACGCAAGTGCCGGCCGCGTTGCCGGCGGATTTTACAAATGATCTGGCCGGAACAATAAAAAGAGGTAAATTAACGTGTTTATGCAAATGCAAAAGAGTGAAGCAGTAAGGCAGGCAGTTTGGCCGATGCTCTTGCTTTGCATGGTTTTCGCCGGGGCGATCACGACCGCGGGGCAGAAGAACGAGCATTACAACTCGCCGCTCTACTCGCCGCGAAAATATGACCCGGCACAGCAAACGGCCAACGGCATACCCGACCCGCTTAAGAAGGTCGGCATCGAGCAAAAGCTCGGCGAACAGCTTCCGCTCGAGACGAAGTTCAAGGACGAGAACGGCAACATCGTCGCTCTCGGTGAGTATTTCAAAAGCGGCCGCCCGGTCATCGTAACGCTCGTCTATTACGATTGCCCGATGCTCTGCAATCAGGTGCTCAACGGTTTGACCGGTTCGCTCAAGGGCATCTCGCTCGATGCGGGCAAGGACTTTGACGTCGTTGCCATCAGCTTTGACGCAAGGGAATTCGATAAGCCGGAGATTGCCAGGAACAAAAAGGCTTCTTACATGGAACGCTACGGCAGGCCGGGAACGGAACAGGGGTTTCATTTCCTGACCGGCGAGCAGGCCTCGATCGACGCCGTTACCAACGCCATCGGGTTCACATATGAATGGGACGAGGCTTCCGAGCAGTTTGCCCATGCGAGTGCGATCATGATCGCGACGCCGCAGGGCGTGCTTTCAAAGTATTTTTACGGCATCGATTATGCTCCGCGTGACGTCCGGTTTGGCCTCGTCGAATCGGCGGAAAATAAGGTAGGCGGAGTTACCGATCAGCTTTTGCTCTATTGTTTTCACTACGACCCTTCAACGGGTAAATACGGCCTCGCTGTCCTGCGGATAATGCGCGGAGCCGCGGTCGCCACACTTCTCGGAATGGCGGCGATGGGATTTGTTTTCTGGCGGAGAAATAAGCGGAAGTCCGATGGGCTGAAATAGCACGTCGCAAAAGGACAACGGTTTTTATATGCAGACGGATTCGTGGATACCTTTATTTCCTGAGAGTGCCTCGTCATTTTCGTGGCAGGTAGATGCTCTCTATTTTTATCTGATCGCGATCAGCGTCGCTTTTATGATCCCGATCGTCGCGGCCATCTTTTGGTTCATCGTCAGATACCGCGAACGCGAGAAATTTGCGACCCCCGAAGAGATCCATGGCTCGATCGTTCTTGAGACGGTCTGGTCCATCATCCCGTTCATCATCTCGATGACCATCTTCCTCGGTGGAGCGGTCGTTTATTACACGCAATACCGCCCGCCGGACGACGCGATGCAGGTCTATGTCGTCGGCAAACAGTGGATGTGGAAGATACAGCACGAGACCGGCCAGCGTGAGATCAACCAACTCCACGTTCCAGTCAATACCAAGGTCAAGCTGACGATGACGACCGAGGACGTGCTCCACGATTTCTCGATTCCGGCGTTCCGCACCAAGGCGGACGTCGTTCCGGGCCGCTACACGTACCTTTGGTTCGAGGCAACAAAGCCCGGCACTTATCATCTCTTCTGTGCCGAGTATTGCGGACTCAACCACTCAGGGATGATCGGCTCGGTGGTCGTGCTTGAGCAGGACGATTTCGAACGTTGGCTCCAGGGAAATGCCTCAAACCAAACGCCGGTCGAGCAGGGCCGCGACCTTTTCGAGAACAAACTTGGATGCGCCTCTTGCCATGCCGCCGGCAGCGGCCAGCGGGGTGCGGCACTTGAGAATATTTATGGCAAGGAGGTTAAGTTCGTCGGCGGCGGGAGTGCGATCGTTGACGACGAATACCTCAGGAATTCGATCTTGAACCCGAGCTCGCAGGTCGTCGAGGGCTATCAGCCGATCATGCCGACCTTCAAGGGCCAGGTGACCGAGGAACAACTTATCGCCCTCGTGGCCTACATCAAGTCGCTGAGCGGCGTTGATGCCTCGGCCGCCGCCCCGAGTGCCCCGGCCGCCCCTGCACCGGCCCCGGCCAATAATATGGGTTCAAACAGCAATCAAGGTGGAAGATAAATATGCAGAACGCAGACGCTTTTAATCCTTCGCTGATGCGCGAACCAAAGGACAGCTACCTCACGAACGGCTATTCGATCAAGTCCTGGCTCCTGACCAAGGACCATAAGCGGATCGCCTTGATGTACCTGATCTCTATCTCGGTCTTCTTTTTCATGGGCGGCCTTTACGCTGCGGCCATTCGGCTTGAGCTTCTGACGCCCGGATCGGATCTGCTGCAATCGGCCACTTACAACAAGGCCTTTACCCAGCACGGGATCCTGATGATCTTCTTCTTCCTGATCCCGTCCATCCCGGCAACGCTCGGAAACTTCCTGCTGCCGCTGATGATCGGGGCCAAAGACCTCGCTCTGCCGCGCATCAATCTCCTCAGCCTTTATCTTTACTGGATCGGCGGCATTTTGACCCTCTATGCTCTTATGCAGGGCGGCGTTGACACCGGCTGGACATTTTATACGCCTTACAGTACGACGTTCTCTAACTCGTACGTGATGGCGGTCGGCCTCGGTATCTTCATCAACGGATTTTCATCTATCCTTACGGGGCTTAACTTCATCGTTACGATCCACACGATGCGTGCTCCGGGGATGACGTGGTTCCGGCTTCCGCTCTTCGTTTGGGCGCACTACGCGACCAGCCTCGTGATGATCCTCGGAACGCCGGTCGTTGCGATCACCATCCTCCTGCTTGCCATCGAACGCGTCGTCAGGGTCGGCATCTTCGATCCGGCAATAGGCGGCGACCCGATCCTCTTCCAGCACCTTTTCTGGTTCTATTCGCACCCGGCGGTTTACATCATGATCTTGCCGGGAATGGGCGTCATCTCCGAGGTGATCTCCAATTTCTCGCGAAAGAAGATCTTTGGCTACGAGTTCATTGCATTTTCATCTATTGCTATCGCGGTCTTCGGCTTCCTGGTTTGGGGACACCATATGTTCGTCTCCGGGCAGTCGATCTATGCCGGTCTCGTGTTCTCGTTCCTGACCATGGTCGTTGCCGTACCTTCGGCGATCAAGGTCTTTAACTGGACCGCGACGATGTACAAGGGCTCGATCTCTTACGACACGCCGATGCTTTATGCGATCGGATTTCTCGGATTGTTCCTGGTCGGCGGTTTGACCGGCCTCTTTCTCGGTTCGGTCGGCCTTACGGTCCACCTGACGGACACCTATTTTGTCGTCGCCCACTTCCACTACGTAATGGTCGGCGGACAGGTGATCGCCTATCTCGCCGGTATCCATTACTGGTGGCCGAAGATGACCGGCAAGATGTACTCGGAGTTCTGGGGCAAGGTCTCGGCGATGCTCGTCTTCGTCGGGTTCAACCTCACGTTCTTCCCGCAGTTCATTCTCGGTTATCAGGGAATGCCGCGGCGCTATGCTTCATATCCGGCGGAGTTTCAGGTGCTGAACGTATTCTCAACAGCCGGTGCTTCGGTGCTCGGCGTCGGGCTTGTAATGCCGGTAGTTTACCTTACGCATTCGATCTTTGCCGGAAAACCGGCGGGCGATAACCCGTGGATGCTTCCGGGCCTCGAGTGGCGCTGTCAGTCGCCGCCGACAACCTTTAACTTTGAAGAGCAGCCGGTCGTCACCTGGGAGGCTTACGAGTTTGGCGAAGAGAACGGCCTCGATATCGAAGAGGCACGCCGCTCCGCGGGCCGGCCTGTGACGGTGTAAGATTGCTCATTTTTTGAATTGGCTTATGTCAACACACGCAGACGCACACGACCATCATCACCACGAACCGGGGCTCCAGCACCAGTTCGAGAACATGGGACAGCAGGAGGAATCCGTCTCGATCGGGATGTGGATGTTCCTTGTGCAGGAGATCATGTTCTTCGGAGGCCTGTTCACCGCATATATGGTGTACCGGTGGCGGTACCCGATGGCTTTTGCCGAGGGCTCAAATCACCTCGATGCTTTCTGGGGCGGCCTGAACACCGTTGTGCTCATCGTCAGTTCGCTAACGATGGCCCTCACCGTCTATTACGCCCAAAAGGGAATGCGTAATATGCAGGTGTTAATGATCGTCCTGACGATGCTCTTTGGTACGGTCTTTCTTGGCGTCAAGGTCGTTGAGTACACCGACAAGTACAACAGCGGCTTGATCCCGGTCGCCGGCTGGAACAAGAAGTCCACCGGTGCCGAGGTTGCCGAAAAGGCCCAGGCGTTCGCCTTCCCGTGGGAGATAAAGACCGAGGCTGCCGATGCCGGCCACGGCGAGAAAAAGCCATACATAAATCCACGCGGCGATTTCCAGTGGAATTACGGTCATAAGCTCGTCGAGCAGGCCGAAAAGGGCGGCTATCTGACTGCGGACGAGAAGATACATTATTACTCCGATGGCAGGTTCGACCCCTTCAAGTTCCAGGAAAAGGTCCGGATGTTCTACTTCATCTATTTTGTGATGACCGGTCTCCACGCCCTCCACATGATAGTCGGATTGGGCATCATGGCCTGGCTTCTCTGGAAAGCTTGGCTCGGAACCTTTAGTGCACTCTATTATTCACCCGTCGAGATGTCAGGGCTTTACTGGCACTTCGTCGATATCGTTTGGATATTCCTTTTCCCGCTCCTCTATTTGCTGGGGCGGCACTTTATACATTAGGAGGCACCGATGGCAGAAAATCACACAGATCACGAGCACATCGGAATTCCTGGCTACCTGGCCGTTTTTGCAATTCTCATCGTCGGCACTTGGATAACCTACGTCGTTGCGTTCTGGGATCTTGATTCGATCTTTCCGGGAGCGAACACTCTTCTCGCGTTAGCCATCGCATTCACAAAGATGACGGTGGTTATGCTTTATTTTATGCACGTCCGCTGGAGCAAGGAACTTATCTGGCTCTCGGCGGTCGCCAGTTTCTTCTGGCTGCTCATAATGTTCGCTTTTACGATGCAGGACTATTTCACCCGGGTTTCGGGCGTCTTTTCCGCCTAAGACAAAGCAGAATAAGTTAAGGACGCGTCGGCCCTTTTTTGCGGGGTGGGCGCGTCTTTCCTTTGCTGCTAGAAGTTGCCCGTTCTACGTGGTATTATCATCGGTTTGATGTCCTGAAACGAGACGTTTTGGCTTATTTCTGTGCAACAGAGCCGCGTTACCGGACATCAGAGATTGGAGATGGTTCGCCCTTATAACAATAGCCTGTTGCGCGTCGTTCTCGTCGTGGCCGTTGCGGCCTTTTTTTCGGGCTGCATTTCGGTCAAGGATGAGCGCGGAACCCCGACGCTTCTAAAGACCGAAGAGGCCACGCCTGCCTTTCTGAGGAGCGAGGTGGACCGCTTTGCGCGGGTCGATTCGCTGAGGGCGAAAATGGACCTGAAGTTCGAGGACAATTCCTTTGCCCAATTCGGCAGCAAGGAGGTCTATCGCTCGGCCGATGGAGAGGTCGTCGTCCAGCGTCCGGCGAGTATCTACCTCAAGGTGCAGGTCCCGGTTTTGAAAACCGATGTCGCCCAGATGACATCTGACGGGGAAAAGTTTCGCGTCGCCGTGCTTCAGGATGGCGGCAGCGGCAAATACAAGAAATTCGTAATGGGCACTAACAATGCCGATTACACTAAGCTCCAGCGTGAGATCGACCTCGCCAATGGCGACGGCACGATACGCCAGAACGTCAATGCTTTCGCGAATCTCCGCCCGCAGCACTTTACCGATGCGATGCTCGTCCGGCCGACCGGCGGCGACTACGTTTACTCGATGAGCTCGACCTTTCTAATCGAGGAAGACCAGAAGCAGCAGAAGAAATCGCCGCTTCGCGTGGTCAATCGCGGATATTATCTGCTCGATGAATTTGGCCGCAATCCCGATGGCGAGCTGCAGATCGCAAGGCGATTCTGGTTCGACCGCGTCGGTGGCATCCGCCTCGCCCGGCAGCAGATATTCGATGCCCGCGGCGAGATCGAGTCAGACATTGTTTACGGCCGCGAGGGCAGCCTCGGTGAAACGGGTGAGCACAAGAATCTTCCGCTCGAAATAGTCGTAACGCGGCCTAAGGAAAAATATTCGATGCGGCTGACCTATCAGGTGCCTGAAAAGGTGATGATCGGCAACCAGTTTCCGCAGGAGGCTTTTGTTCTGCAAAACTCGTGGAACCTCGAGGAGGTCGATCTCGACAAAATGCTCCGCGAATTGAACGCCGGTTCACCGACGCCGCGGCCCGTTCCGGAGGCAAGCCGGCTGCAATAGCCCACGTAATGAAGACCATTCTCAAGACAGAGGACCTGACGAAGTCCTACCGGATCGGAAAAAAGATCGACGTCCCTGCATTGCGGGGCGTTTCGCTTGATATCGAGGAAGGCGAGTTCGTCGCGATCATGGGACCCTCGGGCTGCGGAAAATCGACGCTGCTTCACCTGCTCGGCGGTCTGCTTAGCCCGACCTCGGGCCGGATCATAATTGACGGCGAGGATATCTCTAATGTTTCTGACGCCAAGCGGACCGACATCCGGCGGCGAAAGATCGGCTTCGTCTTTCAGCGATTCAATCTTTTCCCGACGCTTTCGGCCGAGGGAAACCTGAAACTCGCCGAGCGGATCCACACCGGCAACGGCAGCCACGACGATTCGAAGCGGCGTGAGGTATTGCGGCTATTGAGGCTGGAAGATAAAATGCACCACAAGCCGCTTGAACTTTCCGGCGGCGAGCAGCAGCGGGTGGCACTCGCCCGTGCCGTTATCAACGAACCGGCGATCATCCTGGCCGATGAGCCGACCGGCAATCTTGATACTGAGAATTCGAAGATCGTGCTTGATATGTTCCGCCGGTTGAACGAGGAATTTAATCAAACGATCATTATGATCACCCACAACCCCGAAGCGGCGGCCGTATGTTCGCGGACGATAAACATGCGCGACGGGCGAGTGGTCGAGGAAGAAAGGGTCGGATAAACGATGGGCGTTTTCAAGCGAGCAGTGCTTTGGGATTACGGTCGCGAGACCTCGATCTACGTCATTTTCTGCCTGCTCATCGTCGCCTTTATTTTTCTGACGCCGCGGTCGTGGTTCGATAAGCGGGAAAAGCTTGCAACCCAGACCTCGCGGCTGATCGTCAAAGCCGAGGACTTCTCGCCCGACAGGGCAACGCTCGAACGCCGCGTTCGCGAGCTGAGCGGAAATCCATCGGCGGTCGTGGTCGAGACCCGCGAGAAAAAGAACGCCCGCGGAGAGACCGTTTATGAGATAGAGATCCGCTAGATAGGCCCGCGTGCCTTTCATGCATTTACGGAGATTTATTTATATGAGCAAATTAAAACGATACTTGGGCTTTGCCGCTTTGCTTTTTGTTTTCATCGGCGGTGCGGCCGCGAGCGAGGCCTCGGGCCAGGTTCTTAATTCGATCTTGACCCGGATGGACAACCATAACAAGGCGCTCAGATCGCTCAGGGCCGATGTGACAATGGTAAAGGAGAATACTCAGCTGCGCGTCAATGATACGACCGAGGGCAAGGTTCTATATGTCCCTCAGCGAAATAGTGACCCGCTTGTCCGGATCGACTGGCGGAGCCCGGATGAAACATTCGCTGTTGTGAAGGGCACCTACATAATTTATCGCCCGCGTCTTCAGCAGTACATCACGGGCAGCACCAAGCAGGCAAAAGGAAAGGGAACTGCGGGCGGCGCATTGGCATTTATGAATATGTCTCGTGCCGAGCTTCGTAAGAACTATGAGGTCGTGATCGTTAGCGAAAATGCATCGCTGAGCGGCGGGGTCAGCACGATCCACCTGAAGCTCACGCCAAAGATCAAGACCTCTTATCAATATGCCGAGGTTTGGGTCGATTCGGACGGTATGCCGCTGCAGTCCAAGGTCGTCGAAAATAATGGAGACTCGACCACGATCTTGCTCAAGAATCTTGAGAAGAACATCACCATTGACCGGTCGACGTTTCAGGTCAAGCTTCCGCCCGGAACGAAGCGGGTAGATGCCTAGTTTGGCGATCATTTTCGATCAGCCCCGGGCGAGAGTTGTCCGGGGCTTTTTCGTGCGGTTTGAAATGCTGTTCACCGCATCTTATAATTTCGGTTTCGGCAGATAAGCGAAGGGCGGCCCTTTGCACTAGCGATTTATGCCAAAGGCAAGTTCATTTAGCAGGTTCACACGCGGCGTCCGCCATACGGTGCGGGCGTTCGCTTCGACCAAGCACCCCGTGCTGGTCCACATCGTCCCGATGCGGCGGTGCAATCTTTCGTGTACCTACTGCAATGAATATGACAAGACGAGCGATCCGGTGCCGATCGATGTGATGCTCGAGCGGATCGATAAACTCGCCGAGTTCGGTTCGTCCGTTATCACTATCTCGGGCGGCGAGCCGATGATGCACCCGGAGATCTACGAGATCATCGCCCGCATCCGCCACCACGGAATGATCGCCGGCCTTATCTCGAACGGCTATTATTTTCAGGTCGATAAGATCAAGAAGCTGAACGAAGCCGGGCTCGATTATCTGCAGATCTCGATCGATAACGTGACGCCTGACGATGTTTCAAAGAAGAGCCTCAAGGTGCTCGATTCGAAGCTCGTCAATCTCCGCGACCACGCGAAGTTTAAGGTGAACATCAATTCGGTCGTCGGCGGCGGCGTCGCAAATCCTGAGGAGGCGTTGATCATCGCGAGCCGTGCCCGCGAGCTCGGCTTTTCATCGACCGTCGGCGTCATCCACGACGAAATGGGCCTGAACAAGGGCCTGACCGACCGAGAGAAGGAAGTTTACAAGGAGATCAAATCAAAGGGAACACGGTCATACGCCCGCTGGAATTGGTTTCAGGACGCGCTGGTCGAAGGCAAGGAATACGAATGGCGGTGCCGTGCCGGTGCCCGCTATCTTTATGTTGACGAGGGCGGCATTGTCAGTTGGTGCTCCCAGCAGCGAGGCACGCCGGGCATTCCGCTGCTCGAATATACCCGCGAGGATATGGAGCGGGAATACATCACCGAGAAATGGTGTGCCCCGACCTGCACCATCCAATGCGTCCATCAGGTCGGCCACCTCGACGCCTGGCGGGACAAACAGATCTCGCCAGCAGCCTATCACCAGGGCCGAGGTTCGCTAAATTCCGATGTAATTCGTCGTGTACTGGATTCCGATTGATTAGCTCCTTTCGCCCATGACGATCAAGAAAAATGAAGTTGATCTGGAGAGATTCAATACTGATAGGTCTTTTCCTTTTGGGCTTCGGGTTCAGGATTTTCAAATGGCGATGCAGGATGTCTATGATTTTTTCTTTGACGTCAATGAGCATCTTGTTCGCAAGGGATTAGCGAGGCTGGATGACATGCTACGGCCAGCGATCATGTCGGGGGTCATTTCGGATATGATCACCTCTAGCTTAGCCCGTCACTCCAGAGTGCTTGTCGAGAATCGCTTCTTCAACGGGCATCCAGACCTTGTTGTTAGAGGGGTTTACCCTAACAATTCTGTAGGTTCCGGGGAAGAAGGCGTCGAGATCAAGACCACGCGAAAGCCTGGCGGCGCGGTTGATACTCACGGAGCACGGAAACAATGGATGTGTGTTTTCGTCTATCGCATCGATGATCAGACGGAACCAGCTATTGATCGCCTGCCAATGACATTTACCGAAGTCTATCTTGCTGAGGTTACAACTGATGACTTCCGCAAAAATGCCAGAGGCGAGTTGGGGACGAGAACCGCCACGCTACATAAGGATGGGATAGCGAAGCTACGCTCTGGTTGGGTTTACCTGCTTTAGAATGTGATTTCCGGCACCACAATACGTGAGAGAGCGGGAAGTGCCTTACAAGCTAGTACGAAATACTCTTTGTCTATCTCTGTCCCAACTGATTCGTAGCCAACAGCTTCGGCAGCGGCCATGGTCGAACCCGAGCCGGCAAACGGGTCGAAAACGATCCCTTCTCCTAACGGCAAGACAGCTCTGACAACTTTACGCAGAAAATCCTGCGGCTTTAAGCTCTCATGCGGAGCAATAAGTCTTTCGCTTTTACGTGTTGGCGACGATTTGATCACATCCCCGAACGGTCTTGTCTCCGAAATCCGCCGAAAGCCGCCGGTTTTCCAAATCCTTAGATTATCTTGCACGCGGCCGTCGAGCGGTTTTCTGAAGATGATCCACGGCTCCCACATTGAACGCGGCATAACGCTGACCTCTGCAAACTCTTTGTGAGCATTCTTTGGTCTGTCGCCACCTCGCATGGTCATGGTCAGTCTGACGATCTCACCACGTCGTTCAAGGCCTGCCTTTGCCAAAGAATCGGAAACGAGATAGGAAAGAAGCGGATTGGAAGCAATGACTACGTTGGCACCGGGCACGAGAACAGGAAGCAAATGCCGGCCTAAATCGAAGAAAAACTCCGATAACTCATCGAGCTGCTTTTTATTCAAGGTTGTAAATCGTGGAATCGGTGATCGCTTTGAGCCATCAAATGACGGCGGAATCCGCCAGACGCCGCCTTTGCCGTTACGGAGTTTTCTCAACTCCTTTTCCGAGTATTCCTGTAAGCCGTAAGGAGGGTCGGTGACAACGGCATGTATCGAGTTACTCGATCTCGACCTAAGCCACTTCAGGCAATCCTGATGAACTAGCGTGGCGTTACCGAATCGAAATGTCTCAGCTGGTTCTATTTCTTTGTATCGCTCGTTACGGCTTTCCGTCTTAGCGGTGCCCGCCAGTTTATACAATCCGCGTCCGGCTTTAATGAAACGCTCAGGGGTGTTATTTTGAAGGTACGACCGAACTGAAGAGGACGCTGTAGGGCCAAGTATTATTTCAACATTCCTATGAATCTCTGAAACACTCAACGGAGCGGCCGATGCGGACAATGCCTCATGGATCGCATCACGAACCAATCCGGGCGATCTCTTTTGTGTGGTCTTCATAAACGGAAAGAATGACGTCTAGACGTCATAAAGATATTATTGCTGATCGTTTTAGTCAAGAGCATTCGAATGCGACCTTGGCAAGAATGGCGTCTTATATTTAATGGATCCTGTTGACACTTGGCGGTGATGAAGGCCGCGACTGAGGCGCCCTGAAAATTTGAACTGTCAGGTATTTTCTGGCGTATTTATTTCTATGACCGGCGAAGAACACAACAAGTACGTATCGTGGGCTTTTTTGGCATACGGAATATTTCAGGTACTGATGCTGCTTTTCATCGCTGCCATCTTCCTGCTTGTCTTCGGTGCGGCCGGGGCGAGCGACCCGAACTTTCCGGGACTCCTCTTCGGGGTGATAGCCACGGTCGCGATCCTCGTTAACCTTATCTTTGCGGCCCCTTCATTCATCGCCTACTATGCGATGAAGAACCGAAAGCCCTGGGCACGCATCGCGGCGATCGTCGCCGGTGCCATGGCCGTTATGAACGTTCCTTTCGGGACGCTCGCCGGGGTCTATGCCTTTGTGTTCTTTCTTGGCGAGGACTGGAAGCAGGTGTACGAGCCGCAGCGGCCGCCGCAATTTCTCGGCGATTCCGCTAGCTTTGGCTCGTCCTACGGCCGCGGCGAGCCGTCAATCGCCGACCGCGACGCCCAGTTCCAATACCGCGAACCGCCCGACTGGCGGTAGGCCAACCGTTACGTTTTTCAGTCCCGATAGAACATCCGAACAAATCCTTGTATAAACCCAAGTGATACTTTAATATCACTTTATGCGAGCCGAACTTGTTACCACACTAAAACGAAAAGCGACGGAGTTGATCGCCGAGGTCGAACGCGAGAAGAAGGCGATCCTTATCACGCACCGGGGCCTACCGGCTGCGTACCTCGTCGATACCGAAACCTTCGAACTGCAGCAGCGGCGGATCGAGATACTTGAGGCGATCGCCAGAGGTGAACGGGCCCTTGCCGAAGGGAAGACACGGACTCACGACGAGGTCGAGCGAAGATTTGAAAAATGGCGCAGGTAGTTTGGCTCGAGCCGGCGGAGCTTGACCTCGAGGAGATTGCGGAATACATTGCCCTTGACGACCCGGCAGCCGCGGACGAATTTGTCACTCGTGTTCTTAATAGAGTAAAACTCTTGATCGATCACCCGCGAATTGGAACCTTCATTCCCGAACTGCCTGAGTCGAAATATCGCCAACTCATTGTCGGCCCGTGCCGGATATTTCATCGCATTGAAGAGGACAAGGTCTATATTGTTCACGTTCGGCGATCGGAACAGTTATTTCGACCTTCGTTGTTGGATGAACTAGACGCGGAGGCTTCCTGATTTCACGCGCCGAACCGTATTCGGTTATTCTTGGAGATATGAAATACAACAGGAACCAGGCGAAAGCCTTGACGAATGCAAAGGAGCTTGAGCTTTACGACATGGCGCGTCCGCCGCGTCTGAACAAGCTAACGGTGAAGGAACTGAAGAACCTGGTCAAGCGTAGCCGGACGCTCCGCGATAAACTGACGGACGTAAAGCGAAGCCAAGTAAGGGCAAAGCAGGCCGGTGCGAAGGCTCGCGGTGCGGCTCCGGCAGACCGCAGCAAGGAAAAGGCCGAACTATTTGCCGAGGTCCACGAGGTATTCGTCGCCCGGCTCGCCAAGGTAGAGGCCGCAGAAGCCAAGGCCAAGGAGAAGGAAAAGGCTGCTGCGAAAAAGGCGGCGCCAAAGAAGCCGCTCGCCTCGGCCTCAAAGGGCCGCGGAACGGGCTCCCGTGCAGGTGTCGGGAAAATTCCGTCCGGACGCTCTGACAAGGCGACCTTTGCATCAAAGGCGGCCGCGCATCCGGAGGTCGATGAGAACCAAAGCCCACAGGCTGCGGCTCGATTGGAAGATCCGACGGCGAAGGTCGAGGGAGCCAGGATCGCTCGCAGCGGTATTACGCGGCAAAGAGGGCATCTCTCGGGTGTGAATAAGCGCAGACAGGGAAAACGCGACTCGAAATAGATGGACAGGGCCGGCCGGGAATAATCCGCCGGATTTCTGCTTCTAAGCGGTTATGAGTGAAAAACTTTACGTGCCGGTCCTGCTCGGCACGAACCGAAAGGACCGCCAAAGCGATCACGTCGCGAAATGGGTCTTTGCAAAGATGCAGGAACGCGACGACATGGAGCCCGTCTATTTCGACGTCCGCGATTTCGATCTGCCGCGGGACCACTACGGTACCGAGATCGGGCATCATTTCCCCGAGTGGCGCGATGCGGTGATCCGTGCGGACGGTCTGGTCATCGTAACGCCGGAATATAACCACGGCTATCCAGGGGCGCTCAAAAGCGTTCTTGATCTGCTCCTGAAAGAGTACATTCATAAGGCCGTTGCTCTCGTCGGCGTTTCGGCCGGTCCGTGGGGCGGGACGCGCGTCATCGAATCATTGGTGCCGATGGTTCGCGAACTCGGGCTCGCCGTGACCTTTACCGACCTCAACTTCCCGAAGGTCGGCACCAAGTTTGACGAAGACGGCAACCTGCTCGACGATGCCTACCAAAAGCGGGTCAAGGGCTTTCTGGATGAACTCGTCTGGATGGCCCGAGCCCTGAAATGGGGAAGGGAGAATCTTTAGTTCTCTTCGATCTCTTGAACCTGAGCGGCCTTGAGGTTGCGATGCGGCACATCCGTTCCGATGGTCCAGACGACGACCGAGCTTGAAAGCCCGAGCCCCGAGAGCCGGCCCGCCATCATCACCAGCGTCTCGCCCGCCGAGACAACGCCCGCCTCGAGCAGCGTCCGCTCGCCGATCTTCAGCATTTCCTGCGTTGCCCAGGGCACCTCGTGAACGAATGGCTGAACGCCCCAGATGAGTGAAAGCTGGTTATAGGCGTCCTCCGATGTCGTCAGCCCAAAGGTTCTCAAACCGGAACGAAAACTCGAAAGCCGACGAGCCATGAGGCCCGATTCGGTATATACGGCGATCTTTTCGGTCATCGTTTCTTTCGCGGCGTAGGCGGCGGCTTTGCAAAGTGCCTGGCTCGTCCGGCCCGAGGGCGGAAGCGAATATTTGACCGGTTTCTTTAGCTGGTCGGGCCTGATCGTCTCGGCCGCGTCGATTATCTGGGCCATTGTTCGAACGGTCTCGACCGGATATTTTCCAGAGGCAGTTTCCGCGGAAAGCATTACGGCATCGGTGCCGTCCCAAACCGCGTTGGCGACGTCCGATGCCTCGGCACGCGTGGGATACGGGCTGTCGATCATCGATTGCAGCATCTGTGTCGCGGTGATGACAAATCGGTCATTCGCGACGGCCCGTTCGATGATGCGTTTTTGATAGACCGGAACCAGCTCGACCGAGGTCTCAACACCAAGGTCGCCGCGGGCGACCATTACGCCGTCTGTTTCCTGGATTATCTCCTCGAGGTGCTCGATGGCTTCGGCTTTTTCGATCTTGGCGACGAGAAGTGCACGGCCCATCTCCCTGGTATTGAGCTTCTTGATAAGCTCCTTAGCCTCGCGGCAGTCCTCGGCACGGCGGACGAAGGAAAGCGCGATGTAATCAACATTTTGCCCCATCGCCCATTCGAGATCGATGTGGTCTTTTTCGGTCATCGAGGGAATCGGCAGCTTGGTCGCGGGCAGATTGATGCCTTTGCGTTCTTTCAGTTCGCCGCCAACGACGACCGTGCAGTTAACGTCGGTTTCCGTTACCGAATCGACCTTAAGTTTTAGTGCTCCGTCGTCGAGCAGGATCATCGAATCGGGAGTGACTACCCTTGGAAGCTCCGAGAAATTGGTGCTGACGATCTCACTCGTACCCTCGGTCTTTTTCGTTGTAAGTGTAAATCGCGAACCCTCGGTCAGCATTACAGGCTCGCCTCCGGTTAGTGTACTTGTTCTGATCTTCGGCCCGGAAAGGTCAACGAGAATCGCAAGCGGGCGGTCGAGCGAGCGTGCTGCCGCACGTGCATTGGCGATGGTCTGCTCGTGCTCGCTATGCGTGCCGTGCGACATATTGATGCGGACGGCATTGACTCCGGCTTCGAGCATTGTCCGGATGATCGGTTCGGTATTTGAGGCCGGCCCGAGCGTTGCGAGGATCTTTGCGTTTCTCATTATTTGGATTGTATCGCACGGCGGCGGCACCTGCGAAAATGGCCGCCCGTGGGTTAACAGATATGTTTATCGATCGTTACTTTGTAAGCTCCCGAAACTTTTCAAGGTAGTGCAGCGTCGCGGCAACGAAGGTCGAGTGCGACCACGTGAGCGGTGCTACCGAGACCGGCCCGCCGGTTACGGGGTCGGCCTGCTCGGCGAGCACTCCGGAAGGCAACGCCTTCTGCACGACCCAATCGATGATGTCGAGAGCTTTCTTGAGTTCCGCGGCGGTCGTCGCCCGTGCGATGTAGTACTCGGCAAGCCAAAGGCTGCAAATGAACCAGGCATTGCCCGGCTCAAGTTCCGAGACGCGCATGTAACCGTCATTTTCAAAGCGGGCCGTGCCGCCGCTCGAGACGCTAAGCTTTTCTTCGATCGCCCGCATCGTGCTTTCGACCTTCGGGTCGGTGACAGAAAAGCAATCGAAATAAAACAGGCCAAAAAGCGAGGCATCGACCGTTGCGTCGGGCTCGAAGTTTTCGTCGCCATTGAACTGCAGCGAGCGGAGATAGCGGCCGTGCTGTTCGTCGAAAAGGTAACGCTCCATCGCGACGACGATCGACTCCGCCCGTTCGCGATAGCGCTGAGCCCTGGCATGTTCCGCGAAAAGCTCGGCAAAGTTTGCGGCCGCTCTTAGTCCCGCAACGACCGAGGCACAGGTAAACGTGTGAATTCCGCGGCGGTCTTCCCAGAGATTCCAGGTCGGTGCCGGAAGCCCGAGTTCGGGATGAATGGAACCGGCCATGAAATCGGCACATGGAATGGTCATCCGAGTGTAGAGCCGATGGGCGAATTCGATATCGCGGTAGCGGTCGTAGTGCTCCCAAAGCGACCAGAGCACAAGCGCCGTTTCGTCCTCCTGGATCGGCACCTGCGGCTTTCCGGTCCAGCGGTCCCATGCGGCGTGCCAGCCCGAGGCGACCGTTCCATCGGCGTTGTATTTCTGAAGGAAATAGCCGTTCGGGTGAACGATCCTACCGCAGAGGTCGAAGAACTTTCGCGTCAGGTGCGAGAAGCCCGCTAGGTCGAGAGCCTCGGCGACGAATGCACCGTCACGCGGCCAGAGGTAGCTGTAGTGATCGGTCGCACGGAGCGTAACGTCCCAGTCATTGGCGGCGAGGATCGCTCCGCCGTTGTCCATCTGGCTGTGGACGATCAGCAGCGAACGCTTGAATAGCTCCTTGATCTCGGACGAAAGCGGTTCGAGGTCGGTGTCGTTCTTGTTGACCCAAGCCCGCCAATAATTTGCCGTGTAGTCCAGATACTCGCTCGGGTCGCAGCTTGTAACGTGGCCGTTGAGCCGTGCGACCTCGGCATGATCCGTTCCGGCGGCGATCCAGTAAAAGAACTCGAAGGTTCCGCCAGGCTCAAGCTCAAAATGAACGCCGATGGTTGAATCGACCGAGCCCTCGGTGACCACGCCGCCGTGGAGTTCGCCGTCCTCGGCATCTCGCCAAGTGCCTTCCTGCCCCTGAAAATCCTTACGGCCGGTGGCGAAGGAGTCGAAGTGCGGCGACGTGTTGACCAGGAAGTAGCGTTCCTTTTGATAGTGGATCAGCGAACGCGTCTCGGGGTCGTAAAAGGCAGTATCGCCGACCTTGTTCTCATAAAGCCGAAAGTCGTGATGAAGAAAAACGCGGACGCTTCGTTTTCGTCCGGCGATATCAAAAACGCGGACGCGGCGGAGGAAGATATTCTCGTGGCTCGCGACCGTTTCGTTTGCCTCTATCACAAGGCCGAGCGATGCGTTCTTGAGCTTGACGGCCGTGACTAGCGTTTCGGGCAGGTAGCGAAGATCGCGTTCCCAGCCGGCGTCCGACGTCCACGCAAAACTCCCATCGCACCAAACGCCGAAACGCGAAACGGCTCCGTCCGTATGGTTCTCTTGCCCGACGTGCGGAAAGTAAATGTCACGAATCTGATACTTGTCGTCAAAATTGACGAGCAGCGAACCATTGCCTACGGGGATATCACGCATTCTAGGAATTTGTATCGAAAACGTTTCGAACGTTCAGGCCGCCAAGACTTGCAAGCCGGTTATCGTTCGTCCAGAACTCATCGCAACCAAAATGAATGGCAGTCGCGAGGTGAAGTGCATCGGGCGTGCGGAGATGCGGTTGCTTCGCCCGAAGCAACGCAGCCTGTTCGAAGACCCCTCTAGGGAGGTCAAACAAAGAGATCACTGAGAACCAGTCGTGAAATTTGCGAATGAGTTTGCTGTTACCAAGACGAGCCGGAACCACCAGACATTCCATCTCGGTTAAATACGAAGAGCAGATGTTGACCGCCTCGGATGCGATCAATTCTTCGAGTGGCTCGCAATAGACAGTATGTTCCTCGACAAGATAGATCGCGAGGCACGTGTCGAAATAGACCTTCAATCCCACGATTCTCTCGCTTCCGTGATCTGTTCTTCGATCTCCGAGTCTGAGATCCGATCCTGCTTGCCGAGACGAGATGCGCGTAGAAATTCGAGTGCGGCAGAGGAGTTAGTGACCCCATTGGATTCAGCCAACGGTTCGTCGATAAGGGTCACGATGGCTCGTGTACGCCGCCCGATCTTCACATTCTCGAGTAACCGAACCACACCGTTTTCATCGATTTCGGCTGCGATGCTCTGCATGTCGAAAGGTCTCCGGCGAGAATTATATCACAATGCGTAACTGCGGATACTAAGTTCAACTCTGACGTAGGAGTGCGTCGCGGCCAAGAATAACGACCGACTTTTCGCTGTCGAAGGCGAGGGTGCTGATGGCTTCATCGACCGGGAACCAGCGGGCCTCGGCTACTTCGTGGTCGTGGTCGGCGACGTCGCCGGAGACGTACCTCATCAGATAAAAATGTACGAATTTATGTATCCTGACCTGCGTCCCCGAGCGTGAATCGACGAACCAATATTCGATCGTCTCGATCGGCTCGACGAGTTCGCACTCGATGCCGGCTTCCTCGCGGACCTCGCGGAGAGCGGCCTGCTCGGGAGTCTCGCCCGGGTCGATAATGCCCTTCGGCAATTGCCAACGCATTTCCGGGATCATCAGGACGAGAGCCACTTCAAGCTTGCCGTCTATCTCCCTAAATGCGGCTCCGCCCGCCGAAACCTGCTTTCGTGTTTCCATCGCGGACTATTTTGCGATCGCCTGTGCGATGGCTTCGTCAAGCTGGGCGGCGATCTCCTTATCGAATCCGACGATCTTGCGTACGAACTTTCCTTCGCGGTCGAAGATCGCCGTCTGCGGAATGGCCGATTCCTCGCCAAAAACGAACCGCGTAAGTTCGTCCTCGGGAACCGCGAGCGGATAGGTGATCTTCATTTCCTCGAGAAACGCCGGAACTTTCGGCCGATCCTCGGGGCCGCCGACGTGGAGCCCGATGACCTGTAGGTCGTTCGGATAGCGTGCCTGAAGCTCAAGCAAATGCGGAATGCCTTCCTTGCACGGCGGACAATAGGTCGCCCAGAAATCGAGCAGCAGAACGCGGCCCTTGAAGTCCTTTACCTTCTGCACATTACCTTCGAAGGTGCTCCAGCTAAGCTCGGCCTCGGGCTTCATCGCACGCCGCGGAGCGTCCTTGACCGGCATGCCGTTCACGGCAACCGGACGGTCACCGACCGCGACCGGGGCCGCCGCGGGCTTGCAGGCGGCAGAAAAGAGAAGCGATACGATCCCAATAAAAAACAGTCCAAACCGCATAGCCCGATTTTACATAAGTTCGCGGGCAAGGTCACATTGGCGGCGGTCTTCGGCCGACCTGTGGCAAAATTGTCGTGTGCCGCAGGGAAGCGAAAAATTGTCGGACGTGCTCGGAAGGGCTCTCGCTCTTCGGTGCGACGAGCCGAATGCCCGGGGAAGATCGGTCCGGTTCGCATGCGGGTGCTTTGTCGAGTTCAGTCTTGCGATCGACGGTGAGGTCAGCGTGATCGACCGGATCTCGTTCATAACAAACGGATGCCCGGCGATGATCGCCGCCGCGGTAGGGCTTTGCGGGCGTCTTGAGGGGCGCGGCTTGCAGGAGCTTGAGGGGCTTGAGAATATTGGGCCTGCTGACGGTGAAAGCAGCTGTGCCGAAATTGCCGTGGAAGTATTGCGGTCGGCCTTCGCTGCCTACCGTAGCCGGCGCGTTGCCGAATTTCTCGGCGAGCGGGCGTTGATCTGTTCCTGCTTCGGCGTTGGCGAGGACGCGATCGAGGCGGCACTCCGCGACCCCGAAGTTCATTCGCTCAACGATCTAATGGACACGACACGTGCCGGAACGGGCTGCGGTTCGTGCCGAATGTTGCTCGAAGAGATGCTCGATGCCCGCGAGGAGCATTGATTTTTGCGGTTTTCGTTGTGATATAATTCCGAGGTTCGTCAAACGCGTTGTTTTGGCGAACGATTTTAATTAAGGAGTGGTATTTTGTTTCGGGCTGCCGCTTGTGCAGCGTAAAGTTTTTGTTCGATAAGTAATGGACGACCCTGCCAGTTTATCTGCCTTGATCTCGGGTCCTGTGCTGAACTTCGCTCTGGAGTTCCCCTCGATAGGATCTGTCACGTTCAACTTCATTCTGGTCATCGCGCTCGTTTTGGCGAACGGTTTTTTCGTCGCCAGCGAATTTGCGTTGGTTAAGGTGCGCCGTTCGCGTATCGAGTCGCTTGCCGCCGAGGGCGACCGCTCGGCCATCCGGCTGCTCGGTATGCTCAAGAACCTGAATGCCTACGTCTCGGCAACGCAGCTCGGCATCACGCTCTCCTCGCTCGGGCTCGGCTGGCTTGGCGAGCCGGCGGTGGCGTCGGTGCTTGAGCCGTTTCTCAGCCGATTTGCGGAGATGGCCGGGCTTCCGTGGCTTGCATCGGGAGCGGTGCTTCACACGGTCTCTTTCGCCATCGCGTTCTCGCTGATCACATTCCTGCACATCGTGTTCGGCGAGCTTGCCCCAAAGACCGCGGCGCTCGAGATCTCAGAAAAGGTCTCGTATTTCGTGGCCGTTCCGCTCCAGATCTTTTACAAGGTCTTCTATTATCCGATCCGCTTGCTCGATTGGGCCGGCACGAAGACTGCAAGGGCCTTCGGGCTTGAGCCGACCGGCGAGCATGGCGCAAGCTATTCGGAAGACGAGATCCGGGCATTGATAAACGCCTCGCAGGAGAAAGGCTTGCTCAATGAGGACGAACGCCGCCTGATCAATCGGGTTTTCGAATTTTCCGAAACGACCGTTCGCGAGGCGATGGTGCCGCGTACCGAAATGGTCGCGATCCAGGCAAAATGTTCGCTTGACGAGATCGTCGAAGCATTCCGCAGCCACGGCTATTCGCGGCTGCCGGTCTATGACGAATCGCTCGACGACATCCGCGGCGTCATCCATAGCAAGGACATTTTGCGGTTCATTGGCTCGCCAAGCTCTTTCCGGCTCGAGAAGATCCTTCAAAAGCCGACCTACGTGGTCGATGCCGCTCGGCTTGAGGACGTGCTTCGGCAGATGCAGCAGGAAAAGTTCCACTTCGGCTTTGTCGTCGATGAGCACGGCGGCGTTGAGGGCATAATCACGCTTGAGGACCTGCTTGAGGAGATCGTCGGCGAGATCAGCGACGAACACGACGAAGAGGTCAACGAGCAGATCCACGAACAGCCGGACGGCAGTTTTGTGCTCGACGGCGGCCTCGCCGTCCGCGACCTGAACAAGCGGCTCGGGCTTCATCTGCCGATCTCCGAGGCCTATACGACCATTGCCGGCTTCCTTATGTCGGAGTCCGGCCAGATACTCGATGAAGGCGACCTGGTTCCTTTCAATGGCCATACTTTCGAGGTCGAAAAGGCGGCAAAACGCCGGATCATCAAGGTCCGGATGCGTGCGACCGTCAAGGAAGATGCACCGGAGGCCGACGCGGCCCTCGCGGCCTAGCCGACGCAGATCGAGTTGACCAGATGGCCCCGGCGACGGGGCTTTTTTGTTTTTTCGTTGAATCGCGATAGATTACTTGCTTGCACTCATCCAAACCAATTCGGAGAAATTAAATTAATGAGCTTGATCGAACACGTCTGGGCAAGGGAGATCATGGACTCCCGCGGAAATCCGACCATCGAGGCGGAGGTGATTCTTGAGGACGGCATAACGGGCCGTGCGGCTGTGCCGAGCGGAGCCTCGACCGGCGAGAACGAGGCCGTTGAGCTTCGCGACGGCGACGACCTGCGTTATCTGGGCAAAGGCGTCCTTAAGGCGGTCGAGAATGTGATCGACAAGATCGGGCCGGAGATCGAGGGCCTTGACGTCCTTGATCAGACCGAGATCGACGAAACGATGATCGGGCTCGACGGCACCTCGAACAAGTCTAGCCTTGGAGCGAACGCGATGCTCGCCGTCTCGCTCGCGGCGGCGCGTGCTGCCGCCTCGGCACTCGAAATTCCGCTTTATCGCTACATTGGCGGAGCGAATGCGCGGACGCTGCCCGTGCCGATGATGAACATCCTCAATGGCGGTGCCCACGCGGACAACAACGTCGATTTTCAGGAGTTCATGGTGATGCCGGTCGGAGCGGAGAGCTTTGCCGAGGGACTGCGGATGGGCGCCGAGATCTTTCACAACCTGAAGGGCGTGCTCAAATCGCGGGGATATTCGACCAGTGTCGGCGACGAGGGCGGCTTTGCGCCAAACCTGAGATCGAACGAAGAAGCTGTAGAGACGATCCTCGAAGCGATTGAAAAGGCCGGCTACGTTGCCGGAGATAATGTGATGCTCGCACTCGACCCGGCCTCGAGCGAGTTTTACATTGACGGCAAGTACGTTTTCAAAAAGTCGGACAAACGCGAGCTTTCATCGGAGGAAATGGCGGCCTATTGGACCGATTGGTGCGACCGCTACCCGATCATTTCGATCGAGGACGGAATGGCCGAGAACGACTGGGAAGGCTGGAAGGCCCTGACCGCCTCGGTCGGCGACCGCGTTCAACTCGTTGGCGACGACCTCTTCGTAACGAACGTCCGCTTTCTGCAGCGGGGAATTGATGAAGGTGCAGCGAACTCGATCCTCATCAAGGTCAATCAGATCGGGACGCTGACCGAAACGCTTGATGCGATCGAGCTTGCGCGAACGAATAATATGACGGCCGTGATATCGCACCGCTCCGGCGAAACCGAGGATACTTTCATCGCCGATCTTGCTGTTGCCACGAACGCAGGCCAGATAAAGACCGGCAGCCTCTGCCGCAGCGACCGCATCGCAAAATACAACCAGCTTCTGCGGATCGAGGAAGACCTCGGCGATTCGGCACGCTATCCGGGCCGCAAAGCGTTCTACCAGATTCGCGGCTAGTAGCCCTTTACGTATGATAGAATTGCTGCAACGGAGAGCTATATGGGACAGCTTGTGATCGAGATCCCGCAGCGAATAAACAGAACGTACAAGATCGACGACTCTGATTACGGTGAAGAACTTAAGGAAGAACTTGACCGCCGGACGGACGCTCCGAAAATTTCGGGCGTTATTCCTCCGCGCCGAAATGACCGAGAAGAATCGCTTCAAGAGATATTCGGAATTTGGTCTGACCGCGAGGAATTCGCACAAGAGATCGCACGCCAGATCCGCGAAAAGAATCGTAAAGTTACTTGAGCGGAATTTTACCAGAATGCTATTGGTGGAATCCCAACAACTCTCGTTAGAAATCAGCAACGATAATTCAAAGCTCGACATCGAGCTGATACATAGTTTTCTCGTCGAAGAGTCCTATTGGGCCCGCGAGCGGACGCCGGAGCAAACGCGAACCGCTATCGATAATTCGATGTGCTTCGGCGTTTACGACGGCGAGCGGCAGGTCGCCTTTGCCCGCGTCGTCAGCGACAAGGCCACATTCGCATACATCGGCGATGTTTTCGTCGTCGAAGAATATCGCGGTCGCGGAGTTAGCAAACTGTTGATGCAGCACATCGTCGAGCATCCCGAATTGCAGGGCCTTCGGCGTTGGGTCCTCGCCACACGCGATGCCCACGGGCTTTACGAGCAATTCGAATTCGCACCGCTCCGCCATCCGGAACGCTGGATGGAAAAGACCGCCCCGAACGCCTACTAAAAAACCTCTGGCAAATGTCGGCCGCAATCCGCTATAATTTTAGTTGCGACGTTCCCACCTGCGCCGCTCTTTCCTAATTTCTCGATCGCTCTTCATCCGCCCATTGCAGCAAGGCGGAAAGTGATATTCCTCAAAATGAATAAACCTCTTGAAAGGCCGCTCGCTCTTATCATCCTCGATGGCTGGGGGTCCGCCGATGCTTCGGAAGCGAACGCCATCGCCGCCGCGCATACACCGTATTACGACGAGATCTGCCGCCGATATCCGGAAACACGGCTTTCTGCTGCGGGCGAGGCCGTCGGTCTCGCCGCCGGTGAGCCGGGCAATGCCGAACTCGGACATATGAACATCGGAGCCGGCCGCGTTGTCCGAACGCCGGTTTCGAACATCCGCGAGGCCGTCCGCTCGGGCGCCTACATGGACAACGAGGTGTTGACGAAATCCTTTAACGATGCCAAGGCCGCCGGCAAGAGGGTTCATCTCGTCGGGATGATCAGCCAGGGCGACATTCATTCCTCGCAGGAAAATCTCTTCGCGATGATCCGAATGGCGAAGAAGTTCGGGCTCCGTGACGTTTTCATCCACGGCATCCTCGATGGCCGCGATGAACCGCCGCGGACATCGGACGTGATCGTCGAAGCGCTTGAGGTCAAACTTGCCGATTTCGGCATCGGCCGGATCGCATCGCTCTGCGGCCGGTTTTACGGAATGGACAGCGGCGAGAATTGGGAGCGGACGGCCCGGGCATTTACGATGCTGGTCCATGCCGAGGGCGAGCGGGCCTCCGACCCCGTGATGGCGGTGCGGAGCTCGTTTCTCCGCGGCATCTCGGACGAATTCATCGCCCCGATCGTCTTCGAATCGTCGCCCGGCGTGCCGGTCGCGACCGTTCAAAGCGGCGACCTTGTCATTTATTTCAATCACCGTGCGGATACGATCCGACAGCTTGTCCGGGCTCTTTCCGTGCCCGATACGGGAATGATCTCGGCCTCTTCAAAGCCCGAGGTGAAGAGCGTCTGCCTTGCAGAATATGACCCGAACTTCGGGCTGCCCGTCGCTTTTCCGTCGCCGGTCATTGGCGGCGTTCTCGGCTCGGTTCTGGCGGCAAATCACATCGCGAATTTCCGTATTTCCGAGTCCGATCGCTTTACCCATGTCTCGCGTTTTCTCGACTGCGGCGTCGGCGATGCCGCCGAGTTCGAGGTCGGTGTCGAGGTGCCTTCGCTTGAGGGCTTTGACCGTGCGGCCGAGCCGGAGCTTCGCAGTTTCAAGATCACCGACCGTTTCATTCGGGCCATCAAAGAAGAGCCGGGAAGTATGTTCGTCCTGAACTTTCCGGCTCCGGGTTTGCTTGCCGAGACCGGCAGCTTCGAGCGTACGGTCGAGGCGGTTCAGTATGTCGATACATGTCTCGGCGGCGTCATTCGCCATTTGCGAAACGCCGGCGGAGCGGCCGTAATCACCTCGACCCACGGTAATTGCGAGCAGATGACGGACGAGAGCGGCGAGCCGGATCGAAATGCCACCCGTAACCCGGTTCCATTCCATCTTGTCGATGACCGGGCCGAAGGTATCAGCCTCAGAACTGACGGCACGCTTGCCGATGTTGCCCCGACGCTGCTAGCGATGGCCGGGCTTTCGAGCTCGCCGGAGATGACCGGCAGCGACCTCCGGGCCTGAAAATTACTCAAATTGATGAAGCCTCGCGGGCCCGATTTCGGACTGCGGGGCTTTTTCTTTATAATCGAGTTTTTCGCCCGCATGACAGGAACTAATGATAGAAGGCTACTTTGACGATACGGAAGAGCGCCGCCGCCAGCGGCAGAACGGCACGGGTTGGGTAGAGGTGATCGTCGGATCGATGTTCTCGGGGAAATCCGAGGAGTTGATCCGCCGGCTCAACCGGGCACGCATCGCCCGGCAGAAGGTGCAGGTCTTCAAGCCGAAGATCGACGCCCGCTATTCACGCGAGGAGATCGCCTCGCACTCCGGCCAAACGCACACCTCGCTGCCGGTGACGACCGCCGCCGAATTGCTTGCCGAGATCGAGCACGACACGCAGGTCGTCGGTATTGACGAGGGGCAGTTCTTTGATATGGAGCTTGTCGAGGTGGTCAATCGCCTCGCGGCGGAAGGGAAGCGAGTGATCGTCGCCGGGCTCGATCAGGACTATACGGGCAAGCCATTCGAGCCGATGCCGCAGCTTCTTTGCGTGGCGGAGTTCATCACCAAGACGCACGCGATCTGCGTCAAGTGCGGCTCAACGGCGAATTATTCACAGCGGACGGTCGAGTCCGATGCAAGGGTCGAGGTCGGTGCGGCAGATAAATACGAGGCCCGCTGCCGTAAGTGCTTCGTCCCGCATGCCGACGCACCAACAGCGGGGTGACTGATGAATGGTGAATGGTGGCGGCCGCACGTTTATAGCGACTCTCTATTCTCTATTCACAATTCACCATTCACCATTCGAGATATCTATCCCTTCGAGATCTTCATCGAATACATAATGGCGGCGAAGGTGTCGCGTTTTTGGTCAAACTCGTTGCCTTTGGTTGAGACCATTATGTTGAGCTGCTGGTTCTGCCCCTGATAGTTGCGGAAGGCTATCCACTGGTGCCGCCGCGGGCCGGTCTTGTCCTCTGGCATTGCCTCGATCCACTCTACGCCCTTGATGCCGTCTATCTCGAGCCAGCGGACTTTCTCGTATTTGCCCTGCTTGAGCTGTTCGAGAGCGGAGTCGTACTGAGCCTTCAGGCTGATCTCAGCCGGGAAACTCGCCGGCAGAACGGAGATCGTCCCGATCAGGAAACCGACCGAGGGCGAGCCGTAGTTGAAGTTTTCTTTCTTCACATCCATCTTGTTCCAGCCGTTCGGCAGCCGCCACGAGATGTTCTGTTCGTCCCATTTGGTTTCGGTCGCCGCATCGGCTATCGCCTTCTGGTCCGAGTTCAATGAGGCCTTCTCGGCTTCGCCGTCCGCGGTTCTATCAGCCGACGTCGGCGTCGAACCGCCCGGTGCGTCCGAACCGCCCTGCATCTGCTTTAAGCGATCGCCGAGCCCGCAAAAAGACAACGCGAAAAATAACATCCCAAATCCGAGCAATGACTTCATCAAATGTCCTCCGGTTAATTGTTTGCTGTAAAGGTCGAGGTCTTAAGATCTCCGCTATTTTCAGCCGAAACGCACGAAAGGTCAAACTTCGGCGATAGTTGCGGAGTTTCGGAGTTGCAGAGTTGCGGAGGCACGAAAAAGCTCCCCTCCTTGTTTAGGAGGGGTGGACGCCGCTTCGGCGGTCGGGGTGGTAGCAATGCCCACGGAGTTGCGAAAGTTTCGAGTCCCGGCTTTAGCCGGCCGCCAATGCAGAAGCCCGAGCGTCAGCAAGGGCGTAATTTCAAACTCGGAATGCGAAATCTGGAATTTGGAATCTGGAATTCCGAATTCATCATTCCGACTTCGGCTCCGCCGCCAACCGCCCCGCGTGGCCAACCTTCCCGTCTTACATTCAACCCGGCCGCTTCTATCAATTGCCACTAGCTTTAGCTAGTGGGAAAGGTGCGATGTTCAATATCTGTCCATTAGCTGAGGCTAGTGGCAATTCAAAACCGGTCGCCGGACAATCCGCCGTACAGAGTGCGAGCTTTAGCGCGTCGCTACGCGATGAATCGCGCACTCCGAACTTGTTCGCCATCGACCAAAAAGGCCAGAGCGTCGTTGCACGGGTCCGCGTTGTTAGTCTGGGATATCGAGGCTTTTGTATTCGAACAATTTTAGCCGAGCCGGATCGGGCAGCCCGAGTTCGCGGCCGATCTCGATGGTGTAACCCTCTGAACTTCTTATGCGACGTACGAGCGATTCGACCCATTTTATTATCCCGCCCTCGACCACGAGGGCCGTTGACATATCGGGGATCACCGGGACGACCGGAACCGAGCCGATCTCGCCGTAGTACATCTCGTTTTTGTAGTCATAAAGAGCCAGCCGGTCGGCGGCTAGCGGTGGAGTAAAGCTGATAAGGTAATTAAAGGTCCGGGCGTTTGCCTTCAGTGTTTCAATTTCCGTCGCCGAGAGGCCGAGTGTCTCTCTATAAGCAGGAAGTTTTTCGGCGAGTTGCTGGATGAACGCATTCATGTCCAGCTCTTTGCGTTCGCGGGAATCCATGGGCATTTGTGTTTACCTCGAGCATAAAAAACATACCGTCCAAAATGCAGGCAAGATCAAGCAGGCTGAGTTTGCTCCCTAATCGACCCATTGTCAAGGATAAACTCATCCATTGTGTAGCTAGCACATCATATGTCCGGTTGGAGTAGCAGATGAGATGTCCGCTTTCGGCGGTTGAGGGAAACAGGACAATAGCTTTGGAGAAAAGCTACGAGAACGTACCCGGAGACGAGCAGTGGAGAAAGCGATGAGAAGACAGGAGATCATATTGAGGGCGTATGCGGTGAAGATCTGTTGGATACAAGCGGCGGAAGTATTGTGGATAAGCTGCCGGCAACTTCTGAGGTTGCGGGAGAAGTATGAGGAATGGGGCTTCGAGGGACTGCATGACGGTCGGGTTGGAAAAGAGAGTCCGAGGCGGATACCGGTGGCGGTGGTGGAGGAGGTGCTGAGGCTGTACCGCGATGAGTATTTTGATTTCAACGTGCGGCATTTTCACGAGAAGCTGTTGGAGAAGCATCAGGTGGAGGTGAGCTATACATGGGTGAAAGCTCTGCTGCAGGGGTCGGGGCTGGTGGCCAAGGATCGGCCACGCAAGAAGCACCGCAGACGGAGGGCGAGAAAGCCGCTTCGGGGAATGATGCTGCACATCGACGGGTCGAAGCACCAGTGGTTCGGCGACGACCGTTGGTACGACCTGATCGTGATACTCGACGACGCGACGAGCGAGACCTATCACGCTCGGTTGGTAGAGGAGGAATCGAGCCGGTCATGTATGGAAGGGCTCCGTGAAGTCATTGAAAAGCAAGGAGTTTTCTGTGCTTTGTACTCGGACCGTGCCAACCACTTCTTTCGCACGCCAAAGGCCGGGGAACCGGTGGATAAGCAGGCGTTGACACAGGTCGGACGAGCTTTGCGGGAACTCGGGATCCAGCTCATCCCGGCATATTCTCCGCAGGCCCGCGGACGCAGCGAGCGGAGCTTTCGCACCTGGCAAGGCAGATTGCCCCAGGAACTGAGGATACGAAACTTAACGACCCCGGAGGCGGCAAACCGGTTTCTAAAGAGATCCTATGTCAGGCAGTTCAATAAAAAGTTTGCGGTCCAGGCTGCCGAGCAGAACGAAACAGCCTTTGTCCCGTGCTGTCACCCCGATCTCGATCGCGTTTTCTCGATCCAGACCGAGCGGACGGTCAATCGCGACAACACCGTCAAGTTCAACAACTTGATCCTGCAGATCGACAAACAAGCCTGGCGGGGCTCGAAGGATGGCTGCCGTGTCATCGTTTACCAACACTTCAATGACTACCATCACCATCGGCTTCGGCCCGCACCGACTGGGCAAATACTCGGCCGACGGAGTGCCCCTAAAACCGGCAACAAAGCTCCCCGACCGCCTCGAAAGAAAGGAGACGTCTCCTTTCTTTCGATCTAAACAAACCGGACATATAACTTGCTAGCTAAACCGGACATCTTCATTTGCTATTAACATAGAAATATTGGAGGACGACGAGGGCGAAAAAAGAATCCGTGCCGAGTCAGATCAAGAAAATCCCAGAAAATACATGGCGCGGAAGTGACCAGATGCGTAAGCCCCAGGTCCGAACGTCCGAAACGGCTCCCGCTGCTCGAGATTTTATAACGATGCTAGAGTAGAAACAAAAAGCGCGTTCAGACACCTTATTTCTTCGGCTTTAACTTCTGTTCCAGCCATTCCAATACAGCCCTTTGGTCAGCAATTGTTGCCCTGCGAATCTGACTTAAAAGGTGCTTTCTCTCGGGCTTCATCATACCGGTGTTGGCCAGTCCTTCGTTGCAATTCGTGCATACTGCTCGAAGATTATTTGCCGAGTCGTCTCCGCCGAGCGACTTATCAATAATGTGTCCCATGGTGAGCCTGACCGTTCGAGGGCCGCCAAATGGGTCCGGATCGCCCGCAGCAAGGCCACACATTTGACAGGTGTAGCCATTCCTTTCAAGAACCCATGCGCGGGTCTGCTTTGAAATGTTTCGCGAAAATGCTGGAACACGTTTCTCGGTTTCTAGGAGATATTGATTGGGTTTGAGATCGGCACGATCCTTATGCGAGAGGATCTGATAGCCATCTTCGTTTCTTAGTTCCCGAACCCGCCTAGCCCATTCGACTGCCCCACCGCTTGCCTCCTGAATATCACGTGACTCAAGCACGACCCCAATATTCTGCAAAAAGAATTCGAGAATCTTTTGCTTGGAACCCTTACGCTTCGGCATTGTTACCTCGATCCTCCTTTGGTCTTCACGAATGGAGCTGCAAGCCTTTGTCTTTCGTGTGCAATTGCAACATACTCGGGATTTAACTCGATCATTATCGAACGTCTTCCGGTTTCTTCTGCGGCCACCGATGTTGTCCCCGAGCCTCCAAAGGGATCGAGAATCACATCATCGGGACGCGAGCCAAGCAATATGCATCTCCGTGCGAGTTCACGTGGATAAACCGCTTTGTGCCCGTAACCACTTGGGTCTGGGCCTAAATGCCAGAAGTTGCGCAGATTTGCTCCGGAAGGCTCTCTGAAACCGTACGGGTTGTAATAGTATCGTTTTGATTTCGAAAAAAGAAAGATCTCTTCAGTAGAACTTGTGGGCCGATCCTTTACGCTTTCAGGCATTGCGGTCTTCTTGACCCAAGTAATTCTTGAACGCAGAAACCAGCCGTCCTCCTGTAATGCGAAGGCGACCCGCCAAGGCAGCCCGATAAGATCTTTGTCTTTTAGCCCCCATACTGGTGGGACCCTACAGTTTCTTTTTTGAATCAATTTGCGAGTGTTTCCTACTATCGCGTTCGGGCCGTGCCCTCCTGTTCCGCCATTCCTTGCATATGCATCGCCGATATTTAACCAGACCGTGCCATCCTGACGTAGGGCCCGGCGAACCTCGGCAAAGATAGCTACCAAATGTGAGACGTACTGATCAGGACTTTCCTCGGCCCCAACTTGCGAAGGATGATCGTAATCACGAAGTCCCCAATAGGGCGGGGACGTTACACAGCACTGAATGGACTCTTCGTCGAGCGCAGAGAGCACATCGAGGCAATCGCCTTCAATTATCTCATGAGCATTTCGTCCGAGAATTGGGATACCTTGATTGCGCATAGGGCGATTATAGCAACAGTTGTTTGTCGCAGAAACTTGCCTGGTGACCCAACGAACAATATGGATTGTATTGTGTCGTCCGGGCGGGTTGTTCGGGCGGATGGACGCGGGATCGGCTGGGCGGAAGTTCGTTTAAAAAGCGAGAAGGGCAATGATTGCGTCTCCCACACCGCAACCTTCGCCCTTCTCTAATTCGTTGCCAGCCGGTTTTGGGGCCGGCCCGCAACGAAATACTTTAATACCGTTTCTTATTCACAAGTCTAGCGCCGAATTATAGACTTTTCTCAAAAACTGTCAACAAATAAGCGGGAGAGAGGCGGGCACCGTCATTTTCCTAAAATCAGGCTTTCCTCTCCTGCATCCCGCTCCGCGGTTTATCTCT
>JAHBSL010000028.1 GCA_019639135.1 Acidobacteriota bacterium
ACGCCTCTGAACCATCGATCAGCTTTTCGATGAAGGCCTGCATTGCAAAATAACCCGTCACCTCGGGTGGATGCTGACGAGAGATGACGAGCATCATCCGTTTCGACGAGGTGTTGCCCAAGCGAAGCATCCGGAGCGGCCGCCCCTCGCGGCTTTGGCCGATCTCCTCGATCGGGGCTCCGGCCTTCTTTGCGATAGCGTCCATCCACGCGAAAACTTCGCTCGACGGTTGAAGTTCCTGAGCGCTGACCCAAACCGGCCGCCGGGAAACGGTCAACGAAATGACCGCGCTTCTTGGCAGCGATTCTTCATCCTGAGGATCTTTGCCCTCATGAACGATCTTCTGCGGGTCGAGCGGCGTCCAAGTCTTTCCGTCGGTGCTGAGTTTCGGATCGTACCTGTGCCGTGCGTATTCCGGATAAACGAGCCTGACCTGTATCTCCTTTTTCTTGCGTGACCAAACCTTGAAGGCATACCACGGGCTCATATTTATCGGAGCATTTTCGGGAGTGATGGTCACCACGTACCGGCCCTCTTCGTCCTTCGTGATCGCATTCAGGCGACCGCCGGGAAATTCATTCGAAAAATAAACGCGATCTTTTTTGAATTCAAAGGTCTGCCTCACCTGTTTCTCAATGGGGACGGTAACGGTGCTTATAGCCGGTCCAGGCTCCTGAGCGAAGACGACGGCGGCGAATATTAATAGAAGGAACGCGGTCGAGAATTTTGTTACAACGGCGACGGCGAACCTGGGTTCTATTGCTCTCATCATTGGCAGCTAAACAGCAGAACGGAATATATCACTAACGGCACAAAGGTAACACGGTTTTGCCCGCCCGGCATAGAAAAGGCCCGCCGAAGCGAGCCTCAAGAACCTCTTGTGCGTAATCGCGTTAGAGCCGCACGATCTTCGCGTTGCTTCCGTTTCGGGTGTCTTCGTTGAGAGCGTTTCGAGTATCGACGATGAGCGGGGCGAGTTCGCAAACTCGCTTGTAGTCAATGCCGGAGTGTTCGGTACAGATGATCACGCAGTCCGAAGTTTCTACCAGATCGTCGGTAAGTTCCTGATTATAAAGCGGGTCGCCGGCGCCGATGGTGTAGGCGTGATCGAATGTGACCTCTTCGACAAACGGGTCGTGGTAGCTGATCTCGGCACCCCGCGAGCGAAGCAGATCTATGATCGAGAGAGCCGGCGATTCGCGCATGTCGTCGATGTCCTTCTTATAGGCGACGCCGAGGATCAGGATCCGCGATCCATTGACCGCCTTGCGGACGTCATTGAGCGCTGTCGAGACAAGCTTTACGACATATGCCGGCATGCTTGAATTGATCTGCTCGGCGAGCGAGATGAACTGCGAATCAAAGCCGTGCTGGCGGGCCTTCCATGAGAGGTAATGCGGGTCGAGCGGAATGCAATGGCCGCCAATGCCGGGGCCCGGAAAGAAGGGCATAAACCCAAAGGGCTTTGTCGCCGCTGCCCGGACGACCTCCCAGGTATCGATCCCGAGAGTGTTGCAGAGCTTGGCCATCTCGTTCGCCATGCCGATGTTGATCGCCCGAAACGTGTTTTCCCAAAGCTTGCAAGCCTCGGCGACGCGCGCCGAAGAAACCGCGTGGACCTCATTGACGATCTGCCCGTAAAGTTCGGCCGCAACTTCGGTCGAATCCTTTGAAACGCCGCCGACGACCTTCGGTATGTTGTGTGTTTGAAACTGCGGATTGCCCGGGTCAACGCGTTCAGGCGAAAAGGCGAGCAGAAAATCTTTATCCAACGCGAAGCCCTTTTCTTCAAGCATTGGTTGAAGCACTTCGTCCGTCGTTCCGGGATAGGTCGTCGATTCGAGAATGACGAGCTGTCCGCTCCGCATGTATTTTTGGATCTCCTCGCCGGCGGCGATGATGTAGGACATATCCGGGTCCTTTGTCTTGCGGAGGGGGGTAGGGACACAAATAATGATGACGTCGCATTCGGTCAGCCGGCTGAAATCCGTCGTCGCAGTCAGAAGGCCTTTCGCGACGGATTCTGCAACGTGCTCGGCCGGAACATCTACGATGTAAGATTCGCCGCTGTTGATAGCTTCGGCCTTTGAGCCATCGACCTCGAAGCCAATGCCCTTAAAGCCCTTACGGCAAAACTCGACAATAAGCGGCAGGCCGACATAGCCTAGCCCAATTACTCCGATGACCGCACTCCGGTCGCGGATCTTCTCTAGAATCGCTTGTTTCATTTAGAAATTTATATGATTCAGTAACTTGCACCTTCCCTGAAAGCAGATGAAAGGCGAAATGATAACGCTATTTCAGCTTTGCCGTTCTAGTCAAGCGTGCGCCGGAATTGTGTTAATATCTCATTCAGGCTGTTCGGCCGGCTCCGATGAATTACCCTATAGAATCAACGAATCCAGTTGTCCGTACCTTGGTCGAAGGATCGGCACCACAGCCCGCACGTCTCGCGGCCGCCCGCGGCGTTTTGCCGCTGCCGCAGGCCGACCTGCTTGAGGCTCTTGCGCATCTTGCGAGCGACGCGGATGCATCTATCGCGGCTGCGGCACGCGAGACTCTAGCCTCGCAGGAGGCAGCGGCCATTTCGTCGGTGCTCCAGGGTGAGAACGCTCCGCGTGCCGTGCTTGATCATTTTGCCGGGCATCCGGGAATGGCCCCTGAGATCCATGAGGTCGTTCTTCGCAATCCGAAGACCTCGCCGGAAGCGATCGTTACCCTCGCCGAAACGGCAACGAACCCGGCGATCCTTGATACGATCGCGACAAACCAGCAACTGCTGATCCGCAATCCGAAGCTGATCGACGCGTTGCTAGCAAACCCGAACCGGAGCGCGGAGGCCGATAGGCGCGTCACCGAAACCCGGCGCGAGTTCTTTGAAAAGGAACGGGGAGCCGAGCAGATCGCCAATGAGCTCAGGGCCCAGGGCAAAGAAGCCGCGGCCGAGTTCTTCGAGAGTGCGGAGTCGGATATCGACCCCGAAGACGCGATGCTGATCGCGGCGATGATCGAGGTTCCGGACGCCGACACGGATGATTCATGGATGGGCCTCGAATACATCGAGGAACTTTACGAAGAGACCGAAGAGCAGCGGCAGCATGCGCTCAATAAGATAATCGGCGAATTCAAGGGCGAAGAGGGCGACATTTCCTTCGAACGCGTTTCGATGATCAACCGCGTGATGAAGATGGGAATGAAGGACCGCGTAAAGCTCGCGATGAAGGGCGACCGCGAGGCACGGAACATCCTCATTCGCGACCCGAACCGGATCGTCGCGCAGGCGGTTATCAATAATGCTCGGATCACTGAGCAGGAGGTCGAAAAGATCGCGGCAATGCGTGCCGTTCCCGAGGACGTCCTGCGAACGATCGCGAACGGCCGGCAATGGGCCCGCAATTACGCGATCATCCACAACCTCGCCCGCAATCCGCGGACGCCGATCGCAAGCGTCCTGCCGATCCTGACGCGGCTTCAGGCCCGCGACCTGGTCGCGATGTCAAAGAACAAGAACGTTTCGGATGCCGTCCGGCGGCAGTCTCTCCGGCTTTCCCAAATGAGAAAAGGCGGTTAGCCGACGCGGTCGAAGACTCGGCAGCTATTTGTTATCATCAGGGTTTCGCGAACGGAGACCTATGGCGGGCTTTTTCGGCAAACTCAGGACCACGCTCGAAATGATCAAGTTCGAGCATACGCTCTTTGCCCTTCCTTTTGCGTTCTTAGGAGCGGTCCTTGCGGCGGATGGCTTGCCGGCATGGCGGCAATTACTTTGGATAACTGTCGCAATGGTCGGTGCCCGCTCGGCGGCGATGACCTTTAACCGCATCGTTGATCGCGAGATAGACGCCGCCAATCCTCGAACTGCAAACCGCGAACTCCCGAGCGGCCGTCTTTCGCTCACGTTTGCCTGGGCCTTTTTGCTGGCCTCGGTCGCGGTCTTCATTTTTGCGGCTTATTCGCTCAATTGGCTCACCTTCGCACTCTCGCCCGTTGCACTCATCAGCGTTCTCGGCTATTCATACGCCAAGCGGTTCACTTCGTTCGCCCATGTCCTTCTCGGCTGGGCACTCGCCATCTCGCCGGCGGCGGCGTGGATAGCGGTTCGCGGTGCGATCGATTCTGAAGTGCCGATCCTACTTTCGCTTTTCGTTCTGATGTGGACGGCGGGCTTCGATGTTCTTTACGCTTGCCAGGATCATGACTTTGACCGCAATGCGGGCCTCCACTCAATACCTGCCCGCTTCGGTATTGCCCGCTCGCTTTGGATCGCACGGCTCTTTCACTTTCAGTCGGCCATTGTGCTTATTCTTATTCTGGCCTTTACCGGGCTCGGCTGGCCGGCATATCTTGGCGCGGGGCTCGTGATGGTGTTGCTCGGTTACCAGCACACACTGGTCAAACCGAACGACCTGTCCCGGATGAATGCGGCCTTCTTTACGACCAATGCATTCGTTAGCGTGATACTCCTTGTCAGCTTTTCCGCCGCTGTCTTTACCCGCGATACCGGTCTATGAAACCTGTTCTCAACGATCAGGAAACCGAGCTCGGGCGGCTGCTAAGGTCGTCCGGCAAGAAACGCAATTTCGGCACCGATGAACTGATATTTTCCGAGGGGGAAAGTGCCGATAACCTTCCGGTCGTCATCAGCGGACGGGTGAAGATGGTGCATTTTCTTGAGCCAGGCAAGGAGGTCATCATCGGCATATTCGACGTCGGCGAAATGTTTGCCGTTCCGCCAGTCTTTGATGGCAAATCGTACCCGGCCGCGGCGATCGCGATGGAGCCGACGGAGCTTCTTCTTATTCCCCGAAAAGCCTTTCTCGAACTTATCAGGACCTCGCCCGATTTTGCCCTTGCCGTCATCGAATGGATGTGTGCGATGCTCCGCGAAAAGACGGCGACGATACAAAATCTCGCCACCGCTTCGCCCGAGCATCGGGTTGCAAACGTCTTGTTAAAGTTGGCCGATCGGGAGGATAGTATCGGGCCCGTCCGGATTGAACTCCGGCGTCAGGAGATCGCCGAGATGGCGGGCCTGACGACGGAGACGACGATCCGCGTTATCCGAAAGTTTGCCGACAAAGAGCTTCTTGAGATCGACCGCGGCAAGGTGATCATTGATCCCAACGGCCCGCTTCGCGAACTTCACCGGAGTTAGGCTGAATCGACGGCACCTTACTCACATAACTGAACATCCGATTCGCTATCGCACGTGCACGCAGCTTCATAAAATCGGCCCGTTCTCCCGCATAGCTCTCATCCACGGTCGCGTCAAAAAGCTCGAGCCATCGTTTGAAATGGTCAAGTTCAAGCGGCGTCTTCAGGTTAAGCTCGCCGTGCACTTGCAGCGGGTTGCGGCCGTGCTTTGCGTAAACTCCGGTTTGGAAGACGATCGTCTCCCAGAAGTCACCGATGATCGGCAAATGATGTTCGAGGTCGAGCATGGCGACATCGGTAAAAATGTAGCCGATCACGTCGTCTGCGAGAGCCTTCGAGTAAAATCGCTCCATCAGCAGATCGATGTCTTGTCTATTTTCGATGTCAGCCATTCTGATAGTTCAATAATCAAGTGCAGCCGGGCTGCGGTAATGCAAAGTATGAGCGGCGCCAGCGAGCCGGAGCCGCTCATTCCCATTCGGATCAAAGGGGTCGTAAGTTCGCTACTTCAACTTGTCGACGACCTCTGATGTGCCGTTTTTGCCCTTTGTGAACATCAGCTTCAAGGCGAACCATACGAATGCGATGGCCCCGATCGCAAAGATCGTGTCGCCAAAGAGCCGCATCCACCTCAACGTAGACATCAGGTCCGACTGCATGAACTCGGGGCTTCGTGCCGACCAGTAGCCGACCGCGACCGATTGATAAGTCTGAAGCAAACCGATCGGCAATAGGCTCAGCAAAATCTCGAGCATCATTCCGATATTGATCGCCCAGAAAGAGAACGCCAGCAGCTTGGTGTTCCAGATCCTTTCCGGTTGCATTGCCCGCATACAGAACAGCAGCAAGCCGAGCCCCAACGTTCCATAGACACCGTAAAGTGCACCGTGAGCATGGACCGCCGTAGTATTCAGGCCCTGCATATAATAGAGGGCGATCGGGGGATTGATCATGAATCCGAAAACGCCCGCACCGACCAGATTCCAAAAGGCGACCGCGACAAAAAAGTAGACGATCCACTTATATTGATCGAGCCACGGCCTCGCCTTGGAATGACGGATATTTTCCATCGCCTCGTATCCAACGAAGACAAGCGGCACGATCTCAAGAGCACTGAATACCGCGCCGAATGCGATAGCTACCGTTGGTGTGCCTGCAAAATAGAGATGATGCAGTGTGCCGATGATGCCGCCGCTCAGGTATATCGCCGCCGAAAAAAGTGCGGCAAACGCAGCGTGGTCGGCCTTGATCACGCCCAAGCGAGCAAAAAGGAACGCGATTACGGTCGTAGCGAAAACCTCAAAGAAGCCTTCGACCCACAGATGAACGACCCACCATCGCCAATACTCGACGACCGTCAGATGCGAACGCATTCCCCAGAAAAGTCCGGGAGCATAAAAGAATGCAATGCCCGCGGTCGTCACCAGATAGAGAACCACAAGCGATCGACTGCCATCGGCCCGCAACGCAGGAATCGCACTTCTTGCGATCAAGCCGAGCCAAAGCAGAAGACCGACCAGCAAAGCGGCCTGCCAGACGCGGCCGAGATCGACGTATTCGTAACCCTGATGGCCGAACCAGAACCAAAGATCGCCGGGCAGCAGATGCATCACGCTCGCCCACTGGCCCGCCATCGACCCGAGGACGACGATCAGCAACGCCCCGAACAGCAAATTGACGCCGAGCCGCTGAAACTTCGGCTCATATCCGCAGATATAAGGTGCGATAAAGAGGCCCGCGGCGAGCCACGCGGTTGCGATCCAAAAGATACCAAGCTGCACGTGCCACGTTCGCGTCACGACGTAGGGCAAGTAGTCCGCAAGCGGGAAGCCGTAGAAACCCCCACCCTCGACGCCGTAGTGCGCCGTGATGATGCCCATCACAATTTGCAGGAGGAAAAGCAGCGAGACGATGACAAAGTACTTAACCGTCGCTTTCTGTGAAGGTGTGATGGTTTCGCCGATAAGCGGATCGGTATAGGGCGTGTCGGGCGATGTTGCCGTTCGATGCCAGGCGGCGTAAAACCAGACCATTGCACCGATGCTTAGGATCAATGCGATAACGCTGACGCCCGTCCAAATGATCGAGCTATCGGTCGGCACGTTCCCGACCAGAGGCTCTGACGGGAAATTGCTTGTGTATGAGATGTCATTGTCGGGACGGTTCGCCGCCGATGCCCACGCCGTCCAGAAAAAAAATGAGTTCAACTTCCGCAGACGGTCAGGATCAGATTGCGCACCACGCTGAATAGCATAGTCATCACTGCCGTTGGAAAAGATATCGGTGTAATGATCGAGATTGTCTTCAAACGCCCGGGCCCTTATCGGATCGACCGTCAGCCGCTGGGTTGCCGGGTCGTACTTGTTCGTTCGCATCAGGTCGGTCAACCGTTGGACCATTGCCGCCCGCTCTTCGCTGTGCATCCCGCTTCCATCGGCCCCGAAGCGGCCTTCGGTCCATTCGTTCAGGATGAAGAGCGATTCGCGGTGCAGGTAGTCAGCGGTCCAATCCGGTGCAACATAGCTTCCGTGGCCCCAGATCGACCCGACCTGCATTCCGCCCATCGCTTGCCAGACGTTTTGGCCGTCCATTATCTGCTCGGCCGGGATCATAACATGGCCGTCTGATGTCACGACCTCGACCGGGATCGGGGGAACCTGCCGAAAGATCTCTGAGCCGACCCATCCCAAAATGGCAAACGAGAAAACAAATACTGCCGCAAAAACGATCCAAAGTTTCTTCATTGATTTCCTCCTGAGCTCGGAATAGCCGCTTCTATGCGGCCTTGAATTTTGTGACGAGCAGATGCAGGCCGCTCTCGGCCACGGCTTCGTGCTCAACCTCGGCTTCCAGTGTGATCATGGTCCCTTCGGTCAATTGGCACGAATCCTCAAGGTCCGGCCCGGCCCGAAACGTCCCATTTCCGGCTAGGCACAAGACCGTGATCGGTTCCGCGGCCTTGTGCTTCTTGAGCACCGCTCCTTCGCGCATCTTGATCTGCAGTACCCGGCGATATGGCCCGTCAAAGAGTTGCTCGGGGTGGAGATCACGCCCGTCGTCGGGCTCGCTGCCAAACGTCAGCCTGCTGATTTCGGTAATGTGGTTCATTGTGTTTAGCCTGCTATCGATTCAAACCTAACGAACAAAGGGAACTAAGAAAATGAGCAGAATCATAAAACCGGAGAAAGTTTCTCTCGCACAGAAAAAAGCGCAGAGAAATGCCCGGCCAATGATGCTCACATCGTCACCTTCCCCGGTTCGCCGTAAAATTGCAGTGAGGTTGCTGATCAGCCGGGCGGAAGTTTCCGGCAAAGTGGGCACGGCCTCGGCCGTCAAGGCGATTCGGCAAATCGCTTGAAAGCCGCGAGGTATTTTAGCGATTGCTTTCTGAACATGCCGGGCATCAGCCATCCGAAGATCTTCATGAATCCTTTGAACTGAAACTCGTTCTCGGAGGTGTATAGCGTCCGGCCCTCGCCGAGCGGCTCGAAGCGGTTGCGGACGATATTGAAGACGCCGTCCGCTTCGTAAGTGCCGGCAAACTCGCGCGGCAGGTCCTTTACCGTGATCGTCTCGATCATCTCGATCTTTCGGCCGTTCATATCGAACTTGAGCCGCGACCTAGCACCGACCTCGCCAGGCGTGCCCTCGAGATGCTCAAAGCTCTCGAGGCCTTCCACCATTTGTAGAGGTTATCGACACTGTCAAAGAGCGCGACAACCTCGTCCAAAGGTTTCTCAATTTCGATAGCTACGTTGTATTTCATAGTTGGCCTCGCTATTTGGTCTTGAGCATCAGGTTGAATTCCCTTTCCGTTAGTTTGACCCGCCGTCGGAGGATGTCCATATACTCCTTCGGCGTGTAAAGCGGGTAATCAGTGCCGAACGCGATCCTACTTAGCCCGAGTCTTCGGATATATCTGGCGAGCACGGCGAACTCGTCATCGGTCAGCTTGCGGATGCCCTCACTGTCCTTATCAAGCGCGACGGCAGAGATATCGAACGTGATCTTGTGCTTATCAAGTTTGGGGTCGGTGTTCAGCTTTTCGATGAAGGCGTTAAGAAATCCGCGTGTCCTCTGACTGAAACCTCCGGAGGTGCCGAAGTGGGCGATCCGAAGCTCGACTGGTCCGACATCACCAAGGATCGACCCGATCAGCAGGTCAATATCCGGCTTGCCGAATCGGCGGTGGCTGTTGTCAAAGTGCATTAGGATCGGCAACTTGTTCGCGGCCGCGAACTCGAACACCTTTTTGACCTTTTCCAGATGCTCCGGCACGGTCAGGTAAACCTGATTGGCGTTGTGGTGAAGCTTGATCCCGTCCATTTTGAGTTGCGTGCGGCACCGCCCAAGCTCCGCAAGAGCATACTCCCGAAGCGGATCGACGCTGCAAAAGGCGCGCACTTTTTGGGGGTGCTTGTCGCGGGCGGCGGCTACGTAGGCGTTCTCACGCTCGACGAGTTCGCGTTCGTTCTTAAACCCTCCAAACTCTTGCGAGGAATAAACGTGTGCCATTGAGATGAGGTCGATCCGCCGTACCGCCGTATTCTGAATAATTACGTCGATATCGGAGTAATATTCATCCGACCGCGAAAACGGAATGCCCAGGCCCTTCCATATCTTGATCAGCTCTGGACTCAAGATATGAACGTGCCCATCGGAGACAGGCTCGGCCGCCTTTGCCGATGCGAAGTGACTCGCGAGGAGCAAGGAGACAAGAATCGCGATGGATCTGGTGAGCATTTTCAATACCCTTACGATAAAACTCCGATCGCTAAACTCTAAATCCGATCTGGGATCGGCGTCAAATCCACATTTTTTACATAATGTTGAGAAAAAGAAAGCGGCCCATTTGATGGGCCGCCGTATTCAAGCGGGTGTTGTTGATCCCAGCCAGCCGCTAACGGGCATCGAACCGATTGACCGTAAAATCTCCGTTCAAACCCCAGTTGATCACCGAGATCCCGCCAAAACTTCCGTAGATGAAATATGCGGAATCATTTCCTGAATGCGCTGGACGCCATATTGCGATGTCGGTCTTGCCGTCGCCGTCATAGTCTCCCTGAGTCGGGAAATCATTGGAGCGGCCCCAGGTGATCGTTCGCGTCTGTTGGTTGGAGCTTTGCAAAATCCACCAGACCAAGGGCGAAGTGCCGGTCGCGCCGGTCCTGGCGACCGCGTAATCAAATTTCCCGTCGCCGTCGTAATCGCCCGGGACGATATAATCGGTGTTGAAATTTCCGAAAGGCTGAAAAGTAACGCCGCTATCGGAACTTCGACGGATTATGTAGTGATTTGCTGGTGTTTGACCAAACCTATAAACGGCAACATCGAACTTGCCGTCGCCATCGTAGTCTCCCGGAACGGGAGTATCGAACGCGGTTGTACCGTTCCCGGTCGTGCCAAAAGGCACATACTGCAGCGAATTTGTCGAACTTCGGAGTATATACCACTGCGTTTGGTCCGTCGCTGTTGCCCCGCGGCGGAAAACAGTGAAATCCGTTCTTCCGTCACCATCGTAATCGCGGCTCATCGCTTGGTCACCATTGACGCCCCAGGGCACCCACTGGATCGTCAGGTCGGAACTTCTAAGGTTGATGAAGAAGCTCTGCTGGCCCGCCGAAGCCCCTGTCCGGTACATGCAAAAATCATCCTCGCCATCGCCATCGTAATCGCCGGGGCACGGAAAGTCAGTGTTTGCATTTCCCCATTGAACGGTTTGGTTCGAGGCAAATCCCTGGCTGTTCTGATTCCAGACAGTGATCTGAGACACGCCGGGCGGTGCAACATTTGGAAACCTAAGGATGCTGAGATCGGTAGCACCGTCGCCATCAAAGTCAAGTACCCTTCGGAGAGCCACCTGTCCGCGGATCTCGCCGAGCGGGAAATTGGCAGAGTGTATATTCACATAGGTCTGATTCGACTTGAGTGAAGCGATCTGCGTCGGTGTAATGCTCCGCGTTCCGGTTATTGTGCCGGAAGTGCCGCCGACCGCACCGAGGTCGATCAGTACCCCGGCGTTTGTACCTACCCCGGCCGCACCGTGAATGTGCGATGCGGTCTGGTTGCTTGAAAGGCCGCTGAACGTGACGGAGAAGCTGATCGTCCCCGCACTTTCATTGAGAAATATCCTGGCAAAACCTTTGCCGGTGGAGGAGTTTGTGGGTACTTCCTGGGCCGAGTTGATAAATGCCGTAAACGTCTGACCGCTTGCGGCGGAGATGAGAACAGCGAAACAGAAGGCAATTGAAAAAAGCCTGATTAAACGCTCCATAGAAACCTCCGGGTCGTGACTATACTTGTTTTTCGAACACCTAACTCTCGCACGGATGGGCCGGATTGTAAACAATTATTTTCGCAGGTATTGGCCGGGCGGTCGAAAGGCAAAAACCGGCATCAAGTTTCAGGCGAATATTCTGTTAGAATCAGGTTAAAGCAATGAAGATCACGTTTGACGAAAAACTCGTGAAAATAGCTTTTAAGGTCGAGGACGGCGAGCGGCTGTCGTTCGAAGATGGCCTTGCTCTTTTCAACACCACAGACCTGAACGCGCTCGGCAAGCTAGCGGATACGGTCCGGCGGCGGAAACACGGGCGGACGACGTATTACAACGTCAACCGCCATTTTAACCACACGAACATCTGCGTGGCGGACTGCAAATTTTGCGGGTTTTATAGACGGGCACGGCAGGAAGATGCCTACACGCATTCGATCGAAAAGGGTATCGAGATCGCGCGCACAGCCGTGTCAGAAGGAGCGACCGAGCTCCACATCGTCGGCGGGCTGAACTCGAAACTTCCCTTCGAGTACTACACCGATCTTTTCTCGTCGCTCAAGCGCGAGTTTCCGAAGCTGCACCTGAAAGCCCTTACGATGGTCGAACTCGATTTCTTCGCCCGTTTTTACAAAATGTCGGACGAAGACGTCATCGAAAAACTCAAGGCCGCGGGAATGGACTCATGCCCCGGCGGAGGTGCCGAGATATTTGCCGAACCGACGCGTTCGCGCATCTGCGATCACAAATGCGACGGCGACCGCTGGCTCGAACTTGCCGGCAAGGTCCATCAAGCGGGCCTCAAGACCAATGCAACAATGCTATACGGCCACATCGAATCGATCGAGGACCGAATCGATCACTTGGTAAAGCTAAGAGAACAGCAGGATAAGACCGGCGGCTTCCAGTGCTTTATCCCGCTCGCGTTCTATCCGCCTGGAACTGCTCTTTCATCGCTGCCCGGCCCTGACGCGATCGATAATCTCAAGACCATCGCCGTCTCGCGGCTGATGCTCGACAACTTCGACCACATCAAGGCCTACTGGGTCATGCTCGGCAAAGCCACCGCCCAAACCGCACTCCACTTCGGCGCCAACGACCTAGACGGCACCATCACCGACGGCGGCGAACTGACCCACGCCTACGCCGCCGAAGGCGAAGTAAAAATGACCAAACAAGAGATCATCACAATGATCGAAAACGCCGGCTTCGAAGCCGTGGAGAGGGATACCGTTTACAATCGCGTCGAAAAGGCAATGGCTTAATAAAAAAGTGTATCAGAAGATCTGGCGGCTTAAGTTAATTAGGTTTGATCCTGATGCAGCGGTTCAAGTAAGTTTCCAAACTTAAGGCAGTCCCGGAAGGGCTGCCATTATCTTCTCTGCGATAGTAGATTTGGTCTTACTCAAAACTCAACGTATCGGTCTTGACGACCTTCCAACGCGGGACTGAGGGCCCGGCAAACTGCGAATTCGGGTTCCGCTTCGGCTTTGCCTCGTCCTGCGAACCGCATTCGGGCTTCTCGGGCGGAACGTTGTAGCTGATCACGACCGTACTGAAATCGGCGGGCGGTGTGCTAGTCGCGATCTCCTGCCGTTCGGCACGCGACGTATGCCGCTTCGAGTCGCGATGATGAACACGAAAGGCCCGTCGCGTATTGCCGGGTTCGGCTGAATTTAATGATCCGGGATCGCTCGAAACCTCCGTTACGTTCTGCCCTTGTGGTTCCGCCGCCGGACGAACCGTCACGGCAGGCGGCCGCAATTGCGTTACCTGCTTTTCGGGAGGCTCCTGTGTTTGCAGATACATCATCAAAGCAAACTGCAGAACACCAATTGTGACGATACCCAAAACCAGCTTGTACATCTTGTTACCCCGCGCCGCCTTAAAGTATGTTCAACACTGTTAGTATAGCAAACCGGGGGAAAGGTTGCATAACAAAACTGCTAAATAAGTTCGCTTAAACCCGCAGCGAACCGCGCCAGCCGCGGGCCGCGTAATATGATTCGGCGCCGTTGTGGTAGATGAAAACATGGCCGTAACGCCAGTCGCCGAAGAGGGCGCCGCCGCGTTCGCGGATGTCGGCGGGCGTTTCGACCCAGCTTGAGGTCTTGGTATCGACCGGGCCAAAGCTCTGCAGGTGCCGGTACTCCTCTTCCGTCAAGATGCGGATGCCCATCTTCGCGGCCATTCCAATGGCACTATGCTTCGGCTTGTGCTCTTTCCGCGAATCGAGCGCCGCCTGGTCATAACAAACGCTCCGCCGCCCCTTTGGGCTCTCGGCCGAGCAATCAAAGAAGATGAACTCGCCGGTCTTTTTATCGCGGCCAACCACATCCGGCTCGCCGCCCGTCCGCTCCATCTCACCCAGCGACCAAAGCTTCCCCGCATCCGCCCCAAGCCGCTCCTCCACCTCTCCCCACTTGATCCCCGCATGGCGATTCATATTCGACTCGAATCGTCTCTTGAGTTCGCTAAGCAACTCACTCTGATCTGCTTGCGACAACTTTCTCTTCACCTTCATATCTTTCTCTGTGTTTAGGCCTGAAATGAGATTGAGGCTAAAGCCGTCCGACGCTGACGATTCGACCGCGTTATGAACTTTGTGAGAATGTTTGTTTCAGAGAGAGATTTCTTATCAAGCGTACGAAACTGACCAAACTACGTTGGTCTTTATGGTCGAAATCCCTCGTCAAACCCGATGCGATAACCAGCCGCGAATGCTTCTCTGTCTTTTGGGTTGAACTCATTGGCGGCGCCCTGCGCAGCTACGTTTATATGATAGCGGTTTATCGGCCCTGCACCCTCGGCGTAAAATTCGCGCCCGTCTTTCTTCCCTATCCGACGTCCAAACTTCCAGTCGGGACTATCACTAATGGACGTTGTTCGAATTGGCGGTGTTGGGGAGACTGCTGGCAAGGTTTTGATTGTCTCCGCCTTGTTTGTTGCAACACTGTTCGCAGCAACGGCGGCCGTATTGGCGGCAACAGCGGCAGCATTTGCTGCTTTTTGCATCTCGACTTGGGCGGCGGCATTCGCATTCGCCGCGGCATTCGCATTCGACCTTACATCCGTCTTTTTCATTCTCGAATTTCCGCACATGCAGCCAAGAACTAAAAGAACCATGACAGACAAAACGAAACCTATCACTAATTTTGGACTGGATTGATTTGAGAATTTCATGTATTCAGACTCCCTTCACTCAGTTTCGCAGACAGCCACACAATACATATCCCCAGACGTTGTGGTTTAACACAAGAGGCTGTCCACGCGAACCAACGGGTGATTACGCCGCACATTATACATCGGTGCCGTTGTCCGCACTAGAGGTCAATCAACATCGATCTCGTAGCTTACTAGCCACAGTTCAAGTTGATCGAGTTTGACCTTCCATCGTTCCTTGAAATCACGCATCCACTGGCGATGTTCATCGGTGTCTTCTATATCAATGACGATCTTTGAGAGCGAGTCGGTGTAGAGGGTGCCTTCGAAGCGCCAGTAGCCCTCAATGGTAGTTGGCTCGAAGCTGGCGGCTCCGAATCGGTCAACAATTTCTCTTAGGGCCTGCCCACGTAGCTTTCGCGGGATCTCGGTCCCATCGTTATACTGTTGGGGTAACAGTATCTCGTAGCGACGAAGTTTGCTGCTCATACGTCGACCTTCCAAATACAGTGAAATGGTAGCCCTCAAGTGCGAGTGCTTGAAGTGCGGCTTCAGGAACCAATACTTCTCCGCTTGTTAGTAGCTTCCCCGGAAATCGGCCGAGAAGAAAGCCTAAGGCATCAAGCTCCGTCTCCTTATCATGAAATTTGATCGTGATCATAGAATCTCCTGAAAAATATTATCACAGGGTTCAATGGCCGTTTAAATAATTCGAAATGCTCGCGCTCACGGACACATTCGCCCCGGCGGGTGGATTTGTTAGACTGGATGAAACGGTTTCTGCGGCGTTGGCGCATCTGCCCGGGCGGGCAGGTGCGAAATTTATATTGATCGAGCGGCCGCGGCCGATATCAAGGAGGAAATAATTCTATGAAGAGAACGCAATTTGTGATCGCATTGGCGGCTTCGGCTATTTTGGCGGGCACGGCGTGTGGGCAGCGGCCGGCCGCAGAGCAGACATCCGCGGCGGATCAGAAAACGGCGGCCGGGCAATGCACGCCGCTTGAGACTCGGGCGCCGAATGCGGCCGAGCAGAAGCCGGCATTTGCGGGCCAGACGCGTGCCTGCGGTGTGAAGACTACGGCGGCCATCGAAGTGAGCGTCCTTGCCAAAGGGCTTGACCGGCCTTGGGCAGTTGAGCCGCTCCCGGACGGAAGCTTTTTGGTTACGGAAAAGCCCGGCCGGATGCGGATCGTTTCGGCCGCTGGGAAGGTTGGCGAGCCGATCGAGGGCCTGACGCCGGTTGCGCAGGGCGGAGTTACGGCCGAGAGCGGCCAAGGCGGTTTGCCGCCGATCACGGCACGCGGACAAGGCGGGTTGCTTGATGTTGCTTTGAGCCCAACGTTTGCAAAGGACCGAACAGTTTTCTGGAGCTTTTCCGAACAACGCGAAGGCGGCAGCGGCACAACGGTAGCACGCGGCGTTTTGAGTGCCGACGGCAGAAAGCTTTCGGACGTCCGTGTTATCTTCCGGGCGATGCCGACCTACAACAACGGCCTGCACTTCGGCTCTCGGCTCGCCTTTGCTCCGGACGGAAAGCTCTTCATCACGCTCGGCGATCGATTTGACCTCAGGACAATGCGGCCGCTGGCGCAATCGCTTGAGGCCCACAACGGCAAGGTCGTCCGCATCAACCCGGACGGCACGGTGCCCACGGACAATCCGTTTGCGGGTAAGGAAGGTGCCTTGGGTGACATCTGGTCCATCGGCCACCGCAATATCCAATCAGCAGTTTTTGACGACCAGGGCAGGCTCTGGACGGTCGAGCACGGCGCCCGCGGCGGCGATGAACTTAACATGCCCGAAAAGGGCAAGAACTACGGTTGGCCGGTCGCGACCTACGGCGAGGAATATTCGGGCCAGCCCATCTCGGACCTCACGGCCAAGGAAGGCACCGAGCAGCCGGTCTATTACTGGGATCCGGTGATCGCTCCTTCGGGAATGGAGTTTTACACCGGAGCGGCATTTCCCGAATGGAAGGGTAATATTTTCGTCGGCGGGCTCGCCTCGCAGCGGCTGGTGCGTCTTGTTATGAAAGACGGCCGCGTCGCCGGCGAGGAACACCTTTTGACCGATCGCGGAAGCCGCATCCGCGACGTCCGCCAGGGACAGGACGGCTTTCTCTATGTCGTCACCGACGAATCGAACGGCGAGTTGCTACGCATCTCACCAAAAAAATAGCTCGGGCCGAAGACCATCTCTATCAGTTGCTGCTGCGGCTCGCTTAGGCGAGCCGTCGGCTTTCGGGCCGGAGGTACCAGGAGACGACGGTCAGGACAAGCAGCACAGCGGTCGGGAGCAGTGTCATAAAACCGTCGCCGATTGCTATGTGAGAAAAGAGTGCTCCCGACGCGACGAAGAAGAAACCCGCATACGCCCACTCTTTCAGTAGCGGCATTCGGGGTGCGATCAAAACGATCACGCCAAGAATTTTCCAAACGCCGAGCAGCAACAGCAAATACCGCGGATACCCCAGCCGGCCAAAGCTATGCAAGACCTCCGGCATTTTGATGAGCTGCAAAACCGCACTAGCCAGCATCCCCACGCAAAGCCAAAGCGTCGCGACCCAATAAGCAACTACTCTCCGATCGACCATAACCCATTATCGACCAGAAATAGTCGCAGAGTCACGGAGCACACTGCAAAGAAATCTTAGTGCTTTCCATGCAAGATAGGCAGCAGCATTCTAACTTAGAAGCCTAAATAACCAATCTCAAAAAACTCTGTGCTCTCTGTGGTGAATTCCCTATTCTTCATCCGCTTCGATCTTGGGTGTGCCCGTCTTTACTTCGCCGTCGCGTCGTAGTTGGTGGCAATGGCCGATAGGTTAGATCAAGTCGTCCACGATCACAACTTCGATGTCGGACAATCTTCTGAAGTTGGGGTCGTTCGTAACGAAGTATCCGCAACTTGCCGCAATTGCGGTGGCGGCATGAATCGCATCCGGGGTCTTGAAGTTTTGTAAAGCCCTTAACCGAGCGGCGTCTTTGAGGATCTGTGTCGTGATCTCGAAGAGCTCGATCTGAGAAACGGTAAGTAATTTAGTGTAAGCCTGAACCAGCCTCTGATCGTTTTCCTACGTAGGCTTTACGGTAGTTTCAAGCAAAGTGAGGTTGCTCGTTACGACCTCAATTGCATCCTTGCGTACCGTAAGCCAAAACGCTCTTAATGTAGGCCAGTAATCTGCGTGTTTTTCAACGCTGTATATCAGCGGAGCTGTATCAAGGTAAACCCGCGACGAAGGCGGAAAATCAGTTGTCCCAAGACTCTCTCTCCTCTGCCAAATATTTATCGACTTCGGCGGGGTCAGTGAAAACCTTTGCTCCGTTCAAACTTTCAATTATGCTAAGAACCGAAAGCTCCTCGGCCGGCTCCTGCAGAGATTCATGCTCGACAATTATCCTTGCAAGGCGCAGCCTTTCGTGCGGCGGCAATGGCAAGATCGTGTTCTTATAGATCGCTTCGACACTCGGCATAACGGAATCAGTTTAACATAACTTCATAGCCCTTTGACTCGAGTGTTTTAAGCGCTTTGCTCGATTCTGGGTGCGCCGGTCTTTACTTCGCCGTTGCGTTCGTAAGTGGCGACGATGATGCCGTTTGGCGTGACCTGGCCCTCGGTCATCTTAAATGCGGCGGGGATGGCGCCGTCTTGAAAGAGTCGTTTTCCGGTCCCGAGCGTGATAGGGAAGATCATCAGTTCGAGCCTGTCAACGAGGTCGGCTTTGAAGAGAGTTTGCAGCATATCGGCACTGCCGAAGACGTGCAGATCGGGGCCGTCGGTTTCTTTCAGCTCGCGGACCTTCAAGGCGAGGTCGCCGCCGAGGAAAACGGTCGGCTGCCAGTCGCTCGACGTGCGGGTGTTCGAGGCAACGTACTTCGTCGCCGTAATCACATTCGGCCAAAAGTGCGAATGCTCCGGCCAATACGGCTCCCAAATGTCGAACGTCTTTCGCCCCAAGAGCAGATCGACCGGCTTCGCCAGCCGCCCCTGGATCACCGCACCCGATTCTTCATCCGCATACCCAAAAAACCACCCGCCCAACGCAAACCCATCGCCGTCATTCTCCTCGTTCTGAATAACGCCGTCGAGCGTTATGAATTCACAAGCGGTTATTCTTCTCATCCTTTCTCATTCGTAATCCAGTTGCAATCAACTGAAATATCGTTTTCGGTGGGTTAAACGCCATGGCCAACGTCACGATATCGCTAGGCAATGCTCAGATCACCTGACGCCTGTGCTTTCCCAACCACGGGCAGTGGCCCATTTTCGATAAATTCGCAGCAGTTCCTCGCGATACACGCCAGTCAACTCTTTGCACTGCGTATCAGTGAGAGTAATGCCATGCAGGAGATCGTTCAGCGAATTGTTGATCGCGAGGCAAGCATCGGATTCATCTACGAAATCATCGACTTTAGGCCAATCGTCCAATATGGCCAAGGCAGCCTCTTGAGTGATGCCCATACGCGCTTCATATTCGAACGTTAGGATCGCGGGCATCGCGGCTATCGCTCGCCAAACCGCCTCTTTCTCTTCAGCTGAGAGTACCTCAATCGACATCAGTTCATGCGACAATTCGTTCGACCCGGTTGTAGACGGTGTCGCGTTCGAAGACTTCAAAACGGGCACGCTGGATAATCTCGATGATTTTGGCTTTGGTCATTTCCACCTTGCCATTGTGTGGGTTATTTACAGTTGGGCATACCCATTCTTAAATAATACGGCTCTTCGTCGGACCCAAAACGTTCGGTTCGTCCACTAGCCCTGCGATACTGCCCCTTTTTGACGACATATTTTTCTATATACCCCTGATTCCCGCCTTGACGGGTGTAGGTGCTGATCGAATGCCAACCTGTTGGTTCTCGATGGACAAAGAAAAACCACGCCGTAAAAGTACCAAGGAGCTTTGCCGGGCGGTCCGCGAAGATTCCGTACGTGCAATTTCCTGTCGCGCCACAAAGCTTGCGAACAAAATATTCCGAGTTGCCATCACGGTTCAGGTCGAATCCAAACGCATTCTCGCAAAACTGATTTCCGGCGCACGGATATCCAGATGCGTCGCCGCTTCTCCATCCTGAAATCACGTCCATAAGCGGTTCTGAAAGAGAATGTTTTTCGCCCGAGCATTCTCCACCGAAGCTTTGAACTACTGATTGAGGATTGGACATCTGAGCAGATGTTACACCGGTCAGGACTATCAACAGCAACCAGGCAATGCCAACTTCCCGGCCGATCGCAAGCCTATTTCCCTTTTTAACGATCATATTGCCGAACTCCGGATCTGATTCTACAACGTATCTCGTTCGACCGCCTCGAAGCCGGCGTTTTGTATCGTGGTGATGATCTCGGATCTGGTCATTTTTACTTCGCCTTCGGCGGCGTAGGCTTGGGTTAGTTCGCCGCCGTCGGATATATTCGATTCGCCGTTCGACTTGCCAGCTTCCAAGCCTGTTCAACCTTCGACTGTGGCGGCGAAATGCTTTCTCAGAGCTGATCGATAGGCACTAGATCCATATCTAACGGAAGCAGATCGGCTTCGACCATTATATCCGTTGTTTGTGAAGTCATACCATTCTTCTTCGAGGAATCAACCTCATCGATTCGGCGGCCAGTTAGGCCGATGGTTGCGAAGTGCAGTGCCCGTTTCGCTTTATCTTGACTAACGTGCCGTTTCCGCCTTGGGCATTATTTGATCTCACCTGCTTTGGTTGCGTTGTACCAGAAATTCTGCATGTCCCAGGCGGCCGTTAAGTTGTGGAAACGGTTGGAGTACTGGCATGGTCAAGCTCGCTGAATGAGAATAATTGAAGCCCGGCGGTTGTGAATCCGGTCCGGGCTTTCGAGCTTCTGCCTTTTACTTCTTGCACTTTGGGGCGGTCAGCGCGAGGCGCGGAGGGCTGCAAGGTTGGTGTTTACTTTTACGTTTCGCAGGGAAACCTGCCCGAGCCGCGAGAAGTTGATCGACTCGCCGAGTATTCGCGTTGCTTCCTGCGGAGCGTGGAAGCCCATTGAGTTTTCTGCTTCGACAAAGTCCACAAAGAACTGTGCCTTTCGCTGATATTCGCGGGCGGCCGCGAGGTCCGCGTCCGTGGCTCCGGCATTCTTTGCAGCGACAATGTCTTCGATAAGTTGGACGAGAGCATCCATCGCGAGCCCGCGGAGTTTATAGGTTCGCTCCTGAATGGTCTCGACGCGGAACTTGAGCTCTTCTTCCGTGCCCTTGTGGCACGTCTGGCATGATGTGTTGATGCTCAGCAGCGGCGAACGGACGTGGTGGCTGCTGATCTTCATTGCACCCTGCCGCTCATAGGGCATGTGGCAATCGGCACAGGAAACTCCGGCTCGCGCGTGGATACCCTGATTGTACATCTCAAACTCCGGATGCTGCGCCTTTAGAGCATTGGCTCCGGTCTGAGCGTGGGTCCAATCTTTGTGCCCAACCTCGTCGTAATACTCAAGCATGTTCTCGACCTTCATCCCCTTGTGCCACGGGTAGGTGAGTGTTTTCTCCGGTCCCTTGAAGTAGTATTCAACGTGGCATTGGCCGCAGACGAACGACCGCATCTCCTGCCGGGTCGCATCGCGGTTGACATCGAAATTCGCAACGCCCTGCGAAGCCTTTACGAGCTTGATGCCTTCCATGAACGCCGGTCGCGTAACACGAAGCGCCATCGTTTGCGAATCATGGCAGTCGATACAGGCCACCGGGTGCGTGACCTCTTTGCGTGCCTCCTGATACGGCATCTTGTTGAGTTCGTGGAAGCCCTGAACGATGTCGCCCTGACCGAGTTTCTTATAGGCCTCATAGGCGGATGCGTGGCAGTTTATGCAGGTTCCGGGCTGCTGGACAACACCCACACGCTCAGTGAAGGTCTGATCCTCGAGCATGTAGGCATGGCCGCGTTCCTCGCGGAAATCGACCGCGAAGGCATAGCTGTCCCACATCGTCTTCAGCCGCGGGTCTTCCTCGAGCCGTGATTGGGCGACGATCGAACGCGGGTCGGCGTTGGTCGGGGATCTGTGTACCGCCTCGCTGCCGCCAAATCGCGTCCGGACCTGATCGACCGTGCGGAGATAGCTGTCATATTGCAGCGGGAAGTTCTTGCCCCAAACCGCCGGGTCGTGAGTGTCGTCGGTCAGCTCGACAACGCGAAAGAACGGGTTCTTCGCCTCCTGCTTGCGCTCGAAGATGTTCGTCAGCAGTGCGAGCCCTAGTATCGAAACGGCAAAGGCAGCGAAAGCGACGACCGCCAGCACCTTCGCGCTAAATGCCCAGCCGCGTTTCTCGGTCTTCGGTTCTTCATTTTCGACGGTGTTCTCTTTGTTCTCTTCGCTCATATGGCTACCTCACAACCGCCCTTGTTCGCTTGTTAATGCATGTGCCCAACGTTGCGGTGGCACGAGATGCAGGAAACCTCCTGAGCCGCTTTTATCGACTCGGAGACCGTTATCGAATGGACCATCGTTTCATGGCAGGTGCGGCAGCTTTGCTCCGCGACGCGCCGGTTGAGGTCCGTTATCCGGATCGGCTCGTGGAAACCGCCGACCGTGAAATAATAAGAATGCCAGAAGCCGTTCCACGCCTTGACCGTGTATTTGCCCAGAGTGTCCGGCGGCGTGTGGCAATCGTTGCAGGTCGCCACCGTCTTGTGGCTAGATTTAAGCCAGCCGTCATACTGCTCGTTCATTATGTGGCAGTTGGCACAGGCGAGCGGATCGTTGCTCATATAGGAATAACCCTTGCCGTACCAGAACGTGAACACACCGATCCCGACCGCCAGGCCAAGCCCGATGCCGAGAACGATAAGTTTTACCAGTTGAAGACTCATGGGAAGCGCAAGGTTGTCGGAATATTAAACGAAGTCAGACGAGGGGTCAAGGTTTGGCAACTCCGCCCTTGCGCAAGCCCGCACGTAAGTAAGGGCGGTTCATCCAATGTTACTTCAATCATCCAATTGAAACTGAACATCTCCTTGGCTATAAAGCACATATTCGACCGCAGCTTCTACGTCTCGTGGCTTCCAAAGGTATCTCCGGCTACGCCCACGTGCCCATACGCGCTCATCGGGAGCTATCAACCCATGCTCTCTCAACCGACGCGTCGAATATGCCTTGAGCGAATCTGCCAATCGCTCCGGACCGCATTGTGCGCTGGTCACAGAGTGAGCATGGTTCGACCGAACGTTCACGTCGTGCAGCGAGTGTTCTCGAACTTCACACACTTCCCGGATCGCACTGTCAACGACCCTTCGCTGAAGCGGATCCAATAAAACAGGGGGCGAGTGCATTCCGGCCCCCATTTTCTCCTTAAGCGGAATATTGATGTCGATTTGCTTTGAGCCTCGATCAGATTTTCGGTTCCTTCGGATCGAACCTCGTTCATCCCCGTGAAGCCAGGTTCCGAATGTGCGAAACGTGATCAAGTATGCAAGTGACAACTCATTATTCTCGTAAAGTTCGAAACCGTAGTCGTCGAGCATAATGTTCAGTTTGAGAAACCGCCCTTACTTACGTGCGGGCCTTCGCATCATCTGATGATGACCTCATCCACAAATATCCACGGGTCGCCGCCGGCTCCGGGGTGCCAGGCCGGGATCGGGCCGATGTTGAATGCCCGGACGCGGATGTAGCGGCCAGTGACGGGAGCCGTGAGCTTGGTCAAAAACTCCTTGACCTGCGGCGTTTCATCGGTCAGCGGGACGTCTGTCTTGATCTCGGCGATCTTTCGGAACGTAACGCCGTCGTCCGACGCTTCAAACTCGATCCGCGAGGGCATCCAGATCCACGACCGCGTTGTCTGCAGGAAAGAGCCGCCGACCTCCATGACCCGCCGCCGCTCCTTAAGGTCGATCACGGCCTCAAGCACCTTGCCCTGATAACCCTGCCACTCGCCGCTTGCAAAGTTGCGCGTCCCGCGGAGCCCATCGACCATCGCATCATCGCCGCCGCCCGTGTATTGCGTGCTGTAACCCGAAGTGCTCAGCACCGACCAATCATTCTCGCGTTTGGTGAACACGGCCTCGACCTCATAACTCGGCTGGCCCTTTGGTGGCATGGCAATAGCACGGATGCGGGTTGTTTTGTCGATCACAAAGGGGGCGATGTAAAGCTTCGATCGGCGGGTTGGCTGGCTGCCATCGGTGGTGTAGCGGATCTCCACATCCTTGGCGATCGTGTTCATGAAGACGCGAGTGCTCTGCCGGAAGACACGGTCCGCAGATATGGTCAGAACCGGGGCCGACCACCCGGCCGTCGATGAAACCGGGAACTCGGTAAAAGCATCCACAACAGGTGAAGGGCTCATTGTAAAGACAAGCTCGCCGCCGTTCATCACATCGGCGTGGTTCAGGAACGCTTTTGTTTGCGGCCGGCCGTTGAGCATCGCCCCGGCAACGTAAATATTCTCGGCGGAAACGCCATCGGCGCGTATCGTGAAGGTTTTGCCGTTCTCGAGGTTGTATTTCATCTCGGGAAACAGCGGCGTACCGAAAGCATAGACCGGCGAGCCCGGTGCGACCGGATAAAATCCGCTTGCCGAGAGAATGTACCACGCGGACATCTGGCCGGCGTCCTCATTACCGATCAGTCCGTCGGGAGCATTCCTGTAAAACTCATCCATGATCTTGCGGACGTATTTTTGCGCTCTCCACGGCTGTCCGGCATAGGTGAAAAGATAAGGGATGTGATGCGAGGGTTCGTTGCCGTGGGCATACTGGCCGATTAGGCCGGTAATGTCAGGCTGAAAGCGGCCGGTGAGTTTTTCGTTGGTCGTAAAGAGCCTTTCAAGCTTCCCGGCAAAGTATTCCGGCCCGTCCTCAAGTTCGATCAGCCGCGAGACGTCGTGCGGGACGAAGAACGAATATTGCCAACTGTTGCCTTCAGTAAAGTGAAACGTAACCTCGTTCGGTGCGAAAGGACGAATAAAGCCGCCGTTCTGCTTTGGGCGAAAGAAACGAGTGTTCGGATCATAGAGGTTCTCGAAATGTTTAGCACGAAAGGAGAAAAGCCTATCGTCGTAAGCGTATCGTATGCTTTTACGAGTAATCCGACCATTCCGCTTCTTTCTTTCCGTTAGGATCTTAGCCATCTGGGCGATGCACCAGTCGTTATAGGCATATTCCAGCGTCTTTGAGACGGATTCGTTGTCGTCCTCGGCGGAGATGTAGCCGCGGCGTTTGTACGCGGCGAGGCCGTGGTGGTCGAGATTGGCGGAGTGCTTTGCGGCGGCGTAGGCTTTTTCGTAATCGAAGCCTTTGATGCCTTTCGCCATCGCGTCTGCAATGACCGAGACGGAATGGTAGCCGATCATCGTGTCCGTCTCTTCGCCCCACAGCTCCCAGACCGGCAGCCGCCCACCCTGCTCATAAATGCGTATGAACGAATTGATGTAATCGACCGTCCGCCGCTGGTCGATGATCGTATAAAGCGGATGCGTCGCCCGGAACGTGTCCCAAAGCGAGAAGACCGTGTAGTGATCGGAAGGAGCGCGGACACTCTTGTCCGCATCGCCGGTTCCTCCGGCGAGAGACCTGTTACCGGTCGAAGACTTCGACTCATTCACCTTTATTCGCGTCGAAGCGACGCTCATGCGGACAGGAGTGTCCGCGCTCCCTAGTTGATGGACCTTGCCGTCATGTCCCTTGTACTGTCCATCCACGTCGTTGAAGACGTTCGGGTGGATCATGGTGTGGTAGAGAGCGGTGTAGAAATTCGTCGTCTGCTCGTCCGTCCCGCCGGAGACCTCGATCTTGCTCAGCTCCTTGTTCCACGCAGCCTTCGCATCCGCACGCACCTTGTCAAAATCCCAGTGCGGGAGCTCTGCTTCAAGGTTCTTCCGCGCTCCTTCGATCGAAACATAGGAGATCGCGACTTTCAACAACACCTGTCTTTCGACGGATGTGTCAAATGCAAAGAAAGCGTGGGACTTCTTATTCTCTGAATTCAATACCGTACCAGGGGCTCGACCAAGATTCGCCCCTCCTCTTGGTGCTCGGAAAGACTGTGAAAATTCGGCGGCGAAATAGACTTTCTGGTCCTTTGCCCACGATTGTGAACGCCGAAAGCCTTCAATTCGTCGATCGTCAATGAACTGGACGTCAGATTCAAGCAATTTGTCTCTCCATTGTAGGTCGAGAACGATCTCCCCGATTTTACTCTCAGCAAAAGTATAACGATGAAGACCAACGCGTGTTGTCGCCGTTAGCTCGGCCAGAATGTTTTCATCGTCGAGCAGTACTGAGTAGTAGCCCGGTTCCGCCCTTTCATTCTGATGGGAGAATTTTGACGGATAACTGTCTTTCGTGACGTGGCCAGCACTTGGTATTACCCATCCCGGTTTTGTTGGCATGAACAAAATATCGCAGCCGTCCGGGATACCAGTCCCGCTCAAGTGCTTGTGCGAAAAGCCGTAGATGATGTCGTCGGAGTAGTGGTAGCCGCTGGAGCCGTCCCAGTTGTCTATGCGCGTGTCCGGCGAGAGTTGGACCATCCCGAAGGGCACGGTCGCCCCGGGAAACGTGTGCCCGTGCCCGCCGGTGCCGATGAACGGATTGACCCAGCGGGTGTAGTCACGAGCTTGGGCCGCGGCCGTGAGCAACAAGCATTGAGCGGCAAGCAGCGTCAGAATAACGGTGATGAACCGGCGGCTCGTTCTAATCGATCTACTTACTGTCTTCATTTAGTTTCGGCTCCTCCAGTTCGTCAAATACACGTGCAAAGTGAGGAAATCGGCGAAAAAGACATTTTCACTGCTGTTCAAACCATCCGAACGCCCGTTCAAACGATTCCAACGCACGATAAAACCGTTCCGCTAAGCAAAAAAATGGTTCAGCGTACCAATTTAGTGCACAAATTCGCCGCCCCAGGCCTGCGTCAGGCCGCGGCCCTTGATGCCCCAGCGGAAGCGGAAAGACGAATCGCCGCCGCGGTGGTTGTAGCGTATCGACATCTTGTGCAGCCCGGCCTTGAGCGGAACGATCGCCGAGCGAATCTTGCGGTCTCGCGTTCCGGCGTCGTCGATGATCCTGCTATCGCCGAGCACGACGGTCGCGTCCCATGTGGAATCGATCTGAAACTCATAAACGCCGTCTTCCGGCACGCGGAAAAAGCCGTCGAAGGTCACTGCGAACGGCTTCTTTAGGTCTGCGCTTTGGGCGAACTGGTTTAGCGAGGTCGAGCGGGTCTCGCCGACGATCGGCGACGGCCCGCCCTCGAAGGAATTGTCCGAGGTCGTGAAATTGAAACTCAATCCCGGCTTCGCGGCAGTTTTCACATCCGGCTCGCGCATTTTCCCGCGGACGATGGTCGCTGCATAAACGACGCTCTTGCGGCCGGCGGCGTTGACGACGATGGTCTTCAACGTTTTCACCTCGCCCTCGCCGAGCCGGATCTCGATCGGCCGCGAATAAACCGGCGAGCGTTCGTTGGGCGTTGTGCCGTCCGTGGTGATATGCACTCGCGTTCCGGCCGCGGGCTGAAGCTCGATCGAAACACGCTCGCTTTCCGTAACAATGTTCTGCAGGCCGCCCGGTTCGGGGATGCGGTAGTTCACACCCTGCTTATCAAGCCGCGGCAAGACCGCATTCAACCGCCGCTGGAAATCGGCGAAGTCGCGATCCTCTTTCTTTGACCAAAGCACCTCGCTCAGGGCGAGCATCCGCGGGAACGCCATGTATTCGATGTGCTGCGGCGTTTTCATATACTCGGTCCAGATGTTCGCCTGGCCGCCGATGACGTATTTTGCCTCTTCGGCCGTGAGCTCCGGCGGAACCGGCTCAAAGCTGTAAACCTTTGAAAGCGGAACGTAGCTGCCGATGTTGAGCGGTTCGTAGGCGGGGTCGCCCTGGCCGTAATCGAAATAGACGTGGGTCGTCGGCGTCATTATCACGTCGTGTTTCGACTTCGCGGCCTCGATGCCGCCGCGCATTCCGCGCCAGCTCATCACGGTCGCGTTCGGTGCCAGGCCGCCTTCGAGTATCTCGTCCCAGCCGATCATCTTCTTGCCGCGTTTCGAGAGGTGGCGTTCGATGCGGCGGATGAAATAGCTCTGCACCTCGTTTTCGTCTTTCAGGTTTTCGCGTTTCTTCAGCTCCTGTACAAACGCCGATTCTTTCCAATGATCTTTCAGCACTTCGTCGCCGCCGATGTGGATGTAGGGCGAATCGGGGAACAGAGCGATCGTCTCGTCGAGCACGTCCTCGAGGAACTTGAACGTCTCCTCGGTCGGGCAAAAGACCTCCTTGAAAATGCCCCACGTCGTCTGCACCTTGTATTCGTAATCGGCCTTGCAGCCAAATTGCGGATAAGCCGCGAGCGCCGCCGAGGCATGGCCGGGGAGTTCGATCTCCGGGATGACCGTGATGTGCCGCTCCTTGGCGTAGGCAACGACCTCCCTGATCTGCTCCTGCGTGTAAAAGCCGCCGTGCGGAATGCCATCGCCGATATAGGGCGAGAAGTTGCGGTCAACCATCGTCTCCGGCCGCCGCGAGCCGACCTCGGTTAGCCGCGGATACTTCTTGATCTCGATCCGCCAGCCCTGATCGTCCGTCAGGTGCCAGTGAAATGTGTTGAACTTGTACTGCGCCATCTGGTCGATGAACTTCTTAACAAACCCCACCGGCTGAAAATGCCGCGCAACATCCAAATGCATTCCGCGGTATGCAAAACGAGGTGCATCCACGATTTTGGTTACCGGAATCTTTACTTCCTCATTGAACTCTGCTGGAAGTAATTGCTGAACAGTTTGTAAAGCATAGAATTGTCCCGCCCCTGTACCGCCAATATAAATCCTATCCGCTTCAACATTTAGCGAGTATTTTTCGCGTTTTATCTCATCTGCATTACCTCCCGACGCATCTAGTGCAACGGGTAAAAAAATAATGACATTCCGTTCGGCCGTGAATCCCATTAGTTCTTCCGATCTATCGACGATCTTTAGCTTGAAGCCATAAGACTTCTGAAAATAACCATTCAGAAGCTCGGCGGAAATAATCCCACCCTGATGCGTTACCAAGATCCTCGTATCTTTCCGAAGAGTAAAACTTCCCGTTCCGGAATCGACGGTCATAGGCTTCGGAATGATATTGACCTCATTCGAGTGAGCCAAAGCAAACGGCACACACAACCCCAAAAAAGCGGCAGCAAAAAAGAAGCGTTTCATAATCTTGTATTCAATTTATTGACTGGACCGCACGCGTGCCCGCTTGCAGAGGCCGCAACAACGGCCTAGTTCCCTCAACGCTGACGGGCACCAGCGTACTCTCGGACGCTCCGCAGGCGGGGACGCCTTAATTGAGCTAAGACCGCTCTGCCCTCGGGCGGCCGTTCACCGCCGGGTCTTTTTTATTAGTTTCAGTCGCTCCGTCTCAAATTCTGCAATTTCCTCCGCGGAAGGCGATGCCGCATCTTCACAGAGATGTAAAACAACGAAGAACTGGTTTCCGTAAGTTGGCGAAATGCTATCCACCTTTAGCCGAATGTAACCGAGCATATAAAGCTCAAGCAGCAATAACCTGAATGAAGCGGGAGAGAAGACCCAGGCGTGGGCATCCTCATATTTTGCATCTTCTCGTTCAGCGTTTTCCAGAGCGTCGAGTCCCGCCGCTAGAGGATAGTTGAACTTTGCAGCTGCTCTGTCCGGTGCGCGAAGCCGCCGGATGGGATTGATATCCACCGTCCGGGTCAGATGATCAAATATCTGTTTGCCGCGGTGAACTTTTCTCGGTTCGCGATGAACAAGGATCGCATCGCTCGTTACGGTCGGATAACGAAAAGCATCGAAGGAGCAGCGATAATCGGGAAGTATTAGCAGCAGCCGGCCGCCAGGAGCAAGCAGCTTCCCGATCGAAAGGAGATGCCCGATCAGATCGATCTGATGTTCAAGGGAATGCGAGCTGAAAACGATGTCGAACCTCAGCTCGGTCGGGATCAGGTCTTCGATCGGGGAGCCATCTGAAACAAAATCGACATTCTGGATCCGGTCTGTCAGGTGGCCGACGTGCGGGTCGCGGGCATATTTTGCACGGAGATCGTCCGCCGTGGCGTGGTCAAGATGAAAGACGTTCGGGAACTTATCCTTGGTGAAATGCGGGTTATAGCCGGCGCCGATCTCGAGGATCAATGCCTGTTCGCTGATGCCGGAAAGGATGGGGCGAACGTAAAGCAGATGGACCACCTTTCCGTAGATCCTGGCTGCGTACCCCATGAAAATGTCATAAATGCGATAAAACACTTCGGTTAGAGTTCCGTTTCGACCGGAGTCGAGTTCCTCAGCGGCCGATCAACTTCAACAGATCAGAAAGGTCATCTGGTATTTTAGAAGAGAATCGCATCATTTGCATTGTCACCGGATGCAAGAACACTAACTGCTCGGAATGCAGAAAGAAGCGGCCGAGTTTTTCTACTGCTTTCTTTGTCTCCTGATCGGCGATGGTGTTGTCGCGGCCTTCGTTGTAGGTGGCGTCGCCGACGACCGGGTGGTTGACAGAGGCGAGGTGGACACGGATCTGATGCGTCCGGCCGGTCTTTATCTCGACCTCAAGCAGCGTGAATTTCTCGAACCGCTGCCGTACTTTCCATATTGAGATCGCCTCGCGGCCATTGGCGGCAACTGTCATCTTTGTCCTGTGCCAGCGGTCGCGGGCAATCGGTCGGTCGATCGTCCCCGAGTTCTCACGCGGGCTGCCGTGGACAAGAGCAACGTAGCTCTTCTCGACCGTTCGGTGGCGAAACTGCTCGGCAAGAGCTTCGTGCGTCTCTTCATCCTTGGCAACGACGATCAGGCCGGATGTGTCTTTGTCTAATCTGTGGACTATTCCGATTCGAGAAGAAAGAACCACCCCGTCACCCGAAGCGGGTACCACCCCTCCTTCGTAAGGACGGGAGCCTCGGAAATGAAAGGCGATCGCATTTGCCAGCGTGCCGGTTGCATTGCCTGCTCCGGGATGGACGACCAAGCCGGCGGGTTTGTTGATGACGGCAAGGTAATCATCCTCGTAAACGATGTCGAGTGGGATATCCTCGGGCTCGAACCGCGACGCCGGCTCTTCTGTCAGGTCAAGGTCGATCTCATCGCCTTCGCGGAGCCTCAGCGAAGGCTTCGCCTTGCGGCCGTTGACCAGCACATCGCCGTCCGTGATCAGCCGCTGCAGCCGCGAACGCGACCAGCCCTCGACCTTAGTCGCCAGAAACGCATCGAGCCGAACGCCCGCGTCGTCCGCTCCCGCAGAGAACACGAGTGAATTGTCGTCCTTATTTTCTATCGCGTTCTCGGTCATCGGGGAGCGTCTATTTTTACCAATTGACAATGGATCAATTGCCAATTGACAATTTCCAAGATCGAATTGGGAATTGTAAATTGTGCCATTGGAAATTGGTACGGCTACAGGTCCTTTTCCATTCGTTGACGGTAGCGGATCGCGAAGAATCCGATCGACGCGGCGGCAATAACCAGGCTGACTATCTGTGAGGTTGAAAGGCCGGTCATGGCCGTCAGGCCGAAAAGCTCGCCCCGCGGATCGTCGCGGATGAATTCGATCAGGAAACGGAAGATCGCGTAGATAATGCCGTAGGCGATCAGCACCTGGCCGTCAAATTTTTTGCGGCGATGGAGCCAAACAAGCAGGGCAAACACCGCGAGCATCGTAAAGCTTTCGATGAGCTGCGTCGGGTGCAGGTGAACGTTATTTGCGATCGGGACGCCGGTGTATTCGTGGCCTTTTTCGGTAAAATGAACGCCCCACCAATTCGTCGTCGGCTTGCCCCAGCAGCAGCCGGCTGCAAAGCAACCCTGCCTCCCAAATGCCTGGCCAAGTGCGACCGCCGGTGCAAAGGCATCGGCAACCTTCCAGAAGGGCAGTTTGTACCACCGGATCAGGATCGCGACCGCCAGGAATCCGCCGATCAGTCCGCCATAATAAACCCCGCCCGAACGCAGAAAATCGAGGGTGAAAAGCTGGACATTATCTTCAACAAAGAAGAGAAGTATTTTCGAGCCGAGCAACCCGCCAAGCAGCGTCCAGAGGCCGAGGTCATAGATCCGCTCCCGCGGCAACCCGTCGCGCTCTGCAAGACGCGAAGCCGCAAAGAGCGCCGCCAGCATCCCCGCCGCAAGCCAAACACCATAGCTCGTTACGGGAAAATCACCGATGCGGAAAAGTTCTGGATACATCTAGTTGAAATTCAATAATCAAAAATCAAAACTCAAAAATTAAGAATCAAAACTTGCCCTAATGGCGGAAGAGTATCTGGTCAGCATCCGGCTTATCTCCTCAAGCCTGTTTCTAAGATCTGCCGTGTCCGCATACCCAAGATCCTTCGAAAGTCGAAGATAGTATCTACATTCTTCCAACGACCCAAGTGCAATTCCATAAAAGCGAACCTTGTCACGTTTACTGGCCTTACGAAAACCCTCGGCAAAATTTGCAGGAATCGAAATCGCAGCCCGTCGAAGTTGAGAAGTAAGACAAAATAATTCGTGCTTTGGGAACCCCTCTGTAACTTTGTAGACCTCTAGAACAAAGGTGTGAGCTTTTTGCCAGATATCTACGTCCTCAAAACTCTTTGGAGCTGACAAGTTAGCTGGCCTCCCCATTTTGATTTTCGAGTTTTGATTTTTGGTTTTTCTTCACCCAAACCATATCGAGTATCAAGAGCCCGGCGCCGATGACGATCGCCATATCCGCAACGTTGAATGTTGGGTAGTGCCACGAGCCGAACTGGACGTCGATAAAATCGACCACGAACCCAAGCCGGATGCGGTCGGTCACGTTGCCGATTATCCCGGCAAGCAAAAGTGCTAGAGCCCCGAGCACGCGGTCGTCCGAACGCGGTGTCCGCCAAAAAAAGTAGAGCACCAAAACGCCCGCAAACACCGCTACGGCCGAGAGTCCCCATCGGCCAACGTCGCCGTGATCGTCCAGCATCGAAAACGCCACACCCGTGTTCTGGGCATAGGCGAAATTAAGAAATCCCGGAATGACCGAAATATCTTCCCCAAACCGAAGACGGCTGACGGCCCAGGCCTTCGTCGTCTGGTCGATCATAAAAACCCCGCCGGTTATGACGAGGTAAGCAAGCTTCCACAAAAAGTCTGTTTTATTCAAGACTATCCTTCCGACCTATCTTTATCGTGGGATGCAATGACCGCGTTTGCCAGTTCAATGAACTTAACGCGAACAGATTCATCCAAGTTGGATGCAAAATCCGGGCGAAGCGCTTTGATCTTTATCAGTTCCTGAACATCTGCAAGGTCTTTAAGCCGATCCGGTGCGGTCATCCCGGAAGCAAGCTTAAGCTCGATCAATTTAACTAACGTTACCGTCTTCACTCCGTCGATAACCACCGCAAATTCATCCGGAGCCGGGAAAACGATCTCTTTCGGAAGCCCGTCGCCCGGATACTCGCCTTCGGTTATCACTTCGACCGGAACGTTCTCTTCCGTCGTGCGGAAGCGCTTTGTAGCTCCCTCGAAAGCCGGCCTGTAGCCGAGCCCGACCAATTTCTCACGAAACGCCTCGAGCCCTTCACGCGAGAGAAGAATGTCGATGTCCTCAGTAAATCGACGATAGCCGTGCTGGTTCAGGGCGACCGCGCCGATCACAGCGTATTCAATGCCGTTACGTTCCAGGTCCGTAACCAAGCGGTGGAGTGCGTCGTTGACCATTCCTTCTCCGCGAAAGAATCGAAGCCCTTCGGCATAGGCCGCCGTCGGTGACTTGAGCAGTTGTTGAAAGTTGGCTGCCATTTCAAAGCCGCCTTTTCTGACGATCTAACTATTCTATTCAGTATACGGAAAAACGGCCTTCGGCGCCCGGTATCGCCGCCACCAGTCGGCATAGCAAACGTCCGTGCAGCCGATCGCGTGGGTAGTTACGCGCCATCGCGAGCCGGTCTTTCGTACCAGGGCAAAAAAGTTGTTTTCAAAGAAATCCGCCTCTTCCGCCCAGGCCGTTCCGCGAAGGTTAGGCTCACCGCCGTCAGGCGTCTGCAGCGTTCCACCGACGAATGCCCAGGAACCCTGTACCCGAAAGTTGTCGGTCACAAAGACGATCTTCTGTTTCATGTCGCGCTCGACCGGCACGCGGATGGCGTCGAGGATCGCCTTGCGTTCGGCGGAACCGCGTTCGGGCTCGTAAATGCTCTGCCCAAGTGACGAAACCGCCAGTAACATTAAAACTGAAACCGAAATAACGAGTCTTTTCATTCCTTTTTCTCCTAGGCGGCCGCGGCCTTTTCTATCTCTTGCAGTGCTTCGCTGCACCGCTCGCAAACGGTCGGGTATCTATCGAATTCGCCGACCCGCGTCGAGTAGTTCCAGCACCGCTCGCACTTCTCGCCGTCCGCTTTTTCGATCCTGACGGTGAAAGCGTCGCCTTCGTGGACCTCCACCTGCGAGACGATGAATATGTACCGAAGCTCGGTGAAATGATCAAGCAGGAACATCGTCGTCGGCTTGTCGGTGGTCAGGATCACCTTTGCCTCGAGCGATGAGCCGATCTGCTTCTCGTTCCTCGCAGCCTCAAGGGCTTTTAGCACTTCATCGCGGATCGCAAAGATGCGTTCCCACCGCGAGAGCAGTTCCGCTTCCGCCGCTTCGTCCAGACGCGTTGCGGCCGGAAATTCGGCCATATGGACCGAGGCTTCGCGTTCGCCGGGCAGATTTTCCCAGGCCTCGTCGCTCGTAAATGCGAGCAGCGGCGCCATCAGCCGGCAGAGCGAATCGGCAATGCGGTAAAGCGCCGTTTGCGCCGAGCGTCGCTCTATCGAACGTGGCGCAAAGATATAGAGCCGGTCTTTGATGATATCAAAGTAACGGGCCGAAAGAGTTACAGTACAGAAATTGTAAAGAGCTCCATAGGCCGCCTGAAAGTCGTAGTCCGTATAGCCTTTGAGCACCTTTGCCGCAACTATTTCAAGGCTCGCGAGTGCCCAGCGGTCGATCTCAAGCATCTCTGCCTCGGCAACCGAATCCGCCGCCGGGTCAAAGCCGTCAAGATTGCCGAGCGCGTAGCGGAGCGTGTTCCGCATCTTGCGATACGCATCGACCACCCGCGAAAGGATCTCGTCCGAGCATCGAACGTCCTCGGTGTAATCAACCGCCGCTGCCCAGAGACGAAGTATCTCAGCACCGGATTTATCGATGATCTCCTGAGGCGCGGTCACATTGCCGAGCGATTTCGACTGCTTCTTGCCCTCGCCGTCAACGACCCAGCCGTGCGTTATGACCTGCCGATACGGGGCCGAGCCGTGGGCAGCGATGCCGCAGCTCATCGACGAATTGAACCAGCCGCGGTATTGGTCACCGCCCTCAAGGTAAACATCCGCCGGAAAGCGGAGCGTCTCGCCGCGGGTCTCGAGCACGGCAACGCACGAAGAGCCGGAGTCGAACCAGACGTCGAGGATGTCCGTCTCTTTGCGAAACTCCGTGCCGCCGCACTTCGTGCACGTAAAGCCCTCGGGCAGCAGTTCGCTCTCCGGCCGGGCATACCAGGCGTCGGCGGTCTCTTTGGCAAAGATGTCCGCGACGTGGTCTACGATCTTCGGGTCGGCGACCGTTTCCTCGCAGCCGCTGCAGTAAAAGACCGGGATCGGGACCCCCCACGACCGCTGCCGCGAGACGCACCAATCCGGTCGGCCCTTGAACATATTCGCCATCCGGCCCTCGCCCCACGCCGGATGCCACTTAACGCGGGTTATCTCGTCTAAAGCCTGCTGACGAAGACTTGTCGTATTTTGGATCTCGGAATTCGGATTTCGGATTGCTGGATTCGGCTCGGACCCGTCAAAATCCGAATTCCCAAATCCCGAATCCGAAATCCTTTCGTCCATCGAGATGAACCACTGCGGAGTCGCCCGGAAGATGACCGGGTTCTTGCATCGCCAGCAGTGCGGATAGCGGTGCTGATATTTCTCCGAATGGAGCAGCATTCCGCTTTCTTCGAGAAACTCGACGATCTTCGGATTCGCCTCAAAGATCTTCATCCCGCCGAAGTGTTCGACCTCGGCGATGAAACGCCCGGCCGCATCCACCGGATTGTAGATCTCAAGCCCGTACGCCTTGCCGATGTGAAAGTCGTCGGCGCCGTGGCCCGGTGCCGTGTGCACGAGTCCCGTGCCGGATTTGGCCGAGCCCTTGCTTTCAAAACGCACGTCGAGTTCTGTCTCGGCATCGGCCTCGCCGAGCGTTACGTGCTCGCCGTTCATTACCAGCGAGGTGCGGTCGAGCCAGGCGTGTTTCGCCTCAAGCCGATCGAGCTTTGAACCCTTGAACCGGGCAAGTTCCACCGAGTTCGTAAAGCTGCATGTCTCCGCCAACGAGCCCTTCAGCTCCGAAGCGACGATATAGACCTCATCGCCGACCTTGACCGCGGAGTAATCAAAATCAGGATGGACTGCGATGCCGAGATTCGCCGGCAGCGTCCAGGGTGTCGTCGTCCAGATGACGAGGAACACCTTTTTGCCGGCAAGAGCGGGATCGATCGAGGCCGGATCGGACCGAAGCGGAAACTTCACATAGACCGAAGGCGACGTATGCTCTTTGTATTCGACCTCGGCCTCGGCAAGCGCGGTCTGGTCGTGGATGCACCAATAAACGGGCCGCAATCCTTTGTAAACATATCCGCGTTCGAGGAAACGCCCAAAGAGCCTTGCCGTCGCCGATTCATACTCGGCGGACATCGTAAGATACGGGTTCTCCCATTCGCCGAGGATCCCTAGCCGCTGAAAGTCGCGCGTCTGGTTGTTCATCGCCGTCGAAGCGTGCTCGCGGCAGATGCGCCGAAAGGTCGAAACGGGAATGTCCGCCTTGTTCTTGCCTTTTTCGGTGAGCTTCCGCTCAACGTGCGTTTCGATCGGCAGTCCGTGGCAGTCGTAGCCCGGAACATACGGCGCATCAAAGCCCATCATCGAGCGGCTCTTGACGACGAAGTCCTTGAGTATCTTGTTGAGCGCCGTGCCGATGTGGATATCGGCGTTAGCATAGGGCGGGCCGTCGTGGAGAATAAACTTCTCCCGGCCGCGTCGCACCTCGGCGATGCGTCCGTAAAGCCCGGCCTCTTTCCACTTCTTTAGCCGGGCCGGCTCGCTCTGCCCAAGATTCGCCTTTTGCGAAAAATTCGTCCTTGGCAGGTTAACGGTCTTCTTTAGATCTAAACTTTCGGTCATTGTAAAAAATCAAAAAGCCCCAAGCTTTTCGTAAGCTTGGGACCCCTCATAAGCAAACTTTTGCCGCCGCTCAACTTAGGTTGAACCTGAGTCCCATGATGGATGTAATAATGGGCGATGGCCTCCGCATAAACACTTAAAAGTTACCATAAAACGTCTCATGTTTACTACCGTGTAGGAACCTCTAGTTCGATAACTCATTTCGCCATCTGCCCACGTGCCCGCCGACTGCCCACTCGACCATCACCACCTTGTTAAACTTAAGCTCGTGATTCTCTCGAAATAGCTCTTTGCCGGTTGCCGTATCAATCGCAATCATTTCCATCGCGGTCAGAAAAAAGGCCGTATCCTGGCTAGGCGAAACAAAGATGTCGATCAAATCCGGAAAGATAGATTTCGCGGCTGCAAAGTCTAGGTCCGGGTTGTCATATCTCGCCAGTTCGGGTGGGGCTTTACCAAAATCGGCAGTTTCGAGAAATGACCTGTGCGTATTACCATCCACTAAAGCCCGCCCAATCATTCTCGTTTTGGCCTGGTGCCGCTCCAGGGTGAATGTCGGAATTCGGTCTGGGTCATTCCCACTAAAGACCTCCTTCCACCGATTCCACAGAAAATCCATATTGTTGTGTTTTGAGCTTTCGCCGTATCTTCGAGTGCGATCAAAGTCTCCGGAGTAAGTCGCGACAATTTTTTCGTATTTGAACCAACTGCTCAGTTTACCGGATAACTTGCGAGTTCCAAGATTTACCAGTTCGCTATGTTCGCTCGCTTCAAACCACGCCGCTCCGCCATGTACCAAAGACCAAAAGCCGTCCTTGAGGAAATAACCATCAGATACCCATCCGATCTTCTCGTAGTCCGTTATGTTCCGGTGGTATTCTCGTTCGCTTGGTTTGAGCTTGCGGTATTCGCGGTCGATCTCTGATTTGGTTCTTCTAACCTGTTCGTTCCGTGCCTCTTCGACTTTGGAAATGTTGTCTGTTACCCACACCCGTGAATAATCGAATCCGAAGTTCTTGAAATCACCCTTTTCTTCTCGACTATCCAGATCTTCATTTTTGTCACGCGGCCTAGGTTCAAAATATCTAGCCTGTCCGAGGTATAACCATCCTGAATTCTGCGGGCTCGCAATTAGATCGAGTTTCGCGGCGATCTCTACTTTATCGCCATCCCGAACGAATAATCTCGTCTTCATTGGTTGCGTTCTTCACGGGCGGTTTAGAAAAGTCGTCGTAGAACTGAGCGTAACTCTGCGCATCATCGCTGTTATCGGTGTCAAATCCAAGCAATAACCCAGATGGTCCGGGCTTTGGCCTTAAATGGCCAAATAGAATCTTAAGCCTTTCTTCACGGCCACCGAATTCTTGTCCAAAAACCTTCTGTTGAGTTGATAAAGATGAAGGAGCTAAAGGAAAATCCGAGGCACCAAGTACAGCAAGAACCGCTGTTATGATAACGAAAAAACGCATCGCCACCCCTTATCGCATACTTATAGCATGTATAAGAATGTCGAATCAATGATTTTTTGATCTCT
>JAHBSL010000029.1 GCA_019639135.1 Acidobacteriota bacterium
TAAAGAGTTGAGATCGTCGGCTATACTTTACCGAGCAATCCAGATGTTGTCCCCTGTTGCATCTGTATCTCCTCTGTCGACCGTACCGCTTGGTGCGGGTGACCTTATTGACCGTGCGATCCGGTTTTACCGGAAATATTTCACAACGCTCTTTTTGATCGCGGCTCCGCCGGTCGTAGCGGGAACACTTTTCTCGGTCGGTTGGCTCCTGCTTGCGAGGACGATCTTCTTCACCGGCGAGGGCTATGATCCATTTGAAAGCGGTGCGTTCGTGGCCTTTACCTTCGTCGGCGGGCTCGCGATCTGGTTTACACAAACCGTGGCGACGCTGGTCGTGATGGGCGGTGCCTCGCGAAACTTTGTCCGCCATCTCCTTCACGGCGAGCCGATCACCTTTGCCGGTACCTACCGAAACGCATGGAGCCGCTTCTCGGGCCTGGTGGTCGCCTCGGCGATCATCGTCGTCGTGCTGTCGCTCATCGGTTCGGTCGTTTTCTTTGTCGGGGCGTTCGTCTGGCTTTTTATCATCGGGCTGCTCTCCCTTCTGTTCGTCAGCCTTCCTTCGGCGATGGCTGTCGTCGGTGTGATCGCCGCCATAGGTGCGGTTGTTACGATCTTTCTTGCATTCTGTTTCATCGCCTGCCGCTTTGCCTATGTACCGCAGGTGATGCTGGTCGAGGACGAAGGCGTTTTTTCCTCGATCGGGAGGAGCATCAACCTTGCCAACGGGACCTGGCTTCGCTTTGCCGCGTTGCTTGCGTTCACGATGGTTGCAACTTACTCAGCGCTTGCCGTGCTCTATATTCCGCTGCTCTGGTATGCATGGTTCGCCGGCATCGATTTCGGGCCGATGGCCGAGACCGTTTCACCGGCTTGGTATGAGGTCGCCTCGCAGCTAATTTGGCAGGCGAGCCTGATCGTGCTCTCGCCGGTTTGGATGATCGGGCTGTGCCTGCTTTATGTCGATCAGCGCGTTCGGCTTGAGGGCTACGATATCGAGCTGATGGCCGCACGCCGGCTTGGCGAGATACCCGACGTGCCCGATCAGTATCTTAATCCGCTGCAGCCCGCTCTCGGTGCCAAGGCCGAGCCGAGGGGCGTACCGGCAACGCCGCAGCAAAGTTCGCCCGGCATGACGACGCTTGGGCTTAAATGATGATTAAGCTTCGTCGAATGTTCATCTTCATATTTTTTGCATTGCTTGCCGGCTCGGCGAGCGGGATGAGCCTTGCCGAGTATCAGAAGGCGGTCGAGGAAGCCCACGGCCACGCTTACGACATCATCACCGAGATAAACGACGGCGGCGACGGCGACACCGAGTATGAAGAAGAGTGTATCTCCGAGATGCGTCGGCTATTGCCCGCCGAGCTTGAGGTCGAAACCGGCTTTGGCAAGGAGAAATTCTCGCACACGCGTTTGCATGAACTTCTTAAGCAGTACGAAACGGCCGGCGACCGAAGGACACGAGCGATCTTTGCCGAGGAGATCGAGGAAACGCTCTCGGCTGCTCTCTGGAAACTGAAGGAGATCGAAAAGGCCGCCGAGTCCGAGCGTTCAAAGGACGAGGAGAAGCGGAAGCTGGCCGAGATCCTGACCCGCGAAGAGTATCAGAAGAAAGCGGGCGAAGAGGAAAGCTTCATCGGCCGGCTGATTCGTGAGTTTCTTGAGTGGATCGCCAATTTACTGCCGAGCGGCGGGCCGCGGCCGAGCGTTTCGGGCTCACCGGTACTTGCCCTTCTGCTTCAGGTGCTTGTCATCGGTGCGGCGGTCGCGGCCATCGCTTACGGGCTCTATCGCCTCGCGCCCGTGATCTTCCCGCAGTTACGTCGGCGTCGGCGGAAGGATGATGGCGAGCGTGTGATCCTCGGCGAGACGATCGGCGAGGACGTAACGGCGAAAGACCTGCTCGCAGAGGCCGAGGCACTCGCCGCGGCCGGCGACCATCGGGGTGCCATCCGTAAGGGCTACATCGCGCTTCTTTGCGAGTTGAGCGACCGCAAATTGATCGGGCTTGCCCGCCACAAGACGAACCGAGACTACCTCCGCGATCTTCGCCGCGAGGCGGAACTTCACCGGCGAATGCAGGGCCTGACGGGTATCTTCGAGCGGGCGTGGTACGGCTCGGCCGGTGCCGATGGCCTTGCGTGGGCCGCATTCAGCACTGAAGCAAGGGAGGCGATCCGGCAAACATAGGGCAATGAAACAGAGGCTTTTCATCGTGCTTGCTCTTCTCGTGCTCGGCCTGCTGATGGTCGGGCTAAACGCCGTTTCCTATGTTCAGCAGGTACGCGAGCCCGATCAGGAAGCCGCACCGATCCGTTCGAGCTTTCACCCGGGAGCGACCGGGACGAAGGCCTATTACACCTTGCTTTCCGAGACCGGCCGCGAAGTGACGCGGTGGCAGCGGCCGCCGGCCGAGCTGATAACCGAATACCGCAAACCGCCTTCGACCCTGGTGATGATCGGCCCGTTTCGCCGCGGGGTGAGCGAAGAGGACGCGTCGATGATATTAAGCTGGGTCGAGAGCGGCGGCCGGCTCGTCATCATCGACCGCCTTCCGCCAAGGCAGTTGCTGACGACCTCGCTAAGTTGGACGCTTGAGGCAAAGTACGGCACCGAGGCCGGCATTCTTTCCGTCGACCCGGCGAACCCGGCACAGATGACCGCTGCCACGCCGGCTTACAGGCCGAACCTTCCGAGCCTTTTGACCCGCGGGGTCAATGCCATTCAGCCCTCGCGTTTTGCGTCAACGGTCGAGGCGACGCGGATAAAGCCGCCGAGTATCGATGCCGAGACATACGAAGGCGAGACCTACCAGGCACCGGCCAATACGGGAACCGGCAGCGATTCCGGTTCGAGCTACGGTCCACCGCCGGCCCCGACGCAAACGCCGTTCGATTTCTATGATGCGGGAACGGGGCAGGGCACGGGCGTTGGCCAGCCGCCTCCGCCACCGGCGGCGGCACCACCACCGCCCGTTGCAGCCGAGACACCGCAGGCAAGCGAACCGGGTCAGGCGACAGAGCCGCCGCCCGACGATGCGAAAACTTGGTTTGTTGCTCCCTTTGTTCATTTCACCGCTTCGGGGCGTGCTTTTGCTCTGGACTTTCCGTACGGCGAGGGCGAGATAGTTTACGTCGGCGACCCATACATCGTCGCCAATGGCGGAATCATGGCCGCGGACAATGCGCAGTTTGCGGTTAACCTTGCGACCGCCCGGCAAGGCCTGATCGCCTTTAATGAGTATCATCACGGTTATGGCGAAGGGAACAACCGCGTCTTTGAATACTTTGCCGGAACGCCGGTCGTAGCGATCCTTTTGCAGGTCGTGGTGCTCGGGCTTTTCGTGATCTATTCGCAAAGCCGGCGGTTTGCCCGGCCGGTTCCGGCCCCTGACCCTGACCGGCTTTCGAAACTGGAGTACGTCGGGGCGATGGCCGAGCTGCAGCAGCGGACGCGGGCCTTCGACCTCGCGATGGAGAACATCTATGCCGATTTCCGCCGTCGAGCCGCGAGGCAATTCGGCGTGGATAATACGGCGACCTCGCGAAATGAGCTCGCGGCAATGATCTCCGAACGCACAGGCCGCGATGCGGGCGATGTCGGTAAGCTGATGCAGCGTTGCGAGGACATCGTCCACGGCGACCCGACCGATAAGCGCGAGGTACTGAAGCTTACGGCGGAGCTTCGCGAGCTTGAAGACGCTTTGCGGCTCTCGCGGACGGGCAGGCGGAGGGTTTAACCGCGTGGGAATGCAGGCGCTCATCGCTCTTGTCGCATTGTTCTTTGTAACGAGCGCCGTCGGGGTCGTGACCGGGAGCAATTCGCTGATCACGGTGCCGGTGATGTTCCAGTTCGGCATCGATGAGCGGGTCGCGGTCGCGACCAACATGTTCGGGCTGACCTTTATGGCGATCGGTGCGACCATCCCGTTCCTTCGTTCGGGAAAGCTAGAGGTCAAGCGGCTCTCGCCATTGATCGCGGTAACGCTTGTCGGTTCGGCAATGGGAGCGGGACTCGTCGGGCTGATTGCCGGAAGCGGACTGAAGCTGATCGTCTCGGTGGCGATGATCGCGATCGTGCTCTTTACACTGCTCGGGCCGCGGCATAAATCCGATGAAGGCCGTGGCGGCGAATGGTCGCTTTCGGCGATTGGGCTCGGGGCGACGTTCCTGCTCGCCATCTATGGCGGGCTATATAGCGGCGGTTATGTAACGGTGCTGACGGCCGCATTCGTTGCGTTTTTCGGGATGAGCTATGGCGGTGCGATCGCCGCGACGAAGCTCATCAACGTGTTTTCCTCCGGCATTGCCACGCTCGTTTTTATGTGGCAAGGTCTAGTGGATTACAAGCTCGGGGCCGTGCTCGGCGTAACGATGTTCATTGGAGCATACGCCGGTGCCCATTTTGTGACGAAGATGAACGAGGCGTGGCTGAGAGGCATTTTTCTCGCGACCGTGCTCTTGCTCGCGGTCAAGCTGATCGCTGATCTGATCTGAAAAAGATGACACTGCAATACACACCCAATACTATCGCACATGTTCTGAACGAACTTCGGAAGACCATCGTCGGGCAGGACGAGGTCATCGAGCAGGTGCTCGTGGCCATCCTGGCCGAAGGCCACGCATTGCTTGAGGGCGTTCCCGGGACGGCGAAAACGCTGATGGTCAAGACGCTTGCTGAGATAATCGGAGCGCGGTTTTCGCGAATTCAGTTCACGCCGGACCTGATGCCTTCGGACATCACCGGCACGAACGTCTTCAATATGCAGTCGTCCGAGTTCACGCTCCGCCACGGGCCGATCTTTACCGACATACTGCTCGCGGACGAGATAAACCGCACGCCGCCGAAGACGCAGGCCGCCTTGCTTGAGGCGATGGAGGAAAGGCAGACGACGATCGACGGAGACCGTTACCAACTCTCGCCGCTCTTTACGGTGCTCGCGACCGAGAACCCGATCGAATATGAGGGGACTTATCCGCTGCCCGAAGCCCAGCTCGACCGCTTTCTTCTTAAGATAATGATCGATTATCCGCAGGAAACGGACGAACGCGAGATCGTCGCCCGATGGGATGCGGGATTTAACTCGCACCATCTGGAAAGGCTCGATATTCGCCCGCTTGAGGATGCCGCGGCCATCTCGCACTCGCGGCACGAGGTCCGCAATATGCGGATGGAGCCGGGCGTGCAGAAATACATCGTCGATATTGTAAGGCGGACGCGAAGCCACCCGACGATCCTCTACGGAGCCAGCCCGCGTGCCTCGATCGCACTGCTGCTTTGCTCAAAGGCACTTGCCGCAATTCGCGGCCGCGATTTCCCGACGCCCGATGACGTCCGCGACATCGCCCGGCCGGTGCTCCGCCACAGGCTTGCGCTCAGGGCCGAGGCCGAGCTTGAGGGAGCGACGACCGACGCCGTTATCTCAGATATTCTGAAAACAATAGAAGTACCGCGATAGCGTAGTTGGCTTCTTGAACGCGGATCAGGCGGATGAAGCGGAGAAACCGGATCTTATCCGGTTAGTGTCGCTTGATCCGCCTTCCATATTTAGGTAACAGTTACGAACCCGGTTGGTCGCTTGAAGGGCCGTCGTCGCGAGCCGGTGTTGGGGTTCGTGCCGGAGCCGGAGTGGTTCGCGGGGAGGCCGCCGGGGTCGGACGCGTTGCCGGAGCGGTATTCGCCGGTCCGGTATTTGCAGGCGTCGTTGCCGGGCGAGCGTTCGCGTTGACGTTCGCATTTCGTCCGGGACTCGGCGAGGCAGTTGGCTGCGTGTTCACGTTTGCCGGGACGGGCACGAGTATCACACCGCCATCGGGCGGCATAAAGGGGCTGCCGGTCCGCGGGTCGATGTTATACATTTCGCCGCCCGGCGGAACGTAGCTCGGGGCACCCGGCGGCGGAACGCCCGTTGCCCAGGGGTTATAGCCATCGCCGCCCGGCAGCGTGTCCGGGGCGGTCAGCGGCACGTTCGAATTGCCGTCAACCGAGTATGACGGCATTACGGCGAGCTGCTGCTCTTCAGTGCCGGTCGCCGGATTGATCGGCTGGACGGGCATGCCATTGGCGTCCGGCTGCAGAACCGTCGCCGGGTCGGTCTTCTTGCTCCAGGTCGCGTAGATCAAGGCACCGCCGAGAGCGGCAGTTCCGATCAGGACCATTGCCGCGGTCGCCCAGAAATTGTTCTTCTTTACCGGTTCACCCGCCGCGGCTGCGTCCGGTGCGCCGCCGAAAGCCGCCGCAAGCTCGCCCATTAGTTCCGCGCCGGATTGCTGCCGCATTTCCGGGCTCTTTGAAAGCGCTTTCAGGATCACCGGCTCAAGCGTCGGCGGCAGGTCAGAACGAAACGCAGAAAGCGGCGGTGGCGGCTCCTCGATGTGCTTTAGCAGAACATCGGTCGGCTTCTCGCCCGCAAAGGGGACCGTCCCGGCCAGCATTTCATAAATGATGACGCCGGCGGAATAAATATCAGAAAGTGCATCGGGCGAGTCGGTTCCAGAGCAAAGCTCCGGGGCAAGATAGGCAAGCTCCGATGGGGCGGCCTCGAGCACATCGCCGGTCCGCTCGAGCGGGCCTTCGGTGCCGATGCCGGCGACCTTTGCTATGGCGGCGGATTCGGCTACCTCGGAGAGCAGAACATTGTCGGCGGTCAGGTTGCCGTGTACACGGCCGGCGGCGTGAAGCGTCTCAAGTGCCGCGGCGATCTGCTTTCCGATCTCGACCGCATTCTCGGCCGGCAACTTACCTCCGCGGGCAATGGCCTGGGCGAGCGTTTCGGGGTTGGCGGCGTCACAAACGGCGTAGGAAACGCCCGAGGCATCGATGCCGAAATCGAGCACGTTGAGCAGGTTCGGGTGCTCGGCCGCCGAGGCCGCCTTTGCGTTCTTGCGGAAACGCTCGCGTGCCTTCGCGTCCGCGTCGGCCGGCAAGACGAGCAGCGTCACTGGCTTTTCGATCAGAGTGTTTTCGGCGCGGTAAAGGTCGCCCTCCGGGCCGCTCTTTACCAGCCCGATCAGCTTGAATTTCTCGGCAATGGTTTGCCCTGTAAGGTCGTAAGCCATTTCCTATTAGAACGATATTATCCTATGCGGGTTGCATTTAACACGCAAAGGCAGCCCGCAGATGTGGCCAGATGTGAAAGAAAATGCGGACCCAAAGCCTTTAAGCCCGGGTCCGCATCCATCATTTCGGCACTTTCTGCCGCCTTCGATTAAAGCTTAACGAAGACGATGAGCAGTGCGAAGAGCACGAGCGACTCGATAAGAGCGAGCGCGATGATCATGATGGTCTGAACGGTCGAAGCTGCACCCGGGTTGCGGGCTGCGCCTTCGGCCGCACGCGAACCGACGAGTCCCTGGCCGATAGCGGCGAGTCCGGCGGCGAGGCCGAAGCCGAGTCCGGCCGCGATCGCCTTGTAAGACGAAACGGTCGATTCGTTGTCGGCCGCACCCTGTGCCATTGCCGGCAGGGCTATGAGAGCGATGGTAAGCACCGCATATGCGATCTGTTTGATCTTGTTCATTCTAATAAGTCTCCTGTTCTATTTATGTTCGATCAGGAAGAAACGTCCGCGGCCTGCTTTGCCGGTATAAGTTCGCCTCGCTTCCGGTATTGCCTGATTTCTACTCTCGTTGGAGTCAGGCCGCCTGTCGCGTGCGGGCATATCTGCTATAAAACGCAGGTTCCCCGGTCGGGTTCTTCCGTTGTTTTACGCCCTTGGGCGTTCCTTGCGGAGCAAATAACGCTTCGCAAAAACCTATGCATGCGCCGCGGCAGCCTCGCCGTGGCCTTCGGCATGCTCGCCGTGATCGTCGTGGTGGTGCGTAACCTCGCTAACGTAGATCGACGAAAGCAGGGTGAAGACCAGCGTCTGGACAAAGGCGACGAAGACCGCCAGTACGAGCAGTGCGGCCGGAAGCAATATTTGTGTATAAGGCGGATAAAGATTTGAGATCTGGAAATAGATCTGCTCATCCGCGTAAAGGTTCGCGAAAAGGCGAACGCCGAGTGTCAGCGGCCGGATCATGTTCGAGATAAGCTCGATCGAAAAGATCAGCGGCGTGATAAATATCGCCATCAGCAGCGGCAGCTTCGGGCCGGCAAGGTGGCCGATGTGCTTTAGGAAGCCGTTCTCGCTGATACCGACGTAGTTGTAATAAACGAACGACGCGATACCGAGAGCAAAGGTGACGTTGACCGAAGCCGTTGGCGACATGAACATCGGGAACGTTCCCATCAGGTTCGAGATGAGCACCAGCACGGCAAAGGTCGCGATGACCGGGAAATATTTCATCCCGTGCGGCCCGATGACGTTCTCGACCAGGTTCGCGACCGCAAGATAGCCGGCCTCAAGCGTCATCTGCCCCGGCTGCGGGTCGTCATCCGAGAGTTTGCCTTTCAGGAGCCCAATAACAGCGACCGCCAGCAAGCAGGCGATGACGAACATGATCGTGTACCAGGGAACGGCATTCTCAGGCGAATAAACGCCAAACATCGTCTCGGCATCGGTGCCAAAGTTCGAGAAGAACTTGTCCCAGATCGGCTTGGTGTAATTGATCTGAAAATTATAGAGCGGCTCGCCGATATAATAATTAACGAATTCGACGATCAGCGGTGTCGGGTGCTCACCTGCAAATAAAAGCATTATTAAATTTCCTTCCTGTTAGAGAAGCTTAAAAAAATTTGTATCAGCCCTTCGGCGACGACGGCAAAACCGAACGATGCCATCCCGAGAATGACCGGGACGATCGGCAGAATTTCGCTCAAATAGATCACCGCGATAACTCCGCCGAGAGCAAAGTAGCGGCCGAGATACCTGAGTGCCGAAATACGCGGCCGCTCGCCTTCGGGCGTATTTTCAAAAACCTTCCTGAGCGAATAGCGAAGCCAGAAATAGCTAACAAATGCGAGCAAAACTCCGACCGCGATTCCCGCCCCGAACCTTACGGAGCTAAATACGGCCCCGACGAGGGTACCAAACGCGCCGAGCACGGCCATCAGCACAAGAAGCCGCCGATGCTGGTTCGGTATCAGTTCAGCCGCGTCCGGCGTACGGAGATCGTCCGGTTCGCTCATTCAAACCCTCAATTTTACTTTGCCTTTGTTGAAAGTTCAATCCTCGCGGGGCAGATAGTCCGGGCGAGGTGGATCATCGGGAATGGTTTCCGCGGGAGGAGGCAGGATCGGCGAGGGGGCTTTCGGCGGCTCGGCGGATTCGACGGCCGAAAAGAGCGTCGTCGTCTCAGGCGGTGCTGCATTTCGGCGAAAGATCTCGCGGTTGATGCGGAAAAGCTGAACGAACCCGATGATCGAGCCGATCACCACGCCGACGACGATCCCCCACGGTGATGTTCCAAGCAATGTATCGGCCAGCCAACCGATAACGAGCATGAAAACTATTGAGCCAAAAAGCGTGATACCGACCGACCAGGCGAGGCCGGCCATTCGGACGCTCTCGCCTGCGGTCGGCGGCTCGTAAGGCAAAAGAATTGTCGGGGCCGGCGGTTCAGCGGGCTCGCGGCGTTCGTAGGCCGGCTCTTCTTCTTTCGGGAGTTCGATGGCCGGCTCGGTCGGGCGCGGTTCGCCAAGCTCCGGTTCCATGCCGAAAATGCCGAGTACTTCGGTCTCGCGGGTGCGGGCCGTTCTCTCTTCCACCGGATCGGGGAGGTCGCTATCGAGAAAATTCTTGATCATCGCCGGATCGCGGCTCGGCTAATTCGCAAGCGCGGGCCACATATATCCGAAGAGTCTATCCTGAATCTGAAGATTAGTCACCAACCGCGTGTGCGACTCGCACTGAAATATTTCGGCCGCGATCGGGACGATCGGTTCACTGCCGCGTTTCAACGTACTCTCACCGGCAAGCGAACGGCGGGTGACGACCCCGTCGCCGACAGCAAAGAGCAGCTTTTTCAACTCCTCGGCTTCGATCTTGGTGCCGTCGTCCCGCTTGAAGGACTTTGGCTCGAACTGCGTTATCCAGCGGTCCTTTTTCCCGTCCTGGCGAAGAATGAAGGCGTTCGGCGTCTCCTTGCAGTCAGCCCCGAGCAGGTAGAACGTTACCGGGATATTGTCGCGGCCGGGACGCGAGATCGCCGCCTGAAAATCCTTTGCCCGCTTGAGCGCGGCCCGGAGATAGAGCCGGGCATTTCGCTGCTCTTCCTCGCTGAACTTCTTGTCGAATTTTTTGTCCTTCCAGATGGCCCAATCGTATTCTTCCCAAGTCGCGGGATCAAAAATATCAAGTTCGATCGGCTTTAGTTCCTCGTCATAGGCCATCAGGCTGCCTTCGTGAGGCAGAAGCTGATAGATCGACTGAGTTGTAAAAACGTCAAAGCGGTCGATGTCACGAAAGAACGGGATGTTGATGCCGTTGATGATCGAAAGCCCGTTGATCAGTGCATCGAGAGCGCGGACCGAGCCTTCATTCGGCGTGCCGAGAAGGAAGATCTTATCAAGGTGCTTTGCACCGGCCCAGGTCGGGCGGACGGTTCCGCTGCGGAGTTCCGCATCGCCGTACATCGCAGCATATCGCGAGATGAGCCCGCCCATCGAGTGGGCGACGATGTTGAACTTAAGATCGGGCTTGCCGAGCTTCTGCTTTAGCTGGTCGATATCGCGGATCAGTTTGCGGGCGGTCTCAACGTTGTCAATGCGCCAGTCGTAGGGGAAAACGTAGAACGTGTCCAGGTCGTCGCCGGGCTTCGGGTCGTCCCACTTGGCTTCGCGGTAGCCGCCGCGCTTTTCAAGTGACAGTATCAATTGATTGTATATCTCGACCTCGGGCAGGAACCGCAGAAGTCGAAAGCCTCGAATGATATCGCCGGGGACGAGTGTATCGCGGTTCTTCTTGAGGTCCGGCGAGATCGGGAGGCGAATATCGTCGTCCTTGTCGCGTCCGCGGCTGAACCAAACGGTCTTGCCGGTCTTCGAGTTCTTAAGCTCGGAACCGGTGATCCCGGGAATGATTATGATCGGCGCCTTGCCCATCGGCGGCGGGGGCGGCGAAGCCGGTGCGGACTCGGCCGGTTTGTTTTGAGACAAGGCCGCCGGAGCCGCGAAGAGCACCAGGAGAAAAAGGAGGCGAAAAATGGGCATGGCAGGTTTCATTACAGTCATTACGCCTGAGCGCTATCAATTCCACGAGGAATATACCACCATTTGGTGCGAACCGTGCCCGAAAGGTTGTTATCGTTGCGCTTCGGTCACAACCCCGGTCCGGTCAGGCGAGGCAAGCCGGTATCGAGTTCCGCGCCAGACTATCTCACGCGAGAGCAAAGCGGCGACACAATTTGCAAAAAAGATCGCCGGTGTCACGAGCCAGAGCGTATATTGCGAGAACCGCTGGCGGCGAAGCTCGGGCCCGAATTGCGGCAGGGCGAGCCGGACGGCGTAGAGACGAAGCACCGCCTTTCCGACGGAGAAGAATGAGACAAGAAAGAGCGTTGCAAGAGCCGCCCAGACGTGAATACCGTTGGTCTTGCTCAGAACGGCGATCAGTATAGCCGCGGCCATGACGAAATTAAAAAGCCCGGAGCCGAAGAACGACATCAGCCAAAGCTGCGGCATATAAACCCGGGTGATCTTCATTTGGCGGTTGGTGAATTCGAAAAGCTCGCGAAAGGTGCAGCTTTCGACCGAGGCCGTCAGTGCCTTCGGGACGAAACGGATCTTCAATCCCGCGGCACGCATCGCCCGCGTAACGGCAAAATCGTCCGAAAGCGTGCCCTGCCATTTCTCGCGCATCCCGATGCGTTCAAATGTGTCACGGCGGATGGCCATCGAACCACCCCAGGTGAAATTGCTTTTCTCGTTCGGGCCGAGTGCCGAGGCGATAGAGGCGTTCCACGCGGAGCGGAGTTCGGAGGCGAGCGTCGGTTCTTCGGAGATGAACCAGCGGTAGCCGGTCGCCGCACCGATGGTTTCATCGCGGAGCGGCGCTATCAACGCACGCAGCCAGCCGGGCGAGGGGCGTGCATCGGAATCGACAAAAACGAGGACCTCGCTTTTCGGGTCGGCGTGGAGAACCCCCTCGCGAAGGTTCTCGACCTTCTGGCTTGACGCGGCGGCTTTCGGTGGGACGACCAATTTAACATGCCGCTCTGCCTCCTGCCACGCCTGTTCGATAATGCCGGCCGCCGGGTCGTCCGGGTCGTCAATGACGAAAATGACCTCATACTCCGGCAGGTCCTGATCGAGCAAAGCGTCGAAGTTCGCGAGCATCCCCTCGTCAACGCCCTTGCACGGGGCGATGATCGTGACCATCGGTTCCCAGTCCGATGGCGGCTTGGTCAGCTCCTCACGAAAGAAACGCAGATACTCGACCCCGCCGCGAAACGACTTAAAGCTGAACCAAACGAGCAAAGCGGCGAAGATATAGAAGACGAGGATCATTTATAGAACAGTTAAAAGTTCTAAGTTGAAAGTTATCAGTTTAGGAAATGCCTTAGAAGTTCGACGGTCTTCGCGGTCGCACCGCGATTCGCTTCCATTACGGCCCGGGCGTTGCGGGCAAGTTCGGCCCGTTCCTCGGGTTCTTCGAGCAGGTCTGAGATACGCACAAAGAGGTCGTCGGGAATGCACTCGTTCGTTTGTTCGGGAAGCTGGATGACGGCGTTGTTCTCGAGGAAAACACGCATCACGTCTGCAAAGTTAAAGGTATGCGGGCCGGTGATGATGGCGTTGCCCGCGGCTGCGGGTTCGAGCACGCTCTGGCCGCCGTGCGGTATGAGCGAACCGCCGACGAACGCGATCGTGGTCAGTTGATAGAGAGCACGAAGCTCGCCGATCGAGTCGAGCAGGATGATGTCGGCTTCGGCGTCCGCTTCGCTCGGTGCGTCGCTTCGGCGAGCGGTGCGATATCGCTTGAACTCGCAGGCCTCGTCATCGCGAAATTCGCGAAGGAGCCGTGCTACATCAGCGAATCTTTCGGGGTGCCGCGGTGCGATGACGAGCCGCGACTTTATCTTCGCCTCGCCCGCGAGAATCGAGCAAAAAGCATCTAGCAGCCATCGCTCCTCGGGGTCGTGCGTGCTGGCGGCAGCGATAACGGGCCTGCCGTCATCGAAACGAAAGCGGGCGTTTAGCTCGGCGGCGATCTCTGCATCCCGCGGGTCATCGGCGACGTCAAATTTGATGTTGCCGGTGACCTTGGCCTTTGCGGCGGCAAGCCCGAGCGAGATAAGGCGATTCGCGTCGTCGCCGCCTTGCATCAGTGCAAGATCGACATCGGCAAGCACGCGTTTCAGAAAGCCGCGGACCTTTCGGTACCTGGCAAACGAGCGTTCCGAGAGTCGGCCATTTACTATCGCGACCTTTGCCCCGCAGAGCTTCGCTTCATGGATGAACCGCGGCCAGATCTCGGTTTCCATCAACAAGACAACAGATGGCTTGAAATTGCCAAGAGCTTTGCGAACGCTGAACTTCCAGTCGAACGGGAAGTAGAAGACCGCGTCGGCCTTGCCCGCAAAGATCTTCTTCGCGAGTTCCTGCCCGGTCTTTGTTGTGGTTGAGATCACTACTCGATGGTCGGGGAATTCGCTGACCACGCCATCGACCAGCGGCCGAGCGGCGTTCGCCTCGCCGACCGAGACGCAATGAAGCCAAATGACCCTGCGGCCGTCTTGCTTGAACTCGGGATAATTACCGAGTCGCTGCGTGAACCCCGCGGCATACTTCTCCCGCCGCAAAAGGAACAGCGGCAGCATCAGCAAGAATGCAGTGGAGAGCAAGATGCTGTAGATGAAATACATTGCCGCGGGCGGTCTAGGAAGTCATGTCAGTCTAGGAAAGTCTTGTCGGTCTCGGAGGTCGAGAAAGTCAAGCGGGTCAAACACTAAGATACTTTGTTCAAGGCTTCAAAAACTCGCAAAATCAACGAATCACCAGGCTGTCAAGACTTCCTAGATTTCCTAGACCTCCCAGACCTCCCAGACTACTTTACCCGTTCCATATACCGAGCTTCGGTCGGGTTAACACGGATCTTTTCGCCTTCAGTGATAAAGGGCGGGACCATTAGCGTAACGCCGTTCTCGAGCGTGGCCGGCTTGTTAGAGTTCGAGGCCGTTGCACCCTTGAGCTGCGGCTCGGTCTCCGATACGGTCAGCTCCATAGAGGCCGGCAGTTGAACACCGATCGGCGTGCCGTTGTAAAACTCGACCTCGATCGTCAGGCCCGGCATCAACCACTGGGCCGCATCGCCGAGTTCCTCTTCGGTTAGCGCCACCTGCTCAAAATTTTCCTGGTTCATGAAGTGGTGGTGCGTGCCGTCGGAATACAGATATTCCATCTTGTGCTGCTCAAGGATAACGCGTTCGAGCGAGTCATTTGACCGAAAGCGGTACTCGAACGAATTGCCCGTAAGCAGGTTGCGAAGACGTGCCTGAACCATTGCCCGCAAGTTGCCGGGCGTGTGGTGATGAAAGTCCATCACCTTTACCGGTGCTCCTTCGTGGAGGATCACCATTCCTTTTCTGATATCGTTTGCTGAAATAGCCATAGATGTTTCTTAAAAATTTAAGTCAAAATTCGAATTCAACAGTGTATTAAATGCCTGTGAAAAAGTTAAAAGGGGGAAAAGTTAAAAGGTGAAAAAGCTAAAAGGTCTAAAGGTGAAAATGTTGATGGGTGAAAAAGGGCAGGGACTAGCCTCCATGGGCTTTTACCGACGTGGCTGGGCCTGAAAGTTCCGCCCCCTTTTTCACCTTTTAACTTTCCCACTTTTTCACCTCGCTCCGCTCAAGCTCCTTCTTTCTTGAAGGGCAGCGGTGCCGGTTCCTCACCCGGTTTCGGATATTCCTTCTTCATCATCTCGTAGATGCCGATGATCTGCTGCTGCCATTTCTTAGATTCCTCGTGGTTCGGGTCGATCTTCAGCGCCCGCCGATAGTCGCCGAGTGCCGAGGCGTATTGACGAGCCTCGGTCAAGGCAAATCCGCGCTTGAAGTAAGCCTCCACGGCGGTCGTTTTTGCGGCTGCGTCATTCGGCTTTGCCTTCAGGTTCTTTTCGGCGTCGGCTATCGCCTTGTCAAAGTCGGTCGTGTCGATCGGGTCGCCCGCGGCACTCCATTTTCCTCCGGTTGGCTTAACGGGCCCGGAGGGTTTTTCGGGCATATTCTCGAAGGTATGCTGCGTCGTCGGCTCCATCCGCTCGGAGCGCACCGGCGTGTTTGCGGTGTTGTCCGCGGCGGCACGGTCCGCACCGCCGGAATTACACCCGGCGGCGAAAAGCGAACCTGCAATAATGGCCAAAGAGATCTTCTTCATAAACGTCTCCAAAAAATCAGCTAATCTTAATCGGCATACGGCCGTGTTTGAACTACGTATATTCTACCGCGCATTATGCCCCATTCGATATCCTGCGGCACCGAATCGAACGCCACGGTTATCAACTTTGCGGCATCGACCAGCCGCTTGACCTCGGCATCGCTGATCACGCGGCCGCCCGGCCCGGCGCATTTGTCCACTACCTGCTTCAGGTCGCCGCGGGCATCAAAGCGAAGGGCGTTCTCCTGATCGGAGAGCGTGACGACCGAGATCGAGCTCGTCTCACCAAGGAAAAGAATTTGTTCCGGGATTCCGCTGTTGTTGACCACACGCGAGTTATGCCCGCAGACCGAGCTGATATAGACGGCATCGCCCTTCACATTATTGTACGGATCTTTGGTGATCAGCACGCCGCCCTTTTCCATATCGACACCGACTTGGATCAATGCCGACATATAGACATCGCCCTGGCTGACGTAATTGCGAGTGCGCGATTCATAGGCCCGGGCGTTCCAGAGCGAGCCCCAGACCTTTTTGATTCCGGTGAGCATCTGATCCGCCGTTCGGATATTGAACGCACTCGAGTAAAGCCCGGCACCTGAGAAGTTTGGCAGGTCCTCGGCGTTCGAAGAACTCCGGACAAATACCGGCGCATAACGTAGCTGCGTCCGCCAGCGGGCAAGAACCTGGCGGCGAAGTGCGGGGTCGAACTTGCCCTTCTGGATCGCAGCACGAAGCTCGTCGAGCTTTTCCCTTCGATAACGCGGATTGTGGATGAAATCGTAGTCGTCGAGCAGCTTGTCAACGACCTTATCGAGGCCGTTGTCCTTCATAAATTTGTCGTACCAGTAGAAGGGTATCGAGAAACCATCCGGGACCGTTATGCCGGGAACTTTGGTGTGGAATATCTCGCCAAGATTGGCTGCCTTTGCACCGAAAGCAACGCTGTCCGTCCGCCGCATTTCCTTCAGGCCCGTTAGCTTTGTCACGGCCATATCGACCGGCGGTATTTGCTGATCCGGCGACTTGAACTCGGTCCGCAGCAGTTCTGTGTCGGCCGGCCGAAACTTATACTCGGTCATCGTCGCCTCAAGCTCCCAGACGAATGTGTGCTTGTCTTTGAAGAGCTTGTCGGCGTCCTTGATGTAAACGTTCGGGATGTTCCAGCCCTTGGCAAGGATATTGACGTGCGAGAGCGGCGACGAGGGCTTTGCTACGATTATGCCGCGGACGGGCGGCAGCGACATCGGAAGTTCGCGAAGCACAAGTATCTCGTTATCGCCTATCTCGACCGTGTCATCGAGCTTTTCGATCACGTGAATGCGGCCGACAGCGCGTCCGGGGTTAAGAGCAACGTATTCCTGATTCTTGATTATCTCGCTCTGCAGAACGCGTGGAAACCCGAGTCCGGCCGAGAGATCTTCCTGCCGGGTCGAGTTAGGTTTATAGGCGACTTCTGCAAAAAACGTCCGGTTGATAACTTCGTGCGCCGTCTTCAGGTGCTCGGCGGTTGCCATGTCGCCTTCCCAAATTTCCCATGTGTATTTATCGACCGTCCGCTGAAACGCGACCGTCCCGACGATGAAGCGACGATCCTCATCGATATAGATCGGGCCAAAGACGTCCGCCCCACGCGGAACGAGATAGGTCGCGAGCAGAAAATCTTTATGAAAGCGGTAGCGGTTCGAATCGGCGTAATAGATTCGGTTGCCATCCTTCCGGTCGATGAAGAACATCACATGAGGGAGCGAATACGGCGTATTTGGGTGAAATGTGCGGGCAAGATTGTTAAAGTCGCTTTCACCTTGAATCTTATCAAGTGCATCTCTCCGTCCGTCGATGATCGGAAGCTCAACAGGAGCGTCCCCGGCAGTTCTCGGCGGCGACTCGGGCCTGACCTGTGCCGGCACCGAGGCCGCGAAGATCACAGCGATCAACCAAGGCGCAATATAACTTCGCGATGACATCATTTTTCTCGTCATAATAATGAGTATAAAGAATGGATGCAGACCGATGTCAAAGGGATGTTTGGCGATTCTTTTTTAAGTTCGGCCTTGTCCTGGCCGGGGCTATAATATAGTTCCGGCGAGAATCGCTGCAGCGATCGAGAAATAGATCACGATTCCCGTAACATCAACGAGGGTTGCAACCAGCGGAGCCGACGACGTTGCGGGGTCAAGCCCGAACCGGCGCATAACAAACGGGATCATCGAGCCCGAAAGTGAGCCCCAGAGCACTATCCCGACGAGCGACAAGCCGATGGTAAAGGCCACGAGAAACCAGTGCTCTGTGTAATCCGCAAAGCCCTGCGTATGCCACAAAGCCACCCGCAAGAAACCCAGCGATCCCAAAACGAGTCCCAGGGCGAGGCCGGTAAGTAACTCCCGCCGCATCACCAACCACCAGTCGCCCAGCGAGAGTTCCTTTAGTGCCATTGCCCTGATAACAAGTGTAGCCGCCTGCGAACCGCTGTTTCCGCCGGAAGAGATGATCAGCGGTACAAATAGTGCAAGAACGACGGCCTGTTCGATCTCGTTCTCAAAGTACCCCATCGCGGAAGCGGTTAGGGTTTGGCCTAAGAGCAAGACGATCAGCCAGCCGGAACGCTTGCGGAGCATCGTCGTGATCGAGGTCTCGGAGTACGGAAGTTCTAGAGCCTCCAGGCCTCCGAATCGCTGAATGTCCTCGGTCGCCTCTTCCTCGGCAATGTCGAGTATATCGTCAGCGGTGACAACCCCGATGAGAACACCGTCGGCATCCGTAACGGGTAGGGCTGGAAGATCGGCCTCCCGAAATGTAGATACTGCATCCTCCTGACTGTCATTAGCACGTAGAAAAACGAGCCGATCATTCATCAATTCGGAAATGTTTGTGTCGAGATCGGCCAAGAGGATGGCACGCATACGAATGTCGTCGATCAGGATGCCGCGGTCATTAACGACGTAAACCATCGTTAGCGTTTCGCTGTCCTTCCCAAACTTACGGACATGTTCGAGCGTTTGCCCAACGGTCCAACTCGGCTTCACCCGAATGTAATGCGGCGTCATTAGCCGGCCAACTGAGTGCTTCGGATAGCCAAGCAGGTTGAGGGCCTTCGCTCGTTCTTCCTCTGACAGCAATTCAAGCAGCTGTTGGGTGACACCGCTCGGCAATTCTTCGAAGAACCGTGTGCGGTCGTCATCGGCCATTGTTTCGAGTACCGATGCGACCTCGTCATTTGCGAGTGAACGCGTCAGTTCCCATTGGCCTTTGTGCGGAAGGTACTCGAAGACCTCTGTTGCCAAACCGCGAGGAAGTGAGCGGAAAAGAAGGGCGGCCTCTTCGGGCTCGTCGAGCTTGCCAACAAGTGTTGCCAAAACATTTGGGGGCAGGGCCTCGGCGAGTTTTCGGAGCCGGTCGAACTCGCGGCTCCTGACAGCTTTGACGATCTCGCTGATCTGTTCATCTGGTAACGGCATTAGCATTCCTCCGTCTCCGAAAACGTACGAACACCCAGATTAACAGTAATGCAGGTGGGTAAAAAGAGAACTGAAAATGCTACTGTCGTTCGCCGAAACGAAGCACGTCTTCGATGCGGTCGCAGGCCGCGGCGGTTCCGCCCTCAGCGGCGACAACGGCGGCTAGCTCGCGGGCCCTTGTTCGATAGGAGACGTCGGCGATTATCCGATCGATCGTTTTGGCGGCCGTGTCCGCAGTGTAATTGCCACGCCGGAGGACCTCAGCGACACCGGCACGGCGGCAGCGTGCGGCATTGTCCGGTTGGTCGTGGCCGTAGGGCATTATCACATGCGGCACTCCGGCACGAAGCACCTGCCCGGTCGTTCCAACGCCGCCCTGATGGACGACACATGCCGCCCGCGGAAATAACCGCGAATACGGCGCGTAATCAAAACCGACAACATCATCGGTCAATCCATCGGGCGGTTCATTAAAGACGCCGTACAGCATGACCGCCCGTCGCCCGAGCATCTTTGTCGCCTTGATGCTCTCGTTAAAGAACTCACCCGGGTCCATTACAGCCGCCGAGCCAAGCGTGAAGACGATCGGCGGCTCGCCGGAATTCAGAAAATCCTCCAGGCCTTCGGGCATCTTGCCGCTGTCGGCCTGCCCGTCGTAAAAGCAAAAGCCGGTCTGCTGCGTATGCGGCGGCCAATCGGCCTGCGGCTCACCCAGTACGCGGGAGAACATCGCAAGGTGCGCGTCTCGCGAAAACTTGCCCGCAAAGATCGGGTCGTGGTCTTCGCTAAGGCCGAGGCCGCGGCGAAACTTCCGATAGTCTGCCAGCCAAGCATGAGTCTGCCTTTTGGCGAAGGAGAAGACGAGCCTATGAAATGCGGGCCCGAGAAAGCGCAGATTCTCAAACCAAGGTGCCGGCGGCGGCACCGGCGGGTCGTAATTGGAAAAGAAAGCGATGGGCGAAAGCGTCGTCGAGACCCATTTGATATCGGTCGTCTCGACCAGCGATTTGATGGCGTAGGTGATCTCGCCCGAGACGATGAGGTCCGCACCGGCCGTCGCCGCGACCAGGTCTTCATACATCACTGGCAGGCTCGGCATTATGATCTCGCGAACGATCAACTCCGATCCAGTGTCGTTGTCCATCAGGTCCTTTGCCAGCGAATCGTCGTTGGGGTCAAGGTGCGGCGCCATCGGGCTAAAGCCGAGCCCGATCTGGCCGATCTTTTCGCGGTAAAACTCCATCGCGGCGATCGTAACATCGTGGCCGCGGCGTTGAAGTTCAATACAGAGGGCTATCTTTGGGTGAAGGTCGCCGAGCGAGCCAAAGGTTGCGAGGACGATCTTTGCCATAAACTAAAAAGACGCGGCCGGGTTTGAAAAGCGGAAACCGTGTCTAACATTCAATGCGTAAAAGCAGATCAAGACGTCTTATTGAGCTTCCTCGCCGGGCGCCTGATCTTCAGCTTCTGCGGCCAGGTGTTCAGCTTCTCGGACGCGGTTTCGTCCCTTGACCTGTACCCGAACGCTCAGAAAGAACGCGACCGCACCTAAAACACCGGCGGCAAAGGTCCAATCCGTATTACCGGCCCAGAAAAAATAAATGGCGGCCGCTGCCAGCAAGACCGCCAAAGATTGAAATGCCTTTTCCCAATTCATTCGCCCTTGAGTTCTTCTTCGATGATCTTTGCCGCGGTCATCTGCCGCCGTGCCTTTCTCCAAAAGTATCGGAAGATGAGGTAGGCGGGCAAGCAGATGAACAAAAGAAACGGCAAAGCCGCGATCAGGAGCGTGATGAGCCCGAGAACGAAATCGAGTGCGGAATCGAGACCCTTATTGATCGAATCCGTCAGCCGCGAGAAGAAACCGGGGCCGCCCGCGGAGATCACAGCCGGCGTGCGGATGCGGAGCTTGATGGTCGAGAGGCTTGATTGATTTTCGAGAAAGCGTTTGCGGCCCTCGATCTTTTCGATCTCGCCTCGAACCTGGGCGAGCTGCCGCTGAACCTCGAGCGCGTCTTCGACCGTATTGGCACGCTTCATTATCTCGGTGAACTGAGCCTCGAGCGCCTGCTGTGCTTTGAGTCGTGCCTCGATGTCGATGAACTCCTGGGTTACGTCCTGCCCCTTCACGGTCTCGACAACGACGCGGCCCGAGGCATTTCGTATCACTTCGAGCGTTTCGCTATACTTTGCCGCGGGCACGCGGACGGTCATCGAAACGATGTCGCGGCGGGACGAGCGAACGTCGCTCGAGCTCTGCTGCGACTCGACGACAAAGCCGCCCATCTGCTCGGCAATGGCGGTGATGCGGGTCTGGGCTTCATCCGGAGCTTCGGATTCGAGGTCGAGCTCTGCGTTGCGGATTATCTTGCGGTCGGCCGGAACGGGCGCTTGCTGCGAGGCGGACGCCTGATCGACCGAGATCGTTTCGGCCGCGGGCTCGTCCCTTCCACCACCGCCGCCTCCGCCCGTTTTACGAAGCTGATCGGGAGCGCTTGCGGTAGAGGTATTTGCTGCGGAAGCGTTCTGATATTCGGGTTCGCTCGTTACAGAGGTCGGCGAGCCCAAACTACCCGAGCGTTCGCTCGCACCACAGGCTGAGAACAAAAGGGAAGCAAGAACAAGGGCGGCTAGAGAGAGTCTTTTCATTTCTATTCCTCCATCAGTTCAGACGAACAATGTGAATAGAACGGGCCAGCCTAGCCGGCCTTGCGTGCAACGTCGGATAAAGATTCGCCGCGGACAAATGCCCGCACTCCGCGAAAAAGAGCCCGGATGGCCCGATAGATCTTTGGAAAGAACCAGAAGAACGCGATCGCGAACACGACAAGCACGATGGCAATGACGACCGGGGCAAAGACCGAAAGGAACGCTCCGACAAAGGCGATAACATCCTCGACGAGCGAAAGCACGATGTTCGAGACGGGCTCGGGCGAGAGGTTCGCGCCCATTCGTGCGGCCGCCTTTGTGCCGTGCGAGGCAAAGGCAAAGCCACCGCCGATGAGCGTTGCGGGAATGACTATCGCCGGGTCCATATCGGAAACCGCGGCATAAGCGACCACCGCACCGGCCGGAACGCGGATGAATGTATGGACGACGTCCCAGACGCTATCGACATATGGGATCTTATCGGCAAAGAACTCGACTATGTAGAGCCCGCCGGCGATGCCGATGATCCACCAGTTGTCGAGCACATCAAGCCCGCCCGGCAGCTTTACGCCGCCTAGCCGTTGCAGCAGCCCAAGAACGGAAACGGTCGCGTAGAGATTTATCCCGCTCGTCCATGCGGACCCAAGAGCGAGTGTCAATGTCGAAAACCATTCCATAATGCTCGGTGACGAGTGGTGAGTGACGAGTGACATGAATCACCTCACGTCACATCGGCTTCATAATGTTTAGAAAGGAAAGCGCCTTCCAGAACCACGGACAACTCACAGCCCGAACGTGTATCGCAAAGCTGAGTCGATCTCGCCAGTATCGTAAATCGCCCCGATCTTTCGCGTCACCGCTTTTAGCGATACGGTCGCCAGGTTGTCGCACATCAAGACCGAGTCAAACAACAAACCGCTTTGTACTCCCATCTCCGAAGTCGTTTCTATCAATACCCGCGAGGGATGCCCAGCACGGTTCAGATTGGAGCTGATCATCGCAATGATCACCTGAGATAACCCTGTATTCAGATCATCGGCTTGAACGATCAGTGCAGGCCGCAGCTTAGCAGTCTTCAGATCGGAATTTGGAAACGTAACGAGAACAACATCTCCGCGTTTATACCCCGTCGTTGAGGGCTGATCGTGCGTTGTCATAGTCGTTATAGATATCCATCGCCGGTTCGTTCCAATCCTCAAATGTATCCATCTTGTGTCTTAGTTCTGCAGCTTCGTCCTCGTCTATTCCGAGCGCGGAAAGCGGAATATCCGAGTTCTCAAAGAATGTTACAAGCACCCTTGATTGCTGTTCGATAGAAACTGCCTCAAGCAATTCGACCTTGCCATCCTTATAAACACCTTCAACCGTTATCATGGTCTTACTCCTCGAAGGTTCATCTTATCACAGAATTATGCCTCGTCTTCGCCATCTGTTTCCTCTCCATCCTTCTTTATCCCATACTTCTCCAGGCGGTATTGGAGCGTCCGGAAGGTGAGGCCAAGGAGCTTGGCGGATTTGGTGATATTGCCGTCGGTCCGCTCCATTGCCTGTTCGATCAGGCTCCGCTCGACGTCCTCAAAATTGACGCCCTCGGGCGGAAGTTTGAAGTTCGAGTCGCCGCCGATCTCCGCAGGGCGGCTGCCGGCGGACATCTCGGGCGGAAGGTCATCGAGCGTAATGGTGTCGTTCTCCGAGAGCAGTATCGCCCGCTCGATCGCCGATTCAAGCTGGCGGACATTACCGGGGTAATGGTAATCGTTGAGAAGAGCATTTGCTGCCGGTTCGATCTTTATCTCCCGGTCCGTCCCGCGGGTATGCTTCTTGATGAAAAACTCCATCAGTGCCGGGATGTCCGAACGGCGTTCGCGAAGCGGCGGGATCTCTATCGAGAGAACATTGAGCCGATAATAAAGATCCTCGCGGAAGCGGTTCTCCTCCGTCATCTTCAGGAGGTCGCGGTTCGTTGCGGCGAGCACGCGGACATCGACCGGTATCTCTTTCACACCGCCGACGCGGCGGATCTCACGTTCCTGTAAGGCACGCAGGAGCTTTGCCTGAAGGGCGATGTCGAGCTCGCCGATCTCGTCAAGGAAAAGCGTGCCGCCATCGGCTATCTCGAAAAGCCCCTTCTTCTCGCCGACCGCTCCGGTAAATGAGCCCTTCTCGTGGCCGAAGAGTTCCGATTCGAGCAGGTTCTCGTTGATGGCGGCACAGTTCACCGCCTGAAACGTATTGCTCGCCCGGAGGCTGTTGATGTGGATCGCCCGGGCGATGAGCTCCTTTCCGGTGCCGCTTTCGCCGCGGATGAGGACGGTCGAGTTCGATTTCGCTATCTTTAGGATCAGCTTCTTCACCTTGTCCATTTCGGGCGAGACGGAGACGATCTCGGTATCGAGTGCCGATAGTTTGTTCAATGCCCGTGAGACGGTCTCAAGCAGCTTGTCGCTGTCGTAGGGTTTTTGGAGATAGTCGAACGCTCCGAGCCTTAACGCATCGACGGCCGAATCGACCGAGCCGTGTGCCGTCAGCAAAATGACGATGATCGAGCGGTCGAAATTCGTCAGCTCTTTGAGCAGGTCGAGGCCCGACATGCCGGTCATTTTGAGGTCCGTGAGAACTAGATCGAAGCGGCGCGACTCGACAAACTTCATCGCCGCTTCGCCCGAACTCGCCGTCGTTACGTCATAACCCTCACCCGAGAGGATCGTCTCAAGTATCTCGCGTTGGTTCTTCTCGTCATCAACGACGAGAATGGATTTTCTTGCCATATATTGCTTATGCCACCGAGTACACAGAGAATTCTGAGATGAAGGCTCTGTGACCTCTGTGGCTAAATTTCGTCTTTCGGTAAGCGAACCACGAAGGTCGTCCCTTCGCCTTCTCTTGAATCTACTTCAATGCTTCCGTTGTGGGCTTCGATCGCTTTGTGGACGATCGCGAGGCCGAGCCCGGTGCCTGTTTCTTTGGTCGAGAAATAGGGCTCGAATATCTTTGAGAGGTTTTCGGCCGGGATGCCGTTGCCCGTGTCGGCGACCTCAATGCGTACATAACCCGGTTCCTCGTCGGGCTCGATGCGGACCGTAAGGTTGCCGCCGCTTGCCCCCATTGCCTGAACTGCGTTGATGAAAAGATTGTTAAAGACCGACCGGAGCATCTCAGCATCGGCGGCGATCTGCGGCACATTTTTGTGTTCGATGACGGCGACCTTGATTCCGTTCTCTTCCGCGGTGCCCTCGACGATCCGAAGCGAATCCTCGATGATCCCCTTCGCATCCGCCGGTTTCAGGTCAGCCACCGCCGGCCGCGAATAGCTGAGAAAATCCGTGATCTGCTGGTTGATCCTGGCGACCTCGTCCTTTACCTGGGTGATCAGCTTTTTGAATGTCTTCTGCCGGTCTTCTTCCTCAGGGGCAAACTTCGAGCGAAGGTGGTCGAGCGTTAGGTTGATGTAGTTGAGCGGGTTGCGTATCTCGTGGGCGATCGCCGAGCCGAGCCGGCCGATCACGGCGCTCTTTTCCGCCTGCTGGAGCTGCTCTTCGAGTTCCTTCGATTTCTCAAGCTCGGAGGTCATCTCGTTGAACCGCATCGCCAGCCGTCCCATCTCATCGCCGCGATAGTCGTCCGGAACGCGGACGCCGAGGTCGCCCTCGGCCACTCGGCGTGCCGCATCGGATAGATTTGCGATCGGCCGCGTGAACCGCCAGACGAGAAGGAACGTGATCAGCGTCGAGATCGAAAGAACGCCGAGCGTTACGAGTAGCGGCTGTGCCGCTCGGGCGGCCGCCTCGTTACGGTCATTGCGGAGCAGAACCATGATGTACCAGCGGCCTTCGCTGGTCTCGATCGGGAGAGCGTGGGCTTCGTCGTTACGGAGCTTGTTCTCGGCCGTCCGGCGGTTCGGAAAACGTTCAAGGTCGGCTCCGAGCCGTTCTCCGTTCATCAACGGCGGAAGATCGTTCAGATCGCTCAGCCGCTTGTAAATTATCTGGTCGCCCTCGCCGCTTTCGGGCAGATAGGTATCGCTCAGGCTGTCGAGCACAAGCCATTCGTTCGTAATAACAAGGATGTCGAGGATCCGCTGCCGAGAGCCCTCATCAAGATATGCCTGGCCGGGTTGATTCACGAGGTCGCGGATGCGGTCCTGCTGCGTCAGGCTCGAAACTCCAAGTTGGAGCCCGGCGAGTAAGGCCTGCGATTGCCGCTCGCGGAGCTCGGTGTTTTCCTGCTGCATCAAGAGATTGATGTAATACTGAACGCCGAGCGTGGCGACGAGCATCAGCGCCAGTATGAGAAGCAATCGGCCGCGAAATGTACTCAAAAACCCCATTTGGTTTGCAGGATAAGCAAGCGCTTAAAAAAGTCCTTGCACTAGCGTGGTTTGAATGTTATCTTGAAGTTCAGTCGATTCGCAAAGTTCCGCTTTACAACATTTGCTCTTCCTTGCGGGACTTGGCCTCCAAAATTAGATTAACGAAAAATAACGCCCTGCACGTTGAGGTAACGGATGAACCTTTCCATGATCGCCTTTTCCCGCCGTTCCGGTTTACTGTTTTTGATCGCCGTTTTTGCGTTGGCCGGTATCTCAGCAGGCCAAACAAAGAAACGGACCGCGGCAAAGCCCGATCCTAAGAAGGCGGCGGCGACCAAAAAGGCTGCCCCGAAAAAATCGACCTCATCCCGAACCGCATCTGCCCGCGATAAGAAAGCTGCGGCCAAGCCCTCAAAGAAAATGACCGCCGCCGAGCGGCGCAAAGAAGCGGCTCGTAAAAAGGCCGAGGAAGCTCGCCGCCAGGCAGCACTTGCCGAGCAGCGTCGCCGCGAAGAGGCCGCCCGCCGTGCCCGCGAACGGGCGTTGGCATTCGAGCGTGGCCTGCGGACAGAGACGGCCGAGAACATCGCCCGCGACAACACTCAGGGCGAGGACCTCGCAATTCGCCAGGCCGCCGTCAATGCACTCGGCGACCGTGCCGGGACGATCGTCGTAATGGAGGCAAAGACCGGTCGCGTCGTAACGATGGTCAACCAGGAATGGGCGATCAAGAAAGGCTACAAGCCTTGCTCAACCGTCAAGCTCGTGACGGGCGTTGCCGGGATAAACGAGAACAGGATCACGCCCGACGGAGCCATAATTGGCGACGCCGGAAAGCAGGGCCTTGACGATGCTCTCGCCTACTCTAACAATCCATATTTCCAACGTGTGGGCAGCGGGCTCGGCAGCGATAAGTTGATCTACTACGCAAAGCAGCTTGGTCTCGGCCAACCGACCGGCATCAATGCCGAGGGAGAATACGCAGGCAAGCTGCCGTACGGCAACAACAATCCGCGGATCTATTCGCACGCCGATGATTTTGAGGTAACGCCTCTGCAACTCGCCGTGATGGTTACGACCATCGCCAATGGCGGCAAGCGCGTAACGCCGCGGCTTTCCCGCGAACGCATTCAGCGGACAAGCCAGCAGGCGCGCATCAAAGGCACCTCCGACCTGCCGGAGCAAACGCTCAAGGGCGTTATCCCCGGAATGATGGGAGCCGCCGAATACGGAACCGCACGCAGGGGAATGGACCAGACGCTCGGCGTCGCCGGCAAAACCGGTTCCTGCATCGGACAGGGCTCGTGGGTCGGGCTTTTTGCTTCGGTCGCACCGGTCGAGGATCCGGACTATGCCGTTGTCGTTATCACACGCGGACAGGCTGCCCGCGGACGCATTTCGGCGGCGATCGCCAGTCAGATATACAATGCGCTCGGCAACCGCATCCGACGCGACCCTGAAAGGCTGATGGCCCTAAGAAATCTCCGGAGCCAACCGAACCAGCCTAGCGATGCGATGATAGCTGCTCGTCCGGGCGGCGACGAACGTGACGAGGACGAGGATGAGGAATTGAGCGATGGGGCCGTTGAGGCCGCTCCGCAGAGGACCATCGTCGCCGGAGCTTCGCAGCAGCGTGCCACCGAAACTCCTCGAGTTACCCGGACGACGCAAACGGCACCTGTCTTCAAGCCAGTAATAATTGAATACAACCGCGACTCTGCGGCATCGGCACGCCCGGTTGCAAAGCCCGCATCACCGGGGGTAAAGAAAACGGATTCTCGTCCAGTAAATACACCGGCACGCCCGACCGCTCCGCGAACTGCATCTCCCGCCGCAAAGACCTCTCCGGCAAAGGCTAAGACAACAGAAGCCGCAAAGAGAGCACCGGCTAAGAAGCCCGCAGCCTCTACCGCAAAGAAGACTGAGGCAAAGACTCCGCCCGCGAAGAAACCGGCTGCAACCGCGAAGACACCGGCCAAAAGCAGTGCAAAGACTGCTGCAAAGGCTCCTGCAAAGGCACCCGCAAAGGCACCGGCAAAGAACAGTAAACCGGCCGCAAACTCGAGATCAACGGCCAAAAAGCCCGATTCGAAGCCAGAACCGAAGACGGCCGCCAAAAAGAAAACGCGTCCGAGAGTTGTGCGAAATTGATGCTGCGACCGAACAATTGACAAGAGTTTTTTGCGTTCTCACTTGACATCATTTCCCGCAATAAATGATTATTATTGGTCTCTGCTTTTTTATAGCAGGCCGGTGTGCCATTCCCGGCGGGCGGTGGATATCGTCCGGATTTTCTTGCAACTATTTTTCCGAACGATACATCAGACAAGACGCGAAACCGACTCAAGCGTTTTCCGGTTTCCGATAGGTTAGTAACAAGCAGGTTTTGGAGGAAGTAACACAAATGAAAACGATCTTTAGAAATGTCGGTTTTGCAGCACTTTTGGCGGTATTCATGGCCGCCGGAAGCACCGCCGTCTCGGCTCAGGACCAGGACCCGTGCGAGGACTTCGACGGGATGAATGCCCTTTATGAAAAGGTTACTGCTAACTACGGTAAGATCGCTACTCTTGAAGCGGCGGTCGAAGCCGGCAAACAGTACCTTGAGAAGTATGGCAATTGCGAATCGGCCAAGGACTTCGTTGCCTGGCTCAAGCCGCAAATGCCGCAGTGGGAAAAGGATGTCGCTCAGTATAAGATTGACCAGAAGCTCCGCCCGCTGTTCCAGAAGTATGACGCAGCCGTAGGCGGCCAGAACAAGAACTGGGCAGAGGCCTTTGCCGCTGCAAAAGAGATACAAGCGATCGCTCCTAACGATCCTCGCATTCTGAATGTTATCATCCCGCTCGGACAGGCAGCACTTTTCGAGGCAGCCCCGCCGAAGAAGAACAACGCCTTCAATTCCGATTCGCTAATGATGGCCGATAAGGCACTTGGGATGCTCCGCGGCGGAACCCCGGCGACCAAGAAGAACAAGACCGGGCAGGAAGTTTTCGGTGTATTCGAATTTGAAGACACCAAGGATCAGGTCATCGCCGACCTTATCTATGCCAAGGCCTATGTTAAGTTCTACGGCCAAGGTGACAAAAAGGCTGGTTTGGCCGATTACTTCGAGCTAACGCAGTTGCCTGCGGGTAAGACAAATCCGTTGGTTTACGGAGCCATTGGTGACTACTACTTCGAAGAGGTTCAGAAACTTGCGGAAGAGGTCAAGGCAATGATCGTTGCTCGCAACGCCCTGACGACCGACGAAGAGAAGGTCGCCAAGGATGCCGAGATCGCGGCCAAGGAAGGCCTGCTGAAGGCTTATGCCGAACGCGGTGTTGACGCTTACGCACGAGCTTACAAAAATACCAAGGCAGATGCGGCTTCGAAGGCATATCGCGAGGGTCTCTACAACAATGTGAAGACGCTCTACAACGTCCGCTTTGACAAAGAGACCGGAGTTGACGAGTTCATCGCATCGACGATCCAGAAGCCGATGCCGAACCCGACCTCCGAGGTCACTCCGGTCGTCGTTGAACCGCCGACCGCTACCGAGACCTCGACCGATACCGCATCGGGCAACTAGTTTCCCTTTCGGTTCGGATCCACCTCCGACACCTTCTAATGATCGGCCGGACGCTCTTTCAGGCAAAGGGCGTCCGGTTTTGTATTTGCAGGGCGACCGCTTAAACTATCACGAGGCCCCGATGAGCATTGAGGACCTTGAAGAGCGGATCGGATACCACTTTGCGGATAACGCCCTGCTACGTCGCGCCTTGACCCACAGCTCGGTCGCGACCGAACGCGAGGCCGGCCGCGAGCTGCGAACAACTAGCGACGACTACGAGACGCTGGAGTTTCTCGGCGATGCCGTGCTCGGTCTGGCGGTCGCCGAGGAGCTTTACCGGCGGCACACGCACTCGCACGAGGGCGAACTGACTCAGATGAAGCATCAGCTTGTCAGCGCAAAGGCGTTTGAGGGCATTGCACGCGAGCTCGGGCTCAGCGAGTTCCTAGTTCTCGGGCCAGCGGAAGAACGGACCGGCGGACGCGGGAAACCGGCGATCCTCTCGGATGCGTTCGAGGCGGTGATCGGTGCCGTTTTTCTTGATGGCGGCTTTACGGCCGCACGCGAGGTAACGCTCCGGCTCTTTGGCGAGCGGATCGCAGCAGCAAGCCCGCAGTCATCGGTCGATTTCAAATCGCTCCTGCAGGAGCGGCTGCAGGGAAGAGGGCTGCCGCTTCCGGAGTATCGAACGATCTCCGAGCAGGGGCCGCCGCATGACCGGACCTTTCGTGTGCAGGTCGCCTGGCAAGGCGGTTCGGCCGAGGGCGAGGGCCGCAGCAAAAAGGCGGCCGAAATGGAAGCCGCGGAAAAGGCCCTCGTCGCAACCAAAGATCTTGACGGAAACTAGTAAAATATGAGCATTGAGACGCCGGAAGTAAGATCGGCCGAGGCAAACGAGAAGGAAAAAGAACCGGCGAAGAAGCCTACCGGCCCGCCAAAGTCGCTTTTTCGCGAATATTTCGAGTCGCTGACGGTAACGCTCGTGATGGCGCTCTTCGGCATGACCTTCATCCTGCAGGCGGTCACTGTGCCGACCGGCTCGATGCAAAACACCATCCTCGTCGGCGATTATCTGCTCGTCAACAAGTTCATTTTCAATCCCGCGGGCGACCCGCTGCCGTTTCTCCCGATGCGGGACATCGAACGCGGCGACATCATCGTTTTCAAATATCCCGGCAACCGTGCACGCCCTGAGCGTGACCGCTTTCGCGGCTCGAATCCGCCGCTCAAGGCATATCAGATCAATTACGTAAAGCGCGTCATCGGTCTTCCGGGCGAGACTGTCGAGTTTCGTAACAACCGCGTTTACATCAATGGCGAGCCGCTCGCGGAAAATCGCGTGATCGGCGACGCACCGAACAATATCTCTGCGCTTGAGACCCTCGAGTTCGAGGAAAAGGACCCGAACGCGAAGTGGACCGTTTATTACAGCAAGGCAACGATGGATGCCGTTCGTGCCGGGCGGCGGCTCCCGACCGCGAGTTACGACTTTGGTGTTGAGGGCAAGGAGATGGTCGTTCCGCCGAATAACTTTTTCGTTCTCGGCGATGCCCGCGACGACAGCGAGGACAGCCGCGTTTGGGGCTTCGTCCCGCGTGAGCTGGTCATCGGGCGGGCGATGTTCGTTTACTGGTCGTGCGATCGCGGAGCTTCGAACGGCGACATGCTCGGCTGCCTGACGCATCCGCGGCTCGACCGGATCGGCAAGTTCGTCAAGTAGCTTCTCGCGTTTCCCGATGAGGATCGATCTAAGCGATGAGGTCTCCGGTGCGGTCCATTTCGACCGCCCGATAGTCGCGCTCGAATCGACCGTTATTGCTCAAGGGCTTCCCTTTCCGACTAACATAGAAACCGCGCTCAGGCTCGAGGCGATCGTCCGCGAGGTCGGTGCGGTCCCGGCGACCGTCGCCGTCCTGGGCGGTCGCATCAAGGCGGGATTGAACATCGAGGAGATCGAGCATCTTGCCAAGTCAGAAAACGTCCGCAAGGCCTCGATCCGCGATCTTCCGATAGCCATCGCCGGCAAGCTCGATTGCGCGACAACCGTTGCCACGACCACCTTCATAGCCCGCAAGGCCGGCATCCGCGTCTTTGCGACCGGAGGCATTGGCGGCGTTCACCGCGGTTCGCTGCCGGACATCTCTGCCGATCTTCCGCAGCTTGCCGAGAATCCGATCATCGTTGTCTGCTCCGGGGCGAAGGCCGTGCTCGACCTCCCGGCGACCCGTGAATGGCTTGAGACGCACGGCGTGCCGGTCATCGGCTGGCGGTGCAGCGAGTTTCCGGCGTTCTTTTCGCGTTCGAGTGGGCTCGGGGTTGACGTCCGGCTTGAGAAGGCCTCCGACGTAGCAAAGATCGCGGAGGCTCGTGGCGAGCTCGGGCTTCAGCAGGCGTTGCTCGTTGTGAATCCGGTGCCGGAGGCGGATGAGATCCCGCGGGCCGAGGCCGAGCGTTTGATCGCCGATGCGCTCGGCGAAGCGGCGGCTAAACGCATCACCGGCAAGACGATAACGCCCTTTCTGCTGAGCGAACTCGCCGAAAAAAGCTCGGGACGGACGATGCGGGCGAACATCGCCTTGCTCGAATCGAACGCCCGCGTCGCGGCCGAGATCGCCTTGGCTCTCTAACGCGACGCCGTCCTTTCCATTTTTTCTTTCAAAGTATCCAGCCGCTTTTGGGCCTCAAGGGCCTCGGTGCTGTTTGCGTATTTGCGGATCACCTCGGACCATGATTCGCCATCGTAATGGAACAGCCGCGTTGACGAATTAAAGACAAAGCGAATGCCGAGCCGGCGGTAGCGGTCGAGGCTAACGAAATTTAGGTAATAGCTGTGGACGGGTGCTCCGGTTGCGGCCATCTCGCGGCGGTCGAGCCGGTTATTGGCATCGCGGCTAAGCCTCGATGCGGCGTCCTCAAGCAGGTCTCCGTAAAGCAAAAGCACAGCCGGGCGGAAACGCGATTCGGGATAGAGCTTGAGGAAATGTGTGGCAAGCTCGATCTGTTCGAAGCCGCCGGAGGCCTGGATCAAAGACACGAAACGCTCTTCATCGGCCGGGCGAAACTTGCCGAAAACGGCGTCCGCCTGAACCCAACCCGCCGCCGGTGGCACTGCCGAAACGCGAAAGAACCTAACGCCGTCCGCCTCGGCAACGCCAAGTATCTTTACAACGCGGCCGCGGCGCATTCGCTGGACGGCATTGGCAAAAAGGCTCGGCCGGTCGCGGAGCACGGAGATCGTCTCGTCCATCACGACCGCCGTTTTCCCGACCTCGGCCGGTTGCGGCGTCCGCTCACGCGAGCGGCGTTGGGCCTCGGCGGTGAAAGTGAACAAACAAAGAAAGAGCAGCAGGAGAGCAGGTTTCATAAACTTTGTTTCAAGATCCGGGCCGCGGCTCCGGCATGGTGGAAGTGGCAGATGGCCGTCGCCAAAGCATCGGCGGCATCGTGCGGCGTCGGCACGGTCCGGAGCCCGAGCAGGATGCGAACCATCTCGCCGACCTGGTTTTTCTCGGCATTGCCGTAGCCGACGACGGTTTGCTTTATTAACCGCGGGGCATACTCGGCGATCGCCAGTCCACGCTGCTCTGCAAGCAGCAGAACGACGCCGCGGACCTGCCCGAGCTTCATTGCCACGCTGACGTTGGCGGCGTAAAAGGCTTCCTCGATCGAGAGCACATCCGGCGCGTGGGCATCGATCACCTCGGCAACCCCGGCGTAAATGCCCATCAGCCGCTTTGAAAAGGCATCGCGGCTCTTTGAGCGGACCGTGCCGAAGGCAAGGGAAGTGTACTTCGAGCCCGAGCCCTCGACCACGCCCCAGCCCAGAGTTTCGCTTCCCGGATCGATACCTAAAACACGCATAAGTGCCTGAAATCTTTTGCAAGATAACCGAAACCGACGGTCGAAGCAAGAGGGGCGACAAAATGCGACGCGTTTGTAAATCCCGAGGGCAATCCGTATCATTCCGATTTGGAACCAAATACTGCAAGCAAAGAGATGACCGCTGCCGCCGAACCCATAAAGCCCGCCGAATCGTTGAGAACGTTGCTCGAAGAGGTGATCGACTACGCCGGGCTTTTTCCGCCCTCGCAGCTTTCGATGCAGGAAGCGGTCGTCAACTATGCGGCATACCGGAGCGGCGAACTTGGCTGGATGCTCGGGCGGTTCGTGGTGCCGACGGCACGGCTTGACGAATTTCTCGAATGTGCCCGTGACCTTCTCTCGGGTGGCTCGGCGTTTCCCTGGCGGCTTAGCGCACTCTCGGGCGAAGACATTACGGCAACGATCAAAGCCGTCAACGACTTCAACCGCGAGAACGAAGGGCGGGCCGTCATCGATACGCTGGAGGTCAAGGCGACGACCATCTCGAAGATAGAGAACACTGTCGCGATCTTGCCCGAGGGGCTGACGGCTTTTTTTGAGATAGCGACCGGCGACGAGTTCGTTGACCTCGTGATGTCGCTCGCCGCCCATAAGCAGCGGGCAAAAATACGCACCGGCGGTGTTACAAACGCGGACTTCCCATCGGCTCGCGAGATAATTCGATTCGTAAGAAGCTGCATGGCGGCGAACGTGCCCTTCAAGGCGACGGCCGGGCTTCACCATCCGCTCCGCTGCTTTAAGCCGCTGACCTATGCCGCGGACGCTCCCCGCGGGGCGATGCACGGCTTTCTCAATATGCTGCTGATGACCGCCTTTGCCCGCGAGAGCTACCGGCCGTCGCTGCTCGAAGAGCTGATGGAAGACGAGTTCGAAGAGGTCTTTTCCTTCAGCGATGGCGGCGTCGCCTGGCGGAGCGAGTATTTCCTGACGACCGCCCATCTAAAGCTGCTCCGCACCCGCGGAATGATCTCCTTCGGCTCGTGCTCCTTCGACGAACCGGTAGAAGACCTCCGGGCAATGGGATTGCTCTAAAGGCATTGTATGATCGTTACAAAGACGAAAACCCAACCGGCAC